>ADAC02000001.1 GCA_000163555.2 alpha proteobacterium HIMB114 | reverse complement strand
TTTTGATCAGCAATCCATCTCAACATTTAATGAGGATCAATTAGCTGATATTCGAAAGAAAAAAATTGGTATTGTTTTTCAGTCTTTTTATTTAATTCCAAATTACACAGCACTTGAAAATGTATCTTTGATTTTAGAGATTAATGGGATTGATAATTCAAAGCAAAAGGCAGAAGAGCTGTTAGTTCAATTTGGTCTAAAAGATAGACTACATCATTTTCCAACACAACTATCTGGTGGTGAACAACAACGTGTTGCCATTGCAAGATCTATGGCAGTAAAACCAAAACTCATTCTTGCTGATGAACCTACTGGAAACTTAGATAGTGAAAATTCTCAAATGATTTCAAATTTATTGTTTGAATATGCAAATAAAAATCAATCTAGTTTTGTGTTGGTTACTCACGATCTTAAATTTGCAGAAAAGTGCGACCGTATTATTAAAATTGAAGACGGTACCATCGTGAGCTCATGATCAATCAATTTTCTTATGCCTTAAGAGATTTATCAAGAAGTTATAAGAAACTTTTTTCTATCATTATCACATTATTTATTAGTTTATTTATTCTAAGTTTAATCATTAACTTAGAATCTGGATTAAAAAAGGAACTTCAGAATAATGCAAAAGTTTTATTAGGTGGTGATTTTGAAGTTGATACAAGAACTAAGCAAATTGACCAAAACTTTTTAAATGAGTTAAAAGACAAAAGTACAGTTTCATCAACGATTGAATTTTCAACTATGTTAACGGGATCGTTAACCGATGATACTAATGCTTTTTTTATCAGGCTTAAAGCAGTTGATGATCAATACCCACTATACGGAAAAGTGTTTTCCAAACCAGAAAATGCAATGCAAAGACTGCAAAGAAAGTTGCTTTTAAATGAGCCGGTGCATTTTTAGCAATCCAAGCTAACATCGGAATCATTGCAACTTGTCCTAGAGGACTTTCAAGTGCGGTATTAACAATTGCAATAAATCTAGCATCAACAATATTACTTGTAACTGATGCTGTCCACTCATGAAGCCCGTAATACATTCCAACACTTGGTAAAAACAAAACAGATCCAGCAATGGATAAAATGACAACGATTCTAGCGATAGAACTATTTGCCATAAAAGATCTAAATACTAAAATTCCAGTAAGGGTCAGAATAGATGCAATTAAAGATAACTTTGAAAAGAACTGTTCATCAAATTTTAAAACATCAATTTCAAACCAAGAAAGTCCAGGTCCTGGTCCTGGCATCGCACGAAAGACAAATACAATAATAGCTGTTCCGACAATGGTAAAACGAAGATCGTTTGGAAGCTCTTTAATCAGTTTCATCATAAGGAATAAAACAATTCCCATGGATCCTAGAAAAACAATTTCTTGTGCGAAAGGAACTCTAAATGATCCAATGCTAATGGTAAAAACTACAAAGACAAAAGATCCACCTAAAATCCACCAATTGATTTTTGTCTCTTCAACTTCAACTCGGTTTGATAATTTTAGATAAAAAGAAAGAAAAACACCAAGTACAGATACAAAAGGAATAACAAGAGCCCATAAATAAACCGATCCATAAAGGGATACTTTTTCAGTTTCATTTAACCCTTCGGTATTGCTAAATATAATAATGTTCGCAACAGCCACTAAAACTGTTCCTCCAATAATAGCAAAACGTCCAAGGGTTTGCATGGTGGTATGCATTAACTTTGTTTCTTCCTTTGAATAAGGCCTGCCTTCGTGATTAACGGTTGGTACTGCTTCTACTGTCATGGCATCTGCAACGACATCTTGAATAACATAACCAACGGGCGATAATAAAACACTGATTACAAACCAAGTCTCAACAGATAAAATTTCTGCCATAGCTTTAGTGTGTATAATCAACCCATACATCACCGCTAAACTGACCGCGATTAAACCTGCTCCAAGAAAAACTAAATAGTTTTTTTGTCTCCAAATTAAATCTACTAAATGCCCAAGTGGCATTTTTAAAACCCATGGAATTCCAGCCCAAAACCCAAGTCCTGCCAAAAAAGCAGCAGATAAATTTAAATAATCTTTAATGAAAAACATTCCAACAATTCCAGTCAGTCCACTTACACCAGCAGCTACATAGATCATCAGTGGTGGCAGGTAACTTAAACGAAACTGTTTACCCAAATCGATAAAGGTATGATTAAAAAACTGTAAAACTTTATTCATTTAACTCATAAATATAAGCTAATTGTTTAGATCCGTCTTTTAAATAAATATCCGTAACAGAACGTTTATATTCTTCACCCTCAAACTCATCTAACATTTTCCAATTCCTATCAAGTTCATCAGACTCTAGTAACCAACCTTTTATTTGATCACCTTTATTATTTAACCTAATAACTGGAAAACCAATTTTACTTCCCCATCCTTCAGTTACTAAATTTCCAAGGACATAACCTTCTTTCCATGAACCTTTGATATGTTTTAAATATTTCTCATTTTCAGCACCAGGCTGAAGTGAACCGTAAACAAAAAGAGCTTTAATCACTTTTTTAATTAAAAATTTTAATCACAACAGGAATAATAATAGAAACGGCAACCCCGCTTAAAGCAAGTGCAAGAGCAGAAAATATACCAGCGGTTTTGTTCCGTGACATTGCTCTTGCGGTTCCAATTCCATGTGAGGTTAATCCAATGGCAAATCCTCTTGCGGTCATGTCTTTCACTTTCATGAAATCTAAAACAAAAGTTGAAAGTGATGCACCAATAATACCAGTAGCAATGGTAATAATTGCTGTGAGCGACGGAAGACCATCAATTAATTCACTTATACCCATGGCAATAGGAGCTGTCACTGATCTTGGTAACATACTTAAAATTAACTGCTCATCTAAACCAAAACTTTTTGCAAGGTAATAAGTAATAAAAATTGCAAATAAGGATCCAACTAACAATGTAATCGTAATACTTAAAGCTTCCTTTTGTATCAGTTTAATTTGATTATAAATGGGAATAGCAAGGGCAACGGTTGCAGGTCCTAATAGAAAATGAATAAACTGAGCACCATTAAAATACCGTTCATATTCAATATCAAATATGATTAAAATTCCAGAGACGATTAAAATTGAAATCGCAACTGGATTTACCAAAGGATTAATGTTTGATTTTTTATATAAATAATCTCCAACTAAAAAAGCTCCAATTGTAATGGTTAACCAAAACAAAGGCTCGGTTTGTAAATAAACCCAAATTCGGTAAAGTGTTTCAACGCTATTCATTTCTTTTTTCTCTGAAGATATAGGTTTAAATATTCCATCAATTTTGCAGTAATCCCAACGGTAAGCATTGTGCCAATCACCACAACGCCAAGTACTTGGTAGAGGTTTTTTTCTAGGTAAGAAATATGCATCACCACCCCCACTCCAATGGGAACAAATAATAAAGATAAGTAACTTGTAATAGCTGTTGCGGTGCTCATAACATCTTTTTTAACATTTAAGATTTTTTTCATTTTTACTCTTCTTAAATAAATAAGAGTAAAAAGTAGAAAGATTAGACCAATTACCGGTCCTGGAATAACAAGAGCAAAAAACTTTTGAATTACTTCACCAAATAGCTGAAATAATAAAATAACAAAAAAACCTCTGAGCATACTTGGTAAAGACTATATGTTGATCAATGAATTCTGCAACGGTTTGTTATGCTAAAATTGGATATCTAAACTTTGAATGCAAGGTATTCGCTATTACCGTTAGTGCTTTTTAACTTAATTAGTTAGTTTATGTTTATGAAAAAAATTGTTTTGTTTGTCAGTTTATTAATCGCTAATGCCATCGCGATAACTGCAAACGCCATGTCATTACTTTAAAAAGTAATACGTTTTTCTCTATATATTCTCAATTAGTTATAACGTTGTGGTCCTGAAAGGGGCCACACTTATTTAGTTTTAAATCATAATTATGATGTTAATCATAAGTCATGTTTAAGGTTCGTGTTGTTGGAAAAAATGATGAAAAAGAAGCACGATTAAGTGAAGAAGAGCTTCAAGGTTTTGTGAGTAAATTTGTAATAGATCAAGCTAAAACCATGGGGCATGCAAAAACGACCATATTACAAGGTAAAGAAAGCTATCATTGGCATTTACAGTACTTACCACAAGGTGATGATAAAGATTGTCAAAGTTAATTTTTTATTTCATATTTATTCCTTAATTGCTATTAGGCTAAACAATTATGAGTTGGGAAGAATTTACAGAAGCATTAGAAGAACTTTACATGGATGTTGAAGAGGTTGCTGAAAAGCTTGGCCTTGAAGTCGATGAAGTGAAAGCATGGGAAGAATCTGATGATGAGATCCCTGATGAGGCCGTAGAACTCATAAAGTCAGAGCGTGAAAAGCGTTCATCTGAGCCAGTTGAAACTGAAGAATAATTTAGTTTAAACCAAATTTTATTATCTAGACATTGCTGGCAATAGGCATATATACGCGCCAGCCCAAATTGAGGTTATAGGAAAAATGAGAAAAGTAAAAAAAGACATTTTTAAAAATTATACAAAACGCATTTCCAATGCCGTGTTGACAGGAGAGATGCATTATAAAACGACCTATAAGGATATTAATAAATTTTTTAATATTTTTAACAAAGCGCTTTTTAAAAATAAGCTTATTCCATTTAATGATATTAAAATCAGAAAAATGAATAAGACTTGGGGTCAATTTGTAGAAGTTTATAATAACAGAAAAAAAACAATTTCTTATGAACTTGAAATGTTACCGGAATATCCAAATAAAAAAGAGTTCCTTTCAACATTAGCGCACGAGTGTATCCATTATTCTCAAATACTACTTAAAAAAGGGAATGTGGCGCATAATAAATATTTTTACAGCTTTAAACCAAAATTTAAAAAGTTAAACTTGCATTTAAATTAATGCAAAAGTTTAAAGAAATGTTTCTTTGGACATTCTTTGTCCTGCTCATGATTTGGTGCGCTTACCATCTATTTTTTTAATTAAAGACTTGTAAGTTTTAAACTGAGGGCATTTAAAAAAAGAATTAGGTTTTTGTGTAAAACCATTTTGTTTTAATAAAAAATCAATCCCTGAATTATGAGCTGCTTCATAATCATGCTCACTATCTCCAATAAATAGACAATCCTTTTTCTTCATTTTCATTTTTTTTACAAAAGCATTTAAAAATCCAGCATGGGGTTTTTTATGTTTAAATGTATTTCCACCGCATATGATTTTAAAATACTGATTTAACCTTGATTGTTTAATCACAATTTTAGTTAAATTTTCTAATTTGTTTGATCCAACGGCAATTTTAATCCTCTTTTTTTTCAACTTTTTTAAAAGAGCGGGTAATCCAGCATAGACTGATGATTTTACGAAAAGATTTTTTTTATAAAAATTATAAAAATACTTAAACATCTCTTTTTTTAATTGTTCACTTGCAGTTCTTCTTTGCATTTTTAATGAAATATTAATGTTACCTACAATGCCTTGTCCTACAATTCCTTTAACTTGTGCTTTGGTGATAGGCTTAAATCCAAAACGCTTAAGTGTTTTATTATTTGCATTCAAAATATCCATTTTGGAATCAACCAATGTTCCATCAAGATCGAAAATAATAAGTTTGTAATCTGAAAGTTTCATTAAATGACTTGGGAAGTTTCAGGGTTTACAAATACATCCACATCTTCATTTTTAGAATATATTTTTTCTTTACCCTCATGCATACTATCAATAGTCATAACTTGTCCTGAAATTAATACTTGGTACCTAATGATATTTCCCAAAAATTCTTTACTTTGAATTTTTCCTTTGAAATTTTGATCACTATCGTTTTTCTTTTCAAAATATATGTTTTGAGGTCTAACTAATAGTGAACAATTATCAGAATTATCTGCTTTTAATTTTTCAAGTTTAAAGTCATTTCCATCAGAAAAGGTACCATTGGAT
This sequence comes from alpha proteobacterium HIMB114, assembly GCA_000163555.2. Lineage (GTDB taxonomy): Bacteria > Pseudomonadota > Alphaproteobacteria > Pelagibacterales > Pelagibacteraceae > HIMB114. The sequence continues at coordinate 1,231,439 of ADAC02000001.1, read as the reverse complement.
ATTTTGCCTTTAATCACATTGATAGTACCTAAAAAATTAGCAACAAATAAATTTTTTGGATGATTATATAAATCAATTGGAGCGCCAACTTGTTGGATCACCCCTTCATTAAAAATAGCAATATTATCAGAAATTGAATTCGCTTCTTCTTGGTCGTGGGTGACAAATATTGTTGTAATTTGTAATTTGTTGTGAAGTTCTAGTAATTCAATACGCATTTGATTTCTAAGTTTCGCATCAAGGTTAGATAAAGGCTCATCAAGTAGCAAAACTTTTGGTCTAACTACTATAGTTCTTGCTAGAGCAACTCGTTGTTGTTGTCCTCCTGATAATTGAAAAGGATAACGTTGTTTTAAATCTTGCATACCAACAAGTTCTAAAACTTCATCAACTCTTTGATCGATTTCATTTTTTGGAACCTTCTTTTCTTCTAAACCAAAACTAATATTTTTTGCGACAGTCATATGAGGCCATAGTGCATAGTTTTGAAACACTAATCCTACATCTCTTTCCCATGGATTAAGTTTAGAAACTTCTTTTCCATCAATAATAAGTTCTCCAGATTGTGATTGTTCAAATCCTGCAATAAGTCTTAATAATGTTGTTTTTCCACAACCTGACGGCCCAAGGAAAGTAAAAAAATCTTTTTCTTTAATATCGATATTTACATCTTTAAGAACATGGTTCTTGCCGTATGAAACATTGATGTTCTTAATGTTAATAATATTACCCATTATTTACCTCTCCTGTTTTTTTATATTTTTTATCTATGATTGTCTGTGAAAAATAAGTTCCAACTGCAACAATTAATACACCAATCATTCCAAGTGCTGCACCAGGTCCTCTTCCAGCTGCTGTTTGCATGTAAGAATAAATTCCATAAGCAAGTGGAGCATCAACTTCTGTTGAAACTAACATAATCGTAGCTGAAAGTTCTACGGTTGCAGTTGAAAAACTTGTAATAAACCCAGCTAGCAATCCTCCAGTCATTAAGGGCACTAATATTTTTCTAAAGATTGTTGTTTTTCTAGCTCCTAGTGACTCAGCAGACTCTTCTAAAAATTTACTGATTTGCATTAAGGCTGCATTGGCTGCTCTTAACGCATAAGGTAATCTTCTAACTGCTAAGATAAGCACAATCATAAACCACCAGCTTGCTAGTGGTTTTCCATCTAACGGGTTGTTAAATGAGTAGAATGTTCTTAAATATCCAATACCTAATACGAGTCCTGGAATAGCAAGTGCGCTCATCGCAATATAATCTAAAAGTTGTCTTCCCTTAACTTTTGTTCGAAGAACGATGTAAGAAATAAAGAATGCTAAAACGATATCGATGAATGCAGCTAAAGTACAATACAACATTGTATTTTTTATAAAAATACTATTTTCAAAAATAATATTTTTATAATGATCAATAGTATAAGCATCGGGAACAACGCTGAATGACCAAATTGTTCCAAAAGACAAAAGTGTTAATGCAATGTGAGGTGATAAAACTAAAAATAAAATTAAACCCACGACTGAATAAGCTGTAATTTTTTGACGAGTCTTCATATCTCTTTTAATCATTCCGCCACCACCCTTTTGCAGCATTGAATAATCTTTTCCGCCAAGTGCCATTTTTGCGACCCAAACTGCAAGAATTGAAGTGACAACTAAAATAACCGCAATCACATAACCCATCGGATCATTAATCCCTATTGATGAAATTCTAAGATAAGCCTGAGGAGCTAACATATTATTAATGTCTAAAAGTAGCGGTGTTCCAAGATCATCAAATACTTTTAAAAATACTAAACTCGCACCAGCAATATAACCAGGCATTGAAAGCGGAAGAACTATTCTTTTAAACAAACCAAAACCTTTTGAGCCTAAACTTTGAGCTGACTCTTCCATCGAGCGATCAATGTTATTTAAGCTGGTGATTAAATTGATAAGTATAAATGGAAAATAATGAACGGACTCTACAAAGATAACTCCATTCAATCCTTCCATGAAAGGAATTTTAAATCCGAAATATTGATCTAATAATAAATTGACTGAACCATTCGTTCCAAAAAACAACTTCATTGCAACCGCACCTACAAATGGCGGCATAATAAGAGGAATAAAACCTAAACTTTGAATAATTACCGAACCTTTAAAATTAAATCGTGAAGTAAAATAAGCAAGCGGGAGAGCAAAAACAGAAGCTAATACCACTGACATCGCTGCTACATAAAAAGAATTATAGAAAGACTCGATAAATAATTGGTTCTTAAAAAAATCTGAAAAATTAACTAAAGTAAAACTTCCGTTTACATCTAAAAACGAAACATAAAAAACTTGTGCAATTGGAATAACTAAAAATAATAATAAGAATACTCCAATGATAAGAGAAGTAGAATTTAAAAAAAGATTTTTAAACATAATTAAAAACAAGCCCCTTAAAAATTTTTAAGGGGCTTGTAGTTTAATGAATTATAAAAGCTTTAAAGCTTGTTCAGCTTTTTTCTTTGCAGCAGAATAATTTGCTACAACAGCTTTATCCCATCCAGCTTCAACTTCAGCCTGTCTAGTTCCAGCGTATTTTTCAATATCTTTAGCTTTCTTTCTTTTTTTCTTAAAGATTTTGTTAAATTCCGCATCGTTAGCTTTAGCTTCACTAATTGGATTTTTAGCAATTAGAGCTCTTGCTTCTTTAATTAAAGCGCTAGCCTTTGAGTTGCTTTTCTTTTTTAAAGCTGCTTCTGCTTTGTAAATTGCTGACATTGCATCTCTAAGTTCATCCAGTCTGTATGTGATCATCACATCAAACATTGAGTTGATCAAATTATATCTACTCTTTGATAGATCAACATCAAACTTAACTGCTGCTCCAATTGATTTATCCTTGAAAGGATTTGGAAAATCTTTTGGCGCTTTTGAGTAAGTATTTGGATTCACCGGAAGTCTTCTGATTTTTGGATCTAAAAGAGTTTCTTGTCCTTTAGTCGATAATAAGAAGTCGATGAACAACTGTGCATTCTTTTTGTTTGGTGCATTATTAATGATACCAATGTTTGCAGGCACTAGAGTAGAAACTTTTGGATAAACAAAGTCTACTGGGAACCCACTACCAATTGATGATAAACCAAAGAAGTCAATCACGATACCAACTCCAAAATCACCACTGTTCACACCATCTGGAACACCAAAGCTTCTTGCTGTAACTGTTTTAAAGTTTGCAGCCATTTCTTTTGATAATGCCCATCCTTTGTCAAAACCTACACCTTGTAACCAAGTTTCAACTGTTAAATGGGTAGTACCTGATCTTGATGGTGCGCTCATTCCAACATGACCAAAATATACTGGATTAGTTAAGTCTGACCATTGTTGAGGTGCTGGCAATTTATTTGCCTTAAGATATCTTGTATTCCACATGATACCGTATCCAGCTGCAGCAAATCCAGTGTAAAAACCATCTGGATCATTAACAGGGTAAGATCCTACTTTTGAAGGAATGCCCTTTGCTTTAGAAGTATACTTTTGAAGTAAACCATCACCTTTTAATACTTCAAATGCATCTGGTGCAGATGCCCAGAATAAATCTGTTGTATTATTAGATTTTGTTTCCTGGATATATTTAATTCCAGCTGTTGTCTTTTTTCCAACTATCTCAACTTTGATATTTGGATATTTTTTTTCAAATGCTGCTTTAAATTTACCTGATAAATCTTTTGGAAATGAAGTTACAATCGTAACAGTGTTTGCAAAAGCCGAAGTGGCAAATAAGAAAGCAACGATAAATGAAAGTATTTTTTTCACTCTGTCCCCCTTTTAATTTTTTTTAGGAAAACTAACTGAAATAAACTTTTAATACAAATGTAATATAACCTTAATATTCGCGCGTTATTCACAACCTCTGCCTGAAATCACTCTGTCCCAACTGAGAATTTCAGGCAGGCTATGTGAGTTTAAGATATTTGACTAATAATCTTTGGAATAAAATTTTTGAAATTAAAAAAGCCCTTTTTACAATAAGAATTTGTTATTTGATCAAGTCTTCGGTAAAGAAAATTAAGATTAATTTGATTTTGATTCAAATAATCAAGATTTTCTCCAACGTTTGGATATAGCGCAATTTTGTCTGACAAATCTAAGTTATGCAAATATGAGATATCTCGAACTTCAACTTCTATATGATCTTTTAATCTATCTTGTTGATCGTGAATAAGATCTGATTTAAATTTTATTAATTCATCATCAAGCTCGATAGATCGTGTAAGATTAGTATTTTGTAACAACGTGATTTTTTTGAATTTATGATCTTTAAAATCAGAACTTTCAAAACAAAGTTGGTTATCAAAAATTAAAAGGGTTTGATCCTCTGTGATATTGGCATTGGTAAAATCTGGATCAATTTGAACGTATTCTTTATCAGATACGATTGGAACAGCATTTTCATTTAGTTTAACCTTGTCATATTTTCCATTTGTAAATTTTTTAATATTCCATTCTTGAGCAACATAGTTTTTTCCCTTAGTTTGAATACCAGCAGTCCATCTCCAAGACAGTGTATTTGATGCTGGATCTCCATCTTTTAAATATTTCATAAAAAATTCAGCACCAAGTTGCCATGGTAAATCTAATGTAAAAATCCAAATCGATGAGAACCACATTCTAGTGTGATTGTGTAAATAACCTGTTTCTTTAAGCTCATTCACCCAATCATTAAAACAATCAATATCTGTATTACCATTAACAGCAGCTTTTAAATTTTTATCACTTTCATAATCAACTTTGAGATATTTAAGATCATTAATAAAATCGGTCCAAACACTAGGTCTACGCTCTAACCACCCTTTCCAATACGTCCTCCATAATACCTCTTGGATAAACTTTTCTATTTTTGAAAAAGAATATTGTTTTAAACTTTGTTTAATAATTTCATTTTCACTTAGTATTCCGTGCGTCACGTAAGGAGATAAACAAGAAGTATTGGTTCTTTTCTCAGGTCCAAAATCAAAATTACGATCCCTTGCATATAACCCTAAATGATTTTCAACAAAGGATTGAAGTTGTTCTAATGCTTTGGATCTTGAAGGATGAAATTGAATCATAATTTGTTTATAAAGGTTTTATGAAAAGACACAAAAAAGAATTAATTGGATTGTATATTATTTTAACAACAATCTCGACCATTCTGACTTTAACAAAAAATCAAAATACATGGTTAGTGTTTTTACCTTTTTTTATTGCAGGCTTTGGACTGTTTCACGTTTTATCTGAAAATAAAAAAAAATAATTTATTCGTTTCTTACCATTGGATAAACACTTGGTTTCAAGAAACGATAAGTATTCACTAATATTAAAAATAAAGTTAACGCTCCAATAATAACAAGAACATTAAAGACCGGCATAAATTCTAGCTGCCAACCTAATCTAAAAATAGCCTCAATCACAAACTCTGATGTGAATATTCCAAACAATCCTGCAATCATAAATATGGAAACATAAGTAATTAAAAATTCAATTAAGTTTGCTTGAATTAATTTACCTGATCTTAATCCTAAAATTTTAAAAATTAAATTTTGATAAATTCCAAGTCTTGCTTGCACAATGACAGCTGAAGCGATGACCATTAAACCAACGATCACAACTACGGAAGAAATAATGACCACAGCCATAAATATCTTGTTTACAAGATCTGTTATTTTTCCAAGATAAGTTGAAACTTTAATTCCTGAAATGTTTGGAAAGTTTTGAACAAGCTTTGCTTCATTAATATATTTTTTATCTGAAAATTTTGCTGTGGCGATATATTCATGAGGTAATTGATTAGCAAACTTTGGGTTAATAATCATTGCAAAGTTGATAGATAAATCTCTGTAATCGACTTTTCTTAAACTGGTCACCACTCCAGTCATTTCTCTTCCATAAATTTTTAATGTCAGTTGATCATTTAAATTCACTCCAAAATTTCTTGCAACTTTTGCATCGAGTGAAATTTGTAACTGATCACTCTGTAGATCAAACCATTGTCCTTCAACAATTGGATTATCTTCAGGTGGTGTATTGCTCCAGGAAATTCTTCTATCACGCTCTAAGACCCAAAAACTGTCATTAGATGGTTTAATATAAGTTAGTGGATCAACGCCATTAATTTTAGCAACAGAAGCTGGTGCAATAGGTACCGTTTCATATTTTAAATTCGGATCTTGTTTATTAAGATAACTAATAAAATTGTCTTTTACGTCTTTTTGAATACTGACATAAAAGAAATCTGGTGCAATTTCAGGAATAGATTTTTCTAACTCTCTTTTAAAATTCGTCCCAACTAAAGTTAACGTTAATAATAAAGTAGCTCCAATTCCAAGGGATAAAACGGTAATAGGGAAAATTGATCTATCTTGAATAATGTTTCTAACGGCAAATCTTAATGGCAAAGAATGGAATGTTTTAAATTGTTTTAGGATGTAAATAATCGTCTTTGATAAAAGGTAAAAAACACCACAGAAAATAAAGAAAAATACGAAGTAAGTTGTCGTGTAATAAAATTTATCAGAGCGTAGTAAAAATATCCCTAAAAGAACAATAAGGCTAAATAAAATTAAAATAATATTTTTTGCTCCAAACTGAAAACGAGTGAGCTGAAAAACGTTTCTAAATAAACTTGTTGCTTTAATCTGTTCAATGGATGAAATAGTTGGGATACAAAAGATCACCACAACTAAAAAACCTGTCATTAAAATTAGACCGTAATTGACTAGACTAAATTGGCTTTCTAGAGAAATTCCAAGATTTGCAATAAAATGATTAGCTTGGGGAATGATTAATAAAGACATCACATAAGCAAGTGAAGTAATTAAAAATAACAGCAATAAAATTTCGAAATAAAAGATTTGTTTAATATTTCGTGATTTAAAGCCAATCGACTTCATAATAGCAATACTGGTATTTTTTTGGTTAATAAAAGAGATCAACGTATTTGAAATTCCAATACCTGCAATCAGCATGGCGCTTATTGAAACTAAAGATAAAAACTCAGAAAAATTTGAGATTAAACGCTTTAAATTATTTGCTGCATTTTCCGGCAACCTAATTTTATAAGTTGGAAATTGTTTTAACCTTTCGTAAACAAATTCTAAAGCATCCTTGTTTGGTGCTTTGACTTTGTATTCATAGTTTACAAAGCTTCCAATTGAAGTCACATTTAACTTTTCAAATGCACGGTTACTGACGATCGCAAAATCTCCAAATAACAAAGCTCGTCCTAGATCGGGAACCGTCTCAACATAACCAACCACTTTAAATGGTGCTTGTTTAACATAAACCGTATCATCAACTTTTAAATTTAATGTTTCAAAAATCTTTCGATTAACCACGATGGTATTGTCTTCAGTTTGCAATCTTTGCATTGCATTTTCTGGTTTGGAAAACACTTTTCCGTATAGTGGGTATTGATCATCAACTGCTTTAAGCCTGATAAAAAAAGCATTAGTATCATCGGTTAACGATCCCGTTAACATAGTTGAAAATTCAATCGTTGATGAAACTGTACTTTTGTCTTTTAACTCATTTAAAAAGTTTTGGTCAATTTGCTTAGTTCTTGTATCAACTTCAAAATCACCACCTAATAAAACTTTTGCATTATTCTGAAGTTCCTTTTTTAATCCAGATTCTAAGTTAATGATTAAACTTAGAATAAATAAACTAATAAATAATGTGATAATGATAGAAAAAAGTTTCTTATAACTTCTTGATAAATCTCTTAAGGCATAAGAAAATTGATTGATCATGAGCTCACGATGGTACCGTCTTCAATTTTAATAATACGGTCGCACTTTTCTGCAAATTTAAGATCGTGAGTAACCAACACAAAACTAGATTGATTTTTATTTGCATATTCAAACAATAAATTTGAAATCATTTGAGAATTTTCACTATCTAAGTTTCCAGTAGGTTCATCAGCAAGAATGAGTTTTGGTTTTACTGCCATAGATCTTGCAATGGCAACACGTTGTTGTTCACCACCAGATAGTTGTGTTGGAAAATGATGTAGTCTATCTTTTAGACCAAATTGAACTAACAGCTCTTCTGCCTTTTGCTTTGAATTATCAATCCCATTAATCTCTAAAATCAAAGATACATTTTCAAGTGCTGTGTAATTTGGAATTAAATAAAAAGACTGAAAAACAATACCAATTTTTTTCTTTCGAATATCAGCTAATTGATCCTCATTAAATGTTGAGATGGATTGCTGATCAAAAACAATCTCTCCTGATGTAGGCTGTTCAAGTCCAGCCATCAACATAATTAAACTCGTTTTACCAGAACCACTTTTTCCAACGACTGCTAATTTCTCACCAGAATTAATTTTTAAATCTATTCCTTTGATTACTTCAACTGAGGTATTATAATTCTTATAATTTAGAGTAATTTGTTTTAATTCTAAAAGTGCGCTCATGAGAAAATTAGTATTTTATATATGGTGTTTGCTTTGCATAATACAAGTTTCAGCTGAGGCTAAAACCAAAGTTATGCTGTTTGGGGATAGTTTAATGGCAGGCTACGGGTTAACTCAAAATCATCACCTGGATAAAGTTTTACAAAAAAAATTTGAAGGACAAAACATTACTTTTATTAATGCGAGTGTGAGTGGTGATACGACGAAAGGTGGATTAGACCGATTAGATTGGTCTCTTGGTGACAAACCAGATCTTATTTTTTTATGCCTTGGAGCAAATGATATGTTGAGAGGAATTAATCCAAAAGTGACAAGAGATAATTTAGATATCATGATACAAAAGATTAAAAGCAAAAATATCAAAATCATTCTAGCTGGAATGATGGCTCAAGAAAGTTACGGAATAAATTACGCAAAACAATTTAATTCAATTTATCCTGATCTATCTAAAAAATACAAAGTCAAACTTTACCCTTTTTTATTAGACGGAGTTGCTCTTAATCCTGAGCTAAATCTTGATGATGGGAAACATCCTAATATTAGAGGGGTTCAGGTTATTGCAAAAAATATATTTCCAATCATTCAAGATGAGATTTTAAAGAAATAAACTCTATCAATTCACCTCTAATAGTTTAATTAAGTTATTTAATGAAGGAATTTTTATACCAAGCTGGTTTATTATTATTTGATGATAAGCAAAATGATCTAAGGGCACTACCAAAAACAGTAAGGCTTCAAATCTTGGTTGTTTTGTCTTTGATGTGGTCGGTCATCTTCACTCTGATGTTTTGGTCATATAAAGTTTGGGGCTTGGTATTATCAACTTCAGTCATTGGGCACGTGCTCGTCATCATTGGTGTTTACTTTACAATGAAGTCCTTTCAAAATGCGAGACAATTCAATCTTAGAAATGATGGATACCATAGTACAACAAGATCACGTCAAAACTTATGGGTTGATGGGAAAAAAGTTGAACTTGATCAAAAAGATCCAGGCGGTGAACACGAATGAAATTAACATTATTGCTAATGCTTGCAGCATTTGGAATCTTTATGCTGGGTTTAAAAGTAACTGGTGATTCTCCTGTTTCAAGAAAAGCTCCTATTGAACAACCTAAAGGCACCATGGAAGAAAAGTGGAATAAAGCCAGAGAGTGGTCAAAAAACAGAAATAAGTAAATTTTATTAAACTAAAGCTTGTATTTATAATTTTTCTTTAAAAGATTATAATTTAGTCATGAAAATAAAATATTTTCATTTCTTATTTTTATTCATTTTTTTATTTCCAAATTTATCTTACTCTCAGCAAAAATTAAAAACGTCAAAGCAGTTTGAGCAAATTTATAAATCAATTGTTGAAGTAAGAAGTTTTGTTTCGGAAAATGCTAGAACGGCAAGGTCGCTTGGTATAGAGCGCCTTGGTACTGGTGTTGTTATTGATAAAAAACATATTCTAACTATCGGTTATATTGTTATTGAAGCAGAAAAAATTGATATACGTTTACCAGATGGAAAAACAGTTCCGGGTAAACTTGTTGGCTACGATCATCAGACAGGCTTTGGTATTTTAAGAACTGTAGTTCCAACAAATCTTGCGCCACTTCGTATGGGTGACTCTGATAAAATTAAAGATGACGAGATGCTATTTGTCATGCCTTATCCAACTCATGGACAAGGCTCTGCTGGAAAATCAGTTTCAAGAAGATCATTTACTGGTTACTGGGAATATTATTTAGATAAACCTATTTACGTTTATCCTATGAACCAAGCTTGGGCAGGAACTCCTTTATTAAATGATAGAGGTCAAATATTGGGTATCGGTTCACTTTATATTGCAGATACAGTTTCTCCGGGGCTCATGTCACCAGGCAATATGTACGTTCCAATAAATTCCTTAAAACCGGTTCTTAAAGATTTAATTAAAAATGGAAGAAGAACTAAAAACATTAAGCCTTATCTCGGGTTATCTGCTGATGATTTAACAGGTCAACTTAGTGTATCCAGAGTTAATGAAAATGGTCCAGCTGCTAACACCGGTATTAAAGCAGGTGATTTGATTGTTGCTGTAAATAATACAAAGGTAAAAACGATGAAAGAATTTTATCTTAACGCTTGGAAAGCAGGCGGACCTGGAAGCACAGTTAAAATTAAAGTTAAAAGAGATGATAAGAATATTGATTACTCCATTAAGTCTATTGATCGAATGGACTACTTTGTAAAAAATAAAGGACTATAATTTTAACCTGTAACGGTTAGCACAAGCCAAACAACTGGAAGAATAAATAATAAAGCTGTGCCAATATAAACTGCAAAATCTTTCATAGTTTTATTTATTAACAGATTCTTGTTTTAAAATTAATAGTAAACCCATTAATGCGACAGGTAATCCTGTGAGAAAAAAGATATCTGGTTTTACATCCTCAAAAATCATTGAAATAATTAGAGCTAAAATGGGCATAATTACACCAATATATCCACCTGTTGATGCAGATGTATTTTCAATAAATCGTATGTAACAAAGAAAAGAAATAATAGATCCAAAGAAAATTAAATAAGCTAGTCCAAGTAGATAACTAAAATTATTTATTGGAATATAAAACTCTGCTCCTTTTATAAAAGAAACAATAAGGGCAACCAGTGCACCATAAATCATTGCAAAAGCTACATTTTGTAAGAGAGGAATATTGTAATTTCTCTTATTGTATATTGCAATTAAGTTTCCAGCTGATGCAGATAAAGTAGCAAATAACGCAAACATTAATCCTAATGTAGTTCCTGAATTTAAATCAAAATTAACAAAATCCTGGTAAAAAATAATTCCAATTCCAATAATACCAAGCAAAGCGCCAGATAATGTCATCGATGTTATGGGTTTTTTAAAAATAAATTTCTCTCCTAAAATATTAAAAATAGTTAAAAGACAAAAAACTGTTGCCGGAATATTTGAGGGTAAATAAACGTTTGAATGATAAAAAAAAATGTAATTTCCGCTGTATAAAAAAATACCAAGAATAAAAAAATAAAGATGCTCTTTTAGAGAAAATATTAATTTTCTATTTGTTAAAATTACGTAAGCTAAAATAATCAAACCTGCTAGAATAAACCTAATAAATACAGATATCGTTGGATCTAGATCAATATTAACCTGAGTTAATCCAATAATACTCCACGTTGCTGACCAAAATAAAAGCGCTCCTAAAAATAGAACTATATTTGATTGCATGTGAGTGAACTATCACATTTACTTTAAACTTAAAGAAAAGGATTTTTACCTTGATATTTAATGTTTATGATTTTCTGATCCACCCAGACCGCATGGCATTGAAATCGATTGTGATGCACCGTCTGTTTGGTCATCATGGCTATGGAATAAAGGATTATAAGCAACCCCGTTACTGTCATGATCTAAAAAAGCAAAAGTTAAACAAAGTGTTAAAACAACAAGGTAAACTACACGTTTCATGAATAAAATACCCTTCTAAATTTCACGCCAATTATTGAACCTATAAAGGCAAATAAAAACCAAACCCAGCCGTGCAAAGATCCTGAAGCAATACCGCTAAATAAAGCGCCGACATTACAACCAAAACTAAGTCTTGCACCATAACCCATGAAGAAACCTCCGAGGATAGCGGCAATTAATATTTTTTTATTAATAAGCGAGGCTTTAAAAAAATTACCAGCAAGTGCAGAAGCTGCCAATGCTCCAAAAATAATACCAAGATTTGAAACTGTTGTAGGATCTGCAAAGAGACTGTTTTCTAATGCCGTGCTTGGATAAGAGAGTTGCCAAAAAGACCAACTGCTTACTTCAACTCCAAAAAACTGTACAATTTTTGCTGCCCACAAACCAAAAGCGAATGTAATACCCCATGGATGTCCCGCGGCTTGCAGCATCAAAACATTAAAAAAAACTAATAAAACTGCACCTAAAATTAAAGGCCAAGGCCCTTTAAATAAATCAAAGTTTGAAAAATCAAAAATATCTGAATGTTTAAAATTAACATTTCTTTTCTGATCGGATTTATAAATAAAATAATAAAGCAATGTTAAAACACTTAATTGAAGTAAAACTGAATTCACTTTCCCGAATTCATTCATAAGCGAAACACCTCCAAATGATGGAAGTGATTTCCAAAAATCAAAATGATAAGTGCCGACTAAAGAGCCAATCATAAAAAATACTAATGTAATTACCATTTTTCCGTTACCACTACTTGCGGTAAATAATGTTCCTGATCCACAACCACCAGCTAACTGCATAGCAAGACCAAACATAAAAGATCCAACCACAACAGAAACACTCACTGGTGCAATAGCTCCAATCATTTTACCATCATAAATCCAACTATTAGAGCCAATAAAAAAAGAAAATAAAATGACCGCAAGTCCTAACATGATGATTTGAGCTCGAAGAGAAGAACTAATCCTATGTTCAATAAAATTTCTCCATCCACCAGTAAAACCAAATGATGCATGATAAAGCGAAACCCCAAGTCCAATTCCAATTAAGAAAACATAAAGATGTCTATTTCCAACTTGTGTAAAAAATAAAAAAGAAAATAATAACGTTGCTAAAACTGCGTAGCCAAGAACTGTTAGATCAATTTTTTTTGTAATTGTACTCATAATAAAAAATGCGCGGCTAAGGGTAACCGCGCATTCATTTTTAAGTATTAGATTTGTCCGTTAATAACTTCGTTTTTTGGATTAAGTGTCCAGTGTGCTAAAGAACCGTCATATAATTTTACATTTTCAATTCCAGCAACTTCACTTAAAGCAAACCAAACCGTACTTGCAAACCAACCTGTGTTACAAAAAGAAACATAACCTTTTTTTCCTTCTGCATTTGATTTTACAAATAAAGCTTTAATTTCATCTGCTGATTTTACTTTTAAATTTCCATCAACAATTGTTGCTTCTTCTAAATTCACTGCAGTTGGGATTGTTCCAGCTCTTTGAATTTTAGGATGTTTTTTTTCACCAATAAAGAAAGCTTTAGGTCTTGCATCAATTAATGCATAACCGTTTTTCTTTCTTTTTGCATTTCTAACATCTTTATAGCTTGCAACATATTTGTCATTAAGCTTTACTTTGAAATTAGATGGAGTGATTTGTGTTTCACCTTGAGCTAATTTGTAACCAGCTGCGGTCCAAGCTTTTAAACCACCATTTAAAATAGAAACATTATCATGGCCTGCAACTTTTAAACTCCAGTATAATCTTGCAGCACTTCCAAAATCTAATGAGTTAACTCCAAGGTAACTTACAACAACATGATCAGAATTTTTAACGCCAAGTTTAGAGAATAGTGCTTCTAATTCTTTTTTAACTGGTAACTGTCCAATGACACCTTTTTGAGTTGTAATCAATTTGTCACCAATATGATCAATGTAAACACTTCCTGGGATGTGACCTTGTTTAAATTTATCATAAGATCCATTTACAAATTTACTGCTGATCTCAATGACTTTAACATTTTTATTATTAATGTTTTCTTTTAACCATGACGCTTCAACTAAAGGTGTTGCACTGTGAGCGACTGTTACAAAGAAAAACAAAACTAATGTTGTTAATATTTTTTTCATTTTTTTTTCCTTTTTTAAGTTGTTAAAAATTCGGTAGTTCAGTTCATTAGTTCAGTTTTTATCTACCTAGTGACGATAAGGAGGTAACCATAACTCACTAGGTAGCATTACCGAACTGATGCTTATGTAAAATAAAATCCTAAATAATCAATATTTAGTAGTAAAATAAGCTAATATTGAATAAAATAGTATATAAACTGATAATTTATTGCTATTCTAACAAATATAATTAGTAAAATATTTTAATATTATGAAAGAAATCGATAAAAAAATTCTACAAATTCTTCAGGAAAATGGTGAGATATCAATGGAAGAGCTTGGATCTAAAGTTAATTTATCTCCCTCTCCTTGTTACAGAAGAGTTAAGAACTTAAAGGATGCGGGCTTTATCGATAAGAGCGTTGCGGTTCTTAATAAACAAAAACTAAATTTAGAACGCCCTTACTTTGTTCATATTAAAACCACAAGTCATAATAAAGAATGGACAGATCAGTTTAGAAAGATTGTAAAAGAAACGCCTCAAATTGTTGAGTGCCACCGGTTAATGGGTGAAGTTGATTATTTATTAAAAGTAAGGCTTAAAAATTCTGAAAGTTACAATGAATTTTATTTTGATCTAATTAATAAAATTAACTTTGCAAGTGTGAGCGGATTTCCATCTTTAGAAGAGTTAAAAGAAACAACTGTACTGCCTTTAGACTACGTTTAATTAGTGACAAGCCTGTCCAAATTTTTTTAATCTCCAATAATTATAGGGCCAAGGAGTAATAAAGCCGACAAAAAGCATAACAGGAATAACCCACCAAGTTAACATCGCACCACCAGTTAAATAATAATCTGTAAGGTTCATCGCAGCTTCCATAGAGATCATAGAGATAAAACTCATTCCAATTGCAACTTTAAATGCATCTTTAAAATTAAAATTTTGTCTCATAAGAATAATAGTCTCAAGCATAATACTTGTCATTAATCCATTAATGATTGCAAGTGTCATAATGCCTAAAACTGGAAAAGGAATTTGAGCTAACTGAAAAAATAATATGGTTCCAAAATCACCAATCGAACAACCAATTAAACACCACATGGTATTTTTTGCACTTCTTTTCCATGTATGTTTACAACGCCAATGAAAATTTGATTGTTGAACAGCTTCCATTTATTTTAATGGTCTAGTAATTAGCTTTGCAATAGGTTGGTCTTTATCTTTTTCAACGCCTATTGGCATTCCTTTATATCTTTTAAAATTTGATTTTGTTCCAAACAACAAATCCCAAAAACTAAAAATAGCACAATAATTAGAATCCGTTTCCTTTTGTCTTTTATGGTGATGTACCCAGTGAATAGATGGTGTGACAATGACATAAGATAATATTTTTTCAAAATTTTTAGGTAATTTAATATTTGAATGGTGAAAGGCAGAACTAATTAACACTAAAGCTTCAATCAATAATAAATTTACTAGAGTAATATTAAACGTAATGATGATAGCGCATCTGACTAATGTACTTAAAATAACTTCACCAAAATGAAATCTTAAACCTGATGAAACATCAAGTGTTTCGTCAAGATGATGGACATGATGAAATCTCCATAAAAATTTTACCTCATGATTAGCGCGGTGCCAAAAATATAAAAAAATATCATAAATAACTAAATGAAAGATAAAAAGGCCAATCGCATTATTAATAACAAAAGTATTATGTAAATTTAAAGTTGTTGCATAAATGGTGATGGGTAAAATTAATATTGGTGTTAAGCCAATATTAAGCAGCCAAAGAAAAATATTTTTAAAGGATCTGGTTAATTTTTTTGTTAATGAGGCTTTTTCATTTGGAAACAGATTTTCACATAAAACAAATAAAAATAGAGCAATTCCAACAAACAGCACTTTTTGATTTAACAATTCCATTATTTTTTACTCATCTTCCATAGCGCAGAATTGCCATTGGATAACAAATAAATTTTTCCTTCAGGTCCAATTTTTATATCTCGAATTCTTCCAATATTATCTTTAAAAATAACCACTTCTTTTCCTACTTTATTGTCACTAACAAACTCCAACTTTCTTAATGATTGGTTTCTAAGTGATGTCATTAAGATATGACCATTCCATTCTTTAAATTCAATACCTTTATAAATTTGTACCGCACTGACTGCAATGGAAGGAACCCAAGTATATAAAGGATTGGTAAATCTTTTATCCCACTTTTGAACTTCGCCACATTTGGTTAAACTATAATTCGTTCCGCCCCAGCACCATAACTTCCAACCATAATTTTCTGCAAATTTAACTTCTCCAAAAAAGTCTCCACCTCTTGCCCCGTGGTTTGAGATGTAAACTTTATTATTAAAAGGAGATAACGTCATGCCCTGAGGATTTCGAATTCCAATTTGATAAATCTCAGGCAACCAATCAGATTTACCCTTAAACTTTGGATTATCTTTTGGAATAGATCCATCAAGGTTAATTCTTATAATACTTCCTGGATGTTTCTTAGAATCTTGAGCAATATTATCTCCACCTCTTTCTCCTGCACTTGCATAAAGATATTTATTATCTTGGATCACCATTCTACATCCAAAATGGTAACCAGAGTTAATAGGTGGGTTAGCTTGAAAAATATTCTTAAAATTTAAATTTGTTTTTGAAAACTTTGCTTTTGCAATTGATGTACTGGTTTTGCCATCACCCCTGTCTTGAGTATAGCAAATAAAAATATCATTTTGGTGCTTTAAAATCTCAAGTAAACCACCCTGTCCATCAACTTTATAATTTAAATTATGCTTAACCTTTGATTGTGATCCGTCTTTGATATTAATAATTAAAATGTCACCTTCTTTTTCACTAACCATGACCTCTTGATCATTAATAAATGTTAATCCCCAAGGATTATTAAGGTTTGAAATTTTTTTTAAATGATAATTTTCACTAGCCTGAATAGGTTTTACAATGAAACAAATCAATATTAAAATTTTTAGAAATCTCACAGTTTATTTATATCTATAAAATATTTTTTTTGTGAAAAATTGTTAACCTCATCCTGTTAACTAGGGGAGAATTTATACATTAAAAGAATGAGGTTTAAGCGGGTAGTATCAAAACTTTGTAATAACCAAAGTTAAAGTTTTGTTACAATCTTGTGACTTTCATTTTAAAAAAATGTCCTTATATAACAGTCATGACACCTTTTTTTTCAAGTTTAAAAGATAATAGAATTTTTCAATTTACTGTTGTCTCAATTATTATTTTAAATGCTGTGCTAATTGGGGCAACAACTTATGAACTTGATCCTTTATTTTTAGAGACCATTCATCTTTTAGATTATGGAATTACAATCTTCTTTGTAATTGAAATTCTTATAAGATTTATAGGTGAGAAACAAAAAGCTGATTTTTTTAAAAGTGGGTGGAATATTTTTGACACCGTCATTGTTGCAATCTCACTTATTCCAATTCCAAATAATTCAAGTTTTTTAGTTTTAAGATTACTTCGGATATTTAGAGTTTTGCGATTAATCTCTGTTATTCCTGAGCTTAAACAAATTATAGAAGCTATCTTAGAATCTGTAAGACGAGTATTTTTTGTAAGCTTGCTCCTTTTTATTATTCTTTACATTTATGCAACGATGGGAGCTATTTTATTTGGAAATGATGATCCTTCAAGATGGGGTGATCTTGGAATTTCATTAATTACTCTTTTTCAAGTTTTAACTCTATCATCTTGGGAAACCGTGATGTTGCCGATGCAAGAGATTTATTGGTGGTCATGGGTTTATTTCTTTAGTTTTATTATTATTTGCGGCATCACGATATTAAACCTTGTTATTGCAATCCTGGTTGATGTGGTAATACAAAAGAAATTGTAATGAGAATTTTATTTTTAATTTTTTCACATGGCGCAGTTCTTGGAATTGGTTTTGCTTTGGGTGTTTATTTTTTACCTATCTTAACAGCACCAAAATCAGCAAATCTCTCACAAATCGAGCAGGTAGTAGCAAATCCAATTTACAAAGCAGAGTTTAAAAAAGGTCAACGTGGTAACGATTTCTTTCACTGGGGTGAGGGTCAATTAGTGATTACAAATAATGAAATTGCACTTAAAGGAAAAGTAGCGCCTGGTCCTGATTATAAAATCTATTTAACTAAAAAATTTGTAGAACACGAAGATGAGTTTTTGCCTATAAAACAAAATGCATTATATGTTGCTGATTTAAAAGTATTTGAAAACTTTATTGTACCACTTGATAAAAAAATCAATTTTGAAGATTACAATACTATTCTCATTTGGTGTGAGGCGTTTAAAGAGTTTATTGCTTCAGCCAAATATAATTAAGATATAACTTAAAATTCCAACACTTACTGTCAAAAATATATTTTTAAATATTACACTGACAATAAACGCTAAGATAAAAGCTTGAATTTCACTTGAAAACAATACCAGGTTATTGTTTTCGTAAAATACTGCTGGAAATATTAATGAGGGAAAAACTGCAGATGGCACATAAGACAAAACTTTTTTAGTTGTTTCACTATAGGTTTTTGTATTTGCATAAGCAGTAACCACATAACGTGATAAAAAAGTTAAAATTCCAATAATGATGGTATAAGTCCAAATACTCATCGTATTAATTTTTTAAATTTGGTGTTGATTAGATAAGCAAGAGAAATTCCAGCAAGGGCTGCAACAATCACATAAGCTTTAAGTGGTAAATTGTAAAAAATAAGTGAGCATGTTGCGGATAATAAAATAACAAGAAAATGATCGAGCTTTCCAAGGTCTTTTGCAATTAAAGCTAAAAATGTAATAGCAACAAAAAAGTTTAAACTTAATTGATCACTCACAATATCTCCTACCCAAATACCAACTAAATTTGAAAGTTGCCAAATTGCCCATACGGTCATACCAGATCCAAGCATATGGTAATGGGCAAATTTACTTTTATAGTTTTTTTTTAGATAATTATTTGAAACAGCAAAACACTGATCTGTTAGAAAAAAACTTAAAACGATTTTCCAGATTCTATTTTTCTTTTCTATATATTTTGAAAATACCGCTCCGTATAAAAAGTTTCTTGTATTGTTCATAATAACAGAGCCAAAAATAACCCAGGGTACTGCACCTGCAGTTAGCAATGTAATAAAAATTAACTGAGAGCCACCTGCAAAGATAATTAAGGATGTACCCATTGCAAAATATGCAGAAAAACCAAGCTCAATGCATAACACTGAATAAAACATTCCAAATAACGCAACAGGAATATTTAAAGGTAATACATCTTTAATTCCTTGGAAAAAAATTTGTCGTCTTTTCATACTCGTAGAAATAGATTGATACATCTTATAGATAAAATATTAAAGCAACTATGTGCGGGCGTTATGCTGTTACAAAAGCAGTAAAAAAAACAAAAAATATTGTTCAAAACAATGAAGGGGTTGAAGATACAGATAACTTCAATGCTTACCCGACCCAACAATTACCAATTATAAAAAAAGATGATGATGCTCTTACTTTGACGAATTATCACTGGGGATTGGTTCCAAAATGGTCTGAGAAAATGCAAGATTTTAGACCTCTAAATAATGCAAGATTAGAAACGTTAATGGAAAAAAGAACCTTTAGTGGTTTGGTAGCAAAACAAAGGTGTGTTGTTCCAGCTGATGGATATTATGAATGGAGAAAAAACGATGAAGGAAAAAAGTTTCCTCAATTCATTAAACGAGAGCACAATGAACCATTATTTTTTTGTGGCCTTTATCAAAAAAATACCAATATCGAATTTTCTATTATTACCACTGCAGCTAAAGGAGAGTTAGCGGATATTCATCATAGAATGCCGGTAATATTAAAAGAAGAAGAAATTAATAATTATTTAAATGCAGCAGACCCTATGGTGTTTTTAAATAGTCACGAAAATCCTGAACTTGTTTTTTATGAAGTTAGTCGGGATGTAAACAATCCATCCAATAACCATCCTGGTCTTTTAGATCCCGCGTAAAAAAAAACTTCGCTGCATAACTATTCCGAAGAACAGCTACACGCGAAGTTATTTGCCATGTGATTTAAGCACTACTCCCATGGCCTCACTCTGAAGAGTCGAAGTGCTACCTACACCTTCAGCTTTCTGCAGTGAGCAATCAGTTTGACCCTACTTCCCACTGTCAGCTAAGAACTTGCGTCCTCAGTTAGGAAACATAATAATCTAACTAGTTTTAAAAAGGTATCGCTCTTTAGTTGATTCTATAATCGGTCTGTGAAGTGTGTGGATTATTTTTTTCTTCTGTAATCCCATGGATATTGAAATTCCATTGCCCATAAACCAAGTTTATTTTTTTTTGCAAAATTTTCATCTTCAACAAATTGTTTTGAATATCTTCTATACGCAAAAGCATAACCATTCTTTACAAGAAAACTTGATAAACTTTCATTGTTAACAAAACACTCTGCTACAATTCTTTTGTACCGGTCGGTAGTAATTTTTTTACAATTTACTTTTTGATTATTAATTTTCTCCACTAATTTAACTTTAGATAATACTCCGCATTTTATATTTTCATTATTTTGTTTACAGATTTGAGACATCTCTGGAGCATCTATTCCATGAAACCGATATTTTATTTTACCAATATGAATCGTGTCTCCATCAACAACTCTTAGATTTTGGGCAAAGACAATAGTGGGTAAGAAAAAAAGAATTAAAAAAAATTTCATCTAAAAGATGATATACTTATTTCGGTTAAGTTTTGATTGGCACTTTCTAATTTGAACTCTATATTTTTTAGCTGTTCTTGATACCTCTTTTGCATATGGGATAGACTCTGGCCTCGTTCTTTTTGTCCAGCCATTATAATAATAAAGATACTGTCTAAAATAATTCTTCTTTGAAACCTTCATTTTTTTATATGTCTGATCGACATACCAACCAATAAAATCGGACGAGTCTTTAAATAAAACACGAGTGACGTATTTCCTGCCTGTACTTCTTTTATAAGTCTCCCAAGTATCAACGACAGCTTGAGAATAGCCAAGTGAACTGGATTTTCTTTTCCAAGGTATAACTTTGAAAAGCTTTGTTCGCTCTGGTCTTGCTAACCAGTCATAGCCACTTTCTTTTTTAATAATTGCCATTTGAAGCTCAACTGGTGCGCCCCATTTTTTTTCAGTGGATTTTGCAAACTTATACCAAAGGTATTTTTCATCAAAAATAGCACAGGCATTCACTGTATTTTTCGGAACAGAGCTACAACCAATAAGAATAAAGAATAAAAAAAATAAAAAATATTTTTTTAACTGATTCATTAAATGTTATATTAAAAATCATAAACGATCAGTAAAGGAAATGATGAATAATTCTGGATTTAAATTTGATAATACTTACGCCAACTTACCAGAGATTATGGCAACAAAACTATCTCCAGTTGCTGTAAAAAAACCAGAACTAGTAATTTTGAATCATGAACTTGCTAAGTCTTTAGGTTTAGATTTTTCAAAACGTTCTGATCAAGAAAATGCTGAAATTTTTTCAGGCAATAAACTCATTGATGGATCACTGCCACTTGCACAAGCTTATTGTGGTCATCAATTTGGTCACTTTGTGATGCTTGGTGATGGGAGAGCTATTTTATTAGGTGAACACATTGATCCAAAAAATCAACGTTGGGATATTCAATTAAAAGGTTCGGGTAAAACACCTTACTCAAGAGGTGGTGATGGAAGAGCAGCTTTAGGACCAATGCTTAGAGAATATATTATCAGTGAAGCCATTCATTTTTTAAACATCCCAACCACAAGAAGTTTAGCCGTTGTAACAACGGGTGAAGATGTTTTAAGAGAAACAAAATTAAAAGGTGCAGTGTTAACTAGAATTGCATCATCTCATTTAAGAGTTGGTACATTTCAATATGTTGCCGCTAAACAAGATATCGCAGCACTTAAAACGTTAGTTGATTATGCTATTGAGCGGCATTATCCAGAACTCCTTCAAGCGCAAAATAAAGCTATTGCACTTTTTAAGTCTGTAACGAAACGACAAATTAAACTGATTGTAAATTGGATGCGGGTTTCTTTTATTCATGGTGTGATGAATACAGATAATATGTCAATTTCAGGAGAAAGTATTGATTATGGTCCGTGCGCATTTATGGATCACTATGACACCAAAACCGTATTTAGTTCTATTGATCATTATGGACGTTATGCATATGGGAGCCAGCCTATTATTGGACAATGGAATTTAGCTAGATTTGCAGAAAGTTTATTTCCTTTACTAGATCAAGATGAAAAAAAAGCTGAGGGGATCGCTAATGATTTAATTAAAGAATATGAAGAATTATTTGCAGATGAGTTTCACGCGATGATGAAGAATAAACTTGGTATGATTTCAGATGAAGACCAAGATAAACAAATGATGAGTGATTTATTTAAACTCATGCACAAAAACCAAGCAGATTACACCAATACCTTTAGATACCTAATCAATGGTAAATTTCCTCAAGAAAAATTACTCAATGATCCTGATTTTATTATTTGGGAAGCAGAATGGAAAAAAAGGTTATCTAAAAATCAAAAGAGTGAAGATGGTTATCAATTAATGATGAAACATAATCCAGTATTTATTCCAAGAAATCATAAAGTCGAAGAAGCATTATCAGCTGCAGATGATGGAGATATATCTAAATTTTTATCTTTATGCGAAGTAATCAAAAAACCCTATGCCGAAGATGTAAATTTAGAAGAATTCACAAAACCAGCACCTGCATCTGACCGTGTATACAAAACATATTGTGGAACTTGATTTTTATTTTAAAAGAAAATTATGGATATAAAAAAAATTAACCAAACAAGAAAAAAACTGACTAAATTTATAAATAAAATTAATCAAGCAGGTAAAAAGAAAAAGAAAGCTAAAAGATGAGTGAGCAAATTATTATGAATATGGTGTCCTTAGTTTTGGGGATCATGTTATTTTTTTCTTTTATTTTAGCGCCAATGATTTTTAAAGTTTTGCCACCAGATAATGCAGGGGTATTTATCCGTGCAATTTTTCCGTATTACTATCTAGTAAATTTATTGATCCTTGGACTGGTCTCTGGATTTTATATTTTTTATCAAACTTTTATTTTAGACTTTTATCTCGTATTCACTTCAGCCTTATTGTTCTTTTTTAATTTAGTTTATTTAATGCCAAAGATTAATAAATTAAAAGATGAACGAAATGAAAAAGCTTTTAAAATTTCTCACTTCATTTCAGTGGTTATAAACTTTGCACAACTTGTAATGCTAGGAATTGTGCTCGCTTAATTTGCGCCCATGTCAGCACCGCAACATTGTGGTGATTTGATTTTGCCTTCACACGTTGGGCATTTAGAGATTTGAACTTGAGTTCCATTTACATCTAAATGATCGTTGGCTAAAGGCTCATTGCATTTTGCACATGATGCATTAACTGACATTCCACATTTTTTACATTCATATGTAGACATAACTAAATTATAATCAGTTTTGATTAGAGTTGCAATAAACTAAGCGATACGTTTTTTAAAATTATCTAAAATCGTTTCTACTTTTTTATAATTGTCGGATAGTGCTTGTTTTGGATCAAAATAAAATTTATCTAATTGATTGAGGTCATAATTAATTTCTTCAAAAATTTTAATCGCCTCATCATGACTACGTTTTAATTCAAATGCCAAACCTTTGAGTTTTGCATCGTTAGTCTCTTCTGCAATTTTTTTTGAGATGGCACTTGCTTTACGAAGCAAATTAAAAGCTTCTTCTTCTTTTTTTTTATTTTTTTTCTTGAAGATATTTAAAAACGAAAACATCCTGAAGTTGTATAATGATTTGTTTTAAATTTAAACTGATTTTTGAGTAAAGGTTTTGGTCCATAATTTATCTAATAGATAATACCAAACACCATTAATTGTTGGCTCGATTAAAGCTACCAAACCAGCTTCAAATAAACTAGCACCTGTTAAAACGGATACGACTGTCATTGCAATGATTACATGACCACAAGTATAGATTAACGCTCTACCAAAACTGGTCCCAGCAACAACATTAAAAATACCTTTTCTAAATTCTGTCATAAAGTTTAGCCTTGGCTAAACTTATTACTTGCCAAGATTATTGCAAGTGTTAAATAGCCAAAAGATTTAAATATTATTATGAAAACCACTAGATCTAGTAGTCCTCAATTATTTAAAACTACCCAGAGTAGAAAAAGCATCGAACTTCTCGAAGATTATGTTGAAGCAATTGATGAAATTTTAAACACAAAAGGTTCAGTGAAGAACGTTGATCTTTGTAAATATTTTGGCGTATCGAACGCGACGGTTAGTAAAAATATTAAAAGATTAATTAAAGCAAAACTTGTTGAGAGTGAAAAATATAAAAATATTTTTTTAACATCTCATGGAAAAAAATTAGCAGAACAATCTAATACAAGGCATGAAATATTATTTAATTTTTTAACTAAACTTGGTGTGCCTAGAAAAATTGCAGAAATTGATTCAGAAGGAATGGAACATCATATTAGTAAAGAAACTTTAAATATGATGAAAAAGTTTAATAACGCTAATTAATCACACTATACTGATAACCAAACCATTTAATCAAACCATCTTTAGATGGCATGGTGCAATTTAATCGTCCCCTTCTCTTTTTAAAAGGTTCATCAAAGGTTAATTCAATTTCATTATTGGTAACAAAGTTAATTTTAGTATTTTTCCATTTTCCACCAGAATTATCAAAACAATTTATTCCTTTTACATTTTCGTTAAATTTCAATTTCATGCTTGATGGATTATTATTTTTATTAAGCAAAACTGTTTTGGGTTCATAAGAGGTAATATTAAATGCACGTGACTTTAATATATTTTTAAATCTTTTCATTTTTCCATAATTTTCATTCAAACTAAATCTTGGCAGATAATCAATATTTTCATTTTGACTAATTACACCTGAGTGTTGTCCAAAAATAATTTTATAATTAAAATCTCTAATAATTTTTATAATATCTGAACTGGTCTCTCCAAAAGTATGTGCATAAAGATCAGGAATTTTTTTTAACTGCTTTTTATAATCATCATGAGATTTTTGAATATCTTCTTTCACCTCTTCCAATTTCATATCCACAAAATATTCATGACTCCATGAATGACCACCTATAGTGACTAAGCCAGAGTCTCTTAATTCTCTAATTTGATCCCAGCTCATATAGTTTGGATGATTATTTGAAATCTCTTTTGTGTTTACAAAGATAATAAATGGAATTTTGTTTTCTTTTAAAATAGGCCAAGCATTTTGATAAAAACTTTTAAACGCGTCATCTACCGTTAATAAAATAAATCGTTTTGAAAATGTTTTACCTTCTAAAAATTGTTTTTTAAATTTTTCCGGCTCAATATAACTAAGTCCTGATGCTTTAATCGCTTCAAGATGTTGTTTAAACATTTCTGTTGAAACATTGGTACTTGGATACTTGCCTTCACCTACACGGTGATACATAAGCGAAATGACACCTGGTTCATCTGAGAAAGATGGCAAAGTAAAATGAAGCAAAAATAATAATGTTAAAATTTTTTTCATTTATTTAATTTGTAACTTTTAAGTTTATACTCCCATTTGCCTTTACGGTGTAATACTTGATGTACAATCATTCTTGTTTTTTGATCAAACCATACCTGAGTATCTAAATCTTTTCCTTTAATATCAAAAATTCGAGTTTTAAATGTTTGGTCTAGTTTTTTAAAATCTTCTTCCTTTATAAAACTCACCTTTTGTTCAGTCACTTTACAAGTAATGCCTGATAATTGGTATGGAACTGTTACAATGTCATGGTTCCAATAAGAAGAAATTAAAAAAGGCTTTTTAAATTCACCTTTAAATTTGGTTCCATTCACTTCATATTTATCTTTTTTTAAATCAATATTACAAAATTTTGGCTTTCCATTATCATCCGTATTCGAACTAAAACTAACTAACTTGCCAGCAGCGTTATATGTTTCGGTTCCAACTGACTGGTATTTATAAAAAGTGATCCCAAGTTTTTTTACACCAAATTCAATAACATTTTTAACTTCAACACTTCCATCCTTGCCCCAATTAAAATCAATATTGTGAAAACCTGCATAAGCGCCATTTCGATAAATATCGAATGATAAACTTTGAAGGTTTTTGTTATGGCCAACGTGGGCGTCAGCTTGTTCAAAATTTAATAAAATAATAAAAAAAACTATTAATTTTCTCATTTGTAATTGTTTATCTTGTAATGAAAAATCATAAAAGTAAAAGGTTTCAAAATTATGTCGCTAGCGATCTATTTTAAATTATTTGAAGTTATATTCCCTGTATTTTTTATTATTGGAATTGGCTATTGGTTTGGAAAAAAAAATCCAAAGTTTAATAGCGATATCATTACGGCGTTTGCTGGTAAAATTGGTGTCCCTGCTCTTTTATTTTATTCTTTAGCAGCATCAACAACTCTAGACTTTAAAACTTTTTTTAAATTTGGGTCGTTTACTTTTTTATTTGTTGCTTGTTTTGCAGTAATTGGAATTGCTATTTTAAAAATTTTAAAACGAGATGTTGTTTTAGAACTTAGTCCACTTATTCTTCCCAATACCGGGAACTTAGGACTTCCAATTTGTTTATTTGCATATGGTGAAAAGGGGTTTTCAGTTGCAAGCTCAATTGCTGCTGTCATCATGCTTTTGCACTTTACAGTTGGAATATTTATTGCCAGTAAAAAATTTAGTCTAAAACCATTGATCACCTCTATTCCAATGCATGTTTTGTTTATATCGGGTTTTATGTTGTATTTTGAAATCAAACCGCCTGTATTTTTAGTGAATACTACTATGCTACTTGGTTACTCAGCTATTTTTTTAATTTTAACATCTCTTGGAATTGCGCTCAGCACATTAAAAACAAAAAACGTTAATACTAATATTATTATTGCGGTTGCAAGATTGGTTAGTGGACCATTAATTGCTTTTTCAATTATTCGTTACTTTGGATTAAAAAGTTATGAGGCAGGAGTACTATTGATTTCGGCATCAATGCCATCAGCAATTTTAAATTTTTTACTAGCCAAAATGTACTCAAAAAAAATACATGCAGATAATATTGCATCGGTGATTGTTATCTCAACAACGTTATCTTTTATCACAATTCCTATTATTGTTTTTGTTGCGTTAAAATATTTTAATTAATTATTTTTTTTGCTCGGTTTTTGGAGCAGGCTGCTGAGGAGCATTACTAATATTTTCTTGTAAATATTTTCCAACAAAGCCTCTGTTATAAGTAAACAGGTAAGGGTCTTGTCTTATTAATCCAGCACAATACGCAATGGGATCATCAGTTTTAATTCCATTTGCTTTAATATCTTTTTTACAATTATTTAAATATCTTACGTCACGGTACTGCTCTTCAATTTGTAAACCAAAAAACAATGCTAAGATTAATGCAATGATACCTAATAATATATTTGTGCCCTTCATTGAAATTACTGGTAGTGGGTATTGTTTGGGATGTCAATTTAATTGGGGTGAAAGTGATCACCCCAATTTAAATTCTATAATTAAATGCCTTTTTGATTAGGATTAATTACGTTGTCTTTCGCTCTTGGGCGACTGTTTCGCTCAGTAAATTGTTTGCGAATTTGACGTAACGCATTATTGGCACCGTCATTAACCTTACGCAACAATTTGAAGTCTTTGTAAAACATATTTACTCCTTAGTTTAATTGTTACGCCTTTTAACTCATGGCTATGAGTCACTTTTTAACCATGTGAAATGGTTACATGGTCTGCATAGCAGCCATGCATAATATGCATATATAGCTTTTGTCTCTTTTTTTCAAGACTAAAAAAGAGTAATCTTAATCAAATTTTAAAGGGGGTTTCATGAGTCATTGCGAGCAAGTAGATGGTATTCAACAGCCAGATAAAGAAACAGAAGGTTACGTTTTTAATCATATGATGCTTAGGATCAAAGATCCAAAACGATCATTAGATTTTTATTCTAAAGTGATGGGCATGCGAATGGTAAAAAAATTAGATTTTCCATCAATGAAATTCTCTTTATATTTTTTAGGAAATCTTACCGATGAAGAAGTTAAATCTGCGCCAACAGATAATTATGAAAGAACTATATGGGCTTTTAGACAGAAAGGACTTTTAGAATTAACGCATAATTGGGGTGCTGAAAATGATGATTCTGTAAAGTTTCATGATGGTAATGCAGAACCAAAAGGTTTTGGTCATATTTGTTTTTCTGTCCCAGATGTTTATGCAGCTTGTAAAAGATTTGAAAAATATAAAATGGAATTTGTAAAAAAAGCAGATGACGGGTCTATGAAACCTTTAGCATTTGTTAAAGATCCAGATGGATATTGGATCGAAATTATTGAAGCAAAAGCAACAGCAAATATCGCAAAAGAGTTAGGAAAAATCTAACTTCAACTTCAGATAGTTTTTAATAATCGTTCTCATTTTTTTGCAGAGCATTAAAATAGGGCGAATTGTATCTACATAAAAATTCTAAATTTTGTTAAGTTTTTATAACTAAAAGTTTGGGGGAAACTTGCAGTTATTTTTGGTTATTTTGATAATCTTAATATCAACTCAGATCGTTAAAGCTGAGATTAGTCAACTATTCATCAAAAATTGCGCAACTTGTCATTCAGTTCAACAGGGAGATAAAACTCCTAGAGCTGGCCCAAACTTATGGGGTATTGTTGGCCGTAAGGCTGCAATCGATAATTCTTACACGATGTACTCAGATGCAATCAAAAAATCTGGAATTGTTTGGAACGAAGAAAATCTAAACAAGTGGTTAACCAATGCCGGTGCGTTTATTCCAGGCACCTACATGTATTACATGCAAGCTGACGAAAGTGTGAGGCTAACAATAATTGATTACTTAAAAACACTTAAGTGATCTTAAACATAAGGGGGAGACATGCGTGTATTGAATAAAAAAGCAATATCACGACGATCGTTTCTAAAATCAGGAACGGTAACAGCCCTCGGATTAACTGTAATGGGTCCAATGGTTATTGGAAAAAATAATGCATGGTCCGCTACATTTAAAACGATAGGTGCTGATGACGCTGCTACTCTAATTCAGATGGCAAGAGACACCTACCCTCATGATTTTTTAGCTGACAGATTTTATGCTAAAGTGATTGAAGGTGTTGAGGCGCAAGCTGGAAAGGATAAAGCGTTCAAGTCTATGGTTGGTAAAGAATTAAAAAAAATTAATTCTGCTGCCAAGAAAAAATATAAAGCAAACTACAAAGATATCAATCGAGAGCTCGAGAGAGTTGATATCCTAAAGAGCAATGAAAAATCACCTCTGTTCCAAAAAATAAGAGGCGACCTTGTTGTTGGATTATATAACAACAAAGAGGTTTGGCCGAAATTTGGTTACGAAGGTGAATCTGCTTCTAAGGGTGGATACATGAGTCGTGGTTTCAATGATATCGACTGGTTATAGGAGGGACACACATGGCAAAATTTTCTAAAAGTGATGGCGATGTAGTTGTTATCATTGGTTCAGGTGCTGGTGGCGGTGTCCTTGGTATGGAGCTTGCAATGAAAGGAATTAAAACAGTAATCCTTGAAGCAGGTGGACGTCATGGACCACAAGACTTCGTTAATGACGAATGGGCTTCGTTTGGTCAAATCAGTTGGTTAGATAAACGAACAACTTCTGGTGATTGGAGAGTTTCTAGAGACTTTTCTGGTTTACCATCTTGGATCGTTAAAGCAGTAGGTGGAAGTACGCTTCACTGGGCTGGGGCAAGTTTAAGGTTCCAACCACACGAGTGGAAAGCAAGAACCACTTACGGCAATGTAAAAGGTGCAGACCTTTTGGACTGGCCAATCGATGCTAAAGAAATGGCTCCTTGGTATGCAAGAGCTGAAAACCATATGGGAACAACTGGAACCAATGGAATTCCAAGATTACCAGGAAACAATAACTATAAAGTATTTGCAGCAGGTGCAAAGAAGATGGGCTATAAACAGTTTCACACTGGAAATATGTCTATCAACTCTCAACCACGTGATGGAAGAGGTGCATGTGCACAAATAGGTTTCTGTTTCCAAGGATGTAAATCTGGAGCGAAATGGTCATCTGGTTATGTTTCAATTCCTAAAGGTGAAGCGACTGGAAAACTAGAATGCCGATCAAATAGCCAAGTGTTAAAAATTGAACACGATAAGAGTGGTAAAGTTGATGGTGTAGTTTACGCTGATAAAGATGGTAAAATCCACAAACAAAGAGCAAGAATTGTTTGTGTAGCTGGAAACTCAATTGAGTCTCCAAGACTTTTACTAAACTCAGAGTCAAACATGTTTAAAAATGGTATGGCGAACTCTTCAGGTCAAGTTGGACGTAACTATATGCGTCACATGACTGCAAGTACTTATGCTATTTTTGAAAAGCCAGTTTATTTCTACCGTGGAACAACAATGGCGGGTATCATTCAAGATGAATCAAGACATGATACAAGTCGAGGTTTCGTAGGTGGTTACGAACTTGAAACTCTAGCATTAGGCTTGCCATTCATGGCTGCATTCTTAGACCCAGGTCAATGGGGAAGAGAATTCTCAGCTTCAATGGAAGGTTATGATCATATGGCAGGGTTATGGATTGTCGGGGAAGATATGCCTCAAGCATCTAACCGTGTAACACTTCATAAGAAGATTAAAGACCAGCATGGAATGCCTGTTCCAAATGTTAATTTCTCAGATCATGAAAATGATATTAAAATGAGAAATCATGCTTGGAAACAATCTACTGCACTTTATGAATCTGTTGGAGCAACTAAAACAATTCAAACTCCTCCATACCCATCAACGCACAACTTGGGCACAAATAGAATGAGTGCCAAAGCAAGCGATGGTGTGGTGAATAAATATGGTCAAACGTGGGATATCAAAAATTTATTTGTATCTGACGGAAGCCAATTTACAACTGGAGCAGCTGAAAACCCAACATTGACAATTGTTGCTTTAGCAATGAGACAAGCTAAATACATTGCAAAACAAATGTCATCTAAGGCAATTTAGTTGTTGAAAAACTTAATTAAAAAAGGCCCTGTTATCAGGGCCTT
The DNA here is from genome assembly GCA_000163555.2 of alpha proteobacterium HIMB114. Taxonomy (GTDB): domain Bacteria; phylum Pseudomonadota; class Alphaproteobacteria; order Pelagibacterales; family Pelagibacteraceae; genus HIMB114. The sequence continues at coordinate 1,200,301 of ADAC02000001.1, read as the reverse complement.
TTTTTTTAGTTCTCTTTTCATTTTTTATAGCTGTTCGCATTCAAAAAATACTGAACAAAATTTAAATTTTTTTTCAGACCAACAAAAATCTAACGTAGAAATTTTCACGGTTCGTGATTTTTATACTCAAGGTAAATATCAACTCTATTTTGACGTTTTTAATAAAAATGAAGATGTCACCATCGGGCGTATGGCGATTTATATCTTTAACAAGGATTGTGATGATGTTCCTGATGATGCTAAATCTAATAATATTCTTTACTCAAATCATGTTTTTATTGGGCCTTATAAAAATGGAGTGATTACTTTTTTTCCAAGAAAACGTTTGAAGTGCTATACAGTTAAAGGCTTTGAAAAATACTTATAAGAAAGGAAACAATGAATTTTGAAAAAATAAAATCTGATATTGAAAAGTTTGTATCCAATAGAAAATGGCAAGATTATCATACACCAAAAAATTTAAGTATGGCGTTATCTATTGAGGCTTCCGAATTGATGGAAATCTTTCAGTGGCAAATGGAAAATGAAAAAGAATATCCAAAATCAGCTTCAAAAGAACAGGTCGAAGATGAAGTTGCTGATGTTTTTTTTTATTTAGTAAGATTTTGTCAGATCATGAATATAGACCTCGAGAAGGCTTTTTATTATAAAATGAAAAAAAATGCTGAAAAATATCCAAACCAAATTAAATAGGAAAACAATGTTTTTTGTTTTTAAAATTTTACTTTCTGCACTTGTGATTGCTGGAGCAAGTTGGTTATCAGGGAAATACCCTAAACTTGCCGGATTTATTATTGCATTACCTCTGGCAACATTAATTGCTTTAGTCTTATCTTATACTGAACATAAAAATGCAGAAACTACCATTACCTTTGCGAAAAGTATTCTTGTTGGAGTGCCTGCAAGTTATTTTTTCTTTATTCCATTCTTTTTTGCCAAAAGCTTAAATATGAATTTTTGGCTTATTTACTCAACTGGCCTAGCGCTACTGGTCGTCGCATTTTTTGTTCATAAATATATTGTATCTCTCTTTTAATGAGTTTTCTTGTCATTGATGGTGAGCATAAAGATCCAAACGATATTCAAACTTTAGATCAGTCGACAAAAAAAGAATATGGACCTTTTGATACCGAAGCTGAGGCTGATGATATTTGTAAAGGTTTGATTCAAAGAAATATTGATAATTACTATCACCGGGCTTGGGTGATTAAAAAAGATTAGATTTAATTAGAGTTGTAACAATTTTTTTAAATTTTTAATGACATCATCTTTTGGTGTTTGAATTTTTCCATAATTATCAATTACGATAAATTTTGAAAAACCTTCGTGCATCATTGTTCCAACTTTTTCGGTGTCTTTATTTATTATCATAAAAGATGCTGTATGATCGATGGTATAATTTCCTTTTCCTAAATCGACTTTTTGTATGTAAATATCAAGGGCGTTATAAAGTTTTTTAAGTTCATCCTGCTTTCCAGTGATGCCTAAAATTCTTTGATCAAATGAACTTAGGTATTGTTTTAAAATTTTTGTTGTATCCCTTTCTGGATCTGCAGTAACAAAATAATAATTAATTTTATCAGCATCTGGTCCAAGATCTTCAATTAAATTAGTTAATAGTTGTAAACTTGCAGGACATACATCTGGGCAGTGGGTAAAACCAAAAAATAATAAGCTTGGTTTTTGTTTTAAATGTTTTTGATTGAATTGATTACCGTTCATATCCTGTAAATTGAAATTAACTTGGATTTGTTGGGCTGCATTTGGTTTTTTATTTGCAAAATTATAGCCAATAAAAACAAGGACAACTGTAGTAATTAGAATAGATGGAAGTATTCTTTTTAAAAGAATATGCTTGGTAATCATTAATGATGCTTATGGTGATTTTTATCTGGATGATAATTACGGCCGACTGCTTTAAAAAAAATGTCTACTGAACCCGCATTTTTAAAATTTAATGTTGCTTTATATTCTTTACCTTTGGAAATTTGTTCTTTTAAACCAATAAACATAATGTGATATCCGCTTGGTTTTAAATACAACTCACTATCAGCTTTAATAACAACGCCCTTTTTTAATGGTCTCATTTTCATCACTTGGTTTTCCATTGTCATTTCATGAATTTCGACTCTATCTGCAAAACTTACATTGCTTACTGATTGCAAAACATCTTGTTTATTAGAATAATTTTCAATTTTCATATATCCAGCACTTACCTTTGCGCCGTTTGGAGTAAAAAAAGTATAAGGTTTTTCGATTTTAATTTTTCCTATTTTATAATCATGATCTATTTCTTTATTTTTTTTATGACCATGAGAGTGGTGGCTACCTGAAAATGAAGAAGTGGAAAATATTATAAAAATAATAAATGTGAAAAATTTTTTCATTTAAACAGTGGCAACTCTTTTAAGAGGGCGCTCATCAATTGGCAAATGCATTAAAGTCGCAAAAAATGATAATGCAATTGAACAGTACCAAGCGTAATCATAACTTCCAAAATTATCAAAGAAATAACCACCTAGATATGCACCAGAGAATGACCCGAGCTGATGACTAAGGAAGATAAGACCTGTAAGCATAGATAAACATCTAGTGCCAAAAACTTGTGCAACAATTCCAAAAGTCGCTGGTATGGTTGCTAACCATAAAAAGCCAAAACATACTCCAAATCCAATAGCTAGAAAATTTGAGCCTGGTAAAAATAAGAAGAGAATAATTGTAATTCCTCTTAGAAAGTATAATCCACTCAATAGAATTTTTTTTGAGTATTTATCAGCTAAATAGCCCATAGTTAATGTACCAAATATATTAAACAGTCCAATTAGTGATAAAATTGCTGGACCCGTCCAACCATCTAGGCCTCGCTCAATTACATATTTTGGAACATGGGTTGCGACTAAAGTGATTTGAAACCCGCAAACAAAAAAACCTGCCATTAAAAACAGATAACTTTTGTGTCCGAAGGCTTCTTTAAACGCCTCACTCAATGTTTGATTTAAGTTTTGATTATTTTGACTTCCTTCGTGTGTTGAGGGTTGTTTTAAAAAATAAGATAAGATTGCAGCTGATAAAATAATAAAAACAAAAATATTAAAAACATTTTCCCATTCATAATACTTAAATAAAGTACTTGATAGAATTGGGTAAAGAAACATTCCTACACTTGCAGATGCAGTTACTAAACCCGCAGCTTTTGCTCTATTATGGTTTGGAAAATGTTTGGCAACTGTTGGAACAATAATTGGGGCGGCTGCACCTCCAAGACCAATCCCAACAAAAATTCCAAGATTTAACTGAAATAAAAATCCAGTACTATTTAAATTTCCTAATGCATAAATCCCAAAAGCATAAATAAATAAAGCAACTATTGTGACTTTGTTTGCTCCGTATTTATCTGCTATAATTCCAAAAATTGTAGCAAATACTCCCCATACAATAGCTTGAACTCCAATTGCTAATCCAAAAAAAGTGTTTGAAACGTTTAAATCATTTTCAAAAAATTGAAAAAATAGACCATAGGTTTGTCTTATACCCATAGAAACAGAGACAACAAAACAACCAATTAACAAAGTGATTAGTGCTGCTTTTGATGTTAAAAATTTATTTTCTTGCATTTATTTAGATATCGAAATTGTATCATCTATATTGATTTGTCCAGAAGATATTGGTTTTAAATATATACCAAAATCGATGTGACCATAAACTTCGTTCAATTTTTGTGGAACATTAATATCTGAAGTTGTTGATTGATAAGGGTAAATAGTAGCTTTGCATCGTGGTGTATTTTGAAAAACTTCAAATAAAGTATTTCCAATTTTAATTTTTTTCTTTGCAAGTTCTAATTCTTGAAAGGGTTTCATTCCATCAATGACAATATTCGCTCTAAATCTTTCATGATCAATGGTAAGTCCTGACCGTGTCTCAAAGTCCCTTAAACTTTCTAAATTAATTAGAGAAACAACATGGTCATTAATCATGTCATAAAACGGAATATTTTTATTATAAATCATAAAAATCTCTTTATTTTTTAAATTAGTTTCTCGTTTTTTAATTTCTTTTGTAATTTGTTGTAAATTTTCGAAATTAAATTCTGAAATTGAGATAACCTCTTCGTTCTTTAAAAATACTTTGAGATTTTGATTTTGAAACTCTAATCTATAATTATTAAGTATCGGTGTATTTTTTACACTTAAATAACTTTGGTTATTTCTTAAATATTGTTTTTCCTGAAATTTCATTGCTTCATCTTTTGTTTTATTTCTCACAAAAGCAAAAACACGATCATGCTCAATTCCTATATTTTTAATAATTTTTAAAGATTTACTTTCAATAAAATTAAAGGATTTTATTGGTGAATAATAAAGTTTTTTTATTTGTATATTTGAAACCATTTTGATTTATTCAACATAATATTAAATTTATATAAAGCTTACCATGACAGTTTTTTCAAATATTTCGCAGGGTGAATTGATACAAGTGGTAAGTATAATTTTAATTTTAGGTTATTTGATATTTAAAATGGTAAACAAAGATTAAGGTAATTTGATTAACAAAATTCTTTTGTGAGTTGTATAATTATTAAAAACTTAAATTCTAAATAATATTTAAAAATAAACATTCTTAAAATGCATAGATGCTATGCTTTTATTATTCATTATTACTTATTTACATAAGTGATACTCAAACTTAGTTTTTAAATTTTAAAAATTAACAAAGGGAGAAATTAGATGAAAATTTTTAAAACATTTTCTGCTTTTTTGGCTATCCTTATCTTGACGAGCTCAATAGCAACGGCTGACACAACAATTTCAAAAGAAGGTCAATATATATTTAATACATTGGCATTTTATTTAGGTGGAGTGTTAGTTGCGTTTATGGCCGCAGGATTTTGTATGCTTGAAAGCGGACTGGTTACTAATAAAAGTGTGTCTACAATTGCAGCGAAAAATATTGGAAAATTTGCAATTTGTTCGATCATATTTTTTTTATTTGGTTACAATATGGCTTATGGAATACCTGAGGGCGGTTATATAGGATCATTTACAATTTGGGCTGAAGGTTCAAAAATTGAAACAGGTTATTCTGATAGTTCTGACTGGTTTTTTCAAACAATGTTTGTTTGTGCAACAGTTTCTATAGTTTCTGGTGCAGTAGCTGAAAGAATTAAAGTGTGGCCTTTCTTTCTGTTTGCAGTTTTGATGTCAGGTTTTATTTACCCGATTTCAATGGGCTGGCAGTGGGGTGGAGGCTGGTTAAGTACAGCTGGCTTTTCTGACTTTGCAGGCTCAACCTTAGTTCACGCTTGTGGTGGAGCTGCGGCTTTAGCTGGTGTTATGGTTCTTGGGGCAAGAACAGGCAGATTTACAGGTTCTGGTTCAAAAAGAGTTATGGTTCCTTTTGCAGCATCAAGTATACCCTTAACTACACTTGGAACATTTTTATTATGGTTCGGTTGGTTCGGTTTTAATGGCTTTAGTCAATTAGCTATGGGAACCTTTGATGATGCAACAGCAATTACTAAAATTGCAGTTAATACTCACCTTGCAGGCGCCGCTGGTACTGTTGCGGGAGCAGTAGTCTCAAGAATTCATGGTGGTAAAACTGATGTAATCATGATGTTAAACGGTGCTTTAGCAGGACTGGTTGCAATTACTGCAGAACCTTTAACACCAAGTCCAATAGCAGCAATGATAATCGGATCCATTGGAGCAGTTATTATGTATTTTGGAACTAAAATGCTTGAAAATTTTGGTTTAGATGATGTTGTAGGTGCAATTCCAGTGCATATGTTCGCAGGAATTTTTGGTACTTTAGTTGTTCCATTTACTAATGGTGACACATCATTTGCCACCCAATTTACTGGCGTAATATCTGTTTGTATCTTTAGCTTTGTATTATCTCTTGGGGTATTCAAAGCTTTAAGTGCTACAACTGGTCTGAGAATAAGTAAAGAAGCTGAAAAGCTTGGAACAGACAAAGCTGAAATTGGTGTAGTCGCTTACGCGATTAGAGACTAAGTCATTTACACATGATAAGGGCCAGATTACTGGCCCTTATTCCTTTATAAAATATCCCCATTTATGATAGTGTCTATCAATGATTAAAAAACTAATCTTACTTGCCGCAATTTTACTTCCATTTGCTTTATATTATTTTTCGGTTGTTATTATTAAAAAAGATACCAATAAGAAATTACCAGTAATTCCACTTTCACTTGCAAGCATTATACTTTTAGCCGGTGTTTTAATTTTTTTTAGATTTACAGATACTGATCCATCAGGTGGAAAATATATTCCACCACAATTTAAAGATGGAAAAATTATATCCCCAAAGACTCGTTAAAATTTAAAAAGACTCACATATAAACACTGTTTGTAAGTCATATGTCGTAAAAGTTTAATTTTAGAATCAAAACTGAATCAAAACGAGAACATGGAATCTGATAATAACAGGATACTAACAATTAAGCGGGAACGGCTTCTCTTTGCTGTCTTTTTCTTTCGTGCGCTAAGAGTAATTTTTTTCTAAGTCTTAAACTTTGAGGTGTCACTTCTAATAACTCGTCATCATTGACATATGCCATCATCTCTTCAAGTGACATCTTCACAGGCGGAGTTAAAGATACCAATCCATCACTTCCTGCTGCTCTCACGTTAGTAAGTTTTTTTCCTTTTAAAACGTTAATTTCAAGATCGTTTTCGCGGTTATGTTCACCTACAATCATTCCACCATAAACTTTTGTTTGAGGGTTAATAAACATTAAACCTCTGTCTTGTAAGTTAAAGATTGCATAAGCGACTGCTTCACCGCTATCTGTTGATATTAATGCACCGTTTCTTCTACCTTTGATATCACCTTTAAATGGTCCGTATGAGTCAAACACTCTATTCATAACTCCCGTTCCACGAGTCTCAGTTAAAAATTTACTTTGATAGCCAATTAATCCTCTTGAAGGTGCTTTAAAGATAATTCTTTTTTTACTTTGTCCTGTATCTCTCATATCAACCATTTCACCTTTTCTTTGGTTCATCGAGTCAATCACAGTACTTGCGTATTCTTCATCAACATCAATAGTCACTTCTTCCATCGGCTCTAGCTTTTGTCCATTTTCTTGCTTAAATAATACTTTTGGTCTTGAAACTGACAGTTCAAAACCTTCTCTTCTCATCGTTTCAATTAAAACACCAATTTGAAGTTCTCCACGACCACCAATTTCAAATGAATCTTTTTGATCATTTTCAGTATAGGAAATAGCAACATTTGTTTCAGCTTCAGCTAGCAATCTTTCTCTAATCATTGTTGAAGTTACTTTTTTTCCCTCAATTCCAGATATTGGAGAGTCATTTACTGTAATCGTAACTGACATTGTTGGTGGATCAATTGGAGTTGATATTAAATGTTCGCTAACTTCTGGATGACAAATGGTATCTGAAACTGAAGTAGTTTTTAATCCAGCTACACAAACAATATCTCCTGCCATCACCGTATCTGTTGCAACTTTGGTCGTACCTGAAAATGTGAATAATTTGGTTAATCTTCCATCTTCAACTTTTTCATTTTCTAAATTTAAAGCTTTTACCGTATCATTGACTTTAGCAATTCCATGAATCACACGACCAATTAAACAACGGCCAAGGAAAGAATCTGAGTGAAGCAAAGTTGATAACATGGCAAATGGTTTGCTTAAATCAACATCTGGCTCTGGAACATGGTTTAAGATTAAATCTAATAACGGATGTAAATTTTTTCTTGGTTGATCAAGTTCATAATTACACCATCCATCTCTTCCTGATGCATATAAAACTGGAAAATCTAATTGCTGATCATTTGCATCAAGTGCAACGAATAAATCAAAGATTTCATTAATCACATCTTTAGATCTTGCATCAGATCTATCAACTTTATTTATAACAACGATAGGTCTTAAACCTTGAGCTAATGCTTTTGATAAAACAAACTTTGTTTGTGGCATTGGACCTTCTGCTGCATCAACTAGTAGAATGACACCATCTGTCATACCTAAAATTCTTTCAACCTCACCGCCAAAGTCTGCGTGACCTGGTGTGTCTATAATATTAATTTTTGTATCTTTCCAAACTACCGATGTTGGCTTTGCTAAAATTGTAATCCCTCGTTCTTTTTCAAGATCACCACTGTCCATGATTCTCTCATCAACATGCTGGTTATCTCTAAATAAACCACTTTGTTTTAAAAGATTATCAATCAACGTTGTCTTTCCATGATCAACGTGTGCGATGATTGCAATATTTCTTAAGCTCTTAGTCATAAAACTTGCGCTTGATACACTTTCTCCCTTTAATTACTACCAAAAAATAAAACAGCAAATTAACTGCCCTATTCCTTGTTTTTTTATCTTTGCACCTGTTCTGGGGAATCACTATTTTTGATATTTTGATGACTACTTACGATAGTCGAAGCAGTTGCTAAAAATACAAAAAATAGCATTACAATAATTTTTCTCATACTTATTTTATAAAAAACAAATAAGACAGTGAAGAAACTGAAATGTGTCTCTAAAGTGACCGCGATAACACTATTCGATTCAATTTGGTTGCATAATAGGATGCAATTAATCCAGAAATTCCTAAAAATGAAAAAGCATAAATCCAGTTTGTGTTTTTTGACAATGGTAAATATGAATTTGATACATCCATGATAAATCCAAATATACTTGGGGTTATAGAGCCAAAACCTATACCTATAATTGATCTAAAAGCTAATGATCTTCCCAAAACATTCCTTTTTGTAACATCTGTTAAGGCAGCTGTTAAAACACCTGAATCACCTAGGGTAAAAAAACTATAAAAGAAACTTATTATCAATATAATGATCCAATACCATTCGGTCACCCATCCTATTGTAAAAGATAAAGCTGAGCTAGAAATTGCAAAAATTATTAAAACATTTTTACTACCAAAGCGGTCTGAAAACATGCCGCTAATTATATTTGCAAAAACTCCTGTGATATGAATAGTAATTGAAATTAATAAACCTAGTATAACAGGATTTATTGAGGCACTATCAATCAAAACTATACTTAAAAATACAGGCATCCATGCCCACATACCAAATAGCTCTATGCAGTGAGCCGTATATCCTTTGATTAAGGTACGATTTTGGTATGACTGTTTTAAAATTTTAAATTTTTTAAGAATTTTAAAATCTAATTTTTTATATAAATCTTTATGACAACAAAAATAAAAGCTAACTAATCCAAAAAAAGTTAATATAGCACAAATTAAAAAACCATCTTTATAGTTATAAAAATTCGAAAAAATAAAGCTTAAACTTAATGAAAAAACATAACCTAAAGATTGTCCTCCAAGCATCATACCCATGGCAAATCCTTTTCGGCCTTTGCTAAACTTTTCAGATACTAAAATCATTGACGGTCCATAAATACCACCTGCTGCTATTCCAAGAATAAAATTAAAAAATAGTGCTGAAAAAAAATTATTTGCGTATAAAAAAAATAAAAAGGAGCCAATCACATTTAATATTGAAGAATAAATTAAAATTTTACTTGGATTAATAAAATCAGAATAATAAGAACTTAGGTATAGAGCGCCTGCAAGACCAAAAAAATGAGCTGTTTGAATTATGCCTGCGCTTGTTGAACTTAAATTCCACTCATTCATTAAAAATGAAATCGAGCCTACATACATAAAAAATGATGCAGCGGTTAAAACTCTTCCAAAAAAAAGAAGGTATAACCAGTTCCAATTCAATTTAACTTTAGGCATTTAAATTTTATGAAATTTTATTTTTTAGATATAAAAAAAAAGCCACAATTTCATAAAAAAAAGAAAATATTTGAAAAACAATTGGCAATTTAAATATTCGGTATAAAATATTTAATTTTGGTATTTTTGACCATAAAATTAAAAAAGCACTAGCTCCTTTATAAAGCTTTCCATCTTTCATCACATGTAATCTTCTAGATAATTGATCTGTTGTTAAATTGGTTAGTTTTGCGTCCTCTTGATTTATATCAAACCATTCAAGGTTATTTTCCATTTTTTTATATAAATCTATTTCCTTTTTACAAACACTACAGGATTCATTAAAAAAAACTTTTGTACTCATTATCTTTTTTTCTTAGATTTTTTTGATTTTTTTTTCTTTTTATTCTTTTTTTTTCTTCTTAATTCTTTAGCTAATTCCCTTTGTTTTTTTTCAACATTATCTTTTAATAAGGATAAAATTCCAAAAATTATTAGGGCACCTGCTCCAAGTAATCCATAAGATAATAATGCTTCAATTGGTAAAGGTTTAATCATCTTCCTCCTCTTCTAACCATTGTTCCATAAATACTTTGTGGCACGCATAACAAATAATTGGTATTGAACAAAAAAAACCAATTGTAACACCAGTTTTAATCCCAAATTCAACACAAGAAAAATGAGTTAGCGTAATAGTTGGTACAGTGCATACCAAAATTAAATATGGAACACGCCATTTAAATGGTGGTTTAAAATATTTAATTAAATATATAATTTTTAAAAACATAAAATTTTATAATTTTTTATATTTTTAATTTGCTATGTATTATTTACAACCTTTAATTATCCAAACATAAATTTAATAAATTGAAAAAAACATTTTCGTTATTCGTAAGAAAAGTCCATAAGTGCAAGAAATGTCCGCGTCTTGTTCAGTTTAGAAATAAGATATCATCTGAAAAAAGAAAATCCTATCAAGATCAAACTTATTGGAATAAACCTGTCACAGGTTTTGGTGACCTTGGTGCTAAATTAATATTAATTGGTTTAGCTCCTGCTGCACATGGTGCAACACGAACCGGTCGTGTTTTTACGGGTGATAAATCTGCAGATTTTTTGTTTCAATGTTTGTTTAAATCTGGGTTAAGTAATCAACCAAATTCTGATCATGTCAAAGATGGACTTAAGCTAAAAAATACTTTTATTACTTTAGCTTTAAGATGTGTACCTCCCCAAGATAAACCAAAACCTATAGAGTTAAAAAATTGCTCTAGTTTTTTTAAAGAAGAATTAAATATGCTTAAAAATAAAAAAGTTATTATCGCACTTGGTAAAATTGCCTTTGATGCATGTATTAGATTTTATAAAGAAAATTATAATATCTCTGGTCCATTTAAATTTGCTCACGGTGCAAAATATAAAATCAATGATGTTTATTTAGTTAGTTGTTATCATCCCTCTCCTCGAAACGTGAATACGAAAAGAATAGATATACCAAAAATGGTATCCTTATTTAAGAAAGCTAAAAAATTAGGTTAAATTAATCTAAAAGAGAAGCAACGTGTTCCCAGTTTACTAGGTCGTTGATAAATGCTTTTAAATAATCTGGTCTACGGTTTCTATAATCAACATAATAAGAATGCTCCCAAACATCGCATCCAAGAATAGGTTTCATATTATCCACTAAAGGGTTTGAAGCATTTGCAGATTTAGTAATAACTAATTTACCATTATCAATTGCTAACCATGCCCAACCTGAACCAAATTGAGTAACACCAGCTTGAATAAAGTCTTCTTTAAATTTATCGACACTTCCAAAATCAGATACAATTCTTTTTTCTAATTCTGAAGGAATTGCTCCACCACCTTTTGGTTTCATGCATTTCCAAAATAAAATGTGGTTCCAGTGCTGTCCCGCGTTATTAAAAATTCCAGCCTTTGATGAATCTTTTGCAGTTTTTTTAATGATATCTTCTAAAGATGCATCTGCTAAATCTGTATCTTTAACTAAATTGTTTAAATTTGTAACGTAAGTTTGGTGATGTTTTCCATGATGTAAATCTAGTGTTTCTTGCGACATCACTGGTGCAAGAGCATCATTTGCATAATTTAGTTTTGGTAATTCAAAAGCCATGGTCAGCTTATATGATTAAATAACTTCATTTTCAAGTGTTCCAATGGGCTCAATAGAAACTTTTATCTTATCTCCTGGTTTTAAAAACTTTGGTGGATCAAAACCAATGCCAACTCCAGCTGGTGTTCCAGTTGCAATAATATCTCCTTCTACCAATGTCATAGATTTGGTTAACGTTTCTATTAAAACAGGAATAGTAAAAACCATATCTTTAACAATTCCAACTTGTCTTTCCTCTTCGTTTACAAAAGTTTGTAATTTTACTTCATCAATATTATTTATTTCATCTTTAGTAATAACCGCTGGTCCCATTGGACAGTAAGTGTCTGGACTTTTTCCAATAAACCATTGTTTATGATTATTCTGTAACTCTCTGGCCGTTACATCATTAATAATTGTATAACCAAATATAATGTCAAACGCATTTGCCTTGCTTATATTTTTTGCTCTTTTTCCAATGATAACTCCAAGCTCACCTTCATAATCTGTCGTTTTAGTTTCGTCATTTTTAGTTTGAATTTTATCATGTGGTCCAATTACTGAGGTTGTGGCTTTATTAAAAATAATTGGTTTTGTTGGAACAGCTTGTTTTCCTTGCAATGTATTAAAGGATGATCTTTGAATTTCTTTTGCATGTTCAGCATAATTTTTACCAACACATATAATATCCCTAACTGGTACTGGAATAGGCGCTAAAATTCTAACATCATTAACTTTATAATGAATGTTACTAGGAGAGTTTAATGTTTTTATTTTTGACTCTAGTGATGAGAAATTTTTAATAATATCATTTAAATTATTTGGAATAGAGTTGTTTAAATGATTCAAATCTATAATGCCCTGGCCTAATAATTCTAAACCAACTTTAATATTTTTGTTTTTTTCAAAACTAACAAATCTCATCTAAACTCCTTTATTAAAATATTTTTTTTTCACAAAATTTGCAATTAAAGACATCATTGCCAATGCTAATAATGGAAAAAATATTTCAGGTGAAAATAATAAATTAAGATTTAGGTCTTTATCACTTTCAAATGCATTACTTAAGCCGCTAAAAATACTTACAGAGATAATAATAGGGGCAGCTTCACCAAATAGAGTAGCTAAAAAAAAATTTTTTAACTTCATATTAAATAATACTGGAAGTAAATTTTTAATTGGAAATGGTATACCAGGTATCACTCTTAAGCTGAAAAAATAGCTTAATTCATTTTGGTTTACGTTTTGTTTAATACTTACGTATTTTGTACCTAAATATTTTTCTACCAAATCTTTAAAATAATGATTTGCAAAAAGATAAAGCAAAGTTGCGCCTATGGTGAATGAAAAAATTGATAATATTGACCCCAAAATTGTTCCAAATGCAAAACCAGCAAAAATGACCAAAGGAGTTCCGAAACCCATCAAAAAAACCCAAATAATTGAAAAGAAAAAATATACCGAGCTTATGAGAAACAAATTTTGATCTCTTAATTCAAAAATGTAATTTTTATTTTCTACTAAGTATGATGGGCTTAAAAAAGTATTTACTCCAAAATAAAAAAAGGCAATGACAACTAAGCTCACAATGCCCAAATACGCTAAACCAAGGAAAATTTTAATTTTTGATAGTCTATTCATTAGTAATATTGCCGATAATTTTTACTGTACATCCAAATAAGAATTTCTTATAAGAGCCAAAATCTATTATAGCAATGAAAAGAACTTATCAACCAAGCAAAAAAGTTAGGGCCAGAAGACATGGATTCAGATCTAGAATGGCCACTAAGAATGGTAGAAAATTAATAGCTAGAAGAAGAGCTAAAGGAAGAACAAGAATTTCAGCATAACAAATGCCGAGCACGATAGTCTTCCACAGTTTAAGCGGAAGCAAAGAATTTAAAGAAGTTCTCTCTGGAAAAAAAATCAGCTCAAATCTCTTTACAATTTTTTATAAAAACAAAAATAACAGTGATCAAAACAAAGAAATTTTATTAAGTTGTGTTGCTGCAAAAAAACTTGGCAATGCCGTTAAAAGAAATCGAATGCGAAGAAGATTAAAAATGGCAACACGCAAAGCTATTATTGAAATTAAAAATAATTTTAAAAAAAAATTTAAATATGCAATTTTTGCCAAACCAAAAATCTACGATGAAAATTTTCAAAATATTGTTAATGAACTTACGAGTAAATTGAGGTCTATTTAATGAAGTTGATAGAACATTTAATATCAGGTTTGCTAATTGGTATTATAAAAACTTATAAATATTTAATTTCCCCTCTTCTAGGGCCGAATTGTAGGTTTTTGCCAACATGTTCTGATTATTTTATCGAGTCGATTCAAAAAAAAGGTTTTTTAAATGGGTGTTATTCAGGTATGAAAAGGATCTTAAAATGTCATCCAATTAAATTTTTGGGAGGCAATTCTGGATTTGATCCAGTGGAGAAAAAAAATGGAAAATAAAAATGTTCTTGCAGCCGTAGTCCTTTCGACATTTGTTATTATGATGTGGCAGTTTTGGTATGGTGAACCTGTGCCTCAAACACAAAATCAAGAACAAGTACAGCAACAACAATTAAAAGGTGACAAACCATCAGCTCCTTCTATTTCACAAAAAAAAGTTGAAACAAAATTAACAAGATCGGATGCCATTAATCAAGGTGACAGAATAAAAATAGAAAATAGTGCCGTTGAAGGCTCAATAGCTTTAACAGGTGCATTAATAGACGATGTTACTTTAAAAAACTATAATCAAGATAATACAGGTGATCAGACAAAAGTAATTTTACTTAATCCTAAAAAATATGACCAAGCATATTTTCTAGAAACAGGTTGGGCTACATCAGGAAATGAAATTGTGCCAGATAATCAAACTTTATGGACTGCAAAAGGAAATAAAACACTTACACCAAATACTCCTGTAGAATTAGAGTGGAATAATGGTCAGGGATTAACTTTTATAAAAAAATTTACAATTGACGATCAATACCTCATTACAATCAATGAGGAGATAAAAAATAATTCAAACCAAACTGTAAATCTTTTCCATTATGCTCAAATTACAAGACAAGAAAAACCAGAAATCCAAGATTTCTTTATTCTACACGAAGGATTACTTGGAATTGTTGATGAGACGTTAACTGAAGAAGATTATGATGATATTGTTGAAAAAAAGAAAACGTTCAATGGATCGCAAGGATGGGTTGGTATTACAGATAAATACTGGTTAACGGCTATAATTCCAGAAAAAGGAAAAAATTTTAAAGCAGAATTTTCTTACGATAAATCATTTAAATCAAATTATATTATTACTGATGCAACAACAATTAATGTAAATCAAACTGGTTCAAATATTTCAAACCTGTTTATTGGAGCAAAAGAAGTATCTGTCATTGATGGTTATACTGCAAGTAATGGATTTCATAAATTTGATCTAGCAATTGATTGGGGTTGGTTTCACTTTTTTACTAAACCACTATTTTTTATAATTGATTATTTATTTAAATGGTGTGGAAATTTTGGAATTGCAATTATACTTTTAACAGCTGGCGTAAGATTAATATTCTTCCCACTTGCAAATTACTCATTTGCATCAATGGCAAAAATGAAAGCGTTACAGCCCGAGATGCAAAGACTGAAAGATTTATATAAAGAAGATAAGCAAAAAATTCAGATGGAAATGATGAATTTGTACAAAAGAGAAAAGGTAAACCCTATCTCTGGTTGCTTACCTGTTATGCTTCAAATCCCATTCTTTTTTGCAATTTATAAAATGTTATTTGTAACAATTGAAATGAGACATGCTCCTTTCTATGGCTGGATACAGGATTTATCTGCCGCAGATCCAACATCTATATTTAATTTATTTGGCTTGATACCTTGGGATCCTCCAGGATTCTTAATCATTGGTGCTTGGCCGATTATCATGGGTGTTACAATGTATATTCAACAAAAATTAAACCCTGCACCACCAGATCCTATTCAAGCAAAAATCTTTATGTTTTTTCCTTTTTTCCTAACAATCTTGTTAGCCTCTTTCCCATCTGGGCTAGTCATTTATTGGTCTGTCAATAACGTTTTAACAATGGCACAGCAGTACGTTATTATTAGAAAAACAAAAGTTAAAACTGTTTGATGGATTTAAAAGATTTTTGGCCTCAAAAAGATGCTCCATTAATTGAAAAAGCACAACAATTTGTAGAGAAATACAAAGGTGAAAAAATTGTTTTAAAGTATGGTGGCCAAGTCATGGCTAGCGATCAATTAACAAAAGCTTTTGCTCAAGATGCAGCGATATGTAATTTAATTGGTATAAAAAATTTAGTTATTCATGGTGGCGGACCTCAAATTAAAAAAAAATTAGAAGCACAAAATATTCCAAGTAAATTTATTTTAGGCTTAAGGGTAACAGATGAAAATGTAATTAAAATTGTTGAAGATGTCTTGCTTAATGAAATAAATCCTGATCTAGTTAATACAATTAACTCATTTAAAGCTAATGCTGAAGCAGTTACGGCAAGAAATGCAAACAGTATTTTAAAAGTAAAAAAAGCTAAAAACCCAGAGCTAGGCTTTGTTGCAGATCCTGAAGAGATCGATATTGATAAGTTAAATCATATTCTTGATAATAACAAAATACCAGTAATTGCACCAATGGGCCTTGGTGAAAATGATCAAGTTTATAATATTAATGCTGATACTGCAGCTGGAACCATTGCAATAAAAGTTAAGGCCAAGAGATTACTTTTAATGACTGATGTTCCTGGCGTTAAAGATAAAAATGGTGACTATATTTCAAAATTAACCGTGGCAGAAGCACAGGCATTAATTGATAATGAAACAATTACAGGTGGAATGATACCGAAAATTCAAACTTGTATCTCAGCGATTAATAATGGTGTAGGCGGTGTTGTAATAATAGATGGAACTAAACCACATGCGGTACTTCATGAGTTGTTTACAGATGAAGGCGCTGGTACATTAATTGTAAAATGAAAGATTTAGCATCAATTAAACATTGGATCTTTGACTTAGATAATACGCTGTATTCCGCTACTACAAATGTTTTTGGTAAAATTGATAAAAAAATGTGCGAATTTATCATGGAAAATTTAGATGTCACAAAACAAGAAGCCGTAAAAATAAAAAATGATTATTTTCATAAGCATGGAACAACTTTGAATGGTTTAATGAAAAAGCATGATATCGACGCACATCATTTCTTAGAATTTGTCCATGATATTGACTATGATTTTTTAAAAAAAGATCCAGGTCTTAATGAGCAAATTCAAAATTTGCCTGGCGAGAAAATAATATTTACTAATGGTTCAAGAAAACATGCAGAACGTGTGATCGAAAGATTGGGAGTTGAAAAAAACTTTCAAAAAATATTTGATATTGCTGATTGCGATTTTATTCCAAAACCGGAAGTTGAACCTTATGAAAAATTAGTCAAAACTTTTAATATTAAATGTGAACAAAGTATCTTTATCGAAGATATCGCAAAAAATTTAGAGCCTGCACATAAAATGGGTATGAAAACAGCCTGGATTGAAAATGACGATCCTTACTGTAAGAAAGGATTTGATGGAAATCACGTACATTATACGGTAAAAAATCTTACAGAGTTTTTAAAAGAAACTAACAAAATTATAGGCAAATAATGGAAAAAATTATTAATGATGCTTGGGAAAACCGAGCAAAAATTGACGGCAATTCAGATAAATCAATATTAGATGCAATAACGACAACTATAGAAAAAGTAGATAAGGGAGATATCAGAGTTGCGGAAAAAAAAGGTGATGAGTGGGTTGTGCATCAATGGATCAAAAAAGCAATTTTATTAAGCTTTAAAACAAATGAAATGCAAACTCTTGCTGGCCCATATGCAACATGGTGGGATAAAGTCAAAGGTAAAACTGCTGGTTGGGGGCATGCAGAATTTAAAGAAGCGAATTTCAGAATGGTTCCGAATGGAGTAGTAAGACATGGTTCTTACATTGCTAAGAACGTGGTGCTAATGCCTTCTTTTGTAAATGTAGGAGCATATGTGGATGAAGGAACTATGATTGATACATGGGCATCAGTAGGATCATGTGCGCAGGTTGGAAAAAATTGCCATGTTTCAGGCGGTGCTGGAATTGGTGGAGTTTTAGAACCTATGCAAGCTAATCCAACGATCATTGAAGATAACTGTTTTATTGGAGCAAGATCAGAAATTGTTGAAGGTGTTATAGTTGGAGAAGGATCAGTGATTTCTATGGGTGTGTTTATAGGTCAATCTACAAAAATCATAAACAGAGAAACTGGGGAAACTATTTATGGAAAAATTCCTCCTTACTCAGTTGTCGTGCCCGGATCTCTTCCTGATAAAAATGGAAAAGGACCTAGTTTATACTGTGCTGTAATTGTAAAAACAGTTGATGAAAAAACTAGAAGCAAAACTTCTATAAACGATTTACTAAGAGATTAATTGATGAGTAAGCTAATTGATGAAATTAGATTTACTCAAGAGCTAATTAAAAAACCAAGCGTTACTCCAAAAGATTTAGGGGCAATGAATGTTGTCGTAAAACATTTAAAAAAGCTTGGGTTTAAATGTAAGTTAATGTCATTCCAAGAAAAAGGAACAGACAAAATAGTTAATCTTTACGCAAAATACGGAAACCAATCGCCCAACTTATGTTTTGCTGGTCATACAGATGTTGTGCCAGCTGGGGATGTTTCTTCATGGTCTAACAATCCTTTTGGGGCCAAAATAAAAAAAGGCTACCTTTATGGAAGAGGTGTAAGTGATATGAAAGGCTGCATTGGATGTTTTATAGCTGCGGTAAGTCAATTTTTAAAAGAAAATAAAAAATTTAAAGGTTCTATAAGTTTTTTGATCACAGGGGATGAAGAGGGTGTTGCTATTAATGGAACAAAAAAAGTTGTTGAGTATTTAAAAAAGAAGAAAGAAAAAATTGATTTTTGTATTGTTGGGGAACCATCTAATAGAAGTAAATTAGGTCAAATGATGAAAATTGGAAGACGAGGAAGTATTACAACTCATTTAACTGTTATTGGAAAACAAGGGCACATTGCTTATCCTCTAGAAGCTTTAAATCCTGCAACTCCTATAATTAAAATTTTGGATGAATTAAAATCTAAAGCTTTAGATAAAGGAAACAAAAACTTTCAACCTTCTAACCTAGAAATCACAAAAATTAGCATTGATAATTCAGCTGATAATGTCATTCCCGCAAAAGCGAGTGCTACATTCAATATAAGATATAATACACTTCATACCTTTAGTTCTTTAAAAAAATACATTTCAAAAATTATAAAAAAGTATGAAAAAAAATATAAATGCAAAACTCAAATTCAATTTCAAGGAACTGGTACGGCATTTTTAACTAAACCTAATCAGACAGTAAAAAAAATTCAAAGTATTATAAAAAAAGAGACAAAACAAAATACAGTGCTATCTACTATTGGAGGAACATCTGATGCTAGATTTATTAAAGACATAGCACCTTGCATTGAATTTGGTTTGGTTGGTAATACTATGCATCAAGTAGATGAAAGATCATCTATTAAAGATATGAAAAAATTAAAATCTATATATCTTAAAATTATTAAAAGTTTTTTTAATTGAAAACTTCAGTCATTACATCATTAACATATCAAAATCATGATACAGGACCAGGCCATCCCGAGAGAGTAGATCGAGTCAAAGTAGTTAACGAAGAACTAAAAAAACTTGAAAAACAAATTAGATGGTTTGAACCAAAATTATTTGATCATACTATAATTGAAAAAGTTCATAAAAAAAACTATTTAGAAAAAATTTCTATTTCATTTCCAAAAAATGGAATTCAATTTTTAGATGGAGATACAATAGTATCTCCAGGATCTAAAGAAGCTGCCTTAGATGCTGTAGGTTCAATAATCCTAGGTATTGATCAAGTTGTTAATAAAGAATTTAAAAATACATTTTGCTCAGTAAGACCTCCGGGACATCATGCTGAAAGTGATAAAGCGATGGGATTTTGTATATATAATAATGTTGCTGTCGGTGCTGCTTACTTGCTACATTATTATCAATATAAAAAAGTTGCAATTATTGATTATGATGTTCACCATGGAAATGGGACGCAGGAAATTTTTTATAATAATTCTAACGTATTATATATTTCAACACACCAATATCCTTTTTATCCTGGAACAGGTTCTGTAAATGAGAAAGGTGCATCTAATAATATATTAAATATTCCTTTAGATCCTGGAACATCGAGTGATATATATTTTAATAGTTTTGAGAATGTTTTAAAAAAATTAAAAAGTTTTAACCCTGAATTTATATTGCTATCTTCAGGTTTTGATGCTCATCAAAAAGATCCATTGGCACAAGTAAATCTAAAGTCTAAGGACTTTTATGAAATTACCAAAAGAATTATGAATGTAGCCGATAACATTTGCGATGGCAGAATAGTTTCAATCTTGGAAGGTGGTTATGATCTTGATGCGCTTAAAGAAAGTGCCTATGAACATGTTAAAGCTTTAATTGAAAATTAAATTTTTAAGTTTTCAAAAAACTCTAATGCTTCTGGATTTGCAAGAGCTTCTATATTATTAATTTTTTGTTTATTTAAAATTTTTCTAACTGCAATTTCTACAATTTTTCCACTTTTGGTTCTTGGAATATCTGGGCAACTTTTAATAATTGAAGGAACATGTCTTGGCGAACAATTTTTTCTAATTTTAGATTTAATATTCTTTATTAATTCATCATTTAAAATCAATTCCTCTTTAAGCTTAACAAAGAGCACGATCCTTACATCATCATTATGGTCTTGTCCGACAACCAAAGCTTCTGAAATTTCCTCAAAACTTTCAACCTGTCTATAAATTTCTGCAGTTCCAATCCTAACTCCTCCAGGCTTTAATGTGGCATCTGATCTTCCATAAATTATATATCCCTTATTTTTAGTTTTTTGAATATAGTCAGCGTGATGCCAAATATTATTATATTTTTCAAAATATGCAGATTTGATTTTTGTCTCATCAGAATCATTCCAAAACTTTACAGGCATTGAAGGAAAAGGTTTTTTAACAACCAATTCTCCTTTTTCATTACTCAAAATACTATTTCCATCGTCATCTAGAATATCAATTTCAATTCCCAAACTTGGACTTTGAATTTCTCCTGCATAAACAGATTGCAAGACATTGCCAATTACTAAACATCCAACAATATCCGTTCCTCCACTAATTGATGACAAATGAACATCTTCTTTAATATTTTTATAAATATATTCAAAACTTTCACTAACCAAAGGTGATCCTGTAGATGTAATAGTTTTTAGATTACTTAAATCGTACTTTAAACCATCAAATTTTTCATTCTTTAGATGGTCAATATATTTTGCACCAACACCAAATAATGTGAATTTATTTTTTTCACAATATTTAATCAATACATCAAGAGAGGGATAAAAAGGTGAACCATCATATAAATATATTGATGCCTCACATGATAAAGCTGCAACTTGCCAATTCCACATCATCCATCCAGTGGTTGTGAAATAAAAAACTTTATCGTTTTCTTTTACATCGCAATGAATCGATAGTTCCTTTTTTTGTTCAATTAAAGCATTGCCAGCGCCATGTACGATACACTTTGGAATCCCTGTAGTCCCGCTAGAATATAAAATGTAAATAGGGTGATTAAATTCAAATCTTTCAAAATTACTGTTTTCATCGGATGCCTTTAAAATTTCATCAAATTTATCGTAATCATGTTTTGTAGAGTCTGACTTGTTGTAACTAAAAACTATAACTTTTTTTATTGAGGGTATTTGTTTTAAAATGTCTGGAATCCTATTGAGGACATCAATTTTTTTCCCATTATAAAAATAATAATCACAAGTAAAAAGAACTTTTGGCTCTATTTGTTTAAAGCGATCTACTATACCTTGAATGCCGAAATCTGGTGAACAACTTGACCATATACATCCATTTTTAGCAGCTGCTAAAAAGCTTATTACTGTTTCAATAACATTGGGCACATATGCTGCAACACGATCATTTTTAACTAATCCAATTTTATTTAAAAAAGATGAAATTTTAAAAACTTTTTTACGAAGCTCTTTCCAAGTAACAGACTCATTTAAACCATTTTCTTTTAATGAATGAATTGCAATATCATTATTATTTTTAATTAATAAGTTTTCTGCAAAATTTATTTTAGAGTCAGAAAAAAATTTATTTTTGTAAAAAACTTTATCACTATCTATTATTTTATTACCTTTTTTTCCAATAATATTTGCATAATCCCAATACTCACTCCAAAAATTAGAAGGATTTTTAATTGACCAATCATGTAATTTTAAAAAGTCATCACTAAAATCAATTTTATATTTCTGAGAAATTTTATCAGCAAAATTTTTTATACTAGAATTTTTCTTTCTGGCTTTATCTGCGCTCCATAATAATTTATTTTCCATTTTAGTATTCAACGTTTTCTAAATACAAACCACATGCAGGTGCAGGTGTTGCACAATTATTTCTATTTTTTGATTTTAAAGCTTCATCAAGATCTTTCAATGACCATTTTTTTTCTCCAACAAATTTAATGGCACCAACCATAGACCTTACTTGATGCTGCAGAAATGATCTTGATTTAACTATATAAATGATTTGATCATTATTTTTCTTTAATTCTGAATAAATGATTTCTCTGATTGGAGATGTAGCTTCACAAGAAGAAGCTCTAAAGGTTGTAAAATCGTGTGATCCAAGAAATATTTGAGAAGCCTTCTGCATTAATTTAAAATCTAAATTTTTTATTACATGCCAAACCTGATTTTCTAGAATTACCGGCGAAGCTATGCGGTTTAAGATTTTATATGTGTATGTTCTTAATTTTGCATCTCTACGAGAGTCGAAATTATTATTTGTGAAATCTAAAGATAATACACTTATATTTTTTTTTTTTAAAAAATGATTAAGTCCAAGTAATATTTTTTTACAATCAAGTTTATCCTCATAATCAAAGTGAAAAACTTGTCCTGTAGCATGAACACCTGAATCTGTTCTTCCTGAGCCAAAAATTTTTGTTTTATTTAATTGTATTTCTAGAAAAGATTTCTCTATTATTTGTTGAACTGTATTTCCACTGGGTTGTGACTGCCAACCCTCAAAATCTGTACCATTATATTCAACAACAGCTTTATAACGATGCATCAATTAAATTTATAACCTTTTAGAAACTCTTTAATTTTTTGTTTATTTTTACCGGGCTTTTGGATTTCTAAAATTTCAATGTATTTATCTTTGCATGCAATAAAAAGGCGTTCATCTACAATATGAATATGACCTGGTTTTTCCGCTATTTTATCTGATAACTTACACTCGAATATTTTTAATTTTTCATTATTATAATCAAAATATGACCCAGGGCTTGGAGCTAGCGCATGTATGCGAGCAACAACAGTTTCGGCTTCCATGTTCCAAATAATTTTTTCATCTTCCTTTGTAATTTTTTTAGCATATGTTTTTAAATTATGATTTTGTTCTTTAAATTCATATTTCCCCTCATTTATAAGCTCAATAGCTTTTACAATTAAATCTGATCCGATTTCGGAGAGTTTATGCTCAACATCCCCATACTTAGAGTAAATATTTATTGGAAGGCTTTGTTTTAGTAAAACTGGTCCACTATCAAGCTCTTTTTCAATTTTCATTATAGAAATCCCTGTAGATTTATCTTTATTCATTAATGACCGCTGTATAGGAGCTGCACCCCTCCAGCTTGGTAAAAGCGATGCATGAATATTAATAAACAAACATTCTTTTAAAAAATCATCTGGTATAATTTGTCCATAGGCAGCTACAACTACTAAACTAAATTTTTTTGATTTAAAAAATTCTAAATCATCATTTAATCGATTTGGCGTTCTGACGTCTAAATTTAATTGGTTTGATATTTCATGAACTTGGCTCGATAACTCCTTCATTCCCCTTTTAGATTTTCTTGGAGGTTGAGTAAATACAGTATCAACTTTAAAGACTTCATTAATTTTTTTAAGTGCAGGAACAGCAAAACTTGGTGTTCCCATAAATGCTATTTTCATAATATTTCGATTATTAAACTTGTTGTTCTTTTTTTGCTTTAATTAATTTTTTTATAATCATATCTTTTTTTAACTTTGATAAATAATCGATAAAAAGTACACCATCACAATGATCCACTTCATGCTGAATGCAAGTAGATAGGAGATCTTCAGCTTCAATCTCTTGTTGCTTGCCATCATAATCAAGATACTGAAGTTTGCATTTTGTAGGTCTAACTACTTCCGCAAAGTATCCAGGGATAGATAAGCATCCTTCTTCCCTAGAACTTAATTCATCAGACTTCCAAATAATTTTTGGATTTGCAATAAATAATGGTTTTTTTGGCTCATCCTCTTTTGCAAGATCTATAACAATTACTTTCTTTAAAATTCCAACTTGAGGTGCTGCAAGCCCAATACCTGGTGCTTGATACATCGTCTCTAACATATTATCCATCAACGCTCTAATATCATTATCAACTTTTGAAACTTCGTCAGACTTTTTTCTAAGAATTGGATCTGGCTCTTTTAGAATTTCTAACACTGACATTTACTTTTCTCCTATAGAATTTCTATATTTAAAAGCTGAAAATAATGTTCCATCATCTAAATATTCAATCTCGCTTCCAACTGGTAAGCCATGTGCTAATTTAGTAATTTTAATGTTTAGGTTTTTCAAACTATCATTAATATAATGTGCAGTAGTCTGACCCTCGATTGTTGCTGAAGTTGCAATAATTACTTCTTTAACATTATTTTTTTTTACTCTGTCTATAAGAGAGCCAATCAATAAAGACTCGGGATCTGAACCATTTAAGGCCGATAAAGTTCCGCCAAGAATATGATAATGACCCTTGTAAATATTCGTTGCCTCCATTGCCCACATATCCGCTATATTTTCAACAATACAAAGCTGATCATAAGAATTATCGATATATTCACATTTACTAATCGTACAATTTGCATCTACAGATTTAATAGCGCCACAAATTTTACATCTTAAAATTTTTTCATGAGCAATACCCAGCGTATCCGCTAAAGGCTTCATTAAATTTTCTTTGTTCTTAAAAAGATGTAATGCAATTCTTCTTGCAGATTTTGGCCCTAAACCGGGAAGGCGTGATATTAGGCTAATTAAGTTATCTAATACAGGTTCAGTGAATTTCATCGTTACATCGGAAACTTAAATCCTGGTGGCATTTTAAATCCACCAGTAAGTTTGGACATTTCTTCTTGCGTCTTACCTTCAACCTCTTTTTTTGCATTATTAGTCGCGGCAACTATTAAATCTTCCATAACACCCTTTTCTTCTTTTAAAATTTCATCACTAATATCAATTTTTATTACCTCAAAATGGCCATTCATTTGAACTTTAATCGCTCCACCACCAGATACACCCTCTGCAATTACATTCTTTAGTCCATCTTTTGCTTCCATCATTTTTTGTTGCATTTCCTGCGCCTGCTTAAGCATTTTGCTAAAATCCATTTATATATCCTCTTCTTTCTTTCCTACCTCTTCTACATTTGTTAATTCTGCATTAGGAAAAAGTTCCATAACCTTTTTATAAATTTCAGTTTTTTTGGCATCCTCAAATAGCATTTTTTTTACTTCATTTTTTTTTTCGTAAATTGTTTGATCTCCTTTACTTTTCGATAATGTAATAATCCATCTATTTCCAGTCCACTCTAATAATCGTGAAGTCAGGTTTTTTATAAAATTTTTTGATAATTTTTCATTGAATTCAATATCAATTTTTCCTTCAGAAAATTTTACAAGTCTTATATTTCTTTCAAGATCAAATTTAAGTTCAATTTCTTTTTTTTTTTCTACTAATGAAATGAGTTCTTCAAAACTATTAATTTTTGAAGTCAGATTATTCTGATTTAAATTTTGCTTTGGACTTTCAATTTCTTGAGAAACATTTTTAATTTGTGTTGTTGATTGAAGATTAATTTTTTGATTTGAAGTTTTATTATGCTCAGTATTTATTTTAGATTCCTCTTTACTCTCATAAACTGATTGCGGATCAGGCATATTTTTTAAATGACACAATCTTGTTAAAAGCATTTGAAAAGCAATTGAAAGATTTGGATATAAATTTAGATCTTCTAAACCTTTAATTAAGAAATGCCATAACATAGTAAGATAAGTCATGTCCAAATCTTTAACCATGACATTCAATCTTTCAGCATCAGACTCTGAAACAGATAAATCTTTTGAAATTTTTCCAAGAGTTTTTGTTCTTGTCATAAGATAACAAACATCTAGTAAACTATGGAGTACTAATTTGGGATCAGCTCCAATATCAAAAATTTCCTCAACTGCATTAATTGATTTTTCGATATTGCCCTCAACAATATAAGACATTAAATCTACAATTTTTGTATCATCAGCAAGACCTAACATGGTTCTAACTTTGTCTTCAGTAACCTTCTCACCCATTAAATTATAAGTAATAATTGCTTGATCCAATATAGATAATGCGTCTCTAACTGATCCTTCAGAGGATTTGGACATTAAGGTTAAAGAATTTTCATCAACATCTGCTTCTTCTTTATCACAGATTTTTCTAAGAAATGATTTCATTTCTTCAACTTTAATTCTTCTGAGATCAAATCTTTGACATCTTGACAAAATTGTAACCGGAATTTTTTTTACTTCAGTAGTTGCAAGAATAAATTTTAGATGTGGTGGTGGCTCTTCAAGAGTTTTTAGTAAGGCATTAAATGCTTGTTTTGAAAGCATATGAACTTCGTCAATTATAAAAACTTTGTACTCAGCAGTGGAAGGATGATATTTTGAGGCTTCTAAAATTTCTCTTATATCATCAATACCAGTTTTGGATGCAGCATCCATTTCTAAGATATCTATATGGTTAGAGTTTGTAATAGACTCACAATGACAGAAATCGCCTTCACTGCATTTTTGATCTGAGGCAAAATCAACTTTGCAATTAATAGCTTTAGCTATAATTCTTGCAGTTGTGGTTTTTCCAGTTCCTCTAATACCAGTAAGTAAATATGCATTTGGGATTCTTTTTAATTTAATTGCATTTTGAATAGATATAACCATTGAATCTTGACCAATGAGTTCTTGAAACTTTTGAGGTCTATACCTTAACGCGAGTGGTTTTCTGTTATTATCCATAATTAAAAACGGGGAACTGAATAACAACCTGAAAAATTTACGGTACGGCTGCTTTCTTTCGAACCTGACCGGATTAGCGTAACATCCACCTGTTACCAATCCCCCATAGCAATATAACAACTTAGACTAAAATCTACAGGATTGAATCTGTGGACTAATGATTATTTCTATAATCAGAGGCCAAATAAACTCCCAAAATATCTAGACTTTCAGTATTCTTTTTTAAAGTTTCAAGCGCGGTTTCTACTTTGGGTTCTTTAGCATGCCCTTCAATATCCAAATAAAATAACGCCTGATCAAAAGAATTATTTACAGTAAAGCTTTCAAGTTTTGTAAGGTTAACATTATTCACGGCAAAACCACCTAAAGAATTATACAACGCTGCGGGTAAGCTTTTTAATTTAAAAATACAAGTCGTAATAAATTTTTTATTTTTTTCATAACCTATCAAATTTATTTTGTCTGAAGACATTGTTAAAAACCTCGTAGTATTTCCTGAAATATCCTCAAAATTTTTTTCAATTATATTTAGATTATAAATTTGAGCTGCCAATTCAGATGCAATAACAGCAACATCTAAAGATTTTTCCTCACTCAATTTTTTTGCAGCACCTGCTGTATCTGCTTCAATAATTGGGCTTAAATTATATTTATTAATTTTTTGATGGCATTGTCCAATTGCATGCGAATGGCTTTTAACATACTTTATATTTTTTAAATCATTACCGTTAAGAGTAAGTAAACAATGGTTAACTTTATGAAAAGACTCACCAATCACACTTAGTTTATATTTTGGCAATAAATAATGTACATCTGCAACTCTTCCAGCAATTGAATTTTCAATTGGGATAACAGCTTTTATATCTTTATTATTTTTTACTAAATCTAATGCTTGGTCAAACGTTTTACATGGAACAACTTCAATATCACCAAATATTTCTGTTGCAGCCAAATGAGAGTAAGAACCAAGTTCACCTTGTATAGCAATTTTTTGTTTCATATAAATTTTCTAATTTTTTCTAAATCTTCTTTGGTGTCTACACTTAATGGATTATCATGCGTATATCCAACAAAAATATCAATATTATGATCTAAAAATCTCATCTGCTCAAGACTTCTATTAATTTCATTTTCAGTTTTTTGCATATTTACAAATTTATTTAAAACATTTTTTCTGTAGGCATATAATCCAATATGATGATAATAAAATTTTTCATTAGATATTTCTCTTACAAAATTTAGTGCTTTTTGAAATTTATTTTTTTTTAAGTCGTGCTCAGTGACTGCTTTAACAACATTTTTATCTTCAGTTTCATCTTTAGATATTTCACTAGCTACAGTAGAGATATTTACATTTGGGTTAGCAATCATAAAATTATTTATTAAATTAATTGTTTCAGGATTTATCATAGGCATATCGCCTTGAACGTTAATAATGATATCATGATCAAGTTGTAATTTGTCTATAGCTTCATGAATTCTATCGCTTCCAGTTGTATGTTGTTTGCCGGTTAATATAGCGTTACCCCCGTTATTTTTTATTTCATTGAGAATTTCTGTATCTGCGGTTGCTACGAATACATCTGTTACATTTGAGGCTTTAGACCTTTCCCATACATGTGAGATCATTGCTTTGCCATGAATTTTCAATAAAGGTTTATTTGGAAGTCTTTTTGCTGCAAGGTGGCTTGGAATTATTATTGCTGTTTTATTCATTAAGTGCGACAACTGTTACGTTATTTATACTCTAAATCTCTCTAAAAATAATATATGAATTCTTCAATTAAGTAATGGATAGTTTTGAATTTAATAAAATCGCAGCAGCAATTTTAACAACTGCATTAGTTTTCATTGGTATTAAAGAAATTGGAAATGTTATTTACCATGTCGATAAACCTGAAAAATCAGCGTATAAAATTGAAGGTGTAGAGCAAACAACAACTGGGCAAGTAGCTGAGAAAAAAGTTGAAGCATCACTTGCCCCGATTACACCTCTTCTAGCATCAGCATCAATTGAGGCGGGAGCAAAGGTATTTAAAAAATGTGCCGCTTGTCATAGCATTGATAAAGGTGGAGCGAATAAAATTGGTCCTGGTCTTTGGGGTGTAGTAAATAAAAAAGTGGGAGCAGTAGAAGGATTTAAATACTCTGCAGCTTTAAGTGGATACGGAAAAAATTGGACATTTGAAGAATTAAACGGATTTTTGCATAAACCTATGAAGTATATAAAAGGTACAAAAATGGGTTTTGCTGGCTTAAAAAAAGACAGTGATAGAGCAAATGTGATTGC
This sequence comes from alpha proteobacterium HIMB114, assembly GCA_000163555.2. Lineage (GTDB taxonomy): Bacteria > Pseudomonadota > Alphaproteobacteria > Pelagibacterales > Pelagibacteraceae > HIMB114. Next base: position 1,170,909 of record ADAC02000001.1, on the reverse strand, counting down.
TTATATGAATAGCAAGAGCGATTCTCCTGCGCCTTTAAAATAATTTAAACTCCTTTAAGATCTTAATTTATAAAATTTGATGATTAAAGATCTATCTATATTTACAAAAAAAGAAGTGATGATTATGGGTGGCTTGGGCTTTTCAGCCGGCTTACCTATCATGCTTGTATTTTCTACCCTGTCAGTATGGCTAGTAAAGGCTGGAGTAGAACGAAGTACTGTTACACTATTTAGCTGGGCTGGCTTTGCTTACTCCTTCAAATTTTTATGGAGCCCAATAGTAGATAAATTTGAAATCCCTTTACTTCACAAAATTGGTCACAGAAAAAGTTGGTTACTAATTACACAAATTCTAATTTTTTTTTCAATTATATTAACATCATACTCTGACCCACAAAATAATTTAAAATTTATGGCATTTGCTATTGTGCTAATTGCCATCTTTAGCGCCACTCAAGACATTGTAATAGATGCATTTAGGATTGAATCAGCTCCTGAAAAAAAACAAGGACCCCTAGCATCTATGTATTTAGCAGGATATAGGATTGCAATGATTGTTTCTGGCGCAGGAAGTCTTTGGTTAGCGTCAATTATGAGCGAAGAAAATTATCAAACCGAAGTATGGAAAAATGTCTATCAAATTATAGGTTTTTTTATGATCATAGGTTTCATTTCAACAGCCTTATGTAAAGAGCCAACTAATAATAAAGTAAAAAAAATAAATTATAAAAATCAATTAAAATTTACTTTTTCTACCATTTTATCAATATTAATTTTTTTTGTATTTTTTCTTAATATTCCAGAGGTTAAAATATTAAATCATTTTTATAATTTTTTTTATAATATTTTCAAAATAATATTTAGCTTTGGAGTAGCTCTGATCTCTCTTTTAATTTTAGAAAAAATTAATTTTTTACCAAAAAAACAATCACGTGAAATATTTATTAATCCTATTGTTGATTTTTTCAAACGATATAAAAAAATTGCATTAATGATACTTCTTTTAATTGGGCTATATAGAATAGCAGACGTAGTGATGGGAGTTATGGCAAATATTTTTTACTTAGAAAAAGGTTATGAAATTAAAGATATAGCAACATTCTCTAAATTTTTTGGATTAATTGCAACAATCCTAGGTGGAATACTTGGTGGAACTTTTGCGATGAGATTTGGAACTTATAAAAGCTTATTAATAGGGGCAATCACAGCTGCATTGACTAATGTTTTGTTTGCTTTTCTTGCTATCATAGAAAAAAACTTATTTTATTTAGCAACAATTATTATTGCAGATAATTTAGCAAGTGGATTTGCTGGAGCAGCCTTTGTTGTTTATTTATCATCTTTAACTTCAATTAAATTTACAGCTACACAATATGCTCTTTTCACTTCTTTAATGCTTTTTATCCCAAAACTTATTGCTGGATATGCTGGTGGAATAGTTGATGTGATAGATTACCCAAGTTTTTTTATATTTACAGCCGTTTTAGGTTTTCCTGTAATTTTTTTAGTCATTTTTCTTAATAAAAGAAAATTATAATTTTACAGCTTTATTGAGTGATGATACTTGGGGTCATGAATATATTAAGAAATTTAATAATTATTACGCTATTAATAATTACAAACGCTAAAGCTGAATTCAAAACAATCACAAAAAAAGAGTTTATTGATAGAAATATTAAAGCATTAGAAAAAAGATTTGATCTTGTTGATATCAATAAAGATGGAAAAATTGATGCAAAAGAAAATGAGGCTTATAAACAAAGGATAATCAATGCTAAAAAAGAACAAGCTAAAAGAAGAACGGAATTGGCAAAAAAGATTGATACCAATAAAGACGGAAAGCTTTCAAAAGAAGAAATAGAAAATTTTAAGAAAAAACAAAATACTAAAAAATAATTTTAATTATTAATAAACCACCCATAATAACCAACATCATATTAAATAAAGTTTTAAAAAAACTTTCACTAATTCTTTTTCTCAATACTGAACCAAAATAAACCCCAATCAATATTGGAAAACATGCCAATAAAGAGACAAGTAGTTTATTAAAATTAATCATTTGATATGAGCTAAATAATACTAATTGCATGGAGGCAAATATAAAAAAACTTAAGCCCATTAACTGAATAACTTTATTTTTTGAGTATTTGAGTGATTGAATAAGGAAAATAAAAGGCATCGTATAAATACTAGTTACCCCTGTAGTAAGTCCTGTCATTGAGCCTATTATTAATTGAATTTTTTTAGATTTATAATTCTTTATTTTAATTTCATACTTCATCAATGAAAAGAGTGAATTAATAATCAATAATAATGCTAAAATTATCAAAATAGTATCTGACTTTAATATAGTTAAAAAATAAAAACCTGGAAAAATAAATAAAAATGATCCAATCAGAAAGAATTTAACATCACTAATAATTTCTCTTAAATAGTTACCATCTAGCATCTGGTAAAAATTTGTTAAAATTACTGGAATTAATATGATTGATATTGAATCTTTTATATCAAATACAAAACTTAACAATGTAAGCGTCACAGTTGGAAGTCCAACACCTATTAGACCTTTGACCATCCCACCTACTAAAAAAATTAATACTACTTGAATTAATATTATAGAATCTATATTCGATATCGATATCATTAGGTTTTAAATTTTATAATACAAATAATATATGATTATTGAATGCAAATGTAAGAAATACAAGTTTAAAATCCCAGATGAAGAAATCATACCACCTGGAAGAACCTTGCAATGTTCAATTTGTAATGAAGAGTGGTACCAAGAATTTAAAACAAACCTAGTCAGCAATCAAAACCTTGAAGAAAATAATCAAAAAGATTTATTGAAAGAAATGAATCCCACTAAAAATAAATCTAAACTATCAAACAAAAAAAAACCTAAAGAAAAAGAAGAAAAAAGATCAAATTTATTAATTTTAATTTTGATATTTTTTCTCTTAATTTTTATAATTTACAAATTGGCATTTCATTATAAAGATTTAGTAATTTCTTCAAATCCCTCTCTTATAAATTTCTATGAAAGTTTAGAAATTATTACTGAAATATTAAAAGCTAATATAATTTTTATTAAAGAGGCAACCTTGAAAGCTATAAAAAATATACAAAATAAAATTTAATGAATAATGTTTATTTTATAAAAAAAAATAAATCCTCGCTTTTTAAAAAAGCTAATACAAAATCAGAAAAGCTGAAAGAAGTAATTTTTGGTGAAAAATTTATAAAATTAAAACAAATTAAAGATTTATATTATGGTTATACGCAAAGTGATAAATATTATGGTTATATTAAAAAAAAGCATCTCGATAATATTCAGTTAAAGCAAAATTATATCGTAAACAGTGGTAAAGCATATCTGTTTAAACGTAATAACGTACAATCAAAAACTAAAAAATATTTATATTTAAATTCCAAAGTTTATATTTCAAAAATAACTCCGAAATTTTCAATGATTGGTGATTTATGGATAAAAAACACTGACATAAAATTAATCGAGAAAATTAAAAAAATTAATTTTTTAGAAAAAATTAAAATTTTTATAAATGTTAAGTACGTGTGGGGTGGTAACACTATTGATGGTATCGATTGCTCTGGATTAGTTCAAGAACTAATGAAAAATAATTTTTTAAAATGTCCTAGAGATAGCAAAGATCAAGAAAAATTTTTTAAAAAAAAAATTAATTTAAGACAAATTAAAAAAGGGGATCTTTTATTTTGGAAAGGACATGTTGCAATTTCAATTAATAAAAAAGAATGCATTCACGCATTTGGATCAAGAAAGAAAGTGATAAAAATGAAGACTCGCAATGTTATTTCTGAACTTGAAAAAAAATCTCTAAAACTCAGTTCGATAAAAAGACCATTGTTTAAATAAGAACATTTTTATGGTTGATTCGGTCGCCTTTTATCCATAATTTGTTCTTGTACTCTATCAAAATATAGTAGGTCAAAAATTTTATGACACAAATAACCAATTCTCAGATTTTAGCTATACTGGGTCCTACCAATACAGGCAAAACTTTTCTTGCTATCGAAAGAATGCTCGAGCACGGCAATGGAGTAATGGGATTTCCATTGAGGTTACTTGCTAGAGAAGTTTATGACAAAATTGTAAATAGAATTGGCCCAGAACGTGTAGCATTAGTAACAGGCGAAGAAAAAATTATACCTCCGAAATCTGATTATTATCTTTGTACAGTTGAATCAATGCCCCTTGATATTAATTTCGAATTTGTTGCAATTGATGAAATACAAATGTGTGCAGACCCAGAGCGTGGACATATTTTTACTGATCGCCTTTTAAATTTTAGAGGTGATAAATTAACTATGTTTTTAGGATCTGATACAATTAAAAAATTAATTACTACCTTGGTACCTGAAACAGAATTTATTTATCGTGAAAGGCTCTCTAAATTAACTTATTCAGGTTACAAAAAGATATCTAGAATTAAACCAAGGAGTGCCATCATCGCTTTTTCTGTTGATGATGTTTATGCTTTAGCAGAATTTGTAAGGCGTCAAAAAGGTGGAGCGGCAGTAGTTATGGGCTCTCTAAGTCCAAAAACAAGAAATTCTCAAGTAGACATCTATCAGTCTGGTGATGTTGATTTTTTAATTGCTACAGATGCTATTGGTATGGGCATAAACATGGATATTGAAAATGTATATTTCAGTGGTTTAAAAAAATATGATGGAAAACAAATTAGAAATTTAAGAGATAGTGAAATTGGTCAAATCAGTGGACGAGCAGGAAGATATATGAATGATGGTTCGTTTGGAACTACGGGTGAATGCGAAAAATTGACTGATGAACAAATTGAAAAATTAGAAAATCATAAATTTGATGATGTATTAAATATATTTTGGAGAAACTCTGAATTAGATTTTTCATCATGTTCTGCATTAATTAATAGCTTAAACTTAAAACCAAAATACGAAAATCTTGTTAGAAATAAAGATTTAATAGATGAAAGTACTTTTAGGTATTTAGTTTCAGAGAAATTAAATTTAAATTTTTCAAATAGTAATCACCAAGTAAAATTATTATGGGAATGTTGCCAAATACCAGATTTTACCAAAAGTTCATATAATGAACATACTGATATAATTTATAAGGTGTTCTCCTTCTTATCTTCAGATAAAGGAAAGATAACTAACGATTGGATGAAACAACAATTAAATAATTTAAATAATTTTGAAGGAAACATTGATAGCTTAGCAAATAGAATTTCTTATGTAAGAACATGGTCCTATGTTTCAAATAAAAGTAACTGGGTAGAAAATGCTGATTATTGGATTGCTAAAACTAAAGATATTGAAGATAAATTATCTGAAAAACTTCACGAAGAACTAACAAAAAGTTTTGTTGACAAAAGAATAAGTGTTTTATCTAAAGGGTTAAAACAAGATATTGAGCTTGATACTAAAATTGTTGAGCAAGATAAGATATTTATTAATGATCATTATATTGGGAAAATAAATGGTCTTAAAATTGAATTGGACTATTCTAAATCAAATTTAGACACAGATATTAAATCACTAAAAAAGGCTGCAAGATCTGGAGCTCAAGAAGAGTTAAAAAATAGAATTAATACTATTTCTAAAAATTTAAATAAATTAGAATTAAAGGAGGATTGTAAAATTTATTGGGAAAATAAAAAAGTTGCTGAATTAAAACCTGGAAAAAATTACCTTAATCCTTCAATAAAATTAATCACTGATGATACCCTTCAAGACCATGATTATGCTCAATTAAAAACTAATTTAGAAAAATGGCTTGAAGATGAAAAAAATATTCATTTAAATGACTTGCTTTCTATTGAAAAGGCAAGCTTAAAAAATTCATTTGCGCGAGGACTGAGTTATCAATTATTTGAAAATAATGGAGTACTGGAAAGAAAAGAGGCAAATGAAATTATTAAAAATGTCTCAAAACAGGAAAGGTTTGAATTAAGAAAGAAAGGAATAAAAATAGGAAAATATCATATTTACCAACCAAGGATGATCAGGCCTAATGCAGTTAAGTTTAAAACTATTTTATGGAAATGTTTTAATTATAAGAAAGATATAAATTATCCAAATTTTGGATTAAATTTTTTAAAAAATTTTCAAAATAAAGATGATAAATTTTTAAGAATTTGTGGCTTCGAAACTTTTGGTAAATTTATTATCAGAGTAGATATTCTTGAAAGATTATTTCTTGAAATTTTATCAAGATCCAAAAATTTTAAATTTAAACTAGATGCAAAAATCATAAATTTGCTTGGTTGTACAAAAGATGATTTTATTCAATTTGTTAAAATTTTAGGGTACCAACTTATTAACTCTGATAATGAAGCTGAGTTTAAATATTTACCTAAAAAAATCAAACAAACTAAAAAAAAGCAAGTATCAAATGCATTTTCAGTTTTAGAAAAACTAAAAATTTAACTAATGTTTTGGAATAAAGAAAAAGATCAAAAACAAAATTTTAAAGACATAGAAATTGCGACATGTATGCTTCTGATACATGCTGCAAAAACTGACAATCAATTGGATGATAAAGAAATTAGAATAATTAAAGAAAGTTTATTTGAACTTGGATTAAAAGATAAAAATTACATAGATAAACTTTATAATTATTCTGAAAAAAAAGAAAAAGATTCTGTAGAAATACTTAATATGACTAAAGAAATTAAAAAATTACAATATGAGCAAAGGCTAGAAATTGTTGAAATGATGCTCAAAGTAATATACTCGGACAATCAATTATGTCAGTTTGAAGATAGACTGGTGAGAAAAGTTGCTGGTCTAATTTATATTGAAAATAAAGATTTAGGAGAAATTAAATTAAAAATTAAAAAATGACTTATATAGTAAATGAAAAATGTATAAAATGTAAACTTACTGACTGTGTTGATGTATGCCCAGTAGATTGTTTCTATGAGGGTGAAAATATGCTTGTGATTAATCCTGACGAATGTATTGATTGTGGAGTTTGCGAACCAGAGTGTCCTATAGATGCAATTGAACCAGATACAAATGCCAACGTTGAAGAAATGTTATTAGTTAACAAAGAATATTCTTTAAAATGGCCAAATATTTCGAAAAAGAAAGAGCCATTGAATGATTGGGAAAAATATAAAGACGAAAAAGATAAATTTAATAAGTATTTCGAAAAAAAATAATATTATCTCTTTACTAATTAAGATTGAAAAGAATGTATTAATAATATAATCCACTGCATCTATGCCAAAAAAGACGAAAACAAAATCAAAAAAAGTTGTTAAGAAAAAAGTTACAAAAAAAGTAGTAAAAAAAACTAGTAAAAAAGTTGTAAAAAGAGCCTTAAAAAAAACAGCTAAGACGAAACAACCTAAAATACCTAAAAAAGATTTAAGTAAAAAAGTTGTTGAAAAGACACCTATTCAGAATACTCAATTTAAATCTTCTCAACAAAATGAAATTATAGAAATAAAAAAAATAAAAAAACAAGAAACTGAAAAAAGGACATATAAAGTTAAAGATTATGTGATTTACCCAAAGCACGGAATTGGTCAAATTATATCTGTAGACAAACTTACAATAGCAGGTATCGAAGCCAGCGTTTATAAAATTGAAATCACAAAAGATAAATTAAATCTTACGATTCCAACTAATCAACAGCAGCATCTAAGGCCCCTATCTAGTTTAAACCAGATAAATAAAGCTCTTTCAATTTTGAAAGGTAAAGCAAAAATTAAAAGGACAATGTGGAGTAGACGAGCAGCAGAATATGAGCAAAAAATTAATTCAGGTGACATCTATCAAATTGCTGAAGTAGTAAGAGATTTAAATAAGAATACTGACATGCCAGTTGACCAGTCTTACAGTGAACGTCAATTGTTTGAAAAAGCTTATGATAGATTGCTTGGTGAAGTATCTATTGTGCTAAAAATTTCTGAAGAAGAAGGTAAAGCAAGACTTAACAAAGCTCTTGGTAAAAAAGTAGAGGAAACTTCTAATACACCTGCATAAAAAAAACGCCCTTCCGAATGAGAAGAGCGTTTTTTTATAAAAAGATTACTTAAAAGTAAAAAACTATCTTTTCTTTCTTCTTTTAGTAGCTTTTTTCTTTTTAGTTTTCTTTTTAGCTTTTTTAGCTTTTTTGGCTTTTTTCTTAGTAGCCTTTTTAGCTTTTTTTCTTCTTTTAGCCATCTCCGTTCCTCCCTTTAAAGTTTGGAGCATCACATAATTTAATATGTGATTCGTTATTATGTTAATTTAAAAACTAATTCGCAATTAAAGTCAAATGTTTATAATTTTTAAAAATTTTTAAAAAATTTATTTCAATTCAAAGTTTAAATTAAAAAAAAATTATTTTGTAAAAAAGTTAATGTTTTCAGTGTTTTTAGTTAAATTTTATAAAAGTTTTCTAAAATATTTTTGTATTTAGTTTTTATTTTGTGCCTTCTTATTTTCATTGTTGGTGTTAGTAATTCATTTTTAATTGTAAATTCTTCTTTAACTACTTTAAATTTTTTTATTTTTTCAATAACTGTTAATGATTTATTTGTTTGCTCAATAAGTTTTTTTATAATTTCTTGATCTTCACTAAAATTTTTATTTAAAACTAACAAACATGATAAATATTTTTGATTATCACCGTGAACATACGCTTGTTCAATTTCATCATGAAGACAGAGTAAATTTTCAATCTTAGATGGAGAAATATTATCTCCACCAAGTGTAACAATAATATCTTTTTTTCTATCAGTAATTTTTAAATAACCTTCGTCATCAATTTCACCAACATCGCCTGTATGAAGCCAGCCATTTTTTAGCACTTGGTTTGTGGCATCTTCGTTTTTCCAATAACCCAACATTATGTTTTCACCCTTAACAAGTATTTCACCATCCTCAGCAATTTTAACCTTATTGTTAGAAAAAATGGCTCCTACTGTTTCTATCTTAATTTTATTGACTGGATTACATGATACCACGGGAGAGGTTTCCGTTAGGCCATACCCCTGCAATGTTTTTAGACCTAAAGAATTTAAGAATAGTCCAACATTTTGATCCAAGGGCCCTCCACCTGAGACAAATGCTTTTAAATTTCCACCGAAATTTTTAATTACCTTTTTCCTTACCAAGATATTTAATAAATAATTTATAAATTTTTCTATTATAGAAAGCTTCTTATTTTTAAAATCCTTTGATCCCAATTCTACAGTTTTTAAAAATAATCTCTTTTTAAAAGAAGATGATTTTAAAACTCCACTCATCATTTTGTTATAAAGATTATTATAAAATCTAGGGACTGCGGTCATTACATGTGGTTTTGCAATTTTTATATTATCTAATAATTTTTCAATAACAGGCGAGTAAAATATTTTAGCGCCGAGCGCAATTTGTACGAATTGAACTGTATGCTCGTAAGAGTGTGATAATGGTAACCATGTTATAAATCTAGGATTTTTAACCTGTAACTCATCAACTAAATTTTTTGAGTCTTCACAATTTGAAATTATTCCTCCATGACTTAAAACAACTCCCTTGGGATTACCTTGTGTTCCAGAAGTATAAATAATGCAAGCTGGATCGTTTCTTAAAGATTTGCATCTAATATTTTTATTTAAATTGTTTTTAAGTTCATGAAAATTCTGAACATTTTCTATTTTGTCAAAACTTATAATAAATTTAAATTGAAAATTAATCTGGCTACATGCATCTAAAATAGTTTTTAATAATTTTTCGCTTGATACAATTAATCCTATTGGATCAGCATCTTTTAAAACAAATTCGAAATCTTTTTGAGTATAAGTAGTGTAATTGGGTACCGTAATCGCATCATTTGCTAATATGGATAGATCACTAATCATCCATTCTGGTCGACCTTCTGAGACCAACATTACCCTATCTCCTTTCTTGACTCCCTGGATATTTAAGAAAGTTGAAAATATTTCTACCTTTTTGGATACATCAGACCATTTTAATGCATCTACTTTTTTATTTTTATCAATTGAATGCAAAAAATCTAAATTGGAAAATTTTTCACTTTGTATTTGGTATAACTCAAATAGATTATTTAATTTTTTAAATTCCATATGGTGGGCGAAAAGGGAGTCGAACCCTTAAGGTTTCCCGGCGGATTTTGAGTCCGCTGCGTCTACCAATTCCGCCATTCGCCCTATTTTTTGTTTTACGATTAAAAAAGGTTTTTGTACTGCTTTTTTAAATTTCATATATACATTATTATAATTCTTATAATTTATGTTTAAAGACTTGTTTAATAAAACTGTAGCTCTTGCAGCCCATAAAAGTGCAAGATTCTTTTTATCTTTTGTATGCATAATAGAGTCTATTTTTTTTCCAATACCTCCAGATGTCATGATTATACCAATGACTTTGGCTCAAAAAAAAAGATGGTTGCAAATTGCAACTATTGCCACGATATCATCTGTAGTTGGCGGTATTATTGGATATGCAATTGGATATTTTTTTTACCAAGAAATAGGTATCCATATTTTTGAATTTTACGGGTTTGAAGGTTTCAAAAGTTTCAAGGATCAAGTTCAAGTTGGTAAAGGGTTCTGGGCCTGGATTATTTTGTTAGCAATTGCAGGATTTACGCCTGTTCCTTTTAAACTTTTAACAATTTCAAGCGGGTTAATCCATTTTAATTTTTTTATATTTATTTTAGTGGCTACTTTAACGCGTGGTTCAAGATTTTTTATTTTAGCAGGATTGCTTAGTTTTTTTGGACATAAGATACTTCCATATATTCAAAAGTTTTCAGGAAAAATAATGATTATAATTACAGGACTTTTATTAATCGGATTTTATATTGCCTATCTAATTTATAATAATTATGAATCTTTTATTAATTAATGTTTAGTATTAGTAAAACGTATCAAATTTTATTTGTTATAAACATTTTAATACTTTCAACAGTTTATTACATCGAATATGGCATGGGTGTTTATGCTTGCAATCTCTGCAAATACCAAAGAATTCCTTATTTTTTAAATTTAATTATTTTAACTTTTTTGGTTTTTGACAAAATTAAATTTTTTAAATTTCTTTATGTTTTAATTTTATCAATTTCTATAAACATACTGATCTCATTTTATCACGTCGGTATTGAACAAAAAATTTTTTCTGAAACAGAAGTTTGCTCTATTAAGAAAAATACTAATAATAGCAGCGATCTTTTGAAGCAATTAGAAAAACAGGGTATGTCTGGCTGCTCTAAAGTAACTTTTAGATTATTTGGATTATCGCTTTCAACACTAAACTTGTTAACAAATTTATCTTTTTTGATAATATGTATTTATATTTTTAGAAATGAACAAAGACAAAAAAATTGAAGAAATTATACGAGTAGATCACGCTGGAGAACGCGGGGCAGTCAATATTTATGATGGACAACTTTTAGCATTACAACTTTTAAAATCAGATCCAGAAATGGAAAGTAAAATTGCTGAAATGAAAGAACATGAAAAAGAGCATTTAAAGTATTTTGAGCAACAGCTTGCTGAAAGAAAAGTTAGACCTACATTGTTAATACCATTGTGGGATTTGCTTGGCGTAAGCTTAGGTTTTGTTACGGGACTAATGGGAAAAAAAGCTACAATGCTTTGTACAGCTTCGGTGGAAGAAGTAATAGATAAACATTATCTATCTCAAATTGAACATTTGGAATCTGAAGAAACCAAAGAAAAAGAATTATTAAAAAAAATAAAAAAATTCAGACAAGAAGAACTAGAACATCGTGATATTGCTTATGAAGAAGGTGCAACTAAAAAAGGAGCGTATGGTATCTTAGACTTTGCGATAAAAACAGGATCTAAAGTTGCTATTGAAGTAGCAAAGAGAATTTAATTAAGGTTCAAGCTTAACATCCCAATAAAGATAATCCAACCAACTTTCATGTAAAAAATTCGGAGGAAAGTGTCTTCCATTTCGATGGAGTTGCTCTTCTGTTGGTTTATAAGGTTGTACTGATGGAATCATTCCACATGCTTTAGGCATTTTACCACCTTTTCTTACATTGCATGGAGAGCATGCTGTTGCTACATTTTCCCAAGTCGTCAAACCTCCTAAAGATTTTGGAACAACATGATCAAAAGTTAAATTTTTTTTATCACCACAATACAAGCAAGTAAATTTATCTCTTAAAAAAACATTAAATCTTGTAAAATTCGGAAACTCTGATGGTTTTACAAAATGTTTCAATGAAATTACGCTGGGTAACTTCATAGAAAAAGATGGGCTTCTTATCTCTCTATCGTATGTTGATACGATGTTTACTCTATCCAAAAAAACATCTCTAACTGCATCCTGCCAACTCCATAATGATAAGGGATAATAACTTAAAGGTCTATAATCGGCATTTAAAACAAGCGCCGGACATTTTTCAAGCGGCAAATATTCACTTGATGATGCAATCATATTTAAAAATTACATATATTTATAACTAATCGCAAGTTAAACTTTTATGAAGTTAAGTTTTTTATAAAGTCTAGTCCATCACTCAAACCGTCTGGCGATATAGAATGTCCTAAGCCCTCATAAGCTTTACAATCAACTTCGAAATCTTTTTTTTTCAAAAATTCAACTGATTTATACATTTCATCTATTGGAACTATTTCATCAATATTGCCATGCAAAAATCTCATTCTAGGTTTAGAAGTTAGTTCTTTTTCTAATAATTCGTAATTATAAATCTTGCCTGAATATCCTAGCACACCAGCAATTTTTTTCTTCTGTCTTATTGCATACTGGACGCTCATCATAGTTCCTTGGGAAAAACCAACTAGAATTAATTTGTTATGCTCTATTTTAAGATCATCTAATTTTTGATCAATTGTTTCTTGAAGTTTTTCTAAAGAAACTAAACTTTCTTGAGTAATTTTATCGTTATCTGTTTGCATCAAATCAAACCACTCAAATCCAGCCGGGTTAACTTGACATGAATTTGGAGCGTTTGGAACGCAAAAAAAAGCATCTGGCAAAAATCTTTGCCAATATGTGGCAATTGAAAACAAATCATTAGAATCTGCTCCATACCCATGTAAAATGAAAATTAATTTACTGCACTTCTCTGATGTATTTTTTAATTCTAAATATTTAAGAGACATTTTTTGTTATCTTTAATACTTTTTTATGCTAGAGACAAACCAATGTCAGAAAATACATTAAAATTTATTGCTATTTTAGCTATGATATCAGTAGCTGTAGTTCTTATCAGAGGGTTAAAAACGTTTTTTAAAGGCGGTGATTTAGATAGCAAGAGAAAGAGTAACAAATTAATGCAAATGAGAATAATGCTTCAATTTTGTGCCATAGTGATTTTAATGTCTTTAGCATATGTAACGGGCAAATAACTAATAAGACTTAACCCATTCAATAAATTTTGGATCTGTAAAGTCAAGATCACCTATAACTCTTGCAACTTCTTTTTTGTCTGAATTTACAATTAATGTTATTGGTATACCTCTTAATCCAAACTCTCTAGTTAACTTTAAATTATTATCAAAATAACTTGTTAAATTTTTAATTGAAAGATTATCTAAAAAACTTTGAATATCCTCAAATTTCTTTTTTTCTATATTAATTAAAATTATCTTTAACTGATCTCGAGATGTTTGATCATATAAACGATCTAGCTTTGGAAGTTCTTTTTTGCAAGGAGCGCACCATGTCGCCCAGAAATTAATTAGAGTTAATTTTGAGGAAAAATCATTAAAAATGATTGTTTTACCATCTTTGTTTTTAACCTCGATGTTCGGTAGTAATTTTGGATTTTTTTGAAGTATTATGTTGGTAAACGATTTACTTATATTGGGTTGTGAATATCCACTATTAGTATTAAGAATAAAAAATATAAATAAAAATAATATAAAATTGCGAAACATAAATTAATATTAAATTAATATGGGCAAAACTAAAACAAATAAAGTTTGGGGTACAAGAATGAAATCTAAACCTTCAGAACTTTTAACTAAAATAAATGCATCAATAGATGTCGATAAAGAATTATATCAACAAGATATCAATGGTTCTATTGCTCATTGTAAAATGCTAGCAAAACAAAAAATTATCAAATCAGATATCTCTAAAAAAATTGTAAATGGACTTGAAAAAATTAGAAAAGAAATTCAATCAAAAAAGTTTAAATTTTCACAATCAAATGAGGATATCCATTTGAACATAGAAAAAAGACTTTTTGAAATTATTGGACCAACCGCAGGATTTTTACATATAGCAAGATCAAGAAATGACCAGGTTACTACAGACTTTAAATTATGGGTCATTGATGCCTCACAAAATTTAAACATAGAAATTAAAAAATTAATTAAAGCATTAATAAAATTAGCTGAAAAAAATAAAAATGTGATTATGCCTGGCTTTACACATTTAAAAAATGCTCAACCAGTTTTATTTTCCCATTATCTATTGGCGTATATTGAAATGTTCAAAAGAGATCATAAAAAATTTACGAATGTGATCAAAAATACATCTGAGAATCCTTTAGGATCTGCTGCACTAGCAGGAACAGGTTTCGCAATCGACAGATTTTATACTTCAAAACAATTAGGGTTTTTAAAACCAACTGATAATTCAATAGATGGAGTGTCTGATAGAGATTATGCGATAGAATTTTTATTTGTATCAAGTCTTTGCTCCATGCACTTATCAAGACTTGCTGAAGAAATTATTTTATGGAACTCAGATATTGTCAATATGATCAACATTAACGATAAAATGCTTACAGGTTCATCAATCATGCCTCAGAAAAAAAACCCGGATGGCGCCGAACTATTAAGAGGTAAATCTGGCGCTATATATGGAAACTTAAACTCTCTATTAGTTACAATGAAAGGATTACCTTTGTCTTACTTCAAAGATATGCAAGAAGATAAGAAGCCGGTATTTGAAACTTTTAAAATATTAAATTTAAATCTTAAAATAGCAAAAGAATTGGTAGAAAGTATATCTCCCAACAAAGCAATTATGAAAAAATTTGCAAATTATGGGTACACAACTGCTACAGATTTTGCAGACTATCTCGTAAAAAAAGGTTTAAGTTTTAGAGAGGCGCATAAAAAATCTGCAAAATTAGTTAATGTCGCAGAAAAGAAAAATTTATCTTTAAATCAATTAAGCTTCTCTGAAATTAAGAAAATTGACAAATTAATCAAACCTGATGTGATAAAAGCTTTAAAAATTGAAAATTCTGTTAATTCCAAAACCTCTTATGGTGGAACTTCAATAAAAAATGTAGTTAAAATGTTAAAGAAATTAAAAAAGGAATTTAAATGAAAAAAATATCTCTCTTAGTATTAATTTTATCATTTATGTTTACTTCGTGTGGAAAAAAGGGGCCGCCTGTTTACCAAGAGAAAACTAATTTAATTTTAAAACAATCCTAAATCTAAATGGATTACTTAAAGACCAAAAATAAAAAGCTTTTTATAAATAATTTTGATTTAAAAAAAATTGCAAAAAAACATAAAACTCCATTTTATATTTATTCAGCAGACCAGATAAAAAAAAATATTAAGTTAGTTCAATCATCTTTAAAGAAAAGTAATCCACTAATTTGCTACGCTGTTAAAGCTAATTCCAATATCCAAGTAATAAGAGAATTAAAAAAAAATAATGTTGGAGCAGATGTTGTATCTGCTGGAGAATTAAAATTAGCACTAAAAGCAGGAATTAGTCCAAAAAAAATAGTATTTTCTGGAGTCGGCAAAACTGAGGATGAAATAAAATTTGCTATTCAAAAGGGAATATTGTCAATTAATGCTGAGTCAGAAAGTGAGATTCTTTCAATAAATAAAATTTCAAAAAAATTAAATAAAATCGTTAAAATAGGTATTAGAATTAATCCTGACATTAAGGCTAAAACAAACAAAAAAATAGCAACAGGAACCAAGGTTAACAAATTTGGAGTAAGTATCAGTGATTTTTTTCAAATTTTAAATTCAAAAAAAAATCTCAAAAATATTAAAATCCACTTATTAAGTGTTCATATTGGAAGTCAAATTAAAGATATAGGTGCTTATAAAAAAGTTTTGAAATTAATATCTAAACTTTTATTAAAATTAGGAAAAACTAATCATGAAGTTGATTATGTAGATTTAGGTGGAGGAATGGGAATTCCTTATTTTAAAGGTGATAAAAACTTTGATTTTAAAAAATTTGGAAAAGAAGTTGCAAAGTTTTATAAGAAACAAAAGGTTAAAATAATTTTTGAGATAGGAAGATTCTTAACGGGTAATGCTGGAATAATAATCTCAAAAGTTATTTATGTAAAAAAAACGCGAGAAAAGTATTTTATTATTATAGATACAGGAATGAATGATATGGCAAGATCTGCTATCTATGAAGCCTTTCATGAAATTTTACCAATTGAAAAAAATTTTAAAAAATTCAATAAAAAAATTGAATTTGTAGGCCCTATTTGTGAAAGTAGTGATACTTTTGGAATTTATAAAAACTATTCAATTCTTAAAGAAGAAGACTTAGTATGCATTACAAACTGCGGTGCATACGGAAGAACTTTAAGTTCTAATTATAATATGCGCCCTTTAATAGAAGAAATTATTGTAGATAAAAAGAAATTAAAGTCTGTAAGAAAAAGACAGAAAATTGAAAATATAGTCTAAAGTGATTTTTTTTAGATCTTTAATATTTAATATATTTTTATATCTGGGAATTATTACTTGTTGCTTAATTTCAATACCACTTTTAATTTTGCCATCATCTTTTTTAAGAAAATTAAGTTCATTATTGGGCTGGTATTTTATTTTTTTGTGTAAGATTTTACTAAATACTAAAGTAAATATTATAGGATCTGAAAAACTAAAAACTGAACATAAATTTTTTATCGCTTCTGCACATCAATCAATGTTTGAAACTTTTGTATATAATTACATAGTACCGAACAATTTTTTTGTTCTTAAAAAAGAATTAATGAGTATTCCAGTGTTTGGTTGGTGCTTAAAAAAACTAAATTGTATTCCAATTGATCGTGGGAAAATTACTAAAAATAACTTAAATTTTTCAGACCAAATCATGCAAAATATTTCTAATGGAAAAACGTTAATCATTTTTCCTCAAGGAACTCGAGTACCTTACAATGAAAATGTTCCACTTAAAAAGGGCGCTAGAAGAATATATGAAAACTTAAATATAGCCTGTCTGCCAATTAAACTAGATACTGGTAAGGTTTGGCCAAAAAAAAGTTTTTTAAAATATCCTGGAGAAATTAATTTTATCTTTAAAGATATTATTGAGCCAAATCTAACAGGAGAAGAATTTTTGAAAAAACTTGAAGAATCTTTTTACAATTAATTTTTATCTAAACCTGCTTCAATAATTTTTTCTCTTATTTCTTTTGTTTTTTTAAATTTTTCAAATAAAAACTTTCCATCATTACTTTTAATTGCGTCTAAGATTTTAGATAAGTCACTATTAAACTTTTCTAATAATGAGATAATTTCAGTTTTATTGCTCAACATAATATCTCTCCACATAGTAGGGTCTGAAGAGGCAATCCTAGTAAAGTCCCTGAACCCACTGGCACTAAATTTTATAACTTCAGACTTAATGTCGTCTTCTAACTCACTTGCAGTACCTACAATGTTATAGGCGATCAAATGAGGTATATGACTTGTTATGGCCATAATAGAATCGTGATCTTTAGAATTCATTGTTTCTATTTTTGATCCTAAATTTTTCCAAATATCATTAACTTTTTTTATGTGTGTTTCGTCACAAAGTTCGCAAGTATTTGAAATAAACCATTTGTTTTTAAACAAATCTTTAAATCCATTTTCCGGACCACTTTTTTCAGTTCCCGCAATCGGATGACCTGGTACAAAAACTTTATTCTTTAGAAATTCATTCGCTAGCTTTATGACCTCAACCTTAGATGATCCAACATCTGTTATAATTGTTTGATCTAAATTAAGTTTTGAAAGATCATCAAAAATACTTTTGTAAGCACTTATTGGTGTACAAATAAAAATAAATTCTGATTTCTCAACGTCCGAGTTAATTTTAGTATTGTAACTATCTGCCAAAGATAAACTTTTACTTTTTTTAAGATTATCCTCTGACACATCAATAAAGTTAATCAAAACTTTTGAATAATTGTGCCTGATTGCTCTAGCAAGAGAAGAGCCAATTAAACCAATTCCAATTATTGTAATATTATTCATTAAAAATTTTTATCCAAAATATCTAAAAAAGTTTTATTTTCCTCATCGGTACCAATAGTAACCCTTAATGAATTTTTTATACCATAGGTATTCATTTTTCTTAGTAAGATTTTATTATTTATAAATATATCAAAAGCTTGTTCTGAGTTAAGTTTAGCATTATCAAAATTTAATAAGAAAAAATTTGCTACAGGATCATTTGCTATAATATTTTTTGAAGAAATTTTTTCAAAAATAATTTTTGACCATTTCTCATTATGTTCGACATTTTTTTTAATCCATTCATCATCTAAAATTGCAGCACATCCAGCTTTTTCAGCTATACCAGATATATTAAAAGGAGGTCGAAATAAGTTTGCAGCTTCTATAATTTCTTTGGAACCATAACCCCATCCTAATCTAAGATTGGCTAATCCAAAAATTTTAGAAAAAGTTCTAGAAACTACTGTATTTTTGGAATTTTTAAAAATATCTAAACCACTTTTATAATCATTTTTGGTTACAAATTCTGCATATGCATCGTCAACCATCAGTAAAATATTTTCTGGCAAATTTTTTCTTAATTTCAAAAGCTCATCAGAATTAATATACGTTCCAGATGGATTATTAGGATTTGCAATGAAAACTATTTTTGTTTTATTTGTTACTAACTTTAAAGTTTCGCTAACAGAAAATTTATTATTTTCATTTTTTGCAAACCTGACTACTGCACCATTTAATTGCGAGTAAATTCTGTACATTAAAAATGAGTCTTCGGACATAATCACTTCATCATCTTTATTCAAAAATGATTGGCATATTAAACTTATTATTTCATCAGAACCTGAGCCAATTAGAATTTGATCTTCATTTATAGAGAACTTTTTAGCAATTGTTTCTTTTAATTTGCTACTTTTGCCATCAGGATATTTTTTTAAATTAAAACCACTCTTAAATATCTCTAGAACCTTGGGCGAAGGACCAAGAGCAGACTCATTCGCAGATAATTTAACTGGATTTGAAACATTTTGGATATTTGATAGTCCACCAATATACAAATCTACATTTACAGTTTTTGGCTTTGGTAAAGTCATTTTTCAAGTACTTACAACACTTCTAGAATACAATCAAAAGAAGTTGATAGTTTGACAAAGAATCAGCCTTTTAGTACAAAACGGCACCGCCGATTTACCGAATTGCGGGCGATAACAAACAGCTAAAGAGGAAATCGCTAAGCGATTTTTAAAAATGAATATTGATTACAGTAAAGTTAAAAAAATCACCATAAATGCACCGCTTAAATTAGATTGTGGTGAAACTTTAGAAAAATTTGATATTGCCTATGAGACATATGGCAACTTAGATGAAACTAAATCAAATGCGATTTTAGTTTTTCACGCTCTGTCAGGAGATCAGTTTGTAACTGGTACAAATAATGTGACTGGTCGAGAGGGATGGTGGAATCAAGTAGTAGGCTCTGGATTACCAATAGATACCGATAAATATTTTGTAATATGTGCCAATGTCCTAGGTGGCTGTATGGGCAGCACAGGTCCAAAAGAAATTAATCCGAAAACAAACAAACCTTATGGTCTCGATTTTCCAGTAATTACAATCAAAGACATGGTAGGTGCACAAACTCACCTATTAGATTTTTTAGGAATAAAAAAAACTTTATCAGTTTTAGGTGGATCAATGGGCGGTATGCAGGCTTTACAATTTTGCTCATTGTATCCTGAAAGAACTTTTTCTTCAGTACCAATTGCATGTGCGGCAAGTCACTCTGCTCAAAATATAGCTTTTAATGAATTAGCGCGACAAGCTATTATGGCAGATCCCAATTGGGACTCTGGAAATTATTTCTTATCAGGAAAAGTTCCTAGAAATGGACTTGCTGTTGCAAGAATGGCTGGTCATATTAGTTATTTATCTGAGCAAGGACTTCAAAGTAGATTTGGAAGAAAACTGCAAGAAGGAGACGGTTTGAACTTCTCATTTGATGCTGACTTTCAAGTTGAAAGCTATTTAAAATATCAAGGATATGCATTTGTAGATCGTTTTGATGCTAATTCTTATTTATATATTACAAGAGCTATGGATTATTTTGATCTATATAAATTAAATAATGGTGATTTATCAAAAGCTTTCAAAAACACTAATGTAAAATTTTGTATTATTTCATTTTCAACTGACTGGCTTTACACAACTGAAGAAAGTAAAAAAATAGTCATTGCTCTCAATTCTATAGGTGCACAAGTTAGTTTTGTAAATATTGTTACAAATAATGGTCATGACTCTTTTTTAGTAAATGAACCAGAGTTTTTCCAAACCTTAAAAGGTTTTCTAGACTCTACATATGAGGACTTTAAAAATGAAAATTCAAGATGATGTTCTAGCAGGATTAATTGATATAAACTCTAAGGTGCTCGATGTAGGCTGTGGCGATGGTAACTTATTACTTTATCTAAAAAGAAATAAAAGAATTGACGGAAGAGGTTTGGAGATCAATCAAAAAAATGTTCAAGAATGCCTAGCTAAAGGACTTGCGGTTGTTGAGGGTGATGCTGAAAAAGACTTAGTAAACTATCCAAATCAATCATTTGATATAGCAATATTAAACCAAGCAATTCAGCAGTTTTATGAACCAAGAAAAGTTTTAAATGAATTACTAAGAATTGCTAAACAAGCAATAATTACGATACCAAATTTTGGTTATTGGAAAGTGAGATTAAATTTATTGGTAACAGGGACAATGCCAGTTACAAAAACACTACCACATTCTTGGTATGACACTCCAAATTTACATATGAGTTCAATCAAAGATTTTTATAATTTGTGTTCGTTAGATAATATCAATGTAATTAAATCAATTTCAATTTCTTCAAATAAAATCAGTGATATTACATCAAATAATTTAGAGATTAAAAATTTAGTCTCAGAATTGGGTGTATTTGTTGTAAGTAAATAGATTATATTTTTTTTATCACTTTTTTAACCAAGCTTGACTTAATTAAATCTTGGTTTTTTATGTTTGCGTAAATTCTTTTTTTAACAACACAAAAATAAACACCATTAAAGTATTTAAATAAAATCGAGCCAAATTTTTCAATTAAATCATGATTAATAAATTTAATATTTAGGTTTGGAAAATAAATTAATCGTTCGATTGATTGTATGTCAAAAAAACTTTCCTCTAATAATTGACTAATCTGTTTTTTTGAAAATCCATTACCAGAAGAAAAAGGGCTTTTATCAGATAAATACCAAGATGATTTTTTGTTAGGTATAAGAATATACAATTTACCTTCTGGAGATAATGATCTCCATATTTCTCTAAGACTCAATTTAGTATTATTATTATTTTCTAAATAATGAATTAAAAAAACATGATCAAAAAAAGAGTCTTGAAAAGGTATTCTTTCTTCATCAATTAAAATTTTTTTACCTTTGATTACAGCTTCATCAGATATGCCCATTCTTTTAGAATAACAGTAAGAAATTGAAAGATTGTATTCTTTTAAAAAACTTAAATAAGGATGAGCATAACCAAAACATCCAATATTCTGGTTGTCATATAGGTAACAATATTTTTTTAATTGGTTTTCAATACGATGAGCTAAAAACTTTCCAATAGCACTAACATAAAATTTCTGATAATTTAAAATATCTAAATACATTATGAGTTTATTGCAGGTAAATTTGGTTCATTGTCTATCAGATAACTATTCTTATATTATTTCTAATCCTATAACAAAAAAAGCGATTGTGGTAGATCCAGCTGAAGCTGAGCCAGTCATAAATTCAATAAAAAAACTTGGGTTAAAATTAGAGTATATTTTAATTACTCACCACCATGCTGATCACGTTGGTGGCAATAATGAATTAAAAGAAAAATATAATTGTAAAATAATTGGTTTTAAAAATGACTCTCGCAGGATTCCAGGTATCGATATTCAAATTAAAGATAAAGAAATATTTAATTTTGAAGATGAAGAAATTGAATTAAATTTTGCACCAGGACACACTAGCGGACATATCTTTTATTTTTTTAAAAAAAATAAATTAGCTTTTGTGGGAGATGTAGTTTTTTCTCTTGGGTGTGGAAGAATTTTTGAAGGTACACCTGAACAAATGTATAAATCAGTTATGAAAATAAAATCTCTCCCTGAAGAGACTAAAATATACTGCGGTCATGAATACACGGAAAGCAATTTAAAATTTTGCTTAGCATATGATGCCGATAATCATAATTTAAAAAAGAGAGGAGATGAGGTTAGAGAACTCAGACAAAAAGGATTACCAACAATACCAACTACAATTTCTGATGAAAAAAAGAATAATATTTTTTTTAGATGTGATGAAAATACAATAATTGAAAAACTTGGTTTAAAAACATCAGAACCTCAAATGGTCTTTAAAAAACTAAGAGAATTAAAGGATAATTTTTAATTAAGTATCTCCTGTTTTCTTGACATAATAACAGTGGTGGCTATATTGCGCCAAATTAAAAACATGACTTTTGCAGTAATCAACACAGGTGGCAAACAATACAAAGTGAGCGCCAATGACAAATTAAGAATAGAAAAACTTCCTCAAGAAGAAGGTAAATCTATAGAGTTCAAAGAAGTGCTCTTGATTAATAATAACCAAGATATGGAATTAGGATCTCCTCTAATTGAAGGTGCAAAAGTTGAGGGAAAAATTGTAAAGCAAACAAAAAATAAGACAGTATTAATTTTCAAGAAAAGAAGAAGACATAACTCAAGACGAAAAAATGGTCATAGACAAAAAATGAGCGTTGTACAAATTACAAGAATCTTTGGTAAAGGTGGAAAACTCTTATCTGAAGCAAAAAAAACTGAAGTAAAAAAGGATAAAACCACTACTAAAAAAAGTGCGTAGTGGTATAAATAATTATGGCAACTAAAAAAGCTGGTGGTTCATCGAAAAACGGCAGAGATAGTGAAGGTCGTAGACTTGGCGTAAAAAAATATGGTGGCCAAAAAGTTATTCCAGGAAATATTATTTATAGACAAAGAGGTACTAAAATGTACCCAGGTCAAAATGTAGGTATGGGAAGAGATCATACTATTTTTTCTAAAATTGAAGGGACTGTGAAGTTTCAAAAGAAAAAATTTGGCAAAACTTTCATTTCTGTAGTTCCCCACTAAATCATATTAAGACATTAGTCTTAAATTAATTTAATATTTTATTATGAAGTTTTTAGATCAAGCTAAAATTACTGTTAAAGCTGGAGATGGTGGAAATGGATGTTGTAGTTTCCGTAAAGAAAAATTTATTGAATTTGGAGGTCCTAACGGTGGTGATGGAGGAAATGGTGGATCTGTAATTCTAGAGGCAGTAAATGGTTTAAATACTTTAATTGACTATAGATACATTCAACACTTTAAAGCACAGAGAGGAGAGAACGGAAAAGGTAGTAATAAAACAGGTGCGTCTGGGGATGATTTAATTTTAAAAGTACCAGTTGGAACACAAGTTTATGCCGAAGATAAAAAAACACTTTTGTACGATCTTGTTACTGAAGGAGAAAAAATAAAAATTGCAACTGGCGGTAAAGGAGGTTTGGGTAATACAAGATTCAAAAGCTCTACCAATCAAGCACCAAGAAAAACTACAAATGGATCTCTGGGAGAAGAGTTTGAAATATGGTTGGAGTTAAAAATTATAGCTGATATCGGTCTTGTCGGTTTTCCAAACTCAGGGAAATCGAGTTTTTTATCTTTAACGACTAGAGCAAAACCAAAAATTGCTGATTATCCATTTACAACTTTAAACCCAAACTTGGGCGTTTTAAGTATTGATGAAAAAGAAATTGTTGTTGCTGATATACCTGGATTGATTGAGGGTGCACACCAAGGCGTTGGCCTTGGAGACAAATTTCTTAAACATATAGAAAGATGCAAAAGTATATTACATTTAATTGATGCAAATGAAGATAATTTATTTGATCGGTATAAAATTATAAGAAATGAACTTGAGAAATATAGTCCAGAGCTTATTAACAAAAGAGAAATTGTGGCATTAAATAAACTAGATTTACTGGAAGACGAGGAAATTAAAAAGAAAGTTGAGGAATTTAAAAAATCTTTTACAAAAGATTTTTTTCAAATTTCAATTTTACGAAAAAACAATATTAAAGAATTATTAAGAGCATTAAAATGATATTAAATAAAACAAAAAGAGTAGTAATTAAAATTGGATCTTCTCTTTTGATTAAAAATAACAAAATCAATAAAAATTGGGTTAATAAACTTTCAGAAGATATAGCCAATCTATATAAAAAAAAAATTGATGTAATTATTGTAACTAGTGGGGCAATTGCTTTAGGATGTAAATATCTTAAAATAAATAGGAAAAATTTAAAACTTAAAGAATTTCAAGCTGTTTCAGCTATCGGTCAAATTGAATTGATCAATCTTTTTAAAGATTCTTTATCTGAAAAAAAAATAAAAATTGCTCAAATTTTATTAACTCTTGAAGACACAGAGGACAGAAGAAGGGCACTGAATGCCAGAGATACAATCGAAAATATATTTAAATTAAAAAGTATTCCAATTGTAAATGAAAACGATACGACGGCTACAAATGAAATAAGATACGGAGATAATGATCGACTAGCTGCTCGTGTAGCTCAAATATCATCTGCTGATACACTTATTATGCTCTCTGATATTGATGGACTTTACACCAAAGATCCAAGAAAGTTTAAAAATGCAAAACATATAAGAGAGGTAAAAAAAATTACTAATAATATTATTAAAAGTGCAACGAAAAGTATCAGTGACTACGGATCTGGAGGTATGATTACGAAAATTGATGCTGCTAAAATTTGCATGAATGCTGGATGTAAAATGATATTAACCCGTGGTACGGTAAATAATCCTATTCAAAAATTAGAAAAAAATAAATTTTATACAATTTTTACACCACTTACTAATAAGTATAATGCCAAAAAAAAATGGATATTAAGTAGTTTAAAAAATAAAGGATCCATCACAGCTGACACTGGAGCAATTAATGCTATTAAAAAAGGTAAAAGTTTATTGCCAGTAGGGATCACTGACGTAAATGGAAAATTTTATAGAGGTGACACAGTATTAGTCATTAATAAATCTAAGAAAAAAATTGGAACAGGCGTTGTTTCTTACTCAAGTGATGAAATATTAAAAATCAAAGGAGCGAAAAGTGAAAATATTAAAAATATTTTGGGATACACTTCTAGAGGTGAAGTGATACATATTGATAATATGGTGCTAAATAAATGAGTAAATTAAAATATATTCAAACATTAGGAAAAAAAGCAAAAAAAGCTTCGGAAGATTTATCTAATATTAATGATAAAAAAAAAAATGCTGTACTCAAAACTTTTTATTCTGAAATTAAAAATAATACTAAGCAAATTCTAAATGCAAATAAAAATGATATTATTAATAGCAAAAAAAATAAGCTTAAGGATAATTTAATAGACAGGAGCATGTTAAATTTAGATAGAATCAAATCTATCCTAGCTTCAATTGAAGAAGTTATATCATTTAAAGACCCAACAAATAAAATATTGGCCAAATGGAAAAGGCCAAATGGATTAGTTATAAACCGAGTAACTATGCCAATAGGTGTGCTGGGTGTTATTTATGAAGCAAGGCCAAATGTTACTTCTGACGTATCAGTATTAAGTTTCAAATCAGGAAATGCTGCTATTTTAAGGGGTGGCAAAGAGGCCTTTAGATCAAATATTGCAATTTCTAATTTATTTAGAGCAAGTTTAAAAAAAAATAAGATTAACCAAGATTGTATACAATTAGTAAATAATACAGATAGAAAATTAGTAGATCTAATGCTTTCCAAAATGTCTGCCTATATCGACATCATAATTCCTCGTGGAGGAAAAGGACTAGTTAAAAAAGTTTTGGACTTATCAAGTGTACCTACAATAGGACATTTGGAAGGTTTATGTCATGTATATCTGGACAAATCTTATAATTTAGAAAAAGCAGAAAAAATTATATTTAATTCAAAGTTACGTAGAACAAGTATTTGTGGTGCGGCTGAAACGCTATTAATTCATAAGTCCGTTAAAAAAAATGATATTAAATATATTTTAGAAAAACTTAATAATCATGGTTGTAAAATTATTGGTGATAAAAATATAAAAAAAATATGTAGATTTACATTGCCAGTAAAAGAAAAAGACTGGAGTACAGAATACTTGGATTCAAAAATTTCAGTAAAAATTGTTGATAATATTGATGAAGCAATCAGCCATATAAAAAAATATGGAACAAACCATACAGAATGTATAATTTCTAATGACAAAAAAAACATAATTAAATTTTCTAAGCAAATTCAAAGCTCAATTGTAATGACAAATGCCTCTACACAATTTGCTGATGGATATGAATTTGGTCTTGGATCTGAAGTAGGGATTTCTACAAATAAAATGCATCCAAGAGGACCGGTAGGATTAGAACAGCTTGTTACTTACAAATATGTAGTTAACGGTAAAGGTCAAATACGTCCTTGAATAAAAAGGAAAAAAAGAGAATAGGAATTTTTGGAGGATCTTTTGACCCTCCTCATAAAGGACATCTTCACATAGCGAAATTATTTATAAAAAAATTAAAGCTTAATAAATTAATATGGTCTGTATCTAAAAAAAATCCTTTGGTAAAAAAAAAATATTTTTATAATTTTAGGCAAAGAAAAATTTTATCTAAAAAAATAACTAGTAAAATTAAAAATATAAAAATAAATGATTTTGATAAAAAATATTCTTATCAATTATTAAACACTTTAAAAATGAAATATAAAGATAAAAAATTTTTTTTTCTTATTGGTTTAGATAATATTAAATTTTTACATAAATGGAAAAAATTATCATCTATACTAAATTCTAGTACTCTTGTTATAATAAGCAGACCAGGTTATTTGAAAGAAATTAAAAAAACGGTTTTTTATAGAAAAAATCATAAATATTTAATAAAAAATTATAAAGCTAATGATATTTTCCCTAAAAAAGCATGGATTTATATAAAAGATAAAGGTGTAAAAATATCTTCATCAAATATTAAAAATAGATTATATAAATTAAAGACAGATTAATAATTTGAAAAATAGAATTATAGATAAAGTTCACCAAATTTTAGACGATAACAAAGCTCAAGATATTGTTATAATAGACCTTAAAGATAAGAGTTCAATTGCTGACTATATGGTTATAGCAAGCGGGACATCTTCAAGGCATATTCAAGCTATTTCAGAAATAACAGCACAAAAACTAAAGTCCTATGGAATTGATAATTGCAGAATTGAAGGGCAAGAAAGTAATGATTGGAAGCTAATTGATGCCATTGAAGTTATTATTCATATTTTTCATCCAGAAAAAAGATCTTCTTATAATCTTGAAAAAATGTGGGAAGATGTTTTGCCAAAACAGCAAATTACTGTTTAATGAAAATCTCCATCTTGTGTGAAGGCCGTTTAAACAAAGGGCTCGAAAATGAATTATGTAATATATACATCAAAAGAACCCTCTCATTAAAAAAAAGTGGAATACTAAACTTAGAAATAAAGAATAAGCCAAATAAAACAAATAATAGTAAAAATACAAAAAATTTAATTTTAGATGAGAAAGGCAAAAATATAAATACTATGGACTTAGTAGGAATGATAAAAACACTAAACAACAATAGAGTAGAATCATTAAATTTTTATATAGGTAAACCTGAAGGTTTTTCTAACAATTATGAAAAATATGAAAAAATTTCTTTGGGCAAAATGACCTTTCCACATTCCTTAGCCAGAGTTATTTTGTGTGAACAAATCTATAGATGTGCTACAATATTAACAAATCACCCTTATCATAAAAGTTAATGAATTTATTTTTAAAATATATTTTAGTCTTTTCTTTTAGCATATTGCTATGGGGTCCTGTAAAAGCCAATCCAAGTGATAAACTTTATGAAAAGTTAGATTTATTTAGTGATGTTTTAAATACACTTAAAAAAGAATACGTCGACGAAGTGGATCAAAGTGAAGTTATTGATTCAGCTATAAATGGAATGCTTCAATCCCTTGATCCTTATTCCGCGTACATGAGTCCAGAGTCATTTAGAAATATGAATGATGATACTAAAGGAGAGTTTGGTGGACTGGGTATTGAAATTACTATGGAAGCCGGTCTTGTAAAAATTATAACCCCAATTGAAGGAACGCCTGCTGATAAAGCTGGTGTACAAGCAGGTGATTTCATTGTCAAAATAGATAACAAACAAGTGAAAGGAATGACGCTGTTAGATGCTGTCAAACTCATGAGAGGGAAAGTTGGAACAAAAATTGAAATTACAGTTCGAAGAGTTGATGTTGAAGATGAATTAAAATTTCAAATTACAAGAGACATTATAAAAATTAGAGAGGTGACTGCAGAAGTTAAGGAAAATGTTGGTTATATAAGATTACGTGCTTTTAATGAGCAAAGCCATAATCAGTTGTTAAAACAGTTAAATAAATTGCCTAACAAAAAGCTAAATGGTTATATTTTAGATCTTAGAAATAATCCGGGCGGACTACTATCTCAAGCAATTAAAATTACAGAAACTTTTCTTGATGGAGGTGAAATAGTATCTACCAGAGGAAGAGATAAAAATGATATTAAAATTTATAATGCTAGAAAAGGTGACAAAATTAATAAAAAACCTTTGATTGTTCTTATTAATCAAGGATCCGCATCTGCATCTGAGATTGTTTCAGGTGCATTAAAAGATCATAAAAGAGCAATTTTATTAGGTGAAAAAAGTTTTGGCAAAGGATCAGTTCAATCAATTATTCCATTAAAAAATAGAGGTGGTCTAAGACTAACAACAGCCAAATATTATTTGCCATCTGGTGAGTCTATACATGAAAAAGGAGTCGAGCCAGACATTACAGTTAAAAGAAATAAAGACAATTTTAAAATTAATACAAAAACAGACAACCAGCTCAAATACGCTATTAATCTTTTAAAAGAAGACTCATGAAAAATTTAAATGATTTACCATATCGCAATGGTGTCGGTATAATGATTTTTAATGATCAAAAAAAAATTTTTGTCGGAAAAAGAATAGATAATCAAGAAGCGTGGCAAATGCCTCAGGGAGGTGTTGATAAAGATGAGGACTTTGAAACTGCAGCTAAACGAGAATTATTTGAAGAAACTGGAATTCAATCAATAAGAATTGTTCAAAGTTCCAAAAAAGAATTTATATATGATCTTCCAAATCATCTTTTGGGAAAAATTTGGAAAGGTAAATACAAAGGTCAAAAACAAAAATGGTTTTTAATGAAATTTTTAGGACCAGATAGTGAAATTAATATCAATCAAAAGCACCCTGAATTTAATGAATGGAAATGGGTAGATCTAGATGAATTGCCAGGGCTAATAGTACCTTTTAAAAAAAAACTTTACGAATCTATAATTAAAGAATTTCGAACTTCTATTTAGTTTTAAGAAGATTTAATTCATCAATCAATGCATTAGAGATAAAAATATCATGATCAGTTGAGTTTGTATCTTCTAATTTTTTGTTAGCTCTTTCTTTTAGGTTATTAATTTGTTTATCTGAAAAATCTTTAACATCAAACACTTCTTGGCAAAGTATACTTAGAGAGTTATTCTTGAAATCAACTACGCCGCCAGTTGTAAAAAAGTATTTATTTTCACTTTTTTCTATATTTATTACTCCAGGCTTCAAAAAGGTTACAACCGGTAAATGATTATCTAGTATACCCATCTGACCTTCAATACCTGGTATTGTAACCATTGAAATATCTTTTTCAGAAAAAAGAACTTTCTCTGGAGTAACAATATCAACTTGCATAATTTACGCTGCTTCTTTCGCCATCTTCTCTGCTTTTTCTATAGCTTCTTCAATAGTTCCAACCATATAAAAAGCTGCTTCTGGCAAATGATCGTATTCACCTTTACAAATAGCGTCAAAACCTTTGATCGTCGCATCCAATTCTACAAGTTTACCAGGTGAGCCTGTAAATACTTCAGCAACAAAGAACGGTTGAGATAAAAATCTTTGAATTTTTCTCGCTCTAGCTACGACAAGCTTATCTTCTTCTGATAATTCATCCATACCCAAAATAGCAATAATATCTTGTAAAGATTTATAAGTTTGCAAAATTCTTTGAACTTCCCTAGCAACTCTATAGTGTTCATCTCCAACTATTCTTGGGTCAAGAATTCTAGAAGTTGAGTCTAACGGGTCAACTGCAGGATATATTCCTAGCTCTGCAATCTGTCTTGAAAGAACCGTAGTTGCATCAAGGTGTGAAAATGATGTTGCAGGCGCAGGGTCAGTTAAGTCATCTGCAGGAACGTAAATAGCCTGAACTGAAGTAATTGATCCTTTAGTTGTTGTTGTAATTCTCTCTTGTAGATTTCCCATATCTGTAGCTAAAGTTGGTTGATAACCAACTGCAGATGGAATACGTCCTAGTAATGCCGACACTTCAGATCCTGCTTGGGTGAATCTAAAGATATTATCTACGAAAAATAAAACATCTTGTCCTTCTTTGTCTCTAAAATATTCTGCCACTGTTAATCCTGTTAAAGCAACTCTTGCTCTAGCTCCTGGAGGCTCATTCATTTGTCCATAAACTAACGCAGCTTTAGAACCAGGGCCATCTGTTTTGATAACGCCAGATTCGATCATCTCGTGATATAAATCATTACCTTCACGTGTTCTTTCTCCGACACCAGCAAATACAGAATAACCACCATGGGCTTTCGCAACGTTATTAATTAACTCCATAATTAAGACTGTTTTTCCAACACCGGCACCACCAAATAAACCAATCTTTCCACCTTTTGCGTAAGGAGCTAAAAGATCTACCACTTTAATGCCTGTAACTAATACTTCCGTTTCAGTTGATTGCTCGACAAATTCTGGAGCCTGTCTATGAATTGGCCATTGTTCTTTGGTTTTTACGTCACCTTTTTGGTCAATACCTTCACCAATCACATTTATAATTCTACCTAATGTTTCTGGACCTACTGGGACTCTGATTGCATCACCAGTATCAGTAACTTTATCGCCTCTTTTTAGACCTTCTGTTGTATCCATTGAAATTGTTCTAACTGTACCCTCACCTAAGTGCTGGGCAACTTCTAAAACTAATCTATTGCCATTGTTATCACATTCTAAAGCTGAGTTAATTTCAGGTAAGTGATCATCAAACTTTACGTCAACTACCGCTCCAATAACTTGAGTGATTGTTCCAAATTTATTTTGCATATTTAGCTCCTTTTATAATGACTCCGCACCAGAGATGATTTCAATCAGCTCTTTAGTGATGACGGCCTGTCTACTTCTGTTATAGTTAATTGTTAGTTTATCTATTAAATCACCTGCATTACGCGTTGCATTGTCCATTGCAGACATTCTGGATCCTTGCTCACTAGCAGCATTTTCTAAAAATGCTTTAAAAATCTGTGTTGTTATATTCTGAGGCAGTAAATGCTCCAAAATTTCATTTTCATCTGGTTCGAATTCATATTGAGTATCATTAGTTTCTTCTATTTCTTTTGTATCTGAACTTTCTACTGGAATAATTTGTTGAGCTTGTGGCTCTTGAGAAATCACCGATTTAAACTTATTGTAAAAAATCGTACAAACATCAAACTCATTATTATTAAACATTGTTATAATTTTGCTTGTTAGCTCAGAAGCTTCATTAACAGAGATAGTCTTTAAATTTTTATAAGATATTTTTTCTACTATATAATCTTTAAAGTTTCTTCTAAGTTGATCAGAACCTTTTGAACCAACAGTAATAATTTTTAGTTTTTGATTAGAATTTATTACCTGGTTAAAATGCTCCCTCGCTTTTTTAACTATATTAGTATTAAATCCTCCACATAAACCTCTATCAGCTGTCATTATCAAACAAAGGTGAACATCGCTCTTACCTGTACCTGCAAGAAGTTTGGGAGCAGATGAAGCGTCAGTTATTGAACTTTTAAGATTGTTAATAATCTGATTCATTTTTTCAGAGTATGCTCTTCCTTTTTCAGCATTTTCTTGTGCTTTTCTCAACTTTGCAGCAGCAACCATTTTCATAGCCTTGGTAATTTTTTGCGTAGATTTAACGCTAGTTATTCGATTTCTTAAATCCTTTAAACTTGGCATTTTTATTTTAAAAATTCCTTTTTAAAGTTTGTAATGAAATCTTTTAACTTAGCTTCATTAGCTTCGTCTAATTTTCCAGAAGATACAATATTACTCAAAATATCAGGCGCTTGAGATTTAATTGCACTTAGTAGTTGATCTTCAAAATCTTTAATTTTTGAATTATCAATATCATCCAGAAAACCTTTAACTCCAGCAAAAATTGACACAACCTGTTCTTCAACTTTCAAAGGAGAGTATTGACCTTGTTTAAGAAGTTCAGTTAGTTTTGATCCTCTGTTCAAAAGCTGTTGAGTCGATGCATCTAAATCAGAACCAAACTGAGCAAATGCCGCCATTTCTCGATATTGTGCTAACTCAAGCTTAATAGTACCCGCAACTTGTTTCATAGCTTTAATTTGTGCAGCTGAACCAACCCTAGATACTGAAATACCTACGTTAACTGCTGGTCGTACACCTTGGAAAAATAATTCAGTTTCTAAGAAAATTTGACCATCTGTAATTGAAATTACATTTGTAGGAATATAAGCAGAAACGTCACTCGCTTGAGTTTCAATTATTGGTAATGCGGTTAAAGATCCACCGCCGTTTTCATCATTTAGTTTCGCTGCTCGTTCTAGCAATCTGCTGTGTAAATAAAACACATCCCCCGGGAAAGCTTCCCTTCCTGGAGGTCTTCTCAATAATAATGACATTTGTCTATATGCTACAGCCTGTTTTGATAAATCATCATAAACTATCAAACCGTGCATTCCATTATCTCTAAAAAACTCACCCATGGCACAACCAGTATATGGAGCTAAGAATTGTAGTGGAGCAGGATCAGAAGCGGTAGCGGCTACAACAATTGAATACTCCATTGCACCTGCATCTTCTAACGTCTTAACTATCTGTGCTACTGTCGATCTTTTTTGACCAATTGCTACATATACGCAATATAATTTCTTGGTTTCGTCATCTGATTTATTAATTTCTTTTTGATTAATAATAGTATCAATTGCGATAGCAGTTTTTCCAGTTTGTCTATCACCAATAATTAATTCCCTTTGACCTCTTCCAATTGGAATCAAACTATCAATTGCTTTCAATCCTGTTTGCATTGGCTCATTAACTGATTTCCTTGGAATTATTCCTGGAGCCTTAACTTCAACTCTTTTTTTCTCTTTTGAATTAATTGGACCTTTTCCATCAATTGGATTTCCTAGACCATCAACAACTCTTCCTAACAATTCTTTTCCTACAGGAACGTCAACAATTTCACCTGTTCTTTTTACGGTATCTCCTTCTTTGATATGAGAATCATCTCCAAAAATAACTACACCAACGTTATCTGTTTCAAGGTTAAGAGCCATACCTTTTGTTCCCTCAGAAAACTCAACCATTTCTCCAGCTTCAACGTTATCCAATCCATAAATTCTCGCAATACCATCTCCTACGGATAGCACCTGTCCAACCTCAGAAACTTCAGCGTCTTTACCAAAGTTTTTTATCTGGTCTTTTATTACTTTTGTTATTTCAGAAGGGTTAATATCCATTTTTATCTCCTACAAGTTATTTAATATTTTGTTAAATTTAGCTTTGGCAGTATCATCCACCATCAAGCTGCCTATTTGAAGTTTGGCTCCAGAAATTAAACTTGGATCAAATTTAAAATCTAGATTTACTTTCTTTTGAAGAACGTTATTAAGCATACTTTCAATTTCTTTAATTTGAGCATCTGACATTTTAGTTGGCATCGAAACGATTGCATTTAATTCGCCTCTGAAGTCAGATATAATATTTTTAAAATCTTTAACAATTTTTTCTAAAAAAAAGAAACGATTTTTCTCGACTAAGATTTTTAAAAAATTTACAAATAGATTGTTAAAATCATTTTTTTTGCCAAGCTCCTCTATAACTTTTAATC
This sequence comes from alpha proteobacterium HIMB114, assembly GCA_000163555.2. Classification (GTDB taxonomy): domain Bacteria; phylum Pseudomonadota; class Alphaproteobacteria; order Pelagibacterales; family Pelagibacteraceae; genus HIMB114. The sequence continues at coordinate 1,136,617 of ADAC02000001.1, read as the reverse complement.
TATCAATTTTTTTTAAAGTTGGATTTTTCACAAACTTCTTAAAATCACTGGACTGATTTAAAGCAATATCAATAAATTTTATATTTTGCTCAATTTGATCTAAAACTTTTTCTTCACTACTTATCTCAAACAAAGAAAGTGCATATCGCCCAGCTGCATCTGCAAAATTACGTGTATTTTGAGTCAAAATTATCCCTTTTTTGGGCTGATAATTACCATTGAGGAATAGCCATATCAAGCCAGATCTGGTGGACAAGATGTCATAATTAAACAAAATTTAAAGGATCTACGTCGACTTGTAGTTTCAGATTCTTAGGTAATTGAGCAAGTTCAAGTTTTTTTTTAATTTGCGCTTGTGGGGTAACTTTAGGGTTGTATTTAATTAATAATCGAAAGCGATAATCTGATTTTATTTTTGAAATCACTGCTGAAACTGGACCGTATATTTCAATGAATTCATTCTTAGGCAAAGTTTGTTTTAATTGAACTGCATATTTTTCAACATGAAAACTATTTTTACCCGAAACAACAATAGATATGAATTTATAAAAAGGAGGCAAATTAGAATATTCCCTAAAATCAATCTCTTTTTTATAAAAATTATCTGAGTTAAATTTTTTTAAAGACTCAAAAATATTATTTTTATCATCAAATGTTTGTAAAAAAATTTTGGACTTTTTATTAAAACGACCCGCCCTTCCAGATAATTGATATAATAATTGATAATTTTTTTCTGAGGACCTTATATCATTTCCAAGAAATGCGCTGTCACAATTTACGGCCACAATACAATTTAAGTGTTTAAAATTAAAACCTTTTGAGACAATCTGCGTTGCTACAATTATCTTGGTTTTATTTTCTTCAATATTTTTTAATTTATCTGAAAATGCATTGTATTCAGTTAAATCACTTGAAAGAATATCTGCATTATAACCTTTGAATTTATTTTTTATTTCTTCAAATACTTTTTCTAACCCTAAACCATAAAACTTAAAGTTACATTTTGAATTATCCTTACATTGTCTTTCAAGTTTAGTTGAATAATTACAATAATGACATAAAGCAGTATTATCTCTCTTATGATAAACCAATCCAACAGAACATTTTGGACATTCTAATCTTTTCATACATTTGTAGCAAAAAACAAATGTTGAGTGACCTCTTCGGTTTAAAAAAAATAAAACTTGATCCCCAGTTTTGAGATAATTTTTGACTTCTTTAACTACTAATTCAGAAATAAAATTATTCTCAGAAATATTATCTTTAGTTAATTTTATAGTTTGAATCTCTGGCAACTCAGATTGGTTAAAGCGATTTTTTAAAGAAAAATAATTATATTTTTTATTTTTTGAATTATAAAAAGTTTCAACTGATGGAGTTGCGCTAACCAAAAAAGTAGGAAATTGATCTATTGAAGCTTGTAGGATTGCCATATCTCTTGCATTAAAAGATATACCTTCTTCTTGTTTATATGAGGCGTCATGTTCTTCATCAATGACAATTAACTTTAAATTTTGAAAAGGAAGAAACAATGCTGATCGAGCACCAAGAATAAGTTTTATTTCATTTTTAAAAACACCTTTCCAAATTTTTTTTTTAATTTTATCTTTTATTCCAGAGTGCCAAATGGCAGGTTCATATTGAAAAAAATCTTTAAATCTTTTTGCAATTTGCTCACTTAATCCCTTTTCCGGAAGCAGAACTAAAACTTGATAATTTTCTTCTAGAGCTTTTTTTATAATTTCAAAATAAATATGAGTTTTTCCCGACCCTGGAATTCCTTGAAGTAAATTTGTTGAATATTTTTTAAAATCTATTTTTTTTTCAATATTTTTTAAAATATCTTCTTGCTCAGAATTTAAATTTTTATTTAAATTAATTTTTGGTTTAAACTCTGTAAAATCATTAATTTTTTTTAATCCTTTTTCAAAACTTTTGAGCCCGTTCTTGTATAAAAATAACTTTAGAACCAATCCTTTTTTAATAAGATTGTAATTTGACATTTGTTTTATAAAGTTAATTTTATTTATTGAAAATACAGGAAGATCTAAAATTTTAGTAATTTTTTTTATTTTAATGTCTTTTATAAGAGGTTTAGAATTAAGGCTCCATACAATACCAATAATTTCTTTATTTTTAAAAGATGCTGATACTATACTCCCGACTTCTACTTTTTGATCTATTTTATAAGTAAAAGTTTGATCAAAATTTAAGGGTAATAAAATATCTACAAGCATCAGTACACTTGTTATATCTCAATGATTGTAAAAAATTAATTATTTAAAATAGTATAAAAAATTTATTTAAAACTACATGTGTATTGGTCTCTTGTCTACTGCTAACGCAGCTTCCTTAACAGCCTCTGTTAAAGTAGGATGCGCATGACACGTTCGAGCAATATCTTCAGAGCTTGCACCAAACTCCATGGCTAAAGCAAGTTCAGCAATTAGATTTCCTGCATCAGGACCTACGATGTGAACACCTAAAACTTTATCAGTTTTTTTATCAGCTAGGATTTTTACAAATCCATCAGCTTCATCATTAACTTTAGCTTTTGAATTTGCCATAAAAGGAAATTTTCCTACCTTGTATTCAATTGAAACTTGTTTCAACTCCTCTTCAGTTTTTCCAACAGAAGCAACTTCTGGATGTGTATAAACTACCCCGGGAATTACATCATAATTTACATGTCCATATTTGCCTGAAATCATCTCAGCTACAGCGATACCTTCTTCCTCGGCTTTATGAGCTAACATAGGTCCAACCACAACATCACCAATCGCATATACGTTTTTAACATTTGTTTTAAAATGCTTATCAATCTTTACTCTTCCTTTTTCATCTTTTTCAATATTTATATTTTCTAGCCCAAGGCCGTCTGTATTAGCCTTTCGACCAACACAAACTAATACCACGTCTGCCTCTAAAATATTATTTGAGCCATCTTTTTCAAACTCTACAGTGGCTTTTGACCCATCACTATTAACTTTATTAACTTTTGATGAAAGATTAAATTTCATTCCTTGTCTTTTTAAAATTTTATGAAAGCTATCTGAAACTTCTCTATCCATTCCTGGAAGAATATGATTCATGTATTCAACAACTTCTACATCGGCACCTAATTTCATCCATGCAGATCCAAGCTCAAGACCAATAACGCCACCACCAATCACAACCATTTTATTTGGGACTTTTTCTAATGCTAAGGCACCAGTTGATGATACTATAACTTTTTCATCAATATTTATATTTGGCAATGTAGCTACAGAAGATCCTGTAGCTATAATTATATGTTTGCCTGTTACTTGGCTATCAGATCCGTCTGAATTTTTTATATTTACTGTATTATTTGATGCAAAACTACCGTGTCCTTTTATGTATGTAACTTTATTTTTTTTAAATAAAAACTCTATACCTTTTGTTAATCCGTCAACAGTTTTCAGCTTATGACTCATCATCTTAGATATATCTAAAGATAAGCCATTAGTCGTAATTCCAATTTTATCAAATTCTTTATTAGCTTTATGAAACATCTCTGCGGAATGAAGCAATGATTTTGAAGGTATGCATCCTACATTCAAACATGTCCCACCAAGAGAACCTCTCGACTCAATACATGCTGTTTTGTGTCCTAGTTGTGCCGCACGAATTGCACATACATATCCGCCTGGACCACCACCGATAACAATTACATCAAAATTTTCCATTATAAATTTAAAAATAATCTTCTTGGATCTTCTAAAATTTCTTTAACGCGTACTAAAAAAGAAACTGCTTCTTTACCATCAATAATTCTATGATCGTATGATAAAGCCAAATACATCATTGGACGAATTTCTATTTTTCCATTAATTACAATCGGTCTCTGGACTATGTTATGCATCCCTAAAACACCTGACTGGGGCGGATTTAAAATTGGTGTTGATAACATTGAACCATAAATGCCACCATTTGTGATTGTAAATGTTCCACCTTGAAGTTCTTCAATAGATAGTTGACCATCCCTAGACTTGCCACCAAGATTAATAATTTCTTTTTCAATATCAGCAAATGACATTTGGTCTGCACTTCTAACTACTGGCACAACTAAACCTTTGTCAGTGCCAACAGCCACTCCAATATTATAATAATTTTTATATACTATTTCCTCGCCTTGAATCTCTGCATTTACTGCTGGAAATGTTTGCAATGCACTTACACATGCTTTTACAAAAAAGGACATAAAGCCAAGTTTTACACCATAAATCTTTTCAAACTCCTCTTTGTTATCCTTTCTAATTTGCATTATCATTGACATGTCTACTTCATTAAAAGTCGTCAACATCGCTGCAGTATTTTGTGCTTCCTTTAGCCTTTTAGCGATTGTTGCCCTTAGTCTAGTCATTTTAACTCGCTCTTCAGGACCTTTGTCTTGAAATTTCTTATCTAAACCAGGATTTACTCCCATTAATCCAATCAAATCACTTTTTAAAATTTGACCTCTTTTTCCTGTACCCTGAATGCTTGAGACGTCTAAATTATTTTCTACAATTACTCTTTTTGCTGCAGGAGATGGATCAACTGATTTTTTTTCTAAGTTAATTGGAACAACTTTTGCCGCTTCTTTTTGAGGTGCCTCTTTCTCTAGAATTAATTCTTCTTTTTTTGATATATCTGATATTTCTTCTTTTTTAATCTCTTTTACTTTATTTTCTTCTTTTTTAACTTGAGCAATAGAAACTGATCCTACTTCACCAATCTCTCCAAGTTTTGTTCCTACTCCAACTGTTTCTCCTTCTTTAATACTTATCTCAGATAGTACTCCTGATGTTGGTGAGGTTACTTCAACACTAACTTTATCTGTTTCAAGCTCGACTATAGGCTCATCCTCATTTACATTGTCACCAGATTTTTTAATCCACTTTGCAACTGTGGCCTCTGTAACAGATTCTCCAAGCGTAGGAACTAAGATTGGGGTGCTCATTATATTGTTATCGCTTTTGTAACAATTTCTTGCTGTTGGGCAAGATGTTTTTTGAGATAGCCACTTGCTGGTGAAGCTGACGGATTTCTTCCAGTATATTGAAGTGATTTGGATTTTGCGTCTATAATCTCTAAAGTTCGATTAATATATCTTTCAACATGATTCCAGCATCCCATGTTTTGAGGCTCCTCTTGACACCAGACGAAACTTTTTGCGTTTAAAAATCTATTCAAATGCCTTGCCAAGGTTTTAGCTGGGAAAGGATAAAGTTGTTCAATTCTAACTAATTGAACTTTGTTTGCTTTTTGCTTTTCTCTTTCATCAACTAAATCATAATAAATCTTACCAGTGCACAAAATAACTTTCTCAATTTCTTCGTCCTTTGCCAATGGTATCATATTGTATTGAGAATATTCTGCTTTATCTGAAAGCACCCTGTGAAATGAATTTTCTTTTGTAAAATCTTCAATTTCAGAAATGCACCTTTTGTGTCTCAATAATGATTTTGGTGTGAATACTACTAATGGTTTTCTGAAAGGACGATGAAGCTGCCTTCTTAGTGCATGAAAATAATTTGCTGGTGTTGTGCAATTTACTACTTGAATATTTTCTTGAGCACATGCCTGTAAATATCTTTCAACTCTAGCTGAAGAATGTTCGGGTCCTTGACCTTCGTATCCGTGAGGTAAAAGCATTACAAGTCCACTAGCACGAGTCCATTTTTTTTCACCAGAACTTATAAATTGATCAAAAATTACCTGGGCACCATTTGCAAAATCTCCGAATTGAGCTTCCCATAAAACTAATGAATCAGGATCTGTTAAAGAGTAACCATATTCAAAACCCAAAACTCCCATTTCAGATAATAAACTATCTATAATTTCTACTTTCCCTTGATTTGAAGAAAGGTTTTTAATTGGATAATACCTTTCGCCAGTTTCTTGATCATTTATACCTGCGTGCCTATGGCTAAAAGTTCCTCTTACAGAATCTTGCCCAACTAATCTAACTCCATAACCCTCATTAGAAATTGTCCCCAATGCCAGAGTTTCAGCAAGCGCCCAATCAATTTCTTTTCCTGTTTCAAGCATATTTAATCTATTTTCAAATATTCTTGATATTGTTTTGTGAGGATTAAATGTTGAAGGAATTGTACTTAATTTTCTCCCTAATGTTTTTATTTTTTCAATATCAACACCAGTTACACCTCTTCTATCTTGACCTATTTCAGAAGTAAATTTTGACCATACTCCGGTGAACCAATCAAATTCATTTGATTTATAATTTTTAGAAGCTTCAAACTCTTCATCTAATATTTTTTGATAATTTGCTAATTCATTTTTAAAATATTCTTCAGATATACTACCTTCATCAATTAGTTGTTTTGAATATTTGGATAAAGTAGACTCATGTTTTTTGATTTTTTTGTACATTAATGGCTGAGTAAATGATGGCTCATCACCTTCGTTATGCCCAAATTTTCTATAACAAAATATATCTATAACAACGTCCCTATTAAATTTTTGTCTATACTCTGTTGCAATCTTTGCACAGTAAGTGACTGCTTCAGGATCATCACCGTTGACATGGAATATAGGGGCTTGAACCATTTTAGCTACTTCCGATGGGTAGGGTGAAGATCTTGAAAATTCAGGCTGTGTAGTAAATCCAATTTGATTATTTACAATAATATGAATAGTTCCACCTATATTATGACCAGTTAAACCTGACATAGCAAAACACTCAGCTACAATACCCTGTCCTGCAAAAGCCGCGTCTCCATGAAGTAAAATTGGTATTACCCGCTTCCTATCTTTATCTTTATGAAAATCTTGTTTTGCTCTTGTTTGACCTAACACTACAGGATTTACAGCTTCTAAATGCGAAGGGTTTGCTGTTAAACTCACATGAACTAAATTTCCATCAAATTCTCTATTTGCGGATGCTCCTAAGTGATATTTTACATCACCAGATACTCCACCACTTGCTATTCCAGGATCTCCAGCAAATTCTTTAAAAATTTTTTTTAATGGTTTTTGAATTACATTTGTAAGTATGTTTAATCTTCCTCTGTGGGGCATACCAATTTTTACTTCCTTACAACCCAATGCACCCCCTCTTTTAATAATCTGCTCCATTGCTGGAATAAGAGCCTCGCATCCATCTAATCCAAATCTTTTGGTTCCAACATATTTTTTTGCAAGATATTTTTCAAAGCCCTCGGCTTCTATTAATCTATTCAATATTGCCTTTTTTCCTCTTTCGGTAAAATGTATCTCTTTATCTTTTCCTTCTATACGAGCTTGTATCCAGCTTTTTTCTTCTGGATCATTCATGTGCATAAATTCAAAACCTATATTTGAACAATAAGTTCTTTTAAGAATATCTAATATTTCTTTCAAAGTAGCATACTTCAATCCTAATACTTCATCTAAAAAGATTTTTTTATTCATATCTGAATCAGTAAATCCATAAGTTTTAGGATCAAGTTCTGGTGCATATTCTTTTTTTGATAATTCTAAAGGATCAAGCTCAGATTGAAGATGTCCTCTAATACGATACGCTCTAATCATCATTATAGCCCTAACAGAATCTTTGGTACTGCTTTCGATGTCACTTGAAGAGCTTTGCGGTTTCTCTTCGGCAATTTTGCTTTCGAGAGAATAATTTAAGTTTTCTGGAATAAATTTTTCATAAATATCTGGATCAATTTCAGAGGTATGTTTAAGTTTTTTTGGTGTCCATGATGCGCCAGAAACGTCTTTTTTTACTAAATCTTGATTATCATTAATTCCTTCAAAGTATTGTCTCCAGCTTTCAGGAACATTATCTGGGCTGTTACTATATTTCTCATACATCAATTCTATATAAGAAGAATTTGATTTGCTTAAAAAAGAAGTAGTTTCAAATAATTTATTTTTAGAAGCTGACATTATTAATTGGTATTATATCAACCATTTAATACTGATTTCAATGTTTTTCCAATATCAGCTGGAGAGTCTGTAACAGTTATTCCACAAGATTGCATAGTTTTAATCTTATCTTTGGCACCACCTTTTCCTCCTGCAATGATAGCACCAGCGTGACCCATTCTTCTTCCTGGAGGAGCAGTAATGCCTGCAATAAATCCAACTGTTGGCTTTTTTATTGAATTATTCTTTAAAAATTCAGCAGCTTCTTCTTCTGCAGATCCACCAATTTCACCAATCATAATAATAGACTCAGTTTTTTCGTCTTTTAAAAATAAATCCAAACAATCAATAAAGTTAGTTCCGTTAACAGGATCGCCACCAATACCAATACACGTTGATTGCCCTAAACCTTCTGCTGTGGTTTGAGCTACCGCTTCATAAGTTAAAGTTCCAGATCTTGATACAATACCAACAGTTCCTTTTTTATGAATATGTCCTGGCATAATACCAATCTTACATTCGTCAGGGGTTATAATACCTGGGCAGTTTGGTCCTATTAATCTTGAATTAGAGTCTTGTAATTTTTCTTTAACTTTAATCATATCAAGAATTGGTATTCCTTCAGTGATACATACAATCAAAGGAATTTTTGCATCTATTGCTTCAATAATTGCCGATGCTGCAAATTTAGCTGGAACATAAATCATTGTTGCATCTGCTCTTGTTTCGTCAACTGCTTCTTTAACAGTATTAAAAACTGGTTTTCCCAGATGAACCTGGCCACCTTTTTTTGGCGTAACACCACCAACTAAATTTGTACCATACGCTAAAGCTTGTTCAGAATGGAACGTACCATTTGCACCAGTAAAACCTTGGCATATCAATTTTGTATCTTTATTAACGAGTACTGACATTTATTTAATAGCCTCTACTATTTTTTTAGCAGCATCATTTAAATCATCTGCAGGAATAATCTTTAAACCAGAATTATTTAATATTTCTTTTCCCTTTTCAAAATTTGTACCAGCCAATCTTACAACTAAAGGAATATTTAATTCTGTCTCTTTTGCAGCTGCAATTACACCTTCAGCAATCACATCGCATCTCATTATTCCTCCAAAAATATTAATTAAAATCCCTTTTACGTTTTTATCTGATAAAATAATTTTAAATGCTGCTGTAACTTTTTCTTTTGAGGCACCACCTCCAACATCTAAAAAGTTTGCTGGTTCAGATCCATAAAGGTTAATAATATCCATTGTCGCCATCGCTAAGCCCGCGCCGTTAACCATGCATCCAATTTGGCCATCTAATTTTATATAAGCTAAATCATACTTACTAGCTTCAATTTCCATTGGGTCTTCTTCATTTTGATCTCTTAATTCTAAGATTTCAGGATGTCTAAATAAAGCATTGTCGTCAAAATTAATTTTAGCATCCAAACATATAACTTTGTTATCTTTGGTTAAGATTAATGGATTTACTTCAATTAAATTTGCATCAGTTTTAATTAATGACTGATACAATGCTTGAACAATTTTTTTTCCATCTTCTAAAGCATTTCCATCAAGATTAAACGGTTTTAAAATATCTAATACATCTTTATCATTCACTTTATCTTCGATACCAACACGTGTAGTGATAATTTTTTCAGGTGTTTTAGCTGCTACCTCTTCAATATCCATTCCTCCTTCTGCACTGGAAATAAAAGCTATTTTCGAAGTAGCTCTATCTACAAGACAAGATAGGTAAAGCTCCTGATCAATTTCAGAGGCGTCTTCTAAATATAACCTTTTAACTTCTCTGCCTTGCGGACCTGTTTGATGAGTAACTAGCACCTTTCCAAACAGCTCTTTGGCTTCTTTTTTTAATTCATTTAAATTATTTACTAACTTTACGCCCCCAGCTTTTCCTCTACCGCCCGCGTGGATTTGAGCCTTTAAAACAATTTTATTAGTAGTAATTTTTTTTGCTGCCGCTTCTAATTCATCTAAACTAAATACTGGACAACCATTTGGAACTGGTGCTCCAAATTTTTTTAAAATTTCTTTTGCTTGATGCTCGTGAATGTTCAATTTTTATTTTAAAGACGGATCGATATTTTTTGCAGCATCTAATAATTCATTAACTGCCGCAATTGAAATATCAAAGTTCTTTTTCTCCTCTTCATCTAAATCTAACTCAATTACTTTTTCAATGCCATTGGATCCAATAACTGCCGGTACACCTGCATAAAGATCACTTACACCATATTTATTTTCCAAATAAACTGCACATGGTAATGTTTTCTTTTGATCTTTTAAGTATGATTCTGCCATATCAATAGCTGAAGCAGCTGGTGCATAAAAAGCGGAACCATTTCCTAAAAATTTAACGATTTCCGCACCACCTTTTCTAGTTCTATCAATGATAGAGTCCAATTTTTCTTTTAACAATTTTCCATCTTTAATAAAATCCATTAAATTTTTGCCATCTATTGTAGTCCTATTTGGAACAGGAACCATTGTATCTCCATGACCGCCAAGAACAAAAGAGTCTATTTTTTTGATAGGTACATTAAGTTCTTTTGATAAAAATAATTTAAATCTTGATGTATCTAACACTCCAGCCATCCCCACAACTTTGTTTTTTGGAAGTCCAGAATATTTTTGCAAGGCCATAACAATAACATCTAGGGGGTTTGTAACACAAATAACAAAAGCATTAGGAGATGATTTTGCAATTCCTTCTCCAACCTGTTTAATAATTTTTAAATTAGTTCCTAATAAATCATCTCTAGTCATTCCAGGTTTTCTTGGAATGCCAGCAGTTATAATTATAACATCAGAGTTTTTTGTATCGTCATAATTATTTGTTCCTACAAAATTAACATCAAAACCATCTATTGCAGATGATTGAGCAATGTCTAAGGCTTTTCCTTTTGCAACACCTTCGGCAACATCAAAAAGAACAACTTCATTTGCAAGTTCTTTCAATCCGATGAGATGGGCTAAAGTTCCACCAATTTGACCAGCACCTATAAGAGAAATTTTTTTCATGCAGGATATATATTTAATGGATAACAAAAATCAAAGACTAAATTGAAGCAGTAAAATTGTATATTTCTATGAAGTTTAATGATGCAAAACTATATTTAACATTCTTCTTAAAGGTTCAGCAGCTCCCCATAATAATTGGTCACCGACGGTAAACACATTAAGATAATCATCGCCAATATTTAATTTTCTTACTCTACCAACAGGAATGGTTAATGAGCCACTTACTTTTGCTGGGCTCAATTCTTTAATTGTAATTTCTTTTTCATTTGGGATTAGCTTAGTCCATTCGCTGGTTTGTTCAATGATATTTTCAATTTCATTTAACGGTAACTTCTTATTAAGTTTTATGGTTAATGCCGCACTATGAGAACGCATTGCACCTACTCTTACACAAGTTCCATCAATTGGTACAGGTTTTGAATTTCCTAAAATTTTGTTAGTTTCAGCAAAAGCTTTCCACTCTTCTCTAGACTGGCCATTATCTAATTTTGAATCAATCCATGGTATCAAGCTACCTGCCAGCGGCACTCCAAAATGATCAATGGGGAAATTTTTAGAATTCATTTCACTGCGAACCTGCTTATCAATTTCTAAAATTTCAGAAGCTGGATCTTTTAAAAGATCTTTCGCGCCATTATGTAAGTGGCCCATCTGATTAAGTAACTCTCTCATATTTTGAGCTCCTCCTCCCGAGGCGGCCTGATAAGTCATAGAGGTTGCCCATTCTACCAAACCATTTTTTAACAAACCCCCAACACCCATCAACATACAGCTAATAGTGCAGTTTCCACCAATAAATTCTTTTTTTCCTTTTTTTAACGCGTCTTTAATAAGGTTTTTATTAATAGGATCTAATACAATTGTGCTCGACTCTTCCATTCTTAAATTGGACGCAGCATCAATCCAAAAACCTTTCCATCCATTATTTCTTAAATTTTTAAAAATTTTTTTTGTGTAATCGCTACCTTGGCAAGTTAAAATGATATCCATTTTTTTTAGAGATTCAATATCGAAAGCATCTTGTAAAATATTTTCACCTTTTCCAATATCAGGACCTTCTTTGCCGGACTGCGAAGTGCTAAAAAAAACTGGCTCTTTAATCTTTTTAAAATCGCCTTCTTCGATCATTCTGTTAATTAAAACAGAACCAACCATTCCTCTCCAGCCGACAAATCCAACACGTGTAATGCTCATAAATTAACTATAAACCAATTTTTAAAAAAATGTTAAAAAATTAGAAATCTTTATTTCATTGTTGGCATTGTAAATTCAGGATTATCTTTTATTCCTGAAGGCCATCTTGAAGTAATAGTTTTTAATTTTGTATAAAATCTTACTCCTTCAGGTCCATGCATATGCTGGTCGCCAAATAAAGAGCGCTTCCACCCGCCAAAGCTATGAAATGCCATTGGAACTGGTATTGGTATATTGACTCCCACCATTCCCACTTTAATTTTGTTTGTAAAAGTTCTGGCGCTGTCTCCATCTCTAGTGAAAATAGATGTTCCGTTTCCATATTCATGATTATTTATTAAATCAACAGCAGTATTAAAATCTTTAACTCTAACAACAGATAGAACTGGACCAAAAATCTCTTCCTTATAAATTCTCATATTTTCAGTTACATGATCAAATAAGCACCCTCCAATATAAAAGCCATTTTCATATCCTTGTAATTTTAAATTTCTGCCATCAACAACTAGTTTTGCACCTTCTTCAATGCCTAGATCCACATAGCCTCTGACTTTATCTAAATGTTCTTTGGTTACCAGTGGTCCCATTTCGGATGTTTTGTCCATACCCGGTCCAACTTTTAAAGCTTCAACTTTTTGAGAAAGTCTTTTTACTAATTCGTCACCTACATTTCCGACGGCAACTGCTACTGACTGAGCCATGCATCTTTCACCAGCAGAACCATATGCAGCTCCCATTAATCCATTAACTGCTTGATCAAGATCAGAGTCTGGCATAACTACACAATGATTTTTTGCCCCACCTAATGCTTGAACTCTTTTTTCAAATTTTGCTGCATTTTCATAAATATATTTTGCTATTCCTGTTGATCCTACAAAACTAATTGCAGCTACATCTTTATGCTCTAAAAGTGCATCAACAGATTCCTTGTCACCATTCACAACATTAAATACTCCGTCAGGTAAACCCGCTTGTTTTAATAAGTCAGCTAGCATCATTGAACAACTTGGGTCTTTCTCTGATGGTTTTAATATAAAAGTATTTCCACATGCTAAAGCCACTGGGAACATCCACATTGGAACCATAGCTGGAAAATTAAATGGTGTAATACCAGCGCAAACTCCCAAGGGTTGTCTCATAGACCAACTATCCACTCCTCTTCCAACATTTTCTGTAAACTCTCCTTTTAAAAGATGAGGGATGCCACAAGCAAACTCAACAACTTCTAATCCTCGTGTTAATGAACCTTTTGCATCGTCATAAACTTTTCCATGTTCAGCAACTATAAGTTTAGTTAGTTCATCTGAATTTTTTTCGATCAGTTCCTTAAATTTAAATAATATTCTTGCCCTCGTAATTGGTGGAGTATCTGCCCATTCTGGAACAGCCTTTGATGCAACTTGTATTGCTACATTAACATCAGATTTTGATGCCAAATTAACTTTGGCCTGCACTTCACCAGTTGCTGGATTAAAAACATCAGCTAATCTTTTGCTTTCACCTTTAAACTCTTTTCCATCCACAAAGTGGAAAATATTTTTCATAATTTTGATATTACTATGCTGACTTTTCGGTCACCAGCATTTTTTTAATAGAACCAATTGCTTTTGCTGGATTCAATCCTTTTGGGCAGGCATTTGTGCAGTTCATAATAGTATGGCACCTAAATAACTTTAATTCATCAGCTACTTTTTTTAATCTTTTTTGTCTTTCCTCATCTCGACTATCAATGATCCATCGATAAGCTTGTAATAAAACTGCTGGACCTAAATATTTATCTCCATTCCACCAGTAACTAGGGCATGAAGTTGAGCAGCATGCACACAATATGCATTCATATAAACCATCTAACTTCGATCTATCCTCAATTGTTTGCAAACCTTCGCTACCATTTGAACTCTTATTCGATTGCATCCAAGGTTCTACAGATTGATACTGTTTGTAAAGTTGTTTTAAGTTTGGAACTAGATCTTTAATGACAGGCATGTGAGGTAAAGGATTAATATTTATTTCACCTTTAATTTCTCTAGCTGATTTTGTACAAGCAAGTGTATTCGAACCATCAATATTCATTGCACAAGATCCACAGATACCTTCTCGACATGATCTTCTAAATGTTAGAGTTGAGTCAATTTCATTTTTGATTTTTATTAATGCATCTAAAACCATTGGACCACAATTATCCATATCCACCTCATAAGTATCTACTCTGGGATTTGCATCTTTATCTGGATTCCATCTATAAACATTTACTTTTTTAATATTTTTTGACTCAGAGACTGATTTAAAATAATTGCCTTTTTTTATTTTTGAATTTTTTGGAAGATTAAACTGAACCATAATTAGTATACTCTTGCTTTTGGAGGAAAATATTGAACATCGTTCGTTAAAGTGTAGTTATGAACATCTCTATAATTTAGTTTTACTTTTCCATCTTCATGCCACGCTAAAGTATGTTTCATCCAATTATTATCGTCTCTTTCTTTGAAATCTTCTCTAGAATGAGCTCCTCTACTTTCTTTTCTATTCTCAGCAGAAGCAACGGTCACCTGTGACTGTCTAATTAAATTATCAAATTCTAACGCTTCGACCAAATCAGTATTAAAAATTAAAGATCTATCTTTAATAGATATATTATTTAATCCTTGCCAAGGTTCTTGAATTTCATTTAAACCTTCTCTCAATGTTTTGTCAGTTCTAAAGACTGCACATTTGCTTTGCATAGTTCTTTGCATTTTATCTCTTAAAACAGATGTTGGTGTATCACCGTCAGCATTTCTCATTTTATCAAAACGATCTAAGCATTTTTGGGTTTCTGCATCTGAAATATCTTCGTGTTTAGAATTTGGCTTAACTTTTTCAGCAGCTCTTACCGCTGCAGCTTTACCAAATACCACAAGATCGATTAAAGAATTAGATCCTAAACGGTTTGCTCCGTGCACTGAAACACAGGCAGCCTCGCCAACAGCCATTAAACCATCAACAATAGTATCTGAACCATTTGCGTCTTTGCTTAAAACTTCTCCGAAATAATTCGTAGGAATTCCACCCATATTATAATGAACTGTAGGTAATACTGGTATTGGCTCTTTTGTAACATCAACACCAGCAAAAACTTTTGCAGATTCCGAAATACCAGGCAATCTTTCTTTTAAAATTTTGGAGTCCAGATGATTTAAATGTAAAAAGATATGGTCTTTATTTTTTCCTACTCCTCTGCCTTCGTTAATTTCGACTGTCATTGATCTTGAGACAACATCTCTAGAAGCTAAATCTTTTGCTGAAGGCGCATATCTTTCCATAAATCTCTCACCCTCTGAATTAACTAAAAATCCACCCTCGCCTCTACTACCTTCTGTAATTAAACATCCAGCACCATAAATTCCTGTTGGATGAAACTGAACAAACTCCATATCTTGCAAAGGAAGTCCCGCTCTAAGTACCATTCCACCACCATCACCAGTACAAGTATGAGCAGAAGTTGCAGAAAAATAAGCTCTTCCGTAGCCACCCGTTGCAAGTATGACCATCTTAGATCTAAAACGATGAATAGTTCCGTCTTGTAAATTCCATGCAATAATTCCTTGGCACTTTCCATTTTCCATAATTAAATCAAGCGCAAAATATTCAATGAAAAACTCAGTGTCTCTTTTAAGAGCTTGTCCATAAAGAGTATGAAGGATAGCGTGACCTGTTCGATCTGCTGCCGCACAAGTTCTTTGAACCACACCGTTTCCGTAGTTCTTTGTCATTCCGCCAAATGGTCTTTGATAAATTTTGCCTTCTTCAGTTCTGCTAAATGGAACTCCATATTTTTCAAGTTCGATAACTGCTTGAGGCGCTTCCTTACACAGAAATTCAATTGCATCTTGATCACCAAGCCAATCAGCTCCTTTTACAGTGTCATACATATGCCATCGCCAATCATCTTCACACATATTTCCTAAAGCAGCTGAGATCCCACCTTGCGCTGCTGCTGTATGACTTCTTGTTGGAAATACTTTTGAAACACACGCAGTTTTTAAGCCGGCCTCAGATAGACCAACGGCAGCTCTAAGACCTGAGCCTCCCGCGCCCACTACAACTACATCGTATTCATGATTAATTACGTCGTAACTCATAATCCTAATATAACCATTGCTGAGATAGCGGCAATAGGAATTATTAAAGAAATTAATAATATTAAGCCACTAGCTATTTTTTTTACTTTTTCATTATGAATATAATCTTCGAATATTTCTCCCATTCCAATTCTCATATGAAAAAATGCTAAAAGAAATACCAAACTTAATATGCCTACATAAATCTTATTATTTAAAAACATAACTGCATCTGAATAACTAAATGTCATTAAATTATCAAAATGAAATAAAAACCAAACTAAAAATGGTAATAAAATAACTGCTGCCACTCTTTGTAATAACCATTTTGAAACAACGTGATTCATTAAAACACCCAAACCAAAAAAGTTAAAATAAACGACGATAATAAAACAAAAATACCACTTAAATTTGCTGTTTTGATTTCATAACCATAGCCCATGTCCCAAAATAAATGCCTGATACCATTTAATAAATGATAAGAAAAAGACCAAATTATGCCCACAAAAATAAACTTACCAATAACTGTGGCAGAAAAAATTTCAAAATATTTATAAACATCCTCTCCCAAAAAAAGCATGAAGATCCACAATGCAAAAAACATCATACCCATTAAGTTAAATATAGATGTCATTCTGTGTGTAATGGATAGTAAAGATGACAACTGCCATTTATAAACTTGTAAGTGTGGAGACAAAGGACTTTCAAATTTCATAGAGATTAATCTAACTGAAAATAAAAATTATTCAAAATCACAATATGTCTCAATTTAAATTAAATTACTTTAATTTATCGATGATTGCTGATCCCATTTCAGAAGTTGAAACTTTTCGCTTTCCATCTTCCATAATATCTGGTGTTCTAAGGCCGTCTTTTAAAACTGCCTTTACAGCAGAGTCAATTTCGTCAGCAACATCATCTAAATCTAACGAGTATTTAAGAGCCATTGCAAAACTAAGGATCATTGCAAGTGGGTTTGCGATTCCTTGACCAGCAATATCAGGAGCAGAGCCGTGGCAAGGTTCATACATTGACCTAATTCTTCCATTTTTATCTTTTTCACTTAATGAAGCGGAAGGTAACATTCCTAAAGATCCAGTTAACATTGCAGCTTCATCCGAAAGCATATCTCCAAACAAGTTGTCAGTAACAATCACATCAAATTGTTTTGGATTTCTAACGAGTTGCATCGCGCAATTATCAGCTAGCATATGGCTTAGTTCAACATCTTTATAATTTTTATTTTCATCATAAAATTTTTGAACTTCTTCTTTCCAAAGCATTCCAGCTTCCATCACATTAGATTTCTCAGCTGATGTAACTTTTTTATTTCTTTTTTTGGCAAGATCAAAAGCTACCTTTGCAACTCTAATAATTTCTTTCGAAGTGTAAACATGTGTGTTGACACCTCTTTTTTCTCCATTAGCGATCGGCTCAACTCCACGAGGCTCACCAAAGTAAATTCCTCCAGTCAGCTCTCTTACAATCATGATATCCAGATCAGAAACAATTTCTGGTTTCAAACTTGAGGCACTTACAAGTTCAGAAAAGCATATTGCTGGTCTTAAGTTTGCAAACAACCTCAATTCTTTTCTTAATCTTAATAACGCTCTTTCTGGTCTTTTAGAAAATTCAAGCTGATCATATTTCGGACCACCCACAGCTCCTAGCAAAACTGCATCACTATCCATTGCTTTATAGAGAACATCATCTGTCAATGGAGTTTTGTGTTTATCATATGATACTCCGCCAGCCAATTCTTCTGTAACATTTAGCTCTAAATTTTTATTTGAATTTAACCAAGAGATAATTTTTTTTACCTCATCCATTATTTCTGGACCGATACCGTCTCCAGCAAGTAGTAATAAATTTTTAGGCACTAAATAACCAAGGCGTAGCTTTTTTTTGTTTTTCTATATAGTTCTCAACATCGCTTGTTTTTTTTAGACTCAAGGCAATATCATCATAACCATTCATCAAACATTCTTTTCTAAATGGCTCAACATCAAAATCAAAAGGTCTATTGTCTCCTTTTTCAATTTTTTGTTCTTCTAAATTTATTATAATTTCTTTTTTTTCCTTTGATAGTTCAGCTAATTCTTTAATTTCTTCATCTTTTAAAACGATAGGTAAAATTCCATTCTTAAAACAGTTATTGTAAAAAATATCGGCAAAGGATGGTGCAATAACAACCTTAATACCAAAATCAAGTAATGACCAAGGAGCGTGCTCTCTTGATGATCCGCAGCCGAAGTTTTTTTCTCCAATCAAAACTTTAGATTGATTGTAAGGTTCTTGATTTAAAACAAATTCTTTTAAAGGATTTCCTTGCTCATCATATCTTAATTCAAAAAATAAACTTTTACCAAGACCGGTTCTTTTAATAGTTTTTAAAAACTGCTTTGGAATGATCATATCGGTATCAACATTTACAATTGGTAGATACGCAGGAATACTTTTAACTTGGGTAAACTTATCCATTATAAAACTTTCTTACATCAGTTAATTTTCCTTCAATAGCTGCTGCTGCTGCCATTGCAGGACTACATAAATGAGTTCTTCCACCTCTGCCTTGTCTTCCTTCAAAATTTCTATTTGATGTAGACGCGCATCTTTCTTGGGGTTTTAATTGATCAGGGTTCATGCCTAAACACATTGAACAACCTGCGTTTCTCCATTCAAGTCCAGAGTCTATAAAAATTTTATCTAATCCTTCTTCTTCTGCTTGTTTTTTAACTAACCCAGAGCCTGGAACAACGTAGCCAGTAACATTTTTTGCAATTTTTTTACCTTTTAAAATTTCTGCTGCTGCTCTTAGATCTTGAATTCTTCCATTTGTACATGATCCAATAAAAACCTTATCAATAGAAATTTCATCTAATTTAGTATTAGGGCTTAATCCCATATAATCCAAAGATCTTTCTACTGCTTTTCGTTTATCTGAGTCAGAAAATTTTTCTGGTCCAGGCACTGAAGCATTTATTGGCAATACATCTTCAGGACTAGTTCCCCATGTTACGGAAGGAATTATTTCTTCTGCTTTTAAAATTAGTGTCTCATCATATTTTGCACCTTCATCAGATTTTAATGACAACCAATAGTTTTTTGCTTTCTCCCAATTTTCACCTTTTGGAGATAAAGGTCTATCTTTTAAAAATTCAACTGTTTTTTCATCTGGTTGAATAATCCCAGCTCTTGCACCTGCCTCAATAGACATATTGCAGACTGTCATTCTTTCTTCCATTGTTAAATTCTTAATTGCCTCACCACAATACTCAATTACGAAACCAGTTCCACCCGCCGTTCCTATCTTACCAATTATTGTTAAGATAATGTCTTTGGCAGTTACTCCTGTTGGAAGTTTACCTTGAATTTCAATTTTCATGTTCTTAGATTTTTGTTGAATCAAAGTTTGAGTTGCTAATACGTGTTCAACTTCTGACGTGCCAATTCCAAATGCTAAAGCGCCAAACGCGCCGTGCGTTGCTGTATGACTATCACCACAAACTATTGTCATACCCGGTTGTGTTAAACCTTGCTCTGGCCCAATCACATGAACAATTCCTTGTCGAATATCATTTAAACCAAAAAAATCGATACCAAACTCTTTGCAGTTATTATCTAAAGTTTCATATTGAATTCTTGAATCTTCATTTTCAATTGGTTTGCTACGATCTGTTGTAGGAACGTTGTGATCAGCAACAGCCAATGTATACTCTGGGTGCTTGACTTTTCTATTATTCATTCTCAAGCCTTCAAAAGCTTGTGGGCTAGTTACTTCGTGAACTAAGTGTCTATCAATGTACAATAAACATGTGCCATCTTCCTGTTTTGCCACCAAATGATTATCGAATAATTTGTCGTATAATGTTTGAGCCATTATATGATTATTTTTTTTCTTGATTTGTATCTTTAGGATTTTCTGATTTTGTTTCAGTTGGAGCAGGTTGCTTTTCTACATCGTCTTTTATTGAGTTTTCGCTAACTACTTGCTCTTTTTTAGCTTCTTGAACTACTTCTATACCTAATTTCTTTTTGATTTTTTCGTTAATACGAGCAGATTTACCACTTCTGTCTCTTAAATAATAAAGTTTAGCTCTTCTTACTTTTCCAGAACGTATCAATTCAACAGAGTCTAGGTTTGGACTGTATAATTGGAACACTCTTTCAACACCTTCACCAAAAGAAACTTTCCTGACTGTGAATGAAGAATTAATTCCACCATTTTTCTTAGCTATACAAACTCCCTCAAAAGCCTGAACTCTTTGTCTCTTTCCTTCTACAATTCTAACGTTAACTTTAATTGTGTCTCCAGGGAAAAATTCTGTTATTTTTTTTCCAGCAGAAACTTGTTCTAAATGTTTCTTTTCAATTTCTTCAATTCTATTCATTTTTTAATTTTTTTTACTTTTGTTACAGTGCTTAGTCCATAAATCTGGTCTAAGGCGCTGAGTTATACTCTGTGATTGGTTTAAACGCCAGTCTTTTATTTCCCCGTGATTCCCAGATAATAGAACCTCCGGAACCTCTAAATCTCGCCATTTTCTTGGCTGAGTGTATTGAGGATATTCAAGTAAATGATTATTAAAGCTCTCTTCTTTAGTTGAGTTTTCATTACCAAGAACACCTGGCAATAATCTTATGACAGCATCAAGCACAACAACTGCAGCACTTTCTCCACCTGAGAGAACATAATCACCAACAGAAATTTCATCAATATTTCTGTGATCCAATACTCTCTGATCAACTCCTTCAAAATGACCACATAATAAGTTTATTCCTTTTAATTTTGAAAATTCATTGGCAAGTTCTTGATTAAATACTTTGCCCCTTGGAGATAAATAATAAGTTTTATAATCGTTTGAATTTTTCTCTAAACATTCATTAATCACATCAGCTTTCAAAACCATCCCGCTGCCACCGCCAAAAGGTTTGTCATCTACTGTGGCATGCTTGTCATATGCATAATCACGAATATTTTTAACATTTAATTCCCAAATTTTTTTTTCTGAAGCTCTTTGGTAAATTCCATGACCAAGAGCTCCAGGAAAAATTTCAGGATACAATGTAAAAATATTTGCTGAGAACATAACTAGTTTATTTTTTATTTTCTTCTTTACTTTCAGCTTTTGGAGCTTCGGCTGCTTTTTCTTCTTTAGGAGCCTCTGCTTCTGGCTTTATTTCAGCAGCAGCTTTTTCTTCTTTAGGAGCCTCTGTTTCAGCTTTAGCTTCATTCTCAGGTTGAGCTGGTTCAGCCGGTTTCTCAGCTTCTGCTTTTGCAGCTTCTTCAACAGCTTTTTTTGCTTCTTCTGCTGCAGCTAATCTTTCTTGAGCTTTCTTTTTTGGTTTAGCTTTAATTGGGTTATTCTTTTGTGCAGGTTTAGGAATTACATTTGCTTCACCTAAAAACCTTGCAATACGATCAGATGGCTTTGCACCTTTTTCTAACCAATATTTAATTCTCTCAATATCTAGGCTCAATCTTTCTTTTTTATCTTTCGGTAACAGAGGATTAAAAAAGCCAACTTTTTCTATAAATCTTCCATCACGTGGTTTTCTAGAGTCTGCAATTACAATTTTATAAACTGGTCTTTTTTTTGCACCTCCTCTAGACATTCTTATTTTTAACATTGTGTTCCTTTCTTTTTTTATTTTAAGTTATTTAAAAGGTCTGGTGGAATACCATCCAAACCTTGTAAAGCTCCTCTTCCACCTTTTGACATTTTTTTCATAACATTTGTCATCATCTTGTGTTGTTTGAGAAGTTTATTCACCATTGAAATGTCTGTACCAGATCCATTTGCAATTCTTTTTTTCCTTGAGCCTCCAATAATTTTTGGATTATCTCTCTCTTTTTGTGTCATTGATAAAATGATTGCCTCCTGTTTATTTAGTAAGCTTTCATCTAGATTTGATTCGTCAATTTGCTTTTTCATCTTTGAAACACCTGGCATCATACTAAGTACTCCGCTCATACCTCCTACTTTCTTCATCTGTCTTATTTGTTGAAGGTATGTATCAAAGGTAAAAGATCCTTTTTTTATATCATCTTCAATTTTTTCAATTTTTTCTTGCTCTAGATCTTCAGCAACTTTTTCAACTAATGATACAACATCTCCCATGCCAAGAATTCGATTTGCAATACGATCAGGATGAAAAGTTTCTAACTGATCAATTTTCTCACCAGTAGCTAAAAATTTAATTGGACATCCTGTTACTGCCTTCATACTTAAAGCAGCACCACCTTTTCCGTCACCATCAATTCTTGTCAGAATAATCGATGATAAATTTACAGTTTTTTGAAATTCTTGAGCAATATTTACAGCGTCTTGACCTGTTAACGAATCTGCAACAAGTATAATTTCATGCGGCCGTATTTCATTTTCAAGCTGTTTTAGCTCCATCATCATCTGTTGATCAATTTGAGTTCTTCCCGCAGTATCAAAAATAACCACATCCTCACCACTTAAAGAAACTGCATTCAAAGCTCTCTTTGATATTTCAACAGGTAATTGACCTTCAATAATGGGCAATGTTTTAATATCGTTATCATTTCCAAGCACCTGTAATTGTTGTTGAGCTGCTGGACGATAGATATCCAAACTCGTCATTAAAACTTTTTTTGTTAATTTTTTTTGTAAAAAATGAGCTAATTTTGCTGTTGAAGTTGTTTTTCCCGAACCTTGTAAACCAACTACTAAAATTTTAACTGGTGGAACATTTTCTAAATTTAAATCAGACTTCTCACTACCTAATACATTGATCAATTCATCATTTACGATTTTGATAATCATCTGGCCAGGAGTTATAGACTTTAAAACTTCTTGGCCGATAATTTTTGGTTTTACATCTTCAATAAATTTTTTAGTAACCGAAAGCGCAACATCAGATTCTAATAAAGCTTGTCTTATTTTTCTAAGACCCTCGTCAGCTTGTTTCTCATCTAGCCTTGTTATCTTATTGAAAAAGGAAAAGGCCGACTCAATTTTATCTGTTAAATTTTCAAACATAATTTTTCTTTACTTCCAG
This sequence comes from alpha proteobacterium HIMB114, assembly GCA_000163555.2. GTDB lineage: Bacteria > Pseudomonadota > Alphaproteobacteria > Pelagibacterales > Pelagibacteraceae > HIMB114. Next base: position 1,113,381 of record ADAC02000001.1, on the reverse strand, counting down.
CAGGTATTGCACTAGTGGGCGAAAACTCGCTGACTAGTGTTGATCTCTCTTATTAAGAGACACCAGAAAAAGACTATCTTTTTCTTGGAAGTGGTCTGAAACTACATAGATATGTTTATAAAGTCAAGAAAACGGTCTAAAACTAAATAATTATGAAATTTAAAGCATTTAAGATGGATGGTTTAGGAAATGATTTCTTAATAATTGATAATAGAAATCAAAAAATCTCTTTAAGTCCAGAACAAATTTTAAAGCTTTCTAACAGAGAAAGAGGAATTGGTTTTGATCAGTTAATTTATATGGAAAATTCAACTCAAGCTGATGCTGAAATAAAATATTTTAATTCAGATGGTCGAATGGCAGATGCTTGTGGAAATGGTAATAGGTGTATCTCAGATATTTTAATAAAAGAAAAAAATAAAGATAATGTAACATTTAAAGTTAATAGCTTTGTACATATCGGATCTAAAAATACTGATAATTTAATTAATGTTATAATGCCAAAACCAAAAATTAAACTATCAGAAATACCAGTCACTAATGATGTGCAAAACAATCCTTTTTTAATTGAAATTAATAGTAAAAAATTAAAGGGTCATTTGATAAACGTAGGAAATCCACACATTGTTTTTTTTGAAAAAATATCTGATGAAGAATTAAAAAAAATTGGGCCAATAATTGAAAACTTAAAATATTTTCCAGATAGAATAAATGTTACTTTTGCAGATATACAAAATGAAGATAACATAGATATTAATGTGTGGGAAAGAGGAGCTGGTAAAACATTAGCTTGCGGAACTGCAGCATGTGCAACTGCTTATATAGCGTCAGATTTAAAACTTACTAAAAATCCAGTTAATATACATTTTCAAAAAGGACACTTGCTGATTAAAATTAATTCTGACAAAACGATGATGATGACTGGCCCAGTATCAGAAAAAAAAGAAATAGAAGTTAACTTATAATGTTAAGTAAAAATATCATAACTTATGGTTGTCGACTCAATATTTATGAATCTGAAGTTATGCAAAAACATTTAGAGAAAGCAAATCTAAAGAATTATATTTTGTTTAACAGTTGCTCAGTCACAAATGAAGCAAAAAAAAAAGTTATTGACGATATAAGAAAATTTAAAAAAAAATATCCTAATAAAAAAATAATTGTAACAGGTTGCGCATCTCAAATAGACAGCAAAACTTTTCTTAGCATGAGTGAAGTTGATCATGTAATTGGTAATAAAGAAAAAATGGAGTTTGAAACATTTTTAAAAATTTCAAATGAAAAAATAGCAAATAAAATATCAGATATTATGGAGCTTAAAACGATAGCTCCTCAGTTTATTGAAAGTTTTGAAAATCATTCGAGGGCTTTTATACAAATTCAAAATGGCTGTGATCATAGATGCACATTTTGTACAATTCCTTATGGCAGAGGAAATTCAAGAAGTTTGCCAATTAATAATATTTTAGAGCAAATTAAAATGCTTAACGAAAAAGGTTTTAATGAAATCATTCTTACTGGTGTTGATTTAACCTCATACGGTCCTGATCTAGATGAAAAAGTAAATTTAGGAAAACTTGTTGAAGCGATCTTAAAAAATAATAAAGAACTAAAAAGACTTAGATTATCATCTTTGGACTCTATAGAAATTGATAGCTTATTATTTGAAATTCTTTCATCAGAAAAAAGGGTTATGCCGCATTTTCATTTATCAATGCAATCAGGTGATAATATGATTTTAAAAAGAATGAAAAGAAGACATCAAAGAGAGCATGCCATAGACTTTTGTAACAAAATAAAACTAGCACGTCCTGAAGTAATATTTGGAGCAGATTTAATTGCTGGTTTTCCTACAGAAACGGAAGAGATGTTTCATAATACTTTAAAAATTATTGATGAATGTGATCTAACGCTCTTGCATATTTTTCCTTTTTCTCCAATGGAGAAAGCGCCAGCTTCTAAAATGCCTCAAGTTCCTAAAAATATAATTAAAGAACGAGCAAAAATTCTTAGAGAAAAGGGTCAATTAAAAATGAAAGATAAATTTAAAGATACTGTAGGGAAAACTTTAAATGTGCTTACTGAAAAAAATTCTTTTGGTTATTCAGAAAATTACTTAAAGGTAAAAATATCTAGTATAAATTCTTTAAAAGAAGGCCAAATCATACCTGCTCAAATTACAGGGTACAACCCTAATCACCTCGAGGCAACAATACAAGTCTAATGCAAATTTTTAAAAAAATTTCTGAGGGATTAAAAAAAACATCAAAAAATTTTGGCAACGGAATCAATGATATTTTTAAAAAATCAAAACCATCAAATGAAATTCTCCAAGATCTTGGGGACTTTATGATTTCTTCAGATATTGGTCTTCCTTTAACTGAAAAAATTATTCAAAATATTAAAAATAAAAAATTTAGTGATGAAGAGTTAAATCAAAAAAATTTTTTAGAAATTTTAACTAATGAAATGCTGGAAATTTTAGAGCCTGTAGAAGAAAATATTTTTAACAAATCAAATGGACTTAAAACAATTTTAGTGTGTGGCGTTAATGGAACTGGAAAAACAACAACTATTGGAAAACTTTGTAAAATTTTAAAAGATAATAATTCTAAGGTAATTGTAGGTGCTGCAGATACTTTTAGGGCAGCTGCAATTGAACAATTAGATAATTGGTGTCAAAAAAATTCTATAGATATAGAAAAATCTGATCCTGGTGCTGATCCAGCTGCAGTTGCTTTCAAAACTTTGGAAAAAGCAAAGCTAAATAATTATGATTACTGTATAATTGATACAGCTGGTAGATTGCATAACAAAAAAAATCTTATGGATGAATTTTCAAAAATCATAAGAGTCATGAAAAAAATTGACGAGAACGCACCAGAAAAAACAATTATTGTCCTAGATGCAACTACGGGGCAAAACGCTCTTAACCAAATTGAAGAGTTTAATAAAATTTCTAAACTCTCTGGTTTAATCATGACTAAATTAGATGGAACAGCTAAAGGCGGTGTTTTACTGTCTATTACTGAAAAATATAAATTACCTATATATGCCATTGGCGTTGGTGAACAAGTGGATGACCTCCAGCCTTTTGTGGCAAAAGATTTTGTAAAAGCCTTTTTGGCAAAGAATAATTAAAATGAAAAAAGAAATTACATATGAGGATTATGACAAAATTCAAATATGTGTCGGAACAATTTTAGAAGCATCAATTAACGAAAAGGCTAGAAAACCTGCCTACGTTTTAAAAATTGATTTTGGAGAAAAAATTGGAATAAAAACCTCTTCTGCACAAATTACAAGCTACTATAAAACTAATGAATTAATTAATAAGCAAGTCATGGCAGTTTGTAATTTTCCACCAAGAAATATAGCTGGAATTAATTCAGAAGTTTTAATACTTGGTGCAATAGAAGAGGATGGCAAAGTGGTATTGTTTCATCCATCTCAAAAAGTGAAGAATGGCTTACCTATCGCTTAGCACTAAGATCTAAAAAACTTTTTAATGCATTAACCATATCTTGATCATAAGCCATCATATGATTATCAAAAGTTGGGAAATATGAATATTTCGGTTCATTAGCATTTTCATATATTTTTTTGCCCATATAATAAGGGACAAGTGTATCAGCTTTTCCATGTAATACTAAAATAGGAGAATTAATTTTTTTAATTTTTTTTATGGAGTTATATCGGTCTCTTTGTAGAAGACTTACAGGGATAAAGGGATAAAATCTTTTTCCCATATCAACCATAGAAGTATAAGGTGACTCTAATATTACCCCTGAAAAGTTATCTTTACTTGCAAGTTCTACTGCAATTCCTGTTCCTAAAGATTCTCCATAGAGAATAATGTCTTTCTTACTAATTCCTTTATTTTGAAGCCATTCAACAGCTTTTTTTGCATCTTGATACAAACCTTTCTCAGTAGGTTTGCCGTTATTACCACTAAAACCTCTCCATGAAATAATTAAAAAGTTTACATCAATTTCACTAAATTTATTCAATTTATAAACTCTTGCACTCAGTTCTCCGGCGTTTCCATGAAAAAATAATACAGTTTTTTTATTTTCTGGCTTAAAACTAAACCAAGATCTTAACTCAATGTTTTTTTCCGAAGGAATGAATACTTCTTCATATTCAAATGTAGCAGGGACTGGATCTAAATTTTTAACATTTGGATGATACATAAAAGTTCTTTGAAACAAGAACATAAATAATAAAATTGAAAGATAAGATAATAAGCCTAGTAAAAAAAAATATTTTATCATTTTCATTTATATTTTTTTTTAGCTAAAAATATTCCTAACAAAACCATTAAAGCACCATAAAAATGATAATTAACAAGATTTTCTGAAAACAAAACCATCCCATAAATTGATCCATAAATCGGCATCAAATAAACTGTCAGCCCAGCTATTGAAGCGCCAACTACTTGTTGCAATTTTGTGTACATCAAAAAAGCAATAATTCCTGGAAATAAAGCAGCGACTAATGAAAACTCAAAATATATCGTATCGAATGTGGTGGGTAAAAAATATAAATGCTCAATAATAAAAAAGGGAGCTAAAATAATTGATCCAATAAAGCTCATTAAGGTAAATCTCTCTATAATACTGAACTTGCTTTTCCAATTTATTAAAAAAATTGAAAATAATGACCACGAAACAGCTGCACCAAAAATCCAAAGATCTCCTGTAGTAAAGTTTAAATTTACAAAATTATTAAAATTACCCTTAAAGACAATAAATGAAACTCCAAACAAGCTTAATATAACCCCACTATATTGAAAAATTTTTAATCTCTCTTTGTAAATATAAGCCGATAACAATACGATAAAAATTGGAGACAAAGCATAAATAATTGACATATTTGTAACTGTAGTAGTTAACCCAGAAATATAAGGAAGTGCGCCACACCCCACATAACCTGTGGATGCCAAAAAAGTAAGTTTCCAGAACTCTTCTTTAAAATATTTTTTTTTCTTAAAAATAGATTGATAAATAAATGGAAATATAATCAAAAAAACTAATAGCCATCTTGAGAAAGCTAAAGAAATCGGCGGAATATTACCTAATGCTCCACGAGCAATAGCAATATTGCTAGTCATAAAAATAGGTTGAATAAACAATAATGAAAATTGAAAAAAAGACGAAATGTTCTTTTTTTTGTTTTTCAATTTAAAAAATTATTTTTTTTTAAGAAATTTTTTTGCCATTGTATCTGCAACATGAATATCAAAAATCTCTAAAACTTCGATCATCATCATAAAAATTGCAGCACCCATGATTATCCATACTGGCAAAATATCAAAAAAAGTAATCATGTTCGAGGCGTTCAAAGTAATGGTTACGCCTAATAAAAAAATAATCGTTAAACCTGTTCCTAGAATTGCTGCAATTTTATTAATCATTACTGTCTCCTTTTACTTTATTAATTAACCAATTGGAAGTTCTCAATAACCTTGAATCGTCAAACTTTTCTCCAACAATTTGTATTCCCAGAGGCATTCCATTTTCTCCCTCGAGCAAAGGTAAAGATAAAGCAGGCATACCCAGATAAGTCCAAATAGTACAAAATTCTGGACTACCAGTCTGTTTCAAAGTTTTTGGTGCAACGCCTGTAGTAGCTGGTGTTAAAACTGCATGATAATCTTGAAACGTTTCTTGAAATAATTTGTAGAAATAGTTTCTGTTTTCACAAGCCTCAACATACTCACTTGATTTATATTTTAATCCTCTTTCAATTGCCTCAACTAGTTTTTTTCCTAATTTATTTTTAGATTTTTTATAATAGTCTGAAAATGCATAAGCCATATCTGTTTCATGAATGATTTGATGATATTTAAAAATATCTTCAAAGTATGAGGGAGCATCAACAATTTCTATATTTTTTTTATTTTTTTTTAAAAATCCTTCAAAACTTTTTACTGCATCTTTATCCATATTTTTCCATTTTGAAGTTTTAATAAAAACAAAATTTGGATCAAAAGGAGGTTCTTCTTTACAAACTTCAGTAATATTAGAAATTGAATAAGGTATAGTTGATGAGTCATTTGAGTCATGTCTGACTATCTCTTTTGTAATCAAAGCGATATCTTCAATATGTCTAGCAAAAACACCAACTTGATCTAATAAATGAGACTGTTTTAAAACCCCGTTCCTTGATACCAAACCATAAGTAGGTTTGTAGCCTATAACTCCGCAATATGATGCAGGGCGAAGAACTGAGCCATTTGTCTGTGAACCGATAGCAACAGGACACATATATGATGCAACTGCAGCAGCTGAACCGCTGGATGATCCACCTGGAGTTCTTTGTTCATCATGAGGATTAGTGGTTTTTCCTGGATCAAAATATGCAAACTCAGTAGTCACTGTTTTACCCATAATTAAAGCACCAGAGTTTCTTAAAAAGCTTACTACTGACGCATCATTTTTAGTATGAACTCCTGAAACTAAATTAGTTCCACATCTTGTTGGCATATCGTTTGTGCCAAAAATATCCTTAACCCCAATTGGTAGACCATGAAGAGGTCCAATTGGTCTTCCAATATTTTTATAATCATCGGCTTCACTAGCTTTGTGTAAAATAAAATCTTTATCGAAATGTTCCCAAGCTTTTACAGTTTCTTCAAATTCTACAATTCTATTTGCAAAACTTGCTAAAACTTGCTCTGATTTTAAGTCACCAGACTGTAACCCTTTTGCAATCTCAGTTGCTGATAAAAAACAAAGGTCTTTCATAAATTATATTAGGCTGGGCCAAATAATGCCGTCGGTAGCCATAATGCTAAACCTGGGAAGTTATACATAATAATCATAGCCAAAATTACGATCGCTAAGAAAGGCATAATACCTTTGAATATATCCATTAATTCAACATTACTTTTTTGAACACCTTTTAAATAATATGCCGACATTGCCATTGGGGGAGTCAAAAATGAGGTTTGCAGATTTAGAGCAATTAACATTGCAAAGAAATATGGATTTACTCCAAATGTTTCTAATAAAGGTAAGAAAATTGGTACAAAGATAATTAAAATTTCAGTCCATTCCAATGGCCAACCTAATAAGAAAATAATAATTTGAGTTATCACTAAAAACTGCCAAGGTTCTAAATCCATTGATTTAAAAAATTGTTCAAAAATCTCATGTCCACCTAAATACGAAAATACTGATGCAAAAGTCCAAGAACCAATAAATAACCACATAATCATTGCTGACGTTTTTGCAGTTAAGAAAACTGATTCTTTAAAAGACTGCCATTTTAAAGTTTTATAAAAATAAGCCATGACTAAAGAGCCAAAAGCTCCAACCGCTGCAGCTTCGGCTGGTGTTGCAATTCCTGCAAGGATAGTACCTAGAACTAAAAGTATTAAAGTAAATAGAGGTAAAAACGATACAACAACTTCTTTTGCAATTACATTGCTTGGCGGTATCTCTTCTGCTTTTGGTTTCGGAGCTAATTCTGGCTTCCACATTGCCAAACCAATTGCGTATAAAATATATAAACTAGCGAGTAATAATCCTGGTAGCATCGCAGCTGCAAATAATCTAAGTGGAGATAGTTGAGCAATCACTGCGTAAACAATAAGCATAATGCTTGGTGGTATTAAAATCCCAAGACAACCACCCGAACAAATAATACCTGATGCAAATTTTTTGTCATAACCTGCTTTAATCATCGCTGGCCATGCGAGTAGACCCATCAGAGTAACAACCGCACCAATAATACCTGTTGCAGTAGAAAATAAAGTACAGGTAACCAATGCTGCAACTGCCATTGAAGCTGGTAATCTGTGAGAAGCCAATCGAATTGCGAAGAATAATTTTGCTACAATTCCAGCTCTTTCTACCAAATAACCCATGAATAAAAACAACGGTACTGCTGTAAGAACGTGATTATCCATCACAGAATATGTATTTTGAACAACAAGATCAAAAATCCTGTTATCAAATATACTTTCCATTGTTTCCGGGTTCCAATAAGCAAAGTAGCCAAACCCAACACCCATTGCCAAAAGTGTAAAAGCAATTGGGAATCCAAGTAAAACGAAGAACAAGAAGATGCACATCATAAATAGTGCTGTTTCTGGATTTGTCATTCCAAACATTTTATGATCCTTCTCTCTCTCTTGCTTCTCGCATTAATTTTTGTTCAGTCTCTAAAACATCATCTTGTCTTTCTGGCCACTCTCCAGTTTTAATTGCAATCACACATCTCATGACTTCACTAATACCTTGATTAATAAGAATAAAACCTGCAACAGGAATTAAGGTTTTAATCATATAAATCTGAATTTGTGCTGGACTATTCCAACTTGTCTCTTTTGATTGCCAAGCATTACCTGCATAATCAATTCCAGAAAATGCTAAAGCACAAATACCTGGAAAATAAAAAAGAAAATATAAAACTAAATCTATTTTCGCCTGAGTGGGAATTGAAAATAATCTATAAATTACATCACCTCTCACATGCGCATCACACGATAATGTATAAGCGCCTGCCATTAAAAATAAAGCACCATACATTTGTAAACTAAAATCAAAGTTCCATAATGTTGGAGCATTAAATAAATAGGCCATGGTTACTTCGTAAACAGTTCCTAGACATAAAATTACAATGCACCATGCAAAACCTTTACCGACCCATCGGCTTAGACTCTCTGCAAACTTGATGTAATTATTTACGAAATCCACGGCGTTTTCTATATTTATAATTAGAGTTTTGCTATCAAAAAAAGGGCCTCATAAGAGGCCCTTTTTGAATTAGATCAAACTAAATTTTAACTTTAGATGGATCTCCGAAGGCTCTAGTATAAGCCAGTCTGTAATTAGGCTGGTTCATGAATAGATACTTCATTACTTTTTTAGCGTATGCTTGTTGTGATCTTACGATCTCATCAAACAATGGATCTTTTCTAAAGTCCTTCATAACTGTATCCCAGGCTGCTAATTGAGCATCTAAGATTTCATCAGAAGTTTGATACACATTAACTCCAGACTCTTTCATAAGTCTTCCTAAGTCATTTGAGTATCTCACTAATGCCATGAAATAGTTTGAAGTGTTTGCAGCTTCAGCAGCGTGCTTAATAATAGCTTGGTGCGCTGGTGATAAGCTGTTGTACTTCTTCTTGTTGAACTGCATCTCAAACATCTCCTGAGATTGGTGGAAGCTTCCTAAGTGATAATGCTTAGAAACATCTTGCATACCAAAGTCTCTATCAGATGTTGGGTTATTAAACTCAGCAGCATCAATCAAACCAGTTTTCATTGCTGGTTGAATTTCACCACCTGGTAACTGTCTTACAACCATTCCCATTTTTTGAAGAACGTTTGTAGCTAGTCCAACTGTTCTATACTTAAGACCTTTAACCTGAGAAACTTTTGTAGTGTGTTTCTTAAACCAACCGAAAGGCTGAGCAGGCATAGGCATAGCGAAGAAACCTACAACATCAAGACCGATTTTCTTTAAAGTCTTTTCGTATAAAGCTCTTCCGCCACCTTCTTCAATCCATCCCATTAATTCTTGAGATGAGAATCCGTAAGAAGGACCAGTACCAAATAAAGAAGCAGCAGCGTTTTTACCGTACCAGTATGCTGTCACTGAGTGAGAAGCATCTACTACACCTTTAGATACACCATCTGCGATTTCTTTAGTTTTTAAAACTGCACCAACAGGTAAAACTTCCATTTGTAGCGAACCACCACCCATAGCATTTACTCTGTCTCCATATTGCTTCGCCATCTCTAAGAAGATACCGCCGCCCCATGCAGCTTGCATTTTCAGTTTCACAGTTTTTCCGTGTGAACCTGACCAAGCACCAACGTTAGGCATTGCGACAGCTGCTGCTGTAGCACCCGTAACTGCTGCTGCTTTTTTGAAAAATTTACGTCTCGATTTTGACGTAACGTTTTTTTTCGACATGTGTTTTTCTCCCATGTTAGTTAAATTTAACTGTTATAATTTAGCTTAAACAATCATAAATTGTCTATCTAAATAGTTGGCCTAACAAGCGACAAATATTGCAAATGCAAAGTTAATATTAAGAAATATAAGGAATATTAGACAACCTATAGTTGACTAGTTTACTTTATCTTTTGGTTTGGAATTTTTATTTAGCAAAGCATCTAAATTGTCAATTGCTCTGTCACCCATTGCAATTCTAGTTTTTTTTGTTGCGCTTCCTAAGTGAGGTAGCAAAAATAAATTATCTAAATCCAAATATTTTTTATTTATCTTTGGCTCACCCCTGTAAACATCTAGACCTAACGCAAATACTTTTCCACTTTTCATCGCTTTAATCATTGCATCATCATCAATTACTTCTCCACGTGCCGCATTTGCTATTACAACTCTATCAGGAAAATTTTTAATTGTTTCTTCATTAATTAAATTTTCTGTATCTTTTGAACCTGGACAATTAATTGATAGGAATTCACTATTTTTAAATAAATCGTTTATATCTTTATGATAAATTGCGCCCTCTTCTAGATCTGAACTTAACTGATTTCTATTATGATAATGAATTTCCATATCAAAAGCTCTAGCTCGTTTTGCAACAGCTCTTCCAATCCTTCCCATTCCCAAAATACCCAATTTTTTTCCAGTCATTTGCTTTCCAATTAAATAATCGCTTGACCATAACCAATTCTCTTTTTCGGCAGCCTTTCTTCCTTCATAAGCTCTTCGGGAAGCGCCAAGTAATAACAAAATTGAAATGTCCGCTGTAGCATTTGTTAAAACTTCAGGTGTATTTGTAACTACTATTCCCCTGTTTTTTGCTGACTCAACGTCTATGTTTCCATAACCAACTGCATAATTAGAAATTATTTTTACACTATCAGGTAAATTCATAATCATGTCTTTGTTGAAAGGCGTGGTAGTAAAAGCCAAAATACCATCGCAGTCTTTACTAAGCTCTAATATTTTTTCTGATGAATATAATTGATCCTTTTGATTCAATTTTACATCAAACAAATTTTTAATTCTCTCATCATTTTCCTTTAACAGTTTTCTTGTAACTAAAATTTTTTTCATATATTTTCTAGCCCTTCTGGTTTTTTTCCGCCAGTAAACCAATCAATTAATTCAATCGTATGAACAATCGGGATGTCTATACCTTTTTCTATTTGAGTAATGCATCCAACATTTCCAGCAGCAATTAAATCTGGTTTAATCTTTTTGATATCTTCACATTTTCTTTTTAATAATTCTGAAGCCATTTCTTCTTGCATTAAATTATAGGTACCAGCAGAACCGCAACATAAATGTCCATCAGGAACTTCTAAAATATTATTACCGGTCATTTTTAAAAGTTCTATAGGCTGACTGTGTACTTTTTGTCCATGTTGCATAGAGCACGCAGAGTGGTAAGCAATATTATATCTTTTTGAGTTATTTGTTCTTGTGAAATCAAGTTTTATCGATTCTTCTAAATACTCTGTTATATCTAACGCAATTTCACTAACCGCTTTTGCCTTCTTTCTAAGCGATTTATCTGAGTGATTTTTGAAAATAAAACCGTAGTCTTTAATTGTTGTTCCGCAACCAGATGTGTTTACTAAAATTGCATCTATTTTTTCTTTTTCGACTAATTTGTGCCAGGCATTAATATTTTCTATAAAATATTGATGAGAAGCTTCTTCTTTACCCATGTGGTGAGTCAATGATCCACAACATTTTATTTCTTTTAAAACATGAACTTCAATTCCATGTCTCAAAAGAACATTTATTGATGAGTCATTAATGTTGGGTGAAATTGCCTTTTGAACACATCCAGTTAACAATGCTACTTTTGAAATCGATTTTTTACTGGGTTTAAATACAATATTATCTGGATATTCTGATTTTGGAAAAGATTTAGGCATAAAAGAAATCATGTGCTTTAATTTTTTTGGCAAGACTGAATGTACAGGTTTTGTAAGCATTGCTAAACTTCCTAAAAATTTAAATAATTTCGGCCTAGGCAATACATAAGCTAATAGATTTCTTAACAATCTTTCAAATAATGGTCTTTTATAAGTTCTTTCAATGTGATTTCTGCCATGATCAATAAGATGTAAATAATCTACACCCGATGGACAAGTCGTAACACAAGCATAGCAGGATAAACAACGATCTATATGTTTAACTATTTTTTCGTTTGCTGGTTTGTTGTTCTCAAGCATATCTTTAATCATATAAATTCTTCCTCTCGGTCCATCTAGTTCATCCCCTAGTACTTGATAAGTTGGGCAAGTTGCATTGCACATTCCACAATGAACACATTTTCTAAAAATTTTTTCTGAATTTTGTATTTCAGGATCAAGAAGTTGATCTTTTTTAAAATTAGTTTGCATTAAATTCCTGCGTACATTTTGTTAGGGTTTAGTATACCTTTAGGATCAAAACTTTCTTTTAATTTTTTTGACAAAATTTTTATATTGGAGTCTGAATTAGTCAAAAACTCCTCACTTTTTCTAAAGTTATCATTCGCTTTTAATACTGTTAGGTGGCCACCATGTTTTAAACAGAAAATTTTCATTTTATCCAAATCACTTTGATTTTCTAAAGAACACCAAGCAATATTACCGCCCCAGTCTAAAAAATATTTATAATTAGTTTTTTCAAAGAATTTTAAAAAATTAACCATGTTAGTAATAGGCAAAGAGACTTTGCATACAAACTCTTTAGAATTTGCATATCCCTCAAAATTTTTAATCTCTCTCCAAAAAATTGATGTTTGGTAAGTATCAAGCATTGAAGTTGCTTTGTCTTTAAACATTTTATTTAAACTTTGCATCCTCTCAATCACAGAGGCCTTTGGCCCTTGAATTCTCAAGCCTAAAACAGATGTATCTTTTTTTACATCATTTAGAGTCAAAAAAGATGCATTTGCTGCAGGAAAAAAACATGCGCCAGAAATTTCTAGAGAAGAGTCTAATGCTATTCTAAAAATTTCAATAGCTTGTGCATAATCTATGTCATTTACTAAAAATGTTTCTTCGAATTCAGGTAGTGGAGACACTTTTAGATTTATTTCCGTAATTGCGCACAATGTGCCGTAAGCACCACTTATAATCTTGCTTAAATCATAACCAGTAACATTTTTTACAACTGTTCCACCAGATTTGACTTTTCCACCTGAACCATTCACTGATTTAAAACCAAGCACATGATCTCTTAGTGCTCCATTTTTAAACCTGCCAGGACCAGAAAGATTACATGATACTACTCCTCCAATACTTCCTGAATTTGATTTTCCGTCGTAAAGATAACCTAAATCATTTGGCTCAAAGCCAAAAAACTGATTTTTTTGTTTAAGCGTAGTCTCTATTTCTGAGAGTGATGTTCCAGGCAAAACCTTTATGTATAATTCTTCCGGAAAATATTCTAGAATTCCAGACATACTACTCAGACTAAGAGTTTGAGATGATTGAATAAGTCTTCCAATTTTTTTTGATGCATGCCCAACGATTTCAATTGGGTTACTTTTATTATAATTATCAAAAATAAAATCTGAAACATCTTGTTCAGTTTTAGGATAAAAAATATCTGGCATTAAAACCTTGGTAAATTTGGAAACTTATCTTTACCTTTGTGTATATGCATTCTTCCACCTTCTGCACATCTATGAAGAATTGGAAATACTTTTCCTGGATTTAAAAGGTTTTCTGAGTCAAATGCATTTTTAATATTAAGCTGTTGTTGAATATCATTGTCATTAAACATCTCGCACATTAATTCTCTTTTTTCTACTCCAATACCATGTTCTCCGGATAAGACCCCACCGACCTTTACACAATACTTTAAAATATCAGCTCCAAAATCTTCTGCTTTTTTCATTTCAACAGGATCATTAGAGTCAAACATAATTAGTGGATGCAAATTTCCATCTCCGGCATGAAAACAGTTTGCTACGTCTAATTTATATTTTTTAGATAGTTTGCTAATATAACTTAATACATCGGCTAATTTATTTCTTGGGATAGAACCATCCATGCAGATATAATCTGGAGCTAGTACTCCACAAGCTGTGAATGCAGCTTTTCTTCCTTTCCAAAATCTCATTCTTTCTTCATCGCTATTACTTGCTCTGTTGTAAGAAGCTTTATTCATTTTTGCGATATCTAAAACTTTGTCAATTAATGTATCTACTTCACTAGTTGTTCCATCTAATTCAACAATCAGCAAAGCTTCTACATCTCTTGGGTAACCAGCTTTAGCATAATTATCTGTTGCAATAATTAGTGGCTTGTCCATGATTTCCATTCCAGCTGGAACTATGCCTTTTGCAATAATGTCTGCAACGCAGTTTCCAGAATCTTCAATGCTATCAAATCCAATCAAGACAGCTCTTACAGATTCTGGTTTTTTTAATATTCTAACTGTCACCTCAGTCACAACACCTAGCAAGCCCTCAGATCCTGTGACAAGACCTAAAAAATCATAACCTTCTGAATCAAGGTGCTTTCCACCAAGTTTTAAAACAGTCCCATCCATTAATACCATTTCGACACCCATTAAATTATTTGTTGTCGTACCGTATTTTAATGAATGAACCCCGCCAGAGTTTTCCGCAACGTTGCCTCCAATAGAACAGGCTAATTGGCTTGATGGATCAGGAGCATAATAAAAATCTCTATGTTGAACAGCTTGAGTAATCGCTAGATTAGCTACACATGGTTGCGCTACGACACACCTATTATCAAAATCGGTTTCTAATATTTTATTGAACTTTCCCATTCCCATCAAAATACAGTCAGCAAGAGGGATTGATCCACCTGACAAACCAGTACCTGCACCTCTTGGAACAACTTTGATTTTTTTGTTATGACAATATTTTAAAATTTTGGAAACCTGCTCAGTTGTTTCTGGCAAAACTACTGCGATAGGTTTTTGTCTGTAGACAGACAAACCATCAGTTTCATAAGGTTTAATTTCTTCGTCTGAATGAATAATATTCTTAGTAATTTTAAATAAATCTTGGACAATATTTTTTTTATCTTGAATAATTGTTGTGTCTGCTTCAGGTAATTTTAATGGCATAATTTATATATTAGAGAATTTTTTTTATTTTCTCCAATGCTTTTTCAATATTTTCATACGAATTTGCAAAGCTAAATCTTACAAAATTTGTGCATGATTTACCAAAACTAGTGCCTGGAACTAACGCTACGCCTGCATCATATAAACATTTTTCAGCAAAAGTATCTCCACTCATCCCAGTTTCACTCACATTAGGAAATGTATAAAAAGCTCCCCCTGGATTATTACATTCAATGCCAGGTAAGCTATTTAATCCATTTACAATTAACTCTCGACGCTTATCAAATTTTTCCATCATATCATCTAGAAAATCATGAGGCCCCTCTAGAGCTGCTAGTGCTGCAACTTGATTAGCAGCGGACACACATGAATAGCTATTAATTGCCATTCTAGTAACTTTATCAATTAAACTTTCTGGCCACACACTCCAACCCAATCTCCATCCCGTCATTGCGTAAGTTTTGCTCCAACCATCCATAACAATTAAACGATCATAGAGTTCAGGATAGTAAAAAAATGACGGCATCTTTTTTCCATCATAAATTTGTCTTGAGTAAATTTCATCGCTCAATATTGCAACTTCAGGGTATTTTTTTAATCCTTGCACAAGCTTATCAATTTCATTTTTATCAATAAGTCCCCCTGTTGGATTTTGCGGATTATTTATTATTAGCAATCTTGTTTTATCATTTATTAGCGAAAGCACTTCATCTGCATTAAATGAAAAATTTTTCTTCTCAGATAAATACATAGGAATTGCTTTTGCACCTGTATAATTGATTACCGACTCATAAATTGGAAACCCTGGCTCTGGATAAATGATTTCTGTACCAGGTTGTCCAAACATCATAATCGCAAAATACATTGAAGGTTTTCCACCAGGCGCAATAAAAACTCTTGCTGAGTCTATTTCAGCACCATACATTTTTTTTATATGCCTGCTTACACCATCTCTTAGTTCTTGTGTCCCGTTAGCGGGTGTATATCCATGATGCCCATCGTCTAATGCTTTTTTTCCTGCCTCTACAATATGTTTTGGGGTTAAAAAATCAGGTTGTCCAATACCTAAATTTATAATTTCTCTTCCTTCGCTTTCTAATTTTTTTGCTTTTGCCAAGATAACAAAAGCATTCTCAGTACCTAATCTTGAAAAATTATCAGCTATCTTCATTATCTATATGCAATCTTGTCTTTGGTTAATTCATTAACATTACGTGTTCCCATTAACGTCATCCCTCTAGTAATTTCATCTTTCATTTTTTGCAAAACTCTTTCGACACCTGGCTGACCTCCAGCGCCTAATGCATATAAATATGCTTTCCCCATAGAGCATGCTTTTGCTCCGAGAGCCAGAGCTTTTAAAACATGAGTGCCTCTTCTAATTCCACCATCTAGAATTATTTCGATTTTATCTCCAACAGCATCAACTAGAGTCTCTAGTTGATCAAATGGTGCACGCGAACCATCTAGCTGTCTGCCTCCATGATTTGAAATCATAATTGCGGATGCTCCAATATCAATTGCTCTTTTAGCATCTTCAACAGACATAACTCCTTTTAAAGCAAATGGTCCATTCCATTTTTTTGCAGCATATTCTGCATGCTTCCAGTTCATTGTCGTATCAAATTGAGAATTAATATAATCCATAATTGATATTTCAATACTCGATCCTTTTTTTGTTAAGTGAGAAATATTAGCTAACTTAAACTTTGGACCCATCAAATATCTTAGACTCCAATCTGGATGAGTAGCAAAACTAAACAAGCTTTCTAAGGTAAGTTTTGGTGGTGTTGTAAATCCAGTACGATGATCTCTTTCTCTATTGCCCGCTACAATAGTATCAACGGTTAAACACATAGCTTTAAACCCAGATCGTTGACAACGTTCTATCAAATTATCTGTAAGCCCTTGGTCCTTATGAATATATAATTGAAACATTTTTGGGCCACCTGAAATATTTGAAACTTCTTCAATACTTTTTGTGCCCATTGTTGACAAACTAAAGAAAGTTCCAAATTTCTCTGCAGCTCTTGCAGTCGCTTGTTCTCCTTCATGATGGTACATTTGATGCATAGCTGTTGGTGAAAGAAATAATGGAAAATCAATTTTCTGGCCCAGTACTGTTGTTGAAGTATCAACATTACTCACATCAGTTAAAACATTTGGAACTAAGTCACATTTGTTAAAAGAATCTGTATTTCTCTTTAAGGTACTCTCATCATCAGCACCACCATCAATATAATGAAAGATAGGAGATGGTAATTTTTTTTTAGCAAGTTTACGAAAATCATCTACATTATGACAATCGTTTAACTTCATATCTAAAAGTTAATACTGTGTGTAAAAAGTGAATGCGATATTATTAGCGCCAGGATTTTTATCACCTATGCTAGCATTAGAAATATGGCTATATGATAATCCAAAATTACTTTTGTCTCCAAAATTCCAACCAAGATTGATTTGAGACTTAAATTCAATGTTATGGCCTAAATC
The DNA here is from genome assembly GCA_000163555.2 of alpha proteobacterium HIMB114. Taxonomy (GTDB): domain Bacteria; phylum Pseudomonadota; class Alphaproteobacteria; order Pelagibacterales; family Pelagibacteraceae; genus HIMB114. Next base: position 1,095,852 of record ADAC02000001.1, on the reverse strand, counting down.
TTTTCCATCCCCTTCATCATAATATCCTGGAGTAAAACTTGGGCTAATTAAAAAATTTCCAATTTTATAGTCAATTTTGTAACCTGCATAAACCATTGAAGCATTATCTTCTGTTAACATAGCGCCAGTAATTGGTACTAATTTTCCAATAGCAGTTTCAAATGCTTTATCTTCTCCAAAACTATAAGTACCTTCTAAAAATCCAGCTTTTTTCTTATCATCACTATAATCTAAAACACCAGTTGATAGTGACAATCCCTTAGCAAAAGCTGATGAAGTTAATAAAACAAATAGTCCTGATAGAAATAATTTTTTCATTAGATGGTAACTATATTATTCGAGGTTGAATTAAAAGACCTAATCTTTGCTAAAAGTGTGAAAAATCGGCAAATTTTTAGGCAATTTTTTATATTTTTTAATAGCATAAGCCACGCTTGGGAAGGCTAGATATTTCCATGGTATCTCATCAAAACTAAAATATTTTGCCTCGAGAGTTTCAATGCCGGGTTTGTAGGTTTTGTTTACGTGATCAGCCAAAAATACAAATTGAATTAAATTTTTTTTTCGAACAGTAAAAATAATGAATAATTTTTTTAATTTTATTTTAATATTTACTTCTTCTTTTGCTTCTCTAATCGCTCCTTCTTCCGGAGTTTCGTTGGCATCTAAATATCCAGACGGAAAAGTCCATTTTCCATAACTAGGCTCAATTGCTCTTCTGCATAATAAAATTTTTTTATTTTTAACAACTAAGGATCCAGCTACGATTTTAGGATTTTTATAATCAATAAAACCACACTTTTTACAAACTTTTCTTTTTTTTTGCTCTAAATCAGTTTTTTTGTAAATATAAATATGACAACATTTATCTAATTTCATTTGATCTCCTAAAAATAAAAAAAATACCTATTAAAAAGAATAAGATAGGAGCTATCCAAAGAAATATAAATTTATTGGAAAAATCAGGATTTAATATTATTTCTTCTCCATATTTTGATATCAAAAATTCATAAATATCTTCATCAGTATTCTTTTCTTTTATCTTTTTTGAAACAAAGGTTTTTATATCTTTTGCAAAATCTGAATTAGACTCGTAAACAGATTGCCCTTCGCACACAAGGCAACGTAAATTTTTGGTAATAGAATTTGTTCTATCCTGAGCCTCATTAGCATATGCAATACTAAACCAAGAAATAATAAAAACTAAAAAAAACTTCATTTTAAATTTATAACCTTTTTAACAAAATTATTATCAATTGGACCAATATGCTTTGCAATAATTGTAAAATTTTTATCAACTAAAAATGTTTCTGGAACTCCAAACGCACCAAGTTGAATAGATAAAGCGCCATCGCTATCGATTAAAACTTTTTCAAAAGGGTTTTGATACTTTTCAATAAATGCTTTGGCATTTTTTTGATTATCCTTGTAATTAATACCAATAATCTTAATTTTACTATTTTTTAATTGAATCAAAATAGGATGCTCAATTTTGCAAGGTACACACCAGGATGCAAAAATATTAACAACAAACTTTTCATTACTAACAATATTTGAAAGCGACAAAACTTTATTTTTATACAATGTTTTAGATTGCAAATTTGGCATTTGACTTCCAATCATAACTTTTGGATTTAATTTTTTTTCTTGAAATAAAGAATAATAAAAAAAATAAAAAATAATTATTGAAGCTAATATTAAGCTTAATATTTTAAATCCTTTTTTTAAATACACTTAAAAAACCTCCAAAAATAATTAACAATAAGCCAAGCCAAATACCATGAATTAAATAATTATAATAATATCTCGCGCCTAAAATTATACTTTGAGAATCTGGAAAATTAATAGCTAAATAATAATTTGAAAAAAAAGTTGGTTTTATACTTGTCTCAGATGTAATTTGATTAGGTTGAAAATACTTTCTAACAGAGGGTTCTAAATTAAATACTTCTTTTCCGCTTCTGATTTCAAATTTAGTTTTCATTTCTAAATAATTTTCTATTTTACCAATGCTGTGATCAACAAACTTTAAAGATAAATTATCAAAATTTTTTGTTTCATTAATTTTTATTTCAAAATCTTTTGTGTAAGAATAATAAGAGTTAAGAAAAATAGATAAGAAAAATATACCCACGCCCATGTGTGACAAAAGCCTCGGCAAATAAAAAGGCTTAATTCTAATACTGCCTTTATAAATTTCGCTCAAAATTGAAAATATTAAGAATAATGATGACGCTATCCCTAAAAATAAAATCAAATCATAGCTATTCGATAATACAATTATAATTATAGATAAAACTAAACATAAAATAAAAATAAAAATGTAAATGTATAGAGCTTGTAGTTTGATTTTATTAGACCATTTTAACAATGGTCCGAGGGACATTAGAATTAAAAAGATAAAAACAAATGGTGCGAGTATAGTGTTGTAATATACTGGTCCAACAGAGATTGTTTGATCAAAAATAGATAAAATTATTGGATAAATTGTACCTAACAAAACTACAAAAAGAAAAAATAACAAAAAAAGATTATTTAAATTCACGAAACTTTCTTTTGATAAAAAAAAATTAGTAATTGGTTTATTTTTTTCTGAAAAAAGAATGTGAATTATTAAAGACGAAAGTGTAATTATAAATATTATCATCAATATAAAAACACCACGATCTGGATCATTAGCAAATGCATGTACTGAATTTAGCACTCCTGACCTCACTAGAAACGTACCTAATAAACTAAAAGAAAAAGTAATTATGGCCAATAAACTTGTCCAACTTTTCATTTGATTCTTTAGTTTCAAAACTAGCATGGAATGAATTAATGCTGTGCCCGCTAACCATGGCATTAAAGATGCATTTTCAACAGGATCCCAAAACCAATATCCACCCCAACCAAGTTCATAATATGCCCATACTGATCCTAAAGTAATTCCAATAGTTAAAAATACCCACGCTATCATTACCCATGGCCAGCTAATAATTGCCCAATTTGAATTTAAATTTTTATTCACTAAACCAGATAAAACCAAACTAAGAGTTAAAGAGAAACCAACATAGCCTAAATACAAAAATGGAGGATGAATAACTAATAAAGGGTCTTGAAGTATAGGGTTTAAACCCAATCCTTCTATGGGTCTTGGAATAATTATGTCAAAAGGATTGGATGTAGTAATTAAAAAAATTAAAAAAATTAAAAATAAATTATTTTGAAAAAAAATTACCCATGATTTGAATTTCTCACTTTCTGCTTTATTAAAAAGAATTGAAAATAAAGAACCGTAAACCGCAATAATAACTATAAAAAGTAATAAACTCCCTTCGTGATTTCCCCAAGTCCCAGCTATTTTATAAAAGATTGGCTTTAATGTATGTGAATTTTCATAAACTGCTGCAATACTAAAATTTGATGAGTAAAAAAAATAAATTAGTAAAAGAAAAGTAAAAATAATTAAAGTTGAAGAAAAATTAAATAATCGGATAGATAAATTAAATTTTTTTTGAAAAAAAAACAAATTACTTAGAAAAGAAAAAAAAATACTTAATATTAATACTCCATTAGCAAAATTACTTGCCATAATTTTTGTTCCAATCACCAGATTTTTTTAATGCATCGGCAACTTCTTTCGGCATATAGTTTTCATCATGCTTAGCTAATATTTTTGATGCCATTAAGCTATTTCTTGTACTTAATTTTCCTTCGACAACTGCACCTTGACCCTCTTCAAATAGATTGGGTTTGATACCTATATAATTTACTGAAATATCATTTTTAAAATCTGTGATAATAAAAGAATACCTGTTACCTGCTTTAATTAAAGAACCCTTTTTTACCATTCCACCAATACGAATTAATCCATTTGGTAACTCTGTAGAAATATATAACTCGCTTGGAGAAAAAAAATAAACTGTATTTTTTGATAATGACTCATAAATAAATTTACCAATTATTATAAAGGCAATCACTGATACTAAGAAAAAACTTAATCTTTGTTTTGTTTTATTATTCATTATCTTTTTGAATGTATTCTAAGATTTAAACTTTCAAGTTTAAATCTAATTAAAAAAATAATTACTGAGAATGCGAGAAAAGACAAAAACATGACTATAAGAGGAGTAAGCATTGATGGATGAATTGTAGAACTTTCTGTAAGTTTAATTGTTGCAGGCTGATGCAGAGTATTCCACCAATCTACAGAAAATTTTATAATTGGTAGATTAGCCAAACCAATTAATGTAATAATAGATGATAATTTTTCTGCTAAATGAAAATTTGTAATTATTTTCCAAGAAAGAATATATGCAATATAAAATATTACTAAGATAAGCATTGAAGTTAATCTTGCGTCCCATGTCCAAAAAGTGCCCCAAGTCGGCTGTCCCCAAATTGATCCGGTAAAAAGTGATATTAATGAAAAAGTAAAACCAATGGGCGCAATACTTTTTGTTATTATTGTAAAAACTCTATTTTTAAAAATTAATGTAATAAAGCTGCAGACACACATCACTGCATAAATTTGTAAAGCTAACCAAGATGCTGGCACATGAACATACATGATCCTTACCGTATCTCCTTGCAAATAATCTGCAGGAGATAAAAAGAGGGATAGTATCAAACCAAATATTACTAGAGTGAGAAAAAAAATTTTTACCCAAAAAAGATAATGGTCATGAAAGCTTTTAAAGTTTTTGGTGTTTAAATATTTAAACATTTCGCAAAAACTAAAGAAAATAATTTATTTTGGTATGTGTTAGTCTGTCCAGTTTGAAGAGGGAGAATGGGAAAAACTTCAAACTGGACTATGAATATTGATTTAAATTAGGAAAATGTCTGATTGCTGAAGAAAAAGTGTTTTATTTTAGGCGAATATTAATTTGTGGATCTAAGATACAGACCGTCTTTTCCTTGTCCATTAAAGATTTCTTTCACCAATGGATGGCCAACTGGCTCGTTTCTATCGTCTAAGACTAAATTTTGTTCAGATACGTAAGCTTCATAAGTGATTTCATCATTTTCTGCCAAGATATGGTAGAATGGCTGATCCTTTCTTGGTCTCACATCTTTTGGTATAGATTGATACCATTCTTCTGAATTATTAAACTCAAAGTCTACATCGTAAATAATGCCTCTAAATTCAAACAAGCGGTGTCTTACAACTTCTCCAATAGAAAATTTTGCTTTTTGAGGAATTTTATTTTTCATTAGTACTTAATAGTTAATTATCATTACTCATAAATCAAGGGTTTAAAACTGTTGATAAATACATTTTCACGGGAATAATTTTTGATTTTGCCTCAAAGTAGGTTGGCAATACATTATTATTAAATTTTGAAAAATAAATATCTAAATACCTTGAATTCAATTTTTTTTCTCTTGTAAATTTATGCCCTGAAATTGCTTTATAATTTAGTCTACAAACAAAAATAATTTTATATTCTTTTTTATTAAATTTAATTTTTAATTTATTTTTTTCTTCAGGTGTTAAAAATATTTCATACACATCATCGCCGTCATATATTCTATTTTTAAAATTACATTTAGCATCTATTTTATTACTATAAAGAATTTCACTTACAGCTGTTAATGGATCTAGTGCATTTCTTAAATCTGTTTTTTTTATTAATTTGTAATTTTTACCTTTATTGAGATTAATATTGCTCAGGTCAATATCACCATTTTTAACTTTAAATTGGTAAATTTTTTCTTTATTTTTTTTTTTTAAATTAAAATAATATTCTAAATTATTTTTATCATACGTTGTCTGAATTATATTTTCAAAACTAAAAAAGTGACCAGCTAGACCTTTACTATGAATTATAGAATAAATCTTTCCATCCTTTATATTTAACTTCAAATTTAAGAAATTTAAATTTAAACCATAAGCTTCATAATTATATTCTCTTGAAATACACTGCGAAGTCTGAAAACATAGAACAATAAATAATAATAAAATTTTTTTACACATGAATAAATCAACCTTAAAGTTTATAGCAGACTTTGGTCCGTTATTAATTTTTTTTATTTATTACAAAAGATTTGGAATGACTGAGGCAATACTGCCACTAATAATAGCTACAATAGTAGCAACTGTAATATTGTATTTTGTCGAAAAAAAAATTCCTAAAGTTCCAATTATCAGTGCAGTGATAGTCTCCTTGTTTGGTGGACTAACTCTGTATTTCGATAATAAAATATTTTTTTATATGAAACCAACAATTGTGAATTTGCTTTTTGCATTTGTTTTATTTTTTGGAAGCTTTTTTCTTAAAAAAAATTTACTAAAATCTTTATTGGAAAGTTCTATCCAGCTTGAAGAAAAGGGCTGGGAGTTACTAAATAAAAGATGGATGATTTTCTTTATTTTTTTAGCTTTCCTAAATGAGATTGTTTGGAGAACTCAAACAGAGGACTTTTGGGTTAAATTTAAAGTATTTGGTATAATTCCAATCACGTTTATATTTATGATATTTCAAATCAATCTAATTAAAAAATATAAAATAAATGTTTAAATTAATAAAAAACAAAAATTTTAAAGAAGAAATTTTTTTTAACAAAAAAGAATTAGGAGAAATTTTAAATATTTATGGAGCCATGGTCTCAAAAGGAGAATGGAAAGATTACGCAATTTTTATAAATAAAAACATTGTAGGTTTTGATATTTATAGAAAAGCAACTGAGAAACCTTTATTCCAAATTATAAAAAGTTTAAAAAGCAAAGTTGGACAAAAATATCAATTAAAAGATCAGTATGGCAAAGTTATTAAATATTCTGACGAAATTAAAAATATCATATCAGTTTTATACAAAAGGAACATTCGTTTAATAAAATAATTATATTTAAAAATGTATATTTCTATAACTGGATTAAAAACTTTAAATTTTTTATCTGAAGTAAAATTTTGGTGGTATGCAATACCTTCTTTTAGAGCGGCGCAAAAGGCAAATGGAAACGTATTTTGCGAAACAAAGATTGCTGGTAATTATAAACATACTCTTACAGCCTGGAAAAGCAAAAATGATATGTTGGAATATATTCATAATAAAGTACATGCAAAAGCAATGATAAATTTTAGAACAATTGCAACTGGGTCAACTTTCGGCTTTGAGAGTGAAAAAATTCCATCTTGGGATGAAGCTATTAATCTTTGGAAAAAAAATTATAAAGAATACTGATCTGAAAAAAAAAAACTTACCTTCAAAAATTTGTTTAATTTGCAAAAGACCTTTTACTTGGAGAAAAAAATGGGAAAAAAACTGGGTGAACGTTAAATATTGTTCAAAAAGATGCTCAAACAAAAAACCCTAGTCTAACATTATTATTAGAACTAGGGTTTTTAAAAACTTATCTTCTTTGACCAAAAAGTCTTAACAACATTATAAATAAATTAATGAAATCTAGATATAATGTTAAGGCGCCCATAACAGCTTTTTTTGATGAAACTTCTGTACTATCACTCTCAAAATACATGTTTTTAATTTTTTGAGTGTCATAAGCTGTCAAGCCTACAAAAATTAAAACACCTAAAACTGAAACAACAAAGTATACAGCTGGTGATTTTAAAAAAATATTTACTAATGAAGCAATTAATATTCCTATTAATCCCATTAATAAAAATGAACCCCAACCAGTTAAATCTTTTTTAGTTGTATAACCATACAAACTCATAGCTCCAAAAGTACCTGCTGTGATAAAAAATACTCTTGAGATACTAGCGCCAGTGTATTGCAAAAATATCGATGATAAAGACGCTCCCATTAAAGCTGCAAAAATCCAAAAAACTGTTTGAGCTCTTTGTGCACTCATTTTGTTAATTCCGAAACTCATGTAAAAAACAATGCCCAATGGCGTAAGTGCTATAACCCACATTAAAGCTGATGAGTAAATTGCATTTCCTAAAGACGTTAGTCCTACAATGTTACCGGCTTGATCAGTCACTACAGAAAACTTAAATAAACCTAGTGCAACAAAACCAGTTAATAATACGCCTGATGCCATAAAGTTATAAACTTTTAGCATGTAACTTCTAAGACCTTCATGAACACTATCATTTGCAACCGTTGCAGATGATTGAACTCTGGCCATTCTATCTTTTAAATTCATAATCTCCTTTTAATTTTATTTATAAACATAGCATATATATGAGAAAATTTTGTGACAATTTCAAGGTGTCAAAAACCCCTTAAATCAATGTTTTTAAGTCAGAGTAAATTAAATCTATTGCAACATATAAAATGGCAATCAAACCAAGCCAAGCAATCCAAGCATACTTATTTATTAGTTTCGAAACTACATTTGCCATTGTTGCCATAAGGATAATAGATAAAACTAAACCAAATATTAAAAGATCGTAATGATGTTTGGCGGCACCAGCTACGCCAAGAACATTATCTAGACTTAAACTAACATCTGCCAAAGCAATTGTACCAATTGCACTTATTAAAGATTTATTTTTTGGGTTTATATTAACTTCTTTTTTTTCTTCTTTCTGAATTACATCTTTATATAACTTATAGACAACCCACAATAAAACTAATCCTCCGACTAATTTTAGTCCACTTATTTGCAAAAGATACGCAGTTAATAATGTAAAAATTATTCTTAATACAACGGCAGCAGTAATACCCCAAAAAAATATTTTTTTTCTAATGTTTGCATCGAATTTAGATGCGAGCATGCCAATTATGATAGCGTTATCTGCTGCCAAAACTAAATCTATAAGAATTATTTGAATTAAAATAGCAATTTGCTCAGACATTAGAATTTTTATTTATAATTGTTTGATCATGGGGTAAACATTTTTAATGCTGTATAAAAAATTAGGGCATTCAAATATCAAAGTTAGTTCAATATGTCTTGGAACTATGACTTGGGGAGAGCAAAATAACCAAGATGAAGCTTTCCAACAAATGGATATGGCCTTTGATTATGGTGTAAATTTTTTTGATACTGCTGAATTATATCCAATTCCTCCCAGTGCTAACACCCAAGGTGAAACAAGTAGAATTATTTCAAAGTGGATTAATGAAAAGAAAAATAGAGATAAGTTGGTCATTGCAGATAAGATTGTAGGACGATCGAATATGGATTGGTTTCGAGATAATGGAGAAGAAACAAGATTAAATAAAAAACAAATACAATTTGCTTTGGATAGATCTCTTAAAAATCTTGATACAGATTACATCGATCTATATCAGTTACATTGGCCAGATCGACCATTAAATGTTTTTTCAGGTTTAGAATATCATCATAAAGACTCAAATGATGTCACTCCAATTCTTGAAACATTAGATTGTCTAACTGATTTTGTTAAAGAGGGAAAAATTAAAACTATCGGTCTTTCTAATGAAACTGCCTGGGGAACTTTTGAGTTTATTAAAACCGCAGAAATGAAAAATTTAGAAAAAATAGTTTCAGTTCAAAATCCCTATAATCTTTTAAATAGAAGTTATGAAGTTGGAATTTCAGAAATTTCAATTAGAGAAAATGTAGGCTTACTAGCTTATTCCCCTCTTGCAAGTGGAACACTAAGTGGAAAATATTTAGATGGAAAATTACCAGACGGAACTAGATTAAAACTTTTCGGAGATAGGTACCCAAGATACAGAACACCTAACTCTGAACCGGCAATAAAAGAGTATATAAAAATTGCAAAAAAATTTAATCTAAATGTATGTCAGATGGCTATAAAATTTTGTGAAATTCAACCATTTGTAACTTCAGTTATAATTGGAGCTACGAAAATGGATCAATTAGAAAATAATTTAAAAAGCCATGAAATCAAACTTGATGATGAAGTGATTCAAGCTATAAACGAGGTACAATTAATATATTCAAACCCATGTCCATAAAAAAAATTCTAACAGTATTTTTGCTCTCATTTTTTTTTACAAGCAGCTTAAGTGCTCAGATTAAAATTCAAAAGAAATTTAAAATGTGGGAAAGTCAGTTTTCTGGAGAAGGAAAAAATAAAATTTGTTTTGCAGTAACAATGCCGACTAAAATGTCCCCTGCAAATCTAAATCGAGCTGAAAGTAGAATATTTGTAACTTTTAGACCAAATGACGGTGTTTCAAATGAGATTAGCATTACCAATGGATATCCTTTTAGAAAGAAAAGTGGTGTTAATGTTAATGTTGGTAACGCCCAATTTAAGTTTAATACAAAAGGGAAATTTGCTTGGATGACAAGTTTAGATGATGAGCTAAAAATGATAAGAGCAATGAAAAAAGCAAATAAAGCTCAAGTTATAGGCGTATCATCACGAGGTAACAAAACCAGAGATACATATTCTATGATGGGATTTACTGATGCATATAATGCAGCAAGAAAAAACTGCAAAAATCAATAGATGAAAAAGATAAAAAAGATAGTACTCGCATATTCAGGTGGGTTAGACACCTCAGTAATTCTTAAATGGCTACAAGATAAATATAATGCAGAAGTTATTTGTTATACCTCAGATCTAGGACAAGAAATTAATCGAAAAGCAATTTATACAAATGCTAAAAAATTAGGCGTAAAAAAAATTATTATAGAGGATTTAAAAGAAAAATTTGTAAAAGACTATGTATTTCCAATGATAAGAGGTAATGCACTTTACGAAGGAATATATTTGTTGGGTACATCTATTGCCAGACCATTAATTGCAAGAAGACAGATAGAAATTGCCAAAAAATTTAGCGCTCAAGCTGTTTCTCATGGAGCAACTGGAAAAGGGAATGATCAAGTAAGATTTGAGTTAGGTTACTATTACTTTGGTCCGAATATAAAAGTTATAGCACCATGGAGAGATTGGAATCTAAATTCAAGAACAGCATTAATAAAATACGCAAAAAAAAATGGGATTATCGTTCCTAAGGATAAAAAAGGTGCTCCACCCTTTTCTGTTGACGATAATTTATTGCATACATCCACTGAAGGAAAAGTTTTAGAAGATCCGAAAAAAGCTGCTCCTGAATATATTTTTCAAAGAACGGTATCTCCAGAAAAAGCACCTAATAGACCAACCTTTATTACTCTGGAGTATAAAAATGGTGATCCAATAAGTTTAAATAATAAAAAAATGTCACCAGCAAAACTTTTGGATAAATTAAATAATATTGCTGGCAAAAATGGAATTGGAAGAGTTGATTTGGTCGAAAATAGATTCATTGGTATAAAATCTCGAGGCGTCTATGAAACACCAGGCGGTACAGTATTATTGTTTGCAAATAGAGCTATCCAATCAGTAAATCTTGATAAAGAAACTATGCACAAAAATGATGAACTGATGCCAAGATATGCAGAATTAATTTATAATGGTTATTGGTATTCAAAAGAAAGATTCAAAATTCAAAAAATAATTGACAAAAAAAGGTCGAAGATAAAGGGAAAAATAAAACTTAAGCTCTACAAAGGTAATATTTCAATTATATCAAGAATTTCAAAAAGCCCTTTATACTCTCTAAAAAAAGTAAGTTTTGAGGAAAACAAAACTTTTAACAAAAAAAATGTAGAGAATTTTATAAAAAAACACTGTAAGTTATTAAGGAAATAAATGAAAGATTTCATAAGAAGAATTCAGTTAGCAGGTGCAGCTATAGTTTTGGTTGCTACGTCTTTGGCATTTACTCTTGAAATTATTCAAATGTATAGAGTTCAAAATATTCAGTTAGCTGATTTATTATTACTTTTCATTTATTTGGAAGTTATGGGTATGGTTGGTAACTACTGGAGTAATCAATCTATTAGGCTTACTTATCCGCTATTTATAGCAATTACTGCATTGGCCCGTTTAATTATATTACAAAAAAAAGATATTGATGCGTCAGTACTAATCTTTGAATCTGGTGCAATATTGTTGCTTGCTATTGCAATCATAGTCTTAAAGCTACGGAAAAGTAAAATATTAAAGACTAATGTGGGTAAAGAAGATTTATAAAAAAAATTAACAATACTATAAACTTTTAATATTTAATTAAAAGAATTTTAAGTTACTGAAAATTCAAATCTTTAATTTTTATTTTTAGAGTTAAAAAAATAAACTGCAAAAATACTTAATTAACTAACTCTGCAACAAATAGTTGAGTGTAAAAAATTTATTATGCTTATGAATTTATTTAATTTTTTTTTTGAAAAGAAAGAATTAAGCTAATTTGATTTTAAAAAAAAATGATGATTAAGTAATTATTGGAGGAGGTGTTTATGTCACCACCTGAAATTTAAAGAAACGGTTTTATTTACCGTATACTTTAAGTTGAAATACTTAAAATGAATTCATTTTTCTAAATGAATTCGGTCGAGAGACTATACAATAAAGGGGGCTCCTCTATTGAGGAGCGTTCCCCGAAATTTTATTAAAAGCTTTCAAGGTATTTTCTAATAAACATGCAATCGTCATAGGTCCAACTCCACCAGGAACTGGTGTTATAGCTTTTACTTTATTTTGCACCTCGTCAAAATCAACATCACCTACAATTTTATTTTTGCCATCAACCTCAATTCTATTAATCCCTACATCAATAATAACAGCATCCTTTTTAATCCAATTACTTTTAACCATTTTTGGTATTCCAACGGCAGCAATGATTAGGTCGGCTCTACAGCAAATTTCTTCAATATTTTTAGTTTTAGAATGAACGATAGTCACTGTACAATTTTCCTTTAATAGTAATTGTGTCATTGGTTTTCCGTTAATATTAGACCTTCCAATAACAACAGCATTTAAACCACTAAGATTAGGTACGGCTTTTTTAATTAAATAATAACAGCCAAGAGGTGTGCACGGCACTAATGCATCGTTACCTGATGATAAATTTCCAACATTAATTGGATGAAATCCATCTACATCTTTTTTGGGATCTATGGTTTCAATGATGTCTCTTTGATTAATATGTTTTGGCAAAGGTAATTGAACTAAAATACCGTGAACATTATTATCATTGTTCAATTTTCTAATTTCATTTTTCAAATCCTCTTCGGAAATACTGCTTTCAAATCTTATAACAGTAGAATTAATTCCTACTTCATTTGCAAACCTTTCTTTATTTTTTACATATATTTGACTCGCAGCATCTTCGCCTATGAGTATTACAGTTAATCCAGGTTTTTGATTACCTGTTAACTTGTTTATATCTGATTTAATTTTTGCTCTTAATTCTTCTGCAACTTTTTTTCCATCAATTATCATAGCAGTCCTAATCCATATTCTCTTAAAAGGTTTCTTAAAAATCCTAATAATAAAAATAATATTACTGGAGAAAAGTCTAACCCACCTATATTTGGCATCACACGACGAATTGGATTTAGCAAAGGATCTGTGAGTTTATAACTAGCTTCTAAAACTGCATAAACAAACCTGTTGCTAATGTTAATAATATCAAATGTAGTAAGCCAAGATAAAACGATATTTACAATTAAAACAATCGAGTAAAGATAAATAATATTATCAATTAAAATAATTAATGAATTCATTTATCAAATTTCTCAACATAAATGGATTGAGATGGAAAAGCGAAAGAAGCTCCAGCATCCTCAACAATTTTTTTAATTTGTATTATGAACTTATCTTTCACTTTTAACCATTCATAATAGCTGTTTGTTTGAGTGTAACATCTGACCATTATATCTATTGAGCTTGCAGAAAATTGGTTTAAATTTACTGCGTGTGGAGTTTTGATAGATATTAAAAAGTCGGGACTATTTTCAATATATTTTAAAATATTGTTTCTTACTTTTTCTAACTGTTCAGAAGTTGTTTTATATTCAAGACCTATCAGCCAATCGATTCTACGATTGGTTGTTTCAGTTTGATTAATGACTGCTTTTTCTGCAAACTGAAAATTTGGAATTGTAGCTAAAGATTTATCAAACTTTCTAATAACTGTTGATCTAAAACCGATATTTTCAACTATGCCCTCTATTATTCCCTCAACTACAATCCAGTCACCAACTTTAAAACGTTTTTCAACTAGAACTAAAATTCCTGAAATTAGATTTTTAAATAAATCTTGAGCACCAAGTGCAACGGCAACACCAAATAATCCAAGACCGGCAATAATTGGGCCAATTTTAATGCCCCAAATTTCTAGCGTTGCTGCAAAACCTAAAATTACTATTAAAACTTTAAGCGCTCTTAAAATCCAATTTAGCAAATCTCTAGAAAGAATTTCTTCAATACTCTTAATTAATAATGAAGCAGGGTAAATTAACTGATGAATAAACCAAAAAATTAATATTGTGACTAATGATCTATTCAAGTTTTCTATGAAGATTGCAGATCTACCATCAAGGTTTAAAAAAGTAGACGCGAAGAAAAAACCAAATACAACAGGAAAAAATTTTATTGGACCCTCAAGAGAAGTGGTCAAACTATTATCAAAATTGTTTGTGCTTTTTGAAACATAGACTTCAATTTTTTTAACAATAAATCTTGAAACAAAGCTTCTTAAAAGAAGAAAAATAAAAAAAACAAATAAAGCGATTACTATATCTGTAAAACTCGCTCCAGATACACCTTCCTTCCAAACATCGGTCAAAAGAACAAAAAATTTGTTAAATACATCCATGTTAATTTTGAAATATACGTGTAAATTGTTCTAATCAAGACAAAATTCTAATAACGAGCATAGTTAATGAAAAAGGATTTAATTTTTTTAGGTATAGAAACTAGTTGTGATGAAACAGCCGCTGCATTAGTGAAAAAGTCAAAAAATGGAAAAGTAAAAATACTGTCCAATGTTGTATCTAGCCAAGAGATAGTTCATAAAAAATTTGGCGGTGTTGTTCCCGAGCTAGCAGCAAGAGCCCACTCTGAAAAAATAGATCTTATTATAAAAGAAGCGATTAAAAAAAGTAAAGTCAGCATACATCAAATAGATGGTGTAGCTTGTACTGCGGGTCCAGGACTTTTAATTTGTCTGATGGTAGGGATGACCGCAGGTAAAACAATTGCAAGCGCTTTGAAGAAACCTTTTTTTGGGACTAATCATCTTGAGGGTCATGCACTTACTATGGGTTTAATCAGACCTGTTAAATTTCCATACTTATTATTATTAATTTCTGGTGGTCACTCACAATTTTTATCGGTTGAAGGAGTGGGAAAATATAAAAGATTAGGCACTACAATAGATGATGCATTAGGTGAAGCGTTTGATAAAACTGCTAAAATTTTAGGAATAGAATTTCCTGGTGGTCCTAAGATTGAAACATTTGCAAAATTTGGAAATGAAAATAGTTTTGATTTACCAAAACCTATCTTGCATAAATCAGGATGCAATATGTCATATGCTGGGTTAAAAACTGCAGTACTGCATGCATCCAAAAATATTAAATCAAAGCAAGATAAATATGATTTGGCCGCTTCTTTTCAAAAAACAATAAATGAAATTTTAAAAGTAAAATGCGCAAAAGCGATTGAAATGTTTTTAGAAAAACATAAAAAAATTAAAAATAAAAATTTTGTCGTAGCTGGAGGAGTGGCGTCAAATCAATCAATAAGAAAGACGATCAAACAAGTTTCTTCTACATTAAAATTTAATACTCACTTTCCACCATTAAATTTGTGCACTGATAATGCTGCAATGATTGCCTGGGCAGGACTACAAAATTACGAGGCTGGAAAAAAACCCAACCTAAAAATAATTTCACAACCAAGGTGGCCATTAGATCAAAAAGCGCCTTTCATGAAAGGTGCAGGTTTAATTCTATGAAAAATTATTGGTTAGTAAAATCTGAACCAAACGTGTGGTCAATTGAGCAACAAAAAAAGTCAGGGTCAAAAGGAACGATTTGGGATGGCGTGAGAAATTATCAAGCAGCAAACAACCTTAAAGCAATGAAAAAAGGTGATTTATGTTTTTTTTATCATTCTAATATTGGAAAAGAAATTGTTGGAGTTGTGGAGGTCATCAAAGAATACTTCATAGACCCAACGGATAAAGAAAAAAGATTTGTTGCGGTGCAATTAAAATTTAAACAAAAATTAAAATTTCCAGTAACTTTAGAAAATATTAAGCAAAACAAAGAGCTTTCTAACTTAGCTTTGATTAAACAAAGTCGACTTTCGGTGATGCCAATAGACTCTAAAAGC
The DNA here is from genome assembly GCA_000163555.2 of alpha proteobacterium HIMB114. Classification (GTDB taxonomy): domain Bacteria; phylum Pseudomonadota; class Alphaproteobacteria; order Pelagibacterales; family Pelagibacteraceae; genus HIMB114. The sequence continues at coordinate 1,079,785 of ADAC02000001.1, read as the reverse complement.
TGGAAAATAATATGTAAGTTGGGTAAAATTTAAAAAAAATTTTAAGGGGGCACGGTGGCAAAAAAAAGAAAAAAGAAAAAAGTTTCTAAAAAAAAGAAATCTGTAAAGAAAGCGAAGAAGAAAAAAGTTTCTAAAAAAAAGAAATCTGTAAAAAAAGCGAAGAAGAAAAAAGTTTCTAAAAAAAAGAAATCTGTAAAAAAAGCGAAGAAGAAAAAAGTTTCTAAAAAAAAGAAATCTGTAAAAAAAGCGAAGAAGAAAAAAGTTTCTAAAAAAAAGAAATCTGTAAAAAAAGCGAAGAAGAAAAAAACGCAAAATAAATCAACTAAAAAAACTAATAGTGAAAAAGTCTTTAAAGTTTCATCCTCTTGGTCAAAAGATGCGTTAATAGATAAAAAAGGTTACGAGTCAAAATACAACGTGTCTATTAAAAGTAACGAAGATTTCTGGGCACAAGAAGGGAAAAGAATAGATTGGATAAAACCTTATACTAAAATTAAGGACGTCACATATAGTAAAGAGAAAGTTGATATTAAATGGTTTTACGACGGAACTTTAAATGTATCATATAACTGTATAGACCGCCACTTACCGCATAAGGCTAATGATACAGCGATAATTTTTGAAGGTGATGAGCCTACCGTTGACAGTAAAATTACATACCAAGAACTTAAAGATGAAGTTTGTAAATTAGCAAATGGCTTAAAGGATATTGGAGTTAAAAAAGGTGATAGAGTAACAATCTATATGCCAATGGTACCCCAAGCAGTGTATTCAATGCTAGCTTGTGCCAGAATTGGCGCAGTACACTCGGTGGTATTTGGTGGTTTTTCTGCAGACTCCTTAGCAGGTAGAATTATTGATTGTAAATCTGAATTTGTAATTACGGCTGATCAAGGTGTTAGAGGAGCAAAAGCAATTCCTCTTAAAAATACTACAGATGAAGCTTTGCAAAATTGTCCCGACGTTCAAAAATGTGTAGTGTTAAAACATACAGGGGCAGATGTTACGATGAAGGAAGGAAGAGATGTTTGGTATCATGATATTACAAATACTGCATCTACTGAATGTGAACCAGAGGAAATGAACGCTGAAGATCCATTGTTTATTCTCTATACTTCTGGATCAACTGGAAAACCAAAAGGTGTAATGCATACAAGTGGCGGTTATCTTGTTTACGCATCAATGACCCATAAATATATTTTTAATTATCAAGACGGAGATGTTTATTGGTGTACAGCTGATGTTGGTTGGGTAACTGGTCATAGTTATATCGTTTATGGTCCACTATCAAATGGTGCTACAACTTTAGTATTTGAAGGTGTTCCGACATATCCTGATGCCGGAAGATTCTGGGATGTTTGTGACAAACATAATGTAAATATTTTTTATACTGCACCAACTGCTCTTAGATCTCTAATGCGTGAAGGTGATGATTTAGTCAAAAGAGCAAGTAGAAAATCAATAAAAGTCTTAGGCTCAGTTGGAGAACCTATTAACCCAGAAGCTTGGTTATGGTACCACAAGGTTGTTGGTGACTCTAGATGTCCAATTGTTGATACTTGGTGGCAAACAGAAACGGGTGGAATTTTAATTTCAGCCCAACCTGGTGCAATAGATTTAAAACCTGGTTCTGCAACAAAACCATTTTATGGTGTTCAGCCAGCAGTAGTTGACGATAAAGGAAACGAATTGAAAGGAGCTTGTGAAGGAAGACTTTGCATGAAAGATTCTTGGCCAGGTCAAATGAGAACGGTGTATGGTGATCATCAAAGATTTATTGATACGTATTTTTCAACCGTTGACGGAATGTATTTTACTGGTGATGGATGTAGAAGAGATAAGGATGGATACTACTGGATTACAGGTCGAGTGGATGATGTGATTATTGTATCAGGTCATAATCTTGGAACTGCTGAGATAGAAAGTGCATTCGTTGCTCATCCAAAAGTAGCAGAGGCTGCAGTGGTGGGTTATCCTCACGACATTAAAGGTAACGGACTATATTGTTATGTTACACTAAATGCAGGAGAAGAAGGCTCAGATGAATTAACCAAAGAATTAAAGCAATGGGTTAGAAAAAATATTGGACCACTTGCAACTCCAGACTTAATTCATTTCACTCCGGGTTTACCGAAAACAAGGTCAGGTAAAATTATGAGAAGAATTTTAAGAAAAGTTGCTGAAAATGATTATAGCAATTTAGGAGATACCTCGACTTTAGCTGATCCTACAGTAGTACAAAGTTTGGTCGACAATAGATTAAATAGATAGTTAAAAATCGGAAACAATTCCTTTTTTTTCCCAATCTCCATAACGAGTTGGTTCAGGGCCTTCGGGCCCTCCATATTCTTTTTGAGTTTGCATTAACTTAGTAACTTCTTTCGTTACAGATTCTCTCTGCTCTAATAGTGCATTAAACTGGGCATCACACTTTGAAATTGGGGCGGGATACTTGCTTATAGTTTCGTTAAGCTCCTTTAATTTATTTTCTAACTCACCCAAGGATAAGTTTTGTTTTCTAGACGAGGCTTCATTTAAAGCTATTTTAGCTAAATCATCAAAGTTATTGGACATACTTCTTAATTATAATGAAATGCTGTATTCATCAAAATAAAAGTTTATATGTTGATGGTTTTTAGACTAAAAGATATTAATCAAAATTAATAAAGGTGTAATTAATATGAATTATTGGATATTTGGGTTCTTATCCATTTTTTGGATAGCATCTATTGCAATAGGATGGAAATTTAAAAGTTCTGAGCAAAATGTTTCTGACTTTTTAATTGGAAAGAGAAAATTAAGTTTTTTTATTTTTATTTTTGCAATTACATCGATCTTAATCACGAATGTAAATTTTTTTGGACAGTCAAGTTTAAATCTTGATATAGGGTTTATGGGTTCCTGTCTCGCATTCACTGTAATTATAACATCAATAGTAAGTATATTTTTTATGAAGAAACAGTGGGTTTTAAGTAAAAGGTTTGGCTATATTACTCCGGCAGAAATGTACGGCGACTATTTTAAAAGTAAATTATTTCAATACATCATTATTTTAATCTCAATTTTTTTTATTATTCCATTTGTTGGACTTCAATTGTCTTTAAGCGGAAAACTACTTAGCATCATTACAGAAAATTTATTAAGCCCTGTGATTTCATCATGGGTAATAGGGCTTATTATCTGTGTTTATGTTGGTTTGGGCGGGACTAATTCAGTTGCGCATAATAATGCATTCAAATTTATAATCATAATTTTTGGTTTAATTATTTTAGGTCTTATCTCCTATAATCTATCCGGAGGTTTTATGTCATTAAACCAAACTTTAGCTAAACTATCTCAATTAAAAGAAAGTAGTGAAGCAAATACAATATCATTATTTTATATTCCTGAAATTATAAACTCTGGATCTGGTTATAATTTAGAAGATGAAAAAATAAACTGGTCTGGATCTTTAATGTTTGGATTTGTTGTTTCAACAATTGGTATTTTTTGTTCACCTGCTTTTTCGATGTGGTGTTTTTCAAGTGAAAGTCCTAAACCTTTTGCAAGTCAACAAGTTTGGGTTGCTACTTTTTTAATAGGTTTTATCTTAATATTTTTTGTTACCTTTGTGGGTATAAGCGCGCATATTCTTGGATCAAATTCAATCGTAAATGATGTGGGAATAAATGTTTCTAAATTTTTATCAGAGAATATTGAAAAAAATAATTTTGATTTAAATTTATTTGCAAATTACAGCATGACAATAAAAGAAACGTCACCATGGTTATTTTCAATTTTAGTCATAAGCGCATTTGCAGTTCTTCAATCAACAGCAGCCGCATTCATTTCAACAACGGCTGGTATTTTTTCTAGAGATGTATACAAAAAAATATTTAACCCAAGAGCTTCGCCTCAATCTGAAATATTGGTAACGAGATTGTCTATTCTATTGATAGCTATACTATCCCTAATACTTGTAACTTTTGCTGGTAAAATAATCTGGGTATTAAATAGTTTTTCTATTTCACTTGCTGCTCAAATGTTAATTCCGTTGATTGCTATTTGTTATGTACCCTGGTTTACCAAAGAAGCGGTTTTGTCTGGGCTAATAGGAAGTTTTTTTATTTTAATTCTTACAGATCCAGCGGGTCATTTAATATTAGGTAAATTTTTACCGTGGGGGCCATGGCCACTTACAATTCATTCATCGGTTTGGGCGTTAGTAGTAAATTTATGTCTAGTGGTTGGAGTTACCTATATAAAACAAAATCCAATTGACCGAGTTCATCGTCAGAAATATTTTGATTATATTGAGGACCAGGCGGGTATTGCCCACTCTAATCGTCATTTAATGGTGACCGCTTTAACACTGGGGGTCTTTTTAGTATTATTTGGATTTGGACCAGGGGCTTCTATAGGGAATAGCCTGTTTGGAATTCCAGATGATCCTTCGACCTGGTCATTTGGTCTGCCTTCTATTTGGGTATGGCAAATATTATTTTGGGCTTTCTTTGTTGGTTACACATGGTTTCTTGCTTATAAACTAGAGCTGTCAACTGAGTCTGATAAAGAGGTTGTTTCTTTATCTGATGATTATGGTCAGAAATAAATTAAAGATTTAATAATTTAGAGAACTCTTTTTCAATATTTTTCCACTTAAGATGAATTGAATTGAGAACAATATTTCGATCCTGTTTTTTTAATTCATCTGCTATTGGAGCCCAATAGTACAAAGCAAGTGAACTTTCTTTAAATGGTTTGTTTTGAAAAAAAGATCTCAAGTCAATACTTTGTAATCTTAAATGAAACTCTTTAATTTTATCATCTTGAAGTTCTTGCTTTAAACCTTTTTCAATTTCAGCATCTAAAATCTCTTTGTAAAAATTTTCTAATTCTAAGTTGCTAAATTCTTTTTTATAAAGATTTTCAATTACAGAATGTGAATATAAAGTAAGGTCTTGAAGTGCGACTGTGTAAATATTCCACGTAGCAATATTTAATGAGTCTATAAATTTTTGATCATCATGCATCTTCACATAAAGCGTACCCATTCTATTTCTTACATACTCATACAATGTTTGTTGAACAACTTTTGCAGACTCATTTCTTATATATTGAGCTAATTCTTTATTATTTGAAATTTTTTTTGATTGAAACAAAGCAGCAATTGGATGAAGAAGGTACTCTTTTGTTGCATCAAATCCTTTTTTTATATCTTCAATTTTAAATTTCATTTTTTTTTAATTTTATAACGATATATAGTTTTGCGGTGCAAAAATATACCACCAAATAATGATTTTTGGTAAGACGTTACACTAGATTTTTAACACTCAGTAAGTAGTATTCTGACCCAAGTTATAACTTAACAATCAAAGGGAGAAAAAATATGGCAAACAAAGCCGAAGCGCATTGGAATAAAACCAGGTCTCTGATGTTTTTAACATTAGCGATATGGTTCTTTTTCTCAATCGTTATCTTTATGTTTGGAAGTTCTCTTAACAATGCTTCGTTCCTTGGTTACCCATTAGCATACTACATGTGTGCACAGGGTTCTTTAGGTGCGTTCGTTATTTTAATTTTTTGGTCATCTGGCCGTCAAAATAAAATTGACGAAGAGCATGGATATGGGGAGGACGACTAATGTTTAAAGGTAACTTTATTGACAACTTACCTAAAATCTACGGTACATATACTGGTGGATTTTTAGTATTTTGTTTGTTGATGGCACTATTAGAAGCTAATGGTGTATCAGCGAAAACAATTGGTATCCTATTCTTAGTATTTACCATCGCAATCTACGCGTTGATCGGAATTTTATCACGAACAATGCAGGCCGATGCTTACTACGTTGCAGGAAGACAAGTGCCAACCGTATTTAACGGAATGGCAACGGCAGCTGACTGGATGTCAGGTGCATCTTTCGTAGCAATGGCAGGAGGTATCTTCTACGGTGGTTACACTTATATGGCATTCCTAGTTGGATGGACAGGTGGATACGTTCTAGTTTCTTCACTACTAGCACCATACTTAAGAAAGTTTGGTTGCTATACAGTTCCTGATTTTATCGGAACTAGATACGGTGGAAACTTCGTTAGAGCCTGTGCAGTGTTAGTATTAGTATTAGCATCGTTCACTTACGTGACAGCTCAAATTAACGCTACTGGTACAATTGCATCTAGATTCTTAGGAATTCCATTTGAATTAGGTGTATGGGTAGGATTAATAAGTATCTTATTGTGTTCTATGTTAGGTGGAATGAGAGCCGTAACTTGGACTCAAGTTGCTCAGTATATCGTTCTAATCATAGCTTATTTATTACCAATATTCTGGTTATCAAATAAGTTTGGTTTCGGATTCTTCCCACAATTTATGTTGGGAGATGAAGTTGCTAGATTAGGTGAACTTGAACAACAATATGGTCTAGTTAAAAACTCTGCTGCAGCAGTAAAATCAGCTGGTGTACCTGGTGGATTAAAATCTATCTCTGTATCACACTCTGGCGTTGCTGAAGGCGGAATGGCTGCTTGGAAATTTATCTCACTTGCAATTTGTATGATGGTAGGAACTGCTTCTTTACCACACATCTTGATGAGATATTTTACTACTCCAAGTGTGAAATCAGCTAGAAGATCAGTGGCTTGGTCACTATTCTTTATCTTCTTGTTGTACTTCTCAGCACCAGCTTTAGCGACACTTGCTAAAATCTCAATCTTAGATCCAAACTTAGCAACTGGTATTATTGGTAAGTCAATTGCTGATGTACAGTCTATTGGATGGGTTAAAGAATGGATTGCGGTAAAACAAGCTTACATAGCTGACTTTAACGGTGACGGAATACTTCAATTGAACGAATGGTTCATGAGAGGTGATGTGATCGTTTTAGCTACACCTGAAATGGGAGGATTACCATACGTAATTTCTGGACTAGTTGCTGCCGGTGGTATGGCTGCAGCAATGTCTACAGCGGATGGATTAATTCTTGCAATTTCTAACGCTCTGTCTCACGACGTTTACTACAAAATAGTAGACCCGAAAGCAGACGTTGCTAAGAGGTTAATCGTAGCTCGTATTCTACTTGTTGTGACAGGTGCTTTTGGTGCCTACATCGCATCAATGAGACTTACAGGAATATTAGGATCAGTAGCCTGGGCATTCGACTTTGCAATGTCAGGACTATTCTTCCCGTTAGTTCTTGGAGTATGGTGGAAGAGAGCAACTAGACAAGGTGCAATCGCAGGAATGTTGCTTGGACTTGGAGCTGGAACTGCATATTTAATTTATGTAGCTCCTGCATTCATGGGCCAACCTCCAATTCTTGGTATTGACCATTTAAGATTTGGTCTAATTGGTGCACCTGTTTGCTTGATTTCGATGGTAGTAGTGAGTTTAATGACTCCTGAACCAGATGCGAAAACGCAAGCAATGGTCGACGAAGTGAGAATACCTTCAGGAAGAACTGTCCTATAGGTCATTCGCACTAAATAACTATTTACTCACGGGCGATATTTTATAGTATCGCCCGTGTTATTTTAAATGTCCCCAATTGTAATTTTAATAGACTACTTTTTAGGTTTAATTATGTGGACCTTAATTGGTCGAGTTGCCATGAACATCTTTCAAAAGGAAGATAGTAATTTCTTTTTTATGAAGGTGTTTGTCAAATTAACCAATCCATTTATTAAAATGTTTGATAGAGTTACACCATCCTTTTTAATCAAGCCGCTTGTTCCATTATATGTTGCGTGGTTTTTTTATATGTTTAGATTTTATGTTATGCCTTATTTATTAGGCTATTCAGTTATGGGGATGCTATCATTTCCTCTTGAAAGTGAAATTGCAAGATCGCTATCAAATTTATTCAATAAATAACTAATTATTAATAGTTTTATTCAATAAAACCTTTTGTCCAAATTTTGAAATATTCAAAATCTCTTTAATATTTTGCGCCTTAGATTTTTTTAGTAAATGAATAAATAATCTTGCAGTAATAATTGAATCTCCTAAAGAAGAATGCCTTAGTTGATCATGATGAGTTATATTTAATTCATCACAAAGTGCAGATAATTCGTAACTTTTTAAATCGGGATAAACACCCGCAGAATATAAAACAGTATCTAACTTTACCGCCTCTCTTATTCGACTCTCAAGCTTAGTATGAGAAAGATTACTAATTAGAAAATTACAATCAAATTTCACATTATGTGCAACTAATACAGACCTCTTAAAAAAACCTCTGAACTTACTTTCTAAATCATAAATATTAGGTTTACCTTTAACCATTCTATTTGAAATATGGTGTATCTGCTCATTCTCGGGTGTAATCTCAACCATTGGATCGCAAAATTCATCTAATTTTCCCTCTGTATCAATTTGAAAATTTTGCACTTTTACACCTGATACTGAAATAATTTTATCACCACTATTATAATTAAGACCTGTAGTTTCGGTATCAAATACAGAAAAAGTAACGTCAGATATATCAATCTTATTTACAAATTCAATATTTATTAACTTCTTAATTGGACTAAAAATATTCCTCACTAAAATCTACTCTCACCTTGTCTTTAAGTTTTTTAATTCTTTTTAAATACATTTTTAACATTCTAACTTCTCTGTCTGTAAGTTTATAAACATCTATATAGTTACGCACTGATAGATTTTGTTTAGCTCTTTCAAACTGATTTTTTAATAGGATTAAAGATAAAAATTTGTGTGCATTACTAAAAAAGTCAAACTCATTTTCAGTAAAGACATCTAAGCTTTTTAATTTATCCAAACGTTCCTGCGTTGAAATTTCTTCGATTTGATACTTAACAGAGTAAAGTCTTATAGACTCTACTAACGGAAGTGTTCCTGTATGTTTGAGGTTAAATAAACCTTTATTTTCTTCATCATCTTTTTCTAAAACAAAGTTTCCAAATATGTTTAGTCCTGCATCAGAATTTTCTTCATTTTTATACATAAACTTTTGGAGATACTTATTATCTAAAACATTTAATAAAAATGTTCTTAAATCTCGCGCTAAACTAGCATCACCATATACCGATCTAAAATCATATAACATTTCAATATAACGCATGGACTGTTGTGATAAATTTTTAGTCCAGTCTTCAAGCTGGCTTTTCCAACCATTTAGACTGTGCCTCCAAAGAGGGTTTGAAGCCATTAAGTTACCTTTGCAAAATGGAATGTCACAATCGTCTAAAATTTTTGTAAAATGCTTTGATAGTTCTTCAAAATATAAATCCGTTTCTTTATTTTCATCTCCAGAATAAATGATTCCATTATCTTGATCAGGATGCAAAAAGCTCTCCATTCTTCCGCCGGATCCCATGGTAATGACACTAAAATTTGGAACAGTAAAATTTTTAAATTTTTGTGATATTTCTTTTTTTGCAATATTAACTGATCTTAAATAAATCAAGTTATTTAAAAAACTTAATAGATAAGCAATATCACCGGGCGCTACATTTTGCTGAAGCAGATTCTCAACTAAGATTGGTTGGTATTTTTTAATATTGATCAATCCTTGAATATCATTTTCATCCTGGGTCAGTGAATCAATATGCGATATGGTATTGCCTAACTCAGCAAACAATGCATCTGATAAATTTAAAATACCAATAACTTCTTTGTTGCGATCATTTAAGACGGGAATATGAGTAAAATTGTTTTTTCTCATTATTCCTACCGCATGAAAAAGTAAATCACTCATGTTTACATAAATTACCGGTGAAGTCATGATGTCTTTGATTTTGATTTCTTGGCCAAATTTTGTAACAAATTTTTTAAAAATATCTTTAAGTGTTACAATACCAATAATCTCTTCATTTTTATTTTGGGCAAGAATTGTTTCTTTGTTTTTTTCAACCGCTCTTTTTACAGCATCTACAACTAAATCATTTTCATTTAGACAAATGTAATTTGAAGATGCATAATCACCTGATTTTTTTGTAAATAATTCAATAGTTTTTTTTTCATTCATTTCGTAATAAAATAGTATTTTAAATGATAAAAATTTTATTTTGTATTTTTGTATTAGTTTTAGTCATACAATTTATCAAAAAAAATATTATGAAGATAGGTTATATAGATAACAGATTGAATTCAAATAATTTTTGGATGCTTTCATATGATTTTAAAAAGTCAGAAAAAAATAGAGAGCTTATGATTATAAAATCAAAAAATTTTCGAGACAAATTAGTAATGATTTACTATTCACTTCACGTTTGCTTATTTATTGCAACTTGCATGCTATTTACAGTCTTAATCGATATAATTTTAGCCACTGGTTCTTAAAAAGAATTTTTCAAATTTTTAAAATAAGTTAAAAGATAATTATGAACCAAATCAAAATTTCTCCATCAATTCTATCTTGTGATTTCAGTGAAATTGGTAGTGAAATTGAGAAACTAAATAATTCAGGAGCTGATTTAATACATATTGATGTTATGGATGGCCATTTCGTTCCAAATTTAACTTTTGGACCACCAGTAATTAGCAAAATAAGAAAATGCTCGAAACTTCCATTTGATGTTCATTTAATGATATCTCCAGTAGAAAAATATATTCAAGATTATGCTGATGCAGGCGCTGACATCATAACGTTTCATCCTGAAGCAACTGACAATATTCAAAGAACTATCAATGTTATAAAATCCTGTAAAAAAAAAGTAGGTATTTCATTAAATCCTGAAACACCAAGCACTGTTATAGAAAATTATCTTAAAGAAATTGATTTAATTTTGATTATGAGCGTTAACCCTGGATTTGCAGGACAAAAATTTATGCCAGAAGTTTTAGAAAAAGTGAAATTTTTCAGATCTAAAATTAAAAATGAAAATCTTAATATCGATATTGAGATTGATGGTGGTATAGATTTTGAAACTGCACCACTAGCGATAAAAGCAGGTGCAAATATTTTGGTTTCAGGAACAACTATCTTTAAAGGTGAAAATAATATTTCTGAAAATATTAAAAATTTAAGAAAGCAATAAATGAATCTTAGATTCATTAGGTTATTTATTTATTCATTATTTAATCTTTTTTTAGAGAAAATTAGGAAAATATATTTTACCACCCAATATTATAACAATAGTTTAAAGGTTACTCCTCCGTCTAGAAGTTATGACATGAATAACGTTCCTTTACTTTTAGAGCTCGAGGATAAAAATAATAAAAGAATCGAATTGATTAAGCGATTTCAAAAAAATATTTGGAAACTTGATAATATTGGGCAAAAACATTTATCAGAACTTCATAAATTTTCTTGGTTATCTCAACTCGATATAAAAAATCACAAAATACTTGCTAAAAATATCATGGTTGAATGGTTAAGAAAAAATCAAAATTATAATGAAAAAAATTGGAACCATCTTATCACAGCCAATCGATTAATTTTTTGGATATGTTGTTCTCATTTTACCATAAGAAACGATGATATGGTTTTTAGAGCGACTATAACAAATAATATTGTAAAACAAGCTCTTCACTTAAATCGAAACCTTACATTTATACATAACAAATTAGAAAAAATACTCGTCCTTGCTTCTTTAATTTTAGTTAGTGTTACGTTTGAAGGTAACCAAAAATTATTTCAAAGTACGATAAAAAATTTATCAAGTGAAATTAAAAACATTATTGATCGCAATGGCTTTGTTGAAAGTAAAAACCCAGAGGATCAATTTTGGTTATTGCACCATTTAATTTTAGTTAGAGAATTTTTAATCTTCTCACAAAATACTGTACCTGAATTTTTAGACCAAAATATTCAAAAAATTGGTGATAATTATAAGGGATTATTATTATCAAATAATTTTCTCCCACTATTTAATGGGGCTAAAAATAGAGATGCCACTGAATTTAATAAATTTTTAAAAGCCAAAAACTATAAATTCGATAAAAAAACAAAAACTCATTCTTACTTAATTGCAAGAATTAAAAAATTTGAAATAGCTGTCGATGCCAATGATCCACCATCTGATTTAAACTCACAGAATTATCAAGCAGGATGTTTATCTTTTGAATTTCTTTATAATGGAAAAAAAATAATTTCAAATTGTGGGTCAGCTCACAATTTTAGTGGTGATTTACCATATCTAAGTCAAACTACAGCAGCACATTCTGCATTAACAATAAATGACACTTCTTCCTGCTTATTTCAAAAAAACCCATTAGTCAGAACATTTTATGGAAATTCTCTTATACAAAAATTAAAAGTTTATAAAAAAGATTTAAACACCGACAAAGATACTATTTCTATTATTTCTGGCCATAATGGTTATCAAAAAAAGTACAATACAATGTATGAAAGAAAAATAGTTATTCATGAAGATGAGTTAACAGGAGAAGAACTTATAATTGTTGCAAAAAAAGATTTGGCTTTCCTAAATTTTTCTCTTCGATTTCACGTCACACCTGAGGGTAAACTTATACAAACTCAAGGTGGAGATATATTATTAAGTGTGGATAATCAGGGCTGGAGATTTAAATCATCCCATCCTGTAAAAATCGAAGATAGTCTTTATTTCGCTTCTTATGACAAAATTTTAGAGTCAAAATGTATTCTTGTTGAAGGCACCTTGAAAGATAAAGTGAATAACATTAACTGGGCTTTGGAAAAAACTAATTAATAGACTATAAGAAAACATCCAATGAATAAAATTACTAAAGCTTTAATTTCAGTTTCAGACAAAACAAACCTTGAGACCGTTCTTGGTGTTTTAAAAAAGCACAATATTGAAATTATAAGTACAGGTGGAACCTATAAATTCATAACAGATAAGGGTTTTGAATGTACTGAAATTTCTCAATACACCGGTACACCTGAAATATTAGAAGGCAGAGTTAAAACACTTCATCCTAAAATACACGGTGGCTTGTTAGGAGATATTGATAAAAAAAATCATCAAGATCAAATGAAAGAAAATCAAATTAGTGAAATCAACCTTGTAATTGTTAATCTTTACCCATTTGAAAATAAATTATTAGAAGGCGACGTATCATTTGAAGAAATGATCGAAAATATTGATATCGGAGGTCCATCAATGCTTAGATCATCTTCAAAAAACTTCAAGCATGTAACTGTACTACCTTCTCCAAAATACTATGATGAATTTTTAAAAGAATTTGAACAAAATAAAGGTTCAACATCCATAGAGTTTAGAAAAAAAATGTCAGCTATTACATTTAGCGAAACAGCTTATTACGACAGCTTGATATCGAATTGGATGTCAGAACAAAATGGTATTAAGTTTTTAGATAAAAAAACTATTCCTGGTAAAATTTTACAAAAACTTAGATATGGTGAAAACCCTCATCAAGAAAGTCGAGTATTTGAAATTGTTAATAATAAAAAAGGGTTCTCAAATTTAAATCAAATTCAAGGAAAAGAGCTTAGTCATAATAACTATCTAGACTCATTTAATGCCTACTCACTAGTAAATGACTTTGACAAACAAAGTAAAGTTTGCGCGGTAATTAAGCATAATAATCCTTGTGGGTGTGCTTCTGATGCAAATGGACTAAAAGCCTATCTAAATGCCCTCTCTGGTGACCCTACAAGCGCATTTGGGGGGGTTGTGGCGTTCAATTATAGTATTGACGAGAGCATTGCTACTGAAATTGTAAAAACCTTCTATGAGGTGATCTTAGCATCAAAGGTTAGCAATGAAGCAAAAAAAATATTATCATCAAAGAAAAACCTTAGGGTTTTAGAATATGAGTTGGTAGAAAAAAGCCCATCATTATCAGTAGCTTTTATGCAAAAGACTTTTCTCCTTCAAGATGAGAATTTTTCATCTTTAACAAAAAAAGATTTAAAAATTGTAACCAAAGCAAAACCAACAGAAATAGAAATTGATAACCTTTTGTTTGCAAATCAAGTTTGCAAGCACGTGAAATCAAATGCAATTGTTATTACTAAAGACAATAAAACTCTAGGTGTTGGGGCTGGCCAAACTAGCAGAGTTGGTTCTACCGAAATTGCATGTAAAAATGCTTTAAAATTTTTTCCAAAAGAAATCGTAGGATCATCTGCGGCTTCAGACGCTTTTTTTCCATTTGCTGATGGTCTTGAAAATCTTATCCAGGCAGGTGTTAAATCTATAATTCAACCGGGTGGATCTATACGAGATCAAGAGGTTATCGATGCAGCTGACAAAGCTGGCATATCAATGGTGTTTACAGGAATAAGAAATTTTAAGCACTAATTTCGTCGATTTTAGCTGCCAAGACAAAATCACTTTCAGCTAACCCATTTATAGCATGTGTCATAATAATAATATTAGCATATCCCCATCCAAACTTTAAGTCAGGATGATGGTTCTCATCTTCAGCAATTTGTGAAACTTTGTTAATAAAATTCAAGCTTGTTTCAAAATTTTTAAACTTAAAATCTTTTGATAGATAGAAGTGACCTTTATCATTTTTCATTATATTCCAGTTTTCTACTTTAGCTTTAAATTCATTTATTTGCTCTTCTGTAAAAGCTGGAATCTCACCAGAACACGGTATGCATTTTTTTTTAGATAAATCACTCATTATAAAAATTTTTTAAGCCATTCTAAAACTTTTTTTGGTTGTTCTTCTTGTAAATAATGACCACAATCTAATCCTTCTCCTTGAACTTTTTGATCACTATAATTCTGCCAAACATTTAGCACGTCCCCCCAAACTTTGCCAGTATCACTTCTGTTACCCCATAATACAAAAATTGGGCATTTAATTTTATTATTTTTTTCGAAGTCTTCATTATCATGATCAAGATCACAAGATGGTGAAGCTCTATAATCTTCACAGGACGCTCTGATAGTTTTATAATTAAAGCATCTAACATATTCATCAAATGTCTCCTTACAAAACTCTAAAGTTGCTCCTCTTTTAGATAATTTTTTTTCCATATAATATTTTGCTGGAACAGATGATAACAATTTCTCTGGCAAATCATAAGGCTGCATCATTAGTAGCCAATGCCATTTTGACATTGCCCAATTTTTCTTTTGAACAGTCCAAATGTGTCTGTTTGGCATAATATCAAATATTCCAACTTTTTTTATTTTTTCTGGAAAATCTAAACACATTCTATGTGAAGTTCTTGCTCCTCTATCATGACCAACTAGTTTAAATTCATCAAAACCTAATTTTTTCATTAAGAATATTTGATCACTTGCCATTGCTCTAAATGAATAATTTATATGATTATCTCCTCCTTCTTCTGGGCCAATACTTTCGCCATAACCTCTAAGATCTGAAACCACTACATAAAATTTATCTTTTAAATCATCAACTATCTTGTGCCATGTGATATGTGACATGGGATTACCGTGCAATAATAACAAAGGTTCACCTTTGCCACCATGTCTATAAACAATCTCTGCCTTTCCAAATCCTTGATCTTCAACAGTAATTGTTTCTTTTTTAAAGCCTGAAAACATTTAAAAATTAATATCCGCCTCCGCCTCCGCCTTCGGGAATGTTTTCATTTTGTTTTTTAAATCTTTTCTTTCCTTCTTCAGAAAGATTTCCACAAGACACAAATAAAAACATGATAATAATAAATGATATAATTTTTTTCATTTTTCTGGAGCGGGTGAAGGGAATTGAACCCACGACCTAAACGTTGGCAACGTTTCGCTCTACCACTGAGCTACACCCGCTTTTATATTTTTTTTAAATTATTATTTATGTTAAAGTTTTTCAATAGATAAATAATGAAAAAAAAATTTAACATATCAAATTTACCAACTGAAATACCGATTTTCCCATTAAGTAATGCAATTTTTTTTCCCAGAACCCTTTTGCCTCTAAATATATTTGAACCAAGATACAAACAAATGACAGAACATGCAATTGATAGTGATAATTTAATAGGAATGGTTCAATCGAATTTAAGGAAAGATTTAGATGGAAAGTCAGAAGTCTATTCTGTTGGGTGCGTTGGTTATATAGAATACCATTCCTCAACGCCTGATGGTCGTTACTTGATTAACCTTAAGGGCATTACTAGGTTTAAAATTAAAAATGAAATTAATACAAATAATTTGTATAGAAAATTCAAAGTTGATTATGAAGATTTTAAAAAAGACTTCGATCACGAGGAAAAGATCAATATAAATACAATAGATTTAATTGATAAAACAAAAAAACTCTTTGAGAAACATCAATTAATTACGGACTGGAAGATAGTTGAAAAAGTAGAGCCTTCCCAGTTAATTAATTCACTGGCAATGATATGCCCTTTTACAATTAGCGAAAAACAAAGATTACTAGAAACGACAAATATAAAAGATAGAAATGATGTTCTTAATCAAATTATTAATTTTTATATTTTAGGAAATAATAATGACGAAAATAAGAATATTCATTAATGGAATTTGATAAAAATTTATTAAAAACAATTGTTTGTCCTCATTCAAAAGAAAAGTTAATTTATGATGAAGAAAGCAATTGCTTAATTGCTAAAACTTCTAAGCTTGCTTATCCAATAAAAAATGGAATTCCAATAATGTTAATAGAAGAAGCTAAAAAAATCGATTAACCTTTGTTCATAGAGTCAAAAAATTCTCCATTATTTTTTGTCTCTCTTAATTTGCCTATTAAAAACTCTATAGCATCCATAGATCCCATGGGATTAATAATTCTTCTTAGTACATTCATCTTAGATAGCTCGTCTTTTTCAAACAACAATTCTTCTTTTCTTGTACCAGATTTGGCAACATCAATTGCTGGGTAGGTTCTTTTGTCAGCAACTTTTCTATCAAGGACCACTTCTGAATTACCTGTTCCTTTGAATTCTTCGAAAATTACTTCATCCATTCTTGAGCCTGTTTCAATTAAAGCGGTTGAGATTATAGTTAAAGAACCACCTTCTTCGATGTTTCTAGCAGCGCCAAAAAATCTCTTTGGTCTTTGAAGTGCATTTGCATCAACACCACCAGTTAAAACTTTACCTGAACTTGGAACAACAGCGTTATATGCTCTACCCAATCTTGTTATTGAGTCTAATAATATAACAACATCCTTTTTGTGTTCACAAAGTCTTTTTGCTTTTTCTATTACCATTTCAGCAACTTGAACATGTCGTTGAGCTGGCTCATCAAATGTAGAACTTACGACTTCACCATTAACTGTTCTTTGCATATCTGTAACTTCTTCTGGTCTTTCATCAATTAGCAATACTATTAAATAAATCTCTGGGTGATTTGCAGTTATTGAATTTGCAATATTTTGTAAAATGACGGTTTTTCCTGTTCTTGGAGGGGCAACAATTAAAGATCTTTGTCCTTTTCCGATTGGCGAAACTAAATCAATAACTCTTGCGGTTACGTCTGTCTTTTTTTCTATCTTTGTTTTTTCAATTTCTAACTTAATTTTTTCATCTGGATATAATGGTGTTAAGTTATCAAAGTTTATTTTATGTTTAGTTTTTTCAGGGTCTTCAAAGTTAATTTTATTAACTTTTAGTAATGCAAAATATCTTTCTTGATCTTTTGGGGCTCTAATTTCTCCTTCGACAGTATCTCCTTTTCTAAGACCAAATCTTCTTATTTGACTTGGGCTTACATAAATATCATCAGGCCCCGGTAAATAATTTGATTCCATAGCTCTTAGGAAACCAAATCCATCTTGTAAAGTTTCTAACACACCTGTAGCAGTTATTTGCTCGCCTTTTTCAGCAAGCTTTTTTAATATTGCAAATAATATTTCTTGTTTTCTAAGCGTACTTGGATTTTCAATACCAAGCTTTTCTGCTTCTGATATTAAATCAGCGGGTGATTTATCTTTAAGTTCTTGTAAATTCATAGTGGAAAAGTTTTGTTGTGATGAAATACTCTTATAACTAATTTTTTAATAATTTGCAATATCTGATAAACATCTAGGTAATAATATAATAGTTATAATTATATAAATTAGTTTTATTATTAGGGAATGTTTATAACGGGGTTAATTATTTAATAACTAAATATACATATTTATAAACAATACAGATATTAAAATTAAAGGAATTTTATACTTATTCACTTAATTCAAGATAATCAGATATAAAAATTTAAGTCTAATAATTTATTATTAAAATTGTAATGTTTATAGATAAAATTTAAATTTTTTTAACTCTATTGATATAAAGTTGTTATAAAATCTTTATAAACATATTTATGAACAAAACTTTCAACTTTTTCTTAGTTTCAGACTCTACGGGAGAAACTCTTGATAGAATTTATTTAGCATTAAAAGCTCAGTTTCCAGATAATAATTACAAAATTCATCATTTTGCTTTCATGAGAACAACTACTCAAACCGCAACATTAATTGAGGCATGTAAAAAAGCAGAAAACCCCATTATTCTTTATACGCTTGTAGAAAAACAAACCACAAATCATATCATTAACGAATGCAAAACATTTAACATTCCATGCTTTGGTTTATTAGATTATTTGATCCCACAATTTGAAAAAATTTTTGATCAGAAAGCCACCCTTAAACCAAGTGGGCAACATCAACTAAATAAAGAATATTATAAAAAAATAGAAGCAATGCAATTTACACTGCAGCATGATGATGGACAAAGATTAGATACAGCCGTAAACGCAGACATTATAATTTTTGGAGTAAGCAGAACTAGTAAAACACCAACTTCAATTTATTTAGGTGAAAGAGGTTATAAGGTTTCTAATATACCCCTCGTTCTTCATCAAAATTTACCTGAAGATATCTATAAATCAAAAGCTGTAAAGATTGGTTTAACAATTGATCCAAAGAGACTTTCAGATGTAAGAAAAACAAGAATTACAATTTTGAACGATAAAAAATCATCAACTTATGCTGATATGAGTAATATTGAAAAAGAAATATATGAAGCAAAAAAATTATTTAATTCAAAAAAAATACCAATGATTGATGTAACAAGAAAATCTGTAGAAGAAAGTGCTGCTTCAATTATTAAAATTTTTGAAATTGAAAAACAAAAAATTAATGATTAATAAGTTAATTTTAGCCTCTAATAGTGGAATTAGATTTACAATTTTAAAAAACAATAACTATGATGTGAAACAATACTCATCTGGTGTGGATGAGGACGAAATTAAATTATCACTAATTTATAATGGCGCCACACCATTACAAATTGCAAAAAACTTAGCTGAACTGAAAGCAAACAGAGTGAGTTCTAAATTTTTAAACGACGTAGTGATTGGCGCAGATCAAACTTTAGATTTAAACGGAAAAAACATTGATAAACCAAAAAATTTAGAAGATGCCAAAAATATTTTACACAACCTAAATAACCAAACACACATGCTTCACTCAGCAATCTGTGTATCTAGAGCGGGTAGTATGATTTCTCATTTTCACGATACATGCCTTCTAAAAATGAAGAAATTATCTGATAAAGAAATATCAAATTATTTAGAAAAAATTGAATTAGAAACTATGCTAAAATATGGAGTATATCAAATCGAAGGCCAAGGAAAAAATTTGTTTGAAAAAATTAGCGGTGATATTGATTCAATTCAAGGATTGCCAATGAAACAACTCAAACCTTATCTTGATAAATTATCATGAAAAAACTTTGTGTAATAGGAAACCCAATAGAACATTCGCTGTCTCCAAAAATTCATAATATTTGGATAAAACAAAATAAGTTAGATTTTGTCTATGAAAAAAAATTATTGGAAAAAGAAGAATTACAAAAAATTATCAAAGATTTAAAGGCGGATAATCTTTTCGGTTGTAATGTCACTGTGCCATTCAAACAAAATATTATCGAATTTGTAGATGAATTATCTACAGTTTCGCTTAAAACTAATTCTGTTAACACATTGTATAAGTCAGGAAGTAAAATTATTGGTCATAATACTGATGTCATGGGTTTTCAAAAATCCTTAGAGGATTTAAAATTTAATTTTAAAAATAAGTCAGTTTTTTTAATAGGAGCAGGTGGTGTATCACCATCAATAATAGAAGCATTAAATAATTTGGGTATTGGAAAAATTATTGTAACCAATAGATCAGAAGATAAATTAAAAAAACTATCTGATTTGTTCGATAATTTAGATATTATTGACTGGGAAAAGATAAAAGATGCTGATGTTTATATAAATGCGACAAGCGTAGGATTAAATAAAAATGATAAATTAAATTTGGATTTATCTGATATTAAAAATAAATTGTTTTATGATGTGATTTATAACCCTGAAAAAACAAATTTTTTGGAAGAAGCGGAAAAAAATAATAATAGGATTGCTAACGGAAAAATGATGTTTTTATACCAAGCACAAGCATCGTTTAAAATATGGACTGGTGTTGAGCCCGTTATTACTGAGGAGGTTATAAAAACTTTAAATGATTAGAATTGCAGTCTTGGGTGATATTGGTTCAGGTAAGTCCTTTTTTGCTAAACAATTAAATATTCCCTTATTTAATGCTGATAATATTGTTTCTGACTTATACAAAAGTAGTAGAAATTTATATGCTAAACTTAAAAAATCATTCCCAAAATATATTTATAAATTTCCAATTGATAAAAATGATTTAGTTAAAATTATAAATCAAAACCCAACTAATCTAAAAAAAATTATAAAAATTGTACACCCATTAGTAAGAAAGGAAATGAATAAATTTTTAAAAAAAAATAAAAACAAAAAAGCTGTTGTTTTAGATATACCTTTGTTTTTAGAAAATAAATTAAACTTAAATACAGATATTTTAGTCTTTATAGATCCTTTAAAAAATAAAATGATGATTAAATTAAAAAAAAGGAAAAATTTTAACTTAAAAACATATAACTTACTAAAATCATTACAATTACCTTTAGGTTTAAAAAAAGAAAAAGCTGATTTTGTGGTTAAAAATAACTTTAATAGTGCAAAGATTAAAAAAGACGCTAAAAATTTATTAAACAAAATAATTATATGAAAGAAGTTTTGTTAGATACAGAAACAACAGGCTTATCATCAGTAAATGATAAAATCATAGAAATTGCCTGCATAGAAATTGAGGACCATATTCCTACAGGTGAAAAGTTTCATGTTTTTTTAAATCCAGAAATGGAAATATCCCAAGGCGCTTATGATACTCATGGCATCTCAAAAGAATTTTTAAAAAATAAGCCAAAATTTAACGATGTAGCTAAAGATTTCACAAAATTTATAGATGGAAAAAAGCTAGTGATCCACAATGCTGAGTTTGATTTGGCTTTTTTAAATAAAGAACTAAAAGAAGTTGGCGAGAAACAAATCTCAAAAGACAATATCGTTGATACTCTTAACATAGCTAGAGAGAAGTTTCCTGGAGCACAAAACAGCCTTGATGCGTTGTGTAAACGTTTTAAGATAGATAACTCTAGAAGACAAAAACACTCTGCTCTTTTAGATTGTGAATTATTAGCTAAAGTTTACATAGAACTATTTGAAAAGAAAGAACCCACTTTTGAGTTTGATTTAAACGCACAAGATGAATCTATTAAAAACGTTAAAAATATTAAAGATCGAAAACAAATTATAGCTCAAATTACGAATGAGGAAAAAAGATTGCATAAAGAATTTCTTCAAAAAGAATTACCTAAATCGTCTATGCTTAATTAGCAAATTGTTGTTTGTATAACTCTTCAAAATCAATTGTTTTATTAAAATTAAAATTTTTAAAACCAGATTTTTGAAACAGTGAAGTAACGATATCTTTCATAAATTCAAAATGTTCACTCGGTATTGAAACTAAAATAGTTTTTTTAACTTCATCTGCTGTCATTTTTGGATCAGTTAGCTTGAAAACAATTGATATACATACTTCCGCATGAATTTTGTTTTGAATATTTTGAGGAGCTTCTAGTAAAAACTTACAATTCAATTCGATTAAGTTGTTTTTGTAAGGGTTGCTATTTAAATCGAGTTTAGTGGCATATGAGCCAAGATTTTGGGCAGCATCGACGAAACTATCAGGTGAAGGAATTTCAAACGAAATATCTTTAATATATTTAGCAACTACTTCGTATTTTTTTTGATCATTGTTTGTCTCGTTCATCAATTTCCTCCGCTTCTATTTCTATCGTGTTTACGTCATGGTTATTCGATTTATTTAAATTTTCTTCGTTAACAAATATCTTTAAAATTATATTTCTAGTAAAAGGTATGAGCAGTAAAATACCAATGGTGTCTGTAAAAAAACCAGGGATAATTAAAAATAGAGCAGCTATAATCAAACAAAAACCACTTAGTATTTCTTTAAATGGAGTTTGATCATTTCTTATACTGTTTACAGCTGAATATAATGTTGAGATTCCTTGCAGTTTAACAAAATATAGGCCGGCAGCTGCAGTCAATAAAGTTGCTAGTATGGTATTGAAAGCTCCAATAACAGCACCTATCTTAATCATGAAATATATTTCAATTAATGGAACAATTATTAAAAATAGTATTGTAAATTGCATTTATTATTGAAATAATTACTTTTTAAGAAATTACAAGAATGAGCGAAAATTTTGGATATATCGACATAATACTTCTCGCAATAATGGCGGGATTTATTTTATTGAGATTAAGAAGCACATTAGGCAAGGGAGCTGACAATATGCCTATGAAAGCAAGATTTACCCAAGCCCAATCTAATGAAGAGTTTACCAAACCTATTATTGAAGACGAAATAAAGCAAGACACAACAAAATTTGATGAAAAGATTTTTATAAAAGGAGCAGAAGCGGCTTATGAAATCATAATTAATGCTTTTGCTAAAGGAGATCGAAAGGCTTTAAAACCTTTGTTGACAAAAGATTTATATAAAAACTTTGAAGGTGTGATTAAAGAAAGAGAGAGTAAAAAAATCTCTTCTCAGATGTCGTTTATTGGAATTAAAGAGACGAAAATTTTAGATATTGATAACAAAGATACTTTTTACAAAGTAAAAACAAAGTTTGTAAGTGAAATCGTAAATTGTTTAAAGAGCGACAAAGGTGAAGTAATTGAAGGAAATCCAGAAGAGATCAAATTAGTTACAGATGTCTGGGTCTTCGAAAAAGATTTAAAAAATAATGATCCAACTTGGTATTTAACAGAGTTATCAAGTGAAGAAGAAACCAAACATTAAGCCGACAGAAGAAGACCTTAAAGATTGGCAATCTTTTATAGAAAATATTAATAGCATAGAAGACAAAGACGCTCGTCTCGATAATTTAATTAAAGAAAAAAATAATGATAGATTATTTGATATTCGAAAAGATCTTCATGGTCTTAAAATGCACGAAGCTTTAGATGTTGTGTCTAATACTATAAATGATGCAATTGAAAAAAAAGTTAGAAAAATATTATTTATCACAGGAAAAGGCCTTCATTCAAATAAGGAACAAGATCCATATGCTTCCAAAGATTTAAGTTTGCTTAGATATGCTGTTCCTGAACATATCGAAAATAATTTTTCTGATTATATTATTAAAATTGAACAAAGTCCAATCACACTTGGTGGGTCAGGATCGATAATTGTGTTTTTAAAAAAATTATAAAATAAATTTTGATAAATCTTTATCTTTAGCAATATCACCCAAATGTTTATCAACGTAAGCCTTATTAATTAAAACTTTTTCACCACTTTTATCTGGCGCATCAAAACTGATATCATCTAAAATTTTCTCTAAAATTGTATGAAGTCTTCTTGCCCCAATATTCTCGATTGTAGAGTTGATATGAGTAGAAATTTCTGCAATTGCTTCTATTGCGTCATCTGTAAACTCAAGTGTTACTTTTTCAGTTCCAAGCAGGGCAGTATATTGCTTAATTAAGCTGTTATCAGGCTCTTTTAAAATTTTAATAAAATCTTCTTTAGTTAACGCATTAAGCTCTACTCTAATAGGAAGTCTTCCTTGTAATTCTGGTAATAGATCAGAAGGCTTAGCTAATTGAAATGCGCCAGAAGCGATAAAAAGAATATGATCAGTTTTTATAGGACCGTGTTTAGTGTTTACTGTTGTCCCTTCAATTAATGGAAGCAAATCTCTTTGCACTCCTTCTCTTGAAACATCAGCTCCAGATCTACCATCTGATCTTGCAGAAACTTTATCGATCTCATCAAGAAAAACAATGCCGTTATTTTCAGCTGCAAATTTTGCTTCTTTTAAAACTTGATCATTATCCATTAATTTATCAGACTCTTCTTCAATAAGGTAATCATACGATTCTTTGACAGTCATTTTTTTCTTTTTCTTCTTAGTCATGCCTTTTCCAAAAATATCTCCGATGCTCACCATTCCAACGCTACCTTGCATTCCTGGGATATCAAAAGATGGCATTTGGGGGCTGTCTTGAACAGAAATTTCAATCTCGTTGTTATCTAAATCACCTGCCCTTAATCTTTTTCTGTAACTTTCTTTAGTTGCGCCACTTGCGTTTTTACCAACTAACACCTCAAGCACTCTTTCCTCAGCAGACATTTGAGCTTTGGTTAAGACTTCTTTTCGTTTTCTTTCTTTTACTAATGCAATCGAAATTTCAATTAAATCTCTGATAATTTGCTCGACATCCTTACCAACGTATCCAACTTCTGTAAATTTTGTTGCTTCTACTTTGATAAATGGTGCTTCAGCTAATTTAGATAATCTTCTTGAAATTTCAGTTTTACCAACACCAGTTGGACCAATCATTAAAATGTTTTTTGGCAAAACTTCTTCACGAATTTCTTCAGGTAATTCTTGTCTTCTCCATCTATTTCTCAAAGCTATAGCAACAGCTCTTTTTGCTTCTGATTGGCCAATTACAAATCGGTCAAGTTCAGAGACAATTTCTCTTGGTGAGAATGAAACAATTTTTTGATTTTCTTCCATTAAAGTTTTTCGGTTGTAATATTGTGATTTGTAAAAACACAAATGTCAGCTGCGATTTCTATAGATTTTTTTGCAATCTCTTCGGCTGTTTTTTTAGGATCATCAATCATTGCTCTAGCAGCAGCTAATGCATAATTTCCACCTGATCCAATTGCAATAATACCGTGTTCTGGTTCTAAAACATCTCCATTACCGCTAATTATAAAACTATTTTTTTTATCTGCTACGGCCATTAGAGCTTCTAATCTTCTTAAATATTTATCTGACCTCCAGTCTTTAGCCAATTCAACAGCGGCTCTAGTTAATTGACCGCCATGCTTTTCTAATTTTGCTTCTAATCTTTCAAATAGTGTAAATGCATCCGCCGTTGACCCCGCAAATCCAGCAATGACATCTCTTTTTTCTATTTTACGAACTTTCTTAGCTGTGCTTTTCATCACAGTATTGCCAATACTTACTTGTCCATCACCTGCAACAACAACATCGTTACCTTTTCTTATTAGAACGATCGTTGTTCCGTGCCAATCTAGTCTGTCTTTATTTTGCTCCATTTTCAATATATGTGGTTATTATTCCTTTATCTTCAAGGTGTTAATTTAATTCTTAATGAGGTAAATACTTCAGTAAAGTATGAGAAAAGGTTCAATTAAAAGAGAAACAAAAGAAACTTTAATTAATGTTGAAGTAAACCTAGACGGTACTGGTCAGTCCAAGATTAATACAGGCATTGGTTTTCTTGATCATATGATGGAACAAATTGCTAAACATTCTCTAATAGACATTAATCTAGAGGCCAAAGGTGATTTGCACATTGATCTTCATCATACAACAGAAGATAGCGGTATAGCCTTTGGAGAAGCTTTGAAAAAGGCTCTAGGCGATAAAAAAGGAATTAAAAGATACGCAAGTGCAACCATACCAATGGATGAAACATTAAGTCGTGTTTCTTTGGATTTATCAAATCGCCCTTATTTAGTTTGGAAAGTAAAACTTGCTGTAGAAAAACTTGGCGAGATGGATACTGAATTATTTAAAGAATGGTATCACGCATTCTCACAAAGTGCAGGTATTACTTTGCACGTTGAAAATATTTACGGTGATAATTCTCACCACATTATAGAGTCTTGTTATAAAGGTTTAGCTAGAGCTTTAAGAGAAGCTGTTACAGTCGATCCTAGAGCTGAAAATATAATACCATCGACCAAAGGTACTATTTAACAATTAATGAAAATAGCTATCATTGACTATGAGTCTGGCAACCTAAAGTCAGTCTCAAAAGCAGTTGAACTAGCTTCAAATAATATTTTAAATAAATCTGATGTTAAAATTATTAATTTAGCAAATGAATTAAAAAATTTTGATAAAATAGTGCTACCTGGTCAAGGATCATTTAAACAATGTTATCAATCTCTTTTATCAATAGAAGGAATGATTGATGAGCTAACCAGTGCTGTTTTAGTCAAACAAAAACCAATTTTGGGTATTTGTGTTGGTATGCAATTATTTTCTTCATTTGGAGAAGAGGATGGGGGAAGTAAAGGCTTTGATTGGATTAAAGGTAAAGTAAACAAAATTAATTTAACAGATAAGAATTTGAAATTACCACATATGGGGTGGAATAATATTAGCATTAATCAAAAATCAAAATTATTTTCAGGAATTGAAAATGAAAGCCATTTTTATTTTGTTCATAGCTTTGCTTTTGATGTTGAAAATGACCAATTTATTTCTGCTACAACTAATTATTCAACTGAAATTGT
This sequence comes from alpha proteobacterium HIMB114, assembly GCA_000163555.2. Taxonomy (GTDB): domain Bacteria; phylum Pseudomonadota; class Alphaproteobacteria; order Pelagibacterales; family Pelagibacteraceae; genus HIMB114. The sequence continues at coordinate 1,053,241 of ADAC02000001.1, read as the reverse complement.
ATCAGCAATTGAAAAGGACAATATTTTTGGGACTCAATTTCACCCAGAAAAAAGTCAGGCAAATGGTATAAAAATATTAGAAAATTTTATTAAATTATAATGATTATTTATCCAGCTATAGATCTTCAAGATGGAAAATGTGTAAGGTTAACCAAAGGTGATTTTGAACAACAAACAGTTTATTCAAGGTCTCCTATTGAACAAGCTAAAGCCTTTGAGGATAAAGGCTTTGAATTTTTGCATGTAGTTGATCTTGACAGAACTATTCATAAAGAAAAATCAAATCTAAAAACAATTAAAGAAATTATTCAAAGCACTGGTTTAAAAGTTCAAGTTGGTGGTGGGTTGAGGACAAAAGATACTGTTGAAGAAGTCATTGATCTTGGAGTTGAGAATGCAGTGATGGGAACTGCAGCAGTAAATGATCCAGATTTATTAATCGAGATATCTCAAAAGTATAAAAATAAAATTTCAGTAGGCCTCGATGTTAGAGATAAAATGATTGCTTTAAAGGGATGGAAAGATCAAACAGAAATTTCATGTTTTGATTTTTTAGAAACTATTAAAAACCTACCTTTAAAAAGTATTATTTTTACTGACATTAATAAAGATGGGATGAAGCAAGGAATTAATATTGATGACACGCTTAAGATGGCTGAGAGTTCAAATATTCCAGTAACAGCATCGGGTGGTGTATCAAGTATTGATGATATTAAACTGATCAAGTCTAAAAAGAAAATCTCTGGTGTTGTTGTAGGAAAAGCAATTTATGATGGCTTAATTGATCTAAATGAATTGGTAAAATTTAATGCTTAAAAATAGAATTATACCTTGTTTAGATGTCAAAGATGGAAGAGTTGTTAAGGGAATTAATTTTGTTGATCTTATTGATGCAGGAGACCCTGTAGAACAAGCTTCAGTTTATAATAAAAATGGTGCTGATGAGATTTGTTTTTTAGATATTACAGCATCAAGTGACAAAAGAGATATTTTATTAGATACGGTAAAAAAAACTGCCGAGTGTTGTTTTGTGCCTTTAACGGTTGGTGGTGGCGTAAGATCAATTCAAGATATTAGAAAACTTTTATTAGCTGGTGCAGATAAAGTTTCTATTAATACTGCAGCAATTAAAAATCCTGAGTTAATAAAAGAAAGTTCAAATAAATTTGGTTCACAATGTATTGTTGTTGCGATTGATGCAAAAAAAACTGCAGAAAATAAATGGACTGTGTTTACTCATGGCGGAAGAGAAGCAACAGAGCTTGATGCATTAGAGTTTGCTAAATTAGCAGAAAAAAATGGTGCAGGAGAAATTCTTTTAACCTCTATGGACAGAGATGGAACTAAAAATGGTTATGATATTGAATTAACAAAAAAAATATCAAGAAGTTTAAATATTCCAGTTATAGCCTCAGGCGGAGTTGGCAACCTTCAGCATTTAAAAGATGGTATTTTGGATGGTGGTGCAAGTGCAGTATTGGCTGCCTCCATATTTCACTTTGGGGAATATTCAATTCAAGAGGCAAAAGAGTATTTAAAAAAAGAAAATGTTCCTGTAAGATTATAGCATGTTTGAGGTCTTAGAAGGTTTAATTAAAACAATACGAGAAAGAAAAAACTCATCAGAACATGAGTCCTATACAAAAAAATTATTAGATAATAACAGTCTTTGCCGCGAGAAAGTCATGGAGGAAATTAAAGAACTTGTCGAAGCATTAAATGAGAAGAAAAATGAAGTGCACGAGGCAGCTGATGTTATGTATCATATTCTTGTTTTGTTAGAGGCAAACAATGTGAAAGTCGAAGATGTCATGAATGAATTAAAGAAAAGAGAAGGCGTTTCTGGTCTTGTAGAAAAAGCTAACAGAAAAAGACAATGAGTTACGATACAAATAATATCTTTGCAAAAATATTAAGAGGTGAAATTCCTTGTGATAAAGTATTTGAAAATGATCATGTTTTGGCATTTAAAGATATTAGTCCACTTGCAAAAGTACATGTATTAGTAATTCCAAAAGGTGCTTACACTGATGTTGATGATTTTTCTAAAAATGCATCAAAAGATGAAATTGTTTCATTAATGCAAGCTGTTGCTGAAGTTTGTAAGATTACAAAAGTATCTTTAACCGAAGGTGGTAATGGTTTTAGGTTAATTGCAAATACTGGTCCAGATGGTAGCCAAGAAGTACCTCACTTTCATTATCATGTTATGGGTGGTGAACCAATGGGTCTAAGAGGTTTAAGAAAAGTTTAGTAGTGAATATTCAAAGGTATTTTCTAGAAACAAATTCTAAATTAGATTTAATTCCTGCTGAATGTGGAATAGTAAATTTAAAAATTGAAGAGAGTGAAAAAAAAGACCCTCAGTTTTGTAAATTTTTATATCAAAAAATTGGAGAAGACTTTCATTGGAAAGATAGATTGGCTTGGTCCTTAAAAGAATGGGATAATTACCTAAATCAATCAAAATTAAAGTTTTGTGTAGCTAAAGTTGGTGAAGATGTAGCTGGATTTTATGAGTACTTGAACCATGAGGACAAAAAAGAAGTAGAGATATCTTATTTTGGAATTTTTAAAGAATACTTTGGACAAGGACTTGGTGGTTATTTATTAACTCATGCATTAAGGTCTGGATGGAACCACAAGCCTAATCGTATCTGGGTCCACACTTGCACCTTGGATCATCCTCACGCTTTAAGAAATTATATAGCAAGAGGGATGAATATTTTTAAAAAAGAAAAAGTAAGAGTTTAAAAACCGTAATTTGGTAAAATAAATTTCTCTTTAAATTCAGTATTTATTTTAGGGTTTATAATAGTGAATTTTACAGGTTCCTGATTATAGCTAATAGTCTCCCACCCTCTTAAAAGCTTTGTTTTTTTGTTAAAAAATATTTTCACAAACACACCATCATCTGTTCTAATCTCATAAAAATAATTGTCATTTTGAGAGCCTATTTTTGATTGATCAATAGATTTGAGATTTTCTAAGATTTTATTTTTATCTAGCACAATATTAAAAGCAGAGTTTTTTATTGGATATCTGTACGATCTCTTAAACTTATGTTTAATAATATATAAACTATTATTTTTTACATAAATTTCTTTTCCTTCTTCACCACTATAAATGCATTTTAAATTACCTGGAAAGAGCAAGTAGCATTCACCTATTTCATTTAAATTATTAGATTTCTGTTCAAATGAGAAAATGAGATTATTGGTTTCGTTTAGTTTTTTTGCAATATCATCAGTAATATTTGAAAAAGAATTAAATGGATAAAATATTATTAAAAATAAAATAATGAAAAATCTCATTACGGTAAAATTTCACGTTTACCAGTATGATTTGCAGGACTTATAATTTTTGCCTCTTCCATTTGATCAATAATTCTTGCAGCTCTATTGTATCCAATTTGTAATTTCCTTTGTAAAAAACTGGTTGAAGCTTTGCCTTCATTTTTAATTAACTCAACTGCTTGATTAAAAAGCTCATCTTTATCAGATGAATCTATTCCTCCCTCAGATACACTGTCATTATCCTCAACTTTAGTAATATCATCTATATAGGTTGGTGATCCTTGTGATCTTAAAAAGGTACTTACTTTTTCGATCTCAGAGTCTGAAACAAAAGGTCCATGAATTCTTATCATTCTACTTGCTGATGACATGAACAACATATCTCCTTTTCCCAATAGTTGTTCAGCTCCTTGCTCACCTAAAATAGTACGACTATCTATTTTTGATGTCACTTGGAATGAAATCCGAGTTGGAAAATTAGCCTTAATTGTACCAGTAATCACATCAACACTTGGTCTTTGAGTGGCCGTAATAATATGAATACCTGCAGCTCGAGCCATTTGTGCAAGACGTTGAATATAATTTTCAACTTGCTTTCCAGATACCATCATCAAATCTGCCATCTCATCAACAACAACAATGATGTAAGGCATAACTTTTTTACCTTCTTTTTTTGCTTTCTCGTTAAACCCTGAAATATTTCTGACTCCTTCTTCGGTCATTTTTCTGTAACGCGTTTCCATTTCTCTTACAGTCCATTTCAATGCTGAAGTTGCTTTTTTGGGTTCAGTAATAACCGGAGATAATAAATGAGGAATGCCTTGATAAACTGACAATTCTAACATCTTAGGATCAATTAAAATAAGTTTACATGTTTCAGGAGTATGTCGATAAAGTACAGACAAAATTAATGTATTGATACAAACTGATTTTCCAGATCCAGTTGTTCCAGCGATAAGTAAGTGAGGCATACTTACTAGGTCACCAACAATCGGATACCCTGCAATAGTTTTTCCTAAAGTAATTGGAATATTGATATTTGGATTAGCAAACTCTTTGCTTTCGATAATTTGTCTATAATTTACAGGATCAATTTCTTTATTTGGTATTTCTATACCTATCGTATTTTTTCCAGGGACAGGAGCTATTCTCGTAGATATTGAGCTAGTGCTTCTTGCAATGTCATCAGTAAGATTTACAATTTTAGAAGTTTTAATTCCTGCAGCTGGTTCAAATTCATAAAGAGTAACAACTGGACCTGGGCTTACTTTTTTAATTTTGCCCATAATACCAAAGTCTAAAAGTGTGCTTTCTAAAAATTTAGATAATTCTTTATGGTCATTTGTTAAAGTATCAGAATTCTTATTACTTTTTGACTGGTTCAAATAATCAGTTGGCGGTAGCTTGTATTCTCCAGACTTAAATGAAAAATTCCCTTTTGTATCCAGGGGAAGACTTGCCTGTGTCTCCATTGGTTTTGGTTTAAAGCTTTTATTAATTGTAGGAATTAATTCTTCAGTTTCTTCTTGAACAACAGGTTGATCAATTGTTCCTGCCTTTTTAAATATAATTTTTAAAAATTTAACAGGCACTATTAAAATTAAACTAATTTTTTTTAAAACAGTTACCCATTCCGAAAAATTTAAACCTAAGCTTAATATAAAAAAAATTGTTCCAATAGTTAAAGATGAATAAGCAATAATTGAATTAAAGGTATAAAAATCTAAAGGAATAAAACTAATAAGGTAAGCACCTAAAAATCCTCCATTACCATTGTCAGGTAACCAAAAGCTTTGATCAAATAATATTTTTAGTCCAAGTGAAAAAAACGAAAGGTAAATAACGATAAATAAAAATTTGAAAGTAATACTAGATACAGACTTTTGTATAATGATTAACCAACTCCAAATAAAAAAATTTACAAAAAGTAAAAAACAAGAAAGGCCAAAAGCCTGTAATAAAAAGTCTGATATATAAAAACTATAATTCAACAAAACTAAATCTTCAGTTTTGCCTGGCGTAATCAGTGTAGCGTTTTCTGGCGAGTAAGTTGCAACTGAATAAAGATAAAATATAGAAAATGTTAATATAACAAGACCTGAGACTTCAATAAGTCTTAGTTTTAAAAAATTTAGTACTTTTTGTAGCATATTTAAAATTTAACGAATCAACCTTTGTTACTTTTTAACATTTTTTATAAGATTGATAAAAAATGGATAAAAAAATTATTCAAAAAGTTGGTATTATTGGTGACGGTTTAACAGGCAATCTTGTTGCACTTGCCTTATTCAGACTAGGTTACCCTGTGGAGCTAGTTAGAAAAAGAGGTTTTAAGCCAAAGCCTTCTGTTGCCTCGATATCTATCTCAAATGATAGTTTTAATTTTTTAAAAAAGTTAAAATTAAAAAATTTGGAAAAAATTAGCAATTCAATCAATTCAATTAAGCTATATGAAAACCATAAAGATTATTTAGATCCAGATAGTATTTTTTATAACAAAACAAAAAAAATTCCTTTGAGTTATATTGTTTTAAAAGACAAACTTTATGAAGAGCTTTCTGGAGAAATTAAAAATCTAAAAATTAAAAAAGTTTTTTCACCTAACAAATACGCCCTCACTATTAATACTGTTTATAATGATACAAAGAAAAAAGATTTAAGTTGGGACTATAAAGAAGATGCTTTTACTTTTATTATTAAACATGAAAAACTTTTAAATAACTGCTCAAGACAATTTTTTTTAAATGATGGTCCCCTGGCCTTTTTACCCATAAATCAAAATAACACTTCACTTGTGTGGTCATTATCTAAATATTCTGAGATGAGAAAAATAGTTAATTCTAAATTATCTTTGGAGAAGTATCTAAATTCTAATTTTTCGATTTATAAAAATGTTAAATTGAATTCAAAAATTGAAAGTTTTTCCTTAAAATTTAATTTTTTAACATGTGGAATTGAACCCAGAAAGATTAACATAGGAGATATAAGTCATCGTATTCATCCAATTGCTGGGCAAGGATGGAATATGACGGTGAGAGATATCAAGCAGCTTTATGATGTTTATCAAAATAAGAAAAAATATGGTTATGATTTTGGAGACTTTTCATTACTCGAGGAATATGAGAAAAAAACAAAAATTAATAATTTTATCTTTGCATCTTCAATTGATTTAATAAGAAGAATTTTCAAATTCAATAATAATCAAATATCAAATTTAAGAAAAAGTGGGTTTAGGCAATTAGATAAATTTCCAGACTTAAAAAATGAAATAATAAAATTTGCTGATGAAGGCTTATCGCTCTGAAGCTAATAATTTTTTTTTCGTTTTAACTCCACCTGGACCTGAATACCCCCCTAACCCACCATCTGAGCGAATTACTCTATGACATGGAATTTTTATAGGATATGGATTTTTTCCTATTGCGTTTGCTACCGCTCTTACCGCTTTTGGTTTTCCAACTGCTTTAGCAACTTCTAAATATGTTTTAGTTTTTCCTTTTGGAATTTTCATTAGGTATTTCCAAACTTTAACTTGAAGCGGTGTTCCTTTTAATTTCATATTTGATATATTTTTATCATGAATTTCTATGCTTTATCAACTCCTCCTGGTGTATCAGGCATAGCTATCATTCGTATTTCTGGAGATAGCGCTTTACAGATTGCAAATCAAATAACACGGACAGTTATTGATCATCCAAGATCAGCATTACTAAAATCTTTTTATGATCAAGAAGGCGAACTAATAGATGAAGGAATTTTAATTTGGTATCCAGAAGGTCAGAGTTATACCGGTGAGCATTTAATTGAAATTCACATACATGGAAGCAAGGCAGTTATTAATAAGTTGTTAGAAGATTTAGGTGATAGAAAAGATTGCAGATTAGCCGAGCCAGGAGAGTTTACTAAAACTGCTTATCAAAACAACAGGATAAATCTTTATGAGGCAGAGTCCATCGCTGACCTTTTGCAAGCTGAAACAGAAGCACAAAGAATACAAGCCCTTAGACTTAAAAATAGTAGTCCTAAATTTTTAGAGTGGAGAGAAACTATTCTTGATGTTCTAAGTAAGACGGAAGCATCAATAGATTTTTCAGAAGAAGATTTACCAGAAGGGATTTTAAAAAATAACGAAGAAAAAATTAAATCTATAGTTTCTGATATTGATGAAATGTTAGACGAAACTATGGGAGAGATAATTAGAGATGGTTTTAAAATAGCAATAATAGGACCTCCAAATGCCGGTAAATCCAGTTTTTTAAATTTATTAGTTAAAAGACAAGCCGCAATAGTTTCAAGCATTAAAGGAACCACAAGAGATATTATCGAGGTTAAATATCATATTAATAATTATCCAGTGATTTTGACTGATACAGCAGGTATTAGGAACGCTAAAAACAAGATTGAAAAAACAGGTGTAGAATTGGCTTTAAATGCCAGTAATGAGGCCAATTTAGACATTTTGATACTAGATGGAACCGAAAAGAAAATACCAAAAAATATTCTAAAATTGATTACACATAAGACGCTAATTATTCTTAATAAAAAAGATAAAAAAAGTTTTAATGCAAAAAAAATCATCAAAGTATTAAAAGGGTATAAATTTCAAGATTTAATAGAAGTTTCAATTAAAAATAAAACTGGAATTAATAAATTAAATTTAAGATTAAAAAAAATTGTATCTGAAATAGATACTGCACAATCAACAACTTTAATTTCAAGAGTTAGACACAGAGCGCTATTAAAAAAATGTTCAAATAGACTTCATGATTTTCTTAAAATTAGCAAATCAGATGAAGTAGAAAAAGCTGCAGAAGAGCTTAGATTAGCATCGAATAACCTTGGTCATATTGTAGGTTTTATTGGCGTAGAGGAAATATTAGGTAAAATATTTCAAGATTTCTGCATAGGAAAATAGTCGAATCTCTCTTGTAAAAAAATCTCGCAGTAATAGATTCCAGCAATGGAAAAATTTGACGTTGTTGTAATTGGTGCTGGTCATGCAGGCTGTGAAGCTGCTGCTGCATCTGCGCGTATGAAAGTTAACACTGCGTTAGTTACAACAAATGAAAATTCGATCGGTGAAATGTCATGTAATCCAGCTATTGGTGGATTGGGCAAAGGACATCTTGTTAGAGAGATAGATGCATTCGATGGTGTTATGCCAAAAGTTGCTGATGCATCAGGTATTCAGTTTAGATTATTAAATCGTAGTCGAGGACCAGCTGTTAGAGGACCCAGAACGCAGTCAGACCGCAAATTATACAAAAAATACATGAAAGAATGCCTAATAAGTCACTGTAATTTAAGCATTTTTTATGATCCTGTAATTCAGTTTATTTTTAATGAAAATGAAATTGTTGGATTAATTTTAAAGTCTGGAAAAGAGTTAAGAGCAAAAAAAATTGTTTTAACTACTGGAACTTTTTTAAATGGTGTCATCCATATTGGTGATGAAATGAAACCAGGGGGAAGACACGGTGAAGATCCAACAACTGGATTAAGTGAACAGTTAAAAAAATTTAATTTAAATTTATCAAGATTAAAAACTGGAACACCACCAAGGTTAGATGGTCGTACAATTAATTTTGAAATTTTAGAAGAGCAAAAAGCAGATGATGATCCTTATTTTTTTTCAGTAGATAGTAAACAAATTAATGTTGATCAGGTCTCATGTTTTATGACTTATACTAATGATGAAGTTCATAAAATTATTGAAAAAAATTTAAAACGTTCAGCAATGTATAGTGGTAACATAAAAAGTGTTGGTCCGAGATATTGTCCTTCTATTGAAGATAAAATTGTAAAATTTAAAGATAAATCTAGACATCAAATTTTCCTAGAACCAGAAGGATTAGATGACCATACAATTTATCCAAATGGTATTTCTACGTCCTTACCAGCAGATGCACAGGAGGAAATATTGTTTAAAATCAATGGCTTATCTAATGTTAAGATGATTAGACCAGGTTATGCTATTGAGTATGATTATGTTGATCCTAGAGAGCTTAATGCCACTTTAGAATTAAAAAAAATTAAATCTTTGTTTTTAGCTGGTCAGATAAATGGAACCACTGGTTATGAAGAAGCTGCAGCTCAAGGTTTGATCGCAGGTATTAATGCTGCTCTTCAAAGTAAAAATAAAAAACCATTTATATTAGATAGGTCACAAGCATACATAGGTGTCATGATTGATGATCTTGTAACAAAGGGTGTTGCTGAACCTTATCGTATGTTTACCTCACGCGCTGAATATAGATTAACTTTACGTGCTGATAATGCAGATTTAAGATTATCTTCTATAGCGAAAGATTTAGAAATATTAAGTGAGTCAAGATTGCTAAATTTTGAAAAAAAATTGGAAAATATTAATAAACTTAAAGTTCAATTGTCTTCCAGGTCCTTTACCCCTAATGAGGCAGTTAAATATGGTATTAAAATCTCAAAGGACGGTGTTAAAAGGAATGGTTTAGAGCTTTTAAGGTACAAAGGTGTAACTTTTGATAAATTAAAACCAATTTTTGGTCTTGGTGATTACGATCGAGATGTTATTGAGCAAATTGAGATAGATAATCATTACTCTGGCTATTACGCTAAGCAAGTGGATGATATTGAGATATTTAAAAAGGATGAAAACATGAAAATTCCTGAAAATATTGATTATTCAGCAATAAGCGGACTATCTAATGAGATCAGGCAGAAATTAGAGCTTATTAGGCCAAAAACTTTCGGTCAGGCCTCAAGAATTGAGGGCATTACTCCAGCAGCTATAAATCTTCTTTTAACGTATTCTAAAAGGTATAATTTTAAGCATACTGCTTAAATGATTCGATCAAATTATTTTGATAAGAGTGTTTCACGTGAAACATTAGGAAAAATATCAAAATATCACGAATTTTTGCTAGAAAATAATCAAAAATTATCATTGATATCAAAAAGCACTGAAAAAGAGGCTATAGAGAGACACTACGCAGACTGTGCACAAATCATCAAATATTTCGATAAAACCGATAAGAGTGTTCTAGATATAGGTTCTGGTGCTGGCCTGCCAGGTATTATTTTGGATATAATCAAGAAAGACCACAATTTAAACTTTTCAACACATCTTGTTGAAAAAAGCCCAAAAAAGTCGAATTTTTTGAAAAAAGCAAATAGTTTTCTTGATCTTGATATTAAAATACATAACTGTGACGTAAAGCAGATGGAAATAAAAAATTTTACTACGCTTGTAAGCAGAGCTTTTAAGCCAATGAAAGAATTTTTTAATATAATTAATCAATCACAAATAAAATTTAAAAAAATTATTTTAATGAAGGGTGAAAAGTTCATGGACGAATTTATTGAAGCAAAAAAATATTTTGAAATAAATTGTGAGTACCATGAAAGTATCACAAATTCGGGTTCGAAAGTTTTTGTAATAAAAGGTGTATCTAAAAAATAAATGACAAAAATAATTTCCATAATAAATCAAAAGGGCGGTGTTGGAAAAACTACATCGACAATTAACCTTGGGCATGCGTTAGCATCAAGCGGACAAAAAATTTTAGTCATAGATTTAGATCCTCAAGGAAATGCATCCACGGGCTTAGGAATTGACAGAGGTAAAAGAGAAAAAACAATTTATGAATTTTTAGTTAGTAGAAATGATGATCCAAATTCATTTATCTCAAAAACTAAAACGGAAAATTTAGATATTATATGTGCAAACGAAGACCTTTCAGGTTTTGAAACGGAGGTTGCTGATGAGAGTAAAAGAGCCTTCTTTTTAAGAGATGTTTTAGACCAAATAAAGGAAAAAAATCAATATAATCATATACTTATTGATTGTCCACCTTCTTTAAGTTTGCTTACTATTATGGCTTTAGTTGCCTCAGATACAGTAATTATACCGTTGCAGACAGAATTTTTTGCATTGGAGGGTGTTTCACAACTGATCAAAACAATTGAAAGAGTAAAAGAAAATTTAAATAAAAATTTATCAATACAAGGTGTAATTTTAACTATGTATGACAGAAGAAATAAACTCTCTAGTCAAGTTGAACAGGAAGCAAGAAAATATTTTGGCTCAAAAGTTTATAAAACAGTCATACCAAGAAATGTTAGAATTTCAGAGGCACCATCTCATGGAATGCCAGTAATTGTTTATGATAAAAATAGTTCTGGGTCGATTGCCTATCAAGAACTATCTAACGAAATTCTAAATGGAAGCTATGCTGCATGATTAAAACAAAAGGATTAGGTAAAGGTTTATCTGCGTTATTAGGTGATAGTAATAATGATGAGAAAAAGAATGTTGTTGAACTTTCAAATGTTAAAACAGATAAAACACCAATTCATCTTTTAGTTCCTAATCAATATCAACCAAGAAAAAATTTTGACAAAAAACAACTTGATGAACTTGCAACATCCATCAAAACACGAGGAATTATTCAGCCTATAGCTGTCAGAAAATCTAAAGATGGTAAGTTTGAAATTATAGCTGGAGAGAGAAGATGGCGAGCTGCCCAGCTGGCAAAAGTTCATGATGTTCCAACAGTTTTACTTGATGCAGACGATGAATTAGCCGCTGAATTCGCGGTTTTAGAGAACGTTCAAAGGGAGGGCCTAAATGCGTTAGAAGAAGCAGAAGGGTATCAAACTTTGATTGATAAGTTTAGTTATACTCAAGACAAAATCGCTGAGATGATAGGGAAGAGCAGGGTGTATATCGCTAATACGCTAAGGTTAAAAAGACTTCCTAATGAAATTCAAGACATGATTACAAACGGTCTGCTTACACCAGGACATGCTAGATCTTTAATTGATGTAAATAATAATGTTGAGCTAGCAAAGGAAATTATTAATAAAAATTTATCTGTAAGACAAGCTGAATTACTCAGCAAAAAAAAAGCAACCTTTTCTAAAAAAATTAAAATTAGAAACATTGATCCTAATATTAAAGATTTAGAGAATTCATTAGAACAAAAAACAGGCATGAAAGTTATTATTGATAATAAGAAAAATAATAAAGGTAAGATTACTTTTGAATATAAAGGTCTAGATCAACTAAATCAGCTTGTTGCTAATGTTAAAAGTAAGTATTAGTTAATACCCTTTTCGTCACAATATCTAAAAGGAACTTGTTAAAAATTGTTTCTGCGATTTCGTAGTTAAGCTTACATAGTATTTCAATTTCATTAATTTTGTCTAGTAATGTATCTAATTCGTTTTTATTCCATTTAGACAATTGTGTTTGGATAATGTTTTTTTCTTTCCAGAAAATTGGTGGTTTATAAGTGTCAACTAATACCGTAATTTTAGTTTCATTTTCATTATATTCATAAATATCAATTAGTTTGTTTATTTTGTATTTTAGCGGGCCAAGCACTTCATTGAAGTTAATAGAAAAATGATAAAAACTTGAGAGTATTTTATTTAATGCTTTTTTGTCCCCTGACAATAAAGCGTTAGATATTTCAAAAGCATCAAATGATGATGTAGTGTTAAATAGTGAAGAAAATGATTCACTGTCTAATTTTTTATCTTTTGTAATAAGTTCTAATTTTTCTAATCCACTATTGATGTCATTTCGATTGAGCTTATTAATATTAAATAATTGATCTATAGCTTCATAGGGAACCTTTATATCAAGTTTTGTTAATCCATTTCTAAGCAAAGATTGTAGTGTTTTTTCATCATCTTCGTAGCATGCAATACAAGATATTATTTTTTCTTTTTCAGCTTTATTTCTTAAGCTACTTTTTTTTGTAAGGTTATCAGTAACTAGAATTAATTTTTTATCTATTTCTGAAAAATTTATGTAATCTAATAGTTTATCCGACGCTTCTTGAATAATTAAAATTTCTTTTTCACCAAACAAGCTATCTTGATTTAAATAATTATCTAATATTTCAATATCTTTTAATAATTCATCTTCTTTAATAAATTTTGTTTTGAATTCATTTTCTTTAAAAATTTGAGTTAATTTACTTAGGATTTCGGTTTTTAAATGAAAATTTTCACCATAAATTAAGTTTATTTTGTAATCTGAAAAAAGTTTTTCATAATTAATTGAAAAACTTTTAATTATCATTGTTGGCTAGATATGATTTTTGCCCTAACGGCAAAAGTAAGTTGTTGAATTAAATTTGTAATAATATTTTCTTTTTCAATTCTTTTAACCTCGTCATCTGTAGATACATTGTTTGTTACACTTACTACTCTTCCATCACTTAGATTTTCCTCGCCAATTTGTTTTCTTTTGCTATCAAAAATTTGAAAATTAATTGTGACTGTAATCTCTTCCTCCGTTGTTATTCCTGCAGTATTTTTGGTTACAGAAGCAGTACTTTCTCCAATATTTATTTTTAAAGAATAAGCATCTTTCAATGCTTTACTGATTGGCATATTAAGGTTACTTTTTAGATAATATGTTAGCCCACTTGGGCCCGAGTAATCAATCTTATTTATTTTAATATCGCTAAGATCAACATTTTTTAACATTGGTGAGAAGCCACACGATGCAAAAAAAAGCAAAGTAATAAAAAGATAAAATTGTTTAAATATTTTCATTTAATGACAATATTAACTAATTTATTCTTAACGTATATCTTTTTTATGATATTTTTTCCTGATACAAAGTTTTTAACGTTTTCAACCTCTAAACACTCATTAAATATCTTCTCTTCACTTTGGTCAGGTTCTGCATCAAGTAATGCTCTTTTTTTTCCATTAATCTGAATAACAATGTTGATTTTGTCTTCTTTGATTAATTTTTCATCATATGCTGGCCATGCTGATATGTGAATTTCTTTATTACCATAGTTTTTCTCCCAACATTCAGACGCTATGTGAGGTGTAAAAGGATATATTAAAACTAAAAACTCTTTGAACATTTTTTTAAATAAAATTTTTTCTGATTTATTTTCATGCAATTTTTTAGATAGAAAGTTTAAAAACTCATAAAATTTGGCGACTGCCACATTAAAATGAAAGTTTTCAATATTGTACGTAATTTCTTTAACGAGTTTATTTATTAACTTTTCACTTTGGCTAATTTCTTCGTCATTTAATTTATTTTTTTCCTCAATATTTTGTATCATTTCAGAAATTGTCCAAATTTTTTGAATAAACTTATAAGATCCAGAAATTCCTTCATCACTCCATTGAATATCTCTTTCTGGCGGACTATCAGATAAAACAAACCACCTTACTGCATCTGCACCATAAAGATTAATTACTGTTTGAGGATCAACTACATTTTTCTTTGATTTAGACATGGATTCTGAAGGTCCAACTTTAATTGTCTCTTTGCTATTTTTATCAAAGTATTTACCATTTTCTTCAATCACATCTTCAGGAAAAACCCATTCGCCTTTCTCATTTTTGAAAGTTTTGTGGCAAACCATACCTTGTGTGAATAGACCTTTGAATGGTTCTTTTATTTCAAGGTTGGTATCTTTTGTAATTGCCCTTGTAAAAAATCTTGAATAAAGCAAATGTAAAATAGCGTGCTCTACTCCACCAATGTATTGATCAACTGGCATCCAGTATTTTGCATCATCGATTGAAAATCCTTCTTTTGAATTATTACTTGAACAAAATCTTAAAAAGTACCATGATGAATCTACGAAAGTATCTAGTGTATCGGTTTCTCTTATTAATTCTTTTCCAGTTTTAGAACACTTAACCTTTTTCCAGTTTGGATGTTGGTCTAATGGGTTACCTGGTTTATCAAAATTAATATCTTCAGGAAGTTTTACCGGAAGCTCATTTTCTGGGACTGGTATAGCCTCACCTTTTTCATCATACATTACAGGAATAGGACAACCCCAATATCTTTGTCTTGAAATTCCCCAATCTCTTAATCTAAATGTTGTTTTTGCCGTTCCAAATTTATTCTTTTCAATTTCCTTGATGACTTTAGCTTTTCCTTCCTTAACACTAAAGTTATTTAAAAAATCTGAATTAATAATTTTTCCATCACCGGTGTATGCTTCATTTTCAATTTTAAAATCAGAAGCTTTTTGATCTTTTGGAAGTATGACGGGCGTTACTTCTAATTTGTATTTGTTAGCAAAATCTAAATCTCTTTGATCATGAGCAGGACAGCCAAAAATTGCACCTGTTCCATATTCCATAAGAACAAAATTTGAAAAGAAGACTGGTAAAGTTTTATCCTTAATAAATGGGTGCAAAACTTCGAAATCAGTTTTAAACCCAAGCTTTTCTGTTTTAGCTATTGCTTCGTCTGTATTCCCTGTTTTGTAACAAGCCTCTTTGAAGTCCAAATATTTTTCATCATTTTCATATTTTTTTGATAGAGGGTGATCAACAGCAAGAGCTATGAAAGATGCTCCGAAAATAGTGTCTGGTCTAGTTGTAAATACAGTAATTTTTTTATTATCATCTTTAATTTCAAAATTTAGCTCACATCCAACTGATTTACCGATCCAGTTTTTTTGCATAATTTTTACTTTTTCGGGCCATTCATTAAGAGTATTTAATGATGCATCTAGATCATCTGCAAAAGCTGTAATTTTAAAAAACCATTGTGAAAGTTTTTTTTGAATAACTTGAGCACCAGATCTCCAGCCTTTACCATCTATAACTTGTTCATTAGCTAAAACTGTATTGTCTACTGGGTCCCAGTTAACTAGACTTTCTTTTTTATAAACTAATCCTTTTTTTAATAGATCAAGAAAAAATTTTTGTTGATGCTTGTAATAATCATCATTACACGTTGATATCTCTCTATCCCAGTCAATTGAAAACCCAAGTAATTTTAATTGACTCTTCATGGTTTCTATATTGTTTAACGTCCAGTCTTTAGGGTGGAGTTTTTTTTGCATAGCTGCATTTTCTGCTGGCATTCCAAAAGAGTCCCAGCCCATAGGATGTAAAACATTAAAACCTCTTAATCTTTTGTAATTAGCGATGACATCTCCTAAAGTATAATTTCTGACGTGACCCATATGAATTTTACCTGATGGATAAGGAAACATTTCAAGGCAGTAGTATTTAGGTTTATCTTTTGACTTCGAAGCTTGAAATACTTTATTTTTATCCCAATATTCTTGCCATTTTTTATCGACTACTGAAGGGTTAAACTTTTCTAGGTGCATGATGTGAATTTACTTATTTAAAGGTTTGTAGCAATTAAATTAAGATAGGAAATGAAGTCTTTTTTCATTTTTTTATCAATCATACTAATTGATGAAAAACCTCTTCCTTTAAGAAGAATTATTTTTTTTATGTTTTTTTCATTAATGCCACCTAATGCATGGATGTGTATCTTCGAAAATTTTAACATTAAGCTTTGATAAAAATTCAAGCCTTTGCCAATTTTGTTTGAGTCTGAATAAGTATTAAAAATAGGTGAGATAAAGATCTCTTTGCAGCCTTGGTTAATTTTTTTACGTAATTCAATTTCATTATGAGCAGAACCAATAAGATGTAGACTTGATTTTAAATATTTTTTTTTGTTATTAAAATTTGGTATATATAAACCATAAGACCTAAGTTTTATGGCTAACTTTTCGTCATTGGAAATATAGAGTCTAAATTTTCTTTTTTTGCAATAATCTTGAAGTTTGAAAGCATTACCAAGGTAATCAGTTTTTTGGTAATTTCTGTAAATAATATTTATATTCTTTAGTTGATTAAGATTTTCTTTTTGAATATCGTTTAATTCATTAATATAAAAAAAAATTTTAAACATTTTTATGAGTATAGTACAAAATTTAGAAAATATTAAAAAAGAATTGGTTTCGAATAATATCAATTCGAAAATTATTGCAGTAAGTAAAACATTTGAATTGTCCCACATACAGCCCCTTATCGATCATGGGCATTTAGCCTATGGAGAAAATAAAGTTCAAGAGGCTAAAAGAAAATGGGAAGAGCTTTTAAAAATAAATAACAATATTCAACTTCATCTTATTGGCGGCTTACAAACAAATAAATCTAAAGACGCTGTAAAGTTGTTTCATTATATTCATTCAGTAGACAGAGAAAAGTTAGTAGACACACTTGCTTCAGCTGAAACAAATCTCAATTTAAAAAGAAAATATTTCTTACAAGTTAACACTGGAGATGAAGATCAAAAATCTGGTGTAAGTATAGAAAATACAGAACAGCTTTATAATTATGCTCAAAAAAAAATAGATATTATAGGCTTAATGTGCATTCCTCCAGTAGAAGAGGACTCAAAAAAACATTTTGAAATTTTACGTGAGTTATCGATAAAGCTGAATTTAAAAGAGCTTAGTATGGGCATGAGTCATGACTATTTAGAGGCTGGAGCAAATGGAGCGACTTACGTAAGAGTTGGAAGTAAAATTTTTGGAGCAAGAGACTAGGTAAGAATTTTAATCTTTGTACTTTTTTTTAAGGTTTTTAAAATCTCAATTAAATCTTTTTTCTTTAAACCGATACATCCCATTGTGCCTGTATAATTTTTTCTAGCTAAATGAATAAAGATTGCGCTACCTTTATTTTTTTTAACAGGTCTAACATTATAATTAATAACTATAATTATATTATAAAGATTATCTTTTCGATGAAGCTTTTCTTTACTTTTATCATTTGTAAAAATCAGTTTGTTATAAGATTTATTTTCAGAATCATCGCACCATGCCATATTCTTTTTGATAATGACTTTTTTTAGTTTGGTTTTCAGGTTTTTAATTTTGTCTTTTCGATAAAATACCTTTCCAAGAGAAAAAACTCCTCCAGGTGTTTTTTTATCACCTTCTCTTTTATTTTTTGTAATGCCGCGTTTTCCTAAAGCACATTTATAAAGCTTTTTATTGTGCATAAGCGTGCCGTTTTTATTTACTATAATCATATAAATTTATATTTTATCGTTATGCAAAATTACTCAATCATTACCGTAGGGTCACCTGTTTTTTTTGAGTGTATGCAGGAGCAGAAAACTGAGTATAACTTACAGAATCTCAAGAGTTTCAAGGAAGTTAAAGAGATATTAAAAACTCCATTGATAGATGTTTATGTTTTTTTGTTTTTTGTTGATGATTTAGAAAAACTAGATTTAAAAGAATTAAAAAAAATTAAATATCCAAAAATTTTTTTCTCTAAAAAAAGCGAAAATTTTAAAACTATTAAAAAAGATAATGTCCTGAGTAGTTTTTTAGAGCTTCCTGTTAATTATCAGGATTTAGAAAAAATTATTAAACTTGCGATTTTAAAATTTAAATTTTTATTCCAGTCCAAGGTAGAAATTGGAAAATATAATTTAGATAAAAATGAGAGAACTATTTCATATGGAAAAAAATCTGCAAAATTAACTGAAAGAGAATTGGATATTATTTTATATTTATCTGGGAAAAAAGAGGGGGCAACCAAGCAAGAAATTATGAAAGATATTTGGTCTCATGGAGAAGAGATTGATTCACATACTTATGAAACTCATCTTTATCGATTAAGACAAAAATTACAAAGCAAACTTAGTGATAAAAAATTCATTTCAGTAGAAGATGGAAAATATTTCATTTCTTCATGAATGATCTGTTTATAGTTTTAGGTAATCAGCTTTTCCATCCTAAGCATTTCAAAGATTACAAATCATCTTTATTTTTCTTGGCAGAAGACTTTGAGCTTTGTACATATGAAAAACATCATAAACAAAAAATTACTTTTTTTCTGTCCTCAATGAGATCATTTAAAGATGAGTTAGAACAGGTGGGTTACAAAGTTATTTATCATAAAATTGAAGATAAAGAATTTAAAGACGATTATGTAAAAAAATTAGCAAACGTAATAAAAAATAAGAAAATTAAAAATGTTAATTTTTTTGAAATTGAAGATAAGCCTTTTGAAAAAAAAATTGTTTCATACCTTAAAAAGGAAAAAGTAGATTATAAGATACTCAAAACACCAATGTTTTTAAGTAGTAGAGACGATTTTATAAGTTACCTTGGAAAATCTAAAAAACCTTTCATGGCTAATTTTTATAAAATTCAGAGAACAAAATTTAATATTTTAATGAATAAAGATGGAAGTCCAAAGGGTGGTAAATGGAGTTTTGATAGCGAGAATAGAAAAAAATTACCAAAAGATATTAAACTGCCTAAGCAACCAATTTTTAAAGAAACAGAGCACACAAAAAAATTAAAAAAAATTATAAATGAAAAATTTCCAAAGCATCCTGGTGATACTAATCAATTTTGGATTGGAACAACTCGAAAAGATGCAAAATTAGTTTTAGATAATTTTTTAAAAGATAAACTCAAATTATTTGGTGATTATGAAGATGCTGTTGACCAAAGAGATAATATTTTGTTTCATAGCGCGCTGAGTCCATTTATTAATAATGGCTCTATTACACCTCAAGAAATTTTAGATGAATTAACTAAGTTTGAAAAAAAAGTGAGTATAAATTCTTACGAAGGTTATTTAAGACAGGTCATAGGATGGAGAGAGTTTATGCGAGGTATTTATCAAAACTTTGATGATAAAATGCAAAAATCAAATTTTTTTAATCATAAAAATAAGATGAAAAATTCTTGGTATGAAGGTACCACAGGCCTAGACCCATTAGATCATGCTATTAAAAATGCTAAAGATTATGCATGGTCTCATCATATTGAAAGATTAATGATTTTATCAAACATCATGAACCTTTGTGAAATTGAACCGAGGCAAGTTTATAAATGGTTTATGGAAATGTTTATGGACTCTTCGGAGTGGGTAATGTCACCAAATGTTTATGGCATGGGTTTATTTAGTGATGGAGGTACCTTTGCAACAAAGCCATATATTTGTGGATCAGCTTATTTCCTTAAGATGATGGACTTTAAAAAAGGTCCTTGGTGTAACATAATGGATGGTTTGTATTGGAGATTTATAGACAAAAATAAGAAATTTTTTCTTAAAAATCCACGTTTATCAATGATGGTCAGAATTTTAGAAAAGATGAAACCCGATCGAAAAAAAGAAATTTTTTCAGCCGCAAATACATTTATAAAATCAAATACGTTATGAAAAAAAGAAATCCTATCGCAGAGGATTTGAGATCACCAAAATATAAAAAAAGAATTGTTAAGCCAAAAAAAGGAAAAGGCAGTTTTAAACGTAAAAAAAAATAGTTTAAAATTTATTGTTTTCTTTAACTGATTTTGATACGAGCCAAATGATTAACGGAATTATTCCTATAACTGTTAAAGAAATTAACTGCCACCACCCAGATTTATTAACATCATGTAATCTTCTACATCCAGCAGCTATTGAAGGCAAAAAAGTTAACATGGAGAAAAATGCATTAATAAAAAGTATTCCATCTGGGTCTTTTCTAAAAATACTTACATCAATAAAATAGGTTAATGCCGAAACAATAAAAGTAAATAAGTAGAAATACCAATATTCTTTTCTTTGTGCTCGTCCTTTGAAGGTACTATATTTTTTAAAACAAATAATAGTTTGGTCTGCAAAATCAAAAACTTTTGGAAATTTTTTTACATATTTTTTGTATTCATTTTTTTTAGTAGCGGCAACAAAGACTAAGATTAAAATTCCTGCTACAGCTAGTAGAAATAAATTGAATAATGTAAAATTATCGACATTTCTTCTCTTTTTAGTTTTTGGCTTATAGTAAGTTTTTGGTTTTGAGTATGTACTTGGTTTTTGATTATATGTTTTTTTTAACAACTGGTTTGCCGTATTCACATCTAGAAAAACCACTTCCAGCAACATCAAGATTTAGGTCACCAACATACATTTTCACTGACACTACACCAAAAGGTTTTAGATATTTCTTTACCTTTTGTTCTTTCATGACTTTTTTGCCTTTTGACCAAAGACCTACGCTGTAAATTGTAATTTGCTTGTCAGTTTTATTTTTAAAGGTCCATTTTTGATATTTGGCTCTTGATTTACTAACTTGATAGTTTGATGAAAAATTCGATGTATAAAACCAAGTCCTATCCATGTCGTGACCACAATGATCAGCTAAGCTGTTAGAGGTAAATTGAATAGAAAAAAATAATAATAGTATAATTATTTTATTTTTCATTTTTAAAAGATATCACCGATAGACTTTTTTGCAAAATACTGTACTTATCTATTAGTTTTCAGGGGCGGCTTAGCCTGAGATGAACCCTTTAAACCTGATCCAGATAATGCTGGCGGAGGAAGAAAACATATGAACACGATTTTAATTATTTCGCTCTTTGTAGTTTGCTTAGGATTTATGTCCTTTGGTTATTATGTATCTAGAGGAAAAATCTCACAGTCTGCTTTTTTAGTCAGTGACCGAAACGTTAATGTCTTTGGATTAACTTTTAGTTTAACTGCATCTTGTTTTGGAATATGGATTTTGATTGGTCCTGCAGAAGCATCAACCTGGGGCGGAGTAGGGGCTGTAATTGGTTATGCAGCAGGTCAAAGTTTTGTATTTTTATACTTTTCCAAAATTGGTGAAAAGATTAGAAAAATTTTGCCAAACGCCAAAAGTTTAACTGAAGTTATTGAAAAAAGGTACGATCAAAAAGTTTTAAAATTAATTTTAATTTTAACTATACTTTATCTTTATGTTTATTTTTGTGCTGAAGTTACAGCAATTTCAAAAGTTGTTAATTTAATTTTAGGTACTCCTTTATGGTTAACTGCAGCTTTGACTATTATCTCTACATTAATTTATTCGTTAAAAGGTGGTCTAAAAATATCTATCATTACAGATAAACTTCAGTTCTGGATTATCATAATTTTCTTATTAATTATTTTTATAATTTTAAACCAAAAAATAGATTTTCTTTCTCCAAGTTTGATTATGAGTAAATCTTCAAATTTAAGTATTGGTTTTGGAGGATTTACTGCTGGTCTTACTTTTTTTATTGCTGTTTTTGCAACTAACTTATTTGACCAAGGGATTTGGCAAAGAGTTTATGCATCTAAGAATATTGAGGTGTTAAAAAAAGGTTTTACAGCAGCATTTTGTATTGTTTTAATAACTATTTTGCTTTTAGGTTTAGTTGGAATTTATGCTTCTTTAAATGGAAAGATAAAAGACCCAAGCATTATTATTTTCTCTTTATTAGTTAACAAAGAGTATTTGTTATTAAATTTAGTTATCTTAATTCTATCATTAACGTTGGTTTTAAGTAGCTTGGATACTCTGATTGCAAGTGTCTCAAGCCTTTTTGTTATTCATTCAAATAAATCTATTAAAAAGAAAAATATTAATAATTTTTATATTACTGGCGGTATCCTTTTAGCAGGCTCTGCTTTTTATATTTCATCAAAAGGAATGAGTGTTTTGTATCTATTTTTACTAGCCGATTTATTATGTTGTGCTGCTGCAATTCCAATTTTTTATGGTTTTTATAATAAAAAAATTAAACATTATGATGTATTTAAAGCGATTATTTTTGGAATAATTTTAGGTTTATTGTTATTTCCAAGTCCAGATTTTTCTAAAAGTTTATTAGTTGGAACTTTGTTTGATAAATCTATGTTCCCAGCAATAATTTCAAATTATTTATTATTCTGGTCTTTTATTGCAGCTCTTTTTTCACCTATTATATTTATTAAAAAATTTAATCGTTAGATCTACTGCCTCATCTAATTTTTCACGAGTTTTTCCTACGCCGGATTCTTTCGTCATGCATTTTTTTATTATTTCTTTTCTGCTTGTGGGTGTACCGTCTGCAAATTTAAAAGATCCATCTGGATATCTAATTGCGATATTGTTTGTACATCCATTAAAAGCAACTCCTTTTCCAATTACACCATTTAAACTAAAAAAATGGTTTACTTTTGGAATTGTTACTAATTCTACATTATTCCCAACTTTTTGAAGTAGCTTATGGTAATAAATACATGCTGGAGGATAGTAATGACTTTCCTCTCCTTTTATAATTAACCCTTTAAAACTTACTTTTGCAGGATATTGAACGCCGTTACATCCTGGTTCGGCCGAAACAATTGCTTTCCATGGAGGGTTAAGCTTGGCAAAAATTGGGCTATATAATTTTAAAGCTTGGCTTCCTCCATAGCTAAATCCACCATAATAAAAACGTTTGTTATCAAATCTTGGGTCTTTGGATAAAATATTTTTTAAAACAACGCCAAAAAAAATTGCGTTAGGAAATTTTTTTTTGTCAGTAGGTTTAATTCCTTTTTTGTAAAAAGAGTCCAGTAAAGCAACAGCATAGCCTTGTTCCACACCTTTTTTTGCTATTCTTTTACCCATTTCATCAGTTTTTCCTCCCCATTTTTTAAATTTTGAACCATCACGACTACTGCCATGCTGCCAAATTATAACGGGTAATTTACCGCTTGTATTTTTAGGAAAATGAATTTGTGCAATAACATCATCTTTTCCAGGAAATTTTCTATCTGGACTTTGAAATTTGATTAATTCGATATTATGCTTTTTTACTTTTTTGATCTCAATTTTTGAAAAAGAATTTGATGTAAAAATAATTAAAAATAATGATGATAAAATTATAATTTTTTTCATGAATATATCTTACCAAACCTATTAGTTTGTCAATCTAATCTAAACGAGCACCAATTTTTTGTATAATTTTTGAAGCCATTTCAGTTCCTAACTTCAAACTTTCATGTGGGTTTTTATTATTAGTAAACCCATGTAAAAAACCAGCAGCAAATAAATCACCTGCACCAGTAAGATCTACAATATTTAAGTTTGATTTAGCATGAGCTTCAGACACATCGTTTCCTTCTATAGCAATAGAGCCTTTATCAGAACGCGTTACAATAAAAAGTTTATTAAGTGATTTTCCAAATTCAATAACCTCGTCAAAATTTTTTGCATTAATTAAAGACATCGCCTCTTTTTCATTTGCAAAAATAATATCTAATTTATTTTTTACTAAATTTAAAAAACTATCTTTGTGTCGGTCAACACAAAACGGATCAGAAAGGGACATCGCTGATTTTTTTGCAGCTGATAAAGCTTTTTCGAAAGCTTTAGTTGGACCACCTTCATCCCACAAATATCCTTCTAAGAAAGTAATTTCAGCATTTTGAATTGCATTTGTATCAATATCATTATCATCAATTTGGCCTGCAATTCCTAAAAAAGTACACATTGTTCTCTCAGAATCTGGAGTGATCAAAATTAAACAAGTTCCTGTAGGAATGTTTTCTTTTTTAACATTGTAAAAATAATCTACATTTTCTTTTTTAAGGCCATCAATATATTTATGGCCAAGATCATCATCATTAACTTTACCAATAAACGAAACATTATCTCCTAATTGAGACATCCCAACAATTGAGTTTGCAACGGATCCGCCAGATACTGTACTTTCAATTTTTAAATTAGATAAAAGTTTTTGAAATTCTTGTTCATCAACCAGTTTCATAGTTCCTTTTGTAAGAGAATGATCTTTAATAAATTGATCATCAACTTTACAAAGTACATCTACAATGGCGTTACCTATTCCTAATACTTTCATCCTTTAAGCTTTCTTAGTTAAAATTGGCTTTTTTCTTTTTGGATTGCACTGTGTACATATTTTACATTCCAGACCAAAGCAATCCCTAGCTTTACAATATTCCCTGCCATAAAAGATGATTTGTAAATGTAGTTTATTCCAGTGTTTTTTTGGAAATAGTTCTTTTAAGTCCTTCTCAGTTTGAACTACATTTTTTCCATTCGTTAAACCCCACCTTTGTGCTAGTCGGTGAATATGAGTATCTACCGGAAAAGCTGGATAACCAAATCCCTGAGACATCACCACACTAGCAGTCTTATGTCCAACACCTGGTAATGCTTCAAGTTCTTCAAAAGTTTTGGGCACTTTTCCTCCATGCTTATCAAGCAGAATTTTTGATAAGCGATACACGCTTTTTGATTTCATTCTAAAAAGACCAATCTTTTGAATGAGTTTTTCTATTTTTTTTTGACCTAATTTTACAAAATGTTCTGGTTTATTATATTTTGGATAAATATCTTTTGTAACATTATTAACATTCAAATCTGTACATTGAGCAGAAAGTAATACCGAAATTAGTAAAGTAAAATTATTCGTATGAGTTAGTGGGGAAGGTGTTTTTGGATAAAGTTTATTAAGTTCTTTAAGTATTATTTTTGCTTTATCTTTTTTTTCAACTTTCACAAAAGATTATTTAATACCTAAAACATGGTGCATATTATATAAACCAGGTTTCTTGTTTGCTAACCATTTAGCGGCACCTATTGCGCCTTCGGCAAATAAATCTCTTGAATGAGCCGTGTGTTGAATTTCTAATTTTTCCTGCTTATTTTCAAAAATCACAGAGTGCGTTCCAGGAATTTTTCCTTTTCTTACAATATAAAAATTTAGCTTATTAGATTTACCTTTTCCTTTTTTATTTAAAAATATTTTACCTTGTATTTGTTTTAGACTTTTAGATTTACCCTCCGCTACAGCATGGCCTAGCATTAATGCAGTACCTGATGGATAATCAATTTTTTTTATATGATGAGCATCATGAACTTCCATTTGATAATCGCTCATAAATCCCTTTGATAAAATTTTTGATACAAATTGCATTAAATTAATGCCAAGGCTCATATTACCAGATTGCAAAATTGCGATTTTTTTAGATGCTTTTTTTATTGCATTCCAATGTTTTTTTTGAAATCCAGTTGTTCCAATAATTACTTTTTTCTTATGTTTGACTGCCAGCTTCAATACTTCAAGGGTACAATTTGGTCTTGTGAAATCTATGATAACGTTTGTGCCTTTAAAAGCCACATCTGTATTTTTTTGGTATTTAATCTTTCCCTTTTTAAATTCTTTATACTCTGTTGCGGAATATAATTTTAATTTTTTATCTTTTTGGGTCTGCTTAATAAGCAGCTGACCCATTCGACCTAAGCCGCCAGTAATTGTAATATTTATTTTTTTCATTAATTAATACTTTCCCAAAATTTCTTAGCTTTTTTTATAAAACTTTGATTTTCGGGATTATTTTTAGAATCTTCTAAATCTTTAAACTTTTCAAGCAATTCTTTTTGTTCAGTATTTAGTGAAACTGGCGTTTCAACTTTAATTTGAAGATATAGGTCACCATACCCACCACCTCTTAACATTGGCATTCCTTTGTCTCTTAATCTTAATTGTTTTCCAGATTGCGTACCTGCTGGAATTTTTACTTTAGATCTTGATCCATCAATGTTTGGTACTTCAATTGATGTACCAAGAGCAGCATCTGCCAAAGAGACGGGAAGCTCGTAAAATAAATTTTCTTCTTCTCTCTCAAAGAGTTCATGCTTTCTAACCTGTATATAAACATATAAATCTCCATCTGCGCCACCTTTAGAACCTGCCTCTCCTTTTCCAGATAGCCTAATTCTTGTTCCATCGTCTACACCTTTTGGAATTTGAATTGATAATGTCTTTTTCTTTTTCTGTGTTCCAAACCCACTACAATCTTTGCATGGACTTCCAACAACTTCTCCTTCGCCTCTACAGTCAGGACAAGTTTGCTGAACTGTAAAAAATCCTTGCTGAGATCTGACCCTTCCATCGCCTCCACAAGTTCCACATGTTTTTGGGCTTGAACCAGGTTTTGCGCCGCTTCCAGAACATGTTCCACATTTTTCAGTTGAGTTAATGTTAAAAGTAGTTTTTTTCCCTTGATAAGCTTCTTCTAATGAAACCTCTAAATTAATTTTTAAGTCTGAACCTCTTCGACCTCTAGATTTTCTTCTTCCACCACCTCTTCCTCTACCAGATCCCATGAAGTCACCAAAAAAATCATCAAAGATATCTGAGAATGATCCAGAGTCGAAACCTCCAAAATCACTAAAGCCACCTTGACCACCACCCATGTTTTCAAAAGCTGAATGACCAAATTGATCATAACTACTTTTTTTGTTGGGGTCCGATAAAATTTGATAAGCTTCTGTTGCGTCCTTAAATTTTGTCTCAGCTGCTTTATCACCTGGATTTCTATCCGGGTGGTATTTCATTGCTAGTTTTCGGTAAGCGCTTTTGATTTCGTCTTTTGAGGCACTGCGGTTTACACCTAATGTTTCATAATAATCCGCTTTAGACATGCCTCAAAATCCTATCCGCTTAAAAATTTAAGCGTTATTTTTTATCTTTATCGTCTTTAACTTCTTCGTACTCAGCATCAACTACATCTTCTTTTTTGTCAGATCCAGCATCTGCTTTTCCTTCAGCCTCTTGGCCTTGAGTTCCACCAGCCTTTGCTTGTTGCTCTTTATAAATTGCTTCACCAAGTTTCATTGATGATTGAACAAGGGTTTGAGTTTTTGCCTTTATATCTTCAACTTTGTCAGCTTTAATTGCATCTTTTAAATTTTGAAGATCAGTTTCGATAGTTTTTTTGTCAGCATCACTAATTTTACTACCGTGCTCTTTCAAACTTTTTTCTGTTGAAGCAACTAAAGCATCAGCTGAGTTTTTACTGTCAACTTCTTCTCTTTTCTTTTTGTCTGCTTCTTTATTGGCTTCAGCATCTTTAACCATTTTTTCAATTTCCTCATCTGATAATCCACCAGAAGCTTGAATTTGAATTTTCTGTTCTTTGCCTGTGCCTTTATCTTTTGCAGAAACACTTACGATTCCGTTAGCATCAATATCAAAAGTAACTTCAATTTGAGGAACACCTCTTGGCGCAGGTGGAATTCCAGTTAAATCAAATGTTCCAAGCAGTTTGTTATCCGCTGCCATTTCTCTTTCACCTTGAAAAACTCTAATAGAAACTGCTGGTTGATTATCTTCTGCTGTAGAAAACACCTGACTTTTTTTAGTTGGGATTGTTGTATTTTTTGTAATTAGTTTAGTTACAACTCCACCTAAAGTTTCAATACCAAGTGATAAAGGCGTTACATCTAAAAGCAATACATCTTTAACATCACCTTGTAATACACCACCTTGAATAGCCGCACCCATGGCAACAACTTCATCTGGGTTTACACTTTTACTAGGGTCTTTACCAAAAAAGTTTTTCACAGTTTCAACAACTTTTGGCATTCTTGTCATACCACCAACAAGAATTACTTCGCCAATCTCACCTGCAGAAAGACCTGCATCTTTAAGAGCAGTTTTACATGGTTCAATTGTTCTTTCGATTAACTCAGCACAAAGTGACTCTAACTTCGCTCTAGTTAATTTAATATTTAAATGTTTTGGACCAGTTTTATCAGCAGTGATGAATGGTAAATTTACTTCAGTTTGTGTAGATGAAGATAATTCAATTTTAGCTTTTTCTGCTGCTTCTCTTAATCTTTGTAATGCTAATTTATCTTGTTTAAGATCTATTGCGTTATCTTTTTTAAACTCACTTGCTAGGTAGTCTACTATCGTAGCATCAAAGTCTTCACCGCCAAGTGTAGTATCACCATTTGTAGATTTAACTTCAAATACGCCATCACCCAGTTCTAAAATTGATACGTCAAATGTACCGCCACCTAAATCGTACACAGCAACAGTTTTTGCATTCTTCTTATTTAATCCGTAAGCAAGCGCAGCAGCAGTTGGTTCGTTTATAATTCTTTCAACTTCAAGACCCGCGATTTTACCAGCATCTCTTGTTGCTTGTCTTTGAGAGTCGTTAAAATAAGCTGGAACAGTAATTACCGCTTTTTTAACTTCACTTCCTAAATGTTTTTCTGCTGTCTCTTTCATTTTTTGTAATACAAAAGCAGAGATCTGACTTGGTGAATATTTTTCACCTTTAGACTCCACCCAAGCATCACCATTATCAGCAGCAATGACTTTGTAAGGCAGTCCTTCAATATCTTTTTTTACTGCCGCACCATCAAACTTTCTTCCAATTAATCTTTTTACTGCGTAAAAAGTATTTTCTGGATTAGTTACGGCCTGTCTTTTAGCTGAAGCTCCAACTAATTTTTCTGCTTCTGTAAAAGCAACAACAGAAGGAGTTGTTCTAGCACCTTCAGTGTTTTCAATAACTTTAGCTTCTTTGCCATCCATGATGGCAACACACGAGTTTGTAGTTCCTAAATCAATTCCTATAATCTTTGACATAATCCTTAAGTCTCCTTTTCTTTATTGAGATTGATATGGGGATAGTTTTTGCTATTGCAAGATAGAGAAAAAAATTAATTTATTTTGAAAAAATGTCTATTTATTAGACTTTTTTGATACATAAACCATAGAAGGTCTTAAAAGCCTATCATGCATTTGATAGCCTTTTTGCATTTCCTCAACTACGGTTCCTTGTGATTTATCGCTTTCTTTTTCACCAATGGCTTGGTGAAGGTTGGGGTCGAAAGGCTTATCCAAACAATCAATATATTTAATTGAATTTTTTTCGAGTGTACTTTGAAGTTCTTTTTCAATCATTTCGATACCACTTAAAATATTTTTAAATTCATCTGTTTTAAATTTTTCATCATTTTTAAATATTTGAAAAGCTCGGTCTAAATTGTCTGTCAAACCAAGTATTTGCTGTGCAAAACTAAATGAACCATATTTTAAAATATCTTCTTTTTCTTGCTCGTGATTTTTTCTAAGATTTTGGTTTTCAGCTAGTAATCTTAAATACTTATCATTTAAGTCATTTAACTTATCTTCAATATTATATTCTAAATTTTCTTTAGCTTCCGTTGAGTGATCTTCGTCTTTACTATTTTCCTCAACTTTATTTTGATTTTCTTTTTTTATTTCGTCTTTATTGTCACTCATAATATTAATTGTTTGCATGCTATATAGTGATAGAATAATAAAATCCAAGACTTTATGAGAAATAATCGATCAAATACAGAATTAAGGCCTGTCGAAATTATACCTAATTATATTAATAATGCTGATGGTTCTTGTTTAATAAAGTTTGGAAATACTCATGTAATTTGCACAGCATCTTATGAAGATAAAGTCCCAAGATGGCTGAAGGGATCTGGAAAAGGCTGGGTTACTGCTGAGTATGGAATGTTACCAAGATCAACCAATGAAAGAATGAGAAGAGAAGCATCTGCTGGAAAAATAGGTGGCAGAACATCTGAAATACAAAGATTAATTGGAAGGTCTTTGAGAGCCAGTATTGATTTAAGTTTACTAGGTGAAAACTTAATAACGATCGATTGTGATGTGATACAGGCAGATGGAGGCACTAGAACAGCTTCTATAACCGGGGGATTTGTGGCTTTGAATCAATGTGTTAAGATTTTACAAGATAAAAAGCTCATTAATACCAACCCAATTAAAAATCATGTCGCTGCAATTAGTTGTGGAGTTGTAAATGGAGAGACCCTTGTAGACCTTGACTATAAAGAAGACAGTGGAGCAGATGTGGATGCTAATTTTGTTATAAATGAAAAAAACGAAATTATTGAACTTCAGTTAACTGGTGAACAAACAACTTGTTCTGAAGAAAAATTAAACGAAATGTTAAAATATTCTAAACAATCAATTCAATTACTTATTCAAAAACAAAAAGAAGCTTTAAGTGCATAGACTTTATCAATTAAAAAAAGTTCAAAAACTCTTATTAGCAACAAATAACCCTGGAAAATTTCGAGAATTAAAAGAAATTTTACCAAAGAAAATAAAATACTTTAAGCCAAAAGACTTCAGGTTAAGAGAACCTGTTGAAAATGGAAAAACATTTAAATCTAATGCAAAAATAAAATCTTTATATGCTGCCAAAAGAACAGGTTTAGTTTGTATTTCTGATGATTCTGGACTTGAAGTAGATGCTATAAGCAAAAAACCTGGAATATATTCTGCTAGGTGGGCAGGTCCTACAAAAAACTTTGATATAGCAATAAAAAAAGTTTTTAATTTATTAAATAAAAAAAAAAAATTAAATTCAAAAGCTAGATTTATATGTGCAATTTCAATTGCATTTCCTGATGGTAAATCATTTGAGTTTCAAGGAAAAGTTGAAGGACATATTAGTTTTCCTGCAAGAGGGAAAAAGGGATTCGGATATGATCCAATATTTATTCCAAAAGGTGAAAAAAAAACTTTTGCTCAAATTGGTAAGTTAAAAAAAAATAAAATCTCACATCGATATGATGCTTTTATGAAAATTAAAAAATATTTTAAATTTTCTTAAACTTTTTATTTTCAATTTTATACAAAATTAAATCTCTATCAGTTTTGTTTTCCTTGATAGTAAAATCTCCAGTTTTGCCTTTGTAAGTACCGTTAAACATGGAAGCTTTTAATTGCTGTTCTTTCGTTGAAAACCAAATGGCTGATGCGAGCGGTATAATATCGAATGATAAAGTTTCTAAATGATAAATATTTCTACCAAAATTTTTCTTATATTTTTGATTCAATTCTTTGTAACCATTCAAATTTATTGAGGGAAATATTAAGTTTTCTAAAGATGGTTCTTTTAAATACTTATTATCAAACCATAGATTTAGAGTAACAAACTGTACATCTTTATAATTTGCATCATAAAAATCAAAATAGGAAATAGAAGAAATCAGCTCATCATCAAAAGATGAGACAAAAACCTTTTTAAAATTTACTTTTTCTTTTGTGTCGTGTTTTTTCATCGATTCAATAAGTTTCTCATCAAGATTATCTTCAATTTGTTCTAATTTTTTAATTTCTTCTAGATGCTTTTTATTTCTTTCTTCGTAGTTGGTGATTTTTTTTGTTTGATTTCCTATATCCTTAAAATCCTTATAAAAAACCACATCAGATGTTTTGGATTTGAATTTTTTACTTTTTTCTAAAACTTTTTTCGTAAATGAACTGTTGTCGCCAAAAAAAATAAATTGCTCGTTATTTTGAAATAACTTAACCAAAGAATTTATCTGAGAACTAAGATTCACACCAAAATTAATTACATTTGGAAAAATATTTTCTTCTCTATTGCTATAAGAAATAAAAAGTTTTTCTTTAAATCCTTCTATATTTTTTATTTCATTTAGTGTGTCGTAAAAAATAGGACCAACAAACAGGTCGACTTTTTTATTCATACCCTGTCTAAATGCATTAATTGCACCTGCTTTTGAACTTTGAGTATCAAGGGGTATGATTTTTATATTTAAATTCTTTAATTCAAATATTGTAATTAAAATACTTTGATAAATATTATTTCCTAATAACTCATGATCACCACTTAATGGTAAAATTGCTCCAACTTTTAATTCTGATTTAGAATAGGCTGCATTATTTATTGTAAAGAAAAGAGAGCAAAAAATGATTATTTTAAATATTTTTTTCATTTTATTTCGAACAGTTATACATAATTATTATATTTGTTAAATTTATGAACATCTACAAAACAAAAATTGTACCTGCATTATATATTGTTTCTACACCAATTGGTAACCTTGGAGATATTTCAAAAAGGCAGCAAGAAATATTGTCAGGTTCAGATTATATTTTGTGTGAAGATACGAGAGTAACATCTAAATTACTTAATTTTTTAAATATTAAAAAAAAATTAATTTCATATCATTCATTTAATGAAAAAAATAAAACTGATAAGTTAATAAATGATCTTAAAGAAAACAAAATTTTATCATTGGTATCTGATGCTGGAACACCAGCGCTAAGTGATCCGGGTCAGATAATTATTTCAAAATGTCACGATGAGGGGATTAAGGTTATACCAATACCTGGGCCATCAGCGATCACGGCTTCAATGTCTGCATCTGGTTTTGCTGACAATTTTTATTTTTGTGGGTTTATACCAAAAAAAAATAAAGAAATTGAAAATTATTTATTAAAGTTAAAACCAATCAAAGCATGTTTAGTTTTCTTTATGCCCGCTAGAGATTTAAGAAAAAATTCAGAATATTTGATAAAGTTTTTCACGAAAACAAAATTTTTTTTAGCTCGAGAGATAACTAAAGTTCACGAAACTTATATTAGAGATGATACTAAAAATATTTCTAATTACATTGATGAGAATGACAAAGGTGAAATGACATTAATCATTGATAATTCTGTTGAAGAATTGAGCCAAAATATTGATTTAGACAAAGAAATAGAACTTTTAATTGGAAAGATGAGCTCAAAAGATATTGCCGAATACTTATCAAAAAAACTAGAAATAAATAAGAAATCAATTTATCAAAGAGTTATTGATCTAAATGATTAGATATTTTTTTTATTTTCTTCTTCTTCTGTTTATTAATGCATGCGTGCCAGTTGTTGGAGTGTCGACTATAGGTATAATTAAAACTGGCGTTGAAGTTGCTGACGACCCCAGATCATTAGGTAGAATTGTTGATGATAGTGTTATTGAAAAAAAGTTTTTATATAAAATTTCTCAAATTGATGAAAAATATTTGCTAAAAATTAAAGCTAATTCAATAGATGGAAGATTTATTTTAAAAGGTAATGTAGAGACAATTGATGAAAAAATCAAAATGACAAAAATTGCTTGGGAGACAAATGGAGTTAGATCAGTTGAAAATATTATCAAAGTAAACGATCAAAGTTCATTAACCGATAAAGCTAAAGATTTATTAATTACTTCACAATTTAAAGTAGCTCTTATTGCGCATGACGAGGTTAAATCGAATAATTTTAGTTTTACAACAATTAATAAGAATTTATATATTTTTGGAATTGCGAGATCTGAAGATGAGCGAAAAATTGTAATAAATGAAGCAAAGGCCGTTCAAGGAATAAAAGAAGTGATACCAAGTATTTTCTTAAAAGAAGATCTTGCTAATAATCAAAGAATAGCAAATTAGTATTTTATTATTTCTGAAGAATAAGCTGCAATAGATGCAAGATTTAAAATTTCTGAACTCGATGATCTAAGAGGAGCAACTTCTATCGGTTGGGCAAGTCCAACTAGTAGAGGACCAATTACTTTACCACCGCCTAACTCTTTAAGCATTTTTGTTGAAACTGCGGCAGCATGAATTGATGGCATGACCAGAACATTTGCATTTCCTACAATTTTTGAAAAAGGATATGTGGATTGAAATTTTGGATTTAAAGCTACATCTGGCTGCATTTCACCATCAAATAAAAAATCTACTTTTCTTTTTTCTAACATCTCAACTGCTTGCCTTACTCTTTTCGTTCGTTCTGTTTCTGGTTGACCAAACGTTGAATGAGATAATAGTGCAACTTTTGGATCAAAACCCAAGATTTCAGCTACTCTTGCACTTGAGATTGCAATTTCTACTAATTCTTCTGATGTGGGAAATTCATTTACGTTTGTATCTGCTATTAAAATTGTTTTTCCCTTTGATACATATAAACATAAACCAAAAAGTATTTCATTTTCTCTAGAGCCAACTGATTGGGCCAGTTTATCAACTGTTGCAGAAAAGTGTCTCGTGTTACCCGCAACCATTCCATCAGCATCACCACATGCAACCATACAAGATCCCCATGTGACTCTGTCAGATTTTACCATTTTATCACATTCTTTTTCTAAGATACCTTTTCTTTGCAGTTTTTTATAAAGATAATTTTTATATTTTTCAGATTTTTCAGAATCTGAAGAGTTAGTGATCTCAATATTAAAATTTTCATCTAAACCTATTTTTTTTAAAGACTCATTTAATTTTTCTTTATTTGCAATTAATATAGGTTCACCTAATCCATAGTTTTTAAATGCAATTGCAGCTTTTAAACTTTCTTCATCTTCTCCCTCTGCAAAAACGATTCTTTTTTTAGTTTTTTTTATTTTTGAATTAATTCCCTGCATTAGTCCTACTGATGGATCAAGTCTTGCCTCAAGCTCATTAATGTAGACATCAAAATCTTTAATTGGTTTTTGAGCTACACCACTATCCATAGCAGCTTTTGCAACTGCTGTAGGGATTGTCGTGATCAATCTTGGGTCAAAAGTGGATGGTATTATGTAATTTTTTCCGTAATGAGGTCTATCACCACCATAAGCCGCAACAACTTCATCTGGGACATCTTCTCTAGCTAGTTTTGCTATAGCTTGTGCAGCAGCTACTTTCATTTCCTCATTTATGGTTTTTGCTTGTACATCTAATGCTCCTCTAAAAATATACGGAAAACCAATTAAGTTATTTACTTGGTTTGGATAATCTGATCTTCCCGTAGCTATAATTGCATCATTCCTAACTTCTAAAACTTTTTCTGGTCTAATTTCTGGTTCAGGATTTGCACATGCAAATATGATTGGATTTTTTGCCATTGATTTAATCATATCTTGAGTGATTGCTCCTGCAGCAGACAAGCCTAAAACTACATCAGCACCTTTAATCGCTTGTTCTAAAGTTCTATCTTTTGTATCAATTGCATGTTTAGATTTCCACTGATCGACTCCTTCTCTTCCACGATAGATAACACCTTTTCTATCACACATTGTTACGTTTTCATTAGGCACTCCAGAATTTTTAAAAAGTTCAGTACATGCAATAGCTGATGCGCCTGCACCATTAACTACTATTTTTACATCCTTAATTGACTTGCCAGAAATATCTAATGCATTAATTAATCCAGCAGTTGTAATAATTGCTGTACCATGTTGATCGTCATGAAAAATGGGAATATCGACTAATTCTTTTAATTTTTGTTCAATAACAAAACAGTCTGGTGCGCCTATGTCTTCAAGATTAATTCCTCCAAAAGAGCATGCAATATTTCTTACAGTTTTAATGATATCCTCAGCATCTTGTGAGTCCACTTCGATATCTATTGAGTCAATATCTGCAAACCTTTTAAACAATACTGACTTTCCTTCCATTACTGGTTTTGATGCAAGAGCGCCAAGATTCCCTAAACCTAAAATTGCCGAACCATTACTTACTACTGCAACTAAATTTCCTTTGCTTGTATACTCATAAGCAGTTTGAGGATTTTTAGAAATTTCTAAAACAGGAACAGCTACTCCAGGGGAATACGCAAGTGACAGATCTCTTTGAGTTGACAATTGTTTGGAAGATATGATTTCTAACTTTCCAGGCTTACCCTGAATGTGAAAATCTAATGCTTCTTTATCAGTATATTTCTCTATAGTTTCTTTTTTTTTAGGCATTCAAAGTTTTGTCGTATTATTATGGTGGAAGATTATTAATCCAGAAGATATGAGGTGTAAACAACTTATATGAATATTTTAAAAGCAGTCAGCTCTTTTGGCTCACTAACACTTCTCAGTAGGGTCTTGGGTTACTTTAGAGATATATTAATAGCGATATTTGTTGGTACTACAGCGATGGCTGATGCTTTTTTTGTAGCCTTTAGGCTTCCAAACACATTTAGGAGATTGTTCGCCGAAGGAACATTTAATGCTGCTTTTATTCCTATTTATACAAAGCTGAAAGCTAAGAAAGAATCTAAAAAATTTACAAATTTAGTTTTTAATTTTTTGTTAA
The DNA here is from genome assembly GCA_000163555.2 of alpha proteobacterium HIMB114. Lineage (GTDB taxonomy): Bacteria > Pseudomonadota > Alphaproteobacteria > Pelagibacterales > Pelagibacteraceae > HIMB114. The sequence continues at coordinate 1,016,719 of ADAC02000001.1, read as the reverse complement.
TAGTTTTATTAATTTTAACTTTAATTGCGGAAATTTTTATGAGTGGATTTATTTATTTAATTTCACCAGGTTTTGCATCTGACCCAGAAAAATTTAATTTAGCAATACAATTAAGTCGTATAACTTTCCCTTTTCTATTATTTGTATCATTATCTTCTTTTTTTTCAGCAATATTAAATTCAAATGGCAAATTCGCAGTAGCAGCTGCAGCACCAATTATTTTAAATTTATTTTTGATTTTAGCAATTTTTTTAGCCAAATCTTTCGATCAATCATATGTAAAATTTATGTCGATAGCGGTGTTTTTAGCAGGATTAATTCAATTAATTATTTTAATAATTTATTGTAAAAAATTCTTTTTCCCTAAAATTGATTTGATTATAAAATTTACTAATCAAGTTAAAATTTTTTTTAAAAAACTTTTACCTAGTATTTTTTCGTCTGGAGTAATGCAAATTAATATTTTAGTCGGAACCATAATAGCTTCATTCCAACCAAGTGCTGTTTCATACTTATATTATGCCGACCGTATATATCAGTTACCACTTGCTATATCGGGAATTGCAATTGGGACAGTGGTTTTGCCAGTTTTGAGCAAAGTCATAATTAATGAAACACAAAACAATGTTTACTTCATACAAAATAGATCTGTTGAGTTGTCTGTGTTTTTATCAGCACCTGCAGCTATGGGAATTATTGTTGGAGCAGAACAAATAATTTCCTGTCTTTTTGGATACGGATCTTTTGATCTAGATAGTATTAATAATACAGCAAACGCTCTAGTTATTTTTGGTTTTGGCTTACCGGCTTTTTCACTTTTAAAATTATATTCTAATTTTTATTTTGCTAGAGGAGATACAAATTTTCCATTTAAAGTTTCTGTGTTTACTGTTGTAACTAATATTTTGATAAGCATTATATTTTTTAAAAAATATGGTTTTTTATCTATCGCTGCTGGGACAACCATTTCATGTTGGCTAGCGACATTCATTTATAAATTTAATTTAAAAAAAGATAAATTTCATTTATCGGATAAACTTTTTGTCGAAAGATTTTCAAAGATTATAGCTTCTTCACTTATAATGGGTGCAATTTTATATTTTCAATTTTTCTATTTTAGAGAAGAGTTTTTCTCTACATCTGTGAGCAAAGTTTTCTATTTATTTTTTGTGGTTGGAGATTCGATTATTGTCTATTTTCTTATAACTTCGTTGTTTAAAGCTTTTAGTATACAAGATTTTAAGTTAAAAAATTATAAATGACTTCAAAAAGAGTTTTATCAGGTATTCAGCCAACTGGTAATTTGCATCTTGGTAATTATTTGGGTGCAATAAAAAACTTTGTAACTATGCAAAATGATTATGAGTGTTTTTATATGTTGGCAGATTTACATGCTATTACAGTTTCTGTAAATCCAGATGAACTAAGAGAAAATATTTTAAATACAGCCGCAACCTTTTTAGCATGTGGATTGGACGAAAAAAAAAATATTATTTTTTGCCAATCACAAGTTCAAGCGCATTCTGAATTGTCTTGGATTTTAAATTGTATCGCACGTGTTGGTTGGTTAAATCGAATGACACAATTTAAGGAAAAGGCTGGTTCTAATAAAGAAAAAGCAAGTGTTGGATTATATACATATCCAATATTAATGGCTGCTGATATTTTAGTTTATCAGGCAACACATGTTCCTGTTGGCGAAGATCAAAAACAACATTTAGAACTGTGCAGAGATATAGCAACTAAGTTTAATAATGATTATAAAAATGATTTTTTTACAATTCCAGAGCCAATAATTCCCAAATCTGTTGCTAGAATTATGAGTTTAAGGGATGGAACTAAAAAAATGAGTAAGTCTGAAGAGTCAGATTTATCTCGTATAAATTTAACTGATAGCAAAGATCAAATTATGCAAAAAGTTAAAAAAGCCAAAACTGATAGTGAACCGATTAATGAAGGAATACTAGCATTAGATACTAAAAGATTTGAAGCTCAAAACTTAATTAAAATTTATGCAAGTTTAAAATCGGAGACTCCAGAAAAAATTATAAAGAATTTTGACGGTAAAAGCTTTTCAGATTTTAAAAATAGTCTTGCAGAATTATTAGTAGAAAAAATAAGTCCAATTTCAGACAAAATTAAAGAATATAAAAATGACAAAGAACAACTTAAAAAAATTTTAAAAAATGGAAATGAGCAAGCCTCAGATACTGCCAACAAAACGATCATCGAAGTGAAAAAAATTGTAGGATTAATTTAATGAAAAAAAAGTTTTTAGTTGTAGTTGATAATAGTAAAGAGCTAAAAAATGCAATCCACTTTGCAGCTCAAAGAGCAAAGAATACTAATGGTAGTTTATCTATGCTTTATGTAATTGATCATGCAATCAACGCTCAATGGTCAAAAGTTGAGCATTTAATAGAACAAGAAGAAACTAGTGAAGCTAAAAAAATATGCCGATCATGGGCACAAAAAATAAAAGAAAATTTTGGGATTGAAACGGAGATAATTCTTAAATTGGGTAAAAGAGATGATGAGATAATAAAAGTCTTAACTGAAGACAGCGATATACGTTTCTTGGTTCTTGCAACCTCTGAGGAAGGTGAAAACCCTGGTCCTATAATTAAATCCTTATTATCTAGTAAAATGAAAGATTTATCCATACCCGTTGTCTTAGTTCCTGGCTCTATGAGTGAAAAAGATATAGATTCTATTGTATAAACATTGAATAATTGAGCCAAAAATAATACTTAAAGCCGATGATAAATGTAGTCGACACACCAAATCCAGATACTAAAAAATTTGTCTTTGATCAGACGATTGTAAAAATTGGTTCAAAAGAATTTAAAAAAAGTGATCAGTCAAACATTGATTTGGTAAATGATTTGTTTTTGATTAAGGAATTAGAATTAGTCTATTTAGATAAAAATTTTATTTCTATTAAAAAAAATAAAGACTCATCATGGGACGACATTGTTCAAGATATTCTAGAAGCATTAAATAAAAGGATATCTCAAAATTTTGACGCTCTATCTTTTGAAGAGGAGAGCGAATTTACAGACGATATTTCAAAAAGAATTGAAGAAGTATTAAATGACAAAATTAGACCCGCTGTTGCTATGGATGGCGGTGATATTAGATTAAAATCATTTAAAGATGGTGTTGCTGAAGTGATGTTAAAAGGAGCTTGCGCAGGATGTCCGAGCTCGACTGTAACATTAAAACATGGAGTGGAAAGAATGATCAAGCACTATGTTCCTGAAGTAACTTCAGTTGAAGCATTTAATATCAATGAGTAAAAAAAAATATAATTATCTAAATCATTTAATACTTACAGCCAAAAAGTATGAGGTAGAAGAGTACCTTTTTTATGAGGAGAAAGGACGTAAGCTTACAGCTAAACAAATCGAATTAATTTTATTAAGAAATGGTATAGCCATTCCAAAAGACGAAACACCAAGATTATCAAAAGAGCAAACACAAAGAGAGTCATATTTCAATCTAATGAGAGCGGGGCTGATGGTTGCCTGTGTTTTTGCACTGGTATTATTGCCTGGAGTTATTCAAAAAAATACTGCCTTAGTAAAGTCGACTTATGCTCAAAAAGAACTAGCCTCAGTTAAGATTGAAGAACCAAAAGAAGATGTTGAAAATAAGTTTTTTGAAGAAAGAGACACCAGGGGTTTCAATACGCCTCATGCAAGAAGCGTCTTAGCTTTATTCAATGAACTAAAATATGATTTAAAAGAGATTAGAGATGGGAAACCTGTTAAGCCTGTATTTTTTACACAGCTTCCACGAGGTATAAATGAGTTAGAAAATATTCAAAATCGAAAAAGGATTTTTATACAAATTGTTTTGCCTTTAGTGTTATCTGAAAATGAAGATATTTTAACAGAGAGAAAAAAAATATTATTTTTATCAAAATCTTCTAAAATTTCTAAAATCGACAAAAACTGGCTAGAAGAAAAATTTAAATACTACAAAGTTAAGAATGGAGACTTTAATCTATTATTGGAAAGAGCCGATATCATTCCACCGTCACTCGCAATAGCTCAAGCAGCATATGAAAGTGGTTGGGGAACGTCAAGGTTCGCACTTGAAGGTAATTCCTTATTTGGCCAAAGGACCTGGAAGAAAAATGCAGGAATTATTCCTTTAGATAGAGATGAAGATCAGTCATTTAAAGTAACAAAGTTTGATATTATTAGAGCTTCGGTTAAAGCTTATAAGAAAAATCTAAATACCCACAAATCATACGAAGGACTAAGACAAGAAAGATCAAAAATGAGAAATGATAATTTAGAAATTTCTGGTCTTGAGCTATCGAAGCATTTAGATAAATACTCTGAAATTAAAGATAAATATGTTTTTTATTTACAAAAAATTATTGAGCAAAATAGCCTTACAGATTTTGATAAATCCATTCTTCTTCCAACAAAAAAATTAAATTTAGCGTAAGCTAAATGGTTAAAAATAAATCGTTAATAATTGATTTTGCTTTAGGCAATGGATCTTTTTTTTTAATTTCAGATAAAAAAACTTTTACTAAAAAAATTAAAAATTTGGATAAAACAGAAAAATTACCATTGGTATTTTTTGATTTTTTTAAAAAAAAAAAACTAAAGCTAGATAGTTCTTTTGTAATTTATGTGAATGTCGGGCCTGGTCATATAATTTCAATAAGAAATTCTATTGTTTTGTCAAAAATAATTTCTCTAGTATTTGGTTGTAAGTTATTAGCTTTTAACAATTTTGATTTATTAAATGCAAAAAAATATAAAAAGACCAAAGCTTTAATTTCTCTTAAAAATCAAAATATATTATTAAATGTAAAAAATAAAAATATTAATAAAATAAAAAAAGAAGATTTAGCAAAATTTAAGAATTATAAGTTAAATTTGGAATTAAATATTAAAGACATAAAGTCTTTATTATTGAAGAATAGATTTGCTAAGAAAATTGTACCAATTTCATTCTAGTTAAAATATAATTCACAAATGATTAAAACATCTCCATTTGCGATAAGTCTGGAAAAAATTTGCCAGGACCGAGGCTTAAGGTTAACAGATCAAAGAAAAGTTATCGTAAGATTATTAGAAGAGACTATTTCAGACACAAAGTTTCATCCTGATGTTGATGAAATATTTAACAGGGCTGTAAAAATAGATAAAAAAATTAGCGTTGCTACTGTTTATAGAACGGTAAAGTTACTTGAGGAAAACGGAATTATTGAAAAACATGATTTTAAAGCTGGTAAAGCAAGATATGAAGTTGCAACAGAAAATCATCACGATCATCTAATAGATGTTAATTCAGGCGAAATTATTGAATTTGTAGATGATGAGATTGAAACTTTAAAAAAAAAAATTGCCAAGAGGTTGGGCTACGAGCTCATTGATCATCGTTTAGAGCTTTATTGTAAAAAAAAATGAATCAAAAAAAATTCTATATTAAAACGTTTGGGTGTCAGATGAATGAATACGATTCAAATAAAATTTCTGATTTAATGAACAGTATTGCATATCAAAAAATAGATAAGATTGACGAAGCTGACTGTTTTATTTTTAACACTTGCCATATTAGAGAAAAAGCAACTCAAAAAGTTTATTCAGACATTGGCAAAATAAAAAAAATTTATAAAGATAAGAAAAAACCAATTTTTGTTCTTGCTGGATGTGTAGCACAAGCCGAGTCATCTATGGTTTTTGAAAAAAGTGATTATGTTGATATTGTTGTAGGACCTCAGGCTTACCACAAATTACCCTATTTAATTAAAAGCTTCAAAAGCAACAGACAAAGATCTGTTGAAACCGAACTGGATGTAGATGGAAAATTTGATGTTTTAAAAAATTTAAAAAATACTAAATCTAAAATATCAAGTTTTGTGACCATACAAGAAGGTTGTGATAAATTCTGCAAATTTTGTGTTGTGCCATACACACGTGGTCCAGAATTTTCTAGGGATCATAATAAAATATTAGACGAAATTTTATCGTTAACAGACAATGGCACTAAAGAAATTGTTCTTCTTGGCCAAAATGTTAGTGCATATAAAAATAATGATATCTCTTTGGCAAGGTTAATAAAAAAAATAGCAAAAATTAATAATGTAAAAAGAATAAGATTTACGACTTCACATCCAAATGATTTTGATCAAGAATTAATATCTTTATTTGGAGAAGAGCCTAAATTGATGCCACAACTGCATTTACCGGTACAATCAGGTTCGGATAAAATTTTGAAACTAATGAACAGAAATCATACGCGTTCAGATTATTTAAACCTCATAGAAAAATTTAGAAAAGAAAAATCAGATATTCAGTTTTCAAGTGATTTTATAGTTGGATTTCCAGGAGAAACTAATGAAGATCATCTTGATACAATAAATTTAGTTAAAGAAGTAAAATTTTCACTATCTTATTCATTTATTTATAGTCAAAGGCCAGGTACGCCAGCCACAAATTTAAGTGAATTAGATAATAATATATCACAAAAAAGATTAGAAGAGCTACAAGGTCTTTTGTTCAAACAGCAAATTGAGTTCAATCACTCTATGATTAATCATGAGAATAGTGTTTTGTTTGAGAACAAAACACAAAATGAAGAACAATTTTTTGGTCGCAATCAATATATGACGCCAGTATTTATTAAAAATACTGCAATTAAAGCTGGCGAAATAAAGAAAATTTTTATAGAAAATGCTAATAGGAATAATTTATTTGGCAGAATAGCGTAAATTAATTGACAGCAAATCTTTTTCAAATCATAGAAAACGATAGTTTATCAACTAGCTTATATGTAAACGACAATAAGGCTTTAAATAGAATTGTTGGTGTTCAAGACTCGTTTTTAAAAGTTTTAGAAACATTATCTGGAACAGTAATTAATTTAAGGGGAAATTTAATTACAATAAAGGGTGATAATTCTAAAAGCAAATTAGTTATAAATACAATTAATCAAATGTTACAAAAGTCATTAAGCAAAGAGCTTGAAGAAGAAGATGTAAAATCTTTATATCACTTTGAGTCATCATCAAATAATGATGTGCTAGCTAACGATGTTGTTATAAAGACGCCAAGAAAAAATATTTTTGCAAGAACTGAAAAGCAAAAAATTTATATTAATAATTTAGCAAAAAATAACATAATTTTTTCTCTTGGACCTGCTGGTACCGGTAAAACTTATTTAGCCGTGGCTGTTGCTGTGAGTAAATTAATGAGTGGTGAAGTCAAAAAAATTATTTTATCTAGGCCTGCTGTTGAGGCAGGTGAGAATCTTGGCTTCTTACCAGGTGATTTGAAAGAGAAAATTGACCCATATCTTATACCACTGTACGATTCTCTTTATGAGCTAGTAGGCTATGAGAAAATGCAAAAAAAAATTGAAGATGGGACTGTTGAAATTGCTCCATTGGCATTTATGAGAGGAAGAACCTTAAAGGACTCCTTTGTGATTTTAGATGAAGCGCAAAATGCGACCGACACTCAAATAAAAATGTTTTTAACTAGACTTGGAAAAAATACTACTATGGTTGTTAATGGAGACCCTAGTCAAATTGATTTGCCTGGGTCAAAATCCTCAGGGTTATTAAAGTCTATCAACATTTTAGATGATATAGATGAGATAAAAATTACCAGATTTGACACCTCAGATGTTCAAAGACACCCTCTTGTATCAAAAATTATTGATGCTTATAAAAAAAATCAATAATGCATAAAATTCATATATCTTGCGATTCAAAAATCTGGCTTAAAGATTCGACTAATGTTGAGAAAAAAATAAAAAATATTTTAAAGAAAAGCATCATGAGTGAGAAAAAATTTTTATCTAAAAATATTGAAATTTCTGTTTTATTGACGAATACAAAAAAAATGACCTCATTAAATTACAAGTATAGAAATAAGAAAAAAGATACCGATATTCTCTCTTTTCCCAGTGAAAAACCTAATTTTTTTAAAAAAAAATTAAAACAAAAAAATATATACTTGGGTGATTTAGCTTTATCCTTCAATTATATAAAAAAACAAGGAATTGAATTTGAAGAGTATTTAAAAAAAATGCTTGTTCATGGCTTTCTTCATTTGATTGGTTATGATCATGATAATGAAAAAAATTTTTTAAAAATGGAAAAAATACAAAACAAAATATTAAAATTAGCATGAGTAAAAAAGAAAATTTAAATATAATTTCTAAACTTATTAAAAAAATAAATTTTTTAGGTAATAATCAGAGTTTAAGAGATAGTATCAAAGATGTTATTGATGAAAAATCAAACGAGGAAAGTCAAAATATAGACTTAAGTTCTAAAGAAAAATCAATTTTATCAAATATTTTAAGTATCAATAAATTAAAAGCAGATGATGTAATGATACCAAGAGCTTCAATTGTTGCGATTTCACAAAACTCTTCTTTTAAAAATGTTATAGATACAATTGATAAAGAATCGCATTCAAGAATGCCTGTATTTAGAAAAGACCTTGATGATGTGTTGGGTATGATACACATTAAGGATATAATTAAATTTGCAGGATCAAATTATAATGATTTTAATATAAAAAAAATTATGAGAGAGGTTTTGTTTGTTCCTCCAACAATGCCTGTTATGAATTTATTATTAAAAATGCAAGCTACCAAACTTCATATGGCTTTAGTTATAGATGAGCATGGTGGAACCGATGGATTAATTACGATTGAAGATGTTATAGAGGAAATTGTAGGAGAAATTGAAGATGAACACGATAAAGATGATGATTTTAATTTTAAAAAAATAGACTCTAATACTTTTGAAGCAAAAGCAGATATGACGTTAGACGATTTTAACCATGAGTCAAACTTGAGTATTGTTGAAGAAAATGTTGATACTCTGGGCGGTTATATATTTTCCAAGATTAACAGAGTTCCTTATGCTGGTGAGGTAATCAAGGTGGATAATACTTATCAATTTGAGATTATTGAAGCTGACCCTAGAAAAATAAAAAAAATTAGAATATTTAAAGTTCTTTAAGATTACAATTTAGATTTGACAACGTTAAAGATTGTTTATATTTGCTATTTGAAATTATGAAAGATTTCATCTTCACATCAGAATCAGTTTCAGAAGGTCATCCTGACAAAGTTTGTGATAAAGTTTCAGACACTATAGTGGACCTGTATTTATCCAAATTTAATGAAAGCAGAGTTGCTTGTGAGACTTTAACAACGACCAATAAAGTTGTTTTGTCGGGTGAAATCAGAGGCCCAGAAATTAGTTCTGAAGAAATTGAAAAAGCAGTGAGGAATACAATAAAAGAAATTGGTTATGAACAAAAGGGCTTCCATCACGAAAAATTGGAATTTTTTAATTATTTACATGCTCAATCAACTGACATTGCTCAAGGAGTAGATTCATCTGGAAATGAAAAAGATGAAGGTGCTGGTGACCAAGGAATTATGTTTGGTTATGCTTGCAACGAAACAAAGGAATTAATGCCAGCTCCAATCTTATATTCTCATAAAATTTTAGAAGAGCTAGCGCATGTACGTAAGTCAGGGAAAGAAAAAGGATTAGGACCAGATTCAAAAAGCCAAATATCTGTAGTTTATAAAAATGGAAAACCAACAGGTGTTTCTTCAGTAGTAATTTCAACTCAACATGATGAAAAGTTAGATCAGAATGATGTAAAAGAAATAATAAAACCTTACGTAAAAAAAGTTTTGCCAGAAGGTTGGGACTGTCCGGAAGAGCAATTTTATGTAAACCCAACTGGCAGATTTGTAATCGGAGGACCTGATGGTGATACAGGATTAACAGGTAGAAAAATCATAGTTGATACATACGGCGGTGCAGCTTTACATGGCGGCGGTGCTTTTTCAGGAAAAGATCCAACAAAGGTTGATAGATCTGCAGCTTATATCTCAAGATATTTAGCTAAAAATATCGTTGCAGCGGGAGTTAGTGATAAATGCGTAATTCAATTATCTTATGCAATAGGAGTTTCGCAACCACTATCTATTTATATTGATCTATTTAATGGCGATCAAAAACTGTCTGAAAAAGTAGAAAGTGTAATTAGAAAAGAAATTAACTTAAGCCCAAGAGGAATAAGAGAAAAATTAAATTTAAATAATCCTATTTACAAACCAACAGCAGCTTATGGGCATTTTGGAAGGCAGCCAGGTGCTGACGGAACATTTACTTGGGAAAAAACTGATATTGTTGATTTGTTTAAAAATATTTAATGATTAAAGAGAGACTTTTTTTCGGTCGTTTACAATCAAGAACACTTTCTCAAGAAAAAAAAAAATTTTAAAAAAATTCATTAGTACGCAAAAAATTACAAAATCTTTTTTTAACAAAAGAAAAAAGATTATTATTGAAATAGGTTCTGGGGTTGGAGAAAATTTATTTTTTTTATCAAAAAAATATAAAAAAAACTTGGTAATAGGAATTGAGCCATTTAAAAATGGTTTAGCTAATACGGCATATTATTGTTCAACAAATAAAATTAAAAACATATTTTTATTTCCATTTATTTTTCAAAAATTCGAAAAAAAATTCAAAAATTACTGTTTTGATCAATGTTATATTTTTTTCCCAGATCCATGGCCAAAAAAAAGACACCATAAAAGAAGACTAGTTAACTATCAATTTTTAAAATCACTCATCTCTCATTGTAATTCTAAAGGGACAATTTATTTTGGTTCTGATAATTACGATTATTTTGATGACATTAAGAACAAGTCTAAATTATTGAAAAAGGAGCTTAAAATATCTGTAAAAAGCTATAAAAAGACACCTACTACAATCACCAGATATCATGCAAAAGCTTTAAAATTGAAGAATAATATAAATTTTTTAAAGATTGATAAAATTTAAATTTTCGTTTAATTACGTTCTAAATTGTTAACTTTTAAAATGGGCTTATGCCCATTTTTTTTTACATAATTAAAAAATGCTTAATAATAGAATTGATAGTACAGAATTAATAAGAATAGCGGATGCAGTTGCAGCCGAAAAATCGATAGATAAAGATCTAGTCTTATCATCAATGGAAACTGCAATCGAGAAGGCAGCAAGAACACGCTATGGATCAGAAAATGAAATTTATGTTAGCATCGATAGGGAAACGGGCATTATCGAACTTGGTCGAAAATTAAAAGTTGTTGAAAAAGTTTTAGAAAGTCACTCAGAAATTAGTTTAGATGAAGCAAAGCAAAAAGATCCTTCTGCTGAAATTGGAGGAGAGATAAAGGAAGAGCTTCCTCCGATTGATTTTGGAAGAATTGCAGCACAAACAGCTAAACAAGTTATTTCAGTTCAGATTAGAGATGCCGAGAGAGACAGACAGTTCAATGAGTTTAAAGATAAAGTTGGAGAAATTTTAAGTGGTATCGTAAAAAGATCAGAGTTTGGAAATATTATTGTAGACTTACAAAAATCAGAAGCAATTATTAGACGTGAGGAATTAATTCCAAGAGAAAATTTAAAAAATGGAGATAGAGTAAAAGCTTATTGTTATGATGTAAGAAGAGAAAATAAGGGTCCACAAATTTTCTTATCTAGAGCTCATCCTCAATTTTTAGCAAAGCTTTTCCAGCAAGAAGTTCCAGAAATTTACGAAGGCACAATTTCAATTAAATCTGTCGCGAGGGACCCAGGTAGTCGCGCAAAAATTTGTGTACAATCAAAAGATAGTTCTATTGACCCAGTTGGAGCTTGTGTGGGTATGCGAGGAAGTCGTGTACAAACTATAGTTAATGAACTTCAAGGTGAAAAGATTGATATTATTAATTGGACAGAAGATGTTGGCTCATTAGTTGTCAGTGCTTTAGCACCAGCTGAAGTAATGAAAGTTGTTTTAGATCAAGAGAACAGAAGAGCAGAAGTTGTTATTGATGAAAACAATTTAAGTAAAGCGATTGGAAGAAGAGGTCAGAACGTTAGGTTAGCTTCTAAATTATTAGATTATGAAATTGATATTTTAACAGATAAAGAAGAGTCAGAAAAAAGACAAAGTGAATTTAAAGAAAATTCTTCAAAACTTATAAAGGCCTTAGAAATTGACACAACCATGGCTCAACTTTTAGTCTCTGAAGGTTTTAACACTATCAAAGATATTAATAATGCAAATGTTGATGAATTTTTAAAGATTGATGGTTTTGATGAAGAAACAGCCAAGGAACTACAAGATAGGGCTAAAGAGTTTTTAGAAGAAGAAGAAAAAGAGATCGCAAGCAAAGTGCAAGAGCTTGGAATTGAAGAAGATTTAGCAAATCATAAAGGTTTAACCTTAGGTATGCTTTTGACTTTAGGTGAAGAAAATATCAAAACTTTAAAAGATTTTGCAGAGTTATCTACGGATGAAATTGTGGGTGGATATGATGAAATTAAAGGTAAAAGAGAAAAGTTTGATGGAGTATTAGAAGAATTTAACATTCCAAGAAAAGATGCTGAAGATTTAATTATGCGTGCAAGAAAAAAAGTTTTTAATTTTTAACAATGAGTTTCGAGGGTAAAAATGAGCAAAGAAAAGAAAAAAAAACTGACCTTAAAAAATTTCAAGGGTACACCTCGAAAGTTCAACGATAATAGCACCAAAACTCCAGGTAAAGTTGTAGTAGAGAGAAAAAACTCTAATTTTAGATCACAAGACAAAAAACAAACTTTTGATAAGAAGCCATTTTCAAAACCTTTTGCTCCAAAAATAACACCTCCATCTGATGAAAAGAAAAAAAATGCCAAAGAGTGGGCTAAAAAAAAGATACAAGAAGAGTTGTACAAGGGCAAAAAAAAGAGTGAAAAAAAAGTTGAGGGAAAAAGAAGAGATTATAAACTTACATTAGGAAGGGCTTTAACAGATGCCGATGAAATAGAGCGTCAAAGAAGTCATGCATCGGTTAAAAGAGCTAGAGAGAAGCAGTTTAAAAAAGATGACGATCAGGAGGAAATCCAGAAAATTGCAAGAGACGTGAATATTCCTTCTGTTATTACTATTCAAGAACTTGCAAATCGAATGGCTGAAAAATCAAGTGCAATCATAAAATATTTATTAGAAAAAAATGTAAAAGTTACCGTTAATCATAGCATTGATGCTGATACTGCAGAATTTATTGTTGGTGAATTTGGACACAATGCAATTAGAGGAGATGTTACTGAAGATCAAATTAAAAAAATAGTTGACGAAGAAAAAGAAGACAAAGGTAGCGATCCAAGACCGCCTGTTGTAACGGTTATGGGCCATGTTGATCATGGAAAAACCTCACTGTTAGATGCTTTAAGACAAGCAAACGTAGTGTCAACAGAGCATGGTGGTATTACTCAGCATATTGGTGCCTATCAAGTGAAAGTTAATGATAAGCAGTTAATAACTTTTATTGATACGCCTGGACATGCAGCTTTCACTGAAATGAGAGTCAGAGGATCAAAAATAACAGATATAGTTATACTTGTTGTTGCAGCGAATGATGGAATTAAACCTCAAACAATTGAGGCAATACAGCACTCCAAGGCAGCGGGTGTTCCAATTTTAGTAGCTGTAAACAAATGTGATTTACCAGGTGTTGACCCTAATAAAGTTAAAAATCAACTTTTAGAACACGAACTTATTGTCGAAGAAATGGGTGGTGATGTTTTGTGTACTGAAATATCAGCAATTAAAAAAACAAATTTAGATAAGTTAAAAGAAAATATTTTATTACAGTCTGAATTATTAGACTTAAAAACTAAAAAGGATAGTTTTGCCAAAGGTGTTGTTATTGAGTCTAGGCTAGATAAAGGTAAAGGACCTGTTTCGACAGTTCTTGTAACTAGCGGAACTTTAAAAAGAGGCGATACTTTTGTGAGCGGGGCAGCAAAAGGTAAAGTAAGAGCAATGTTTGATTATAATAACAAACAAATTTCTCAAGCCGAACCTTCTACACCTGTAGAAGTTATAGGTTTTGAAAGTGTTACAAGTGCGGGGGATGATTTTATAGTTTTAAATGACGAAAATAAGATTTCAGAAATACTGGAATTTAGACAAAATGGAGCAAAACAAAAAACTTTAAAATCAACTACTGACAATGATGATATTTTTGTAAAGGCAGACAAAGCCGAAACATTAAATATTTTAGTAAAAGCCGATGTACACGGTTCACTTGAGGCTATTAACGCAGCATTATTAAAAATTGAAATCGAGAAAATTAAACCAAAAATTATTTTATCTTCAGTAGGCCCTGTTACAGAAACGGATGTAACTTTAGCTAAGGCATCAAATGCTAAAATTTTAGGCTTTAATGTAAGACCCAATAAAGAAGCTAAAGAATTGGCTAATAGTTATAAAATGGACATCAGTTATTTCAATATTATTTATGAGGCAATAGACTTTGTTGAAAAATCGATAAAAGGGACTTTGGAACCTGAGACAAAAGAGGAAAGTATTGGACAATGCGAAGTATTGGAAGTTTTTAATGTTTCAAAAGCAGGTAAAGTAGCAGGAGTTAAAGTTACGCAGGGTGAAGTAAGAAATAATTCTGATGCAAGATTAACTAGAGATGGAACTGTAGTTTATACTGGAAAAATTGGAAGTTTATTTAGAGAAAAAAATGAGGCAAAAGAAGTAAAGTCGGGACTGGAATGTGGTCTAACAATAAAAGATTTTATAGATTATAAAAAAGGAGATATCATAGAAATTTTTCAGATTGTTACAGTTGATAGAGAGTAATAATGAAAAATAATAATCAGCCATTCACCCAAAGACAACTTAAAGCAGGTGAAAATCTAAAAAAAATTTTAGCCAGGTCATTTATTCAGCAAAATATTATATTACCAGAAATTGATACCAAATTAGTAACTATTACTGAGGTCAGAGTATCTCCTGACCTAAAGCATGCAAAGGTTTTCTTCATGCCACTGGCAGGAAGAGACATAGATAAATTTTTAAAAACATTAAATGAATATTCCTTAGAAATAAAAAAATCTGCATCAAAAGAATGGACAGCTAAATTTATGCCTAATCTAAATTTTGTTATTGATGAGTCATTTGATTATGCAGAAAAAATAGAAAATTTATTGTTAAAAGACAAAGACTAATGGTTCACGGTTGGATAAATTTATATAAGCCCACAGGTTTTACCTCATCATATTGCTTAAACGTACTAAAAAAAAAATTTAAATTAAAAAAAATTGGTCATATTGGAACTCTTGATCCTATGGCAGAAGGTGTTTTACCAATAGCAATAAATGAAGCAACTAAAACAATTCCTTTAATTAATAAGTCTAAAAAAACTTATTTTTTTGAAGTGAACTGGGGCAAGCAAACCAATACTTTAGATTCTGAAGGTGAAATAATGAATATATCTAAAATTACACCGTCATATGAAGATATTAAAAAAGCAATTAAAAAGTTTATTGGTACAATTAATCAAAGCCCGCCTGAATTTTCTGCAAAAAAAATTGATGGAAAAAGAGCATATCAGCTTGCTAGGGAAGGAGTTAAATTTGAGCTTAAAAAAGTAAAAAAAAAAATTTATGGATTAAAAATTTTAAACCATGATTTTAATAATAAAAAATCTCTATTTGTTGTCAGTTGTGAGAGTGGAACTTACGTTAGGAGCTTAGCCAAAGATATAGCAACGGAGCTAAAAACTTTTTGTTATTGTTCTAAAATTGTAAGATTAAGAGATGGAATTTTTAGAAAAAAAAACTCTTATGCTCTAAAAACACTGATAAATAACGAAAATATTAATGATTTTTTTAAATACATGCTTGATATTAAGTCTGTTTTATATCATATACCCACAATTGAAATTAACGATAAAAAATTAAAGCTTATTAAAAACGGAATGAAAGTAAGCATGTTGGAAGAAGTTGGTTCTAAAGAGTATAAAGAAATTCTAGCAGATTATCATCAAAACGTTGTGGCTTTGGGTTCCATGAAAAATGGAGTTTTTTATCCAAAAAGGATTTTAAATATTAATGAGTAAAAAAGACTTAGATAAAAGCAAAGTAATTAAGATGCTTCAAAAATCTGACAAAGATGTGGGATCTTCTGAAGTTCAAATTGGTATTTTAACTGAGAGAATTAAATATTTAACTGAACATTTTAAAAATAACAAAAAAGACAAGCACTCAAATACTGGATTAAGTAAATTAATTATTAGAAGAAAAAAACTTTTAGATTACTTAAATAAAAAAGAACCAACCTTATATAAAAAAGTTATTGAGCAGCTTGGACTAAGAAAATAGTTGGAGCTAATACATGTTTAACATCGTCAAAAAAGAAATTAATTGGGCAGGAAAAAATTTATCAATAGAAACTGGTAAAATTGCAAGACAAGCAGATGGTGCAGTTATATTAAGATGGGGTGATACTGTAATTATTTCAACTGCAGTTGCTTCAAAGAAGACAAACCCTGACACAGATTTTTTTCCTTTAACCGTAAACTATCAAGAAAAGTTTTATGCTGCAGGTAAAATTCCTGGTGGTTATTTTAAAAGAGAAGCAAGACCAACTGAAAGCGAAACACTAATTTCAAGATTAATAGATAGACCAATTAGGCCATTATTCCCAGATCAGTTTAGAAATGAGACGCAAGTTTTAACAACTGTACTATCTTATGACAAAGAATGTGATCCAGATATTTTAGCAGTGATTGCAAGTTCTGCAGCATTAAGTATTTCTGGGTTGCCTTTTCAAGGTCCAGTTGCTGCTTCCAAAGTGGGTTTGATTGATGGTAAGTTTATTTTAAACCCTTCAAAAGAAAGTATTAAAAGTTCTAATCTAGAATTAGTTGTTGCGGGTACCAAAGAAGCAGTTTTAATGGTTGAGTCAGAAGCTTCAGGTTTAACAGAGGCTCAGATGCTAGATGCTGTGAAATTTGGTCATGAAAATTTCTTACCAGTTATTAATTTGATTGAAGAATTAGCTAAAGAAGCTAGCAAACCTAAATGGGAAATTGAAAGTAAAGATTTTTCAGAATTAAAATCAAAAATCTCTTCAGAGGTTAAAGATCATTTAGTCAAAGCTTTTTCTGAAAAAGATAAAAAGCAACGCTCTTCTATGATTAGCGAGGCTAATGAAAAAGTAGAAAAATTATTCGAAGGTGATGAAACATATACAAAAGTTCAAATTAAAGACCAATTAAAGTCTTTAGAAAAAGATATTGTTAGAACAAAAATTTTAAAAGAGAAATCTAGAATTGACGGAAGAAAATTAGATGAAGTTAGAGATATTTTATGTGAAGTAGGAATCATTCCAAGAGCTCATGGATCATCTTTATTTACAAGAGGTGAGACACAGGCAATTGTTGCTGCTACACTTGGAACATCTGACGATGAACAAAGGTTTGAAAGTCTAGAAGGGATGCAAAAATCTAGATTCATGCTTCACTATAACTTCCCCCCATTTTCTGTAGGAGAGGTTGGAAGAGTTGGTGGAACTGGAAGAAGGGAAATTGGTCATGGTAAGCTTGCCTGGAGAGCTATAAATGCAGCGCTTCCTAAGCATGAAGATTTTCCATATACGATAAGAATTGTATCAGATATTACTGAGTCTAACGGTTCTTCTTCGATGGCGACGGTTTGCGGTTCATCAATGGCTTTAATGCACGCTGGTGTTCCGATAGAAAAACCAATTGCTGGTATTGCCATGGGTTTAATTAAAGAGGGTAACGAATTCTCAGTATTAAGTGATATTTTAGGTGATGAAGATCATCTTGGTGACATGGATTTCAAAGTTGCAGGGTCTGCAGATGGAATTACCTCTCTTCAAATGGATATTAAAATTAACGGTATTACTTTTGAAATTATGGAGAAAGCTTTAGAGCAAGCTAAAAAAGGAAGATTAGATATTTTAAATGAAATGGCAAAAGCTATCAAAGAGTCTAATAAAGAATTATCACAATACACTCCTAGAATGGAAAAAATTCAAGTTGACAAAAAGGACATTGCAACTGTTATTGGAAAAGGTGGAGCAAATATCAGAGAGATTGTAGAAGTGTCTGGTGCAAAAGTTGATATTAATGATAGTGGAGAAGTAACAGTTTCAGCTGCAGATCAAGAAACTAGAGATAAAGCAATTCAAATGATAAATTCACTGGTAGAAAAACCTGAGGTTGGAAAAATTTATTCTGGAAAAGTAGTTAAGATTATGGATTTCGGTGCATTTGTAAACTTTTTAGGAAAACAAGATGGATTGGTTCATATTTCTCAGTTAGCTGAAAAAAGAGTAGAAAAAGTCTCAGATGTAGTCAAAGAAGGTGATGAAGTTAACGTTAAAGTTATCGGATTTGACAGGGGAAAAGTAAAGCTATCTATTAAAGAAGCTTTAGGTTCTTAAGACATATTATTAGGATCTGGCATTCCAACTTTATTATAACCAGCATCCACATAGTGTATTTCACCGGTTACACCACCTGCAAGGTCGCTTAGAAGATATAATGCAGAGTTTCCAACATCATGAATATCAACATTTCGCTTCAAGAAAGAATGGTCTTCATTCCACTTGTATAAAAATTTAGCATCTCCGATTGCCGATGCTGCAAGAGTTTTGATCGGTCCTGCGCTTATCGCGTTAACCCTAATACCATTTTTACCAAGATCTCTTGCTAAATATTTTGTACTTGTTTCAAGGGCAGATTTACAAACTCCCATTACATTATAGTTAGGAATTGTCTTAGTAGACTCGTAAGTTAAAGTAATCATACTTCCGCCTTTTTCCATCAGTGGCGCAGCTTCTTTTGCAACTTCTGTAAACGAAAAGCATGAGATGAGCATACTTCTTAAAAAATTATCTCTTGTAGTATTTAAGTATTCTCCTGATAATTCAGATTTATCTGAAAAAGCTACTGCGTGAACAACAAAATCTAATTCACCCCATTTATCCTTAATTTCTTGAAAAGTATTTACAATTTGCTCTTTATTTTCAACATTACAGTCTAATGTAAACTTAGAACCTAAAGACTCAGCTAATGGAATTACTCTTTTTTTTAAAGCATCACCTACATAAGTAAAAGCTAATTCGGCGCCATGTTCTGATAGTTTTTTTGATATACCCCAAGCTATTGACCTGTCATTAGCAACACCCATGATTAATCCTTTTTTACCTTTTAAAAGCATTTTAAACTTTCTCAAAAATCAGTGTTGAGTTTGTTCCTCCAAAACCAAAACTATTTGACATGACACAATTTAAATCTTTTTTTTCTACTTTTCTTAATATTGGTAGATCTTTTGCTTTTTCATCTAAATTTTCGATATTAGCTGACTCAGCCATGAATCCATGCTCCATCATGAGAAGGCAAAATACAGCTTCTTGAGCTGACACAGCACCTAATGAGTGACCAGTTATTGATTTTGTAGAGCTCATAGAAGGCACATCGTTTCCAAAAGTTTCTTTTATAGCCTCTAGCTCTTTTACATCTCCAATTGGTGTAGAAGTTCCATGGGTATTAATGTAATCAACTTTCTTATTTCTTTTCGTTGATAAAGCCATTTTCATACATCTGACAGCACCTTCTCCAGAAGGCTGAACCATATCATAACCATCTGATGTAGCACCATAGCCAGTAATTTCAGCATAAATTTTTGCTCCTCTTGATTTTGCTCTCTCCATTTCTTCAAGAACTAAAACAGCTGCACCACCTGCAATTACAAATCCATCACGATCTGCATCGTATGCTCTTGATGCTTTTTGAGGCGTGTCATTTCTTTTTGATGATAGTGCAGGCATGGCATCAAACATTGCTGACATCCCCCACTCTAATTCTTCACCACCACCCGCAAAAATAATATCTTGTTTTCCAGATTGAATTAATTCCATTCCATTTCCAATACAGTGAGCGCTAGTAGCGCAAGCTGAACTTATAGAATAATTTATACCTTTTATTTTGAATGGAACTGCTAGTGTAGCAGAGCATGTACTGGACATAGTTCTTGGCACAATCAAAGGTCCCATTTTTTTTGGGGAAGATTTTCTCGTAGTATCTACCGCATGAATTACATTTTTAATTGATGGACCACCAGAACCTATTACAATTCCAGTTTTAACATTACTGATATCTTTTTCTTCAAGGCCAGAATTTTTAATAGCCTCTTTCATGGCAATATAGGCATAGGCTGAACCATCGCCCATAAATCTTTTTTCTTTTCTCTCTAAAGCTTCATCTAAATTAAGTTTAATAGACCCACAGACTTGGCTCCTAAAACCATATTCTTTATATTCTTCTGAAAAAACTATGCCTGATTTAGTATTTAATAAGGAATCTAAAACCTCTTCATTATTGTTTCCAATTGATGAAACTATACCAAATCCTGTAATAACTACTCTTCTCATAAATTACTTTTAAACAAACCTACTTTTAAATTTTTAGTACTATATATTTGTTTATCATCAATTAAAAGTACACCATCACCTAAACCTACTGATGTCTCTCCTTTTCTAATAATTTTTTTCATATCGATTTTATACTTAGCTAACTTGTTTGATTGTAAAACTTCACCTACAAACTTAACTTCCCCAACACCTAATGCTCTCCCCTTACCAGGATTGCCAATCCATCCTAGAAAAAAACCAACAAGTTGCCAAAGAGCATCTAATCCTAGACAACCAGGCATAACTGGATCAGTTTTAAAATGACAGTCAAAAAACCAAAGATCTTTTTTTATATCTAGTTCTGCTTCGATATAGCCTTTGTTGTATTGTCCACCATTTTCAGTAATTTTTGTTATACGATCAAACATCAGCATAGGAGGCGAAGGTAATCTAGCATTACCAAGTCCAAACATATCTCCATCAGCACAAGAGATAAGCTCATCGTAAGTGAAGGAATTTTTTTTTGTCATGAAGAAGATGTTTATACTTGATGGAAGTATTTATTTAAACAAAAAACGCGTTATTATTTTTTAATAATTTCATCTTTTTGTATACCCCAGAGATGATTTTTTTTAATCCATCCATTAATTTTTGAATTTTTAACTTTACACCAATTTTTGGTACATTCACTAATTATTAAAACTTGATATATTTCAAGCTTTGCTTTTGGCTTTGAAAAAATTGTAGGAGACGAAAATATAACCTGATTATTTTTTGTAGTTACTGTTGATCTTGTTCTAGATAATTGAGAAATATGTATCCATCCTAAGTCATTTTCATAATCTTTAATTTTTCTCCAATTATAATGTTCATCAATAATCAAAACTGGTAAATATTTATTTTTATAAATAAATTTTACTGGATAAGTTTTGGAAGGTCCAAGTCTAACATTTACTTTATTATTTTTTAAACTTCTAATTTCTGCTGAAGATGAATGATGTAAAAAAAAAATAGCAAAAATTATTAATAAAAGTTTATCCATGATTTTTACATTTTTGACTTTTATTAATTTTTACCATCCTAAAATTAAGTGTTTCAAAGTTTATAACTAAAACACGATTTTTTAGGTTTGACTTGATTCCTGTAATATTTTTTATCAATTCATTTGAAATGATTGCTCCCGCTGACCCTGTTACTGTACCAAGTATACCTTCATCTTGACAAATTGGTGAAATATTTGGAGCCTTAGGCATAAAACATTTTAAGCAAGCACTCTTTTTTGAAAAATCAAAGAAAAAAATATGGGCATCAAATTTACTTACTGATCCAATAAATAATTTTTTTTTATTTTTAACGCATTCATCATTTATAATTAGTTTAGAAAGAAAATTATCTGTGCCATCGATTATATAATTATAATTTTTTATTATTGATTTAATATTTTTTGTATTAATCTTTTTTTTAAATATTTTTATATTTATTTTTTTATTAATGAGCTGAAGTTTTTTTTTGGTAATTTCAGCTTTATGTTTTCCTATGTCTTTTTGATCGAATAAGACCTGTCGATGTAAATTACTTTTTGCGACTTTATCAAAATCTACAATTCCAAAATTTGTAATACCAGACCGAGCCAAGAAAAGTGCACATGGTGAACCTATGCCACCAGCCCCTATAATTAAGATTTTTTCTTTTTTTAACTTTAATTGTCCTTGAATATTTATTTTTTTTAAGTTGATTTGACCTTTGTATCTTTCAATTTCATCACTTGTTAGTGACATTAATTTTTACCAGTAGAGCCAAAACCACCTTCGCCTCTGATAGATTCTGGCAAATTATCTTTTACTTCAAATTCTGCTTTCACAATTGGGCAAAGAATCATTTGCGCGATTCTATCACCATTTTTAATTACAAAATCTTTGTCACCCAAATTTATTAAAATTATTTTAATTTCTCCTCTATAGTCTGCATCAATAGTTCCAGGCGTATTTAATACTGTAATTTTATTCTTAAATGCCAACCCAGATCTTGGTCGAATTTGTATTTCTAAATTTTCAGGAATTGCTACAGAAATTCCTGTTGGAATTAATGCAGTTTCTTTTGATCTAATTATTATATCTTGTTCAATAAAAGCTTCTAAATCTAAACCTGAAGAGCCAGTTGTTTTGTATTCAGGGATATTAACTTTAGGATTAAGTTTTTTAATTAAGGCTTTTATTTTCATTAATTGGAAATTCTTTTAAAATTTTTTGAACTAATAATGTTGCAATTTCAGACTTTTCTCTTTTTGATATTTTTTCAATCTCTTGGTTTTTACGAATTATCGAAATTTCATTATTTTTAGAATTAAAACCAATATTTTTATCAGAAACATCGTTTGCAATTATCCAATCACAATGTTTTTGTTCAAGTTTTTTTTTAGCATATTCAATTATATTATTTGTTTCTGCTGCAAAACCTACGACAAGTTTTGGTCGTAAATTATTGTGATTGCTTATAAAGCTTAGTATGTCCATATTTTGATATAGTTTTAAATTTAAATCTTTATTATTTTTTTTAATTTTTTGTTCGAATTTATCGGTTCTAAAATCTGAAACTGCCGCTGAACATACTGCTATATCTGTAGGTAAACTTTCTTTAACCGCTTCAAGCATTTCCTGAGCGGTTGTAACTTTTACTGTATTAATGTTATCCTCAATTTTGATTTGAGAAGGACCCATTATTAGCTTTGTTTTTATTCCACACTCAACCATCTTTTTAGCAATATAATAACCTTGCAAGCCAGAAGACTCATTTGAAATATATCTAACAGGATCAATATATTCTCTTGTTGGACCGGCAGTAACTACTGCTGATAAATTAATATCTTTTTTTATAAAAAAATTATCGATTGTAAATTCAATTTCATTAACATTTGCCATTCTGCCTTCACCGAACTCACCGCAAGCTAAAAGCCCCTCTGATGGACCAATCATTGAAAAATTTCTTTTTTTCAATTTTTCGACATTTATTTGAGTAGCATCTTTTTCCCACATTTTTACATTCATCGCTGGTGCTAAAAATATTTTTTTATTGGACGCAAGAATAACAGTATTAATAAAGTCATTTGCCGAACCATTAGAGATATTTTCAATGATATTGGCAGTAGCAGGAGCTACTAAAATTAAATCTGCCCATCTTGATAAAGCTATATGATCCATTTCAATTTCTTCATTAAGATCAAATTTGTTAAGATAAACTTTGTTATTAGACAATGATGAAATTGACAGAGGTGTTACAAATTCTTCTGCAGTTTTTGTTAATATTGTTTTTATTTCATAGTTCTTTGAGCGCAAATTTCTAATTAAGTCTAAAGTTTTGTAGGCAGCAATGCCACCAGAAATAATTAATAAAATTTTTTTATTATTTTTCATTAGAGCTTAATTAAATAATACTAACAATGATATTACCACTAATAAGATAAATATAATTATTTTATTTTGTTGATTTTTAATTTTTAATTTTTCAAATTCAAATTTTTTTGCCATCTCATTATTTGATGCCACTGTTCCAGCGGCAAGCAGTTCCAATGCTTTTGAGGCTTTGTCCATCATACCTGGCAGCTCTGGTAGCCTATCCATAACTTGCGATGTAGTTTTGATAGCTTGATTTATCTTTGTTTCAGGCCCAACTTCTTTTTTTAGCCACCCTTCTAAAACTGGTTTTGATATTTCCCAGATATTTGCATCCTCATCAAGTGTTCTGGCTACCCCTTCAACCACAACCATAGTTTTTTGCAAAAGTAAAAGTTGAGGCTGAGTTGCCATGTTAAATTGTTCTGTAATTTCAAAGAGTTGCGCTAATAATTTTCCCGCTGAAATATTTTTAATTGACTGTCCAAAAATAGGCTCTCCAATGGATCTAAGTGCTTGAGAAAAAGCATCTTTTGACTGATCTAAAGGAACTAGCCCTGCAATAAAATGTACGTCAGCAACCTTTTCATAATCTCTTTGAATGAATCCATATAAAATTTCAGCTAAATATTTTCGATTATCTTTATCTAATCTACCCATTATTCCAAAGTCAACCGGAATAATGTTTCCATCTGAGTCTACAAAAAGATTTCCCTGATGCATGTCGCCATGAAAAAAACCATCCCCGACAGCTTGTCTTAGGAAATTTTGAATTATATTTTTTGCAAGTTCTTTTTTATCAATTTTAAGTTCATTAATTTTATCTAATTCTTTTATACTAATACCCTCTACTTTTTCAGAAGTTAAAACTCTTTTTGATGTAAAATCCCAATTAATGTCAGGCACTTTAAATTTTGGATCAGATTTTGTATTTTTCTTCAATTCACTGCCCGCTGATCCTTCAAATCTTAAATCCATCTCAATGGCAGTAATTTCTTTAAGCAAATGAACTACTTCAATTAATTTAAGTCTTTTTGTTTTAGGTAAAATTGTTTCCACTATTGAAGCAAATAACATTAACGCTTCTAACTCTTCATTGAATTTCTTTTCAATACCAGGTCTTAATACTTTAATCGCATATTGCTTACCCTCAATTGTTGCAAAATGAACTTGCGCTATAGAAGCTGCAGCTATCGGTTTGCTTAAATTTTCAATTTGTTTGTACTTTTCTTCTCCAATTTCATTACTTATACTTTTTTTTGCTATTTCCATATCAAAGGGTGGCAAGTCATCTTGTAAGCTTTGAAGTTCTTTAGCTAGATCTTTACCAACAATGTCAGGTCTTGTTCCGAGAAATTGACCAAGCTTAATAAACGTTGGGCCCAATTCTTTTAATGCCGACACTAATCTTTGGCCAACACTTTTGCTGTCTAAACTTTTTTTTTTAAAAGAAGAAAAACCGAAAATTTTTATTGAATATCGAATTAAAAAATTTGGTTTATACAATTCACCAAAATAATCTAAGGTTGAAGATTTAGCCAGAGCTCTACCAATTTTCAGAAGAATTAAAATTTTTTTAATCATTTAGCTTCCAAGAATAATGTATCGAAGCAATTCCACCAAATATATCTCTGGTGCTAGTATTTCTAAAACCGACATCTCTTAATTTTTTTGATATTTCTTTTTGAGAATAAAAATCTTCGATACTTTTAGTGAGATATTCATATGGCTTTGAATCTTGATTAAATACTTTTCCTAGAGCAGGTATTGATTTAGCGTAAAAATTATAAATTTCTCTTAGTATCGGTTTATTAACTTTATAAAATTCAAGACAATAAAAACCCCCACCTTTTTTTAAAATTCTAAAAGCTTCTTTGAGAGCGATATCTAATTTCGATATATTTCTAAGACCAAAGCTAATTAGATATGCATCAATAGAATTGTTTTTTAGAGGTACTGTTTCTGCATAACTACAAAGATGCTTAATATTTTTGTAACTTTTAAATTCATCAATATTTTGATTTAACATATTAAAGTTTGGCTCAATTCTTATTATTTCTTTGCTTTTGTTTTTTTGGATCAGTAATCTTGAAATATCACCGGTTCCTGATGCCATATCAACTATTGTGTTGTTATTTTCTAATATAACCGTATCCACAAATTGTTGCTTCCATATTCTATGGGTACCAAGTGACATGATATCATTCATCATATCGTACTTCTTAAAAGCGCCATCGAATACTTTATTTACTAAACTAGTATTTTTATATTGGTGAATATTTTTCATAATTCTTTAAAAGACGATTGTATTAAAAAAAAAATTATATGCCAGAACTTCCAGAAGTTGAGATTACAAAAATAAGCTTAAGCAAACAGATTTTGCACAAAAAAGTAAAAAATGTCACAATATTAAATCCCAGGCTTCGATACAAATTAAATAAACAAAATTTATTATCTTTAAAAAATAAAATTATAAAAAAAATAATTAGAAGATCAAAGTATTTACTGATTCATTTTAATGATAAAAATATTTTATTAGTGCATCTTGGAATGACAGGCCGTTTTTATTTTGTAAAAAAAGGTAAAAATAAAATTGATACTAGTTTTTACACTAAAAACGAAATAATTAAAAAACATGATCATTTAAAACTTTCATTCAAAGGTTTTGATTTAATTTATAACGATATTAGAAAATTTGGATTTATTAAGAAAATTTTATCAACAAATATTGAAAGCACAAAACATTTAAGTTCACTTGGACCTGAGCCATTAAGTTTAAATTTTAGTTTTAAATATTTAAAAAACAAAATTAGAAACTCAAATTCTTCTGTAAAAAATTTATTAATGAATCAATCTGTAGTTTCAGGCCTAGGTAACATATATGTAAATGAGGCTCTATTCAGAAGTTGTGTGAGCCCTCAAAAACCGGGAAAGTTTCTAAAAGATATAGAAACAAGAAAAATTATAATTGCCATTAAAAAAGTATTGAAAATGGCAATAAAAGCTGGTGGTTCAACTATCCAAAATTATCACAACTCTGAAGGGAAGACTGGTTCTTATCAAGCTAATTTTAAAGTTTATGACAGAGAGGGTGAAACTTGTAAAAGAGCTGGGTGCACTGGAAAAATTAGGCGTGTAATCGCTTCTGGAAGGTCTTCTTTTTTTTGTATTAAGTGCCAAACATAGTGTTGACCACAATTAAAAAGGCTATATAAACTGCCCATCAAAAAAAATGGCAAATACATCATCAGCTAAAAAAAAAACAAAAGTCATTAAAAGAAAGACAGCTATTAATCGTATAAGGATCGGTAAGTACAAAGCAGCAATTTCTGAGATAGAAAATGCAATCCACAGTGGAGATAAAGCTAAGGCCAAAAAGCTTTTTGATAAATTCCAGTCACAGTTGATGAAAGTATCTAAAAAAGGCTCTATAAGAAGACAAACTGCATCAAGAAAAATTTCTAGAACTTCAAAAAAGCTTGCTTTGATGAAGTAAGTTTAAGATTCATTTAAATTTAAAAAAAAATTCAACTTTAGATTTTAAAATTTCATTTTACAGATCAAAAAAATTTTAAATTTTTTTGTAATTCAAAAAGTGTTTAATAAATTTTGTGTGACAATTTAATTTCTAAAAAAATAATTTTCACAATCTAAAGTTGTTATAATTTTTTTTTAAAAAAAAAAATTTTTTTGTTGCTTACGCATTTTGTTTTAATTAAAAGACTTTCTCATGGAAAGTTCATCTGCACTACAAATTAACGAAGATATTAAAAAAAACTGGGAAATCGTTCAACAAAAGTTGAAAGAAACTTACGGTTTAGATGTTTATAAAAGCTGGATACAAAATGTTGAAGCCAAAGGTATTGATTTTTCATCTTTAATTTTAGTTGTTAAAACAAGATTTGTTAGAGATTGGATTGTTTCTCACTACGCAGATAAAATTTTAGATCATTATCAAAAACTTGATAATTCAGTATCTAGAATTCAATTTGAAATTAATGAAATCTTTGATGAAAAAAGATCTACAAATATTTTAGATTTTGGATCAGGTACAAAAATAATTGATTTAAAAGATACAAATTATGGAATTAATAGAATAGATCCTCGATTAAACTTTGAAAGTTTTGTAACGGGCGAAAGTAATCAATTAGCTTTTTCAGCTGCTAAAAGAGTTACAGAAAGTCTTGGTCATTATAATCCTTTATATATCTATGGCGGTGTTGGACTAGGAAAAACTCACATTTTAAATGCTATTGGAAATCAACTTAAACAAATGGATAAAAAGGTAATCTATCTTTCAGCTGAAAGATTTATGTATCAATTTGTAAAATCAATTAAAAATAAAGATACACACAAATTTAAAGAAATTTTTAGGAACGCTGATGTACTTATATTAGACGATATCCAATTCATTAGTGGTAAAGAAGTAACGCAAGAAGAGTTTTTCTATACATTTAATAGTTTGTTAGAAAATCAGTCTCAAGTTGTGATTTCATGTGATAGATCACCAAATGAACTAGATCGTATTCAAGACAGAATAAAATCAAGATTATCAGGGGGCTTAGTTGTTGATGTTCAGCCACCTGATATTGGCTTAAGACTTGAAATATTAAAAAAGAGATGTCTAGCCGAGAAAAATCATTTTGGTAACGAGATACTAATAAACGATGAAATATTATCATTTATATCGAATGAATTTAAATCAAGTGTTAGAGACATGCTTGGTGTATTAAATAGAGTTATAGCATCAGCTAGAATTCAAAATAAAACACCGACTTTGCAAGATGCAAAACTTATTTTGAAAGATCTTCTTAACAATATGCAATCAGTTATAAGTATTGAAGATATACAAAAAATTGTTGTTGCTTATTATAATTTATCAATGAATGATTTTTTATCTGCAAGAAGATCAAGGCATATCGCTAGACCAAGACAAATAGCGATGTATTTATCAAAAAAATTAACAACAAAATCACTGCCTGAAATAGGCAGAAAATTCACTGGTAGGGACCATACTACTGTAATACATGCAATAAAAAAAATAGAAGAATTGATGTCAAAAGATCGTCAATTCGAGCATGAAGTACAAAGTATTACGGACAGAATAATCAAGAGATAAAATGGAATTTAAAATTGACAGAGATGTTTTATTAAAATCTCTGGCACATGTACAAGGTGTTGTTGAAAAAAAAAATACATTACCAATTTTGGGTAATGTCTTAATAGAAGCTCATGATGGATTTTTAAAGCTAACGGCCACAGATTTAGATATTATTATTACGGAAAAGCTTACATGTCAGACGATAAAAGAAGGATCAACAACAACAACGGCACAGGTAATTTATGACATCGTTAGAAAACTTAAAACCGGATCCTCACTACATTTGTCATTAAAGGAAAATAATAGATTAAAATTAATATCTGGCAAATCTGACTTTAATTTAACATGCATATCTCCTGACGAGTTTCCAATATTAGAAGATAATATGGATGAACAGTATTTAGAAATACCATCTTTTGAATTTTTAAAAATAATAAATAAAACAAAATTTTCCATCTCTAATGATGAGACAAGACATTATTTAAATGGAGTTTATTTAGATAAAAAGGATGGAGAAAATAAATTAATTGCGGTTGCAACAGACGGTCATAGACTTAGCAAGTCAGCGACAGAAATAAAGGGCGCAGACAATTTTCAATCAGTAATCTTACCTAAAAAAACTGTATTTGAATTACTTACAATAATTGATGAAGATTCTATCAATCTTAAAATTTTATCTACAAAATCTAAGATTAAATTTTTGTATAAAGATATTGTTTTAATTTCAAAGGTGATCGATGGAAAATTTCCAGATTATGAGAAGGTTATACCAAAAGATGAACGTATAGCCGCAAAATCAAACGTCGAAGAATTTATAAGCGCTTTAGATCGACTGAAATCGTTATCTTCAGATAGAAAAGGAGTCATCAAAATATCTTTGGATAAAGGGTTGATGAAGTTTTTAATAAATGATGCTATTTCTGGAGATGGTATTGAAGAAGTGCAAACTCAATATCAAGGGGAGCATTTAGAGATTGGTTTCAATTCGACATATTTAATCGATGTTGCAAATGTTTTAGAGAGTAAAGATATTGTCCTAATGTTAAAAGATGCAACTTCACCTATACAAGTCAAAGATGAAAGCGATCCCCTTAGTACTTACATTGTTATGCCAATGCGTGTAATTTAATAAGTATTTAATGGCAAGTGTAACAAAAATAAATATTAAAAATTTTAAATCTCATAAACAATATAATTTAGAAATTAGTAAAGATTATCAGCACATAATTATTTATGGAGATAATGGCGTTGGAAAGACTAATTTAATAGAGAGTTTATCTTTTTTTTCTAATTCAAAAGGATTAAGAGGTGATACTTTAGATAAGTTGTTACCAGAACAAGAAACAAATATTATTGATACAAACATACAAGCAAAAATTTTATCGAATTCTAATCAATTTAATTTTTCTTTCAAAATAACTAAAGATCAAGAAAATTTAAAAAAAACCTTTTTTTTAGAAGAAAAAAAAATATCACTCCCCAAAATAAAAGAAATTTTAAGTTTCATCTGGTTATCACCATATATGGATAAAATTATGTATGAAGGACAATCTATAAAAAGAGATTTTATAGATAAATTAATCTCACAGAACGAAAAAAATTTCAATTTATCAGTATCAAGTTACAAAAAAAATATAGCAGAAAGGCTACAAATTCTAAAAAATACAAAAGACGAAAAATGGCTTGATATCATAGAAAAGAGATTAGCAGAGAATATTTATGAAATTTTTTTAATGAGAAGGAACTATGCAAACAAAATTAATAAAATTATTTCAGATAAATTAAAAAATTTCAGAGAAATTAATATTAAATATAACAATGATCTATTTGAAGATCTAAATGAAAAAAAAATAAAAATAGAGATTTTTTTTGAAAAATTGAAATCTAACCGCGAACTAGATGAGATTACTAAGAGGACAAATTTTGGTATCAATAAAGATCAGATTTTTTTTTTCGACAAAATCAAAAATCGAAACACAGACGCTTGTTCAACAGGAGAACAAAAATCTTCACTATTAACTATTATTCTTGCCAATTGTTGGAAATTAAAAATAGAAAAAAAAGATTTTATTCTTTTATTAGACGAAGCCACTTCACATATTGATGATCAAAACTTCGGGAGGCTTGTCACGGAAATTGAAAAATTTGGCACTCAAATTTGGTATACAGGAACGAGCAAGAATCTATTCCAAGCTATTGAAAATAAAGGGTTTTTTATACATTTAGAGTAATCTATACCTCCATTTTTAAGAGTAAAAATGTTATAAATAAAAGTTCGTTTTAATCAAAAAAAATTAAAAAATGTCTACAGCTATTACAAAAAAAACTGAATATGGAGCAGATTCAATCAAAGTTTTAAAAGGACTTGATGCAGTTAGGAAACGTCCTGGTATGTATATTGGTGATACCGATGACGGCACTGGTTTGCATCATATGGTTTTTGAGGTTGTTGACAATGCAATAGATGAGGCCTTGGCCGGTCATTGTGATACGATTGTAGTTAAAATTAATAAAGATAATTCGGTATCCGTATCTGATAATGGCAGAGGAATTCCTGTTGAAATACACAAAACAGAAAAAATTTCTGCAGCAGAAGTAATAATGACCCAATTGCATGCTGGGGGTAAATTTGATCATAAAACATATAAAGTTTCTGGTGGTTTGCATGGTGTGGGTGTGTCAGTAGTTAACGCACTTTCCAAGAGTTTGAAAGTTGATATTTTTAGAGACGGAAAAAAGTATTTTGTAGAATTTGAAAATGGAATTACTAAGGCACCACTAAAAGAAATAGGTAAGTCCGACTTAAAAGGAACTAATGTTACTTTTTTACCATCTAGTGAAATATTTACTGATACTAAATTTAATCTTTCAATTTTAGAAAAAAGATTAAAAGAATTAGCATATTTAAATAAAGGATTGAATATTCAATTAAGTGATGAAAGAAAAGAAAAAGCGAAAATTTTAAACTTTAAATTTGATGGTGGAATAAAAGAGTTTGTTAAGGATTTAAATAAATTAAAAAATAAAATTAAAAATGAAGATAGTCAGTTTACATTAGAAGAGCCATTATATTTTCAGTCAAATAAAAATGATATTGATGTAGAGTGTGCACTCTTATGGAATTCTTCTTACAATGAAAACGTTTTATGTTTTACAAATAATATCCCTCAAAAAGATGGTGGAACACATTTATTAGGTTTTAGAAATTCAATAACAAGATTAATTAATAAATATGCAAATGATTTTGGTTTGTTAAAAAAAGATAAAGTAACCATAGTTGGAGACGATGTGAGAGAGGGCTTAATTTGTGTGTTGTCAGTAAAAGTTCCTGATCCAAAGTTTTCATCACAAACAAAGGAAAAACTTGTTTCCTCAGAAGTTAGACCGGTTGTTGAAACAATAACTAATGAAAAAATTTCATTATGGTTTGATCAAAATCCTAAAATCGCAAAAACAATTATTGGTAAGATTATTCAAGCAGCTGTGGCTAGAGAAGTTGCTCGAAAAGCTAGGGAGAGCGTAAGAAGAAAAAATGCTATTGATATTACCAGTCTTCCTGGAAAACTAGCTGACTGTCAGTCTAATGATATTAATAAAACTGAATTATTTATTGTTGAGGGAGACTCTGCGGGCGGATCAGCAAAGCAGGCAAGAAATAGGGAATTTCAAGCAGTATTACCCTTGAGAGGAAAGATTTTAAATACTTTTGTTGAGGCTAAAAATAATTCCCCGGATGTCAAAAAAGTTTTTTCTAAAATGTTATCATCTAATGAAATTGTTACTTTAATAAATGCTATTGGTACTGGTGTCGAGCCGTTTGAATTAGAAAAATTGAGATATGGTAAAATTGTAATTATGACCGATGCCGATGTAGATGGATCTCACATAAGAACCCTTTTACTAACTTTCTTTAATAACAAACCATTTAATGAATTGATAAAAAAGGGGCATATTTATATTGCGCAACCTCCTCTTTATAAAATTAAATCAGGTAAAACAGTAAATTATTTAAAAAATGAAAATGATTTGGAAAAATTAGCAATAGAAAATTCGCTAAAGAAAATTGAAAGTGTCACTTTTAAAAATAATAAAAAATTTAATTACGATAAAACCTTTATTGTTCAGTCATATGAATTATACAAATTAATTAAATCCATAGACGGAGACAAAGAAATATTAGAACAATTATCAATTGTTGGAGCATTTACTAAGAAAGATAATATAATTTTAATAACTGAGGATAAAAATAATCAAAAAAAATTAGGTGCAATTAAAGCTGTAGCTGAAAATCTAAATCAAAATTTAGAAAAAGATGACTCAAAGTGGCAAGGATTATTTGAAAATGATAGCTTTGTTTTACGAAGAGAGTTTTATCATGAATTGATCGAAAAAAGATTAGATATTAATTTTTTATCGAATAATAAAGTTCTAACCAATCTTTCTAAATTTAATAAAATTGCAAATATTTTTCAAAGTTCTTGCGTTATCAAAGATGGAGATGTACCCCATAAAGTCAATTCACTCATAGAATTTATTGAAATCATCATTGAAATTGGAAAGAAAAACTTATCATTACAAAGATTTAAAGGTTTAGGTGAGATGAATCCTGATGAATTATGGGAAACAACACTAAATCCTGAAAACAATTCTTTATTAAAAGTAAATTATTCAGAATTAAATGGGGAAATTTCAGAGCCTTCTTCATCAGATGATGAAATATTTTTTACTTTGATGGGGGAGGACGTTTCAAAAAGAAAGAACTTTATTAATTCTAATGCTATAAATGTATCAAATTTAGACATCTAAGCATGTTTGTTAAAGATCGAATTAATTCAAAAGACCTGAGAATAACTTTAGAGACCCTTATTAATATAAGATGGATAGCTATATTAGGTCAGTTCTTTACAGTATCATTTGTTTACTACGGCCTTAAATTTGAATTTCCTTACTATATTGCTTTAGTATTAATTTTTCTTTCAGCGATTATAAATGCCTATTTAGAGGTTAACAAAAAAAAATTCTTAACAATTGATAATTTTGCTGCCACTGTAAGTATTTTTTATGATTTGGTTCAATTAGTAATTTTGCTATTCATGACTGGAGGTTTATCAAACCCCTTTTCAATTTTAATCATAGTTCCAACCACGATTTCAGTCACTTACCTCTCAAGAAGAAGCAGTCAATTTATAGTTACTTGTTCTATTATTTTTTCCACTGTTATTGCTTTTTATCATATGCCACTACCCTCACCGCAAAATCAAACACTAAATTTTCCAAAATACTATGAAATTGGAATGTGGTTATCATTAGGTATCGGAATTATTTTCCTAGGTAATTATGCGTATCAATTGGGTAGAGACAATAGAATAAGATCTGAAGCATTAAATAAATTAGAGCAAGAGCTTACAAATGAAAAAGTGGTTAATTCAGTTGGTGGTATAGCCGCGGCAGCTGTACATGAACTGGCCACTCCCCTTGCAACAATTTCACTTGTTAGTAAGGAGCTTCAAAAACAAATCTCTAAAAACAACCTAGCAAAAGATGATATTAATTTATTAATTGAGCAGTCAGCAAGGTGTAGTTCAATTTTAAAGGATATAGCAGAGAAGAAACAAGAAGATCAATTTATTGCAAAAGTTTCACCAAAAGAACTAGTTAATGAGATAGTATTTTCAGTAGACAATAAATTTAATAAAGAAATTAATATTATTAATAAATCTCTCAATGAAAGAATAAAAATGAATAAGAAAACTGAAATAAGTTATGCAATAAGAAATTTTATTGAAAACGCAATTAAATTTTCGAAAAGTCAAATTGAAATAGAAATAGATCAAAACAAAAAAAATACCAATATTACAATAAGTGATGACGGCCAAGGATTTCAAGACGATGTAATTTCAAATTTAGGTCAACCTTATTTAAAATCTGAAAAAGTTAATAAAAATAAAAAAGGAATGGGTTTAGGAGTATTTATATCGAAAAGTTTACTAGAGAGATGCAATACAAAGGTAATGTTTCAAAATAAAAAGAATAATTCTGGAGCAGTAATTAAAATTACCTGGGTTAATTCTCAAATGGCAAATTTGTAAGATAAAATTTTATAAACTAATTTTGCCGCTAAAAAATCACATGCATGCAAATGTGGATTTGGGGCTAATTCATTCACATCAGCACCTACAACATTGGAGTTTTTAAATACCGTTTTCAGTATGCGCATTGCATCAGACCAAAATAAACCACCTGGTTCTGGTGTACCAGTTGCAGGCATAAGGCTGGAATCAAATCCATCCAAGTCAAATGTTAGATACACATCTTTATTTTTTAATATTTTAGATAGTCTTTCCATACTCCACTTATGCATTTCATTTCCCCAAAAAATTTTAATTCTCTTATTATTCTTTTTAAAATAATTAAATTCTTCTTGGCATAAATTTCTAATTCCAATGGATACAATTTTAATATTTTTATTATCTAAACATCTTCTCATAGCTGCAGCATGTGAATTATGAATTCCCATGTAACCATCTCTTAAGTCTGCGTGAGCATCAATTTGGACAATAGTCAAATTTGAATATTTTTTCGCTAATGGTTTAATAATTGCAGGTGTAATAGAATGTTCACCTCCAAGGGTTAGGGGAAAACACTTTGATTTTAAAGTTTTTTCAATAATCTTTGAAAGTTGGTTCAAGCTATCATTAAGTTTTGATTTAATTTTTTCCTGTTTTAAAGTTTTAATATTAAATTTTTTATAGGGTTCTAGCTTCAGCTCTTGATCAAATAATTCGACTTGGTGAGATGCTTCAATAATTTTTTTGGGACCATTTTTTGTTCCACTGCTGTAACTTACTGTTTTTTCAAGACCAAACGGAATAATATATACTTTATTTTTATTTTTATTTTCTTTTGGTAGTCCAAGAAAACCTTTGGTTGGTTTTAAAAATTTCATTTATCAAAAATTTTAGAGAAATTTTTTACAGTTCTATCTTTCCAATATCCTCTGTGATAAGCGTCACTTGCAATCAGTGGTAAAACAGAGGTTGCTTCGGCAAAAACCATTTGTTCTTCTGCGGTATCAACTTTGCCCCAAGAACTTGCCTCTTTTAGAGTTGAGCTACTGCAGGCTCCGTCACGACTATCAGCAACCGTGATTTGTACTGCATATTTATGCATTTCAACTTTTTTATTAAGAAGTTCTGCACAAATTACAGTATCTTGAATAAAGTTCTTTGGAACCCCACCACCTATCATCAATAATCCTGATGCGTTAGATTGGATTTTAATTTCCGTTAATTCACGAAATTCTTTTATTGAGTCAATAGTCATATATTTATCTGGATTTCTCTCTTGATGCATCACTAGACCAAAACCTGCCGAACTATCAGTAAATGCTGGACAAAAAATAGGTACATTATGATCATAAGCTAATTCAATTAGTGAATTTTTTTTCTTGGCGTTTGTCTTTAAGTGTCGTCCTAATTCCTTGATAAATTCTCTGGAGGTATAGGGTCTTGGCTCAAGTGTATCAGCAATCTCACCAATGATCCTGTCGCAATTTTGTAACTCATCTTCATCGATGTAAGTATCATATATACGATCAATATAATTATCTCGCAGAATACCGTCATCTTGAAATTGAGAACCTTGATAATGTTTAAAACCAAGTGCTTCAAAAAAATCCATATCAATAATCGAAGCACCTGTTGCAACAATAGCATCAACCATATTATTTTTTACCAAATCTGCATAAAGTTTCATGCATCCAGCTGCAGACGTAGAGCCAGCTAAAGTTAAAAATATAGTACATTCTTTGTCTTTAAGCATATTATTGTATATTCTCGATGCGTTTGCAGTCTCTCTTGAAACAAAAGACATTTTAGACATGGAATCTATAATTGGTCTGGCATCAAATGATGAAATATCAATATGCTCAACGGGTTGCTTTAAAAAGCTTGATTTGTTGTGACCCATCTTTATGCGAATAAAGTTTTAATATTTTGGTTTTCGTCAGCTTCATAAATTGACATTAAAGGTTTATCTTGAACTTCATGAAGTTGATTAGAATAAAAACCATTAAAATTTGTTCTTAAGCTCATTCCATAAGCACCTAATTGACCAATCTCGATATAATCACCGCTGTTGATATTTGAAGGAAGCATAAATGGTCCTTTCATATAATCTAATCCATCACACGTTGGTCCGTAGAAACTATAAGGCACCAATCTTTTTGATGGTGTATTTTCAATTTGAATTGCTTTTGTTGGAAAAATAAATCTAGGTGTTCCAGCATCAAATAAAGACCCATACGTACCGTCATTAATATATAAATGTTGTTTTTTCTTTAGCTCAACTCTAACAATTGTTGAACCACTTTCGGCAACTAAAGCCCTACCTGGTTCACAAATTAGCTTGGGTGTTTTGGTCAAATTTAATTTATTTAGTGCCTGTGTAATTTCTTGAAAATAATTTTGAATTGGTTGCGGATATAAATCAGGATACGTTGTAGGAAATCCACCTCCAACGTTAATTATATCAGGAATAATATTAGATTTTTTTATAATATTGCCAAGATCCTTTATCGCTTTTGAATAGGCAATTGGATGCATACATTGTGACCCAACATGAAAACTAAAACCAAATTTCTTTGATTTTACCTTTGCAATTTTTGATAACGAAACTGCTTCATTAATACTTGCTCCAAATTTTTTAGATAAGTCTATTTCAGAATGTTCATTAGATGTTTGAATTCTTAAAAATAATTCAAGATCTTTTGCATTATTCGTAACTTTTAAAATTTTGTCTAATTCTTCTTTGCTATCAAATGAGTAAGCTTTGACACCATGATAAAAATAAGCTTCTTTAATACTGCTCTCTTTTTTTACAGTATGCATGAAATATATTTTAGATTTTGGTGAGAGTTTTTTTATTAATTTAATTTCATCAATTGATGCTGCATCAAAGTTTTTGATACCATTTTTAATTAATGTTTTTACTACTGCTTCTGTAGGATTGCATTTTACCGCATACAGTACATCACCGGGAAAATTATTATTAAACCAATCTGCCGATAATTTTAAACTATGTTTTCTAAAGCAATATACCGGATCTATCGGCTGTAAAGCTTTGACCAACTCGTCCACACACTGAAATTTTGCCATCTCATAAAACCTCTCGTTAGTTAACAGTCAGTCGTTTTTTTTCATGAAAAAAATCCCCTAAAAAAAACAACTTAAATCGCGAAATAAAGTAATTTCAGTTTATGTAAAGAAAAAAAAACACTTGGCACTGAAATGAATTAGATTTTGATATCTGGATTATTTGCTCTGTAAGAGTTGTAAAAACTGGTATGCTACGTATATTAAGAGTTATGAAAAATACAGTTGGCAAGATGAAAATTGAAGATTTTGCAGATAAAACCTTGCTAATTGTAGATGATGATGACCCATTCAGAAATAGATTAGGAAGAGCTATGGAGTCAAAGGGATTTAAAGTTTCTTTAGCCAAAAGTGTAGAAGAAGGCTTAATATCAGCTCGAAAATCACCTCCTGGTTTTGCTGTCGTAGATTTAAGACTTTTGGACGGAAATGGATTGGATGTAATTGAAGAAATTCATAAACTTAAACCAGATAGTAGAGTTGTCATGTTAACGGGTTATGGGAATTTGCCAACAGCAGTGTCTGCAGTTAAAGCAGGGGCAATTGATTATTTAGCTAAACCAGCCGATGCAGAGGATGTAGAGGCAGCATTGTTAGCTGAACCAAATAGTAAAGCTCAGCCACCAGAAAATCCTATGTCAGCTGACAGAGTAAAATGGGAGCACATCCAACGCGTGTTTGAACTTTGTAATAGAAACGTGTCCGAAACTGCAAGACGTTTAAAAATGCACAGAAGAACTCTTCAAAGAATTTTATCTAAAAGATCTCCTAAATAGTTCTAAAGTATTTTGAAAAGATATTATAATTTTTTTTTGGTCCATTAATTTTTGTACGAATTGTAAAGTGATTTCTAGATAGTACATTCAAAGATGAAATATACAAATCCTTTCCACAAAAATATATAGACGGTTTGAAATTTTTTTTGTTAAATTGTTGATATATTTTATTTTTATTAATACCTAAGCTAAATTGGAAAAAAATGTCATTTCTATTTTCAGACACTTTATAAACTTGAAAGCCAGAGATATTTTTTTTATTTAAATTTGTTTTTATATTTTCAATAAATTTAAATTTTTTATTTTTTTTTTTAATTAATAAAGATCCTTCAGAGTAAGTATTTTTATTAATATACCTTTTTATTTTCCAGTTACCTTCTAAAGAATTAAAATGAATCAGAAAAATCTATAACGTGAAAACTTTTGTAATAAGATTGTAAGTAGTGAAACTTTAAAAATTTCACCTAATAAAAATGGATAAAAACCAAGTTCTAAAATTGGTTTATTCCAACCAATAATTGTTCCAAGCCAAACTAAACCGATTATATAAGTTGGTGTTAAAGAAATAATTAATTTTAAAAAAGTTTTTAGAAAATTTTTATTATCAATGAAGTAATTTTTATTTGAAAAAAGTATTCCAGCTAAAAAAGCTGAAAAAGCAAATCCAATAATATATCCTCCTGTTGGACCAAATAAATAGGCGATCCCAATCCCTTTAGCTGGGGTTCCTGAAAATACTGGAAGCCCTAGGGCACCTTCAAGAATATAAAAAGATAAAGCTATAAATCCATATCTTGCACCCAGAGTAACACCTGTGAACAGAACTACGAAAGTTTGCATTGTCATAGGAACCGGATAAAAAGGTACACTTATTTTTGAACTTAACGCTAATAAAATAGTAAAAAGAAAAGCAATTAAAACTTTATATGAATTACTTTGAATTTTTCTTTTAGTTGTTATGTTCATTTTCTTTATTTGTTAAATTTATAAATACTTCTTCTAAATCAGAATTATTTTTTAACAGTTCTTGCGTCGAATTTAAAGCTACTAATTTACCACTATCTATTATTGCAATACGATCACAAATATCAGAAGCTTCTTTAAGATAATGTGTAGTGTAAATAATGGTTACCCCTTGCCTATTTAGTTCACGTACAGACTCAAGCAATTTTCTTCTTAAGTCAACATCAACTCCAGCAGTAGGCTCATCAAGTATTAAAATTGGTGGTTGGTGAACCATAGCTTTAGCTACCAATAACCTTCTTTTCATTCCACCGGACAAGTTTCTTGTGTATGCGTTTGCCTTATCAGATAAGTTTGTTAACTCTAAAATTTGATCAGTAATCCTATCTTGCTCCTTAACACCATATAAACCAGCTTGAATTTCTAAAATTTTTTTTGGAGAAAAAAAAGGATCAACATTTATTTCTTGAGGAACGATTCCTAATGAGGCTCTAACTTGTCTAGGGTTTTTATCCAAATCAAATCCCCAAACATTTATAAAACCGTTTGTTTTGTTTACAGTACCAGCAAGTATATTAATGAAAGTAGATTTGCCAGCTCCATTTGGCCCAAGTAATCCAAAAATTTCTCCAGTTTTAACTTCTAAAGAAATATTTTTTAATGCCTTAACATGTTTATTACCTTGCTGGTAAATTTTATTCACATTTTCAACTTTTAAGGCAATTGAACTATTCATGATGGTCAGCTTGTAATAACATTAAAAAATGCAATTTGTATAAAAAACTTATGTCTAAAGAAAAACATTTATTTTTAATTGATGGATCAGGTTATATTTTTAGAGCTTATTATGCTTTGCCACCACTGACGCGTAAAAGTGATGGCTTACCTGTTGGTGCAGTAAGTGGTTTTTGTAATATGCTTTACAGTTTTTTAGAAAAAGCAAAAGCTGGTAATACTATGGATACCCCTACCCATCTTGCAGTAATATTTGATAGTGCAAGAAAAAATTTTAGAAATGATATTTATAAAGATTATAAGGGTAATAGATCAGATGCACCCGAGGATTTAATTCCTCAATTTGATTACATCAGAAAAGCAGTGAAAGCTTTTAATCTACCATCAATTGAGATGCTCAATTATGAGGCAGATGATTTGATTGCGACATATAAAGAAAAAGCAAAAAAAAAGAAAATTAAAATCACAATTGTTTCGTCAGATAAAGATTTAATGCAACTGGTTGATAAAGAAACTTTCATGTTAGATACAATGAAAGATCGACATATTGGAATTGAAGAGGTCAAAGAAAAATTCGGAGTGCCACCAGAAAAAGTAATAGATGTGCAATCATTAGCTGGAGATTCTGTAGATAATATTCCTGGGGTCCCAGGTATTGGTGTAAAAACTGCAGCAGAATTAATTAATCAATTCGGTTCTTTAGACGAATTATTAAAAAAAGCAGATACAATTAAACAACCGAAAAGAAGGCAAACATTATTAGATAATAAGAAAAATGCATTAATTAGTAGAGAGCTTGTAACACTGAAATGTGATGTTCCTATAAAAGAAGAAATTGAAGATTTTATTTTAAAACCTTTGGATAAAGAAAAAATATTTAATTTTTTGGATGAAATGGAATTTTCAAAAATCAAAAAGAGTATTGAGCAAACTTACGGAAAATCATCTGATACTTTAACAAAAAAAGAAACTGCGACTCCACAAAAAACAAATAACAAAAAAGAAAGTGGTTTTCATATTATTTATGAAGCTCAAGAATTAGAAGATTTACTTAAGCAAGCTGACAATCAAGGTTACTTTGCTATTGATACAGAAACAAATTCTTTAAATTCACAAAAAGCAGATTTAGTGGGTATATCTTTAGCCATTAACGAAAATGAAGCTTATTATGTTCCTGTCGGTCACAAAAATAAACAAGATCCAAATTTAAAAAAACAGATAAAAATTAAGGAATTGGTAAAGGTTTTAAAACCTTATTTAGAAGATGAGACGGTAAAAAAAGTAGGTCAAAATATTAAATATGACCTCAAAATATTTTTAAAATATGGAATAGAACTGAAATCTTTTGAGGATACAATGTTACTATCCTACTCTTTAGATGCTGGGGTTAATAGACATAATTTGGATTTATTAGCCAAGACACATTTAGATCACGATAACATAAAATTTAAAGATGTTGTCGGCACCGGAAAATCAGAAGTCACTTTTGACGAAGTTTTAATTGATAATGCCTATAGATATGCATGTGAGGATGCCGATGTAACTCTAAAACTCTATAATTTATTTAAAGATAGAATAGTTAAAGAAAAATGTTTTCAAATTTATGAAACCTTAGAAATTCCTTTGGTTGATGTTCTCGCAAGAATGGAAAATAATGGAATAAAAATAGACCAGGTAATCTTAAAAAAACTGTCAAATAGTTTTAGTGCAGATTTAAAAACGTTAGAAAAAAAAATTTATAAACTATCTGGAGAAGAGTTTAATATAGCCTCTACTAAACAGTTAGGTGATATCTTGTATGAGAAATTAAAAATTTCAGGAACAAAAAAAACCAAAAAAGGAAATTTTGCTACAAATGTAAATGTTCTCGAAGATTTAGCAAGCAAAGGAAATGAATTTCCAAAATTAGTTTTGGAGTGGAGACAAAAGTCTAAATTAAAAAATACTTACACAGACTCTCTTCCGGAATATATTGATAAAAACACTAAACGTATCCATACATCTTTTTTACTAGCAGCAACAAGCACTGGTCGTTTAGCATCTGCTGATCCAAATTTACAAAACATTCCAATAAAATCGAAAGAAGGCAAGCTAATTAGATCGGCTTTCGTCTCTGAAAAGGGAAGCTCAATTATTTCAGCGGATTATAGTCAAATTGAAATGCGAGTTCTAGCGCATGTAGCAGACGTTAAAGAATTAAAAAAAGCATTTAAAAATAATGAGGATATTCATAACATTACAGCGTCACAAATATTTGAATGCGATATAAAAAAAATTAACGAAGATATGAGAAGAAAGGCAAAAGCTATTAATTTTGGTATTATCTATGGAATATCTTCATATGGGTTAGCTAAACAAATCTCAGTTAGCAATCCAGAGGCAGAACAGTTTTTATTTTCATATTTTAAAAAATTTCCTGAGATACGAGATTACATGCAAGAGACTCTTGAGTTTTGCAGGAAGAATGGTTTTGTTCAAACTATGTTTAATCGAAAATGTCATTTTCCAAATATTAATGATAAAAATCATACTTTAAAATCATTTCAAGAAAGAGCTGCAATTAACGCACCAATTCAAGGAGCAGCAGCAGATATAATTAGATTTGCAATGATTAATATTGATAAAAAAATATTGTCTAAAAAAATTAAGTCACGCTTATTAGTCCAAATTCATGATGAGTTGTTGCTAGAGACTAAAGATATGGATTTAAAAAAAGAAATACAAAAAATTAAAAATGAAATGGAAAATGCAATTGATGGTGATTATAACTTTTCTGTACCTTTAATTGTTGATGCAAATAGTGCTAAAAACTGGAATGATGCACATTAATTTAGTCTAATTTTAGTCTTTTTTTGATATTATAAAAACAGCATGTCTAAAACAATTGCATTAGTAGATGATGATAGAAATATTTTAACTAGTGTTTCTATAGCATTAGAGAATGAGGGATATAAAGTTCAAACTTATGTTGATGGCGAAAGTGCATACATTGGAATAACAAGAACACCGCCAGACCTCGCTATCATTGATATTAAAATGCCAAGAATGAATGGAGAAGAGCTTTTAAAAAAACTACGAAAAAAGACAAACCTTCCAGTTATTTTTTTAACTTCTAAAGATGAAGAGGTAGATGAGCTATTAGGTCTGAAGTTAGGCGCAGATGATTACGTAAAAAAATCTGGTGGATTTTCAATAAATGTTTTGATTGAAAGAGTAAAAGTTCAATTTAGAAAAAAAGATCAGGTAACTCCTGAT
Organism: alpha proteobacterium HIMB114; assembly: GCA_000163555.2. GTDB lineage: Bacteria > Pseudomonadota > Alphaproteobacteria > Pelagibacterales > Pelagibacteraceae > HIMB114. Next base: position 973,078 of record ADAC02000001.1, on the reverse strand, counting down.
AGTAAGAATATTATTAAACAAGGAAAATTGATGCTTGATCCAGAGCAATTAGAATGCACTTGGGATGATCAAAATTTGCCTGACAAGTTAACAACGACAGAATTTCAAATTGTATATGAACTTGCCAAAAGGCCTGGAGTCATAAAAGAGAGATCTCATTTAATGACAATTGCTTATAAAGAAAATAATGACATTGAGGACAGAACTATTGATAGTCATGTAAAAAGAATAAGAAAAAAATTTAAAAAAGTTGATAAAGAATTTTCAGCTATTGAAACTCGTTATGGAAGCGGATATCGTTGGAATGCTAACCCATAATGATAACCAATTTATTATCGACTAGATCTTTATTAAAACAATTTCTTACCTTTAATTTTTTTGTATTTTTAGTTTTAGGATTTTTTACTTTTGTTTACCTGTTGGCAATCGAGCCTGAATTAATTAATCGAAAAAGTAAAAAACATCAAAATATAATAGAAAATATAAAATTAAATTTAAAAAACCAAAATATTGACTCAGATGAAAACACATTAAAAAATTTTTTATTTAGATCAAAATTCATACTAGATGAAGTTGATCAAATTAGATTTTTTAAAATGAACAAAGATATTTTGGTCGATAGTTCAATTATTGATATAGATCGCACTTCTTTATTTGTTACAGAAAGAATTGAAACACTCGGTATTAATGAAAAACTAAAGCAACAAGAAGATAATAAGAATTTCAATGTCGTATCTGAAGTTAAATATAGCTTTTTAGATGAAGTAAATTCAAATGTTGATCAGAGGTTTTTTATTTCTTCTGAAAGTATTAATAATAATTTAGTCATTCATACAAGCTCAATTCTTAAGTTGGCTGACAATAATATTATTATAACCGTCAGCGAGATATCGAATGAAATAAGTCTTGCTGTACAAGAGAGAAAAAATTTCGTCTTAAGATCGGTATTGATAGCAGCAATAGTGATTATGATTTTTTCTCTATTTTTGAATAATTATATAATTAAACCTATTAGATCTTTAAATTCTTTTGCAAAAAAGATTTCTTACGATAACCCAAAAAGTAATGAAAATTTAAATATGGAATTTGATAAGCGCGATGATGAAATTGGCAATTTATCAAAATCGTTGACTGATATGACAAATAAACTTTATCAGCGTATAGAATTGGCAGAGAGATTTGCTTCAGATTTGACACATGAAATTAGAAATCCTCTAGCTTCATTAAAAGGTGCTTCAGATTTATTAAATCAAACAAAGGATGAATATCAAAAAATTAAACTTTTAAAAATTTTATCAAATGATGTTGAGAGAATTGAAAGGTTAATAACTGATTATTCTCAAGTGCTAAAAGATGAGGCGTCTCAATCAAGAGCTATTGCAAAAAATTTTGACCTTCTCCACTTGATTGATAGCATTGTTGAAGATTTTAACTTAGATACAGTGAATCAAAAAAAGAATATCAAATTTAATTTTGATAATAGTCAAAAATTAAAAAAAGCTGTAATATTTGGTATTGAAAGTCGTATTGAGCAGGTTATAGCGAATTTATTAGATAATGCAGTATCATTTAGCCCTAATGATTCAGAAATTCTAATTAAAATAAATTTAGAAAAAAATAATTTTAAAATTTTAATTGAGGATCAAGGTCCTGGATTTGATAAAAATAATTTAAATAAGGTTTTTGAAAGGTTTTATAGTGATAGACCAAACGAACAAAAAGGGGCACATTCAGGACTGGGTTTAAATATTGTTAAAAATATAATTGATTCTCACAAAGGTTTAATAAGCGTTTATAATAAAAAAGATAACTCCGGCGCTATAGTTGATATTTCTTTACCCTCTATTTAATTCTTATTGATTAAATTTTACAATACTGTTAGTTGACCGCCAATGACAGATTATAAAGTAAAAAATATTAATTTAGCTGATTTTGGAGATAAAGAAATTTCCCTAGCCGAGTCTGAGATGCCAGGTTTAATGGCCATAAGAGAAGAATATGGAAATTCAAAACCACTAAAAGGAGCAAATATTGTAGGATGTTTGCACATGACAATTCAAACAGCTGTTTTGATCGAAACTTTAGTTCATCTTGGAGCAAGTGTTAGATGGTCATCTTGCAATATCTTTTCGACACAAGATCATGCTGCAGCTGCTATTGCTAGAAAAGGAATACCTGTTTTTGCTTGGAAAGGTGAAACGGAAGAGGAATATTGGTGGTGCATTAAACAAACGATTGAAGGAAATAAAGATTGGAAGCCAAACATGATTTTAGATGATGGTGGCGACCTTACCGCTTTAATGCATAAAGATTATAAAGAATTATTAAAAGATATTAAGGGTGTTTCAGAAGAAACAACAACTGGCGTTAAAGAGCTGAAAAAAATGGAAAAAGATGGAAGTCTTTTAATTCCAGCTTTTAACGTTAATGACTCAGTAACTAAATCTAAATTTGACAATTTATATGGATGTCGAGAGAGTTTAGTTGATTCAATACGTAGAGCAACTGATGTTATGATGTCTGGTAAGGTTGCAATAGTTGCAGGTTTCGGTGATGTTGGAAAAGGTAGTGCAGCATCTTTACGTCAAGCTGGTGCAAGAGTAATGGTCACAGAAACTGATCCAATATGCGCATTGCAAGCATCGATGGAAGGTTACGAAGTTGTTTTAATGGATGAAATGATAGGTAATGCAGATATTGTTGTAACTGCAACGGGTAATAAAGATATTGTAACAGCAGATCATATGAGATCTATGAAAGATAGATCTATACTATGTAACATTGGTCATTTTGATAATGAAATTCAAGTTGATGCATTAAAAAATTATAAATGGAATGAAATTAAACCTCAGGTTCATGAAATAGAATTTCCTGACAAAAAAAGAATAATTTTATTAGCAGAAGGACGATTGGTAAATTTAGGCTGTGCTACAGGTCACCCAAGTTTTGTTATGAGTGCATCTTTTACAAACCAAGTTATGGCACAAATCGAATTATGGAATAATCCTGACAAATATGAAAAGAAAGTTTATGTTTTACCAAAACATTTAGATGAAAAAGTTGCTGAGTTACACTTGGCAAAAGTTGGAGCAAAGTTAACTAAACTTTCAAATGATCAAGCTGATTATATAGGTGTCTCTCCACAAGGTCCTTTCAAAGGTGATGCTTATAGATACTAAGCAATGAGATGTGCTTTAAAAGATTTAAAGACGCTATCTTATACAATATCAAAAAAAGTAAAAATAGGTCACACAATTTATTTAAAGGGAGATCTAGGCACTGGCAAAACGACTCTGTCAAAGTTAATTATCAGTGAAATTTTTAAAAAAAATAAAAAAAGGTCACCTCAAGTAACCAGTCCAACTTTTAACATAGTTCAATACTACCCGGTCAAAAATAAACTAATTATAGCTCATTACGATTTATACCGACTTAAGAGTAAATTAGATCTAGAAAATATTGGTCTATTTGAGTTAGAGGATAAGATAATAAATATTATAGAATGGCCTGAATTAATTAAGAAAAAAAATACAAATCGTATAGAAATAAGTTTAAAGCATACAAAATTAAAAAACGAACGTGACATTAAAATCAAATATTTTGGAAAAACTAAATAATGAAATTTATTTAGTTGCTGGTGATGCGTCACCAAGAAAGTTTTATCGTTTCAAAAATAAGAAAAAACAAATTTTAGTTTATTGCAAGAAGGATAAAAAAAATAATTTAGAAAATTATTCAAAGATAAATGAATTTTTAATTCGCAATAAAATTAAAGCACCTAAAACAATAAAAAAAAATGTAAAAAATAATTTTATTATTATTGAAGATTTAGGAAACAATTTAGTAAAGAATATAATTAAAAAAAATAAAGTTAATCAATTTAAAAATGTAATTGATGAGCTTATAAAATTACAAAAAATTAAACCAAAAAAAAATTTACCTAGATATTCTATGAAATTATTACAGACAGAAATGAATTTGTTTTATGAATGGTATTTACCAGAATTTTTTTCTAAAAAGAAAATAAGAGAAATTCAAAAAACAATAAGCAATTGTTTTCTAAAGTTACTCAAAAAAACTATCAAATCTAATAAAGTTTTTGTTCATAGAGATTTTCATATCGAAAACTTAATTATTCATAATAGAAAAATTGGTTTTTTAGATTCGCAAGATGCTGTAATTGGTCATCCTGCTTATGATCTTATGTCTCTAGTTGATGATGTTAGGGTAAATATAAGTCAAAGTGATCAGTCCAAATTAATAAAATATTATTTAAAAAAAATAGAAATAAAACAAAATGATTTTCTATTCGATTTTCACATACTCTCAGTTCAAAGGCTTTTAAAGATTTTGGGTATTTTTTTAAGATTGTATCGACGAGATCATAAAGAAAAATATTTAAAATATTTACCAAGAACTTGGTCCCTTTTGAAGTTAAGACTAAAGCACAATGAATTAAAAGAATTAAACTTGATATTTAAGAAATATTTTTCTAACAAAATTATTCGAAAAAAATGGAAATAAATAAAGCAATAATTTTATGTGCTGGTTTTGGCAAACGTGTTTTGCCACTAACCAATACAACTCCTAAACCTTTATTAACTATTAATAATATTCCATTAATTGAATATTCAATAAAGATTTTAAAAGAACTTGGTGTAAATGAGATTGCAGTTAATGTTCATCATTTAAAACAAAAAATTTCTAGCTATATAAATAAAAATCACCCTGATATTAAAATTTTTGAAGAAGAAGTTATTTTAGATACAGGTGGTGCATTAGTAAATGCCAAGCATTTTTTATCTGACGATTATTTTCTTGTTCTAAATTCTGATACTGTTTGGCAAAAAAATTATATTTTAGATATGAAAACTTTGATTAAAAAAACTATACAAAAAAATTTTTTAGCAGGATTGCTTTTAGCAAGAAAAGATAAGAGTTTTGATCCTAATTTAAATGCAGATTTTTCCGTCGAGAATGACTTTTTAACAAATAAAAAAAATTATATTTATACAGGGTTTCAGATCTTAAACTCCTCATTATTAGAAAATAAAGAGGTAAAGTCATTTTCAGTAAAAGAGGTATGGGACCATTTAGTAGAAAAGAAGCAAATTACAGGGAGAGTTTTCGAGCAGATTTTTTATCATACAACAGATTTAGAAATTTATAATAAGCTAAAAAATAAGGATATTATTTTTTAACAATAAATTCTTTGGCGCGTGCTTTATCTAAATATTTATATTCTTTAAGATCTAAATTTTGATCAAATTGAATTTGAATTGGATTCCCAGTTGGTATCTCTAATTTAACAATCATTTCGTCTGAAATTTCAAAAATTTTTTTGCACAATGCACGTAAACTATTTCCATGGGCTGAGATTAAAATATTTTCAGATTTTTTTAATAATGGTTCAATATTTTCTAAATAATAAGGCACAGTTCTATTGTAAGTATCTTTAAGTGACTCAGAGTCTGGAATTAAATTTGGATCAATATCTTTGTAAATATCAGAGTTTACAGGGTGAGCAGGGTCACTTCTATCTTGTGGAGGGGGAGGAATATCATAACTTCTTCTCCAGATCATTACTTGTTCCTTTCCATGTTTTTTTGCAGTTTCTTCTTTATTCAGGCCTTGTAGACCTCCATAGTGTCTTTCGTTAAGTTGCCATGCTTTCGTGACGTGAGGAATATTAATCTCTGAGGACTTTAAAATTGCTTCAAAAGTTTTTATGGCTCTAGTTTGAAAAGAAGTAAAACCATAATTAAATTTAAGACTAAGTTCTTTTATGAGCAGACCAGCTTTATCAGCTTCTTCTAGACCTTTTTTTGTAAGATCAGCGTCGTACCAACCAGTGAATCTATTCTCTAAATTCCATTGACTTTGACCATGACGAATTAGAATAAGATTTATCATTAAATTGTTTATTATGATAGATAATCAAAATGAGCAATTATAAATTGTTATACATTACTTGTGGATCAAAATTAGAAGCAAATAAAATTGGTAAATTTTTAGTTAAAAATAAACTTGCCGCATGTACTAATATTATTCCAAACATCCAATCAATTTTTAAATGGAATAATAAAGTTAAATCATCAAAGGAATATATTTTGATTGGAAAAACACAAAAAAAAAATATTAAAAAAATTATTAAGAGTGTTAAGAGTCAACATTCCTATGATTGTCCATGCATTCTTTTTTTCAATATCCATTCAGGAAGCAACACATTTTTAAAATGGATCTCAAACAATTCTTAAATCTTTATAAATTTTTATTTTTAATATGGTTTTTATTCATCTTAGTTGTGTCTATTTATCCTGGAAATTTAATAGGTTTAGTTTTAAAGGGTGACCCAACTACGTATCCAGGCGGTGATAAGCTAAGTCATTTTATTTCTTATTTTTTTTTAGGTGTATTGGCTTTTTTATCTTTTGATAAAAATAGAAAATTTAAATCTATAGTTTTATTTTTAATTATATTTTCCGTACTAATGGAAGTATTGCATCTATATATCCCAAACCGTTTTTATGAAAACTTAGATTTAATCATGAACTTTTTGGGTTTAGCTGTTGGATTATTTTTATTTAAATTAAAAGATTTAAAAAAACTAATTTAAATTATTTTACTGTTTTAAGTTGCTTTTGCAGCTCAATTTCAACAGCATCTATTCTTTGAGTATTTCTTCCAATTAACAAGTAAATTGTAGGGATGACGTATAACGTAAAGAAAGTAGAAAAAATCATTCCTGAGAATATAACTACTCCAACCGTTAATCTGCTTGCCTCTCCAGGCCCAGATCCAATAATTAGAGGAACAACTCCTGCTATTGTAGATAATGAAGTCATAAGAATTGGTCTTAGCCTTATTTTTGCAGCTTCTAAAATTGCTTTTTCAATATCCTTACCCTCGGCCCTCAACTGGTTTGCAAATTCAACAATAAGAATTCCATTTTTAGCAGCAAGACCTATCAAAATAATTAGACCTATCTGGCTATAGATATTTAATGAGCTGCCAGCAACAAGGAGTCCAATTATTCCACCAAAGATTGCCAGTGGAACTGTCAGCATAATAGTAAGTGGATGTCTCCAGCTTTCAAATTGTGCTGCCATAGATAAATAAGCAGTTACTAATGCAAGAACAAAAATTAGGTAAATTCCAACGTTTGTTTTCTTATACTCTTCAGACTCTCCCTTATAATCGATACGAACTTCTGCAGGAAGTTTTTCTTTTACAATATTATTTAAATATTCTAGTGCTTCTCCAATAGTATAATTACCCACTAATCGAGCTGAAATAGTTACTGCCTTTTGCCTCTGGTACCTGCTTAAAAAAGGTGCCGCTGCACTTTCTGATATTTTTATTACATTTGATAGCGGTATTAGTTTTTTTGTAATATCTGATCTGACATAAACTTTGTTTAAGTTTGATGGCTGTGTCCTGTCTTTCAAATCACCTTGTAAGACTATTGAATATTCTTTTCCATTATTTGTAAATTTTGTAACTTGTCTAGAGCCGAAAATAGTTTCCATCGTTCTTCCAATTTGTTCGATCGAAACTCCAAGATCTGCTGCTTTTTCATTATTAATTTCTACTTTTAACTCTGGTTTAGTTAGTTCATAATCGTCACTTATATTTATAATTCTTCCATTTTTTCTAGCTTCTCTTTTTAAAATATTTTTCCATTCCTCAAGTTTTTCATAAGTGCTTCCTAATAAAACAAATTGAATAGGCTTTTCAACGCCACCACCTCTAATTGATTGAGGCATAACTGGAAAAGCTCGTACACCTGGAACAGATGATATGATACCAAATGACTCTCTTAAAATTTGTTGTCCGCTTCGTTTTCTTTTCGCCCAATCTTCTAAAAGAACTATGATAAATGCTGAATTCAGCTGTTTACTTCTCTTTCCAAATCCAGGCACTCTTAATAACAATCTTCTAATTTCACCTTTTCCAACTTTTGGTAAAAATTTGCTCTCGATATTTAAAGCTTTTTCAGAGGTATAATTAAATCCAGAACCTTCAGGTGCTTGGATAATGACAAAAAATACTCCTCTATCTTCTTTAGGAAGCAATTCTTTTTTGGTAAAATTAAATAAAATAATAATACTGACTAGAACTGTTCCTAAAAAAACAAATATACTCTTTTTTCTTTTGAGCATGAAATGAAGTGTTTCCTCATAAAATTTTTGAAATGCCTGCAAGTATTTTTCAAACTTTAAAATAAACCCTGGTTTTTTTTTGCTTGTTTTTAAAAACTTCGATCCTATCATTGGCGATAAACTTAAAGCTACAAAACTTGAAATAATTACTGCAAATGAGAGAGTTAAAGCCATTTCAGAAAATAGTTTACCAATTAAACCTTTGATAAATACAAGAGGTAAAAATACCGAAATTAACACAACAGTAGTAGCAATGATTGCAAACGCAACTTGCTTTGATCCGCGATAAGCAGCGACTAATGCTGTTTCACCTTTTTCCAGTCTTCTTGAAATATTTTCACCCATCACTATGGCATCATCAACTACTATTCCAATAGCCAAAACGAGAGCCATGAGTGTAAATAAATTTAAAGTAAAACCAGCAAGATAAATTGCTAGAAAAGTTGAAATAAGCGCTACAGGTATTGCAACTGCTGGAATAATTACGCCGGTTATATTTCCTAAAAATAAATAGATAACTAATACAACCAATATAACGGCAATAAATAATGTTTTATACACTTCGCCAATTGCTGCTTCTATATACGTTGACCTATCAAATGATACCGTAAGTGTTGAGTCTTCAGGTAGGGAAGGTTCTATTTCTTTAATCTTTTTTTTAACTGCTCTTGCCACTTCAATAGTGTTTGCAGTTGATTGCTGATAGATACCGATACCGACAGTTTGATTTCCATTGCCTTTAAATAGTGTACTAGAATTTAAAGCGCCAAATTCTAATCTAGCAATATCGCCCAGTTTAATTAATGAGCCATCTCCAGCTCTTTTAAGTACAAGGTCTTTGTAATCTTGAAGCTTTTTGTAGGCTTTCTCAACTTTAATTACAAGATCTACATATTTAGACTCAATCTTACCTGCAGGGAATTCTACGTTTTCTTTTTTAAGAATTGACTCAAGTTCTAAGACAGTAATATTTCTTGCAGCCATTGCAATTGGATCTAACCAAACTCTTAAAGAAAATTCCCTTTCACCACCTAATCTAATATTTCCAACACCAGGAACGGTTGAGAATAAATCTTTTAAATATCGATCTGCATAATCTGTAAGTTCAAGATCTGACATACTTGGACTTTGGAAGGCAAGCCACATCGTTGTAGTCCTAGCAGCAGATGATTTATAAATTTCTGGAGGCTCTGCGCCTTCAGGCAGATTATCAACTATTCTAGCAATTTTTTCTCTTACATCGTTTGCGGCAGTATCTAAATCAACATCTAAATCAAACTCTAAAGTAATAGATGATCGTCCATCTTCACTTGTTGAGTCAATCGTAACAATTCCTGGTGTTCCACCAATTCGATCTTCTATTTTTTGAGTAATTTGAGTGTCAATAATCGTTGCTGATGCTCCTGTATAATCAGTTCTGATATTTACTTTTGCAGAGTCAACATCTGGCAATTCCCTTAAGGGAATTTTATTAAAAGTGACCAATCCAAAAATAACAAGCACAAGGCTCATTACTGTAGCCACGACTGGCCTTTTAATGGAAAGATCTGTCAAATACATAGAAGTTTATTTTGCTTTTTTGTTTGATTTTTTAATTATAACTTTTGCTTTATTTCTAACTTTATTAGTTCCTTCAGCTACTATTTGATCACCACCTTTTAATCCTGATAAAACTTCAACTTTACCGAAATTTCTCAATCCAATTTTTATTTCATTTCTTTTAAGGATGTTATTTTCTATCAAATATACAAATTTATTATTTCCTTGAATCACAAGAGATTCTTCAGGAATAGATAAAGATTTTCTATCATTATAAATAACTTTTATATTAAGAAGGATCCCAGGAATCAGTTCAAGATCTGGATTAGAAACTTCTATTTGAGCAAGGATTGATCTTGAGGTAGGATCAACTCTTGAGCTAACAGTCTTAACCTCTCCTTCAAATACCTTGTCAAATGCGTCTGTTGTAGCCTCAACTCTTAATCCATTTTTAAGTATACCTACATAGTTTTCTGGTAATTTAATATCTACTTTAAGTTTTGTACTATCATCTAATGTGGCGATAATAGAGTTGCTGTCACCAAGAATACCTGGAGTAATTTCTCTTTTTCCTAATCGGCCCTCAAATGGAGCGATAATATCTCTATCTCTAAGTGAAGCAATAATTGTACCTTTTTTTACAAATTGTTGTTTATTAAAGTCGATAGATTTTATTATATTTTCTTTTTTTATCCTTATTGAAAAAGATTTGTTTGCTATAGCGGTACCGAATGTTTCAATACTTTGAAAAAAATTAGATTCTTTGACACTATAGGCAATTACGCCTGATGGTTTGCCTCTTGCTTTTTTTATTGCTTTTTCAATCTTTGAATTAATAATTGCTCGCCCAATTATAATTGAAGCTATTATAAAAAAGAAAATTGATAGAAATATAATAATTTTTTTTTTGGTCTTCATTTGGCGGTATTTATCATTTCTAATTAAAAAAGATATTAGATAAAATTATGTAAATATTATGAATTTTTGAGATTATTTTTAGTGGCCCATTCAGTCCATGATCCATCAAAAACGTTATAATTATCGATATTATTTAGATTTTCATAAGCAGCCCCGACTACACAAGCAGCAACTCCAGAACCACAAGAAAAAACCAAAGAGTCTTTTTTCATAATATTTTTTTCTTTAAAAATTTTTTCAATTTCTTCTTTATTTTTAAAACAGCCTGTTTCAGCATCAACAATTATATTGAATGGTATATTTAAACTATTTTCAATATTTCCACTTTGCAGATCTTTTCTAGGCTCAGGATCAGTACCATTAAATCGACCACTTGGTCTTGCATCAACTAATTTAAATTCTTTAGTCTGAGTATTTTTTTTGACATCTTCAAAGCCTTTAATTTTTGATCGATTTAATTGAGCTAAATAATTTGTTTTTATTTTTTTATTAGGTGCAGATGTTTCAATTTTTTTATTTTTAATTTTCCAAAATTTTAAACCTCCATCTAAGATTGATATTTTTTTATGTCCAAATTGTTTAAACATCCAGTACACTCTTGCAGAACTAAAAACCCCTAAAGAATCATAGGTTATTATATGATGATCATTTGATACTCCAAGCTCACTTACCTTATCAGAGAAATAATCTTCTGTTGGCATCATGTGAGGAAAAGGACTTTCCTGTTCAGATATTTCATCGATATCAAAGAAAATTGCCCCCGGTATTCTTTCTTTTTTAAATTCTTCTTTGCCTGATCTTTGAGTATTTGGAAGGTGCCAACTACAATCTAAAATAATTATATTTTCATTATTTAAATTATTTTCCAGCCAAACAACGTCAACTATATTCATGATTTTTTCAAATTAGCATGATACTAGATTTTTAATGATCAGTAAAAATCAATTAGGAATAATCTATATGATTTTAAGCGTAGTTTGCTTTTCATTAATGGATATTTCTGTAAAATTAATGTCCAATTCTTATCCAATTGGACAATTAATATTTTTTAGAGGCTTTTTAGGACTTATCCCTATCTTTTTTATTATCCCTCTTGATCGATACAAAAATCTTTTAGAAACATCAAAATTAAAATTACATATTGGTAGAGCTGTAGCAGGAACTTTTGCAATGGCAAATTTGTATTTAGGTCTCAAATTTTTACCAATAGCAGATGCAATTACTATCAGTTTTGCCGCTCCAATATTTGCAACAATTTTTTCGATTATTTTTTTAAGTGAGATTGTGAGATTTTATAGGTGGTTTGCAATTATTCTAGGAATCATTGGGGTGATTGTTGTTTTAAAGCCTGGTACTACACTGTTTAGTTATTATTCTTTTTTTCCTATTTTATTTTGTTTAGGATTTGCAACTATTTCAATATTAATAAAAAAACTATCCAAGACAGAACCAGACTATTTAATTTCGATGTTTTTTACGATTGCATTAATTTTAACAGGTTGCATTTCATACTTTTTTGGATGGAATGAAATAAAAACTGAAGATATCATTTATTTATTTGTGATTGGTATTTGTGGTTCAACAGGGAATATATTTCTAACGATGTCTATTAGAAAAGCCGATATATCTCTAGTAACGCCAGTTAAATATTTAAGTTTAATTTTTGCAATATTATCAGGAATATTTATTTTTGGAGAAAGTATTTCTTATTTAACATTATTCGGTGCTTTCTTGATTATTATTAGTACTGCAATAATTTTTAGAAGAGAAGCAATTAAAAAAGTAAAAACTACAATGGTAAGACAAGTTTAAATGACTAAACCAAAATATTGGGATCAGGGAAAAAAATATCTTTCAAAAAAAGATAAGATCTTGGGTAAATTAATAAAAAAATATAAAGGGAATTTAAAGACAAGAAGCGACCCTTTTTTCTCCTTGTGCAAATCTATTGTTGGTCAGCAAATATCAGTTCAGGCTGCCTCATCAGTTTGGAAAAAATTAGAAACTAAAGCTAAAAAAATTCATCCAAAAAATATTTATAAGCTTACACCAAAACAACTAGCTTCTTGCGGCCTTTCAAGACAAAAAATTTCATACTTGAAAATCTTAGCTAAAAAATTTTTAAATAAAGAGCTTGATATTAAAAAGTTAAAAAAAATGAATGATCAAGACGCAATAAAATACCTTGTGCAGGTTAAAGGTATTGGAGTTTGGACTGCTGAAATGTTTTTATTTTTTAATCAAATGAGGCCAGATATTTTCCCTGTGCAAGATATTGGATTATTAAGAGGGATATCAAATAATTATAAGACTAAATACCCACCATCACCATCTCAATTAAAAAAGTTTAAGGAAAGATGGAGCCCTTATTGTACAGTTGCAACATGGTATTTGTGGAGAAGCATAGACCCTGAACCGGTTAGTTATTAAATTCTTTTGCTATTACCAAGTCTCTGTGTGTTGTCTCTTTAGCGTAAGACCATGCTTCTAAATATTCTTTTGAGTCATGACATTCATTAGCTTTTTCAAAACTTGGAAATTCCCATATGACAATTCTTTCAAACCCATTTCCTTCTAACACTTTGTGATCACTTCCTCGAACTAGAGCTTTCCCGCCGTATGATTTGATTACAGGAGTAGCAGCTTCCCCGTATTTTTTTAAGTTATCCTGATTTTCAATTTTTTTATATAGTGCAATCCAATAGCCTTTCATTTACATCTCCTTAAAATTAATTAATAACTACTTATGGATAATAAATTAATTGTTAACTGGGATGAATACAACAAAACAGTAGAAAAGTTAGCAATACAAGTTCATGACTCTGGGTTTAAGGTCGATTTATTAATTGGTATAATGAGAGGCGGAGCTCCTATCATAGATGTATTAAGTAGAATTTTTAAAATTAAATGTGCATATATGGCCGTTGAGTCTTACTCAGGAGATGAGATTGAAAATCAACAAGGTCAAATAATTTTTTCAAGAGAATTAAGTTCAACCGCCCATACTTTAGGTGGAAATATTTTATTATGTGATGACCTTTCAGATACTGGGGTTACTTTAAACAAAAGTATAGAGTGGTTACAAAATTACCGTCCAATGAGAGGAAATATTAAAGAAATTCGAACAGCTGTTTTATGGAAAAAATCTCAATCGACTTTTGAACCTGATTACTGTGCTAATAGACTCAAAGATAGTCCTTGGATAGTTCAGCCTTTTGAAAAATACGAAGAAATTAGAATAGAAGATTTAAAAAAAGCCAGGGTTATTTAACCCTGGCTTTTTATTATATTTTATAAAACGATAAAACTAGCTAAGCTTAATGCAGCAACTACCCATATCGCAGGATTTACCGACGAAGCTTTTCCGCTTGCTAACTTAATTAATGCATAAGATAAAAATGCAAGAGCAATTCCATGACTTATACTATAAGTTAAAGGCATAGTGATCATTGCTAGTACAGCAGGACCGGCTTCTGCAATATCATCCCAATCAATATCAGTAATATTTTTTACAAATAAAATTGATACATAGACAAGTGCAGCGCCATCAATTTGCTTTGGTAAAGATGTTGCAAGAGGTTCAAAAATTAAACAAACAAGAAAAAGAGCTCCAATTACCAATGAAGTCATTCCCGTTTTTCCTCCGGCTTTTATACCAGATCCCGACTCAATATAACTTGTGACAGTTGTTGTACCCATCATTGCACCTGCAACAGTTCCAACGCTATCAGACATCATAGCTTTTTCGATATCTTTTACTTTGCCCTTTGAGTCCACTTTTCCAGCAACATTTGCAACCGATGTTAAAGTTCCAGCAGTATCAAAAAAATCTACAAAGAATAAAGTGAAAATTACTGATATCATTCCGCCAGTAAAACCGGCACTTAAATCAAAAGTCATTAAGTGTGTCATTGGCTTTATACTTCCAATTACTCCATTAAATTTTCCAAGACCAGTCACCCAAGCTATTATACTAAAAACAAGAATACCGATTATGATATTCCCTTTAACTTTAAGTTTTTCTAAAACGATCATAGCCACAAAAGCCAAACAAGCTAAAATAACAATTGGATCTTTTAGATTTCCTAATTTTACAAGTGTTACAGGATGATCAACTACAACACCCATAATTTGTAAACCAATTATTGCAAGAAAAAGTCCAATACCTGCTCCGATACCAAGCTTTAAACTTTTAGGTATTGAATTAATTATCCAAGCTCTTAATGGTGTGAGCGATATTGCCAAGAAAACAATTCCAGCAACTAATACTGCACCAAGCGCTTGATCTGGGCTATATCCCAGAGTCTTACAAACGTAATAAGCAACGAAAGCATTTAATCCCATCCCTGGTGCAAGTCCGATTGGCCAAGTCTTTCCGTAAAAGGCCATTATAAAACAAGCTAGAGCAGAAGCTAAAATAGTAGCGGTATAGACGCCACCAAAATCAAATCCACCATCCTTCAGGATTATAGGATTTAAAAACATTATATATGCCATCGTTAAAAAAGTAGTAACACCAGCAGTTATCTCTGTTCTTAAATCTGTATTATTTTTTTTAAATTCAAAATATTTTTCAAACATTTTTATCCTCCAAGATCTCATATATTAGAATTTGATGTTTTTTTTAGTTTTAAAAATTTTAAATGTGGATTTTTTTTGTGTTTCTATTGAAAAATTTCTAGAGTAGATTGAAAAAAAGATGTTATCAAAAGAGAATTTAATCAACTATTTCAAACAGGGTGAAAAAAACCCTAGTGATTTTAAAATTGGCACTGAACACGAAAAATTTCTCTTTGATATTAAAACAAAAAAACCAGTAGATTTTTCAGAAAAGGGCATTGTTGGAATTTTTAATATTTTAAAAGAAAATCAGTGGACGGAGATAAAAGAAAAAGAAAATGTAATTGGATTAAAAAAAGGAAATTTATCAATTACACTTGAGCCTGGTTTGCAAATAGAATTATCTGGGGCACCATGCGGTACAATTCATGATACCTGCAGAGAAGTTAATTTATATTTAAAAGAATTAAAACAGGCTTGTGCTAAACTTGGCTTAGGAATTATTGGAATAGGTTTTGTTCCAAATGTTAAAATAAATGAAATTCATAAGCTTAAAAAAAAACGTTATTCCATCATGAGAGATTATATGCCAAAAGTTGGTACACTTGGCTTAGATATGATGCACAGAACAGCAGCCACACAGGTTAATTTTGATTTTTCGTCTGAGGATGATTTTAGAAAAAAAACTAAAGTTGCAAGTTGTCTTGTACCAGTTGCAGTATCATTATTTTCAAATTCACCAGTTCTAGAAGGAAAGTTAAATGGTTTTATTGGTTATCGTACAAATATTTGGCAACACACAGATGATAATAGATCTGGATTGATCCCATTTTTTTTTGATAAAGAAAACTCATATGAACAATATTGTGACTATGCATTAAATGTTCCGATGTATTTTGTGAATAGAAATGATGATGTCATAGATGTTTCAGGAAAAAACTTTAAAGATTTTGTAAATGGTAAATTAAAAGAGACAAACCATGAGGAAGCAAATCTAGACGACTGGGCCAACCATTTATCTACAATTTTTACAGAAGTAAGAGTTAAACAATATTTAGAAATAAGACCAGCAGACTCTTGTTCGTGGTCAGGAATTTGTTCTATTCCAGCTTTTTGGACAGGTATTTTGTATGATCAAAATATTTTAGAAGAATGCTTTGAGATTTGTAAAGAATGGAAATTTAAAGATGTAAATCAAGCATATTTAGATGCTGGAAAAAAAGGTTTTGAAGCGGAGTTATATGGTAAATCGATTTTACAATATGCCAAATCATTTTTAGAATTGTCACAAAAAGGTTTACAAAATAGAAAAAAGCTCAATTCTAATAATGATGACGAAAGCATCTTTTTAAAAGAACTTTTTGGCTTTGTAGAAAATAAAAAAAATCTTTCAAATATATTAATCGAAGAATTTGAAAAAAAATATAAAAACAATTTAGATTTAATTTTTGATGAAAAAGCATTTTAAGATTGCGATTCAAATGGATCCTTTGGAAAAAATAAATCCAAAGGAAGATAGCACTTTTGTTATTGCTCAAGAAGCGCAAAGAAGAGGATATAAATTATTTCATTATTCACCAAAGGATATTTCTTTAAAAAATAATACCATTATTGCAAAGGGATGTTATTTTAAAATTATTAATCAAGGCAAAAAATTTTTTAAGAAACAAAAAAAAATTTCAATTAATTTAAATCAGTTTCATTGTGTTTTGGTCAGGCAAGATCCTCCATTTAATATGGAATATATAACCGCAACTTATTTTTTAGAGATGCTAAATCAAAAAGTTTTAGTAGTGAATAATCCAACTGAGATTAGGAACAATCCTGAAAAATTATCTATGTTTAATTTTAAAAATTTAATTCCTGATACATTAATCTCAGGGGATTTAACTGAAATTCAAAATTTTATTAAAAAATATAAATTTACTATTCTTAAACCTCTTTACGGTAATGGCGGAGAAGGCATTAAAAAAGTAACCAAAGGTTCATTAAAAAATAAAACAATTATCCAAAGAATGATTAAAAAATATAAAGGGGCAATTATTACTCAAAAATTTATAAAAGAGATTAGTCAAGGCGATAGAAGAATTATACTGATAGATGGGGAATATGTGGGCTCAGTCGCAAGGATACCAAAAAAGGGAAGTATCAAAGCTAACTTTCATGCAGGTGGATCTGCACAAAGATCAGGATTAGTTTTTAAAGATAGAAAAATTTGTTCAAAGCTAAAACCGTATTTGAAGAAAAAAGGTCTTTTTTTTACAGGTATAGATGCCATTGGAAATTATTTAACAGAAATAAATGTTACATCACCAACCGGTATGCAAGAAATTAACCAGCTAGATAATACAAGATTAGAAAAAATATTTTGGGATAAATTAGAAAAGAAAATTAAGAAATAGTCTAGAGGCGACTAATGTCGCCTCTACCTATATTATTTATTGTATTTCAATTTGTCTTGGTTTTTTAGCTTCTGGAATAATCCTTTCCAAAGAAACTTTTAAAAGACCATCTTTTAATTCAGCGCCTTTCACTTCAGTGTCATCAGCAATTGTAAAAGATTTACTAAAGTATCTTTTAGAAATACCTTGATGAATAACATTACCGTTTTCATCTTTAGTTTCTGAACTATCTTTTTTAACAGATTTGATTGTTAAAAGGTTATCAGCATATTCGATGGCGATATCCTTTTTATTATAACCTGCTAATGCCACTTCAACATTGTATTGGTTTTCACCAGTTTTTACGATGTTGTATGGCGGATAGTTTACTGAAGGTGTTTTAAAAAAATCATCTTCAAACATTTTTTCAAAATGATCGAAAATATTATCATAACCTACAGTAACAGGTCTTAGTTGATTAAATATAGATAAAGCATTACTCATTTTTTCCTCCTTTGTTAAGCAAGTACTTTTTTTATAGGCCCTAACATTAAGCGACCTATAGATACTATATGGGAATGATTTTTATTTTTTCAAGATGCGGTTTTATTAGAAATTTTTAAAGCAAAAATATATGCAAGTGCAACTTCATTTAAATAATCATATCTTCCACTTGCGCCACTATGACCTGCATCCATATTCATATCTAACATAATTAAATTCTTATCTGTTTTGTATTCTCTCAACTTTGCAATCCATTTTGTCATTTCCCAATAGGTTACTCTTGGATCAGTGATCCCTCCGGTAATGAGCATGTTAGGATAGTTTTGTTTTTTAACATTATCATAAGGCGAATAACTTTTTATATATTCATAAGCTTGTTTATTATTTTTTAAATCACCCCACTCAGGAATTTCTGTTACTGTTAAAGGCAGATCTTCATCAAGCATGGTATTACAAATATCTACAAATGGAACTTGAGCTATTATACCTAGAAAAAGATCAGGTCTTTCATTAGAAATATAACCCATCAATAAGCCACCTGCTGAACCACCTTGCGCAATAATTTTTCCTTTCGAAGTATATTGGTTGTCACAAAGATATTCTGCACAGGATATAAAATCTAAGAATGTATTTTTTTTATTCATTAACTTGCCATTCTCGTACCATTCTTGACCTTTTTCGCGCCCTCCTCTGATATGAGCAATAGCATAAATAAAACCTCTATCGATTAGAGAAAATCTATTTGAAGAAAAACTATCCGGAATAGTAATTCCGTAGCTTCCATATCCATACAAAAGTAATGGCGCTTCACCATTTAGAGGCGTGTTTTTATGGTAAAAAATAGTAAGAGGAATTTGTTCCTTATCATGAGAATCTACTAATACTCTTTTGCAGATATAGTTATTTTTTTCATACCCCGATGGAATTTCTTGAGTTTTTCTAAGAATTTTTTTTTTTTCTCTACAGTTATAATCATAGACTGTTCCTGGTGTAATTGGTGAGCTATAAGAAATTCTAATTAAATCTGTATCAAACTCATATTGCCCAGAAAGGGAAAGTTCGTAAGTTTCATCATCAAATTTAATTAAGTGTTCTTCTGAATTTTCTAAATTTTTAATTAAAATTTGATTTAGACCATCTACTCTTTGAAACAAGATGAACCATTTTTTAAGAACTGTGAAATCAAGCAATAAATGGTTAGGATTATATTTAACATAGTCTTTCCAATCATTAATATTATTAGGCTCTGCGGTTGAGACTTTAAAGTTTTTACATCCATCAAGGTTATTAAGAATATAAAAAATATCATTTGCATGATCAATCTCATATTCTTCTCTATCTGTTCTTTTCTTAAAGCATTGAATGTTTTTATAATCATTGATTTGACTAAACCAATATTCAGAGGTTTGGTGATCACCTGTTCTTATCAGAAGATAATCTTTACTTTGGCTTAATGAAGGATAGCAAAAATATGCAGCATCTTTTTCTTCATAAATCAATTGATCATTCGCAGGGTTTGAACCTATTTCATGAGCAAAAATTTTGTTTGGTCGGTGATTAGTATCTAAAACAGTGTAAAAAATTATTTTATTATTTGGGTGCCAAATAATTTCACCAGTTGTATTTTTAATTTTTTTGGTGATAATTTTTTCCGTTAAAATCTCTTCAATAGTTAAATCATAATGTTCGCTTCCATTTGTATCTACATTATAGGCTAAGTATTTATGGTCATGACTATGACTAACAGAACTTAGATTAAAAAATTTGAAATTTTTTGATTTTTGATTTGCATCTAAGATAATTTCTTCTTTATTATCTAGATTATTTATTCTTAAAAATTGAGGATACTCAGCATCTTCTAAATATTTGCTATAATAACTAAACTTTCCGTCATTAACAGGAACAGATGAGTCTTTATCTTTTATTCTTCCTTTAAGTTCATTAAAAATTTTTTTTTTAAGATCCGTTAAATCTTTAAGTTGCTCAGATTTATAGTTATTTTCATCTTCAATATATTTTAAAACTTCTTTATTTAATTTTGATGGATTTTTTAGAACGGTTTGCCAATCTTGTTGCTTAATCCAGGCATAATCATCAACCAATTCTTCGCCGTGAATATTTATCACCTTTTTTTCTTTTCTTAATTTAGGTACTAATTTCATAAATGAATCTTATTGTTTTAAGCTTAATAATATTTCTTATCTTATATGGTGTCCTTTGGCTAATTTCCAATATGGATAAAAAAACATTTTCTGGAATGTTTAAATTTGGGATTATAATTCTTTCAGTTACTGCAATTATTTTATTATTTTTAGCTGGTAGGTATTTACTTTCACTACCTTTCTTTGCTGTTATAGGAACTGCACTCAAAAGAAGTATGTTTAACTTTGTTAATATTATTTATCTTTATCGTTTTATCTCTGCAATTTTAAAAGTGAGAAGAATGAGATCAAATGGAACATTTACCTCTTCAATAAGTGAAGTGAATGATGCTTACAAAATCTTAGGGTTAGAGAGAAATTGCTCAAGACAAGAGATAATTAATGCTCACAAAACTAAAATAAAAGAGGCGCATCCAGACAAGGCAGGAGATAATGAATTAGCTAGTAAAATTAACCGCGCAAGAGATATACTTTTAGAAATACATAAATGAAAACACTAAAAATTTTACTTGGAGTTTTGGATTATTTTTTTGTTAAAAACAAAATTATAGGTTTTATTCTTGTTTTACCTATAATTATTATTATTAGTCTGGCGCTATATCTAATATGAGATTTTTTATTATTTTAATCACTTTAATTGTAGGTGGAGTTTATTTTTTTGCAGAATTTAAAGCTGATAATATTGCAAAAAATATCATAGAAAGTGAAGCAACCAAGGCAGCCGAGAGGGAAGTCAAAATAGATAATTTAAAAATAGATTTTTTAAAAGAACAAGTAACTTTAAAAAATATTACTATCAAAAATAATGATGGGTTTCCCGGTGATCTATTAAAGATTAAAGATGTTAAAATAATTACTAATTTAAAATCTGTCATTAGTGATACTGTAGAAATTAAACTAGTCGATTTAAATGGTATTAATTTCCAATATAAAGTTTTGATAAGAAATGGTCAAATTGTAGATAACCTCTCTTTAATCAACCAGGCATTAAAGCAAGAAAGAAGTGGTCAGGGGAAAAGCAGTAAGAATGATAAAATTTATCCTGCAAAAGAGAAAGATAAAAATTTTCTTTTAAAGAAATTAGTTTTTAAAAATGCATATGCACAAGTGATTTCAGAAGATTTGAAGATTAATACGAATACAAGATTAAGCAATATGGAGTTTTTAAATGTTGGTAACACCAAAAATGCTAATCATTTTAAAGATGTTGTAGCTATGATTTTAACAAATGTTGTCTCCAAGGTTCAAAACGATGTTCTTAAACAAAAAATAAAAAAAAAATTTGAAAGTAAACTAAAAGATATTTTAAATAAAAATATTTTAGGAGGTCAAGGATCTCCAAATCAAAAAGGAGATAAGAAAAATATTTTAAATGATCTTTTAAAAGGAAACAAAGATGATTTATTAAAAAAATTTGATAAACTTCTTAAATGAAGATAACAAGCTATAATGAAAATCAAAAAAAATAAATTTAAAGAACACATTTTAAAAAAAAATAAGCAAATTGGAATTTGGAGTTGCTTAACAAATAATACTATTGCTGAAATTATCTCTGTTACTGGTTTTGATTGGTCTGTAATTGATATGGAACATTCACCAAATGACATTCAAGAGGTGTTAACTCAACTCCAAGTTATGGAAGGATATGACACTGAGCCTGTTGTGAGAGTCCCGTGGAACGAGCCTATTATGGTTAAAAGAATTCTTGATATGGGCGCTCAAACTATTCTTTATCCATTTGTACAAAATGTTGAGGAAGCAAAAGCTGCTGTTGAGGCTACAAGATATCCACCAAAAGGAATAAGAGGGATAATGTCAGCAGCTCGGATGAATCGATATGGTCATGTTGAAAATTATTATCTGGAGGCAGAAAAAGAAATCTGTGTTTTAATTCAATGCGAAACGAAAGAAGCAATAAAAAATATTCCTGAAATTGCAAAAGTTGATGGAATAGATGGAGTTTTTATTGGACCAAGTGATTTATCTGGTTCAATAGGAAAAATCGGCCAATTTGAAGACCAAGAAGTTCAGGATCTTATTTACGAAGGTTTAGAACTAGCTACTAAAGCTGGCAAACCTGCCGGTATATTAACTGGAAAAAAAGATTATGCTAAAAAATACGTTGAAGCTGGGTACACTTTTGTAGCAATCAATAGTGATACTAACCTTTTTGCTAGAAGCGCAGAAAATTTATTAAAAGAATTTAAATAATTCATGCAAATTAAAATGTTTTCCGACACCATTTGCGGCTGGTGTTATATTGGTAAAGAGAGATTAAACCAAGCAATAGAACAACTTAATTTATCACAGTCTATTGTTATGAATTTGCCTTTTCAATTAAATCCATCAATGCCAAAGGATGGAATGGATCGTATTGATTATATTAAATCAAAATTTGGAAGTATTGAAAATGCAAAACCTATGTATGACAATATGATTATGCAAGGTGAGCAAGAAAATCTACAAATTAAGTTAGACAAAATACAAAGAACTCCAAATACAGTTAAATCACATTTATTGGTAGATTTTGCTAGAAAGTATAAAGTTGAAAACGATGTTATTACTGATTTGTTCGAAAATTATTTTGTCAAAGCAAAAGATATAGGCGATGAGGAAATTTTAGTGTCTATTGCAAAAAAAAATAAATTACCCGTTGATAAAGTTAAAGAATATTTAAACAAAAAAGAGAATGTTAAAAAGATTAGTAAAATGGATGATGTAGCAAAAGAAATGGGAATTTCAGGTGTTCCATTTTACGTTTTTAATGATCAATTATCTATTTCTGGAGCTCAATCAGTTGATCATTTAATTGAAGCAATAAAAAAATCTAATGGCTAAAAAAAATAAAAAGAAAAAAATTAAAAAAAGAAAAACAAAGGTTAAAAAAAAACCTTTAAAAATAAAAAAGAAAAATAAGATTAAAAAAAAAACATCGAAAATCAGAAAGAAAAAAAATTTTAAAAAGAAAAAAAAATTCTTAAAATCAAGCTTAAAAAAAAATAAGAAACTAAAAAAAAATAAATTTAAAAAGCAAAAAAAGTTTAAAAAAATATTTAAGCTCAAGAAAAAAAAGCTTAAGAAAAAAAAATCTAAAAAGAAAAAAATTAAAAAAATAAAGACTATTCAAAAACCATCTTTTTTCGAAAAATTAAAAGAAAAAGTTTATGAATATTTTAGACGTCTCAAAATAAAATTTCTTATTTATTTAGAAAAATTAAAAATCAAACAAACAAAGAGAGATATTCAAAATCTTGAAAGGTCTTTGAAACAAGAGCAAAAATTTGCTGAAAAAAAGGAACGAGATCGTGAAAAATTTAGACTACAACTTATTAAAGATATAAAGCTCGAAGAGCGAAAGAAAATTTATCAGCTTAAAGATCATTTATGGAAAGTTGGAGATCGATTTGCTGTAATACGCCAAAGATATCAAGAATATCGCCAAAAAATAAGGGAAAAACAACTTGAAGAATTAGAAGTTAGAAGGAAGAGTAGAGAAGAAGCAAGGGCAATTTTAGAAGCTGAGAAAGCTGAAAACGCACTCAAACAAAAATTAGTCGAACGTTTAGAAAGATTTTCAAGAAATATGAAATCAATCGTTTTTCAGATTAACAAAAGATATATTACCAAAAAAAGATCACCTTTAAGATTCATAGATAATATTTCAGAGAGTGGAGAATGTTTAATTCGAAATGATGATGCTCCCACAGATAAAGATTATTTAATATTATTATACGTTGAAGGAGAAGATGTAACTCAACGTCTAAAAAATCCTATCTGTTTAGATGATAAGACTGATATTGGAAATGCTAAAAACTTTCAGCCTAAAGATATTTTTGAAGCGTCCGATTATATTATTGATCGTTTGGCGGTTATGTTTGATAAAGAGAGAAAATTAAAAAAATAATTATCGAACTGTTGTTTTTACAGTTCCTAAAGATTTAATTTGGCCTTCAAATAAACCTTTTTTAAGTATCGGAACAACACCAACTGTTGAACCGGTAAATACATAAAAATTCTTATTTATAGTGACCTTGTCTTTTCTTGCTCGATTAACTAACCAAACAAGTGATTTTAATGGGCTATCATAAACTGCTTTTGTATTTCCATTAACTGTTTGACCACTTTTTTTATTAAAAAGGGTAGTTGGTAAATTATTAAATTTTAATTTTTTATATTTTTGCTTTTTTCCAATAATAAATTTTACATTACAACCAAAGTCAGCAGTCAAATCTCCAAGACAAGACACACCTTTTTTTCTTTGTCTATATCCAACAAGTTCAATACACGGCCCCATACCGTCAATATAACGCCCAATATTTTTTTCTGTAATTTTTGATTTTGACTCTAAAACATTCTTTTTTAGAAAATAAAATACTTCAAGTTCTATTCCAAAAGTGTTTTTTGAAAGCTTTACTTTAGAATTAGTTTTAACAAGATTTTTTTTAAAAATAGAAGCATAAAAAGGTTCTTTTTCTTTCCATTTTTTTAGCATTGCTTTTCCAGTGCCACCCGCCTTGAAACCAATGACTGGACTCTTAATCAATTTTTCCGACGCAACTCTTAATAAATTTGCATTTTTTGTATTTTTGCAAAACTTAGAAGGTAAAGAGGCTATAAGCGAATTAGTATTAAAGGCTTTTGCTAATTTTTTAGATAGTGTTGCTAATTCTTTTTGCATTGAGCGGTATGTTTAAGCTTGATTAAAATTTAAATCAATTACTTTTTTAATTTAGATTTCCCCTTTTTACTTAGTTTAGCTCTCTTATTAAATTTTTTATCTTTTCTTGATTTTCCAGAGTAACGTTTACTCATTAATCTCTAAAATTAGTAAATTCGACAGGTTGTCCAATATCAATACTTTTTATAAATTGCATTACTTCTTGAAGATCATCTTTCTTTTTGCCGTCTGCACGTAGTTCGTCACCTTGTATTTTGACCTGAACTTTGATTTTAGTTTTTTTAATTTCTGCAATAATTTTTTTAGCAGCTTCTTGCGATATTCCCTCTTTAATCTTTATAATCTGTCTTTTTGATGACCCTGATGCTTCAACAGCTGTTTGAATATCAAAAATTCTTGGATCAATTTTTCTTTTAACTAAATGACCTTTTAGTAAATCATTAACTTGTTTTAATTTTAAATCATCAGGAGCAATTACAGTTATCGTATTTTCTTTTTGGTTTGCTTCAATGACAATATGTAGGCCTTTAAAATCAAAACGTGTTGATATTTCACGATTACAATTTGAAATCGCATTTGTTAATTCTTGCTGATTTACTTTGCTAATGACATCAAATGAAGGCATATGGACTTATAACATAATATAATTATATAAAAAAACACATTATGAAAAAACAGTACGATTTCATTGTTATTGGCGCTGGTTCTGGAGGCGTGCGTTTTGCAAGATTAATGGCTGGCACTGGTAAAAAAGTTTGCATTTTGGAAAACAGTCGTGTTGGAGGCACTTGCGTAATAAGAGGATGTGTACCTAAAAAATTATATGTTTATGCTTCTAACTTTAACGACCAGGTAATTGATGCCAAGATTTATGGTTGGAGTATTGGAAAATCAAATCATAGTTGGAAAACTTTAGTACAAAAAAAAAATAAAGAAATCTCAAGATTAAATAAAATTTATATTAAAAATTTAAAAAAAGCTGGTGTTGAAATCATCCAAGATCATGGGTCATTTTTATCGTCAAAAAAAATTCTGTTAACGAGAGGTAAAAAAATTATTAGTGCTAAAAAAATAATAGTAGCCACAGGTTCAAAACCAAATTATCCAAATATTCCAGGGTCAAAAATTGGTATAAGTTCAGATCAATTTTTTGAATTAAAAAAATTACCAAAAAATATATCAATAGTTGGCAGCGGTTATATTGCTTTAGAATTTGCGTTTTTGTTGAAAAATTTAAATTATGGTGTCAATTTAATTATAAGAAAAAAGACAGTTCTTAATGAATTTGATCCAGATATTGGAAAACGTGTTTTAGAGTATGCTGTAAAAAAAGGAATAAAAGTTTTTAACGAAACTTCATTAAAAGAGATTAAAAAATCCGGAACCAAAATTAATATTGTTACTAATAAAAAAATAATCAAAACAAATTTATTAATTTATGCAATCGGAAGATCGCCAAATGTAGATAGTCTTAATTTAGAAAATACAAAAATTAAATTAGATAAAAAAAGAGCAATTAAAGTTAATAATAACTCAAGATCAAACGACCAGTCTATTTATGCTATTGGCGATGTGACTAATCGAAAAAATTTAACACCAGTTGCTATTAGAGAGGCAATGATTTTATTTGATCATATTAGAGGCAAAAAACCTCAATTAACATTAGATTATAATAAAGTCGCATCTGCAATCTTTACCCAGCCAGAAGTCGGATCAATTGGATATGGAGAAAATGATCTCATTAATTTGAAGAAAAAGTATAAAATTTTAACTACTGAGTTTGGTCCTCTCAAGTACTCTTTTATGAAAAATAAAAAAAGCAAAGTATTTATAAAGGTTATGTATGATCCAAGATCAGAAAAAGTTTTAGGTTTAATTTATATTGGAGAGAGTGCAGCTGAAATTATTCAATCATTGGCAATTGCCTTTCAAAAAGGATTGTATCTTAACGATCTAAGACAGACTGTCCCTGTTCACCCCACATCATCTGAGGAATTAGTTACAATTTTTTAATTTTCCAAAATTTTTTTGCAAGTCTCATGAAGAATGGAATGTAAATTTACTAATTGCTCGAAATTATGGTTATATCCTCCTCCAAGGACACCGCATAAAGGTATATTTTTTTTAAAAAAATTATTAATGACTAATTCTTCTCTTTTTCTTATTCCAGTTTCAGTAATATTTAATTTACCTAACCTATCTTCAAAATGAACATCTACTCCAGCGATGTAAAAAACAAAATCAAATTGAAAGTCCTCAATTTTTTGAAGTAATTGATTCACAACATTAAGGTATTCTTCATCTTTAATTCCATCCTCAAGCTCAATATCTATATTGCTTTTTTGTTTTTTTGATGGATAATTTTTTTTAGAATGAATACTCACAGTAAAAACACTGTCATCACTTTCGAAAATTTTAGCAGTTCCATCTCCTTGATGTACATCTAAATCTATAATTAAGATTTTTTTATATTTATATTTTTTTTTTAAATAACTAGTAGCAACAGCAACATCATTAAAAACACAATAACCGTTACCTTGATTTGAAAATGCATGATGAGAGCCGCCCGCAGTATTGCACGCTAGCTTATGTTTTACAGCAAGTTTTGAAGCCAGAACGGTACCACCTGTTGCAACAAAAGATCTTCTTCTGACACTTGTAACTAATGGAAAGCCAAGTTTTCTTATTTCATCTTTATCTAATGATAAATTGTTAATTTTATTAATATATTCCTCGCTATGAACATTTAATAGAGTTGGCACGGAAACTTCGTCTGGCTCAAAAGTATTATAGGTTGTAGCTATATTTTTTTTTCTAAGTAACTTTATTAATTCACCAAATTTTTTAATTGGAAAACGATGATCATCTCCTATTTGAGCAACATAATCAGGGTGATTTATAATCGGTAACATTATAATGCTGCTTCATTTATTAAATGGTCTGCAAAGGCAAAAGATGCTGACCAAGCAGGACTTATAGCATTAAGTACATGAGTTGTATTTTTTTGATTAATGACAACAAAATCATTAACAAGATTTTTACTTTGAGGATCAAAGATTTGAGAGCGTATACC
Source organism: alpha proteobacterium HIMB114 (assembly GCA_000163555.2). Taxonomy (GTDB): domain Bacteria; phylum Pseudomonadota; class Alphaproteobacteria; order Pelagibacterales; family Pelagibacteraceae; genus HIMB114. The sequence goes on along the minus strand of ADAC02000001.1, from coordinate 945,101 downwards.
TACTTTTTGATCAGACAATTCAAGATCACCTGGATTAATATTATCAAACATTTTTTTTATTTGATTAAAAAAACCACGCTTTGTTAACAAGGATAATTCTTGTAATGCTAAAGTACGAAGTTTATTTTCATTAAAGATAATTTTTTTACTAAAGTTAAAAATTAAACTGATACTTTCTTTGAGATTATCTCCTAAAATTTCATTATATTGTTCACGTCCAAATACTGGCGTTGAGCTTGGTCCAATATAAAAATCTCCATGTCGATTATGCGAAGAATGTAAACCTAAAAATGGATATCTAAGATCTGGAATGGGATAAACTAAATGATTAAGTTTAAAACTTTTGTTCGTAATTTTCCAATATTTTCCTTTAAAAGGTAAAAAGCTGTAACGAAATTCTAGGTTAGAGTTTTTAGCGATTTCATCTGCAAATAAACCGGCGCAATTAAAAATATGACCAGCTTCAATGGTGTTATTTTGAGTAAATAGTTTTTGTTCACTAATTTTTAAAATCTTAGAATTATAATTAATTTCAACATTCATTTTTTTTAAATTTTCAATCAATGATTTTGAAACTTCTTTAGGATCTGCAACAGAAGTAAAGGGCACATGCAAACCATATTCAAACTGACAATTCGTATTGGGCTCTATTCGTTTTATCTCTTCATTTTTAATTTTATTAATTTCAACACCATTTTTTTTGGCTCGATTAAATAAACTTTCTAAATTTGAATAAGAGTATTCTGAAGTTGGAAGTAGTAACTTGCCACACTCATTAACCCAAAGATTTTCAGATTTAATATATTCTTTAAGTTCTTTCACGCCAGTCACACAAAGATTTGCTCTCAAAGATCCTGGTTCATAATAAATTCCACTGTGAAGAACACCGCTATTTCTACCTGAGCCATGAGAGATAGAATTTGGTTCTTTTTCGAAAATAGTAATTTTAGAGTTATTAAATTTTTGTTTTAATTTAAAAGCAAGTGTTAACCCAATTATTCCACTACCAATAATCGCAAAATCGTATTTCATTCGTTTTTAAAAAATATAAAATAAGGTTATGAATATTTTTAAAAAATTAACAATACTCATGTTAATATTCTTTACTACCCAATGTGCTTACGTTGATAAAGAAATCTCTAAATCTCAAGAAAAAGAAAAATCTATACTCGAACAATATCTTGGAAAAAAGAGCTCATCATTAAAAGATCGACTAGGAGAGCCTACTAATATTATTTTTAATTCTCCTTATAAAATTTATGTTTATAAAAAAAGCCAGTTAATCATAACTTGCGAGAGAAGATTCTATATTAATCCAAAAAAAGATATTGTTGAAAAATTCGATAGTCAAAATTGTATTAATAAGTGATCAACAAATCCTATTTAAATACGGTTAAAGAAGTTACTGATAAAATTATTGATTTAAGAAAGAAAAGAAAAAATATTTTTTGTTTAATCTCTGGCCCTCAAGGATCAGGCAAAACTACATTTTCATCTCATGTAAAAAGTACGCTACGAAAAAACAAGCTAAAAGTGCTTGTCTTATCAATTGATAATTTTTATTTAGGAAAAAAAGATAGGAAAAATCTATCTAATAAAATTTCAAATTTATTTTTAACAAGAGGAGTACCAGGTACCCATAACCTTAAATTATTAAAGGAAGTCCTTAAAAAATTTAAATCTAAGAAAAAAAATAAATTCAAATTACCGTTATTTTCCAAAGGGCATGACGATCTTTTAAAATCAAAATTTATAAATCTAAATTTTCCATATGATGTTTTTATTTTAGAAGGATGGTGTGTCGGTTATCAGGGGAGTTCTATCTCCAGACTAAAAAAACCTGTAAATCAAATGGAAAGATTATTAGACAAAAATTTGAAATGGAGAAATCATGTGAATCAGGTGAGCAAGAAATACGCATCTTTGATTTATAAAAAATCTGACTTTTCAATCTTTTTAAAAATCCCTTCATTTAATCAAGTTTTTTATTGGAGAAAAAAACAAGAGCAACAAATTCCAAAAAAATTGAGGATGAATAATAACCAGCTTAAGAAATTTATAAGTTTCTATCAAAGAATTACGATGGATTTATTAAAAGATTATAAAAAAAGTTTTAATAGTTATATTTCTATAGATACTAAACATAATTTTAGAAAATTAAGGTTTATAAAATGAAAATATTAATTGTGTTATTTGCATTGATTTTTTTAAACACGAATGTCTTTGCAGACACATGTAACCAAATACCAAAAAAAGGCTCAAAAAATTTTATCATTGGGTATGGAAGTTTGATGGAAAAAGAGTCTAGAACTAGAACAAATAAAAATGCAAAAAATGTTAAACCTATTTTAATCAAAAATTTTCAAAGAGAATGGGGTCAAAGAAGCACAAGATATAAAATTACATTTTTAACTATCTCTAAAAAAGTCGGCTCAAGCGTAAATGCTGTATATTATCCATTGAGCATAGAGGGTATTTTAAAATTAGATAAAAGAGAGCGAGGATATTGTAGATCCAAAGTAAAGACTGAGGAATTAGATTTTTTTAATAAGAAAATACAAACTAAAAATAAAAATTTTTGGATATATGCTGCAAAAAAAGATAACATTTTAAATCCTGATGAAAAACATCCTATAGTCCAATCTTATGTAGACATTTTCTTAAATGGTTGTTTTCAAATTCAAGATAAATTTAAAATAAATAATTTTGCAAACTTATGTGTAAAAACAACTAAAGGTTGGTCGAGTAAATGGGTTAACGATAGGGTGCATGCCAGAAGACCTTTTTTAATTTCAAACTTTTATAGAATTGACAGTTTATTAAGCAAAAATTTTAGTTATTATTTTGATAATAAAATAGAATGACTAAAAAAGTAAAAATTTTAGATGATAGCCAAAATAAAATTGAGATAGATATAAAATCTTTCTATCAGCACTTAAAAAAATATCACTCTACAGGCGAATCTCTCCATGAAGAGCAGGGTCATTATTTTACGGTGGACGAGAAATTTAGAAAAAAAATTAAACAACTACTTGATTCAAATTCATAAAAAATATACAAACTCGATGTCGATTTGAGACAGCTTGCGGACTAAGATACAGCTAAAGCGTACTACCCAAAAGCTTAGATAATCATTTTGACTAAAATGAATAACTAAGGAGAAACAATGACAACAGAAAGCAAAAATCCAGAGACGATAGGTCTTCATGGAGGAACTTTTAGAAGAGACGAAAGTCAAACTTCTGTAGCAGTTCCAATTCACCAAACTACTTCATTCCAGTTTAATTCTGCAGAACATGCTGCAAATTTATTTGGTCTAAAAGAGTTTGGTAATATTTATACAAGAATTATGAATCCAACTAATAATGTGTTGGAGGAAAGAGTAGCTGCATTAGAAGGTGGAGTTGCTGGTTTATGTGTAAGTTCAGGTCAAGCAGCTTCTGCATTTGTAATTCAGAATTTATGTAATGCAGGTGATAATGTAGTTGCTTCAACTGATTTATATGGTGGAACAGTAAACTTATTTAACAACACTCTAAAAGCTATGGGCATTGAAGTTCGTTATGCAGATCCAGCTGATCCAGAAAATTTTAAAAAAGCAGCTGATGATAAAACAAGATTATTTTATGCAGAAACTCTTCCAAACCCATCTTTAAGAGTTTTTCCAATCAAGGAAGTTGCAGATATTGGAAAGCCACTTGGCATTCCTCTGGTTATGGATAACACAGCTTGTCCTGTGATATGCAAGCCAATTGAACACGGTGCAGCAATTGTTATGCATTCACTTACCAAGTTTATTGGAGGACATGGAAATAGTATTGGTGGAATCATTGTAGACTCGGGTCAATTTGATTGGTCTGTCAATAAAGATAGACAACCAAATATTTGGCAACCCGATGCATCTTATCATGGTGCAGTTTGGGGAGATGCAGTTCCACAATTAACTGGTGCTAATATTCCTTTTATTATTAGAGCAAGAGTTGTTCTATTAAGGGATCTTGGTTCTGCAATCAGTCCTTTTAACTCTTTTCAAATCATTCAAGGATTGGAAACAGTAGCTTTAAGAATGAAGCAACATTGTTCTAATGCTGAAAAGGTAAAAGACTTTTTATTAAAACACTCTAAAGTCGATAAAGTAATTTACTCATCTCTTCACGAAGGTGAAATAGGAGATAGAGCGAAAAGATACTTTAAAGGTGGAAATGGTGCTTTAATGGGTATCGAGCTTAAAGGTGGATTAGAGGCAGGTAAAAAATTCATTGATAATTTAAAAATGCTTTACCATGTTGCAAATATTGGTGATGCAAGATCTCTTGCTATTCACCCGGCAAGTACAACTCACTCGCAGTTAAGTGAAGCAGATATGCTTAAAGCTGGTGTAACACCAGGTTATGTAAGATTATCAATTGGTATTGAGCATCCAGATGATATCATTGCTGATTTAGATCAAGCATTAAACGCATAAGTTTGATTAATTTTAAAAAGGCCGTAATATTAATTACGGCCTTTTTTTATGAATAAAGAAAATTTAGCAGTTATTGTTGGTGGAACAGGAGCGATAGGAAATGCTATTGCAAATGAAATAGAAAAACTTGGGTTTAAGGAAGTTTTAAAAATCGGAACCAAAACTAATCCCTCAATCGATTTTAATGATGAAAATACAATCATAAAAACTACAGAGTTAATAAAAAACAAAAATAAGCCAATTTCAATTTTATTTGATGCAACAGGAATTTTGCATCATGATGACTCAATGCCAGAAAAAACTTTAAAAAGGATCGATATTAATTTCGCAAAAAAAAACTTTTTAATTAATTCAATTGGACCAGCACTTTTGATTAAACATTTTGCTCCTTTGCTTGATAATGAAAACAAATCAGTTTTTGCAACTTTGTCAGCTAAAGTTGGATCAATCAGTGATAATGGTTTTGGCGGATGGTATTCTTATCGCGCTTCAAAAGCAGCTTTAAATCAACTGATTAAAACAGCATCAATTGAAATGAAGGTAAAAAATAATCAGGCAATATTTTTAGCTCTTCATCCTGGAACAGTTAAATCAAATTTATCTCAACCATTTCAAAAGACTGACCTTAAGATACAAGAACCAGAAGAGTCTGCAAAACACTTAGTAAAAATTATAAGTTCAGTTGATCAATCTCAAACTGGAATGTTTTTTAATTGGGATGGATCTGAATTACCTTGGTAATTTTTTCAATAATTCATTTGCAATTAACCTATTTCCACTCTCATTAAAGTGTATATCATTCCAAAAATAATATTTTTTATATACTTCTAAATAATTTTGTTTTTTTAGTTCTTCTTCAAAAAAATTAAAGAAATTAAAGAAATAATCACATCGCGAGAGGCAAAATTCTTTCCATTCTTCTTGATAAAATTTCGTATTTTTATTTTTAGTTAAATTTTGGGGCCACGGATAAATCGCAAGACTAAACTTAATATTATTTTTTTTTAGTAGTTCATAAATTTCATCTAACGTTTTTTTAATTTCATTATGTATCTCAAGCGTGGTTTTGTTATTTTCAAATTTTTCATTTAAATTTTTATTTAACCATTTAGTTTTTTTTAAAGCACTGATGTTAAAATTAATTACATTTTTTACAGGCTCTTTTTTTTTATTACTTTTTAAACTTCTAAGAACATAAATATAATAGTTTGTAAAAGGGAAATTTTTTCTAAAGAAAATTTGAATTTTTGATTTTTTTTCATGATCTATATTTTTTTTCTTATTTAAAATATAGTATGCTTCATCGTAGTAGTCACTGATATCAAGAAAAATAACTATATGCCCAAACTCAATTCCTTGATTTAAATAATAATTTATTTTTGAAAGATAGATTTTTGGTGCATACGAAGTTACCCCAAGATTTGCTACGTGTTTATTAGTATTCTTTTCAAAAATACCAACAAATGTATCTTCATAGTTTAAACCAATACCTTCAGTGAAGGAGTCTCCTATAAATCCATACTCAAATTTTTTTATTTCACGATTTTTAATACATGATGATTTAAATCCATAATTATTTGTGCACAATTTTATTTTTTTATTAAAACCTTGCATTTGATAATTAAGATTTGGTTTTAAATGATGATGAAAGTATTTGCTTGGTATTCGCACTCTTTTTTCATAAAATTCTGTTTTAACAAGATAGGAATCTAAGTAATCAAGTATCTTTTTTCCTAAAAAAAAATCTAAAATTAATAATATAAAAAAAGTGTACAAAATTACATTTAGTAAAATTTTTATTTTTAAAAATAAAAATTTCACTGAACAGTGATTCTGTGCATAACTCTATGTGCATTGAAGTCGTTTGTCGGATTATGCAATACAGAATAGTTTGACCACAGAGCCAAACAGTTTGGTTCCCACTCAAAACCATATACGAACTCATCTTTTACTTGATGATCCATTAAACGCTTCATTAAAGTTTTGCTTTCATTCTCATCCAGATCACAAATCTTAATTGCATGACCAGGGGATAAATAAAGTGACTTTTTATTATTTCTCTCATTTTTTCTGACAATAGGATGTATTGCATTTAAGCTTTTAGGGTCGATCCCTGTACCTTTTTCATCAACTCTATTTTTTCTTGTTTTTGAAATGGGACCATCTGCACTAAATAGAGCTTTTAAATTTTCAATTTTCTTTTTTGTCTTTTCATCAAGTGTCTCATAGCTTTTATATTGAGAGGCAAACATTGTATTTCCTTTGCCTTTTTCTGGCGTTTTAATCGAGTATAGCATGGTGAATCTTGGAGGTTCTTTTGTGTAAGTAGAATCTGTGTGCCAACCTTCACCAAACATAATTTCTTCATTAGGTTTTTTTTCAACAACAGTGATTTCAGAGTAGCCTTCTAAACCTTTAAGCATCGGGTATTCGGCTAGAGGACCAAATTGTTTTGCAAACTTAATATAAGTTTCTGAATCTAATCTTTGATTTCTAAAAAAAACTACACCATATTCTGCCAATACATCTTTAACTTCTTCTATAATGTCATTATTAAATTTTGACAATTCAGCTTCGATGATTGCGCCGACGTTATTTTTATTAGGAGTAACTTTAATATGATTGTACATGTTATTATTTAACTATGTTGACTAAATAAAGTCAATTGATACAAAAATTAGCAGATGTTTAGAATTATATTTATTTTTATAGTTTTTTTATCCTCTCCTAGTTTTGCGGAAAAGAGATTAGGACCTGATGATTACAAAGAATTAGTAAATTTAGGCTATAATAAAAAGGATGCATACGCGGACGATTATTCGAAAACTAAAGCGTATTGGTTTAAGCTTAAAGAGCATTTAGAGATAAAACCTAAATATTTAGCGTTATTGTCACAAAAAATGACAGTTAATGGAAAAGAAACTGTCAACCAACATATCTACAATAGCAAACACCATTTTTTTGGAGATAAAAAATCAAAATGTGTTGGTAAAAAAGGTTTAATCGTCGGTCCATTAAATTTACAAAAATGTAATTATTTAAAACCTAAAATTGTAGATGATGCGGATTTACCAAAAGATACTTTTATAAATATGGCTTTAGATCATTGCAATGAAACTAAAGTCAAGAACTTAAAAACAGAAGATGGTAAAGAATTAAAAATTTCTGATACAAAAAAATGTTCTATAAAATTTATAAATTTTTCAAAGTATGAGTTTGCTAAAGTTCTAAAAGAAGTTGGCAAAGATATAGACCGTCCAAAAAAAGAAAAAAGCAAATCCTCAAATGTAAATTTAGATAAATATAAAAAACAATGTGAGGATTTAGGTTTTAAGCCAAAGACAGAAAAATTCGGTGAATGTGTATTAAGGTTACTAGAGGCAGCTAACTAGTTATTAGCAATATAAGATTTTAATTCAGAATATTCCTCACACTTACAATTTTCTAATTTTACCAAAATTAAATTAGCTTTATCTTTTCTTTTTGTATCGACATAGAGTTCTCCTAAGTATTCTAGGGCTCCTTTGTGGTTTGGATCAATTTTTAAAGCTTTGTTATAATTTATTTCAGCATTTGAAAGGTCGCCACTTTTTCTCAAAGCAAAGGCATATTCATTCAAAATATCAGGATCTTGTTGATATTTATTTTTTTGTAAAATTTCCTCTAACAGTTTTACAGCTTCTGAATAATTTTCTTTTTTAATAAGCTTTACCGCTTTTTTATACGCTCTTGGTTTAACAACGGTATCATCATCACTTCCTGCGGCATAAACGTTGAGTGATAAAAAAAGGGACACTAAAAGGACTAAAAAAGTTTTCATAAACACTCATATATATTAAAATTTACTAATGGAAAGTATTTATAAATCTGATGTTGTTATAGTTGGCTCTGGAATTTCCGGATTAATGACTGCAATTTCATTATACCCTAGAAAAGTAACTTTAGTGACGAAACGTAAACTTGGAGAAATGTCATCCAGTGCGTGGGCGCAAGGTGGTATTGCGGCAGCGGTAACAAAAGAAGATAGTCCAAAAAAACATTTCGAGGATACTTTAAAAGCTAGTTCCGGACTAAGCAATGAACAAGCTGTGAAAGTTATTACTGATGATGCTTTGGATATAGTTAAATTTTTAGAAAAAATTGGAGTAAGATTTGATAAAGATAATGATGAATTTACATTATCTAAGGAAGCTGCTCACTCTTATAGAAGAGTGTTAAAAATTAATGGAGATCAATCAGGCAAATATTTAGTAAGTAACCTCATCGATTATGCAAAACAACAAGGGCACATTACTTTTGTTGAAGATGTTTCTGTCGATCACATCATTCAAAAAGATAGTAAGTGTCATGGAATAATGGGGCATATTCATAAAAATGAAGTTGCTGATAACTTTGTATTTTTTCAATCGCCCAATATTATTCTTGCAACCGGAGGATTAGGAAGCATTTACGCTCATACGACCAATCCTAGAGATGTGTATGGAGAAGCAATTGCCATGGCTGCCCAAGCTGGCGCAAAACTTGTCGATCTAGAGTTCGTTCAATTTCATCCAACAGCTTTAGATGTTGGAATTGATCCAGCGCCATTATTAACAGAAGCTATAAGAGGAGAAGGTGCTTTTATTGTTGATGAAAATAATCATCGATTTGTATTTGATGACAATGATTTAGGCGAGCTCGCTCCTCGTGATATTGTATCAAGATCAATTCATAATCATAAGCTAAAAGGCCATTCCACTTTTTTAGATTGTAGACATTTTAAAATTGATTTTAAATCAATGTTTCCAACAGCTTCATACTATTTAAAACAAGCCTCTATTGATCCAATGAAAGATTTGATACCTATTATACCAGCTGCTCATTATCATATGGGTGGTATCAAAGTTGATATTGATGGAAAAACAAGTGTTGAAGGACTATGGGCATGTGGCGAATGCAGTTCAACAGGAGCACATGGTGCAAATCGTTTAGCAAGTAACTCTCTTTTAGAAGCATTTGTTTTCTCAAGACGAATTGCCAATAAAATAAATTCAGAACCTCCAAAACAGAGTTACAAATTAATAAATATAGAAAATTATATTCCTAAAGAGAAAACAATAAGCAAAATTAGAGCCAAGAAATATATATGGCAACTAAGATCTGCAATGAATAAATTTGTTGGAGTAGAAAGAAATGAGTCTACTTTAAACCAAGCATTTATAGAGTTTCTTCGAATAGAAAGAGAAGCAGATAAGTTATCTGCAAAGTTAAAAGATATGCTTCTTGTATCTAAACTTATTACTTATGCCGCACTACAGAGAAAAGAAAGTCGCGGTACTCATTTTAGAACTGATTATCCAAGCCAAAATAGTCAATTACTAAAAAGAAATATTTTTGAGCAAAATGATTTAGTTGATTACTTAGATAAAAAATTTAAAAAAGCCGTCTGATTATGGGAAGAACAGTTTATTTAAACGGTGAGTATCTTGATGAAGCGCAGGCAAAAGTTTCAATTTTTGATCGTGCTTTGCTATTTAGTGATGCATTGTATGAAGTAACTTCAGTATTAGACGGTAAGTTAATTGATTTTAAAAATCATATGAAACGACTTGACCGATCAATGACAGAGTTAAATTATCCAAAATTATTAGATCATAAAGATCTTGAATTATTTCACAGAGAATTAGTAAAAAAAAATAATTTAAAAGAGGGTGTGGTTTATCTTCAGGTGTCACGTGGTGTAGCTGAGAGAAGTTTTGATTTTCCAGATAAAAAAACAGAGTTGACAGTTTCAGCTTTTACTCAAGTCAAAGACTTATTAAAAAATGATGCAGCTTTAAAAGGAATTCAAGTTATGACGACTGATGATATGCGGTGGGGTCGTTGTGATATCAAAACAGTTCAACTTTTATACCCTTCATTTGCAAAATCTTCTGCGGTTGAAAAAGGTTTTGATGATGCTTGGATGGTTAGAAATGGATTTATTACTGAGGGAACATCAAATAATGCTTGGATAATTAGAAAAGGCACTGTGATTACAAGGCAGTTTGATAACTTGATATTAAGAGGAATTACGAGAGAGGCGGTTATCGAATGTGCAGAAGAGTTGAATTACAAAGTTAATTTTAAAAATTTTACAATTAATGAAGCTCAAAGTGCAGATGAAGCGTTTGTAACAAGTGCTACAACTTTTGTTACACCTGTAATTAAAATCAATCAGTCAACAATTGGAGATGGAAAACCAGGAAAATTCACCAAATTGTTGCGTGGAAAATATATCGAAAAAGCTAAAAAAATAGCGATTTAATTTAATCTAAAGACTCGTATTGGGTGAATTAGAACATTTTTGATTCAAAAAAGAAACGAATACGAATAGGACTTAAGTGTGTGCTTGAGTTTGCTCACTTCATGTCCCCTGTTAGTTAAATTTAAGCACACCAAAACATTCAATATCATCAGATCAAGTATTCCGTTTTTAGATATCTAATTTATGAAACGCTGATTATCCAGATTAACACTTTTTTAACAACAGCTAACTATCTAAATTCTGCATAACAACAAAAATTTATTTAAGGAGAATAAAATGAAAAAAATAAGTCACTACTTATCTTTTGCACTGTTCGCTTTAATATTTCTAGTAGAACCCAGTTTTTCTGCCGAAAGTAAGGTAGGGGCTGAAACACAATATGTGTTTAATACATTATTATTCTTAATATGTGGTTTTCTAGTAATGTTTATGGCGCCAGGTTTTGCAATGTTGGAATCAGGGATGGTAACATCTAAAAGTGTATCAACTATTGCGGCAAAAAATATTGGTTTATTCTCTATAGCTGGAATCATGTTCTGGCTTGGAGGATATAATTTAGCATATGGTATTCCCGAAGGTGGATACATTGGCTCATTCATCCCATGGAGCGATGCATCAAAATTAGATACTGGTTATTCAGATGGATCTGATTGGTTTTTCCAAATGGTATTCTGTGCAACAACCGTATCAATCGTTTCAGGAGCTTTAGCTGAAAGAATTAAAATTTGGCCGTTTTTTATTTTTGCGGCAATCTTAACTGGTGTAATTTACCCAATCGAAATGGGTTGGCAGTGGGGTGGAGGCTGGTTAGCAAAAGCTGGCTTTTCTGATTTCGCTGGTTCAACTCTTGTTCACGCTGCAGGTGGAGCTGCTGCTTTAGCTGGTGCAATCGTTCTAGGTCCAAGACTTGGAAGATTTGCTAGATCTGGTGAAAAGCCTATGCCGCCATTTGCAAATTCATCAATTCCACAAGTAACTATTGGTGTATTTATCCTTTGGTTTGGTTGGTTTGGATTTAATGGTGGATCACAATTAGCTTTAGGTACTGTTGATGACGCAACTGCAATTGCAAAAATTTTCATCAACACTAACTTGGCTGCTTGTGGTGGTGTAATTGCTAATGCTTTAATCACTAGATTTTTAACTGGTAAGACAGACGTCATTATGATGTTAAATGGTTGTTTAGGTGGATTAGTTGCAATTACAGCTGAACCATTAGCGCCAACACCTGGTGCTGCAATTATTATTGGAGCAATTGGTGGAGCAATCGTTGTGTTAGGAACTAAACTATTATTCAAATTAAAGATTGATGATGTAGTTGGAGCAATTCCTGTACATATGTTCGCTGGAATTTGGGGAACATTAGCAGTTCCTTTATCAAATGCTGACGCTAACTTTGGGGCACAGTTCCTTGGAGTGATTAGTGTTATAGCTTTTGTCTTCGTAGTATCATTTGTGGTCTGGAAGGTAATGGCAAGTACATTTGGAATTAGAGTAAGTAAAGAAGCCGAAACTAAAGGTACAGACGTAGCTGAAATCGGAGTTATTGCATACTCAATAAGAGATTAAACATAGTTAGTTTAATTTATCTAATAAAAGGCCCAGACTTAAAATCTGGGCCTTTTTATTTTTGTCATAACTGAATTGCATAAACAATATTATTAAATTTAACCAATTATATTAAATTAAAACTATGAATTGGAAAAAGTTAGAAACATTTAAAAAAATCTCAACATTTAAAAGTTTTAATTATGCTTCTAAAGTTCTTAAAAAATCTCAATCTAGTTTTAGTCGAGATATAATGAGCTTAGAAAAAGACCTAGGTTTCAAATTATTTATTCGACATATGAAAAATGGAATTCAACTAACTGAAAAAGGAAATGCTCTTTTAAAAGTTGTAAATGAATTTGATACTAATTTAAGTTTATTTAAAAACTAGCATAATGGTAACTCCCGTAACGAAAATTAAGATTCCGATTATTTCGATTAATTTAACCTTTTCCTTAAAAAATAATGTTGAAGAGAAATAGCTAAATAATAATTCGATTTGGCCCAATGCTCTTACAAAAGAAGATTGTATTAATGAAAATGCATAAAACCACGATAAAGTTCCCACGAAGCTACAAAACCCTGCTGTTAGACATTGATATCTATGTTCATAAAGTTTTTTAAATTCTCCTCTTTCAAATAGACAAATATAAATCGTCATGAGCATTGTTTGAAAAGTAACTCCAAAAAACAAAGTACATAATGCTTTTTCAAATTTTGAATCAAATTCTGTAAGACTTAATGTTGCCCCACGATACAACACAACACTTAAACCCAAAAAAAAACCTGTAATTATTCCAATAATTGTTGTTTTTGAAAATAAATTTTTAATGAAAAGATTTAAATTTTTAACTGAAAAAATAATAATTCCTATTGTTGAAATTATTACACCAGTTGTTGCTAAAAAACTTAAAGTATCACCAAATAATACAAGTTCTAAAGCTACGATTTGTATTACTTCTGTCTTACTCAATGATGTTCCAATTATAAAATTTGAGAATTGAAATAAGTACAGCATAATAAATGTAAAAATTATTTGTGATATTGATGCCGATATAAAATAGATAATGAATTTGTCGTTCGATAATGCTTGAGCAATAATTGTAGTATCTTGAAAATAAATAAAAAACAAAGCTATTGCAAAAGGACATGCAAATGCAAACCTTACATAAGATGAAGCAAAGGTAGAGACTTTTTTGTTAATATTTTTTTGTAAAGTAAATCTGAGGTTTTGTACAAAAGCAGCAATGACTGTAACAACTATCCAATTCATAAAGCGAAGTTTTAATGTTTGTTATATACTTAAAATTGCTGATTTGCCGCAATAAACCTTAGTAAACTTCAAAATTAGTTATGACAAATAGATCATATTAAAAAAGATAATTACTTGAATTTTTGTTTTTTAAGAGATTTAATAGAGAAAAAAAAAGGGGGAGAAATAATGAAAATATTAAAAAAAATATTTATAACCATCATTTTAGCTTCATTTGCAACAGCATCTTTTGCTGAGACTAAAATGAGAATAACTCTTCAACTTCCACTAAAAGCACATTTAGGTCAAAATCTACTTGTGTTCAAAAAAGAAGTTGAAAAAAGGTCTGACATTAAAGTTGAAATTTATGACTCAGCTCAACTTTATAAAGATAAAGAAGTGCCACAAGCTGTAGGATCAGGAGCAATTGAAGCAGGCGTTGCATCTATCACTCGTTTTGCTGGAACAAATCCTGAAGTAGATGTATTTTATCTACCATTCTTATTCGACTCAGAAAAAAAAGTTAGAAAAGCTACAGCACAAGGTTCTAAAATTAGATCAATCTTAGATCCGGCAATTTCAAAAACTGGAGCTATGCCACTTTATTATCAAGCATATGGTAGTGCAGTAATGCTTTCAAATGGCGGACCAATGAAAACACCAGCTGACTTTAAAGATAAAAAGGTCAGAGTTTTTGGTAAAACTCTTGGAGCGTTTGTTTCTTCATTGGGAGGAAAGCCAGCTTTAATTTCTGGTTCTGAACAGTACTTAGCTTATCAAAGAGGTACAGTTGATGCTGGAATGACTGGAGTATCTGGAGTTAAATCTAGAAAACTTTACCAAGTAATGGATACTCTTACAGTAACAAACCACGGAGATATTGAGTTTGTGGTTGTAGTGAACCAAAAATGGTACAATAAACTTAACGCTAAGCAAAAGAGCGCAATACAGTCTGCATCTAAAATCGCTGAAAAGGCGGTCAGAGATGATATGGCCAACATTGAGGCAGGGGCTTATAAAATTGCCAAAGAAAATGGTATGAAAGTTGTTAAGCTTTCTAGTTCAGAGTTAAGCGCATTGAAAAAAGCATCTGCATCAGTAATTGATGATTATATCAAGAGAACTGGTGGAACAGGTGGCGTTGGCGACAAACTAGTTAAAGAAGCAAAGAAGCTTTAATCTAAATTAATTTGCCCGCCCTCAATTAGAGGGTGGGCTAATTTTATGAATTTAGAAAAAGCAATAAAATACTCTGGTTATACTGCCGCTGGACTATATGTTTTGATTGGCTTTATCGTATCTTTTGAAGTTATCTCTAGATATATTTTTAATGCACCAACAATTTGGGTTAATGAAATTTCAAGGTTATTACAAATATGGGCTACATATTTAGCGCTCACATATACCTTTCATAATAAAGAATTTATTAGAATTACAGTTTTTTATGATAAGGCAAACGATAAGACAAAAAAAGTTTTAGATTTTATTTCATTCATTTTTATTATTTATTTTTCATCTTTTGTTACCTACTACGGTTGGTTAATCGCCTATGACTCTTTTGAGGTTGGTAGAACAAGTTCTACTATTTTAGATTTACCTGCAGTCATTACGGAAATTGCAATACCTATTTCATTCGCATTATTACTAATTAGAGTTTTTTTAGAAATTTTAAGATACATCAGAGATTTTGTTAAACCATGACTGTAACGTTAATTCTTTTCTTTTTATTTTTTATTTTATTTTTAGGAGTACCCATTGCTTTTGCATTAGGTTCGTTAGGATTATCACTAATGGTTTTAGGAGATATTTCTCCAATGATGCTCCCTCAAACATTTTATAGCGTTGGAGATAACTTTATTTTACTTGCGGTTCCAATGTTTTTAATGATGTCAAATATTTTACTCAAAGCTGGCGTTGGAGAAGATTTATTTAATTTTGCACAAAGTTGGGTTGGAAATTTTCCTGGAGGATTAGCGATAGCAACAATTATATCTTGTAGTATTTTTGCTGCAATATCAGGTTCATCAGTAGCAACTGCAGCTACAATATCCACGGTAGCTTTCCCCGCAATGATCAAACGAGGTTATCATAGAAATTTTACTTTAGGAATTTTAGCAGCTGGTGGAACCTTAGGAATTTTAATCCCCCCTTCTATTCCAATGATTGTGTATGCATTTGTTGTTGAAGAGTCAGTCTTAACGATGTTTCTTGCTGGAATTGGACCAGGAATATTACTCGCACTATTCTTCATTATATTTTCGGTTTTTTATGTAAAGATTTTTAACAAAGAAGTTCAAAACGTTTCAAGTACTAGACAGGAAAAAATTGAAAATACCAAAAAAGGTTTACCCATTTTG
The DNA here is from genome assembly GCA_000163555.2 of alpha proteobacterium HIMB114. GTDB lineage: Bacteria > Pseudomonadota > Alphaproteobacteria > Pelagibacterales > Pelagibacteraceae > HIMB114. Next base: position 929,193 of record ADAC02000001.1, on the reverse strand, counting down.
TTAATGGCATTTATAATGCTTGGAGGAATATATGCTGGCATTTATACCCCAACAGAAGCTGGTGGTATTGGTTTTTTAATTTCATTTATTTATGTTCTTGTTAAGAAAAGAATAACATTTCAAGGTTTCATTGACTCTGGTATTGAAACAATGAAAACAACAGTAACAATATTTGTAATCATTGCTGGCGCAAAGATATTTGGTAAAGCAATTTCTCTTTATAGAATTCCACAAGATATTTCTTCGTTAATAGTAAACAATATTAATGAACAAGGTGTTTTTATCTTGGTAGTTTGTATCACTTTATTAATTTTAGGTTTTATCATGGAAACTTTGTCACTAATTTTGATTATGATGCCAATTTTCTCAATTTCAATCGCGGCGATGAATATCGATATTATTTGGTTTGGAATTATTTTCACACTAATGATTGAGTGCGCTTTAATCACTCCACCAGTAGGACTTAATATTTATGTCCTTCAGGCCATTGGTAATGCAAAAATGGGAGAAATTGGGAGAGGTGTTGCTCCATTTGTTTTAATTATGCTTTTCACAGTTTTTGTGATTTACTTTTTTCCAGATATCGCTTTATATATACCATTTAAATTATGACACTTTTTAATCCATTAAACTCTAAAAAAAGATCTCAACAGCTTAAAAACTTTTTAGATTCTGAAAAATTGGTAATGCTACCAGGTTGTTATGATGCTCTTTCTGCAAAGCTAATTGAAAAAGCTGGAATTAAAGCAGGGTTCATGTCTGGTTTTTGTGTTTCTTCCACTAGACTTGGAATGCCTGATACGGGTTTGATTTCTTATACAGAGATGCAAGATCAAGTGAGAAACATTTGTAACATTACCTCCATTCCAATTTTATTTGACGGAGATACTGGATGGGGAAATGCGGGAAATGTTTATAGAACCGTAAGAGGTTATGCAGATGCCGGTGCAGCTGCAATTATGATTGAAGATCAAAAATGGCCAAAAAAATGTGGTCACACAAAAGGAAAAGACGTTGTTGAACTTGATGAAGCAAAGGCAAGAATTAAAGCCGCTGCTGATGCGAGCAAATTAAATGGTGAGAAAGATATTTTAATCATGGCGAGAACAGATGCAATTGCAACAAGAGGTCTTAAAGATGCAATTGATCGAATGAATACTTTTAAAGAATTAGGAGCTGATCTGTTGTTTGTAGAAGCGATAAAATCTAAAGAAGATATGAAAACGGTAATTAAGGAAGTTCCAGGTTATCACATGGTTAATTTAATTGAAGATGGAGAAACTCCGTTATTAGAAATTAATGAATTGGAAGATATTGGATTTAAAATTGCTGTATTACCATTAACACTCATGAGCGCTACGGTTAAAACAATGAAAGAAAGTTTAGAAAATATAAAAAACCGAAAATACAACACTAATGTTTCAAAGTTTGAAGAATTACGTGATGTTGTAGGATTTAATGATTATTATAAAATCGAAGATCAATACAAAAGTTAAACCAGTTCTTTAGGTAACAATTCTTTAGGAATATTTTGATACGATACCGGTCTCAAAAATCTAAAAATAGCTTTAGATCCCACCGATGTACTTCTTGTATCAGACGTTGCAGGGAAAGGTCCTCCGTGCACCATGGCATGACAAACCTCAACTCCTGTTGGAAATTGGTTATAAATAATTCTACCGGCTCTATCTTCTATTAAACTAACAAACTCTTCGGACACTTCTTCAACATTGTTAGAATGAAATGAAATAGTCAACTGGCCTTCTATTTTTTTTGCAATTTCGTTGAAATCTTGATCATTTTCACATTTTATAATTAATGAAGTAGAACCAAATATTTCATCCGATAAATCTTGATCTTTTTTGAATTCATTAGCACTTGTTTCAAATAAGTGAGGGATACATTGGTTAGCGTTACCATTTTTTTTACCTTCGCCAACTAGTGTTATATTATTTTTACTTTTAAACTTTGAGACACCTTCCTCATATGCTTTTGCAATTACATTGCTAAGCATAGTCTGGCTGTTTTGTTCTTTTATTTTTTCTGCAAGTTTAAATTTGAAATTTTCATAATTCTTTGAATTTTTTGTAATAATTAAACCAGGATTTGTACAGAATTGACCAGCACCCATTTGTAAAGAAACTAAAAAACCTTCAATAAATTTATCTGGATTTTCTAAAACAGAATTAAATACAAATACTGGATTGATACTGCTCATTTCAGCATAAACCGGAATTGGCTCGTTTCTACTTTGAGCTGTTTTAACGATTTGCAATCCACCATTTCTTGATCCTGTGAAACCTACCGCTTTGATATATTTATTTTTAACTAAACCTTGTCCAACAATATTACCTGAACCGAATAACAGTGAAAAAGTTCCATCAGGTAAATTATTTTTTTTAACAGCATTTTGAATACATCTTCCAATAATTTCAGAAGTTCTAGGATGAGAACTATGTGCTTTTACGATGACTGGACAGCCGGCCGCTAGTGCTGAAGCTGTATCACCTCCTGCCACAGAAAAAGCCAAAGGAAAGTTGCTTGCTCCAAACACTGCAACTGGACCTATAGCAACATTTCTTAATCTTAGATCTGGCCTGGGAAGAGGTTGCCTGTCAGGTAATGCTTCATCAATAGTAGCGTCAGTATGTTTAGAATTTCTAATAAATTCAGCAAACATTCTTAATTGACCAACCGTTCTTCCTGTTTCGCCTGTAATTCTTGCCTCTGGTAAACCTGTTTCTTCAGGAGTAATTTTTAACAAAGTTTCTTTAACAGCTTCTATTTCTTCTGCAATCGTATCTAAAAATTTTGCTCTATCTTCAAAACTAGTATTTTTATACTTGTAAAATGCATTATTCGCTAAATCACAAGCATGCTCTAATTGTTTTGCAGTTGCCCCTTTATATCCGGGAGATAATGTATCATTTGTAGATGGATTTTTAGCAGAGACTTCTTTCTCACTTCCAGCCTCTTCTTTTAAACCAATAATTAAATTTCCATTTAAATTCATAATTAATTGATATAGGTTCTAACTAATTATGAAAATAATTCAATTCCTAAAAGATAATAAATGTAATGTTGGTTACGTAGAAAATGACAAAGTTAATATTATAAAAAATTTTAATTTATCATATGATTTATTTAATGAAGCAATTAACAGCGGTGAAAAAATTGAAAATTTAATTGAAAGCAATAAGTCAAATGAAATTTTAGATTACAAAGAAATCTATAATTCAAACTCACTTTTGCCACCTATTACTCATAAAGATCCATCACATTTTTATGTAACGGGCACAGGACTTACTCATCTTGGTAGTGCAGATTCTAGAAACAAAATGCATGCTACAAAAGAAGAGGAAATGACAGATTCAATGAAAATGTTTAAAATTGGAATTGAAGGTGGAAAGCCAGAAAAAGGTAATATTGGAGCCCAACCTGAATGGTTTTACAAGGGTAATGGAGACAATATCTCTGCGCCTACGGAAACGATTTATATCCCTGAATTTTCTTTAGATGGATCAGAAGAGCCTGAAGTAGTTGGTATTTATATGATTAACGAAAAAGAAGAAGTTGTAAAAATAGGTTATTCAATTGGTAATGAATTTTCCGACCACGTTATGGAAAAACAAAACTATTTATATTTAGCTCATTCAAAATTGCGCCAATGTTCTTTTGGACCCGAAATTAACCTAGGTAGCATCCCTAGCGAAGTAAAGGGTAAATCAAAAATTATTAGAGATAATAAAGTCATTTGGGAAAAAGATTTTCTAAGTGGTGAAAAAAATATGTCTCACTCTATAGAAAATCTTGAGCATCATCATTTCAAATATGAGATTTTTAGAAAACCTGGTGATTTACATATCCATTACTTTGGAACAGCAACGCTAAGTTTTTCTGATGGCATCAAAGCACAGGATGGTGATATTTTTGAAATTAGTTCAGATAGTTTTGTTATGCCTTTAAAGAATAAATTAAAAATAAAAGCAAAAGATAACATAACATTTAAAAATTTAATCAATTTAAATTAATTTGCATTGCAACAATTAAATAAGGCGACAACTTATTTACTTGATAATAATTCTCAGTTTTGCTTATCTCTACAAAACTTAACGGGGAGAAAAAATGAAAAAATCAAGAATACTTCAAGCTTTCTTAGCTTTAGTATTAGTCTTTGACGTACCATTTTTAGATATCAACCTAAACAAAGCTGAAGCTGGATCGCATAGTAAAAAAGCTATTCAATCAATCACTCACGCTGGTTTTGGTGGTGGTACAGACGTTACTACTAGAATGATGCTTTTAAGAACAAGAAGAGTTCTTAAGCAAGACATGCAACTAGTGAATAAAAAAGGTGGCGGTGGAGCTGCATCAATGGATTACTTAATGTCACAACCGGCAGATGGTAACTCTATTTTGACTTGGACAACAGGTCATGCTGTTTCTATGGCACTTGGTAAAACAAAAGTTAAATTAAGCGACATGGTTCCTTTAGCAAGAGGAACTGATGATCCACAATTATTTGTTGTGAACTGTAAGAGTAGCTTTAAGGATGCAAAGAAATTTGTAAGCCAACAAAAGAAAAAATCTTTCTCTTATGGAACAACACATACTGGTGGTATCGATGATGTGAGTGCAGTTGCATTTACTAAGAAGGGTAAATTAAAAGATCCTAAAATCGTTGCTTATAAAGGTGTTGGACCTATTAAAACAAACTTAATCAAAGGCGATATTGATGTAGGTGTTTTAAACTTAGGTGAAGCACTAACAGAAATTAACGAAGGTAAACTTTGTGTTTCAGTTGTTCTAGCAAATAAAAGAATGGCTAAACTTAAAGATGTACCAACTGCTAAAGAACTTGGGATTCCAGTTTCTTTATCTACTGTAAGAGGTTTCGTAACTAAAAAAGGAACTCCAGCAGATCAAGTAAAAAGACTTGAAGCAGGTATGTTAAAAGGGATGAGCCACAACTACTACAAAAATTTCTTGACTGAAATTGGACTAGATCAGTCAAGTGTAGTTGGAGCTGATGAGTGGGGCAAGCAGATGGACGAAATGCTTAAAGAAATGACTGCTCAGTTAAAAGCTTTAGGTTACATTAAGTAATACTATAACGAATGAATAGTAATTCATTTGAAAAAAAGGGCGGATTTTTATCCGCCCTTTTTAGTTCTGAACTAATTTTATTATTTTTTATTTTCTGCTTTTCAATTTTTTTGTTTGTAACAACTTTTTATTTTGATGAAGTTCCGCCAATTTTGGTAAGAGGAATTCAGCCAGCGACTTTTCCTAAAATTCTACTTGGGCTAATTTTTTCACTCAATTTACTATTAGTTTATTTTTATTTTAGCCGGCCTAAAAAAGATTATGAAAAGCAAAGCAGAATTTTTTATAAAACTGTAGGCATATTTATTATATTTCCACTAATAGCTCTAAAAGTTGATTTGATATTGGCATTAATGCTAAGTTCAATTGCAATAACTTATTTTTGGGGTGAAAAAAATTTATTATTAAATCTTTTTTTATCAATTGTATTTCCAATTTTAGTTTTTTTATTATTTGAAGGTGTGCTTGGATTAAGATTTCCGCCAGGTATATTAACTAATCTTTATTATAATTAGTAATGATTGAAAATTTATCCTACATGGTTGCACCAATTTTGAGCAGCAAGCTTTTAATTATTCTTTTTTTGGGAACTTTGTTTGGATTGATTTTAGGAGTTTTACCTGGACTTGGTCCAACAACAGGAGGGGCATTAATTCTCCCATTCACAATTACCCTAGACCCTTTGTCGGCAATTGTTTTGTTAACTGCAATTTATTGCGCAGGAACTTATGGTGGAGCAATTACAGCAATACTTATTAATACTCCCGGTACACCTGCTGCAGCTGCAACTTGTTTAGACGGTTATCCTTTGGCACAAAAAGGAGAGGCGGGTCGAGCGTTAGGCATGGCAACTTTTGGAAGTGCATTTGGTGGTTTATTTAGTGTTATTGTGCTTGTATTTTTTGCACCTATTTTAGCAAATATTGCATATGAGTTTGGTCAGCCCGAATATTTTGCTCTAGCTATATTTGGATTAACAATGCTTGCCTCAATAGGCGAAGGAAGTCCAACTAAAAACTTAATCGCTGGAGCATTTGGTATTTTATTATCAACTGTTGGAAAAGATGTGATGGCATCAATCGATCGATTTACTTTTGGTGTAAACGAGTTGACAGAGGGGATTGGGTTTATACCAGTTGTGGTTGGAATGTTCGCTATGAGTGAATTATTAGTACAATCTAATTTAACAAATCAAATTTTTGAAAGAATAGCGATGAAAGCTGTGAGACTTCCATCCAAAGATGATTTTAAATATTGTTTTAAAACGATTTTAAGATCATCAGGAATTGGTTCTTTTATTGGAATTCTTCCTGCTGAAGGAGGAACCGTTGCTTCTTTGATAGGATACTCAGAAGCAAAAAGATGGTCAAAAAAACCTGAAGAGTTTGGTAAAGGCGCAATTGATGGAATAGCAGGAGCTGAGACTGCAAATAATGCAGCAACAGGTGGAGCCATGGTTCCAACATTGGCACTTGGAATTCCAGGCAGCGCTACAACTGCAGTTATTTTAACAGGTTTAATCATTCATGGTTTAAGACCAGGACCAGATTTATTTAAAGAACAACCTGAATTTTTGTATGGAATATTTGGGGCAATGTTTTTTGCAAATATTCTATTTTTTATTTTTGGGTTTTTTGGCGCAAAAATTTTTGCAAGAATAACATTAATTCCTAATCGGTTATTATGGCCAATGATATTTACATTGTCTGTTTGTGGAACTTATTCTTTAAATCAATCTTTTACTGATGTTTTCTTAATGATTAGTTTTGGAATTATTGGATATGTAATGAGAAAATTTGGTTTCTCTGTTGTACCGGTAATTATTGGTTTGATCCTTGGGCAATTAGTCGAACTAACATTAAGACAATCTTTAGTGATTTTTGACGGTGATTGGACTTTATTTTTAACCAGACCAATTGTTGTAACTTTCTTTATTTTATCGGTTGTTGCTTTAATATTTCCTAATATAAGGAAAAAGAATAAATGATTGAATTAAGAATAATTAAGAATTATTAACCAGGGAGTTAAGATTATGAAAAAAAAAGTAGCAGTTTTATTAGGAGACCCTTCAGGCATTGGTCCAGAATTAGTTGTTAGATTATTAAATGAAGATATTTCTAATGAAGCCAATGTAGTTGTAATTGGTGAAAAAAAAATATTAGAAGATGGTGAAAATATATCAGGAAAAAAAGTTGATTTTAAATTTGTTACTGATTTTAACGAAGTTAAATTTAATGATAAAACAAAATTCTTTTTAGATATTTCAAAGGGAACAAATAGAACTTACAAAAGAGGCGAAGTTTCTGCCGAGTCTGGAAAAAGTGTTCTTGAGGCTATGGATTATGCTTTAGATCTCGCAAAAGAAAAGAAAATTGATGCAATCAACTTTGGTCCTATGAACAAAACAAGTTTAATGATGGGTGGTTGTCAGTATAATGACGAGCATGATTTCATGCAGAATAAACTTGAAATGAAAGAATTTTGTTGTGAATTTAATGTTGTAGATAATTTTTGGACTGCTCGTGTAACATCACATATCCCAATCAAAGAAGTTCCAGAGAATATTACAAAAGAAAACATTTTAAAACCAATTAAGTTGTTAGACCAAACTTTAAAAATGAGTGGAATTAAAAATCCTAGAATAGCTGTCCAAGCACTTAATCCTCATGCTGAATTTGGCACTGAAGAAAAAGATGAAATTATACCTGCCATTGAAGAAGCTAAAAAAATGGGAATTAATGCTGACGGACCTTTGCCGTGCGATACATCTTTTATAACTGCGTTTAAAAACAAGAATCATGATTGCATAGTAGGAATGTATCATGATGCTTTACAATGTGGATTGAAAGCATTTGGTTTTGATAGAGGGGTAACAGTGTCAGGTGGATTAACTGTTCCTGTAACAACTCCAGCTCATGGAACTGCTTTTGATATTGTTGGAACTAATACTGCTAATCTAGAACCTACGATTAATTCATTTAAATTAGCAGTAAAAATGAATTCAGGAACTCAAATTAATTAATGACAAAAATCAAATCGGTAAAAACAAAAGTCTATCAATGGAAAGGCAAAACAGTACCTCCACAAAGTAATTTTTGTACCAATGCGTCTGACCTTTTGTATGAAAAAGGTGATAACATGGGTTCATTTAGATTTCATGAATGGCTAACTTGTGAAATTGAAACAGACGATGGTTTAGTTGGACTTGGTAATGCTGCTTTAGCTCCACAAGTTGTAAAGAAAACGATTGATCATTATCTAACGCCTTTAATATTAAATGAAGACCCTTTTGATTATGCTTATCTCTGGGAAAAAATGTACAGAAGAACATTAGCATGGGGACGAAAAGGTGTGGGAATAACTGCCATATCTGCAGTTGATATTGCTATATGGGACTTACTAGGAAAATTAACTAATAAACCTGTGTTTAAGTTATTAGGCGGAAGAACTAAGGAAAAAATTCCTGTTTATGCTTCAAAATTATATAGCCAGCCAATTGAAGATTTAAAAAAAGAAGCCCAAAGTTATGTTGATCAAGGTTTTAAAATGTTCAAGATGCGTTTTGGCTGGGGACCAAAAGATGGCCCTGATGGAGTTAAGAAAAATTTAGAGTTAGTTGAAGCTGTAAGAGAGGTTGTTGGATATGACACAGACCTAATGTTGGAATGTTATATGGGATGGAATTTAGAATATACAAAACATATGCTGCCCAAGTTAATGAAGTTCCAACCAAAGTGGTTAGAAGAGCCAGTGATCGCAGATGATATTCATGGGTATGCTGAACTCAATAATATGAATATGATACCAATTTCAGGTGGAGAGCACGAATTCTCATTATTTGGCTTTAGACAACTGTTAGATCTTAAGGCTGTGAGTTATATTCAATATGACACAAATAGAGTTGGTGGAATTACAGCAGCACAAAAAATTAATGCTTTAGCAGAAGCTTATCAAGTGCCTGTTATTCCTCATGCAGGTCAAATGCATAATTATCATTTAACAATGGCTAATTTAAATTGTCCATTCTCAGAGTTTTTTCCTGTTCATGATGTTGAGATAGGTAATGAACTTTTCTATTATATATTTGAAGGTGATCCGGAGCCAAAAAATGGTTTTATCGATTTAGATGAAAATATTCCTGGTTTAGGAATTAATCTTTCAAATAAATATGAAAAAGACTTCCAAATTATTGAATAAAAAAATTATCAAAAAATGTGAAAAGTGTGGTCAAGAAAATGAGACCGTTTACGCAAATTATTTACTTTATGGCTTTATGATTTGTGAGTCTTGTAAACTATCTGATACTTTGTTTCCTATAGTTTAAATATCCAAATAACCCCAAGACCAATAAAGCAAACGGATAAACAATATCTTTATCTGGACGATTTTTATTCTCAATTTTAATTTCAGTTAAAATATCATCAGTTTCAAAACCTGATTTTTTTGCAATACCATTCCATTTAAGTGTATCAATAATGATACTATCTTTTTTTGTGACTAGATTAATACCGTACTCTTCTAATGAATAAGATTGGTCAAAAGAATCCTTGGGTATTTCAAACATTTTATATCTCGGTCCATAGGCTGTTTGCCTTGTAACTTTAATTTGAACTTTTTGATCAGATTGAAATTTAGTTTCATTAATTATTTTTGTATTGAGTTTTACTTGATTAAACTCTGGGTAAAATTGGTCCATAATTAATCCTGGTCTAAATAACGCTAAAGAAATAAGTAAAAATACAATAATTTCATACCATTTTAATTTATTAACAAACCAACCTTGTGTTGCTGCAGTAAATACTAATATTGCAATTAAAGATGTGATCATGACAACAATACCATGGAACCAGTTTTCGATACCAATAAGCAAAAGTTCGTTGTTAAAAATAAATACAATTGGCAAAATACCTGTTCTCAGACTATACCAAAATGCCTGAACACCTGTTTTTATTGGATCTGCCCTTGATATCGCTGCAGCTGCATAGGAAGCAAGTCCAACAGGTGGTGTGACGTCTGCCATTAAACCATAATAAAAAACATATAAATGAATTGCGATAAGCGGGAATACATAACCTGATGCACTGCCAACCTCAACTACAACATTAGCCATAAGAGCTGCAACAACTAGATAGTTTGCAGTCGTAGGTAATCCCATTCCTAAAATAATACAAAGAAAAGCAGTAAGACCTAAAAGATAAATAATATTTCCACCAGATATGGCCTCAACAATAATAACAAGATTGTTACTTAGACCCGTTGACGAAACAGCACCAACAATAATTCCTGCAGTTGCAATTGCGATACCAACACTTACCATATTAACTGCACCTTTTTCAAAACCCGTAATAATTTTGTTAAAAGCATTAATAAAACCAACTTTTGAAGTTTGATTTTCTTTTTTAGAGGTAATTAATTCTTTAATAATAATGATAATGATTAATGAAATGATTGAATAAAATATTGATGATGCGGCAGTCCAATTCATCACTAAGAGTAAATAAATCAAAACACCAATTGGAATTAAGTAATGAATACCACTTAAAAATGTTTCTTTTAAAGGAGGAATATCTTTTTCAGGCAAACCTTTAATATCTAGCTTTAATGCCTCTAAGTGAGAAATATAAAAAAGAGCAATGTATGAAATAACAGCTGGTAAAAAGGCATGAGTAACAACAGTTAGATAAGGAATACCAAGTAGTTCCGCCATTACAAACGCAGCAGCTCCCATAATTGGCGGCATGATTTGTCCATTAACAGATGCTGCAACCTCAACAGCTCCAGCTTTAACTGCGGGCAATCCTGTTTTTTTCATAATAGGAATTGTGAATGTCCCAGTTGTAACTGTATTTGCAACTGATGATCCTGAAATCATACCAGTTAACCCAGAAGCTAAAATAGCAGCTTTTGCAGGACCGCCTCTCATTTTACCTACTAGAGCAAATGCTAAATTTAAAAAATATTTACCACCACCTGCTGCATCTAAAATAGATCCAAATAAAACAAATAAGAAAATAAAACCAACAGAAACACTTATGGGAATACCAAAAATAGCTTCCCCTCCAAGCCAGTGATATCCAACTAATCTAGTAATCGATAAACCTGCATGAGCAATAAGATCTGGCATTTGCTGACCAAAAATTGAAAAAATTATAAATATGACAGCGATAAAAACTAAAGGCAATCCAATTGCTCTTCTGGTTGCTTCAAGCAACAAAACCATACCAACAGCACCTAATATCATTTCATATGGAATTTTAATTCCAAATAGATTAATATTTGCAAGAACACCTTGACGGTTAACCAAACCTTCGTAGTCAAAGACAATATAAAAAGTTGTAATAATAGAAAGCCCTACAAATAAATAATCATAATACTTTATAGGTTGGTTAGAATTTGATTTTTTAGAGGGGTAAATTAAAAAACATAAAATTAATGCAAAAGCTAAATGTATAGCTCTTGCAGGTAAATCAATAAAAATTCCAAAGCTTAAAAGAAATGGAAACGGACTTGCATACCACAACTGAAACAATGTCCAGCAAATTGCAATACCTGCAACAAGTTTTAGATTAAAACCTTTAAGGTTTCTTTTTACTCCACCTTCATCATCAATATTTTTAAATTGGTCTGATGCGGTTTTAATTCCTTCTTTTGACATGATGAGAATTATAAACTTTTGTTTTTTAAAGGAGTATAAAAAAAAAGGCCCAGTTTCTTAACTGGGCCTTTTAATATCAAAAGACTACATTAAGCCTTTTTCTTTATAATACTTAACTGCTCCTGGGTGTAATGGTGCAGACAAACCATCTTTGATCATTTTCTTAGGATCAAGGTTTGCAAATGCAGGGTGTTGTTTTTTGAAATCATCAAGATTTTCAAAAACAGCTTTCACTACATTGTATACCATTTCTTCAGAAACACTTGCGCTTGTAACAACAGACGCCATCACACCAAAAGTTGTTACATCTTTTTTTGAAGTTTTGTAAGTTCCTTTTGGAATAGTTGCAAAAGCATAGAACGGATTATCCGCAACTAGTTTTTTAACTTGTGGAGTTGTTAGGTTAATAATGTAAGCACCACAGCCATCTGTTGATTGAGCAACACCAGCATTAGGCACACCTACAGTATAACCAAAAGCATCGATTTTTTTATCACAAAGTGCACCTGATTGCTCAGATGAAGTTAGCTCAGTTGTAGAACCAAAATAACTTTTGTTTACACCGTGAGATTCCATTAGCACTTCAAAAGTTCCTCTTTGACCAGAACCTGGGTTACCAATGTTAACTTTTTTTCCTTTTAAAGATTTCCAATCTTTGATCTTAGATCCTTTTCTTGCGATAATTTGAAAAGGCTCTGGGTGAGCAGAAAATACAGCTCTTAGATCTTTGAATGGTTTTACTTTATCTGGCTTAGATGCATTATATGCATGATATTGCCAGTCAGACTGAGCTACACCAAATTGAAACTCGCCTTGTTGGATTTGACCAATATTATATGTTGATCCACCCGAAGATGGAGCCGCACATCTGTACGCTTTGTCAGTTCCTTTTTTTCTACCGTGCTCGGCAGATTGTAGCTTTGCGACCATTTTACAAATAGCGTTACCAACTTGGAAATAAACTCCAGTTGCACCACCAGTACCAATTGTAAAGAATTCTGCAGATTTTACAGAAGTACTGAAAGGTAAACTAAAAGCAAAAATTGCTAAAGCTGACGTGAAAGAAGCAAATAGCTTTTTCATTATTGTCCCCCTTAATTAATTAAAGTTTGAGGAAAAAATACTATAGCCGAGCAATGATATCAACCGTTGAGTTATGCGTATTTTTTTGCAAAGTTGATAATTTGTTGAACACCACCAACAATTTTTGGAGCGTATTTTGGTAAATTTTCTTCAGTAATATCCGTGTCTTTAACTTTTAAAAATTCTGCACCATTAAAGTCAACATAACTCAGTCTAAATATTAATTTTTCAATTGGGAAGCCAAAATCAGATCCAGGTAGCACCGCAACACCTGCTTCATCTAATAAAGTTTTACAAAAATCTTTTGAATTTTTAAATTTTTTATGAAGCATTCTTGTAAAATCTGGCATTAAATAAAAACCACCCTCTGGTTCAATCATATCAACATCAAGCTGTTTCAATTGCTCATAAACATAATGAGCAATGACGTGAAGAATTTTTTTAGATTTATTTAAGTATTCAGAGTGATCTTCTTCATAAGCAGTAATTGCTGCAAATTGTGTAGGCGCAGATACGGCGCTAAATGTTTCAGTTCCAAGTACAGCAAGTTTTTCAAAAATCTCAATTAAATTATTTGGTACAGCAAAATATCCTACTCTCCAGCCACCAGCTCCAGCCCATTTACTTAAACTACTGCTTACAATCGTATTTTCGTGAAAGTGTGAAATAGATTTATAGTTATCTTTAAAATAAAGTTCAGAATAAATTTCATCTGATAAGACAGTAATATTGTGTTTAGTAAATACTTCGCCCAACTCTTTTAATAAATGAATGTTTGTTCCAGAAGGATTATTTGGAGAGTTTAAAATAATGAGTTTGTTTTTGCTTTCGATTTTTGATGCAATTTGATCAATATGCTCAGGGGAAATATGCCAATTAGTTTCCTTTTCGGTTTGAATCCAATGATATTTATTTTTCGCGATAATTGCTTGTGGTGCGTATGAAACCCAGCTTGGAACAGGTAAAATAACTTCCCCGTCAAACGCAACTTGAAGTAAGAACATTAATTCTTTTGAACCAGGACCTATAATTATATTTTCATGATTTAAATTTTTGTAACCTTTTCTTGTTAAAAATCCGGCTATTGATTTTCTAAGTTCAAATAATCCTTTAGATGGAAGATAATCTTTTTGATGTGCGTTTACTTTTAAAGCTTCAACAATTTTTTCAGGTACTGGAAATGGAGATTGCCCAAATCCAAACTGATAAATTGTCTTACCAGCTTTAGACATCTCTTTACACATTTCATTAATCAAAAGTGTAGAGGATGGTAAAAGATCCTTAATATTCTCTTTAATCAAACTCATTTTTTTTCGGTAATTACTCTTATCTTCAAAATTAACAATAAATATTTTTTAATTTAATTGAGGCAAAACAATGATATTACAACGATTAATTGCGCCCGTAGATCAACTGGATAGATCGTCTGACTACGGATCAGAAGGTTGGGAGTTCGAATCTTCCCGGGCGCGCCAATAGGAAAATATGGAAAACGAATTAAATTTAAAAGGCTCCTTTGTTGATGGAAAATGGTTTGATGAAGGAAAAAGTTTATCAATTATTAATCCTGCAACTGGTCAAGTATTATCTGAAGTAAAAATTGTTCCAAAAAATATTTTAGACCAAGCAATTGCTGGTGCAAAAAAAGCTCAAAAGGAATGGGCTAAAATTAACATTAAAGACAGAGCAAAAAAAATATTACAACTTTGTGATATTGCAGAAAAAAACTTAGAAACGTATGCAAAAATAGATTGTTATAATGTTGGTAATACGATCAGATTTGCTCGTAATGATATTAAGTCCGCTATAAAAAATGTTAAGTATTTTTGTGACCAGGTAGATGAAATTAAAGATGAGACTTTTTCAAATAAAATTAATCATTCAAATATTACCAAATACCAACCTTATGGAATTGTATTAAAAATTAATGCATTTAATCGACCTTTTAGATGGTGTTTAGAAAAATTAGCCGCACCTCTTTTGATGGGTAACGCCATTATTATAAAAAATTCTGAACAAGCTCCATTATCTGCTTTAAAATTTTCAGAAGTTATCAAAGATGTTTTGCCTGACGGGTTAGTCAGTATTATTTGTGGAGATCATGAAGTTGGAGATTATTTAGTCAGACATCCTGATATTGGAAGGATAGCAGGCATTTGTTCTGTTGAGACTGGAATTAAAATTAATGAGGCTGCATCAAGTTTATTAAAAAAAGTAAGTTTAGAACTTGGTGGAAAAAATCCTTTAATTGCATTTAGTGATGCTGATCCAGAAAAAATTGTTGAGGTTACATTAAAGGGAATGCGTTTTGATGCCAAGGGAGAATCTTGTACATCGCCTACTAGAGTTTTCATTCACAAATCTTTGAAAAAAAAATACTTAGAAATTCTCAAAGAAAAAATTGAAAAGTTAAAAATAGGTTTACCTTGGGAAGAAGATACAGATGTAGGGCCTGTGGTATCAAAAAAACAATACGACAGAATAAAATCTTACATCGATGGTGCAATTCAAGAAGGAGCTGAACTGTATATAGGTGGTTATGATATCAAAGATCAAAAATTAAAAGACGGATTTTTTATTAAACCAACAGTTTTAAATAATGTGACTCAAAACATGACCGTTGCAAATGAAGAGATTTTTGGTCCAGTAGTTTCAGTTTTAGAGTGGGATGATGAAGAGGAAGTTATTAAAATGGCAAATTCTGTGAAATACGGCTTAACGGGTTACATTGTAACTAATGATATGGATAAAGCTAAAAATGTAGCTGATCAAATAGAGTCTGGTTATATATGGGTTAATGCTGCAGGAAGATACCCTGGCGCTCCCTTTGGTGGTTGGAAATTAAGTGGAATTGGTGTTGAAGAATGCCTTGATGAGATGAAAAGTTATGGAAGAATAAAAAATATTAATATGGAGTGGTAAATGAGAAATATCTTATCTTTTTTTGTATTATTAATTTTTTTATCTTCCAAGTCATATTCAAATGAAAAAGTTGTAATTTTCGAATTTACACAAGAAGAGCTATCAAAACTTAAATCTCACAGTATAAAAAAGAAGACTGACTACAGTATTCTAATAGATCAAAACGGTACATGTGTTGCTTCAGAAAATTCTGATTTATTTAAACTTAAAAGTAAAAATAGTTCAGATGCTAACTTAAAAATAGAAAGCAATGGCTGCCTAAAGGCAGAGGCTGAAGGACAAGCATCAGGTCTTGGACGAGAAATCAAAGTGGATTTAAACAAAACACCCTTTTTAAATATAACCTGGAAGGTTGAACAGGGAATTCCTGGTATAAAAGAAAACAGCAAAAAGGGACATGATTTTGCGGCTCGAGTATCAGTAATAAAAGAAACAGGCTCTTTACCTTGGCAAAAAAAAGTAATGAACTATGTTTTTTCTAGCAATGAAAAAACAAATAGCCATTGGACGGGTCCTTACCGAAAACAAATTATTGATTATGTGGCTTCATCACTAGTTGATACAAAAGTAAATTCATGGGTTACAGTTAAACTTAACGTTAAAGAGCATTTTAAAAAGTTTTTAGATCTTGAACTTGGAGAAATTGATGGCGTTGCGATTATGACGGATACTGATAACACCAAACAAAAAGCCGTTTCGTATTATAAAAATATTTATTTTTCTAATTAGTTTTTTCTAAAAGTTAAGCTTGCCCAGCGGCTATAATAATCTGCTTTATACTTAATTTGGTCTATTAAATTTAGCGTTTCTAAGTGAACAGCACTTATTAAATATAATCCTTTTTTAGAGCTATCTATTTTTGCAAACCCATTTGTATCTGTTTGATATATTTTCCTTTCAAATGCATTTTCATTTTTAAAAAAAACAATAAATTTTTTATCTTTAAATGGTTTTTTTTTAAGAAAGATTTGTATTTCTGAAAAATGATTTCGATAAGGATCATTTTGATTAACTATTTCAAATTCTAAATTTTGTTTGGTTTTAAAAAAACTATTTGGTTCACCATTAAAAATTATTTTCGCAAATCTTTGATAGATCTCATTTGGAATATTTTTATTTTTTAAATCATGATTCAAATCATATTCATCTATAAATTCGATAAAGGTTTTATAATCTTGATATTTGAGAAACTCTTTATTTGACTGATAGTACAAATATTGAGTCCCACTATAATTCGCAGATTGTTGTATTGCAGGGTAATCGCCATCAATTTGATTTAGTTTTTTAAAACCTTTTTTTGATACTAAAAAAAGCTTCTCAGTTTCTTTTGATAAATATGGGTAACTTTCACCTACTAAATCTTGTCCGACTTTGATATTTGCAATGAGCTTTTCACTATCCTTTAATTGATATTGATCAGCTTCTAACCAAAGCTCATGTGCATTCAATGAATTTGAATTAATTAAAAAATATAATATTACTGCTAAACAAATTTTCATATGGCGCGTTTATTATTTATTCTTCTATTTATTCCCTCTATAGTTTTTTCTCATGAATTAAAACCATCTATTGCAAATTTTCAATTCATTGAAAAAGATAATAAGTTAAATTTTAAATTAAGTATTCAACTTAATTTAGAAGCTATTTTAGCTAATATTGACCCATCACATTCAGATACCGATGAATCTAAAAATTCTGATTATTATAACAGTTTAAGAAAGTTGCCTGCTGAACAATTGTTAGCAATGTTTAAGAAATCTTTAATTAATTTTAAAGACAATATTTCTCTAAATCAAAACAAGTTAAAAATACCGTTTGAAATTGATGATGTTCAAATAGAAAAAATTGGAGATTTAAATCTTTCACGAGAGACTTTAATTCAAATTTCTGGATCAAATATAGATAAAAATAACTTACAGTTTGGTTGGATAAAAGATTATGGTCCGGTTATTCTTAGAGTTTCAAATCCTCAAAAAGAAATTATTTATACTGAATATTTAAAAATAAATTCAGTCTCAAAAAATTTTTCAATAACAAAAAACAAAGATCAAAACTTGTTTGCAGAAATATATAATTATTTAACTATTGGATTTCTTCATATTGTTCCAAAAGGTCTTGATCACATTCTATTTGTCATTGGTTTATTTTTATTTTCGCCAAAATTTAAACCGTTATTAATCCAGGTCTCTGCTTTTACGCTCGCTCATACAATTACAATTTTTTTAGGAGTTTTAAACATACTCTCTATTTCACCTCAGATTGTTGAACCTATTATTGCCTTATCCATTGCATACGTTGCAATTGAGAATATTTTTTTAAAAAATATCTCACTTTGGAGACCAATGGTTGTATTCGTTTTTGGACTACTTCACGGACTTGGTTTTGCAGGTGTTATAAGTGAGATTGGTTTGTCACAAGCTCATTTTGTCACCAGTTTAATTTCATTTAATGTTGGGGTTGAGATAGGACAGCTATTTGTCATTGTGGGTTGCTATTTTGGTTTTGCATACTGGATAAAAGAAAAACCTTGGTATAAAAAATATTTTACAAACACATTATCAATATTAATAGCCTTAGCGGGTATATATTGGTTTATTGAAAGAGTGATTTAAGTGGCGCTACATAAAACATTTTCAATTATTGTTATAGCCTCTAAAGATGAAAAAGATTTTTCATTATTAAAAAAATTAAAAGATAAATTTTCAGGCCATGAAATCATTTTAGCCATTGATGCTGATAACGAATTATCTATTGATGCGTTAAATGATATAAATTTAAATATTAATAAATTAGTCAAAGTTCCAAATTCAACTCGAGGAAAATCACTAAACGCTGGAGCTTTAAAAGCTGAGAATAATTATTTATGGTTTTTACATATTGATAGTCGGATTGATAAAATTCAAAGAGAAGACCTAGATCGTGTTCAAAAAAAACAGTTAAATTATTTTAAACTCGCATTTGATAATAAAAAAAATACTATTAATGCATCTGGTGCAAATTTTAGATCTAAAAACTTTGATTTACCCTTTGGAGACCAGTCTTTTTTAATTCATAAAAATTTATTTAATTTAATTGGTAGATTTGATGAAAGTTTAAAAGAAGGTGAAGACCATAAATTTGTGTGGGATGCTAAAGCTTTAGGTATTGAAATTAAAGAAATTACCAGAGAAATTATTACCTCAGCCAGAAAATATGAAGAAAGTTCATTTTGGCAAACAACAAAGACATTATTTAAAACTATAACTCAAGCCAGAAAATTTAAACAAAATAAAATTGAGAATATTTTTTGTTTTTTTATGAAAGATCCAAAATCAAAAGATTCTAAAACAAGACTTAGAGAGACTTTAAAAGACCAAGGGCTAGTTGATCAGTTTAATCTTCATTGTCTAAACATTGTAAAATCAAACATTTTATCTCTAGATAAAGATGGAAATAAAATTGTTATTATTAATAACAGTCCAAATAGAGATTATATTGAAGAATTAGGTTTATCTAAATTTAGTATTCTAGATATTAATGAAGAAAACATTGGTAAGTCGATGCACGAAGTTTATGAAATTTGTGCACCATTTGCAGATAGAATAGTTTTATCTGGATCAGATATACCAGAACTCACATCAAAACATTTAAGTGACTCTGTAAATTACCTTTCCAAATTTGACAGTTACATCATTGGTACAAAGGATGGCGGGTATTGTTGTTTTTCTACTAAATTAAAAAATTTAGAAGCTGAATTTACAAGAGTGAATTATTCTTCAAGTACAGTTTTAAATGATTTTACAAAACATTTATATAATTTAAAGAAAAGCGATTTTTTACTTGTCGACGTAGATACTTTAGATGATTTACAATCTATGTATGCAGCTTTAAAAAATGCTAAAATGACCAAAGAACAAAGTGATTTAATTGGATTTATTGATAAAAGAAAATATTCATAAATGAACAAAAGAACATTTTTAAAAATTATTGCACAATCCCTGCTGCTTATAGGTTTGAGCCAAACATCTGTATTTTCAGCTTTAAAAGAAATTATAAAAACAGATGAAGAATGGGAAAAAATTTTAACGCCTGAACAATTTAAAATTTTAAGAAAAGAGGGCACCGAAAGACCTTTTACAAGTCCATTAAATAACGAAAAGCGTGAAGGTGAGTATGTTTGTGTTGCATGTAATACAAAGCTTTTTCATTCATCTATGAAATATGACTCTGGTACAGGATGGCCATCTTTTTTTGATTTTTATAAAGGAAATTTAAAAACAAAAACCGACTTTAAGCTTTTGTATCCAAGAACTGAATACCACTGTGCAACGTGCAAAGGTCACCATGGTCACGTTTTTAACGATGGACCAAGACCTACTTTCAAACGATATTGTAATAACGGTGTTGCTTTAAAATTTATTCCAAAGTCTTAAATTTAGTTTTTATTTTTAAATAAATAACTCAGTTTAAATGTTGCCGTCCATGCGATAAGCACTAGTCCAATTAATGCCTCTAAACCTGTTGCAATACGCATTGGTCCATTTGCAAAAATATCTCCTGTTCCAAGTGTTGTGTAACAATTTATGGAGTAATAAAAAAAGTCTAAAAAGTTACCTGATAAATTTCCACCAAAAAGATTTTGATCAGGATTAGTCTGATAAGACATGTAATAGTAGAAAGCGAATAAGATAATTTGGATTAAATGAGACCCAATTAAACACGTAGAGATTTTTACAAAGTCTTTATAAATAAACTTTTTTGCCGTGTTTTGACTGAGATAATTCAGTGTTAAACCATGAATTTTTAAACTTAAAGCTACCAAAATGGCTGTAAAAATGATCGACCAAATCATTTTTGTAATATACATTGATTAACAAATGATACCAGTTAGCAGAACATCACGATATATCATCCGAAAACTCGATCCATTTTATGAATTACTTGGACCACTAGCTTACCCAATTATAAGAATAGCAGTTGGTGTCATGATGATTCCTCATGGTTATGGAAAATTGTTTAATGATGGTGGCATAGAAAGAACTGCAAAGTTTTTTTCATCCATTTCCATAGAACCATCTGTCTTTTTTGCATGGTACGTTGGTATCATAGAATTTGTTGGTGGAATTTGTGTAGCAATTGGTTTTTTAACAAGAATTTTTTCAGCACAGTTAGTTGGAGTTTTGTTCGTAGCAACTTTTGTTGTGCATTTTCAAAATGGATTTTTATGGGTTAAAGGTGGATATGAATATCCATTGATGTGGATGCTCATTATGATTGCAATCACTTTTAGAGGTGGTAGTACGCTTTCAATTGATAATCAATTACCAAAAGAATTTTAATGAGTCTTTCAAATTTACCCCTTAATAAAGCAGTCCCTGTTTTGCTTATAATTGTTGGTATGGTGTTATTGGCAATTACTTTAATTGTTTAAAAACCCTAAATTATTAACCTTTCAAAAAACTCAATTACAACCATTAAGATAAAAATTGTAACAAAACTTTAACATTAGTTAAATATTAGTTTCATCATTATTAATTAATTAAAGAGCCAAAATTAATAACCTAAGGAAAAAAAATGAAACAACTAAAAACATTATTTTTTTTGATCCTATCATTTGTTTTCGTATCCAATGCAATTGCTAGAGATCAAATCAAAATTGTAGGCTCTTCGACAGTTTACCCTTACGCGACCGTAGTTGCTGAGAGATTTGGTAAATCAGGAAAATTTAAAACACCAGTTATTGAAAGCACAGGAACTGGTGGAGGAATGAAATTATTCTGCGCAGGTGTTGGAACTAACCATCCAGATATTACAAACGCGTCAAGAGCAATCAAATCTTCAGAAAAAGAGCTTTGCTCAAAAAATGGTGTTAAAGATATAATTGAAATAGTCGTTGGTAACGATGGCATATCTTTTGCACATTCCGTAAAAGCAAAAGATGCTAATTTTACCAAAGAACATTTATGGAGAGCATTGGCTCATGATGTTGATGTAGATGGTAAGCTTGTAGTTAATCCATATAAAAAATGGAGTGACATTGACAAATCTTTACCAAACTATGGAATAAAAATTTTGGTACCTCCTCCAACATCAGGCACAAGAGATGCTTGGAATTCATTAGTGATGGCAAAAGGTTGTTCAAAAACTGCAAAAGCTGCATATGAAGCTGTAGGTAAAAAAGCAAAAAAAGCATGCGTTAAACTTAGAGAAGATGGATTTGCTATTGAAGCAGGAGAGAATGATACATTGATTGTAAATAAACTTTCCGCAGATCCAGAACTTTTTGGTTTATTTGGTTTTAGTTACTTAGTAGCTAACAAAGACAAAATTAAAGCAGCGAAAGTGAATGGAGTGGTTCCATCACTTGAGGGAATTCAAAATTACTCATATCCAATTGCAAGACCATTATTCTTTTATGTAAAAAAAGCTCATATTGGAGTTGTTCCGGGTATTCATGAATTTTTAAAAGACTTTACTGCAAAAAAAGCAACTGGGCCCAGAGGTTATTTAACTGATGTTGGGTTAGTCCCTCTAAGTCCAGATAAATATAATTTAACAAGAAATTCGGCACTCAAATTAACTACAATTCAATAAATTAGTTATTTAGTGCTAAAGTTTCTAAGGGCCGGATTATTCTGGCCCTTTAAACATAAAGGGCTAAATGAACTTAGTATTGTTTTTATTCATTCTTCTTTTTTCAGTTTCTTTATATTTTTTTTCTAAATCAAGAATTGGATATTTTGCTAGTAGCAAACAATTTAAATTAAAAGCATTACCAAAGTATTATGCTTATTACTTATCATTGTGGTGTGCGTTACCCGCACTTATAATTTTGGTATCATGGAATATATTAGAGCCAGCTATTATAAAAAATTTAATTTTTTCCAAAATTCAAACTGATAGTTTAAAAGCAATATCAAAAGATGAGCTTAATTTAATTTATCAAAAAATTAAAGCTTACTATACTGGAAATTTTAGCGGCCAATTAGATGAAAGTATCAAATTAGGAGCTGAACAATATAAACGTCTCCTCTCAGTTGCCGCGAGCTCTAAGGTAGTTGTTTTTTTATCAGCAATTATTTTGTTTTCAGGACTTGCCTTGAGGAATATTTCAAACAATGTTCATGCAAGAGAGGGTGTTGAAAAAATAATAAGAATAATTTTGTTTACAAGTTCTGTTGCAGCAATTCTAACTACTGTGGGTATTATATTTTCACTCTTATTTGAAAGTATTAAATTTTTTACTACTATTAATTTTTTTGATTTTATTTTTGGTACATCATGGAGTCCTCAAAAGGCTTTTGTGAGTGATGCTTCTGCAGAACTAACAACTGCTCAACTTAAAGAACTAAGTGAAGCATTTGGTGCAATTCCATTATTTGCCGGAACTGCATTTATTGCTTTTATCGCGATGTGCGTTGCAGTTCCTATTGGATTATTTTCAGGAATATATTTTGCTGAATACGCCAGTACAAATGTTAGAAAATTTGGAAAGCCTATAATAGAAATATTAGCAGGAGTACCCACTGTTGTTTACGGGTTTTTTGCAGCACTAACAGTTGGTCCTTTTTTTAGAATATTAGGAGAGTCCTTGGGATTAGAAGTTTCATCCGAAAGTGCGTTAGCCGCAGGTTTAGTCATGGGTGTTATGATCATCCCATTTGTTTCCTCATTAACTGATGACGTAGTCAATGCTGTACCACAATCATTAAGAGATGGATCGTATGCAGTTGGCGCCACAAAATCAGAAACAATCAAAAAAGTTGTATTTCCTGCTGCGTTACCAGGAATTGTTGGATCAATCTTATTGGCTGTCTCAAGAGCAATTGGAGAAACTATGATTGTCGTGATGGCCGCTGGTTTAGCTGCAAATTTAACAATCAACCCATTAGAATCAACAACCACAGTCACAACACAAATTGTAATGATCTTGGTAGGCGATCAAGAGTTTACAAGCGCAAAAACGCAAGCAGCATTTGCTTTAGGTTTAACATTATTTGCAGCCACTTTAGTTTTAAATTTTATCGCTTTAAGGGTAGTCAAAAAATATAGAGAACAATATGAATAAAGAACTAAGAAGAAAAAAAAGGTATCAAGCAGAAAAAAGATTTCAACTTTATGGAATTATTGCAATTTCATTAGCATTATTTTTTGTAGGGTTATTAGTTTTTAAAGTTTTTTCAGATGGAACAAGTGCTTTTTCAAGAACAATGATAAAACTAGATGTTACATTTGATGCAAATAAATTAGGGATCACAAATGTTAATGATAAAGACGAAGTTGATAATGCAGATTACTACACTCTAATTTATGAGGAATTTATTAAAAGTTATCCTTTCTCAAACCGCGAAGAGGAAAAACAAATAATTAAATTACTAAGTCCTGATTACGAATTTGAAGCAAAAAATTATTTTTTAAAAAATAAAGATCAATTAAACAAAACAGTAACACTTTTGCTTACAGCATCAGATGATTTTGATCAGTTACATAAAGGTAACTTTCCAAGAGATATTCCAGAAGATCGAAGAAGATTATCTAATTATCAACTAAAAATTTATGATCAGTTTTTGAAGGATGGAAAAGTAGAAAAAATATTTAACAACTACTTATTTTCAAAAGGAGATAGTCGTGATCCAGAATTAGCAGGTTTTGGAGGCGCTATACTAGGATCATTATTTACTATTTTGATTTGTTTATTAATTTCATTTCCAATAGCTTTAGCAGCAGCAGTATACCTTGAAGAATTTGCTCCAAAAAATAAGCTGACCGATTTAATAGAAATCAATATCAATAATTTAGCAGCAGTTCCGTCTATAGTTTTTGGATTATTAGGGTTGGGAATTTTATTAAATGTTTTTGAATTACCAAGGTCTACTCCATTAGTTGGTGGAATTGCATTATCGCTTATGACTTTGCCTAGAATTATAATCCCAGCACGTGCATCTTTAAAAGCAGTTCCTCCGTCAATTCGCGAGGGGGCTTTAGCTATGGGGGCATCAAAAGTACAAACTGTTTTTCACCATGTCGTACCATTAGCTATGCCAGGAACCTTATCCGGAACGATTATTGGTCTTGCACAAGCATTAGGTGAAACAGCACCTTTATTATTAATTGGAATGGTAGCTTTTGTAGTTGAATTGCCAGGTAGTCCAATGGATCCATCAGCTTCACTGCCTGTTCAAGTTTACTTATGGTCAGAATCTGCAGAAAGAGGCTTTGTGGAAAAAACATCCGCAACAATTATGATGTTGCTTGGTTTTTTAATTGTTATGAACTCGCTTGCTGTGTATGCAAGACAAAAATTTGAGAAAAAATGGAACTAGAAAATAAAAGAGAATCAAAAGTTATAAGTAAAAATATCGATGTTTTCTACGGCGATAAACAGGCTTTATTTGGAATTGATTTAGAGATTTATAAAAATGAAGTTACAGCTTTAATTGGCCCATCGGGTTGCGGAAAATCTACCTTTTTAAGATGTATTAATCGAATGAACGATGTGATTGATATTTGTAAAATTACAGGTGAGATAGAAATAGATAATTTTAATATTTATAAACCTGACGTTGATGTAGTTCGTTTAAGAGAAAAGGTTGGAATGGTTTTTCAAAAACCAAATCCTTTTCCCAAAAGTATTTATGATAATATTGCATACGGACCGAGTATTCATGGAATTGCTAAGGATAAAAATGAAATGGATCATATCGTAGAAACAAGTTTGCAAAAAGCGGCTTTATGGAATGAGGTAAAAGATCGATTGCATGAACCAGGAACAGGTTTGTCAGGTGGACAGCAGCAAAGATTATGTATTGCCAGAGCAATATCTATTAACCCTGAAATTATTTTAATGGATGAGCCTTGTAGTGCCTTGGATCCGATTGCGACTGCAAAAATTGAAGAACTCATAGATTCTCTTAAAAGATCATTCACCATTGTAATTGTAACACACTCAATGTCACAAGCTGCAAGAGTTTCTCAAAGAACAGGTTTTTTTCATTTAGGCAAACTAATTGAAATGGGAGAAACTGAAAAAATATTTAAGAACCCTAATAATACCATGACTCAAGATTATATAACTGGTAGATTTGGATAATTATGAGCGATGAACATATTGTAAAATCATACGACGAAGAGCTTCAACATTTAAATGATAGCTTGGTTCAGATGGGGAGTTTGACTGAAAAGTTACTTTACGACTCTATGAACGCAATAACCACAGTAGATAAAGATGCTGTCAGTAAAATTGTAGAGAGCGATGCAAAAATCAACAAGTTTAGATCGTCAATTGATCAACATATAATGACTATATTGGTAAAAAGATCACCTGTAGCAATAGATCTTAGATATGCCATTTCAACTTTAAAAATTTCACAAGACCTTGAGAGAATTGGAGATTTGGCAAAAGGAAATGCAAAGAAAATTTTACCTTTACCAGATGATTTACCACCAGAAATGTTGAAAAGAATTGAGAGTTTGGGAGAAATGGTACAAAAACAATTAAAGTCTACTTTAGATTGTTTTATCGAAAAATCTGTTCAAAAGAGTTTAGATACAATTAAGAGCGATGAACAAGTTAATGACTTAGCAACTGCTTCTATAAAAGAAGTGTTAGAGTTTTTATCAAAAGATAAGAAGAATTTAGATTTTGCAACAAATTTACTTTTTGTTTGTAAAAATTTAGAGCGAGCTGGTGATCACCTTTCGCGTATATGCCAAAATGTTCATTACCTCATAGAAGGTGATTATCCGCAAAAATAATTTATGGATGCCAAAGTCTTTTTAGTTGAAGACGAACAGTCAATTATAACTTTAGTCGAATATAATTTAAAAAAAGAAGGTTTTAAGTTTTCAGTTTCTAGTAATGGCGAAGAGGCTCTTCATGAAATTAAGGAGCAAGAACCTGATCTAGTTTTACTAGACTGGATGCTACCGGACCTTTCTGGTATTGATATTTGCAGATCCTTAAAAAAAGATAAAAAGTTTCAAGATCTTCCAATCATTATGCTAACTGCCAAAGGTCAAGAGGAAGATAAAGTTGCTGCACTTAATGCTGGTGCTGATGATTATATTACGAAACCTTTTGGTCATGCTGAACTAGTTGCAAGGATTAATGCATTACTACGCAGAAGTAAGCCAAGGGTTGCAGAGGATAAAGCTGTTTATGAGGATTTAGTTATAGATCGAATACAAAGAAAAGTTTTTAGAAATGAAACTCAGATTGATCTTGGGCCCACGGAGTATCGTATGTTAGATTTTTTCATTAAAAATCCAAAACGAGTTTATTCTAGAGACCAACTGCTCACAAATATTTGGCCTGATAATATAAACGTAGAAAATCGAACAGTAGATGTTCATATAAGAAGATTAAGAAAAGCAATTAATTTAGATGGTACAAAAGAATTAATTAGAACTGTAAGGTCTGCAGGGTACTCTTTAGACTAATTTGCGGTTGGCAATTTGATCTCAAATTCACTTCCTTTATCCAATTCACTTCTGATATTAAGCTGGCCACGATGCTGATTAATTAAATGTTTTACAATTGCTAAACCTAGTCCTGTACCACCAATTTTTTTACTTTTTTCTGGATCAACTCTAAAAAATCTTTCTGTCACACGCCCCAGAGAAGTTTTGGGTATACCATATCCTTGATCAATAATTTTGATTTCAACAAAATCATCTTTTATTTCAGCGTGTACTGATATTTCTTTATTTTCATCACTATATTTAATTGCATTTTCAATAATATTATAAAAAACTTCTATTAATTTATTATGATCACCTAAAACAATCTTATCGCTTGAAATAAGATTTGAGATTTTAATTTTTTTATTTTGAGATAAGGTTTCTAAATTTGAAATCACGATATTAATTATATCTTTGACATTTACTTTATCATTTGGCCTTTTATGTTCTTCTTGTTCAATTTTAGAAAGTGTTAGTAAATCCGTAATTAATTGATCCATTCGATTGGTTTCATTTTTCATAATATTTAAAAATTTCTGTTTTGCAGCATTGTCAGATTTTGCAGGTCCATCTGTAATTGTTTCTAAACCAAGTTTAATACTTTGTAGCGGAGTTCTAAGTTCGTGTGATACGTTTGCAACAAAGTCAGACTTTAATTTTTCAATTTTTAGAAGGTCAGTTAGGTCTTGAAGCACAACCATGATTGTAAAGTTTTCATCAAAAAGATTTTCTTCAATATAATATAAGTTAGCTTTTAAAAATTGATAAGTTGGAAAATTAATTTCAGAGTTAACAGAAGAGTTTTTTTTATTTTCAAAAATATTATTAATTGCTTCTATAAAATTAGCATCCCTGATAATTGAGGCATAATGATTTGCAACTATTTTTGAACCAAATTGATTTTTAGCAGATGTATTTGCAAAAATAACAGTCTTATTTTTGTTTATAACAAAAATTTGATCCTCAATTAAATTTAAGGCTTTAGTCCAGGTTATATATTTGCTTCCATCTTCACTTTCTTGAATTTTTATAAATGATTTAGTATTTTTTTTCTTAGAAAAAATTTTTATAATTACGTAGGCAATTATAAAACCCGCTAATAAATATAAAAACTCCATAATCGCTTTGTAGGTTATTTAAAAATTTTTTTAAATACAATAAGAACTAAAACAATCGATATTAATTGTGCGATAATAAACATTGGTACATTAGAAAAATGTATACCAGTAAAAGTATCTGTAAGACTTCTAGCTATTGAAACAGCTGGGTTGGCAAAAGAGGTAGAGGAAGTAAACCAAATTGCAGATGTAATATATGAACCAATAATTGAACCAATGGCTAAGTCACTTTTTCTTCCGTTCAAAAGTATAAGAAACAATAAACCAAATGTCGCAAAAATTTCTGATACAAATATGCTTTCTCCACCTCGAACTTTAGCTGCCTGTTGGACCGCATCTAGACCAAAAAGATAATTTGCAAAAATTACTCCTAAGCAAGCACCAGTTATTTGTAAAAAAATATAAATAATCGCATCTTCGGATTTCATTTTTTTCATAAGTACTAACATTATGCTTACCGCCGGATTAAAGTGAGCACCTGATATTGATCTAAAAGATGAAATTAATACAAAAAGAATTAGACCAATGGAAATTGCATTAGCAATTAAAGTAACACTTTCATTACTTGAAAGATTAGTTCCCATAATTCCTGAGCCAACAATAGTTAGTAGTAAAATAAAAGTTCCTAGAAATTCTAAAAAATATTTTTTTATATTTTTGTTCATTGATCTATGAATTCCTTTTTAATACGTTCATGAATTTGATCAAATATTCTTTGAAATTCGTTTAATTTTTCTTCATCATTTCCATTAAAAGCAGCAGGGTCTTCCAATTCCCAATGCAATTTTTTTGGCGATCCAGGATAAACAGGGCATGTTTCATTTGCTGCACGATTACAAACCGTAACAACAGTATCAAATTTAGTATCTATGAAAGTATCCCAACTTTTACTTAAAGTATTTTTATAATTAATATTATTTTTTTCTAAAACTTTGATTGTATAGGGGTTTACTTTACCTGTTGGTTTTGACCCTGCACTGTATGCTTGAAAGTTATTATGACCTAATTGATTTAATAGACACTCTGATATTATAGATCGTACCGAGTTTCCTGTACAAAGAAATAATACTTTTTTCATAGCCTCAATGTATTATGGATTTGTTACAGTTTTGTTAAATATTTAAAATATAATTTAATAATTTTAGAGACTAATTTAATTTAATTTTCAAACCATCATAAGAAGGATTTATATTATTTTTTTTGATTTTCTTTTTTAATTTAAAGTAATCTAAGTCTTGATTTAAATTAGTTAAATAAGCTTTTTTTGGATTAATATTTTTAATATAATGAAGACATTCTGTTAGGTTAACATGTGTATTATGCTCTTTGTATCTAAAACAATCGATGATTAAAACATCTAAATTTTGCAATTTTTTAAGTTCAGAATTATTTATTTTTTTAAAATCAGGAATATAAGCAAAATTATTAATTCTGTATCCTATAGTTTTCATTGTTCCGTGAATAACATTTATAGCTTGGATATTTAAATTTCTGACCTTTTTCTTATTTAAAATGATATTGCTTTTTAATACTGCTGGATAATTTTTTTGGTTAATAAAAAGATACTTAAACATCTTTTTTAAACTTTTTTCAGTAAATTTAGTTAAGTAAATATTAAATTTCTTTTTTTGTTTAATATAAAATGTTCTTAATTCATTTATTCCCAATATATGATCAGCATGAGCGTGGGTAAAAAGAGCAAAATCAATATTATCTATTTTATTTTTTAGTAATTGAAATCTGATATCTGGAGAGGTATCGATAATAAATTTTATATTTTTTATTTGGACAAATATTGAGCATCTTGTTCTTATATTTTTTATGTTTTTTTTGCATTGCCCCCAATCACCATCTATTTTTGGAACACCCTGAGAGCTTCCACAACCTAAGATTTTTATGAAGTTTTTTGTCAATTTTTCAACCCTTGGTTTATATTACTAAATAATCTGTAATCCGATAGCCCTTATCGTTTTTTCTTTATTGTAACAAATGATCCATATTATTAAGTTATTAGTACACTTAAGTGCAACTCAAATAGGGGGAGAAATATGCAGTTAATAAAAAAGACACTGGTATTATTTACAGCCCTTTTGCTAGGAACTAACTTTGCATATTCGAAATGTAAAGATCCTAAGCAATTAAGGTTTTCAATAATACCTACCGAAGAGTCATCATTTGAGCTTGATCTATACAGACCAGTATTAAAGAAATTAAAAGCAAATACTGGAAAGAAAATCGAGTTCTATATGCCTACTTCATACGCATCAGTTGCTGAAGCGTTAATCGGAGGCTTCGTTGACGTAGCAGTATTAGGTCCTTACGGATACATCACTGCGAAAAAGAAAGATAAGTCAATTGAAGTGTTTGCAACTTATGCAAAGAAAAAAGGGTACATGCAAAAAGAAGGTCCTGGATATGAATCAGTATTGATTTCAAAGAAAGGGTCTAAATTTACAACTCAAAAATCTTTAAAAGGTGCAACAGTTGGGCATGCTGACCCTGGAAGTACATCTGGTGACTTAATACCAAGAGTCGTATGGGCTCCAAGTATGAATACTGATGCAGATAAGTTCTGGAAAAGAATTGTCTACACAGGTGGTCATGACTTAACAACTTTAGCAGTACATAGTGGAAAAATTGATGCTGGCTTTGTAGCTAGTCACCGATTTGATAACGTTGTATCTAAAGGTAAAGTAAAGTTATCTGACTTTAATATTTTATGGAGATCACCTCCAGTTCCACAAGACCCTTTTGTCTATAGTGGAAAATTATGCGATCCTATAAAAAAAGCGATCAGATCAACTTTCTTAGAACTTGGAAATGATCCAGGAGCTAAAAAATTCTTAGACAACCTAAAATCATCAAAATTTGTTGCAATGTCTGACAAAGACTATGATGTGATTAGAACTTTAGCTAAAGCTAAAGCTGAGTTTAAGAAAAAGAAAAAGAAGTAATTCCCTGAAAAGTTAATTAATCACGCGTTTATAATTTTATAAACGCGTGATATGGGAGAAAATATTATGAGTGAAAAAGTTTTAGAAGTTAAAAATTTGAATTTAACATACACCAAAGGTGGACCCCAAGTGTTGTTTGATATTTCTTTTGAAGTTATGCAAAATGATTTTTATGCAATTATTGGACCAAGTGGTGCTGGAAAATCATCATTAATTAGATGTATTAACAAGCTAGCAAATCCAAATAATGGAGAAGTAAATTTTAAGGGAGAACAGTTATTAAGCCTTGGTGGTCAAAAATTGAGAAACGTTAGAAGAAGAATTGGTATGATTTTTCAAGAATTTAATTTGATTGATCGAATGTCAGTTATAGACAACGTTTTGACGGGTAGATTAGGTTATATGAATACTTTTTCTAGCCTGTTTCGTATGTTTAGTAAAAAAGATGTGGGTCGCGCAATTCAATTTATTGAAAAAGTAGGTTTGAAGGATTTTGCAAATAAAAGAGTAG
Organism: alpha proteobacterium HIMB114; assembly: GCA_000163555.2. Classification (GTDB taxonomy): domain Bacteria; phylum Pseudomonadota; class Alphaproteobacteria; order Pelagibacterales; family Pelagibacteraceae; genus HIMB114. The sequence goes on along the minus strand of ADAC02000001.1, from coordinate 897,405 downwards.
ACCAGTTGAGTGGAGGACAGAGACAAAGAGTAGGTATTGCAAGAGCTTTAATGCAAGAGCCGGAAATGCTTTTAGTTGATGAGCCAACATCGAGTTTGGACCCAAAAATTGCTGTCGAAATGATGGAATTAATAAAACAAATAGCTGATGAATTAAAAATTCCAGTTTTATGTAATATTCATAATATTGAACTTGCAAAACAATTTGCAAATAAAATTTTAGGTTTACAAGATGGTAAAAAGAAATTTGATGATGTTACTGAAAAATTAACTAATGATGTTTTACAGGATCTATATAAATTCGAGGTTCTTTAAAAATGAGCGGATATCAGTTAACTATAGATGATTATTCGAAACAAAATTCATCCAAAATATTAAAAAAATTAATTTTTTATGTTTTGTTAATTGCTGTTATATTTCTTAGTGTATATTTCATAATTATATTAGATACTGATTGGCATCGAATTGGTTCAGGTGCATCAATATTAAAACAATTGTCTTATTTCATTGGCTTAGATGTAAAGATTATGCCCCTTCTTATACTTCCAGCTTTTGAAACATTTTTAATGGCATGTCTTGGTACAATGTTGGGCTTATTATTATCATTACCGGTAGCTTGGCTCGGAGCTAAAAATGTTACACCATTAGGAAGCCTTAGCTTTGGTTTTGCTAGAATGTTAATGACAATTAGTCGATCTGTTCACGAGATTATTTGGGCGTTAATATTTGTTGGTGCGGTTGGTCTTGGCGCTTTACCAGGTATATTAGCTTTGGCATTTAGATCTGTAGGCTTTATTTCAAAAATCATTGCAGAAAATATTGAAGGCGCAGATAAAAAACCAATCGAGGCTATTAAAGCCGCTGGCGGTTCAGGGTTTGATGTAATGTATTATGGAATTATACCTCAAATACTACCTACTGTAATTGGAACAATTATTTTTGAATGGGACATTAATATTAGAAGATCAGCTGTCATGGGCTTAGTTGGAGCAGGCGGACTAGGACTTGCTTTCTTCAGGCAGATGCACATGTCTAATTATCCAGGCGTGACTACAGTGATCTTATTTATTGTTGGTTTAATTGTGATTGGAGAAATTTTATCTCACTATTTAAGAAAGAAGATAATTTAAAATATGAATAATAAAGAAATTTATAAAAGAAATAATGCAAGAAACTTTATTAATGTAAGTTTATTTTTCTTCGTCATTTATCTTTGCTTTCTTTATCTTGGTATTGATTTTGAAAGATTCTTTTCTGCCTTAGGTAGATTTGGAAGTTTAATAGCAAACCGATATTATCCTGTTGAGATTCCATATGTATTAGAGCCTGGTTATCTAGGATCAATATTAGATAGTATCCAAATGGGTTATCTTGGTTTAGTTATTGGAGTTATAATAGCATCAATATTAGCTTACTTTGCTGCATCAAATATTACACCAAGCAAAAGAATTGGATATTGGATTGGAAAGTTTTTTATAATTTTCTCAAGATCTATTCATGAAACTATCTGGACAATATTATTTGTAACAATAGTTGGTTTTGGAATGTTAGCCGGAACAATGGCTTTGACCATGTACTGTATTGGATTTTTTGGAAAACTATTTTCTGAAGAATTAGAAAATGTTGATATGAAACTTGTAGAAACAATGAGATCTAATGGAGCCAATGAAATGCAGGTTTTTGCTTTTGGTGTTTGGCCTCAAGTAAAGACAGCATTTACAGGTATTTTAATTTATACGTGGGATGTTTGTTTTAGAGCATCAACAATCATTGGTTTTTTTGGTGCAGGAGGCATGGGTTGGTATTTAAAAAGAAATGTCTTGCAATTGGAGTATGCTAGAACTTCTGCAATTATTGTCTCAATTATTGTTTTAGTTATTTTCTCAGAGGCTTTATCTGCCTACATGAGAGATAAAATTTATAAGGAAACCCAGTAGTGTTGAAGAATCACCAAAAGGAGTTGATGGACTCAATAAATAATTTCTTAGATAATATTCTTAATATCAATAATTTATTTAAAAAATTATTAGAAAGTTATTTTAAAAAAAATTTCGATGAAGTTGAAAATATTACCAACCAAATTTCTGATCTTGAAAGCCAATGTGATAAAATTAGAAGAGATGTAGAAAGAAAGATATACCAAGAAACACTAATACCCGATATGCGTGGTGATGTGTTAGGCATGTTGGAAAATTTAGATAAAATCCCAGGACAAATTCAGGCCAATGCCCATAGTTTTAATACAGAAAAACCAGTCATTGAGAGTGAACTCAGTAAAAATTTTTTACAGTTATGTGATTATGCCTCAGAATGTATAGCTTTATTGATAGAAGGTTCTAGAAACTTTTTTATTGATAAAAAAGTAACAATTGAAAAATGTTTACAAGTTTCAAAAATAGAAAGTAAGGCAGATAAAGTCAGCACAGTTTTAAAAAAGAATATTTTTTCTAATGAAAAAAATGGGTTAGCCACGAAAGTTCATTTGCGATATTTCGTTGAAATTATGGATGAAGTCGCAAATTTATCAGAAGATGTTGCGGATCGTCTAATTATATCATCTTCTAAAAATTAATTATGTTTGAAATATTACTAATAGCCATACTGGCTATCATTGTTGGAACTAATGATGCAGCTAATGTTTTTGGGTCTGCAGTTGGATCTAAAATGCTAAAATTTAATTTTGCAATTATATTCTTCTTTATTTTTATAATTATTGGAGCACTAATTAACGCTAAATATCCTTCAGGAGTTTATCAAAATTTATTGAATAATTATCCACTTTTTAGTGAAGTTTATTTAGTATTAGTTCCTGTAATATTAGTAACGTTAATTTCTTTAAAACTAAAAATACCAAGCTCGATTTCACAATCAATTATTTTTTCTTTATTTGGATTTGCATTAGCCAAAGGCTTTAGCTTTGATAACAATTTATTTTTTAAATTAATTTACTTTTGGTTAGCTACTCCGATAATTGCTTTTATTTTATCCATATTTTTTTGTTATTTAATTCAATTTATAATTAGTTTTTTTAAATTTAATGTTTTTCAAATCGATTACCAAATTAGATTAAGCTTAATTTTTTTTGGATGTATCGCAGCTTTTGCGTTAGGATCTAACCTTACCGCTTCAATTGTTGGAATTTATTCCCCTTATTTGAATTTAGACATAAATCTTTTTAACAATCAAGTTTTGATTAATGAAAATAAATTATATTTTTTTGGATCGTTTTTAATTGGACTAGGAGCTTTAATTTTTTCCCAACGAATTGTTCAGAGTGTTGGTTCACAAATCTCTGCAATAAAGCCAGTTTCTGCGCTAGCAATATTACTAACACAAATAATTATCTTATTAAGTTTTTCATCAGATTATTTAATTCAAAAAATTAATATTATTCTTCCTTTTGAAATTTTTGCTATGCCATTGTCAGCATCGCATATTACTTTCGCAGGAATTATTGGTGTAGCATCTTTTAATAAATTTAGAGAAGTACAACCCACACATACAATGAAAATAATTGTATCTTGGTTTTTAATTCCTTGTTCAGTTTTTATTCTAAGTTATTTTATTTCCCTAACTTTTTGATAAATCAGTAAATTTTGGAATGATATCATAAAAGGCTTTGATGACATTAAAATCATATCTTTTTTTAAGACAACATACATACTCAGTAGCGTAGAACTTTGTATTTTTGATATTTATAAATTTTATATTAGGGATATCTACTTTTTCACTACTATATACAAATCCAATACCTAAGTTTTCTTTTACAGCTTCATAAATCCCTTCTCTGCTTCCAATTTCAAATAGTTTCTTTTTTACACCTAAATGAAATAATTCTTTTTCAACAAGTGCTCGAGTTTTCGAGCCTTTTTCACGAACTATAAAAGTTTCGTTTATAATTTCTGAAAAATTAACTGAGTTTTTTTTTGCTAACTTATTTTTTTTTGAAACAAATCCAATTAATTTATCTCTTACAAGTGGTTTAGAATAAATCTCATCCTCATCTGAGATGTCTGCAAGAATTCCTATGTCAATTTCTTTTTTTTTTAATTTATTTAAAGTTATTTCAGAATTTCCAAATAAAATTGATAAATTTACTTTTGGATATTTTGATGAAAATCTTTTTACAAGACTCATCAAATGTACAGGTGCAACAGTACCAATTCTTAAGGTTCCTGAAGTCAAGTTTTTTGCAGAACCTAGTAAATTTATTGCCTGTTCATGAATATCGTTAATACCGCTCGTTATATCAAATAATTTTTTTCCATATTCTGTCAGACTTATTCCATTAGCTTTTCTTAAAAATAGTTTTATTTTAAATCTTGATTCTGCCTCTCGTATTTGTTCTGATATTGCTGATTGTGATACATTTAATTTTTTTGCTGCTGCAGTAAAGCTTCCAAGCTCAGCTACTGCATTAAAACTTCTGATTTGGGTAAAGTTCATAAGAAATTTATATACTAGATATACATAAAATATAATGGGTTGTAGTTAACAATTAAAGTAATATAGGATTTGGAGTATTTAAGTATGAAATCAGTAAATGTTAACGGAAAAACTTACAGTTGGCCTACTAAAACAACAATCGTTATTTGTTTAGATGGAAGCGAACCTGGCCCAAAAGGTTATATAGATACAGCAATTTCAATGGGCTTAATGCCTTTCATGAAATCAATGATTTCAAAGTCAACTTATGAAATTGGCAAATGTGCTATGCCAAGTTTTACTAATGTGAATAATATGTCTATCGTTACTGGAACGACACCTGATGTACATGGAATTTGCGGTAATTTTTTCTTTGATCCAGAGTTAGGCAAAGAAACATTGATGAACGATGACTCTTTTCTAAGGGCATCTACTATTTTTGAAGCATTTGAAAAAGCAGGTGCAAAAATAGCCGTTATAACAGCCAAAGATAAACTAAAAAAATTATTAGGAAAAAATTTGAAAGAAGCAATATGTTTTTCTTCTGAAAAAGCAGATCAAGCTAATTTAAAAGATAATAGAATTGAAAATGTCTTAGAGTTAACAAAAAAGCCTTTACCTGAAGTTTATAGTTCTGATCTTTCCGAATTTATATTTGCTGCAGCTGTAGAGATTGTAAAAAAGCAAAAATTAGATTTAATCTATTTATCAACCACAGACTATATTCAACACAAGTGCGCTCCAGGAAGTAAGATGGCCAATGATTTCTACCACATGATTGATGGGTATTTACAAAAACTATATGACCAAGGGTGTGAAATTTGTTTTACGGCAGATCACGGAATGAAAGGTAAAACTAATGAAGATGGATCGTTAAATTTAATTTATTTGCAAGATGAATTAGATAAAAAATTTGGAAAAGATTTTTGTAATGTAATTTGCACCATCACAGATCCTTATGTAGTTCATCATGGTTCATTTGGTTCTTTTGTGACTATTTATTTAGAGGATAAAAACAAAATATCTGAGGTCGTTAAATATATTAAAACTATCAAAGGTATTGATATTGTATTATCCAATGATGAAAGTGTTAAAAAATTCAATCAACCCAAAGATCGTATTGGCGATATAGTTGTTACCTCAGATGAAAACTTTGCAATTGGTAAAAAAGAATCTGATCATGATTTAACAAAACTGAAAGAACCACTTCGTACCCATGGTGGCATGGGCGAAAGTGATATCCCAATATTTTTATCAAAAAAAATTGATCAAAGTTACAAGTCCAAAGGGGTTCTAAGAAATTTTGACATTTTTGATTTGGCATTAAATTATGGATGATAAAATTTTCGAAGTTAAAGGAACTTATGTTGCAGGAGAGTGGCATAATAATAAAAATAGATACGATATAATTAACCCATCTAATAATAAAAAATTAAGTGATGTTCCTATTTCAGATATTAAGGAACTTGAAAAAGCAGTTGAAAGCGCAAAACAAGCACAAAAAGTTTGGCAAAAAACTTCACTGATTGAAAGAGCAAACCTTTTAGAAAAATTAGCGAAAAGAATAGAGAAAAACGAGGAAGAATTTGCCTTAATTGACTCATATGACTCTGGAAATGCTCTAACTGGAATGAGAAAAGATGTTAAAGAAACAGTTAATAATATTCGTTATTTCTGTGGCTTGGTTAGAGAAGTTAAAGGTGAGACATTTTCAATGGAAAAAAATCATTTGAATTTCACACGTTATCAGCCCTACGGCGTAGTTTTAAAGATTAATCCTTTCAATCATCCATTTAGGTTTTGTGTAGAGAAAATTGCCGCTCCACTATTAATGGGTAATTCGTTGATAATTAAAAATTCTGAACAAGCGCCAATTTCGTCTTTAAGATTTTGTGAATTATTAGAAGATTTATTTCCAAAGGGTTTAATAAATGTTGTTACTGGTGGTCCAGAAAATGGAAAATTTTTGGTTGAGCATCCAGACATTAAAAGAATTGCAGTTATAGGCTCAGTTAATACTGGAATTGCTATTGCTAAAACAGCAGCACCCCAACTTAAAAATGTTACTCTAGAACTTGGTGGCAAAAATCCAATTATAGTTTTTGATGATGCAGACCCTGATTTTGCTGCAAATTTAGCGATTAAAGGTATGAATTTAAGTCGTCAAGGTCAGTCTTGTAGCTCAACGTCGAGAGTTTTAGTTCACAAAAAAGTTAAAGATAAGTTTCTCAAATCATTAGTTGAAAAAGCAAAAACTATTCCAATCGGATTACCGTATCATGAAGAAAACGAAATTGGTCCAATTGTATCAAAAAAACAGTTTGATAGCGTTATGGCTTATATTCAATCTGGAAAAGATGAAGGAGCAAAACTTCTTTTAGGTGGAGACCAAAACCTTTCAAATGATCTTAAAGAAGGTTTTTTTGTAAATCCAACTATTTTTTGCGACGTAAAGCCAAATATGAAAATTGCCAAAGAAGAAATCTTCGGTCCAGTTATATCAGTTATAGATTGGGAAGATCATGATGAGATGATCAAAATAGCCAACTCAACACAGTATGGTTTAACAACTATGATTGTCACAGAGTCGTTGTCAAATGCTATGAAAACATCAGAAGAAGTTGAGGTTGGTTATGTTTGGGTCAATACTTCTGGAAGGTACTCCGGAGCACCTTATGGAGGTTGGAAATTGAGCGGCATTGGTGTCGAGGAATGTTTTGATGAGATGAAAGGTTACGCTAGACTCAAGAATATTAATATGAAGTGGAATTAATGTTTAAATATCACAATCCATCAAATATTTTTTTTCAAACGGGTTTATTAGATAATCCTGAAAAATTATGTGATTTAATAGGCAAAGGTGATTACTGTATTTTTACTTACAGTGATGATGTATTTAAAAAATATTGCGACAAAATAAAAAAGGCTATTGGCGAGCCAAAACTTGTTATAAATAATATTTTACCTAATCCTGATTATGAAAATCTTAAAACTATTTCACAAGAATATAGTCAAAAATGTAAATCAATCAAAAAAGTTATAGCTTTAGGTGGTGGTTCAGTCATAGATACTGCAAAATTTATAGTTTTAGGAAAAGGTGACTTTGCTACAACAGTTAACTATCTAGAAAAGAAACAAGATTTTATTGAGCCAACAGATGTTGATTTAATCTCTATTCCAACGACGGCTGGAACGGGTAGCGAGCTAACATGCTGGGCTACAATTTGGGATGAAAAAAATCAAAGAAAACACTCATTGATTCATCCTAGTTTGTACTCAAAATTATCTTTATTTGACAGCAACTTAACTTTGTCCTTACCGAAAAAAATCACAATTGAAACTTCATTAGATGCAATGTCTCATGCATTTGAAAGTATATGGAATATAAATTCTAATCCAGTCTCAAATGTTCATGCAATCAATGCTATAAAAATTATCATGAGCAATCTTCCTGATTTAATAAATGATCTAGAAAATATCCAATTAAGAGAACAGATTATGAAAGCATCGATGTATGCAGGCTTAGCATTCTCAAATACAAAAACAGCAATATCTCACTCTATTTCTTATCCAATTACACTGAAATATAAAATCCCACATGGGATTGCTTGTTCATTTACGTTACCTATTATACTTAAATCAGTTCAAGGATTAGATGTGGTTTGTGATAAGAATTTTAAAGCGTTATTTTCAGATTTTGATGATGCTCCTGATAAATTAAAGGAATTTTTTACTAAAATTAATGTTTCAACAAATTTTAAAGATTACATAGGTAATGCAAATGACTGGGATTTGATAGTTAAGGAAGCATTTTCTGGAGAACGAGGCAAAAATTTTATTGGAAATTATAAAAGAGTATTGCAAGCCCAAGAATCTCTAGGATACTAATTTGGACAACCTACTGTTTTTGTTTATCTTATCTGGAGCTATTGGTCATGTAGTTTGGAATATATTATTAAAACAATCTAGCAACAAAATTGAATTTACAAGAGCCTTTACCCTATTAGGAAGTTTAATTTTATTTCCTTTTTTGTTTTTTTTTGAGCCATTACCAAAAGAAGCCTGGCCATTCTTTATTGCGACAATGATTATTCATGTTTTTTATAAAATCTTTCTTTGCAAAGTATATGATTACGCAGGCATTTCTTACGGGTATCCAATTGCAAGAGGTTTGCCGTCTTTAATTATATTAATTCTAACACCAATTTTTTTTAAAGATGACCTATCTTTTTTGAATCAAATTTCTGTAATTGTAATTTCTATAGGCATTTTATTATTAGTTTTTGCTGAGGGAAAATTTAAAAAAATTAATTTTAGAGGATTGTTGTACAGCTTAATTGTAGCATCAATTATTGTATCTTATTCTATTATAGACGCAAAAGGAGCAAGATTGTCTAATGCACTTATTTATTTGCTCTATTATTTTGCATTAGATGGTTTTTTATTTAACGCAATATCTTTATTTTTGTTTAAAAAAAATAGAATAACCTTTAAATTTTTTAGAAATAATTTCAAAAAGATTACAATTGCTGCAGCTTGTAGTGTTTATTCTTATTTTCCTGCAGTATATGGATTTACAGTTGGAAAAGTTGCAGTAGTTGCTGCTCTAAGAGAAGTAAGTATTCTATTTGCTTCTTTATATGGTTTAATTGTACTTAAAGAAAAAGGTGGTTATCTAGCTTTTTTTTCAGCTTTATTGATTTTATGCGGCTGTGTTGTTATTAAACTTTTTTAAATTAAAAAGGTAGATAATATTTTGTCAAAATTTGTAAGAAAAAAATCAGGAATTAATAACTGGGGCCTCTTTGCAGGACAGGATTTTAAGAAGGGTGATAAGGTTATTGAATATAAGGGTAAAAAATACACCCATAAACAAGTTGAGGAAGATGATCAGTTTGATAATTCCAAAGCGATCTATTTATTTACACTAAATAAAAAAACCGTTCTTGATGGTGACACTAAGTCTAATACGGCAAAATACATTAATCATACGTGTGATCCAAATTGTGAAGTTGATATTATTAAAGGAAAAATTTGGATTATAGCCACCCAAGATATTAAAAAGGGAGATGAGCTTTCTTATGATTATGGGTTTGGATATGATAAAGATTTTAGACAATTTCCTTGCAAATGTGGATCAAAAAATTGTTGCGGTTATATTGTAAGAGATGATCAGCGATGGAGAATTAATCGTAAATTTGCAAAAACCAAACAGGGTCGATTGAAGAAATAAGTTGGGAAACAAACCCATTTAAAGGTTAAATGGACAAACGAACCCAAATAAGCCTTTATTTAAGCGCTTTTTACTTTTTTCTGTATGAAGCTTGGAACTTCTTCTACTGTTTTTTGAGCCTCTTCAGTTCTTTGTCCGCGAGGTTGATACGCATGAAGCACATGAAGCTTGCAGTAAATTCTTTCATCCATAGGAGTTCTTCCGCAGAAATAAAAATCTTTTTCATCAGGGTGACCAATTGGCCATCTACAAGTCTTATCAGTTAAGTTTTCTAGGCTCACTGGATTTTCAGGTTCAAAATCTTTTTCAATCACTATGGCTCTTAGACCCCTAGGTCTTCTCGTTCTTCTTTGAACTGGATCTTTTTTTTGTTGAAACTGAGCGTTATTAATTCTTGGAGATGAAATCATTCTCGATTGAGTTCTACCTGCAAGATTTAAACGGTGAGCTTTTCCAATCACTGCGTTTCTTGAAATATCATCACCTAGCATTCTTGCGATTTGACTAGCTGTATGACCTTCCGCCCAAAGTTTTTTAAGTTGTTTTGTTTTTTCGTCAGTCCAAGCCATGTCAAATGTTATATTAACCATATCTTGCATACTCAATTTAATTGAACACAAGATGTTGATGAAAAAATGTAGTAAAAATGGCCTTTTTTTGAAAAAACCTTATATATCCACATTTTTTAAGCCTTTTTATAAATTAACTGATATTGAGAATTCATGAGCGCTATTCAATACAAATATAAGATCGGTGTAAGAAGATTTGGTTATGTGAACTGGGTTGGTTTTTACACTTTATATTTAAAAGAAGTTCAAAGATTTTTTAAAGTGTGGGTACAAACTATTGTTTCACCTATTGTTACTTTATTATTATTTTTAACCGTCTTCAGTTTGGCCATAGGTTCTGAAAGAACTGATGTGCTTGGACATAAGTTTACTGTATTTTTAGTCCCAGGATTAATCGCAATGCAAATTATGCAAAATGCTTTTGCAAACACATCTTCATCTTTAATGATTTCTAAGGTTCAGGGAAATATCGTCGATATTTTATTCCCTCCATTATCAGCTGGTGAAGTAACATTTTCATTAATTTTAGGTGGTGTAACTAGAGGCTTGGTTGTTGGTTTTTTCTCAATATTAGTATCATTATTTTTTATTAAAATTCCATTTGCACATATTTTTTATGTGATAGTTTTTGGTATTCTAGGTTCTTGCTTACTTGCGGCACTTGGTTTTGTTGCAGGTCTTTGGGCTGAAAAATTTGATAATATGGCAGCTGTTACAAATTTTATTGTTGTCCCATTATCATTTTTATCTGGAACATTTTTTTCAATAAATAGATTAGAAGGTCCCATTCATACGATAAGCCAATTTAATCCATTTTTTTATATTATTGATGGTTTCAGATACGGATTTTTAGGCCAATCAGATTCTGATGTTTATTTTGGAATGCTAATTTTGTTTGTTTGTAACATGATTTTAATTGGTTTATGTTATCTTCTTTTTAAAAAGGGTTATAAAATTAAAGCTTAAAAATTATGAGTGCAATTCTTGGAACATATGCAAGAAGACCGGTATCCTTTTCTCATGGAAAAGGTTGTTATTTGTTTTCTACGTCTAACGATAAATACCTAGATTTTGTATCTGGTATTGCTGTAAATGCATTGGGTCATTGCCATGATCACCTTGTTAAAACTGTACAAGAACAAGCTGCAAAATTATGGCATGTTTCAAATGCTTTTGAAATTCCAGAACAAGAAAGACTTGCTCAAAGATTAGTTGAAAATACTTTTGCAGATTACGTTATATTTATGAATTCAGGAGCTGAAGCAACTGAAGCAAGTATTAAAATTGCTAGAAAATATTTTTTTGAAAAAGGTCAGTCTGAAAAAAATAGAATTATAACTTTTAAAGGGGCCTTTCATGGAAGAACGTTAGCTTCTTTATTTGCTGCAAATAATCCTGACCATATCAAAGGTTTTGAGCCAAAGGTTGAAGGTTTTGACCAAGTTGATTTTGGAGATCATGAAGCTTTAAAAAAAGCAATTAATAAAAATACAGCAGCTATTATGGTTGAGACTATTTTGGGTGAAGGTGGAATAAAAATTATTCCAGATCAATGTTTACAAGGACTAAGAAAACTGTGTGATGAACATGATCTTTTATTAATTTTAGATGAGGTTCAATGTGGTATTGGAAGATCAGGAAAATTTTTTGCTTTTGATTGGGCAGGAATTGAGCCTGATATAGTTCCAATTGCCAAAGGAATTGGCGGGGGCTTTCCTGTGGGCGCTTGTCTTGTTAATAAAAAAGCAGGAAGTGGAATGAAACCTGGAAATCATGGCTCTACTTTTGGCGGTAACCCATTGGCAATGAGTGTAGGGAATGCAGTTTTAGATATCATTTTAGAAAAAGGATTTTTAGAAAACGTTGTTAAAATTGGAGAATATTTTGAAGCTCAGCTATTAAAATTAAAAGAAAAATACCCAAGCGTTATTGAAGAAGTGAGAGGCAAAGGATTATTAAGAGGTATAAAACTTAAATCAGATAATGCGAAATTTTTAAATAAGCTGTTTGAGCATAAAATGTTGGCTGTAAAAGCATCTGAAAATGTAGTGAGATTATTGCCTCCTTTAATTGTTAAAGAAAAAGAAATTGATGAAGCTATTTCAATTATTGAGAAAGTGTGTGAAAAATTAAAATGAAACATTTTTTAGATTTATCTTTAATTCCAAAATCAGATTTGCATCATATTCTTTCTGAAGCAAAAAAAAGAAAAGCAAAACAAAGCAAAGAGGGTAAAGTAGTCGTATCAGAACCATCGAATGGTAAAGATAAATTATTGCTAATGGTTTTTGAAAAACCTTCAACTAGAACAAGACTTTCCTTTGATCTTGCAATGAGACAGTTAGGTGGCGAGACAATTGTAATGAACGCTAATGATATGCATCTTGGAAAAGGTGAGGAAAGTGTCCAAGATACTGCAAAAGTAATTTCAGGGTTTTCTGATATTGTAATGTTTAGAACTTTTGAGCACCAGACATTAATTGATTTGTCAAAACTTTTAACAGTTCCTCTTATTAATGGGTTAACAAATTCAAGTCATCCATGTCAGCTTTTAAGCGATGTGATGACATTTGAAGAACAAAAAGGTTCAATTAAAGGGGCCAAAGTTGCCTGGGTTGGAGATGGAAATAACGTTACGAATTCTGCAATAGAAGCAGCAGTACAATTTGATTTTGAACTTAATATTTGTGTTTCAAAAAATTACTTACCATCAAAAAAAGTTTTAGATTGGGCGGAAAATCAAGGTGGAAAAATTAACCTTTTTCATGATGCAAAAAAAGGTGTAGCTGGAGCTGATTGCATAATGTCTGACAAGTGGGTTTCGATGGGTGATCAAGGTGATACTAAAAAGAAAAAGAGTGATTTGAAACAGTTCCAAGTTAATGATGAATTAATGAGTCTAGCAAAACCAGATTCAATTTACTTGCATGTATTACCAGCAGCAAGAGAAGAAGAGGTTACCTCTTCTGTTATTGATGGGAAACAATCTTTAGTATGGCAGCAAGCAGAAAATAGATTGCACGGACAAAAGGCGATTATTGATTGGTGCTTATCAGATTAATTTCTCCAAAAAGCAGGTAAAAATAAAACTAAAACAGTAAGTAACTCTAGTCTACCAAGCAGCATTCCTAAACTTAAAAGCCACTTCGCACTATCAGATAATATAAAAAAATTTCCATCTGGTCCAATAACATGACCAAGTCCTGGACCTACGTTTGAAATTGAGGTTGCAGCCGCTGAAACAGAAGTAATTAAATCTAATCCAGTAAGCGATAGTAAAAGTGTTAAAATAAAGAATATAAATATGTACAGACAAACAAAAGCAAGAACCGAAGTTAAAAATTGATCATTAATATTTTGGTTGTTGTACTTTATTGGGAACACCCCATTAGGATAAAATATTTTTTTAACCTGTTGATCAATAAAAGATAAAATAATTTGAAATCTAAAAACTTTTATCCCGCAAGTTGTTGAAGCAGAGCAACCACCCACAAACATTAAAACTAAAAAGAAAAAAACAGAAAAGTTTCCCCATGCGCTAAAATCTTTTGTTGTATATCCAGTTCCTGTTATAATAGATGTTACATTAAATGCTGCATCTCTTAGTGCTAAAATTAAAGCATCACTTCTATTTACGTATGAGTGAATTGTGATGATAAGTATTGATCCAACTAAAATTAAAAAAAAACCTATTATTTGTTTATCTTTAAAAAATACAAACAAATCTCCTCGTATAAATTTTATGTAAGCTAAAAAAGGTACACTCCCTGTAATAATAAATATGATAGCAACCACCTCTATTAGTGAACTATTAAAGTAACCGATAGATTGACTGTGAGTAGAGTAACCACCAGTTGATACTGTCGTTAGAGCATGATTTATTGCATCAAAAACATTCATGCCGGCAAGCCAATAAGCCAAAGAACATAAGATGGTGATGAAAATATAAATTTTTGTGATTGATAAGGCAATTTCGGTAACTTTTGGAACTACTTTTTCAACTTCCATACCTTCAGATCTAAATAACTGCATCCCACCGATATTTAACAACGGTAAAATAGTAATTGCCATAACGATAATACCAATCCCCCCAAGCCATTGAAGCAATGATCTCCAAACCAAAATTCCCTTTGAAGCCCTTTCAATGTCTGGCAGTATTGTAGATCCTGTAGTGGTGATACCAGAAACACTCTCAAAAAATGCATCTGTAAAAGTTAAATCGAGTGATGAAAAATATAGAGGTATAGCTCCAAAAAAACAAATAGATAACCAGGCAAGATTTGTCATCAAAAAAGCTTGTTGGACATTCAAAGATCTATCTTTGGTTTGGCTTATTAATACTAATAGCGTTCCAATAAATGCTGACAAAATTCCAGTTACTAGAAAGTGTTGCGATTTATCACCAATTGTCATTTCAACAATATGAGGAATAATCATGAAACCAGATAAGATTATAATTAGATATCCGATAATTAGGAAAGTAGTTTTTAATCCAGAATTCATTTCGAAGCAGTTAGAATGAAATTATATTAATATTTTTTTTAGACAACTTTTGAAATGTTTGTAATTTGAAAAAAGCTAATTTTAGCCTATAAACAAAATACTTATGAGTTCAGAATATTTAAACTCCAATGCATGGCCATTTGTTGAAGCAAGAGCAATTCTTAAAAGAAAAGGAAAAGCATTAGAAAAGAAAGGTCATGTCTTATTTCAAACCGGGTATGGCCCGAGCGGATTACCTCATATTGGAACTTTTGGAGAAGTTTGTAGAACAACTATGGTCATTCAGGCATTTAAAAAAATTTCTGATATTCCAGTAAAATTATTTACCTTTTCAGATGATATGGATGGACTTAGAAAAGTTCCAGAGAACATTCCTAATAGCGACTTATTAGAAAAAAATTTAAACAAACCTTTAACTGCAGTTCCAGATCCTTTTGAAAAATTTCCAAGTTTTGGTGAACATAACAACGCAATGTTAAAAACGTTTTTAGATAAATTTAATTTCAATTATGAATTCAAGAGCTCAACTCAAATGTATAAGACCGGTGAATTTAATAATGAATTAATCAATGTTTTAAAAAATTATGAAAAGATAATGAATATCATTTTACCAACACTTGGTAGTGATAGAAAGAAAACGTACAGCCCTTTTCTACCTATCTGTTTAGATACTGGCAAAGTTTTAGAAATACCAATTGTTGAGATTGATGAAAAACAAAATGAGGTAGTTTTTGATAACAATGGAAAGAAATTTAAAACTAAAGTTACTGATGGTGCTTGTAAATTACAATGGAAAGTTGATTGGGCAATGCGATGGTCAGCACTTAAAGTTGATTTTGAAATGTATGGAAAAGATTTAATTCCAAGTGCAGAACTATCAGGTCAAATTTGTAAAACATTAGGAAGCCCAACTCCAAATGGTTTTGCTTATGAATTATTTTTAGATGAGAAAGGAGAGAAGATTTCAAAATCAAAAGGTAACGGTATTGCTATTGAAGAGTGGTTAAAATACGCGACCCAAGAAAGCTTAGCATTATATATGTATCAAAATCCACAAAGGGCTAAAAAACTTTACCCTCAAGTTATTCCAAAAGCAGTAGATGAATATTTAACTTTTTTAGAAAAATTTCAAGGTCAAGAAATCAAAGAGCAATTAGGTAATCCAGTATGGCACGTTCACAATGGTTCTCCCCCTAAAGAAAAGAATGTAATTTCCTTTGGTGTGCTTTTGAATTTAGTCAGCGCAAGTAATGCTGAAAATGAAGAAGTTTTATGGAAGTTTATTAATAACTATAGTTCACATATTGTGAAAGAAGATCATCCTATACTTCAAAAATTAACTAAAAATGCAATTCAATATTTTAATGACATTGTAAAGCCTTCAAAAAAATATAGGCCTGCAAATGAAAACGAGAAAAAAGCAATAATGGATTTAATTGAAGTCTTAAAAAAAATGCCAGATGGGAAAGATCCCTCAGAGATACAAACTGAAGTTTTTACAGTTGGAAAAAATTATTATCCAAAAGAAAAATTAAGAGATTGGTTTAAAGCAATTTATGAAATTGTATTTGGAGATGAACAAGGACCAAGAATGGGTTCGTTTATCAGCTTTTTTGGACGTGAAGAAACTATTAAATTGCTGGAGGACAGTTTAAAAAGATAGAATGTTTTATGATATTTTTAACTCATTTTTAAAACAAACAGACCCAGAAGTTGCACATCAATTAGCAATAAAATTTTTAAAAACAAATATAATTCCATTTGATTTATTCAAATTTAAACCTCATGAAAAATTGAGGTCCAAAGTTTTTGGTATTGAGTTTGAAAATCCTGTAGGGCTAGCAGCTGGATTTGATAAAAATGCAGAAGTTTATAACTCTATCTACAAATTAGGATTTGGTTATGCAGAGGTTGGTACAATTACACCAAAACCTCAAGAGGGAAATTCAAAGCCAAGAGTATTTAGATTAAATCAAGACAAAGCTATTATTAACCGACTTGGCTTTCCAAACGAAGGTATGGAAAAAATTTTTAATCGTATTGCTAATAATTTGCACAATGGAATTCTAGGTATTAATATTGGACCCAATAAAGAAAATGCCACTAAAAATGATGACTATCTCACATGTTTAGAAAAATTTTATGATCAAGCTGATTATATAGCCATTAATATTTCATCTCCGAATACACCAAACCTAAGGTCATTGCATGATAAAGAAAAAATTATTAATCTAATTGATGCAATACTAAATTTTAGAAATCAAAAAGAAAAAATAAAACCTATTATATTTAAACTATCACCCAATATTGATATTTCAGAAATTAATAATTTATCTGAAATTTTTTTGGATAAACAAATTGATGGTTTAATTTTAACAAATACTTCTGTTGAAGGAAAAGAAGATTTATTAGATGAAAACAAAAGAGAATCTGGCGGCTTATCTGGTAGCCCAATAAACTTAGTTTCAAACAAAGTAATTTTGAATTTTTACAAAAAATTAAGAGGCAAAATTCCTATTATTGGCGTTGGCGGGGTAAATGATGGAAAAACAGCTTATGAAAAAATTAAATGTGGGGCAAATTTAGTACAACTTTATACTTCTATGGTTTTTAAAGGCCCTTATGTAGCTTCTAATATTAATAAAGAATTAGTTGAACTTTTGAATCAAGATGGTTTAAAAAATATTTCAGAGGCTGTCGGTATAAATGCTAATTAAAATTAGCATGTGATTAAAAATAACTTGTATTGTCAAGTTTTTTCGAATTTTTAAATAGTCTAAGTTTTTAAGATATTTGTTATCAATTAGATAGATCCCAAAAAAACACAATGAGTAAATAAATAATTTAATTTGTATTTGGATAAATATTTCTACAAAAATTAGTAACACAGGTGTGATTACAATGAAAAAAATTAATTTTTTCGAAACATTTCCTTTTTCAAAAAAAATAGTCATTAACCAACTTGAGCCAAATAAAAAACTTAAAATTACTAACGAATATATCGAGAAAAGATCAAAGATAAAAAAATTCTTGTAAAGAAAACTTATAATAGCAAGAATGTAAAAGGGAATTGCTCCTGAGTAGCATAATGTCTTAACAAAGCTTAGGTGACTCATTACAATACTTTTTTAAATGAGTATGCGACTGCAATTCCTACTATTATAGCTATACTCACAGACGCTATTCCATAAATTACCGGATAATTTTGTGACACATTTATAATTAAATTTGTAAAACTATTAAATTCTGGAGGAATAGTACTGGCAATATTCATTGATGGTAAAATTTTAGAAAAGAATAAATCATAACCAAATTTAAAACCAAAAGTTAAAATTAAAATTGAAAGTAAACCTCTTAATTCTTCACCAGCAAGTTTACTGCTTATAATTGAACCTAGTTGCGCACCAACGACAGAGCCAAGCGCTAATATGAATACAAGATAAATATCGATAGTATAGTTTGCTATTGCATGAAGCAAAGTTACTATGATCATAACAAATATCATTGCAAAAAGTGATGTACCTGGAACGAGTTTAGCTGGCATACCGATTATATAAATTAAGATTGGAACGAGGATAAAACCTCCTCCTACACCAAGCAATGATGATATCAGACCGATAAGTACTCCAAAAAATATTGGACCAATAGCACTAATATATAACTTTGAAGCATGAATTCTTACTTTAAAGGGTAAATTGTGTATCCAATAATGTTGATGCATTCTTCTTTTAATGAATTTATTGTTTCTAATTCTTCTCATTTCACTCAAGCTTTCATAAAACATCATTAGTCCTATAGAGCTTAGTAATATGAAATATGAAACAGATATCAGACTGTTAATTGTCCCTTTTTTTAAAAAGAAAATAAAAATTTCAACACCTATGATTGATCCTATGAGACCACCGACTAAAATTAAAACTCCCATTTTTACATCAATGTGATTTTTAAAATAATGAGCTAATGACCCAGATACTGATGCAGCCAAGATATTATTTGCTCCATTTGCAACTGCATATACAGGAGGTATTCCTAAAAATATTAATATAGGTGTCATTAGGAATCCGCCTCCAATTCCTAGTAAACCTGTTAAAAAACCTACGGCGGCACTAATTAGTAGTAATAATGGAATATTAATTGTTACTTCTGCAATCGGTAAGTAAAAATCAAACATTTAACATTGTTTATTATTTAATTACAATTATGCCTCTAATTATTAATTGTCAAACGGACAGAGCGCATAAAATGGCTCTAAAAACACCTTGACCAAAACATTTTAAGGAAATATATCCTGACCACCTATGGCAAATATATGTGAATTGACTGGCAAAAGACCGATGAGTGGACATAAGGTGTCTCACGCTAATAACAAAACTAAAAGAAAGTTTTTTCCCAACCTAAAAAAAGTTTCTCTTAAAAGCGAGTTATTAAAAAAGAATGTTAGTTTGAAAATTTCAACAAGAGCTTTAAAAGCTGTTGATTTTAGAGGTGGTCTTGATCAGTTTTTAATTAGAGCAAAAAATAAAAATTTAGCACCAAGAATAAAAAAATTGAAGAAAGCTCTAATGGTTAAAACAAAAGCCAAAGCTAATTGATTAATAAAAAGCTAATACCTTATATTCTATCAATGATGCTAATTGTTTTGGCATCTAACTATTTAGTTCAATTTCCATTTAATTTTTTAAATCTTAATGATGTTTTAACTTGGGGGGCTTTCACATATCCGGTTGCTTTTTTAGTTACTGATTTAGTAAATAGACTTCATGGGATCAATTTCACTAAAAGAGTAATTCACGTAGGTTTTGTTTGGGGAATTTTAATTTCTTTATTTTTTTCAATCAGTGAACTTAATTTAATTTCACTAAGAATTGTTATTGGATCAGGAACAGCTTTTTTAATAGCTCAATTGCTGGATGCAAATATTTTCAATAAATTAAGAGATCATAAGTTATGGTTTATACCTCCATTTTTATCATCAATTATTTCATCTGCGATTGATACAGTTTTATTTTTCTCAATTGCATTTTACGGTACCGAAGTTCCATGGGTAACATTAGCGTTAGGTGATTTTATTGTTAAGATTGTAATTGCAATGTTAATGCTTGTACCATTTAGATTGATGGTCAAAAATTTAGAGTTAATTCAAGGTTCTTTTTCTAGTAGGTGAGTTAATAAACAAGTCTACAAGTTGATCTACCATTGCGTCACCTAGTTCTTGAACATCTGCAATTTTGATAGCTTTTTCATAATAGTTAGTTACATCATGCCCAATTCCGATTGCATTAATTTCTATATCAGAATTGTTTTCGATCCATTGTACCACTCTTTTTAAATGTTGTTCTAAATAACTTGGAGAATTTACTGAAAGCGTAGAGTCATCAACAGGAGCGCCATCAGAGATAACCATAATAATTTTTCTTTCCTCTTTTCTTTTTTTTAGGCGATTGTAAGCCCAAAGAATTGCTTCACCATCAATATTTTCTTTTAAAATTCCTTCTTTTAACATTAACCCTAAATTATTTTTAGATCTTCTCCACGGTGTATCTGCAGACTTATAAATAATATGACAAAGATCATTTAATCGACCAGGACTTTCTTTTTTATGTTTCATCCAAAGTTCTCTACTTTTTCCACCTTTCCAGTTCATGGTGGTAAAACCTAAAATTTCAACTTTAACTGAACATCGTTCTAACGTTCTAGATAATATATCTGCGCAAATCGCTGCTATAGTAATTGGCCTCCCTCTCATTGATCCTGAGTTATCAATCAGTAAGGTTACAACCGTATCTTTAAAATCAATATCCTTTTCTTTTTTGTAAGAGAGAGAATTAAACGGATCCATAATAATTCTAGGTAGCTTAGATGCATCTAATAAGCCCTCTTCAAGATCAAAATTCCATGACCTATTTTGTTTAGCTAAAAGTTTTCTTTGCAATTTATTTGCCAATCTCGAAATGAAGGATTGTAGAGATGATAGTTGGATATCAAGATTGTTTCTCAATTTAAAAATCTCTTCATCTGTTATAAGTTCATTTGCTTCTAATACTTTGTCGAATTGATTTGTAAAAATTTTATATTTTTTATTATCATTTGATACTTGCTTTTGAGATCTAGTAGTTTGTATATCTTCATCATCACTATCCTCTAAAGCAATCTCTTGATCATTTAAACTTGGGTCAAAATCTATTTCTGGAACAAGATTTTCCATATCAAATTCTGGATTTTGAGATTGTTGATTTTCTTGTTCTTGTAATTGTTGTTTTTCGCTATCTTGCTCCTTATTATTGTCCTCATTATCCTCTTCATTTTGCGCGTTCTGTGGATTTTGATTTTGGTCTTGAATTTCTAGATCATCAATAATTGATTGAACTTTTTTGCCATATGTCTCCTGATCATTTAAGCTTTTAATTAATGATGATATTTTATCAGAAACTTTGTTGTCAAAAATTTCATTCCATCTCTTAAAATCTTCTTTTTTATTTTCTGGAATTTTAAAATCTAATACTTTACCACGTAGATATGCTTCAAATGCGTCAGCAATAAAATTTTGTGAATGCACATTACTTTCCGAAATTTTTTTTTGATAAAAATTATTTAAATTACTTTTAATACCTTTGTATTGATCTGAGCCAATCTTTTCATATCTAATTTTCTCAGCAATATTATAAATAGTTTTACTAATTGTTCCTGTTGGAAGGTTTTTATTTAATATATTTTCATCACTATATTTTATTTTTAAAGCTTCGCTATCTGCCAAGACTCTTGCCTCTAAAATTTCTTCTTTATTTTCGGAAGATAAAATTTTTGGTTTAGTAATTTTTTCAAATTTTTCTCTTTTTTCCTTTAGGTTACTTCTCGCAATTGCTTTTGCTGTAGAGTGAATTGCAGTTTTATACTTTTCTAAATTTGGGTGGTCAGCCATTAGGTTTGGAATTTTTATCTTCTGTTGACAAAACATCTTCTCCAAAGCATCTTTGATAATATTCTGAAATGATAGGTCTTTCTAGTTCATCACACTTGTTTAAAAATGATACTTTGAAAGAATGTTTTAAATCAGAAAAAATTTTATAATTATCGGCCCATGTCAAAACCGTTCTAGGACTCATTACAGTTGATATGTCTCCATTCGCAAATCCATTTCGAGTCAGATTCGCGACTTGCACCATATTTTTTATAATTTGTTTACCGTCATTTGAGTTTAAAAACTCACACTTTGCTAGAATGATTGCCTCTTCTTTTTTGGGATCAAGATAGTTTAGAGTTGTAACAATATTCCATCTATCCATTTGGCCCTGATTAATTTGTTGGGTTCCGTGATAAAGTCCGCTTGTATCTCCAAGCCCAATTGTATTTGCCGTTGCAAACAATCTAAAAGAATTATTTGGCTTTATGACTTTATTTTTATCTAAAAGTGTAAACTTACCCTCGGTTTCCAAAACCCTTTGAATAACAAACATTACATCTGGTCTCCCAGCATCGTACTCATCAAAAACTAGCGCTACTGGATTTTGTAGTGACCAAGGCAAAATACCTTCTTTAAATTCTGTAATCTGTTTTCCATCCTTAATCACAATTGCATCTTTACCTATTAAATCGATACGGCTTACGTGACTGTCTAAATTTACTCTAACACAAGGCCAATTCAATCTTGCTGCAACTTGCTCAATGTGTGTTGATTTACCTGTACCGTGATACCCTTGGACCATTACTCTTTTATTATTTGAAAAACCGGCAAGAATTGCCAAAGTAGTTTCTTTATCAAAAATGTAATTATTATCTATTTCCGGGACATAATCATTTTTGTCAGAAAAAGCAGGGACTTCTATATCTGTATCAATATTAAAAGTTTGTTTAACAGAAATCTTTAAATCTGGTTGTTCAGCAAACATTAATTAAGCTACCTTTTGTTTATCGCTTAGCGATGTTTTTAAATACGAATATGCGATTGTAATTTCTTTTAGTTTTTCTTCGTATTTTTTGTCGCCCGCATTCATATCAGGGTGATATTTTTTAACAAGTTTTTTGAACTGTTCTTTTATCGCTAACCAAGTAATATTTGGTTTAAGATCCATTTTTTTTAAAGCTGCAATTTGTTTGTCAGTATATTTTTGGTTCTCTTGATTTAAGGTATTTTTAAATTTTGAAAGATTTAACAATTCATCCTCAATAGCATTGTTCCATAATTCATGAAAAAAAGTATCCATTGATCCAAATTTTTGTGTTTTTCTATGTCCAATAATATCTTTAAAGACAAAGTCTTCTATTTGCGCTTGAGACATACCTTCAAAGAAATCCCATTTTTTATTATACTCTTTAATATGATCCTCGCAAAACCATAGATAGTCACCTTCACCTTTAGTTGGAGCTTTGAACTCGCCAAGTTGTTTACAAGAATCCCAATTACAATTTAAGTCTTGGTTTTTTGTATATTGTTCAAAGTGATGATGACATAATACTTTGTATTCTTTATTTTTTTTATCTCTTATCAGTACTTCTTTAAAACCACGTTCAAAACAATTTATTTTTTCGCAACTTTTTTTCATAAACAATATATAATATAAAATAATTATGAATGCCGAAACATTAATTAAAAAAAAACTTTTAAATAATTTAGGAATTAATGAGGTTGAAGTTGTTAACAATTCTCATTTACATCAAAATCATCAACAATCCCCAAATAATGGCATAAGTCATTTCAAATTAATTATTAAAGATAAGCAACTAAGCGAACTTCCGAAAGTTAAATCACATCAAAAGATTTATTCATGTCTTTCAGAAGAAATGAAGAGCTTTATTCATGCTTTAGAAATTGAAATTATTAATGCTTAGTAGATTTTTCTAATATGATTTTGATTTGAGTAATTTGATTTTTATTTTTATTTAGAATTTCATAAACAATGTTATCGAATTTAAATGTTTGGCCGACTTCAGGTAAAGCTTCTGTTTTAAAAATAATATAACCAGCTAGTGTTGAAGCATCATTTTCTGGAAGATTTAAATCTAGCTCACGATTAATGTCTCTAATATTTACATCTCCTCTTATTCTATATTGATTTTCATTTATTCTTCTTATTCCAATTGTAGAGAAGTCCTTTTCATCAAAGATGTTTCCAACAATTTCTTCAATTATATCCTCTAATGATATTAGCCCCATTAGCTCTCCATACTCATCTACCACAAATGCAATCTTTTCTTTTCTTTTAATAAACTCATTAAGTTGATCTTTTACTTTTGTGGTTTCGGGTATAAACCACGGTTTAATAATACCTTGTTTAACTTTTTCTAAGCTTATTTTACCATCATCATCTAAACTACTTAAAATATTTTTGGCGTGAATAATGCCCAAAATATTATTTGGGTCATCTTTCCATACAGGTATTCTACTAAACGAGCTGGAAGCAATAGTTGAGTATATTTTTTTTGTTTCATTTAAATTTAGAGAAAATATATTTTTTCTGTGAGTCATAATTTTTTCAACTGTAATTTCCTTTAAGTCGAGAATTGCATTGATCATTTCACTTTCATCTTTATGCAAGTCTCCTTCATCTTCGTGCATATCAATCATATTACGTATATCCTCGGTCACTGAATTCGTAGAATTTTTATGATCAATTCCAAATATTTTGTATGTTGTGTGATTCAGAAATTTTAAAATCAAGCTTATTGGATAAAATATTTTTACAAAAATTGTTAATGGAGTTGAAAAAAATAAAGCAAATCGGTCTGCTTTTATCAAAGCAATATTTTTAGGTAAAACTTCTGCAAAAATTACGATTAAGCAAGTCATTACAAGAGTAGAATAAAAAATTCCATCACTACCAAAGTATTCAATTAAAACTGCTGTTGCTAAAACTGATGCAAGGATATTCACTATATTATTACCAACTAAAATAGAGCTAATAAGATCATTTCTGTTATCTATTAGTTTTAGGAGCTTTTTAGCTTTTCGATCACCTTTATTCGCAAGTTTATGAATCTTACTTCTATTTACCGACGTTACTGATGTTTCTGAACCAGAAAACATCCCTGAGATAACGATGAGTATTGCGATGTAAAAAACGGGTAAATAATTAGTAAATTCCATCTTTTAAATCTTTTTGAATTAAGGGAATAAATGTTTTTTTCAATGTTGTTTCCTTAATTATAGATAAACCAATTTTTTTTAAAAGAATTATTTTAATTTTTTTTCCATCAGATTTTTTATCGTTATTCATAATTTGAAAAACTTTCTTGATATTTTTCGAGTTCACAAATTTCTTATACTGGAAATTTAATTTTAATTTTTGATATAAAGATAAAATACTTTCAAGTTCGTGCCTTTTTAAGTATCCCATTTGATTTGATAATCTTGAAGCCACAGCCATTCCAATAAGAACAGCCTCACCATGAATTATCTTTTTAGAATACCCAGTCACGGTTTCAATTGCATGTGCGAACGTATGTCCAAAATTTAATATCGCTCTTAAATTTTTTTCTTTTTCGTCTTTTTTTACTACATAAGCTTTATGTTTGCAGCTAGTGTAAATAGCATCGGTAAGTAAATTTTTAGATTTTTTATTTATAATTTTTTTTCCATTTTTATTTAACCAATTAAAAAATTTTTTATCTAAAATTAATGAATATTTTAAAACCTCAGCGAAACCTGCAATCATCTCTCTTCTTGGAAGGGTATTAAGAGTATCAATATCAATTAAAACAAAATTAGGTTGAAAAAAAGTTCCAACAAGATTTTTTCCAAAATTATTATTTATTCCAGTTTTACCTCCAACAGATGAGTCTACTTGAGAAAGAAGAGTTGTGGGAACTTGAACAAAATTAATCCCTCTTTTAAATATACTTGATGCAAAACCTGCAAGGTCACCAATAACTCCTCCGCCCACTGCGATAACACAGTCATTTCTACCAAAATTACACTTAGATAATAAATTTATGATTTTGATTAAAAATTGATCCTGTTTTATAACTTCACCATCTGGCAAAATTATAGTGTAATATTTTATTCCTTTTGTATTTTTCTTTAAACTTAACATATATTTTTTTGGAATTTTTTTTGAGGATACTATTAAAATATTTTTTGTATTTTTAAGGTGTTTTTTTTTAAAAAAACTAAATTTTGATAATATATTTTGACCAATATAAATTGGGTATTTTTTTGAAGAAGTTTTTACAATTAGTGTTTTCATAATATTTCTATAATTTTTTTTACGATATTTTTTTTGTTATCAGACTTTGTTCTAATTGTATAATTGGCTTTATTATATTGTTCTTTTCTACTGTCATAAATTACTTTAATAGATCTTTTTAAATTCTTATAGTTTAACAAAGGTCTTTTATTTTTTGATTTACCAAGCCTTTCATAAATAGTTTCTAAACTGGGACTAATCCATATTGAAAGACCTAGTTTATTGATTTTTTTTCTTATAGCGCTATTTAAAAAAGCACCACCCCCAAGTGACAAAACTTTTGGATTACCATCTATAAGTTTAACACAAATTTTTTCTTCAATTTTTCTAAAATATGTTTCACCTTTTGTTTCAAAAATTTTAGGGATCGTTTTTTTGCATTTAAGCTCAATTTCCTTGTCACTATCAATAAAGTTAATATTTAGTGATTTTGCAAGCTCTTTACCAATAGAGGTTTTACCAGAGCCCATCATTCCGACTAAAACTATTGTTTTTAACATTGTGTGCTGAATAATATTAATTTAATAACATATTTTTGACTAAAATGTTTATAAAACTAATTCTTAATGATTAAAAATTTTATACTTAAAAAAATATTTCCTATCGTATTAATTGTTTATGGGGCAATGTACTTTGTTAATTATTTAGATATATCACCAGAAACAAAAGCAAGTAAGAAAACCTTACCTAATGATATCGCTGTTAAAGTTAAGTAAAAGAATTTTAATTTTATCTATTTTTGTATCCTCATCATCTTTAGTTTTGAGTGAGCCTAAAGATATATGGAAACAGTCACAAGAAATAACTATTAAGGAAAATCAAAATAAAAAAATCGAAAATTCAGAAAATAATTTAAACAAAGATTTACCCCAAACTACTTTTGATAAAGAAAAATTAAATTTAAGTGTAAATGAAATTAGTCAATCTGAAGAAATAAATGATCAGGAACTTATTTTTGGATTATACGAACCTAAGGATACGAAAATAAACTTAAATTTTTGGTCTGATGTTGATAATAATTTATATAGCAGAGTTTTCGAGACATTATTAAATAAAGAAAAAAACAGTTTAGTTGCTGTTTCAGAAAAAGTATTGTTTTCAAAATCAAATATAAATGTTTTTGAAGATAAAGGAGAGAGGCATCTAAGGTTTATTGCTGAGTGGTTAATAAATAATCAAAAGATGAAACTTATTGATCAGGTTATTGATCAGAACAAAATCATTAATAAAAATGCTAAATTACTAAAATTTTTGTTTACTCATTATTTATCTTTAGGCCAAATAGATAAAGCGTGTAGTTATACCAAGCTAATGACTGTTGATGTCCAGAGTATTGATTTAGAAAAATATAAAATTTTTTGTTTAATAAATAATAAAAAGATTAAACAAGCCCAGTCTCAACTTGAGTTAACGCGAGAAACATCTTCTTTGGATAATTTTTTTGTTGGAAAGATAAATTTTCTGACAGGCATAAGTGATCAAAAGAGTGATATAAATTTTGATAATGTTTTCTACACACACCTTACTCTAATCACGAACGATAGTCTTGAATTAAAATATAATAATTTTTCAAAATCTAAAGAATTAAGAAATTATTTTTTTAAAAGTAATTTAGCTAATAAACTTTTAGATGATGCAATGAAAGATACATCCCCAGATAAAAAAAAGGAATTAAATGATTTAGTAATTTTTTTAGAACGTTCAGTTAATGAAGATCTTTATCCTTATGAAAAAATTTTAGATATTTATAAAAAATATAATTTTTCATTTAACCAGTTATTTCAAGTTGAAGATGCTGTAAAAAATTTGAGACGTCCCGAGTCTCATGCAATTTTATATCAAGCAATGTTACTTGCTCAAAAACCTGATATCAAATTAAAGATTTTAAATAATTTTAAAGATAAATTAACGGTTAACGGTTTAGAAAAGATTGCTGAACCAGTTTATTATTTAGAACTAGAAGGGATTTATTCAACAAACCCTGATTTGATTGATCAAAAAATTGTAGAAAAAATTAAAAATTTTAAAATATCTGAAGAAAATAAAGATAAAAGCTTTAATAATAGTTATTTTTTTTCTTCAGAAATAAAAAAATTACTTGATAAAAAATTAACTAAAAAAGATAAAAAGAAAATCTTAAATCTTCTCGGAGATTTTGATAAAAAAATTAAAGAAAAAAGTTATAAATTAACTAATAAAGATATCGCTTTAATCAACATTTTAAATGTACAAAAAATCGATCTACCCAAGTCAATGTCTGATGTAATATATAATAAAGAAATTTATATACCGAATGAAATATTTAATTCTATCGAAAAAAAATTAAACGATGAGGCGATACTTAAAACTTTATTATTTATTGCAGATTTGGATCAAACTAAGAATAATTATACAAGAGATATTTTGGCTATAATAAAAATTTTTGATAATATAAAATTAGATAGTTTGAAAACTACATTTATAAACAGCGAATTTAGCTTATAAAAAATGCAATATTTAGAATTTGAAAAAGATCTTGAACAACTTGATAAAAACTTAGAAGAGTTAAAACACCCTTTCAATGAAGAGGGAGGCCTTTCGTCTGTAAATAATTCTCAAATCGACGAATTAGAAAATAAGATCAAAGTAAAAATTGATGAAATATACTCTAATCTTGATGGTTGGAAAAAAACTAAAATTGCTAGGCATGAAAATAGACCTAAAGCTGAATTTTACATTTCATCTATTTTTGAGAACTTTCAGCAAGTATCTGGTGATAGAAATTTTGGAGAGGATGATGCCGCGATTACTGGTTTTGCAAAAATAAACGGTGAGTCAGTTTTGGTCATTGGTCAGGAAAAAGGAAATGACACTCAGTCAAGAATTAAGAGAAATTTTGGAATGATGAGACCTGAGGGTTATAGAAAATGTATAAGACTCATGAAATTGGCCGAAAATTACAATGTTCCTGTTGTTACATTTATAGATACACCAGGTGCTTACCCAGGGAAGGGTGCTGAGGAAAGAGGGCAGGCGGAAGCAATAGCTCAATCAATTAATTGTTGTTTAGGTTTGAAAGTTCCAATTATTTCAATCGTAATTGGCGAAGGAGGCTCAGGAGGCGCTATAGCTTTGGCAACTTCGAACAAAGTTTTAATGTTAGAACATTCTATTTATTCCGTAATTTCTCCAGAAGGATGCGCATCCATATTATGGAAAGACGCGACGAAATCCAAAGACGCTGCCGAGGCAATGCATTTAACTGCTCAAGATCTTTATAAATATGAAATTATTGATGGTATTTTGATTGAACCAAAAGGTGGAGCTCATAGAAATCCAGATTTAATGTCTAGTAAAATAAAACAAGAAATTTTAAGTCATATCCAATATTACAAATCTAAATCTTCAATTGAAGTTATGAATGAAAGAACAGAGAAGTTTAAAAATGTTGGTAATAATTTACCAGCCGATATTGTTTCTTTTGATGGTTTCAGTAACAGAAAGATAAAAGATAATTTTAATAAAAATAAAAAAGTAATTTATATAACTCTTTTAATATCTATAGCTACATTATTAGGGTTGTTTTTTTTCTTAAACTAGAGATCCGCAGCAAGATTTAAATTTTTTACCTGTTGCAGGACATTTTTCATTTCTTGAGATTTTATTCTTATCAGAATTTTCAAGCAAGCAACCCTCTGGTCTACTGACTTTTGAAACATCTTTTGAAAGTTCTTTTTGCATTTGTTCTGCAATAGTAACTTCAATATTTGATAAAAAGATAACTATATTTTCCTTTATTTTTTCCAGAAGTTGTTGAAATAAATTAAAGCTTTCTCTTTTATACTCATCAATTGGATTTTTTTGACCATAACCACGTAGACCAATAACTTGTCTTAATTGTTCTAAATATTGAAGATGACTACGCCATTCAAAGTCTAAATTTTGTAGAAATATTTTCTTTTCAATATCTTTGTTTACCTCATCCCCAACTTTGCTAATCCTATCTTTCCTTTTATCTTCAAATTTTGTTTTTAACTTATTTATCTTTTCGTCCTGATTAAGTTGAATGAAGTTATCAATATCTGTATCATTTAATTTAGCTCCTAAAATTCTTTCAATTCTTGATTTTAGAATTCCTTTATCTAAATTTTCCACTGGTAATTTTGAGTAGTCAATTATATCGTTAGAAACATCTTCAAAGAAATTATTTGTAGTACGGTATATATCCTCAGTCTTAAGAATCTCTAATCTTTGTTCGTAAATTACACGTCTTTGATCACTCATAACATCATCAAACTGTAATAATGATTTTCTAATATCAAAGTTTCTACCCTCAACTTTTTGCTGAGCTTTTTCTAATGCCTTATTGATCCAAGGGTGATCGATACTTTCGCCTTCTTTAAAGCCTAATTTTTGCAACATTGAGTCAATTCTTTCAGACCCAAAAATTCTCATTAAATCATCTTCTAAGCTTAAAAAGAAAATAGATTTACCATTATCACCTTGTCGACCAGATCGACCTCTTAATTGATTATCAATTCTTCTACTTTCATGTCTTTCAGTTCCTATAACGAATAGACCACCAGCATCCATGACTTTTTGTTTTTCTTCTTTAAAATTAATTTCTTCTTGATTTTTGTCAGATGCTTCTAATTTTCTAAGCTCTAAGTTACCACCAAGCTGAATGTCAGTACCACGACCAGCCATATTGGTTGCAATAGTTATTGCTTTTAATCTTCCTGCTTGCGCAATGATTGAAGCTTCTTTTTCGTGCTGTTTGGCATTTAAAACATTATGTTTTAAATTATTTTTCTTTAAATAGATAGAAAGTTCCTCTGATTTTTCAATACTGGTTGTTCCAACTAAAACAGGCTGGCCATTTTTATTTGCCTCTTTAATATTTTCTATAATTGCATTTACCTTTTCTTTTTCAGTTCTATAAATTTGATCATTTAAATCTAACCTTTTAACTGGAACGTTTGTGGGCATATCAACAACATCAAGTTTATAAATATCATAAAACTCTTGAGCTTCTGTCAGCGCAGTTCCAGTCATACCGGACAGTTTTTTGTAAAGTCTAAAATAATTTTGATATGTCGTAGATGCAAAAGTTTGATTTTCATTTTGTATCGGAACACCCTCCTTAGCCTCGATGGCTTGATGAAGACCATCAGAATATCTTCTTCCATCTAAAACACGACCTGTAAATTCATCAATAATCTGAACAGCATTATCTCTTACAATGTAGTCCTTATCTTTTTGAAATAATTTGTTTGCTTTAAGGGATTGATTTATATGATGGACTAGTGAAATATTTCTAGGATCGTAAAAGTTATCGCCTTGAAGTAAATTTGCATTTGCTAATTTTTTTTCAACCGCATCAACACCAAGATCAGTTAGAGTTATATTTCGATCTTTTTCATCTTTTTGGTAAAAATCTTCACTCAATTCATTTACAATTTTATTACACAAAAAATATTCAGTTGATGAGTCTTCAGTTGGCCCTGATATTATAAGTGGAGTTCTAGCTTCATCAATTAATATACTATCAACCTCGTCAACAATACAGTAGCTAAACTCTCTTTGAACCATTTCGTCTAACGAAAGTTTCATATTGTCTCTTAAGTAGTCAAAAGCAAATTCGTTATTAGTTCCATAAACTATATCTGATTGATAAACTTTTTTTCTATCTTCATCAGGAGTTTCATTTGTTAAGCAACCAACGGTTAAACCTAAAAATTTATAAATTTGTCCCATCCACTCAGAATCTCTTTTAGCAAGGTAGTCATTCACAGTTACAATATGAACACCTTTGTCAGTTAAGGCATTTAAATAAGCTGCCAGGGTGGCAACCAAAGTTTTACCTTCACCAGTTTTCATTTCAGAAATTTTCCCTTGATGGAGAACAATTCCACCCATTAACTGAACATCATAGTGTCTTTGGCCAATAGTCCTTTTGCTTGCTTCTCTTACTAAAGCAAAAGCTTCAGGTAACACTTTATCTAAATCTCCATTATCACTTACTATTTTTTTAAGATTATTAGTTCTTTCGGCAAGATTATTATCGGATAATTTTTCTATTTCTTTTTCTAAACCATTAATTTTTTCAATAATTGGTCTTAAAGCATTTATTTTTCTATCATTTGTAGAACCAAATAATTTATTTAAGAAATTAAGTTTCATAGTTAAGTGCTTTTTTAATAATAGTAAATTCTGCTTATGTATCTTATAAACCCTAAAAATATCAACTTTTAAACTAATGGATTTAAAACTAAAAAAATTTTTCAAAAGTCATTTTCTAAAAAAAAATGGCCTTTTTGTAGATCTTCCAAACATTAAAGGTCTAAAAATATCAACTAATAGCGCTAATCTTTATAAAAAAAAGAAGAGAAATGATCTTTGTTTGTTTTATTTTGAAGATGGAGCTAATCATGCAGGCGTATTCACCAAATCTACAGCTGCTGCAGAATGTATTAAATGGAATAAATTGTCAAAATCAAACAAGGTTAAAGCTTTATTTGTTAATACAAAAAATGCAAATGCTTTAACTGGGATACAAGGTTTAAATTCTATAAAAAAAATTCAAAAAAAAATATCCAATCAAATTAAATTGAAAGACAAAGAGTTTTATTGTGCTTCAACTGGAGTTATTGGTGAAAGGTTTCCAATTGAAAAGATAGAAAAAAAAATACCAGACTTAATAAATAAGATGAAATCTTCATCTAGTAATATTTGGATTAAGGCCGCTAAAGCAATAATGACTACCGATACAATAGCAAAGTTAAGTAGCAAATCATTTAAAATCAAAAAGCAAAAAATAAATATTGCTGGAATAGCAAAGGGTTCTGGCATGATATTTCCCAACATGGCAACAATGCTTGGTTTTATTTTTACAGATTTAAATATTTCAAATCAGCTATTAAAAGTAGCTTTAAAAAATAATTTAGAAAAAACATTTAATGCAATAAGTGTTGACGGGGATACATCAACAAACGATATGGTCTTAATTTTTTCTACTTCAAAAGCAAAAAATAAAAAAATTACTAATTTAAAATCTAAGGAATATAGAATTTTTGAGAGTAAATTAAATGAAGTTATGATGTCTTTGGCAAAACAAATTACAATAGATGGCGAAGGAGCAAGCAAATTAATAGAAATTGATGTAACGGGGGCCCAAAACAAAAAAGATGCAAAGCAAATAGCTTTTTCAATTGCAAACTCACAATTATTTAAAACTGCAATTGCTGGAGAAGATCCAAACTGGGGTAGAATTTTAATGGCTATAGGAAAATCTAAAGTCAGTACAAATATTAGTAAAATAAATTTAAAATTAGGTAATCAAATTATTTTTAAATCTGGGAATATTTCAAAAGCTTATAAAGAAAGTTTAGCCTCAAAATATATGAAAGGATGTGAAATAAAAGTGTCAGTTGATCTTGGCATGGGGAAATCAGGTTTTTCGGCTTATACTTGTGATCTTACTCATAAGTATATTTCAATAAATGCAGATTATAGAAATTAAGTGAATTTTACTTTCGTTGCAGTTTGTATACTAAAAAAAAATAAAAAAATTCTTTTTACAAAAAGACCTTCAAAAAAATATTTTGGTGATTACTGGGAATTTCCTGGAGGAAAATTAGAAAAAAATGAAACTTTTGAAGAAGCTATAAAGCGAGAACTTTTTGAAGAATTGGGTATTCGAATTAAAATACAAGATTTAATTAACTTGGATTTAGTCAATCATACCTATGATAAAAAAAATTTTATTATGATGAGTGTTTTTTGTATAGAAAAATGGCACGGAAAAATAAGAAACAAGGATACAAAAGAATTTTCTTGGCTAAATATTAAAGGCCCCTATCCTAAAAAGTTTTTAGATGGCGGTTTATTGATTTTAAAAAGATTAAAAGATGGGTATTATGAAATATGAAAAATATTATTTACCTTTTTATTTTTCTTTTGATAAATGCTTGTTCAAATATGAAACTAGAAGATTACAAAGATAAAAAACCTATTTTAAAGTTGGAAGAGTATTTTAACGGAAAAACTATTGCCAGAGGTGTATTTGAAGATCGTTTTGGAAATATAAAAAAAAGTTTTAAAGTTTTTATTGATGGATCTTGGGACGGAAAATATTTAATTTTAAAAGAAGATTTTATTTATGATGATGGAACCAAGGATTATAGAGAATGGAAATTAACTAAAGATCAGAATAATCCAAACCATTATTCTGGATATGCTGATGGTGTTATTGGTACCGCAAGTGGTTCGGTGAGTGGTAATGCATTTAATTGGAAATATGGATTTAAGTTAAAAGTCGGAAATAGTACTTTAAATGTAAAATTTGATGACTGGATGTTTTTGCAAGAGGATGGTTATTTAATAAATATTGCAAAAGTTAAAAAGTTTGGGATTACATTAGGACGCGTTATTCTATTTTTTGAAAAAAAATAATTTAAATATTGAAAAAATACTTTTCAATATTACTCTAATTATATGATTAAATATCATTTGAAATGTGAATGTGGAGTAGAATTTGAAAGTTGGTTTTCAAGTTCAAAAGAATATGACCGCTTAGAAAAGAAAAAAATGCTTTCTTGCCAGTGCGGAAAATCAAATAATATTTCTAAACAATTAATGGCACCTCAAATTGCTTCTAAAAAAGTTGATACAAAAAAAAACAAGCAAGAAGAATTTTATAAAACAGTAAACAAAAAATTAAGAGATCTAAGGGATTATGTTGAAAAAAATGCAGAATACGTTGGAGATAATTTTGTATCTGAAGCTAGATCAATTCATTATGACAAAAAAAATGTAAGAAGTATTTATGGAAAAGCTACTCCCGAACAAACCGAGGAGCTTTTGGACGAAGGAATTGAAGTAAATACTGTACCTTGGATTGATAAGGCAAATAATTAATTTTTTTTAAAGTAACACATATAATTTACATCAGTATCACTACTTAAACTCCATTTGTTATTAAAGGGATTAAAGGTAACACCTTTAGTTTCTATATGAGTAAGAAGATGTTTTGAAACTTTATTAATTATATCGTTTGGTGATATAAATTTTTTCCAATCATGCGTTCCAATTGGAAGCCAACGTAAAACATATTCAGCCCCAACTATAGCCAATGCAAATGACTTAAGTGTTTTATTTAAAGTTGCAAAAAATATAATTCCATTAGGTTTCAATAAGTTTACACAGCTCTCAATAAAAAAATTTACATCTTCAACGTGTTCAATAATTTCCATACATAAAATGACATCAAACTTTTGATTTATAATTTCTTCAGGCTTAATGTTGATATAATTAATTTTTAGATCATTTTGTTTCATATGAATTTTGGCTACTTCAATATTTGTTTTTGCAGCATCTATGCCAGTAACATTAGCGCCAAGGCGGCAAAGCGGTTCACATAAAAGTCCACCACCACAGCCTACATCAAGTATATCTAAATTATTGAAGGGTTTGCTTTGATCTAAGTCTTTTGCGAATTGACTTGATATTTCATTTACTAAATATTCTTGTCTTACAGGATTAAATTTATGTAATGGTGCAAATTTACCTTTTGGATTCCACCATTCTTCAGCGAGTTTATTAAACTTTTCTATTTCTTCTTTATTTGCTGTGTTTTTTGTTTGCATATTTTTCGTTGTTGGTATTGTTTAATTTATAACTGAAGAGTATTTAAGTACAAATTTTTAATAATAAAATGACTACAATCGTAATGAAATTTGGCGGTACTTCTGTTGCTAATATCGATAGAATTAAAAATGTTGCCGATATAATTGTAAATAAAAAAAAAGAAGGTTTTAAAATAGCCGTGATTGTATCTGCTATGGCTGGCGTTACGAATGATTTGGTTGACAAATCAAAAGCTATTTCAAGCAATTTTTCTAATGAAGAATATGATGTTCTTTTATCATCTGGCGAACAGGTAACTTCAGCACTTTTATCAGCTTGCTTGATAGACAAAGGTATAAAAGCAAGATCGATGCTGGGTTGGCAAATTCCTATAGTTACAGAAGGTCAACATAAAAATAGTAGAATTGTATCTGTAAATTCAAAACCTATTTTAGAAAATTTAAATAATGATCACGTTGTTGTTGTTCCAGGCTTTCAGGGTGTTTCTGAAAAATTAAGAATATCAACAATCGGAAGAGGTGGATCAGACGCATCTGCGGTCGCTTTAGCAAAAGCACTAGATGCAGATCGATGTGAAATTTATACAGATGTTGAAGGAGTTTTTACTACTAATCCTGATATTTGTGATCAAGCAAAAAAAATTGAGAAAATTTCTTATGATGAGATGTTAGAGATGGCAACATTAGGCGCAAAAGTAATGCAAAGCTCTTCAGTTCAAAAAGCAATGATGAATGATGTTGAGATATATGTAAAGTCTACATTTGCTCCTGAAAAAGATGGAACACAAATTTTAGCTGAAGATAAAATTTCTTATGACAAAGTAATTACTGGTGTTGCTTATACTAGAGATGATGCAAAAGTGACTCTGGTAGGCGTAAAAGATAAGCCTGGTGTAGCTTCTGCAATATTTAAACCCCTTAATGATCAGAATATTGTAGTCGATATGATTGTTCAAAATATTTCAGCTGAAACTCAAAAAACTGATGTCACTTTTACTATAAAAAGAGATGATTTAAAAAAAACTGAGACTATACTTGGCGGTCTTAAATCTGATATTGGTTATGATAAACTTTCAACTGACAATAAAGTATCAAAAATATCAATTGTTGGAGCTGGAATGATAACTTATCCGGGAGTCGCTTTTAAGATGTTTAACGCTTTAGCCTCAAAAAACATAAATATATTAGTAATCTCAACATCAGAAATTAAAATTTCAGTGTTAATAGATGATAAAAATACAGAGCTAGCTGTAAAAACATTGCATTCTGCATTTGAATTAGATTAAATTAAAAAATGACATCGGTAAGACCATTTAGAGATATTAAAAGAAGAGCATCAAAAGAAATTTCTGTTGGTGAGTTAAAGATTGGTGGATCTAATCCAATATCCGTTCAATCTATGACAAATACACTAACTACTGATGTTTCAAAAACGGTAGATCAAGTAAATGCTATTCATGAAGCTGGAGCAGATATAGTAAGAATTTCTTGTCCAGATGAAGATTCTACAAAAGCGCTCAAGGAAATAATTAAACAGGTTAACGTTCCTATTGTTGCTGACATTCATTTCCATTACCAAAGAGCAATTGAGGCAGCAAAAGCAGGA
This sequence comes from alpha proteobacterium HIMB114, assembly GCA_000163555.2. Taxonomy (GTDB): domain Bacteria; phylum Pseudomonadota; class Alphaproteobacteria; order Pelagibacterales; family Pelagibacteraceae; genus HIMB114. The sequence goes on along the minus strand of ADAC02000001.1, from coordinate 860,264 downwards.
GCTAGTTGCTTAAGAATAAATCCAGGCAATATTGGTTCTAAAGATAGAGTAGCAGAGGTAGTTCAAGCTGCTAAAGATTATAATTGTTCAATTAGAATAGGAGTTAACGGGGGATCATTAGAAAGAGAAATTTTAGAAAAATATAAAGAACCATGTCCTGAAGCTTTAGTTGAAAGTGCTAAAAAAAATATTGCTTTATTAGAAGAGAATAATTTTGAGAACTTTAAGATTAGCGTTAAAGCATCAGATATTTTTCTAGCAGTAGGGTCTTATAGATTATTAGCTAAAGAATGTAATTACCCCTTACATCTTGGAATTACAGAAGCTGGAGGTTTATTTTCTGGAACAGTTAGATCATCAATTGGTCTTGGTTTATTATTATTAGAGGGTATCGGAGATACCATAAGAGTATCTTTATCTGCAGACCCTGTGGAAGAGGTAAAGGCTGGATTAGAAATTCTTAAAAGTCTTGGTCTAAAAAATAGAGGTGTAAAAATTATATCTTGCCCTTCATGCGCAAGACAAGCTTTCGAAGTAATTAAGACTGTTGAAATCTTAGAAAAAAAACTTTCTCATATAAAAGAACCTATGACACTTTCTATTATTGGATGTGTTGTTAATGGCCCAGGCGAAGCTGCACAGACAGATATTGGTTTAACTGGTGGTGGCAAAGGAAATAACATGGTGTATCTTTCAGGTCTTCAAGATCACAAAGTTCCAAGCGATGATATTGTCGAACATATTGTAAAACTGGTTGAGAATAAAGCAGAAGAAATAAGAAAAAGTAAAAATGTTACCAATTAATAAAGTTAAAGAAATTATTTCTAGATATGAGACATTAGAAAAAACACTCTCTCAAACTGATATAGATAAAAATACATACGTTAAAAATTCAAAAGAATATTCTTCAATTGGAGATATTATTATCGACGTAAAAAACTATATTAAAATGGTTGAGGATAAAGAAGGTTCTGAAAAGATTCTAGAAGATAAATCTGCTGATAAAGAGTTAAAAGAAATGGCAGAATTAGAGTTAAATGAAATTAAAGAAAAAATAGGTGACCTTGAAACTAAAATTAAAATTTTCATGTTACCAAAAGATGAAGCTGATGAAAAAAATGCCATTATTGAAATTCGTGCTGGCACTGGTGGTTTAGAAGCGTCTTTATTTGCTGGAGATTTATTTGAAATGTATCAAAAAGTAGCCTCAAACAACGGTTGGAAAACCGAGATCATCAGTATTTCTGACAGCGATGCTGGAGGCTATAAAGAAGTTGTTTTTTCAGTCACAGGAAAAAATGTATTTTCTAAGTTAAAATTTGAATCTGGTGTACACCGAGTTCAGAGAGTCCCAAAAACAGAAACGCAAGGACGAGTACACACATCTGCAGCAACAGTTGCAGTTTTACCGGAAGCAGAAGATGTAGATGTAAAAATTGACGAAAACGAACTTAGGATTGATGTGTTTAGGTCTAGTGGACCAGGCGGACAATCAGTAAACACAACTGATAGTGCTGTAAGAATTACTCATATCCCAAGTGGAATTGTAGTTTCACAACAAGACGAAAAATCACAACACAAAAATAAAGCTAAAGCATTAAAAATTTTAAGATCAAAACTTTATGAACTTGAGCGATCAAAATTAGAAAAAGAAAGGTCATCTGCAAGAAAATCTCAAATTGGCTCAGGTGACAGATCTGAAAGAATCAGGACCTATAATTTTCCGCAAGGAAGGGTAACAGATCATCGAATTAACCTTACACTTCATAAATTATCTGATTTTTTATCTGGCGATGTATTTTCAGAAATTTCTGACGCGTTACAAATTCAATTTCAGGAACAGCAATTAGAAAATTAATGAATATCAGTCAGGTTTTAAAAAATTCTTACAATTTGTTATCTAGTGCATCTCAAACATATAAACTGGATACAGAAGTTTTATTGGCGCATGTCTTAAAGAAAAAAAATAGATTGGATTTATTTTTAAATACTGAAGAAGAATTAAATAATGAAGAAAGAGATAAATTTGAAGTTTTTATTAATCAAAGAATTTCAAAAAAACCTATATCTAAAATAATAAATCAAAAAAGTTTTTGGAATTTTGATTTAGATGTCTCAAAAAAAGTCTTAATACCAAGACCTGAAACAGAAGTTTTGATTGAAATGGTTACAAAAGAAATAAATAAAAAAAAGAATCTTAAATTTTTAGACATTGGATGTGGTTCAGGCTGTATCAGCATATCTTTATTGGAACAATATAAAAAATCTGTAGGCACCGGAATTGATATTTCAAAAGATGCTATTGTAAACACTAAAATAAATTTAAGTAATTATAATTTAATAAATAGGATTAAACTTTTAAGAAAGAATATTTTTATTTATAAAACTGATAAAAAATTTGATTTAATTATTTCTAATCCGCCCTACCTTAAATTATCTGATTATATTAGTTTAGATCCAGGTATAAAAAAATATGAGCCAAAAGAAGCATTAATCGGAGACAACAAAGAAGGCTTAAGATTTTATAAGGAGATAATAAAAAAATTTAAAAATAATATTAAATTAAATGGTTACCTTGCTTTTGAAATTGGAGATAATCAGTTTATGCAAATTAATAAATTATTAATTTTAAATGGTTTTATTGTAGTCTCTAAGTATAAACTAATTAATAATCAAATACGGTGTTTGTTAGCTAAAAAGGTAAAAAATTAGACTTTACAATAATATAAATTTATGATCATTAGAGGTATCTTAAATAAGATTTTAATTAATTATTATAAATTATAAAAAACCAACTAAATGACAAATTTTGATAGACGTCCAAGAGGACGAAATAATAATAGAAGAAATGGTCGAAGACACAATGGTTCAAGGCCATCACAAGTAATAAAATTAAATGACCAGGGGCGCTCATTTAATCACCAAAGAGTTAGATTTAATGGAAATGCATCAAAATTATTTGAAAAGTATAACAAATTAGCTTCAGAAGCCTTGGCTTCAGGTGATAAAATCTTAGCAGAAAACTATTTTCAACATGCAGATCACTTTGCAAGAATGATGCCGCCGCCTTCAGAATTATCAAATACATCTAATGAAAATTCTAATAACGAAGTAGTATCTTCTGAAAATAATACTGAGGAAGAAAATTCAGAAATTACTGAAGAAAAAAATTCTGAAATTGAAAATAACGATACGATTGTTGCAAAGGCAGACAATAGTTAATTTACTAAATTAGATCTCATTACATCAATTTTAATTCTAGAGATTTCAAACTTTTCTCTATCTTCACCTTTCAAAGTTCTACCTGAAGGCAGTTTTAATCTTTGTGAGTTTCTTCTTTTTCCATTTACTAAAACTTCGTAATGTAAATGAGGACCAGTTGACCTTCCTGTGCTACCGACATAACCAATTATTTGTCCTTGTCTAACTTTTGCTCCTCGTTTGATTCCTCTCGCGTATCCATTTAGATGAGCATAAGCAGTTTTATATTTTGAGTTATGTCTTATCCTTATATACTTGCCATATGCACCATTCCATTTTGCCATTTCAATTATTCCCGAACCTGATGCCATGATAGGAGTTCCTTTTGGAGCAGCAAAATCTGTTCCTCTATGCATTTTATTATAACCAAGGATTGGATGTTTCCTCATACCATAAGTAGAAGATAATCGAGCACCGTTGATAGGAGTTTTCATTAATGCTTTTTCAATACTTTTTCCGTTTGTTTGATAATATCCAGGAATTCCTTTTTGATCTACAAAACGATAAAGTGCAATTTCTCTTCCTCTGTTTTTCATATAAGCATAAATAATTTCACCATTTTTTTGAAGCTCTCCATCGTCATCTACATATTTGTCATAAACAATTTGAAAGATATCATTTTTTCTAATGTCTCTTTGAAAATCAATTTCAAAACCAAATATTCTTGCAAAATCTACCACAACTTCAGCATCAATATTTTCTTTTTGAGCGGCTTGGAATAAGCTTGATTTAATTAATCCCTCACCAAGAACAGTTTTTTTATAGAGAACTTTTTCAATTTTATTAGCTACAAATTTGTTATCCTTTTTAAAAATATGTAAAGAGTTTATGTTATCTAAATTGACAGTAAGTCTAATAATTTCGCCATTATCTTTATTAGTTAAAACCTCAAAAATTTGATTAGTATTAATTTTTTTCAGGCTGATGTACTGCCTTAAAATTTTAGAAATATTAAAAATTTCTTTTTGGGAAGCACCTGCTTCACTCAGTATTGAATTAAGACTTTGCCCTTTTTTGATACCAATAGTTTTTTTATTATGTTGGTTTTGAATTTTACCTTTTATTAATGAGTGAAAATTTATTAGCTCACCTTTGAATTCTACATAATTTTTAATTTCTTTATTTTTGTTGTAATAATTTTGATTTAAAAAAAAAAAAGCTGAGATGATTAAAAAAATTAATCCAGAAATAATGAATTTTAAGTTTTTTTTGTTAAGATTCTGAACCATATTTTTAAAAAGTTAGTTTGTATTATTTATCTACTATAAGTTGATTTTAAAGAAAAATGTTGTCAAAAAACCCTTATAAATCAACGTTTTTTTGATAATTTTGACTGCTTGACTTAGGTTAGTTTTCATATATTACGCAGCTTCCTAGCGCCGATTAATTTAAATTATTCAGGTGTTTAGCTAATAAATTTAAATAAAACTGAAAAAAATCTTTTACCGGTTAAGAGATTTTTCACAGTTTTGTTGAGCTCTTTAAAACGTAAATTATAGAAGAGAAGCGTGGACGGTTATATTTGTCAAAAAAAATTTGTCGTACACGCTTATAATAAACTTATACAAATAGTAATTTGTACGAGTGGTGTATTTAATACACAAAGCTTGTGTACGCCGTTATTAAACTTGAGAGTTTGATCATGGCTCAGAATGTACGCTGGCGGCACGCCTAACACATGCAAGTCGAGCGAGGTACTTGTACCTAGCGGCAGACGGGTGCGTAACATGTGGGAATCTGCCTTTTGGTTCGGAACAACATGGGGAAACCTGTGCTAATACCGGATAAGTCCTTACGGAGAAAGATTTATCGCCGAAAGATGAGCCCGCACTAGATTAGCTTGTTGGTAAGGTAAAAGCTTACCAAGGCTACGATCTATAGCTGATTTGAGAGGATGATCAGCCACACTGGGACTGAGACACGGCCCAGACTCCTACGGGAGGCAGCAGTGGGGAATCTTGCACAATGGAGGAAACTCTGATGCAGCGATGCCGCGTGAGTGAAGAAGGCCCTTGGGTTGTAAAGCTCTTTTGTCGGGAAAGATAATGACTGTACCCGAAGAATAAGGTCCGGCTAACTTCGTGCCAGCAGCCGCGGTAATACGAAGGGACCTAGCGTAATTCGGAATTACTGGGCGTAAAGCGCGCGTAGGCGGTTAAGTAAGTTAATTGTGAAAGCCCAAAGCTCAACTTTGGAATTGCAATTAAAACTATTTAGCTAGAGTTTATCAGAGGAAAGCGGAATACATAGTGTAGAGGTGAAATTCGTAGATATTATGTAGAACACCAGTTGCGAAGGCGGCTTTCTGGGATAACACTGACGCTGAGGTGCGAAAGTATGGGTAGCGAAGAGGATTAGATACCCTCGTAGTCCATACCGTAAACGATGATTGTTAGATGTTGGAAATTTATTTTCAGTATCACAGCTAACGCGTTAAACAATCCGCCTGGGGAGTACGACCGCAAGGTTAAAACTCAAATGAATTGACGGGGACCCGCACAAGCGGTGGAGCATGTGGTTTAATTCGAAGCTACGCGCAGAACCTTACCAACACTTGACATGTCTGTCGCGGATTCCAGAGATGGATTCCTTCGGTTCGGCCGGACAGAACACAGGTGCTGCATGGCTGTCGTCAGCTCGTGTCGTGAGATGTTGGGTTAAGTCCCGCAACGAGCGCAACCCCTACTTCTAGTTGCCATCAGGTTAAGCTGGGCACTCTAGTAGGACTGCCTGTGATAAGCAGGAGGAAGGTTGGGATGACGTCAAGTCCTCATGGCCCTTACGTGTTGGGCTACACACGTGCTACAATGGCAGTGACAATGAGATGCTAAACGGCGACGTTAAGCTAAACTCAAAAACCTGCCTCAGTTCGGATTGCACTCTGCAACTCGAGTGCATGAAGCTGGAATCGCTAGTAATCGCTCATCAGCGCGGAGCGGTGAATACGTTCCCGGGTCTTGTACACACCGCCCGTCACACCATGGAAGTTGGTTTTACCTTAAGGCATGTCACTAACCCTCGGGAAGTGCGTGACCACGGTATGATCGGCGACTGGGGTGAAGTCGTAACAAGGTAGCCGTAGGGGAACCTGCGGCTGGATTACCTCCTTTCTAAGGATAGCTTAAAACTTGTTTTTAAGTTCTCACTTAACATCGATAAGTTGACCGTCCTCGTTTCTCTTCTAACTCTGGTGTTTGTAATGAGCTCAATAATGCGGGCCGGTAGCTCAGTTGGTTAGAGCACACCCTTGATAAGGGTGGGGTCGAAAGTTCAAGTCTTTCTCGGCCCACCATTTTTTCTGGGGGATTAGCTCAGCTGGGAGAGCGCCTGATTTGCATTCAGGAGGTCAGCGGTTCGATCCCGCTATCCTCCACCAAACCTAGAGACACTCTTTTAAAATTGTAAATACGAATAATCTTAATTTTTTTATCCTTAATTTTTTAGAAATTTATTTCTAAGAAATTATTTTTTCAAAAATTCAATGAACAGAAAAATTTTTTCTGTGCATATATCAAGCGTTTAAGAGCATTTAATGGATGCCTTGGCACTGAAAGTCGACGAAGGACGTGTTATACTGCGATAAGTTTCGGGGAGTTGTATGAAAACTTTGATCCGAAAATTTCCGAATGGGAAAACCCAACTCTTATGAGTTACTTTAAACTGAATACATAGGTTTAAAGAGGCAACCCGGAGAACTGAAACATCTAAGTACCCGGAGGAAAAGAAATCAATTGAGATTCCGTCAGTAGTGGCGAGCGAACGCGGAATAGGCCAGCGGCTTATTATGAATAACCAAAATAGTCTGGAAAGGCTAACCATAGAAGGTGATAGTCCTGTATGGGTAAAAACATAATTAGCACACGAGTAAAGCGGGACACGAGAAATCTTGCTTGAAGATAGGGGGACCATCCTCTAAGCCTAAATACTCTTCAGTGACCGATAGTGAACTAGTACCGTGAGGGAAAGGTGAAAAGAACCCCTATTAGGGGAGTGAAATAGAATCTGAAATTGAATGCTTACAATCAGTCAGAGCTCCTTGTGAGTGATGACGTACCTTTTGTATAATGGGTCAGTGACTTAATTTATGTAGCAAGCTTAAGCCGTTAGGTGTAGGCCAAGCGAAAGCGAGTCTTAATAGGGCGTTAGTTGCATGAATTAGAACCCGAAACCGATTGATCTAGATATGAGCAGGTTGAAGGCAAGGTAACACTTGCTGGAGGACCGAACCAGTTGCCGTTGAAATGGCTTTGGATGACTTGTGTCTAGGGGTGAAAGGCCAACCAAAATCGGAGATAGCTGGTTTTCCGCGAAAACTATTTAGGTAGTGCGTTGAGTTATAGAATAAGAGGGGTAGAGCACTAAATAGGCTAGGGGGAAGAAATTCTTACCAACCCTAATAAAACTCCGAATACTCTTATTTGTTCCTCAGCAGACAGACTGCGAATGCTAACGTCCGTAGTCGAGAGGGAAACAACCCAGATCACCAACTAAGGTCCCGAAATCGTAATTAAGTGTGAAAGGATGTGAAGACTCCAAAACAGCCGGGAGGTTGGCTTAGAAGCAGCCATCCTTTAAAGATAGCGTAACAGCTCACCGGTCTAATTAAGAGACTTTGCGCCGAAGATGTAACGGGGCTAAAATTACGTACCGAAGTTGTGAATTTATAAAGTCTTCGGACTTTATATCTGGTAGCGGAACGTTCTGTAAGCCGTTGAAGAAAGACCCGCGAGGGCTTTTGGAGGTATCAGAAGTGCGAATGCTGACATGAGTAGCGACAAACAGAGTGAAAGACTCTGTCGCCGAGAGTACAAGGGTTCCTGCGTAAAGCTAATCTTCGCAGGGTTAGTCGGCCCCTAAGGCGAGGGCGAAAGCCGTAGTCGATGGGAATCAGGTAAATATTCCTGAACCAGGTGGTAGTGACGGATTCAGTAAATTGTAACTCCTTATTGGATTGGAGTTGCCGTGAATGAGTCCCAGGAAATAGCTCCACCATTAGACCGTACCCGAAACGGACACACGTGTACCGGTAGAGTATACCTAGGCGCTTGAGAGAATGATGTTGAAGGAACTCGGCAAATTGCTTCCGTAACTTCGGAATAAGGAAGGCCCATGTTTAGGCAACTAGATTTGGGCGGCACAAGCTAGGGAGAAGCGACTGTTTATCAAAAACACAGGTCTCTGCTAACACGTAAGTGGATGTATAGGGGCTGACGCCTGCCCGGTGCTGGAAGGTTAAGGCAAGATGTGCAAGCATTGAACCGAAGCCCCAGTGAACGGCGGCCGTAACTATAACGGTCCTAAGGTAGCGAAATTCCTTGTCGGGTAAGTTCCGACCTGCATGAATGGCGTAACGATTTCTCCACTGTCTCCAACATCAACTCAGCGAAATTGAATTCTCCGTGAAGATGCGGAGTTCCCGTGGTTAGACGGAAAGACCCCGTGCACCTTTACTACAACTTTACATTGGTATTAGAAATGACATATGTAGCATAGGAGGGAGACTTTGAAGTTCTGGCGCCAGCTAGAATGGAGTCATCAGTGAAATACCTCTTTTGTTATTTTTGATATCTAACTGCAAGCCGTCATCCGGCTGCAAGACACTGTATGGTGGGTAGTTTGACTGGGGCGGTCGCCTCCCAAAGAGTAACGGAGGCGTGCGAAGGTAGGCTCAGATCGGTCAGAAATCGATCGTTGAGTGCAATGGCATAAGCCTGCCTGACTGCGAGACTGACAAGTCGAGCAGAGTCGAAAGACGGTCATAGTGATCCGGTGGTTCTGAATGGAAGGGCCATCGCTCAACGGATAAAAGGTACGCCGGGGATAACAGGCTGATACCCTCCAAGAGTTCATATCGACGAGGGTGTTTGGCACCTCGATGTCGACTCATCACATCCTGGGGCTGGAGCAGGTCCCAAGGGTTTGGCTGTTCGCCAATTAAAGTGGTACGTGAGTTGGGTTCAGAACGTCGTGAGACAGTTCGGTCCCTATCTGCCATGGGTGTAGAAGAATTGAGAGGAGTTGCCCCTAGTACGAGAGGACCGGGGTGAACGTACCACTGGTGGACCGGTTGTAGCGCCAGCTGCAGTGCCGGGTAGCTATGTACGGAAGAGATAACCGCTGAAAGCATCTAAGCGGGAAACTCGCCTCAAAACAAGTTCTTCCTTTAGGGTCCTGGTAGACTACCAGGTTGATAGGCTGGATGTGGAAGCGCAGTAATGCGTGCAGCTGACCAGTACTAATAACCCAATTGGCTTGATTTATGCACTGAAAAAATTTTTTAAAAAATTTAAGACTGATATTTTTTAAAACTATCTAATTGTAAATATTTTAAGAGTATTTCTATAATTGAACTATAAATAACTGTTGATAGAACTGTATTTCCAAAAAATGGTAATGCCATGACATAGCAATTTATAAGGCCTTTGATGTCATAGGTATACATTCCGGATAACCATACACCAAAGTTTGACAGTATATAAAAAGCCATTAAACTTATAAAAATCCCTTTAACTCTATTTTTAATTATTCCTCTAAAATAAATAGACGTGTAACCGATTAGGATTATCGTTCCCCATGTAAAAAATATAGTTTTGTGAAAACCAATAAACAAATCTGTTATAACAAAACTAAAAAAAACTAATGGTATATATTTACGACCGAATAATAAAGGAACATAAAAACTGATGGCGATTAAATTTGTAAAATTTGGAGGGTGTGGCAGAAGCCTACTACTCGCTAAAAGTACTAATGTTGCTATAAATATTTTGTATTTGTCCATTATTCAACTTTAACTTAAATAATTTTATTATCTAGTTTTATCTTAAAATTGTGAAACCAAAACCTATATGTCTTCCTGGTTGTTTATAACCGTGTGGTCTTAGATAATTTTCTTTTAAAAGGTTGGAGATTTTGAAGTAAAGTTTATAAGTTTTTATTTTTTTTGATAATCCAATATTTACTATATCAGTGCTATCCATTTCAATACGATTAAATGTAGTCGAGTGTGTATCCAAGTGCCTTCCATAATGTTTGTAGTTTACATTAATATCATAAAGTCCAAATATTTTTGAATTTAATTTTTGAACCAAATTAAATCCATAACTATTTTTTGGTCTTCTTAACTGCCTTCTTTTTGTTTCATCTTCAGAGTTTATTTGCGTAAAGAAAACTTTTAAATTGCTTGTTTTATTATTAAAATTATAAGCTATATCTGAACCATACTGATTTAAATCAACATCATCATTATCATTAATATATTTATTGCTAACGTACTCTATATTGTTTGAAATTGCACTTTTAAAAATTGAAACAGACAAATTGCTATTTTTTAAAAAATTAATATTAGAGTAAACTTCGTTTGTAACACTTTTTTCAGGTTTCAAATTTCTATTTCCACTATAACCATAGCTGTCAGTTCCAAATAGTTCATATAATGTAGGATTTCGTAAACCTGTGTTTCTGTTAATTCCAATTTTAAGGTTTTTAAATAAATTTGTATTCAAATCAATTTTGTATGACTTGCTATTACCTGTAAACTTATGCTTATCATTTCGTAAAAATATTGAATAATTGTAATTACCAAGTTTACTCCCATAATTGGCATATGTTGCTATGCTATCTGAATTACCTTTTGTCGATGCTGAATAAGTTCCTCTGTTATTAAATTTACCCCAATCGTATCTATAGTCCAAGCCATAGCCTATAGAAAATTTATTATTATATGAATTTGAAAAATCATATTTTGTTCCCAGGGCATTGCTATAGTAATTGTCAATTATACCTCTTTCATCGTACTCTCTATCGTACCCAGTATAATAAACTTTTAATATACGAGCTTTATTTTTATTTGAGTCTTTTATACCGAATTGAGTATTCAGCATTTTGTTATCACCCTCATATCCCGTTTGATTAGAGCTTGAATTATCATATTCCGCAATTGTTTGTCTTAGGTATGTGTTTTTAAAAATTTGTAAGTTGTTTTTAAGCCACTTTTGATAGTTTATATTGCCACTGTAATTTTTTAACCTATCACGATCTTCATTCACACCTTCTCTGGCTGAAATGGTATTGTTGTACACGGAACCAAATTTAAAATTTAAAACTTCATTTTCCCACTGAAAATTTTTGTTTATTAGGGCATCAAAATTTTTATCTTTATCAAAATTAACATTAATTTTATCTTTATAATCTCCAGTCATGATTAAATTTATAGCACCACCAATTGCATTTGACCCAAACTGACTGGCACTAGAGCCTGGATAAATCTCAATTTGTTGTATTACCTGTATGAAATCAACACCAAAGTCGTGTAATCCTTGTGTAGTTGATTGATCATTAATAGGGATGCCATTTATCATTACTAATGTGTGATTAGAATTTGTGCCTCTAAAAAAAATTGATGTTTGCTGACCAGCTGGACCTGATCTAGTGATACTAATTTCAGGAATTGTTTCAAGGACGTCTATAAGATCTTTGGCATTTATATTTTCAATATCGTTTTTTGAAATTATTTTTCTCTTAATACTATCATAAGTAAATTCAGAAGAATTTGGCAGAGAACTGTTAATTATTAAACAGGGACCATTTTTATTATCCCATTCGCATTCATCGCCATATGCCAATGATGATTGAAAATACATAGAAAAGAAAAAAACAAAAAAACTGACAAATAAATTTTTTTTTAACATTTAAGACACTTTTTTTTATTTAAAATTGTGCCTCTGTTAATTTTAAAATTGTAGAACTAGACTTTTCCTGGCCTTCATTCAACAAAGGACTTTGCTGGATGGTACTCGGACTTTATCAATTAGATATTACCGTTGCAGGAACAGCTAGTGATTTGCACACTATTCCCCATCAAGATTCAGCAATTAAGAATATGAAATTTTTTAGGAATAAGCAATATAAACATTAATTTATTCAAGCTTTTATTTTTGCAGGATTGCCAAAATAGGTAAAATTGCCTTCTAGATCTTTAGTTACAACTGAGCCCATGCCAATCAGAGTTTTGTCACCAATATTAATATGATCTCTTAAATTTGAGCCTTGGCCAATATAACAATTTTCACCGATATTTATGTCTCCAGATATAACAGTATTTGAATTAATTATAGTATAAGATTTAATATTTACATCATGGTTTACAGTTACTTTAGGTAAAATATTTACAAAATTATCAATTTTAACATCCCTTGAAATTGTTACATAAGCGTGAATAATGTTTCCATGACCAATTTCTATATCGTCATTAATTAAAGCTGAAGGATGAATAATATTTGGAAAATATTTAGTAGGAATTTTCAAATCAGATATTAATCCCTTTCTTATTTTGTAATTTTTTTCATTTCCGATACCAATTGCAAAGTAATATCCTTTAAATTTATTTATATCTTTAAATTTTCCCAAGACTTTATTTTTATATTTTTTTGAAACTTTATTAATGTTGTCGTCTAAATATCCAACAAATTGATATTTCTTTTTTTTTAAATTTATTTGATTTATTATGGAAAGTATATCGAGACTTGATCCTGATGCTCCCAAGATGATTATCTTTTTTAATTCGGTTTGAACCACCAATAATCCCCTCTGTAATTAACATGTTTAAAAAAGTTTAACCATGAATTTACGCTCATATAAGTTGTTGCGACTACAGCCCAATTATCAAGAATATTTTGGTCTTTTTTATTTGTATAAGCTCCTAAAGATATAAAAGTATTTTTCTTAGAGACTCTCTTTATTTCTTTAAATGACTTTTTTAATTCGTCCAAAGTCATTATATTATGCAGTGAGTTTATTGATATTACCAAATCAAAATAATTTTTTTCAAACGGCAGTTTGGTTGCATTTCCAATACATAGATTTTTTTTTATTCTTTTATTACTTTTTGTGATTGCATAATGAGAAATATCTAATCCACATAGAGTTGGTTTTTTTAACAATTTTCCAAACTCATCTAACAGATAACTTTTAGCACAACCAATATCTAGAATTTTAGCATTATCTTTTAACTTATAATGTTCAATAAAATCTTGAGCAACAGGTCTCCATCTTCCATCATATTTATAACCAGCATAACCTTGTTTTCTATTTCCATCAAAATATTCTTTGTCCAATCTCCATGATAAAATTCTATCTTCTATAGATGCACTGTGTCTTATTTTAAGAGGTTTTTTTTTCCAAGTTTTTGGTAAGGATTTTAATAAATTAATCTTCATATTTAAAAACTCTATATTTAGCAGGCGATAAAGCTTTTCGTAAATGATAAAAATCATCCTCTCTGGTTAATAAGACAGGAAGACCTTTGTATAGTGGGTAAAATGTTTTGCAGTTATTGCAAATAAAAAATTTATTTTTTTTTATTAATTTATTTTTTTTATCTTTATATGAACACTCAGGACATTTAAATATTTTATTCATTTTATAATTTCCACCATTTTTCAATAGGCATTGCATTTTTATATTTATTATTTTTAATTATGTTTTCTATTTCCAAAGCTTGTTCAATTGAGTCATCGATGTCTACTTCATATCTATACGTCCCAGCCCGACCAATAGAAAAATACCAAGATGGAAAAGCCTTAAGATATTTTTGAGCTTTTTTAATCTCTTTTTTAAAGGGCAAAGGGTAATATTTTCCATTTTTAGATGGAAATTCTATACCAATTAAACTTGTTTTTGATTTGTGTTTTGTAAATTTTTTGTATTCGACTAAACGAGTAAATTTTTCATCATTCGCATAATATAAAAAATAAATATTTTTTGGAAAAACATGCTCAGTTGGAAATACAATTTTATGGAAATCTCTTCCTATAAAACCCAATTCACCAAGTTTATAGTTATGAAAAAAATCAGGAGAGATAGTGGAGATCACAATATCAAATTTGTGAGACTTGCCATTTATTTTAAATTTTTTTGCTTTAAGGTTTGAAACGCTTAGTTTAGCATTTAAAATTACTTTTGTTTTAGTTTTAAAAACTTTATCAAAAAAATCGTTATAACCATTTTTTTTGATTGGGTATGCTGATATTGCCTTATCCCATGCTGCTCTGGGACCTTGTTTTATTGTAGCCCCTTTCGGAGACCAATTGAATGTATCAATTTTTTTATTATCATCGACCATCCACATTTTTTTATTGTAAAGATCTATGGTTTTTGAATATAAAGTTTTGCCAAAAGAATTTATCCAATATTCCTCTAAATTTTTTGAACTTTTTATTTTAAATAATTTTTTTTTCTTTAATTCGCGCTTAATTATATTCTTATCAGGCATTTGTTTTATATCATTCTCATGTAACGGGTAATTATAAAATTTATTATCTCGTTCAACGTAAGTAATAAATTGATGTTCTGAACATTTTCTCATTGGAACATGTTTGTTAAGATAATCAAAAATTTTTTTATTATGAGTTAAAAAATGTCTTGGCCCAAAAGTGTAAGGGTGTCCGCCATAAAATAAAGTTCTGACACCAGCACCTAAATACTTATTTTTTTCAACTAGAGTAACATCTAAACTTTTATTTTTAGATAATATATGTGCAGAGGCACAACCTCCAAAACCACCTCCAATGATTAAAACTTTTTTTTTCATAGATTGATAATAAATGTATATATTGATATAACTAATTATATAATCTTAATAAATCAAGAAATTAATGAACGACAGGTTTTTAAAAAATCAAAATTTAGATGTTGATTTAAAAAAAAAAATAAATCTCTTAAAAAAAAAATATTCATTTTCAAAATTTTTAAAAATTTACAAAAATATTAAAAAAAAAAAAATTTTAGTAATTGGAGACCCTATTATTGATGTTTATAGATATGGTGGGACCGTCGGAACCTCATCCAAGTCACCAAGTATTGCATTTTTAGAAAATAACATTGAGTATTATAAAGGTGGCTCTATTGCTGTAGCAGAAATGTTAAGCAATCTTGGTTTTGATGTGGATTTATTAATTTTTAGAGAAATAAATACAAAAATTAAAATTAGTAAAAAAATTAATCTTTTGACGCCTTTTACCTTAAGTATGATGCCAAAAATAGAGAGATTCGTAGATAACAATAGAAGTATGGTTAAATTACTTCAACTATATAACCTTGAAAATATAAAACTGCCAAAAAAAAAGGAAAAGTTACTAATAAATTTGATTATCAAAAATAAATCCGATTTAATGTTAGTTATTGACTTTGGATTTGGTTTGTTAACCAAAAATGTTATTGAAGAAATTAATGTTTGTAAAACCCCCTATTCTCTGAATTGCCATTTAAATTCATTAAATTATGTAACAAACTATTATGATAAATATGAAAAGTTTAATTTCATTACTTTCAATAAGAAAGAGTTTGAGTTTAGTTTCAGAGGTCAAAAAAATTTTAACAAAAAAATTAATGAGGCAAGTTCAAAGTTAAAATCAAATTTTGCAATTACACTTGGAAATGCAGGAAGTACTATAATAAGTGATAAAAAAGAATTTCATTTTCCAGCTATTAATAAAAATATTTTAGATCCAGTTGGGTGTGGAGATGCTTTTTTTGCCATTACTTCGGTATTTAATAAATTTTATAATGATCCATTTTTAACTAATTTTGTTGGAAATATTTATGCAGGTATACATGGACAATTTATTTGTAATAAACAATTTTGCAATGAGAAAGAATTTTTAAGAACTATAAAAGTTTTCTTAAATTAGCAGAGTAAATAGTAAATTTAAAAAATGAATTGATATCAATATAAATGTTATGTCAAAAAAAATAAAATTACCTCTTAAAATTTTTATTTCTTTAGTCATTTTGTTATTTTTATTGACTTATTATACAATAGGTTTCAATCGACACTGCAAGACTTATAAAATATTTTTTGCAATTAATGACTTTGGAATTAGACATATAGTTCCTTGTTTTTATTATGGCAGCACACTTGTAGATAGATTTAAATATACTATTAAAAAAAATTCTTACTTTTATAATTTTTTACTAAATATTGATAAGAAATTTAAAAAAAATCAAACGAGAATAGATTCTTTAAATAAACTAAATGAGGAATTAAAAAATCCATATAAAAATATTTCAAAAACTACAGAATATGGAATTTATCGTATTACTGACAAACTATTAAATAATAAAAGTATTAATCTTGAAAAAAATATAGAATATAATAGCTGGTTAAGATCTCACGGAGGAAACTGGAACAATCATTTCGCAAACAACAATTTTGTTAACATTGATAATGCTCATAAATTAAAATTAGCTTGGAAACACAAGACAATTCATCCAGATGAAATCAAAAAAAAATGGAAGCAGAATATCGAAGTCAATCCCGTATTTTTAGATAAAAAAATATTTTATATTTCATCTGATTGGAAATTATATGCACTAGATGCAAAAACAGGAAAAGTTTTATGGGATAAAGAATGTTTGTTTCCTCCAAGTAGAAGGGGAATAACATTATCTAAAGAAAAAAGAGGAAATTATATATTTGTGCCTATCGGCAAGAAGGTATTTAAAATAAATGTACAAAATGGCAACTTAGAAAAAAATTTTAATTCTGGACGGGGATATGTTTGGTCAGCAACAAGTATAACTGCACCGATGATTTATAAAAATAAAATTGCCTTCGCAAATGTTGGAGCAAGTCCAGGATTAAAAATTTACGATAAATTTAGTGGAGAATTAATAAAAGAAGTTAATTTGCACCCAAAAAATAAAAATTTTGGAGGCGGTACACCATGGGGAGGGGTGGCAATAGATGATAACCTTGGCATCGTATACTTGAATACAGGAAATCCTTTACCAACTAATTATGGTGTTCATAGACCAGGTGATAATAAAAACTCTAATAGTATTGTAGCAATCAGTATTGATGAAGAAAAAATACTATGGAGCTTTCAAGAAACTGCACATGATCTTTGGAATTTCGATATACCAAGTCCTCCAATTTTACATGATTTACGTATTGGAGATAAGGTACATAAAGTAGTAATTTCGATAACAAAACGAGGCAATACAATTATTTTAGATAGGCTAAATGGAAAAAATATTTATGATTATATTTATAAAAAAGCACCTAAATCTAAAATTAAAGGAGAATATACGAGTCCTTATCAAAAAGTATTTCCAAAACCAGAGCAGATTTCAAAAATAGAATATAGTAAAAAAGATATTGATAAATTATCAAAAAAAAAACAAAGTGAAATCTTAAATAAGCTAGAGGACTCAGAGTATGGATGGTTCAAGCCACCAAGTTTTGGAAAATCTTTAATATATTATGGTATTCATGGAGGAGCAGAATGGATGGGAGCTGCACTAGATCCTGTAAATCAAGATCTTTACATACCAACAATTAACACGCCTTATGCGATGCGAATGTACATGTTTTCAACAGAGAATAAAGTTTTGGTAGAAAAAGAAAAAACTGCAGAATTAGAAATTTACAACTCTAATTGTTCAAGTTGTCATGGAAATAAACGTAACGGTGAATACAATGTTAATTTAGACATAGTATATAAGTATATTCCTAGTTTAGTTGGTTTAACTTTAAATAAGAATAACGAACGAAGATTAAATTTTAAAAATTTTAAAACAAAACATCCAAATTTAAAAATTAACGAAAAAAATTATACTAGGGTTGTACAGCTTTTTAGAGATTGGGATCAATCTATTTTTGAAGAAAACTTAATTCAAGTTAGTAATTACGATTGGTTTGAGTTTTTAACAGATGATATGCTGCCAGCATCTAATCCTCCATGGGGATATCTTACAAAGCTAAACTTAGTTTCTGGAAAAATAGCATGGAAAAAACCAGTTGGATATATAGGAAATAAGCTGGTAGGAACTGTGAGTTTTGGTGGGGTTGCATTAAATTCAGGTGGTGTACTTTTTTATACTGGAACAGAGGATAATAAATCTTATGCTATAGATAAGTTTACAGGTAATATTTTATGGACTTTTGATATGGAGGCAAGTGGTACAGCTCCACCAATTATTTACTCATTGGATAATAAACAATATATAAGCTTCCTATCCACCGGAGGCGGAGCTATTAATTTTAAAAAAAGAGGCTCAACTTTATATACCTTCTCGCTAGAATAATTTATATTTATTTATATTTATTTAATTTTATTATAATTTTAGCTATTAATTAAAATAATGAATCATAAAAACTTTATAAAATATGGCTATGAAAAGATAAGATATAAAAAAAAGGATGCAGATTTTTTAAGATCTACAATAATAAAATTAATTAAGACAAAAACAAAATTAAAAAAAGTTGACCTAAATGAATTACATAAAGTTTACCCTGTAAATAAACTAAATCAATTAAGGCTTTACTTATATAATAAAATTAACAAAGATAAAAAATTCAACAATAAAATTTATGAAATATTTGAAAACGAGATCAGTGAATTAGTGGGCTCTGAAAATGTCCAAAGCTACATATCATTATCGATTCAATATCCTAACGATGGTACATCATTATTAACACTTCATTCCGATAGTTCTCAGAGTGACTCTGTTTTTCAAGTTAATTTGTGGATACCGTTTGTAAATGTAAAAAAAACAAAATCTATGTTTATAATAAACCCGAAAAATTCAATTGATATCTTAAAAAAAATGAAAAATAATAAAAATTACAAAATTCATGATGCTAACAAAAGATATAAAAAAAAAATGAAGTGGTTAAATTTAAATTTTGGAGAAGCAATATTTTTTTCTCCAAATTGTTTACATGGAAACGTTGTTAATCAAGAAATGACTACTCGAATTTCTATAAATCTTAGATTCAAAAATTTATATAGCCCATATGTGAAAAATGTAGGTAATTTAAAAAACATAGAAAATTTTTATAAAACAGTAAACAAAAAATTGATTACTTCTTTTAATTTACATTATCCATTTAATGACTTTGCAAAATAAAAAAATTAAAGCATTAGCTGGATACTGTCATAATAAGCCATTTGGTCCATATTCTTTGCCAGTTAAATTTCAAAATATAATTAATGCTAACTATGCATATAAAAAAAATTTGATTTATGGCCCTGGTCAAGGAGAGCCAATCTTTTCAAAAAATCACTTACAATTAAGAAGCATGATTAATGACAAAACAATCTCAAGAGGATTAGTAATGTTATCTTTCTACATGCTCCCAAAAACAAGATCTAAGAGGAACGAAATTTTTAAGCTTGCAATTAAAAAACATAAAGAAATTCATTTTGTAATTGAAGATATAATATTTAAAGAAAAAAAAGACATAAAAAAAATAGAAGAGCTTTTCTCATACCAAAAATTTACCGAACAATCTGATAAAATTTTTAAAAGATTAAAAAAATAAAATTAATTTATGATAATTTTAATTACCGGGTCAGGAACTTTAGTTGGAAATACAATTTCTAAATTTTTAGCAAAAAAATATAAAGTAATTGCTTCGTTTAATAAAAATAGACCAATAAATTTTGTGAAAGATAAAAATATAAAAGTTGTGAAAATTGACATCACAAAAAAAATTAATATGAAAAAAAAATTTGATGCACTTGTTCATTGTGCGTCCATAGTTCCAGAAAAAGGAATTAAAAAACATCTTTTCAATAAAGTAAATTATCTTGGTTTTAAGAAACTTTTGAAATTAGCAAAAAAAAACAATTGTAAGAAAATTATCTTATTATCAACTATGTCCGTGTATGGCAAAATAACTAAAAAAAAAATTACTGAAAATGAAAGTTTTAATAAACCAGATGCTTATGGGTTATCTAAAATTAAAATGGAAAAAGAATTAAAGGATTATTGTATTAAAAATGGTGCGGAGGCAGTAATTTTTCGATTACCTGGATTATTAGGTTTTAAAAGTCAGCATAATTTCTTATCGAATGCCCTAAGTATTATTAAAGAGAACAAAGAAATAACAATTAATAATCCCAATTTAAAATACAATAATATTGTACATGTTAGAAATCTTGCAGAAATTGTTAAACAGTCATTAGAGCAAAAAATTAAATTTAAAATTTATAATCTAGGCTGTAAAAATCCTATGAGGTTTCAAAATATTTTTGAACTAATGTTTGAAAGGTTACGGATCAAAAAAAAAATTAGAATTAATAAAAAAAATGGAGGCTTTAGTATTAATTTGAATAAAAATTTGAAAAAAAATTTTTCACTTTATACAACGAAGCAGGCTGTTCACCGCTTCATAAGTGAGAATATTAATAGTATCTAATTGGTTTTGTATGATTTTTTGTAGTTTATTAAGCTTTTTTAGGACCAGCTTCCCCACTTAGATTTATTTTTTTTAGTTTTTTTTGGATTATATTCTACATCAGTTCCAACATCTACAGTTTGTCTTTCGTTGTATGGATCTGATTTATTTAAATCATCTTTGAAATTACTTAATATTTCTAGTTTGTTTTCTTTTATTTCTTTAACGAGTTTTTTTAAAAAGATTAATTTTAATTGTGATAAGTTACGAGCATTTCCATGTCTAATATCATTCTTTTGAATTTCTTCATTCATATAATCATCAATTTCATTCCAGTATCTGATTTGAAGATGTTTTACTCTAGGGTCCTTAGCATAGATTAGATCATCATATTTTAAGTGGTATTGAGTATTTTTAATAGGAACTATCCTAGTTCTAAAGTCACTAAATGTTTCGTAATAGTCTGTCCCCTTAAGAGGTTTTATTCCCATAGTAACACCCAAGTGAAAAAATGGGTCCAAGGTATATTGATATGCCTCATTAACTGTTTTCTCTACATCTTCCAAAGTACTTTCTGGAGTTGTAACTATTATATTTGCATATGGACCAACGCCAGTTTGTTTTGCAATTTTCATACATTCATGGTTTTCTTCAGCTGTACATTTTTTGTTCATTTCGTGTAAAACTTTTGTTGAAAAACTTTCTATCCCAATATTTAGTCTTCTAAACCCAGCTTTTTTCATCCATTCAAACATTTCTACACTGGCATCGCTCGCTCTACAAAACGACATAAAAGTTAAATGTTTTGGTAAGTCATTTTTCTCTTTCTCTTTTATAACTTTTTCACAAAATCTAATAACTGATCTTTTATTGATGCAAAAATCATCATCTGTTAGATATATTGTTCTTGTTCTTGGGTGGGCATTGCAAATTCTTTTAATGTTATGAATTAAAGTTTCTTCGGATGCACTTATAACAGGAACTTTTTGTTCAGATCCCCATGTGATTTGGTTTGTTGAGCTACAAAACTTACATCCTATAGGACATCTATTTCTTGAGAAAACTCTAACCGTATGAATTTCGTCTAAATTTTGCTCTGTAATTTTATCTCCATATTTATTAACATAATAATCCCAATATTCCTCATAAGGCAATTCTTCCCAGTCTATTGCAGATGTAGCAAAATCAAAGGTATGTTGATCTAATGGAACTGAACTATTTTTAAATACTATTCCAGGTATCTCATTTATAGGTTTGCCATCTGCCAGAGCTAGTAAACTTTTTTCTCCTTCTGATATTATTACAAACTTACATGGAGTTTTATCTAATACATTTTGATAGTTAAATTGAGCCTCAATACCTCCAGCTATAAAAATTGCTTCTGGACAAATTTTTTCTGCCAACTGCATATTTTCAATATCAAATATAAATGTTTCCTCTAAGACTGAAAAACCAATAATATCCCACTTTTTCTTTTTAAGTACTTCTTCAAGAAATGGTGGTTTTCCAGTCAGCATTGAAAGATTTGGTTCAAATGATTCCGCGTAATGTCCTTTTTTATTTAGGTAACCAGCTAATCTGATTACTCCAAGAGCTGGTGCCATAAAAGATCTTTCCGCAGAGGCAAGTTCTGTTTGTGGTCCAATCAATAAAATATTTTTTTTGCCCTTTTTTATCTCTAGAGCGCTTTTTCCTTTAAGGTGGAACCTTTTATTATGCTCAGACTCAAAATCTGATTGATCAATTGACATCGCTGAATGTATATATTTTTTTTAAACAATAACAATAAATTAAGTATTAATACTATCTGATTATGCAAATTAGCAGGAATTTTATAAAAAAAATTTGAATTTTTACTATATTAATTAAGATTTTAATTGTTTATACGTCATTTTAAATGATCTCCATGATAAAACATATTACTGACCCTTACGGTGATAGAAATGTTTTTTCACGCTTATCAGTAGTTTTTAGTATAATTAATAGAATAATAAATTTACTTTTATTTCCAATTTTTAAGATTTTAAAAATTAAATTATTAAAATCACCTTTCGAAGCTATTGGTCATCAAATTTATGATATGGAATGTTTTTTTTATGAAAAAAATAAAAATAATTATGACTTCACTCCTTTGATTTTAGAGTCGCCAAAATTTATATCAAATCCCTTTTTATTGTCGAAGCAAAAAGAGAAATTCAAATTTTTTACAGTTAAAAACAAATTTATATGCACAATTTTGTATTATCAAAAAAAGTTTGATAATGTTTGTTTTAACACAGACCCATATTTGGCAACAAGAAAAAATGCCAAAGCTTATTCTATCTTAAAAAAAACAGACTTTAAAATCAATTTTTCTGAAAATGATATTCGATATTGTAAGAAGATTTTAGAAGAAAAAAAAATTAAATTAGAAGAAAAATTAGTTATTCTTCATGTTAGAGATGATACTTACAAGCCCTTTGATGGAGAAAGTTATAGGTCATCAAATATAGAAAATTATAAATTAACAATTAAATGGTTAAAAGATAATGGTTATCAAATAATTAGAATTGGTAATAAAGGAATGGTAAAATGTAGTTTTGAAAATTTATTAATTGATACTACCCAGAATAGTTTTGGTTATAGTGATCCAATTTTAGATTTCTATTTTACTAGTAAATCTAGATTTTTTATTTCAACATGCTCTGGACCAGAAAAAATTGCAAAAGTATTTGACAAACCTGTAGTTTCAATAGATATGGCACCTCTGGCAGCATCTTTGCCTTTATCAAAAAAATGTATTGCACTGCCAAAACTCGTTAAAAACACAAAAAATGAAAAAATTTTGTCTTTCCACGATTTAATTAATTATAATTTCGCTGATTTGCGATTAGATAGAGATTTTAAGAAAAATAATTTGACTTGCATATCTAATACTTCCGAAGAGATCCTTGAAGCAGTAAAAGAATTGCATGAAAAAATAATAAATAATGATTTTGAATTAAATGAGATGCAAAAAAAATTTAATAATTTATTTCATAAAGATTCTTATTGCTATGGTGCGGAAGCTACAATATCATCTTCATTTATAAATAGATATAAGCATTTACTAATTGAATAATGAAACAGAAATCTAAAAAAATATTTATCACTGGTGGAGCGGGTTATGTTGGTTCGGTTTTAATTCCAAAACTTTTAGATAAAGGGCATCAAGTAACTTCCTATGATCTTATGATATTTGGACAAACATTACAAAAACACAAAAAATTAAATATAATAAGAGGCGACATTAGAGATTTTAATCTTCTAAATAAATCTTTAGAAGGTCATGATACTGTGATCCATTTGGCATGCATATCTAATGATCCAAGTTTTGAATTAGATCCTGAATTAGGAAAAAAAATTAATCTGGATTCTTTTGCACCGCTAGTTGAAAGTTCAATTAAAAATAATATTAAGAAATTTATATATGCATCATCATCATCAGTTTATGGCATAAAAAAAATGAAAAATGTTACAGAAGAGATGCCGCTGGAGCCATTAACTGATTATTCGAGATTTAAAGCAGATTGTGAGAAAATATTATCTAAATATACCTCGGACAATTTTTGTACTGTGGTATTAAGACCTTCTACTGTTCATGGATATTCACCAAGACAACGATTAGATTTAGTTGTTAATATTCTAACAAATTTAGCTTTTCATAAGAGAGAAATATCGGTCTTTGGGGGCGAGCAATTGAGGCCAAATATTCATATAAATGATATGGTAAGAGCCTATGAGTTATTTGTAGATTTAGATGTTAGTAAAATTAATGGTAAAATTTACAACGTAGGAGCTGAAAATAAAACAGTTAATGAAATAGCATTAGAGGTAAAAAAAATCATAGGTAGCGACGTTACAATAAAAAAAGTTCATTCAGATGATAATAGATCTTACCACACTTCATCTAATAAGATTTTAAACGAGTTAAATTTCAAAACCCAATATGATGTATCACAAGGCATCAGGGATTTATTAGAAGCATTTATTAATAAAAAACTTATTAATACTTTTGATAATGATAATTTCTTTAATGTAAAAAAAATGATGTCATTACATTTAAAATAATAAATTAAATTTCATCAAGTATCTTTTTTAAGTTTATCCCATGTTTATTTTGTAAGTTTGTCTGTGAACTAAATTCATGAATGAACTGGTCTTTTAAAGAAAAAGTTGTAATTTTTTTTTTGTACTTAAAATCATAGGCTTTATTTTTAACAATATCACTCAACCCACCTATTATAGAATGATCTTCTAAAACTACTATTCTTTCATACTTATTAAAAATTTTTTTTAAGCCTACGTTATCAAAAGGCTTAAGTGTATGACATGAATATATTGATATTTTTTTTTTTATTTTTTTTGACGCCTCTATTGCTAAGTTCATAATTGGCCCGTGAGTAAGTATACAAGTTTTATTTCCGTTTTTAATTTGTCTAATTTTGCCAAATAGCCATTTTTTTTTAATTTTTTTTGTAAATGTGCTTTCCCCAGTTTTTCCAATTCTTATATATGTAGGGAATTTACTTTTTCTTGCACAATATCTTATGCATTCTTCAAGCTCCTCTGGGTCGCAAGGAGAAAGTATTTGCATATTTGGTAGTGATCTTAATACAGCAATATCTTCAGTAGCAGTATGTGTACCACCCAAGTTTGCATATGTTGTCCCTGATCCCATACCAATAATTGTAACAGGAAGATTTTGATAACAAATGTCATCTCTAATCATTTCAAAAGGTCTAAAAACAGCAAATGTAGCTATAGTATACGCAAAAGGTTTCATTCCGCTCATAGCTAATCCAGCACACATGCTAATCATGCTTTGTTCTGCCACGCCAACATTAATAAAATTTTTTGCATATTTTTGATATTTTGCCATATCCCCAGAAGGAGAGATATCTGCAGCAACTACAAAAATCTTATTATTTTTTTTTATTTCTTCAAAAATAGTTTTTGCAAATTTATTTCTCATATTTTTTCATCAGTTTTTTTATTTCTTTAATTGATAGTTCGTATTCTTTCTTATTTGGTGATCTATAATGCCATATTGGTTTGTCACGCATAAAAGATATCGGGTATCCTTTGGTAGTTTGAGACACAATGCATAATGGTTTATTTTTCTTCTTCAATTTAATCATTTTATTAATTTCAAAGGGATTATGACCATTGCATTTCATAGACTCCCAACCAAAAGTACGAAACTTTTTATCTATGGGGTACAAAGTTGGATGAGTATCAGTTGCCCTAGTGGCACTTTGTAAATCATTATTGTCAATAATCAAAATAATGTTATTTAATTTTAGCGATGATATGGTCAAAACAGCTTCCCAAACTGATCCTTCCATTAATTCACCATCACTCATTAATACAAAAATATTTTTAAACTTTTTGGACAATGCCATTCCAGAAGCTAAACCTAAACCGTGTCCAAGTGAACCTGTAGAAGCTTCAACACCAGGCAAATACCTTTCAGGATGAACCCCTAAAGACCCATTAGGTTGACAATATTGATTTAAATCACTCTTTTTTATGAAACCATTTTTTTCTAAAATGCAATAAAGTAAAATTGCTACATGGCCTTTGGAGAGTATGAATTTATCATGTTTTTTTAAATTTTTAAAAATGGTTGTTATTATCTCAGCGCTTGAAAACGAACCGCCAACGTGAAGTGCGCTTACTTTTTGAGATAATTCTAATATTCTCAACCGAAGTGACATTGAAGTTCTGAAAATTTTTTTATTAAAAGAATGTATCATAAATTAATTGCATATATTATTAATATTTAAAATATAAAAGGTAAAGTTAATTAGATATTTGATTTAAAAAATTTATAATTTTTTTTGATTTAAAATTGAAGTTATAGTAATTTTTTTTTAAATTATTATTCTTATTAAAATTATAAATATTTTTTTTGTAATTAAAATTATCATCAAGGTCATTAAAAAAATCTTCGTAATATATTAATTTTCCCCCATAGGCTTTTATCATTGATATTTGAAACTTTAGCTTTTTTGATAAAAGGTTAATTAGATTTGACGATAAATAACTGACAATTCTTGCCGAACCACAATTTTCATAATAACACTTTAAATGATTTAAATTTTTAAAATTATCATAGTTTTCGTGTGGCGATATACCAATATGATATTTGGATATTTTTTTTAAAAGTTTTAGACCGTATAATGGTTTTTCAATAACAAGAAATTTTTTATATTTTTTCTTCTGATGTTTTAGATATTTTATGTTTTCAATGATATTTTTTTGATTAGAAAATATATGGACTGTAATTTTATTTTTGCAAAGTAAATCAATTGTTTTTTTGATAGAGCATATATTTTGATCTATAGATCCAAGAGAAACTGCATGAATTTTTTTTAATTTTTTTGATTTTTTAAAATTATAAGTATCTTCTAGTATTAATATAGATTTTATATTTTTATGAAATTTATTAAAATTTTTCTTAATTCTTGGATCTCTGTAAATTGCAAATTTAATATTTTTGACTGAAATTTTTTCAAAATATTCTCTTAAAAGCCCTTTATTATAACCTTTTACCATATCATAAATAGAAAATATTATATTTTTGTCAAATAATAAAAACGGAAAAATTTCTGAAGTTTCAGAAACATGTAATATTTTTTTATACGGATTACTTACAAGACTTATAAAAAAATTTTTTTCCTCAATGATCGCTGCATGATTTTCTAAAATAGAAGAGTATTTTGGCTTTTTTTTATATATTAAAACTATCTCAAATTTATTTTTTAGAAAATTATATAGATCAATTTCTCTGAAATTATTGTTATTAACATAGATATATATTTTGTTTTGAAGATTTATTTTTTTTTTCTTAAAAAAAAACTTTAATGGGTATAATAATATTAAATAATAATTTTGGTGAATGAAAAGTGTAAATATACCTTTTACCTCTTTTAAAAATATATTAATTAAATATTTCAATTTCGTGTTTTTTGTATATTAAGGATTGAAAAGTGTCAAAAAATTATTTAGTTACCGGCGGTGCAGGATTCATTGGCAGTCATGTTGTAGACTTATTATTAAAAAATAAAAAGTCGGTGACGGTTGTTGACAATTTGTGCACTGGAAGAAAAAAGAATATTCAATTAAAAAATAAAAAATTGAAATTTGTAAATTGCAATATTCAAAATTATAGCAAGAGGTTAGAAAGTATTTTTAAAAATATAGATGTTGTTATACATCTAGCTGCTTTGGCTGACATAGTTCCCAGCATAAATCATCCAGAAGAATATTTTCAAACAAATGTTAACGGAACATTAAATGTTCTAAAAGCATCGCAAGAAAATAATATAAAAAAATTTGTCTATGCGGCCTCAGCTTCATGTTACGGTATACCAGATAAATTTCCAACTGATGAAAATACAAAAATTAAACTTGAGTATCCTTACGCATTAACAAAAAAAATGGGTGAGGATTTGGTATTACATTGGTCTAAAGTTTATAAATTAAATGTAACATCATTAAGATTATTTAATGTTTATGGAACACGTTCGAGAACAAGTGGGGCATATGGAGCGGTATTTGGTGTATTTCTAGCTCAAAAAATAAATAATAAGCCACTAACGGTTGTTGGTGATGGAAAGCAGACTCGTGATTTCATCTACGTTAGTGATGTAGCTAAAGCTTTTTACAAAGCTTCAAAATATAAAAAGAGTGGAGATATAATTAATATTGGTAGTGGAAAAGAAACAACAGTAGATTTTATTGCTAATTTTATAAGCAAAAATAACAAGATATATTTACCCAAAAGACCTGGAGAGCCTGACAGATCTAGAGCAAATATTATTAAGGCATATAAATTATTGAACTGGAAACCGACAATAAAAATTGCAAATGGCATTCAAATGCTACTTGATAATATTAATTATTGGAAAAATGCACCTGTTTGGAATAAAACAAAAATTTCAAAAGCTACTAAGGTATGGTTTAAGTTTTTAAAATAAATTTTTTTTATGAAACACTTTCGTTTACTGATAAACAATAGATTTTTTAAAACGCTATAAATACCCTATATTTGAAATTGATTATAATATAAAAGAATTAATAGAAATTTAAAATACAATGAAATAATTAATATTTTTGCATATTAAATTAATGAAAACTTTTCTTACAAAAAACGAAAAAACAATCAACGATAAATTTAAAAAAAAGGGATATGTAATCTGTAAAGCGAAAAGTGAGTCTTACAAATATATAAATGATTTTATTCTAAAAGTTATAAAAAAAAATTTGAAAATAAAAAATCCTGATTTAAATAAATTACATAAATTAGTTAAGGTAAATGATTTAAACGAATTTAGATTAAACTTAATATATCAAATAAATAGAAATTCTGATTTTAAGTTCCATTATTTTAATATGGCCCGAGAAAAAATTTATGAATTAGCAGGCAATGAGTTAATGATGCAAAAAAATATCAATTTAAGTATTCAGTTCCCACATGACTCTTCGTCTTTGCTACCAATACATTCAGATGTATGGTCAGGAGATTCTCCTTATGAGATTAATCTATGGGTTCCATTAGTTAACTGTTATAAAACAAAATCTATGTATATATTAAATCCAACGAAAAATTTAAAATTTATGAAAAGAAAAAAAAAAAAGTACATAAGTAGTGATGAAATATATAAATATTTAAAAAAAGATTTAGAATGGATTAATATCAAAAAAAATAATTTTTTATTGTTTGATCAAACATTGCCACACGGAAATGTGATAAATTTAGAAAACGAAACAAGAGTTTCAATGAATTGTAGATTCAAATCTATATTCTCTCCTTATGGTGATAAAAAAATTGGAGAATTTTTTGTACCAATAACTTCGAGGTCAATAACAGACTTAGGAAATAAATATAAAAATCCATTTGAATAGTGAAATCACTTAAAGGTTACATCTTCAGTAGGCCGTTTTTTGGGGAGAGAGCACCGCAACACATACAAAATATAGTGAATCGAGATTACTGTAAAAAAAATAATTATAATTTTTTAATGAGTTCTACCGAGTATTCTTTTGAAAATAGTGATTATATATTATTCGAAATTTTAGATAACTTAAAAAAATATGATGGCGTTCTTTTTTACAGCTTACTTCAGTTGCCATTATTAAAAAAAAGAAGAAAACAATTTTTCGACAAAATATTAAAAAATAAAAAATCAATTCATTTTGCAGTAGAAAATCTTTCTATATTTAATAAGGTTGATCTTCAAAAAGTTGAAAAAATTTTTGATTTAAAGCAAATTATATTCTCAGAACAAAACAAAGAAAAATTTCAAAAAATAATAAAATTAGGAAAAGAGAAATTTTATGTAAATTTCAGACACAAAAAAACCAAAAGAAATTATATTGAACGTGTTATGGATAATAAAGTTAAATGCATGAAGATATCAAAAAAATTTGAAAAAGATTATTGGGACGGAGATAGAAAGTACGGATATGGAGGATACTACTATATAGAAGGATATTACAATTTTTTAGCCAAAAAATTAATCCAAGATTATAAATTAACCTCAAAATCAAAGATTTTAGATATTGGCTGTGGAAAGGGTTTTTTAATTTATGAAATATCAAGACTACTAAAAAGTAAAAATGTATATGGATGTGATATTTCAAGACATGCTATTAAAAATTCAAAAAAAGAAATGAAAAATAATATTTTTTTTCATGATGCTAGAAAAAAATTTAAATTCAAGGACAAGTATTTTGATTTTATTTTTTCTAATACAACATTACATAATTTCAAACTCCCTGACATATACTCTGCTGTTAAAGAGATAGAAAGAATTGGTAAAAAAAAATATATTTGCGTTGAATCTTTTAGAAATGAGGCAGAACAATTTGGTGTTCAATGTTGGGCTTTAACAGCTGAAACTTTAATAGGCAAGCAATCATGGCTATGGTTATATGAAATATCTGGATATACTGGAGATTACGAGTTTATATATTTTGAATAGTAGATGCCTAACAATAAAACATGTAAAATTTGCAGAAACAAATTATTTTTATTTTATAAAATAGACAAATTCCCATTAAAGACAATTAATAATTTTTATAAAAACAAAGAAATTAAATTAAAAGATTTAAGTCTGTACTTTTGTAATAAATGTAAAAATATTACAACTTATCCAAAAATACAACATTCTATATTATATGGAGATTTTTTAGTGAATGATATTTTTTACAAAAATTTAAGCAAAAAAAAAAGTACAAAACTTATTAAAGAAAAAAAAATTTTTATGAATTCAAGAGTTTTAGAAATTTCAAAAAATAAGTTTTTAAATCCTGAAGTATTTAAAAAAAAAAAAATAACATTTAATAGAATAAATTTTCAAAAAATATTTAAAAAATTCAAGTTATTATCAAATGATAGTTTTGATTATATTTTTTGTTACGATGTCATAGGAAACACTGGTAATATAAAACATTTTTTAAAATGTGTTAAAAAAAAAATAAATCAAAATGGAAAAATTTTTATTTATCATCATTATGGCCCATCTTTAGTAAAGAATCTAAATATCGATAGAATATATTTTGAACATAAAGATTTTTTGAGCTTAAATGCAATTAAAGAAATAGCAGATAAATTAAATTTACATATCATTGATTTTAATTTCATAGAAAATAAAAATTTTTTTGAAGTTGTATTATCTAAATCATTTATGAAGCTTGGATCAAACAATATTAAAAAAACTTTAGTCGCAGAAAGAAAATTTACAAAAAAGAATATTGTGAATTTTCAAATAAATTTGAATTTAATTATTAATAAATTTAATAAATTTATTATAAAAAATAAAAATTGTAGTATTTATGGATTTGGTGCTTCAATTGGAGCATTACCTTTAATAAAGATATTTAATTTAGATGATAAATTTTCTAATATATTTGATGATAATCCTTTACAATATAATTTTAGGCTTTCAAACAAAGTTAATATAAAAGTCAATAAATTCAAAAAATTTAAAAAAGAAAATAAAATAATTATTATTTTAGCACCGAGGTATAAAAGTAGTATAATTAAAAAATTAGAAAAAAAAATTTGTCTAGGAGATTATATTATATCTTTAGTCCCTAAATTTAATATTTATCAAAAAAGGAGAGTAGATTTTTAATAAATATTTTTATCATATCTAATTTTATTTTTTTTAGTTTTAAAAATAAAATTATCCAATGGTAAAAAAAACTCATAAAAATAGAAAGTTTTTTTTTTTCGTATCTCAGAGCCCCTTCTTTATTTATAGCATATAAATTTTTTTTCATATTTTCTGATCTAAAATTCCAATCAGAAATAAAGAAATTAAAATTTGAAAGATTTAAAAAAAAATTCCCCTCATTATTTAAAAATTCTTTAATTTTTATTTCTAAATTTTTATTGTTAAATATTGGAGTTAAGCACTCTTTATTATCAAAAAAACAATAATTTTTTATTCCAGAATAATTACATCCTGAGCAAGGTATGTTATACATAAGATAACTGGTTTTATGACCAAGTTTATTTGGATATGGCCAGTATTTTCCGCCGCCTCCTGAAGCCAGAATAATTAAAGATTTTTTTTTAATTAGTGAGGCGTGGTGACTGAGGCCTGTGTCAAATCCTATATAATATCTACAATTATCAATAAGTTTCATTGACTCATTAAAGGAGGTTTTATTCCAAAGGTTTTCAATATTGGAATTAGAGTTTTCATTTAAGTAACTTTCGATGTTTATTTTTGTAATATCATCAAAAGTTTTACCTATTATTACAATTTTTTTATTATAATTTTTTGAAATTAATCCTATTAAACTTTTTAAATCTTTTTTTCTTGATACCCCTTTTTCGCCACTCAAATTAATCAAAAGATAATCTTCTGAGATTTTTTTATTATAAATCGATATTGGTTTAAAATTTTCTTTAATTAACTTAATGTTTATTAGAAATTGTTTAAAATAATCGTAATCGTGAATATTTTCTTTTGATATTTTTATATTTTCCCAATCATCATTTAATTTTATATTTTTATCATGTTTAATTGCAAAACATGAATATTTTTTATCAGCATTTATGTAGTTCATTAATATAACCTGCTCTTCATTTAAATATCTTCTCAAAACAATACATTTGTCATATTTTGTTTTTTTCAATAATTGAATATTTTCTATATCGTCATTTGTTAAATCTTTTTTAGAGTCATAATTATTAGCAAGTGAATTAAATTTATAAACATACCTTATTCCTTTTATATTGTTGATCGCATCTAAATTTTTACTAGAAATAATAAAATCTATGGTAAATTTTTCATTATTTGAAAGTTGTTCTATGAGAGTATGTATGATTTTTAGGTCACCAAAACCGTCATTTTTAATGATTAATATTTTCATTTATAATAGATAGTTTATTGATTAATAAAAATATGCCCACTAAAAAAAAAAAACATAACATGTTAATTATTAGTCCATCAAGTGAAATTGCACAATCCTTTTTAGATAATTTAGATACCAACCTAAATGTTTATTCAATTTCAAGACGTAATTTTTTTCATAAATCAATAAAAAAAAACTATATAATTAATTCTTCTGATAATTTGAGTAACAATAAGTTGAGAAGATATTTTGGCAGTATTAAATTTTCATATTTTATATCATTTATTGGTGATCAAAAAATTGAAAAAAAATCATTAAACGAAATTAAAAATAAAAAAATTTTACAAATCTTTAATACCAATTCAATTTTTCCAGTAAAAATAGTTTATTGTTTAATAAACAATAATAATTTTAAAGCTGCTGCAAAAATAATTTTTTTTTCAAGTAGATCAGGTAGCATTACTGAGAGGGGTACCAAAAAGCATCACTCAAAGAAGGGAAATAACATTTATAGAGCCTCAAAGGCACTTTTGAATTCTTTCGTAAAAAATTTGGCTTTTCAAAATAAAAATACAAAAAAAATTATAATAGCTTATGACCCAGGTTGGGTAATGACAAAATCATCTGGAGGCGGAAATATCAGTTTATCTAAGTCCACTAAAGATTTAAGTCTAATAATCAAAAAAATTGGTAAAAAACATAGTGGCAAATTCTTAAATAATAAATTTTACGAAATTAAATGGTAAAAGTATCAATTTTTTACAATTTTGTCGTAATAATCTAAACCTTCTCCTATTGAACCAAAGAATACTTGATTTCCAGAATTAAGAATTAGTAGCTTGTTACAGAATTTCTGAATTACTCTTCTGCTATGTGAGCATAATATAATTATATTTTTTGATGTCATTGAATTTATATATTCAAATCCTTTATTTTGGAATTTTTCGTCTCCGGTTGTTAGAAATTCATCTATAAAAAAAAGACTTTTTCCTTCAATTAAAAAACAAATTGAAAATACTAATCTAAATTTCATTCCAGTAGATAATGTATTAAAGGGTAAATTTTTATACTTTTCAAGATCTGCAAATTTCAGAATATGATCTATACTTTCTAGAATATCCTTTTTTTTAAAACCCAACAAATAACCCAACAATATTAAATTATTCTTTATTGTATCATTTGGTTCACACATTGACTGTGGAATAATTATTGGAAGAAATTCGTTATCGTAGTTATTAATGTTACCACTAGAAATAGGTATAATATTGGATAAACATTTTAATAGAGTACTTTTGCCCGATCCATTTAATCCAATTAAACCTAAACGATCTCCTTGCTCAAGTTCAAAATTAATATTCTTAAGTGCTTTTATATATTTTTGGTTTTCTTTTATCTTTTTAGAACTTTCTTGTTTTTGAAAGAAAAAATTCTTTACCTTTTTAACAAGTCTCGCTCTAATTAAATAACTATCAATAGATTTTAGTGGATAGTACAATTCTAGATTTTCAATTTTAAGTTTTATCATGTAATCCAAAAAGCTAATTTGTTTTTTACAAATTTATAAGTAATAAAAGCAATTAAACATGTTAATAAGGTTGTTATTATCACTATATTAAGACTTAATTCATTCACATTTCCATTTATAAAAGAAGACCTAAAAAATTCTATATAATGATAAATTAAATTAGGCTCGATAAGAAATCGTTGAGATTTTTCGCCAAGTTGTTCTACCTGCCAAATTACTGGAGTAATAAAAAAAGCAAGTGACAAAAAAACTGCAATAGAAAATTGTAAATCTCGATATTTTAAGCAAAAAGTAGCAATTATAAAAGTTACGGCAACACTTGTAATAAAAAAAAGTAATAAAAAAAATGGAATTAATATTAAAGTGTAAACATGTAAACTTCCCGAGTAAAAAACTATTATTAAAACAATTGGAAAACTAAACAAAAGAACTATAAAATTTTTAGCTGCATGAGCTAAACAAAATACTATTGGATGAACTTTGACATTTTCAAAGTGACTTGAATATGTATCTGAGAATAAATATGTCCCATCAACAATAACAGAATAGATTGCTTTCCATATTATGAAACCTGGATATAAATATAAAAAAAATTCAATAAAAGGTATTTTCCACAGTTTAGACCAGACTACTGAAATAAATATTAAGAAAATAAGTGTTCCAAGAACTTCCCATATAGGCCCTAAAGCTGTTCTTATAAATCTAACCCTAATCTTAGATATGGCCATTTCTAACCATAAATTATAATTCTTGATAGCGTCGATAAATTTTTCGTTCGGGTTCAATATTTTTTGGTAAATTTCATTATTTGATGTTTATGATTTTTAGCTTATAACAACAGAAATTATTTTTTAAAGTCCAAAAATTATGAAAGTTGTTAAAACTCCCTTAAGAGTTAGCTTGTTTGGTGGCGGAACTGATTTTCCTGAGTATTTTTCAAATAATAAAACTACGATTATTGGATCAACAATTGATAAGTATATATATGTAACATTTAATAAAAATACAAAATTATCTAAAACAAAATATCAAATATTTTATAAAAATAATGAATTTGTAAATAATGTTAGTGATATAAAGCATAAAGTAATTAAGCAGGCTTTAAAAAAATATTATAAATATGACGATAATATCGAAATGCATATTGCCGCTGATTTACCAGGGTTTTCAGGGTTAGGTTCATCATCTACTTTTTCTACCTCAATAATTAACTTGCTATCAAACATTTGTGGCACACGTATGAGTAAAAAAAAATTAGCAAACGAAGTAATTAATTTTGAAAGAGTATTGTTACAGGATTGTGTTGGCTATCAAGATCAAATCCATTCTGTCTATGGAGGTTTTAATTTTATCGAATTATATAAAAAGGAATTTAAAATAATTAAATACAATAATAAAAAATTTATAAATAAATTAAATAAAAATCTTTTTTTAGTTTTTACAGGTCGCACAAGAAGTGCTGCAAAAATAGAAAAAAAAAAATTAAAGCAAATTAAATTAAATAAAAATTATTTTGATAAAATAAAAGAAATTTCATATGAAGCTAAAAAAATTTTCTCAGAAAAATATAATATTAATAAAATTGGAACCCTATTAGATTACTCATGGGATTGTAAAAAAAAATTAGCTGACAATGTAACAAATAATTTTTTCGATGGAATGTATAGGTACGCAAAAAAATATGGATCTACAGGAGGAAAACTATTAGGTGCTGGCGCTGGTGGTTTTTTTTTGTTTTATGTGCCAAAACAAAATCAAAAGAAATTTATAAAAAAAATAAATTCAAAATATCAAATCATTGATTTTAAATTTAGCGAAGAGGGAACAAAAATACTTAATGTTTAATAAAGATAAAATTTTAATTACTGGGGGAGCTGGTTATTTAGGTAATGTTATCGTAAGAGAATTGATAAAAAAAAATTATGAAATAACAGTAATAGATAATCTATATTTTAATCAAAAAAATTATTTAGAATCCTGTAAAATTAATTTTTTAAAATGGGATGTGAGAGACGCTAAATTAATTACAAAAAATTTTTTAGAAAGTTTTGGTGTTATTATTCCTTTAGCGGCATTAGTAGGTGCCCCAATTTGTGAAGCAAATCAAAAAGCTGCCTATGAAATTAATACAAAGAGTATACAACATATTGTAAATAATATTTCATCAAATACTAAAATTATTTTACCAAATACAAATTCTGGTTATGGAATTGGTGGTTCGAAGTATTGTGACGAAAGTTCTCCTTTAAATCCGATATCAATTTATGGAAAATCAAAAGTTGAAAGTGAAAGAATTGTAATGTCTCATAAAAACTCTATATCATTGCGTCTGGCTACAGTATTTGGAATGTCTCAGAGAATGAGGCTTGATTTACTGGTAAATCATTTTGTTAGTGAGGCGATTAACGATAATGAAGTTGAAATTTTTGAGGGCAAATTTATGCGAAACTATGTTTACATTTTAGATGTTGCTAGAGCTTTCTGTTATTGTATTGAAAATTTTGATAAAATGAAAAATAATGTATTCAATCTTGGTCTGGAAGATGTAAATTTAAGTAAGATTGATTTAGCTAATGAGATAAAAAAAATTATTCCTAATTTTAAATTTAAAATAAATGAATTTGACAAAGATCCTGACCAAAGAAACTATATAGTTACAAATAAAAAGATTTTAGAACATGGATTTAATTTTGTTGGCAGTTTAAATGAAGGTATAAAAGAGTTGAATTTAGGAATAAGAAATTTACCCAAAGGTGAGAAATACTCAAATATTTAAAATATGAATAATTCAAAATTAGTTAATCTTACATTTCTAGAAAAAAAAGTTTCTTATTTAAAAAAACAAAAAAAAAGCATCGGCTTATGTCATGGCGTTTTTGATTTACTTCACCTGGGGCATATTAAACATTTTGAGGAAGCAAAAAAAAAAGTCGATATTTTAATTGTTTCAGTTACAGATGACAGGTATGTAAATAAGGGCCCTGGTCGTCCATCATTCAACAATCTTCAAAGATCCGAAGCTCTTTCTGCAATTAATTTTATTGATTATGTTGTTATTTCTTCATTCCCAACAGCTATAAAAATGCTCGCTACAATTAAGCCAAATATTTTTTTTAAAGGTCCAGATTATAAAAATATTAATAAAGATATTACAGGCCAGATAAAAAAAGAAATAAATGTATTAAAAAAAAATAAAGGAAAAATTTACTTTACAACTAGTGATAAATTTAGTTCAAGTGTATTACTTAAAAAATATTTTGGATTACTGTCAGAAAAACAAAGTAAAATTGTATCAAAAATTAGCAAATTATATAGTATTGAAAAAATTAAATCTGAAATTGACAATTTTAAAAAAATAAGACCACTTGTAATTGGCGAGAGCATTATTGACCAATATCACTATACTGAAACCCTTGGAAAATCTGGGAAAGAACCTGTATTAGTTATCAGAGATAAAAAAGTAGAACGATATCTTGGTGGCGCAGGAGCGGTATGCAGACATCTTTCAGAATTTGTTTTACGAGGAAGTTTTGTAAGTTATTTGGGAAAAAATAAGTCAAATAATAAATTTATTTTAAATAATTTACCAAAAAAATTTAAAATAAATAAGATAACACGTAAGAATGTACCTACTATTTTGAAAAGAAGATTTATTGATGATATTTCAAAAACAAAAATTATAGGAAACTATGAAGTAGATGATAGGCTTTTGAATAGTAAAGAAGAGGTTCTTTTAAAAAAAATTTTTTTTAAATCATCTAAACTATCAGATTTAATAATTATTTCAGATTATGGTCATGGGTTAATTGATGAAAATTTTGCTAAAACTATCTGTAATCAAAAAAAATTTATTTCAGTAAATGTTCAAATAAACTCATCTAATCTAGGATATCATAGCTTAAAGAATTATAAAAATGTTGATTGTATTATTATAAATGAAAGCGAATTGCGATATGAATTGAGATCAAAAATAGGAAAACTTGAAGAACTTATGAAAAAATTATCTTCTACATTAAATACCAAATATTTAGTTGTTACAAGAGGTGCTTCTGGATCAATAATGTATGTTAGAAAAAATAAAAAATATTATTATTGTGATGGGTTAGCCACAAAAGTAATAGACAAAGTTGGAGCAGGTGATGCGATGTTATCAATTATAACTTTATGCCTTTATAATAAATTAGACTACAACCTATCTTTATTAATCGCTTCTTTATGTGCTGCACAATCTGTAAATACAATTGGAAATAAAGAAAGTATCAATAAAATTCAATTATTAAAAGATTTGGAGCATTTAATTTAATTTACATATACCATGAATTATCACAAAGTATTTAAGTTAGACAAATCCGGAAAATCAGATGCATTTTTTTTTAAGAAATCTGGTCAACTAATATTCAAAAAGAAATATATAACTTTTCTGATAGAAAGATTTAAAAAAGAAAAAAAAGATATCAGAATTTGTGTACATAAAAACAAAAGTGATAAATTACAAGTAATGGTAAATTTAATAGTTAAAAAGAAACAATATGAAATTCACTATCATAAATATTCTGATGAATATTATTTTCCAATAAAAGGATCTTTAAAATTGTTAAAATTTAATCAAAAAGGAAAGTTACAATCTAAAATAGTCATAGGGAAAGATAATATTATTGGCAGGGTTAATAAAAAAGAAAGACATGTAACAATACCAACTTCATCTTATTGCGTTTATTTAGAATTTAGATCCGGATCGTTTATCAGTCATAAAAATATTTTTTTAAATAAATTTGTAAACTCTCGTGATTATTGATTAAAAAATATGAAAAATGGTATAAGTGTTTTTATTTTTGCGTATAATGAAGAAGAGTTTATTGTTCAGACATGTAAAAGGCTTGAGGCTATATTAGAAAAAGTCAATTTAAATTATGAAATAATAGTTTTAGATGATTGTAGTACTGACAATACATCTAAAAATTTTTTAACTGAATTTAGCGATAAAGAAAAATTTAGAATTATTTCAATCAATAGGAATACAGGTTTAAGTGGTTTAATAAAATTATCTCTTGGACACGCTAATTATAATAGACTCACTTATTTTCCTGGTGATGATTCATTTTTATCAAAGAATTTAGATAATTTCTTTTTAAGATCTGCTGATCATGATTTAGTTATTGGTGTAAGAAAAAATACAGAAGTATTTAACATTAAAAGAAAAGTTTTATCTAAATTTAATAATCTTATGATTAGTTTTTTATGTTTAAAAAGATTAGGTGACGCGCATGGATTACAAATTCACTCTAAAAACAATCTTAGCAAAGTTAGTTTTTTTGGAATAAGGTATGCTTGTTGGGTTGAAATATTACCCACTATTTTCATGAACGCCAAATTAAAATATTGTGAAGAGGATATTTTCGTCAATCAAGAAACTTTATTTAAATCTAATACACTGAGTAGTGGAACAGTGAAGAATTTTGCTGTTGTTTGGATTAAAATGTTTTTAAAAAGATTTTTAAATTTTAAGTTTTAAAATTCTTTTCAAAATTACAAAATTTAAAATTCAGTCTTTTTTTAATTTTTTTATTACTCATAGTTGTATTTAAAGAAAAGTTTTCTTTCATCTTTAATTGATTGAATTTAATTGGAATTAGCTGAGTATTTATTTTGAGTAATTTAAATAATTTTTGTGCAAATTCGTACCTGGAAAAACTTTGGTCGCCACAGATATTAAAAGTCCCAGCAATTTGTTTTTTTAAAAAAATATCTATTATTTTTACTAAATCTCTCGAAAAAACAGGTGAAAAATATTGATCATCAGCAACATAAACACTCTTATTTTTTTTTGAATATTTGATTAAATTTGAAAAAAAAGAGTTATCAGACAATGAATTATCGTAAACTTTACCTAAACGAAGTATAGAAAAATTTTTAGTTAATTGTCTATTTAAAAAACTTTCAATTTCAATTTTATTTAGTCCATAAGTCATACGTGAATTTTTCTTATCATTTTCTCTATATTTTTTATTATTTTTTCCAGAAAAAACATATTCACTTGAAAAGAATATAAAATAAATTTTTCTCTTTATTAAATATTTTAGAAATTTTTTAGTTTTTTTAACATTTATTTCATAACTTAATTTTTTCTTTAAAAAGCATTTCTCAGGTCGTGTGAAAGAAATTAGGAAAACGATTCTTGTAAATTTTTTCTTGGTCAAAATATTTTCAACATTACTTATTTTAATATCAAAAAAATTATTTTTATATTTCCGACTATAAAAAGTCATATTCTTTTTTAGTTTTGAATATTTTCTTATATAATTTCCAATAGAACCGTCGGATCCGAATACTGCTATATTAGTGGTAACCATTAAACTCAAATTTTAAAATTGATATTTCAATTATGTTGTAATATTTACTATCTCGAAAAAATAAAATTTAAAATATGTATATAAAAAAATGTAGAGTATGCAATTCTAAAAAATTGAAAAAAATATTAAATTTCGGTGATCAACCCTGGTGCAATGACTTTTTAAGAAAAAAAGATTTAGGCAAAGAAAAAAAATACCCATTAAACTTAATTTTTTGTGATTTTTGCAAAACTCCTCAATTAAACTTTACTGTCAAAAAAGAAATTATGTTTTCAAATCATACTTACCTTTCAGGAATAACAGATACGTTAAGGAAACATTTTAAAACTATTGCTATAGATTTAAATAAGAAATTCAATAAAAATGGAAGCACCAAAAGTATTTTAGATATTGGTTCAAACGATGGTACTTTTTTGGAACAATTCAAAATATTTAAATGGAGTTTACTAGGAGTTGAGTCTTCAAAAAACATTTGTCAAATAGCAAATAAAAAAAAAATTAAGACTTTAAATTTCTTTTTTAATGAAAAAATTGCAAAAAAAATTGATAGAAAATTTGATTTTATAAATGCATCTGGAGTATTTTTTCATTTAGAAGAGCTTTACTCTTTTACAAAAGGTGTAAAAAATCTATTAAATGAAAAGGGGGTATTTATCGTACAATTTTTATATATGAAATCTATTGTTACAAATGTTGCTTTTGATCAAATTTATCATGAACATTTAATCTATTACAATCTTAAAAATCTTAGTTTTTTATTAAATAAATTTGATTTAGAAATTTTCGATTGTTATTTAACGTCTGCACACGGAGGTCAAATGGTGTGCTATATTTCACATAAAAAAAAATATAAAAGAACGAAAAGATTACAAAGATACATTATTTTAGAAAAAAAATTAAAATGCAACAGTTATAATTATTATAAAAATTTTGCAAAAAAAGTAAGTGTTTTAAAAAATAAAAATATAAAATTTATTGATAATTGCAAAAAGAAAAAACTCAGCATTTGCGGGATTGGAGCCCCAGCAAAAGGGAATACATTATTAAATTATTTTAAAATCTCAAATAAAGACATTTCTATAATATTAGAAAAAAATAAATTAAGATTTGGAATGTATACACCGGGCTCGCATATTTTAATCAAAGAAGAAAAAAAAAGTAATATGAATTTTGATGTCTTTTATGTATTGGCTTGGAATTTTAAAAAAGAAATACTTAAAAACTATTACAATAAATATAAAAATAAAAAAAAGTTTTTTTTCCCAATTAATGTAAAGATATGAAAAAAAAAGCTTTTATTACTGGTGGAAATGGATTTCTTGGAAGATGTTTAATTAAGAATTTATTGAAAAAAAATTATCAAATTTATAGTCCTAGTTCAAAACAATTAAATTTGTTAAATAAGAAAAAATTATTTAAATTAACTAAAAGGTTCGATAAAATTTTTCATTTAGCAGCGTGGACACAAGCTGGTGATTTTTGCCTTAAAAATTCTGGAAGCCAATGGATTATAAATCAAGAAATTAATACTAACATAATAAGTTGGTGGAGGCATCTAAACCCAAATGCAAAAATGGTCATTATTGGCACTAGTTGTTGTTATGATGAAACTAAATTACACACAGAAGGAAATTATTTATTTAGTAAACCGCATGAAAGTTTGCAAACATATGCGATGACAAAAAAAATGTTGTTGCAAGGAGCAATTTCAATGCAAAAACAGTTTGGAATGAAATGGATTTGTTTGGTACCCTCTACGTTATATGGAAAAAATTATGAAATCAAAAATAAACAACTTCATTTTATTTTTGACTTAATCAGAAAAATTTTAAGAGGAAAATATTTTAATGAAAGAGTTGTATTGTGGGGAGATGGCAATCAAAAAAGAGAATTAATTCATGTTGAGGATTTTGTTAAAAATCTTATTCAAGTAGATAGAAATCATGAAAATAAAATTATTAATTTAGGTTACGGAAAATCATACCCAATAAAATATTTTGCGAAGTTAATATGTAAATTCGCAAATTATGATTTTAAAAAAATTGTTTATGATAAATCTAAGTATGTTGGCGCAAAAAATAAACTATTAAGTATTAAAAAAATTAATAAGCTTAACCCAAGTTACAAAAAAAATTTAATATCAATCGAAAATGGAATCAAAGATACTGTAAATTGGTTCGAAAAAAAATATTTTCAGTAATGGTTGAAAAATTTGTTTGTTGTTACCCAACCTGGTTAAATAATTCTGGTCATGAAATTTCTTACATTAAAACTCTAAAGAAATTTGCATTAAAATATCAGTGTAAATTATTTATAGTAGCACCAAAAAAAAACGAAATTAAAAAGGCCAAAGAGGTTGTTAAAATTTTAAATCATGTTGCGTTGAGTAATTTCCAACAAATATTTAAAAAAATAATTCCAAATTTTTATTATTTGAAAAAATTTTATAAAGAGAAAAAGATAAACTCAAAAGATATTTTTCTTTTAGAAAGTGCTTCATTTGAATTTTTGATTTCTTTTCTTCTATCAAATATATTCTCTGATCTTAAATTTAACATTTATATTTACTGCAGATATGATTACGAATACAAAAAAAAATTTATCTTTAAATTAATTTTATATATTTTGAAAAGGTTTTCAAATAATGTCACTTTATTAACTGACACTATTGTACTTAAAAAGTTTATCTACAAGACATATAATATAAAAACTATTTTGATGCCTGTTCCTCATACATTTTTTAATGTAAAAAAAAGAAAGAACAAAAACTGTCTTTTTTTTCCAGGGCCTTTTAGACCAGAGAAATACGGTGCAAATTTTCAAAATTTTTTAGAAAATCATAATAATAAAAAATATACATTTATAATTCACGAAAATTTCAAATCGAAAGATGAATACTTATTTCAAAAACTGAGTTTTAATAATCATCTATCAATCAAAAAATATTCAGAAATAATGAATAGTTCTAGTTATGTTATACTCCCTTATGACTCAAAGAGTTATTTGTTAAGAACTTCTGGTATTTTTATAGAGGCGATTTCATTAAAAAAAAAAATATTTGTTACTAATAATACATGGATGAGTAATGAATTAAGAAAATTTAAACTGGAAGAATTAATAGTTAGAAATTGGAAAAAATTTAATTTAGAGCTTGCAATGAAAAAAATTGATAAATCAGAATTAAATAGAAAAATAAATTTTATGTCTCAAAGTTATTCAAAATTTCATTCTGAAAAAAATTATATAAAAAAATTAGGTTTAGTTTGTGGTAAAAAATAATATTGCAATTTTTTTCCCCCATCTCCATGATTTTGGTGGTGGAGAAATTTTTTGCGAACATGTTACGAATTTATTATCAAAAAAATTTAATATAGATTTGTATTTTTATATAAATAAAAAAATACACAGAGAATTAAAATTTAAAAAAAAAATTAAAATAGTAAAAGTAAAATCAGATAGTCTATTGATTGATTTTTTTTGTAAAAGATATATTTTTTTGGCTCAAATATATTTAATTTATCACGCATCACTATTAAATAATAAAAATTATAAGTTTATATTTTCAGCTGCTGGTGAGTTTGTTTCAAAAAAATTTAGAGTTTATCAATACATTCACCATCCTTTTTATTCTTTAAGTCCATGGCATTATTTGGCAATTGGATCTAAATCTTGGGAAATTCATAAAATTTTGTGTAGGTTTGTGGTATCTCTTTCATTTAGGATATATTTATTTTTTAATAAAAAAAAATTTAAGAATAACATTACAATTGCAAACTCAAGATGGACTAAAGAAAGATTTATTAAAATTTATAAAAATTTTTTCAAAAAAATTTACATTATATATCCTACATTCAAAATTCCAGAATATTATCACGAAAAATTTAATCGATTTAAACAAAGAGAAAATAGTTTTGTGATTTTAGGCAGAGTAGGAAAAGATAAAAATACATTTCAAGGTATAGATTTTTTTATTTTACTTAAAAAAAAATTTAGAATATTTAAAAAATCAAGATTAATAATTATCGGTCCGAGTAATAATAAAAACATAAAAAAGATTGAGTATTACAGGAATAAATATCCCGATGACATTAAATTTT
This sequence comes from alpha proteobacterium HIMB114, assembly GCA_000163555.2. Classification (GTDB taxonomy): domain Bacteria; phylum Pseudomonadota; class Alphaproteobacteria; order Pelagibacterales; family Pelagibacteraceae; genus HIMB114. The sequence goes on along the minus strand of ADAC02000001.1, from coordinate 815,453 downwards.
TTGGCTTTATTAAAACAAAGATAAGAGACAAAATTTTAAAAAATACTAAATATGGTTTACATTTGTCTATGTTTGAACATTTTGGAAGAGCTGTTTTGGAGATGAAGAAAAAAGGTATGATTGTATTTACACATAACTCTGGAGGTTCTAAAGAAATTGCGATGAATAATGATTTAGTTTACGAAGACCTTAATGATCTTAGGACGAAAATAAAAAAAATATATGAAAATGAAAATTTGCAAAAAAAAGTTTTGACTAAAAATTATAGAAATTTAAGAGATAGTTTAAACTCAAAAAAATTTGATACAGATTTAATCATAAAAATAAAATGAAAAAAAAAATATTAATTACTGGCGCTGAAGGTTTTATCGGTAGAAAATTAAGAAAATTTCTAATAGCAAAAAAAAATTATAAGGTATTTTCTACTTATTATAAAAAAAAAATAACCGGCTTAGGCAATAATTCTATCAAGTGTGATGTAAGAAAGATTGATGATATAAAAAAAATTATCAAAAAAATTAGACCACATTATATTTTTCATTTGGCAGCTAAAAGTCATCCAACATATTCGTTTAAATTTCCACTTGATACTCTTAATACAAATATAATCGGTACAGCAAATTTGTTTGAAAGTGTTAAAAATTATAGTTCTAAAACAAAAATTATTGTAGCTTGTTCCAGTGCTGAATTTGGTTCTTTTTCAAAAGAAGAACTACCTATTGACGAAAAATTCAAAAAAAATCCAGAACATCTGTATGGATTATCTAAATTAGTACAAGATTTATTAAGTCTTCAATATTTCAAAATGTTTAAGATGAATATTTGTAGAGCTATTATATTTAATACCTCTGGATCAGGAAAAAACTTTGATGTTTTTCAAGATTTTAAATCACAAATAATAAAACAAAAAAAAAATAAAACTATCTTATTAAAGGTTGGTAATATTAATAACCTTAGAGATTTTTCTCATGTTGATGATACAGTAACTGCTTTATACTTATTAATGCAAAGGGGTAAAAGTGGAGAGAGTTATATTATTTCATCTAACAAACTTGAAAAAATTTCAAATATTTTAAAAATTATAAAGAAGCAATTAAATAAAAAAATTATAATTAAAAAAAATAAGAATTTACTTAGAAAGTACGATGAAAAATTCATCCAAGGTAATAATAACAAAATTAGAAAATTGGGTTGGTCACCTAAAAAAAATTTAAGGGATATAGTTAAAGATATATTGAATGAAAAATAATATTTTATCAAGGCAACAAAATCTTTTTCTATTAATTTTGTTAATTTTATTATCAACACTTTTATTCAGGGGACGATTAGGTTCTGATGATTTGGAAGTATTTAACTTTATCTATAATTTTGAAAACTTTAATGGAAATTTTACAGAATATTTTGAAATGTTAAGAAGTGAAAATGGTAAAAGGCAATATTATAACGATATACAAAAACATAGTTATTATACTTATTACCATCGATTTATATGGGTTGTTCAAGCCTATATCTCCTTTCAATTTGTTAGTTTTTTTACGAGTGCAATTAATTTAGATACACTTTTCTTTCATCAATATTTTTCTGGTTGGATATTATCTTTTTACTGTACTTTAAGTATGTATTTCTTTTTTAAAATATGCAGGAGAAGCAATATTAGTTCTGAAAGATCATTATTTTTATCTATTGTTATTTTTTTTGGGACTGGGGTTATAAGTTTTTTTACTGGTCAGTTTATAGGGTCATTAACATTATTGTTATTTTGTTTAAGATTTTTTCTAAAAAGTCAAATTTCAATTTTTTTCATAGATTTTATTATAATTTTAATCAAACCATTTTACTTTGTAATTATTTTTTTTTTAAGAGTAAGTGACTATAAAATATTTTCCTTGCCTGAAAAAAAAATTAAAGAGTTAGGATTGTGTATATTAATTCTCATTTGTTATTTTTTATTAAAAGTTTTGTGCTTTGATTTTGGACAAACAAAAAACTACGCTTATTCTCAAGTTTTAGTAACAGATTTTGGTGAATATATTAATAATTTGTTTAATTTGTTATTCTCATCAAGTGCAGGGTTTATAACTTATTCTTTAATACCAGTTATCCTTTTATTTTTTGGATGGAAAAAAAGTAAGACAGTGCTAAAAATTTTAAGTATTTTTTTTCTTAGTCTTACACTTTCATTTTATGATGGATATCATGGTGGTGTCGCTGGCAATAGACATTTAATTCCAGTCTATTTTATTTTTATACCAGAATTTATTAGTGGTTATAATTTCTTAATGAAAAAAAATAAAGCAAAAAAATATTTTTTAATATTTTTTGTATTTATAACTTGTGCAAATTTACCTAGTATAGAATATCGAAATTTTGCTATTACTGAATATATTAATGGAACTGTAATATTAAATAAGCCAAAAGGACCAGCAATAAAAAATATTAATCCAAAAATAAATAAAAAATATTTGATGTATAATTATCCTATCAATAGTTTAGAATTTAATAATGTTGTATTTGCAAATAAAATTTTTATAAATAAATTATTTAATAAAGATAAAATTGTTATCAATGACCAAGAAATAAATTCTAAATTTTTTTACCCACAAACAGGAATTGGTAGATTAATTTATTTAGGCAAAAACAATATAAATACTAAAATTAAATTTATAGACAATTTAAATAAAAAGTATTTAATTTTACAATTCGGATATTTTTTAATATATTTTGTTTTTATAACTTTTTTAGTATCCAGTTTAAGATCTGAATTAAAATTAGCTAATGAAAAAAATTAGTATAATAATACCAACTTTAAATTCATCTAAAACAATTAGAAAATCAATAAACTCAGTGTTAAGTCAAAATTTTAAAAACTTCGAAATTATAGTTGTTGACTCTTATTCAATCGATAAAACTTTTGAAAATATTAGAAGCTTTAATCTAAAAAATAAAGTTAAATTTTTTAGGTTTCCAAAAAATAGAACATTAGCTGATGCAAGGTATTTTGGAATAAAAAAGGCAACAGGTTCAATTATTGCATTTTTGGACTCTGATGATTATTGGGATAGAAGAAAATTATATTTACAATATCTTAAGCTGCAGAGAAATAAATTTTGTTGTACTGGCTTTGTATATATAAAAAATTTTAAAAAATATTCTATTAGTAACTTTCCAAAAAAAATTTTGTTAAAAAATTTAATTGTCTCAAGACCCGTGGCAAATTCATCAGTTGTTTGTTATAGGTCTCTTCTAATGAAGATACCAAAAAAATATTTCTCTGAATATGCGGAAGATTATTTGTGGTGGATAATGATATTAAAAAGAATTAATTATTTATATTTTTATAATGTTAATTTGACATATTTAACCATTTCACAAGACAATAGATCAAAAAATCTACTTAAGAATTTAAAGTCGCTATTCTTAATATATAAAAATGTTTTACAATTTAGTCTTTTTAAAATAATTGTTATTTTTACTAAGCTTGGAATAAACAATTTTAAAAAAAAATATTTTTTAATTAGAAAATGATAAAAAGAATTTCAAAGAGTTATTTTAATCATCACGCTTTATTGTTTAAAAAAATTAATTTTGAAAAAATATCAGAGTGCTCTAAAATTATTTCAGATGCAGGTAAAAAAGGTGGTATAGTATATACATGTGGAAATGGTGGTAGTGCTTATAATGCTTCGCATTATGTAACAGATTGGAATAAATTTATAAAAAAAAAAATTAAGCAATTTAAAAGTATTTCTCTTTGCGATAATTTAGGAATTATAACCGCAACATCTAATGATATTAGTTATGATAATATATTTTTAGAACAATTAGAAAATCAAGTGAAGTCAAAAGATATTCTAGTATGCATTAGTGGCAGCGGCAAATCTAAAAATTTAATAAAAGCGGCTAAGTATTTTAAGAGGAAAAAGGGTAAAGTTATTGCTATTGTTGGATTTGATGGGGGACAACTAAAGAAAATTGCAAACTTCACCTTACACGTACCTTCGTATGACATGCAGCTATGTGAAGATATTCATATGATGATCGGACACATTATAATGAAAGAAATATGTCATGATGATATTAAACGATAAAATTTATAACAATGCTATAAATTATTTAGGTTACTTGTTATTATTGTATCCTGCAATTTTAATTTCCGGTGCTTTATTGTCAGACATTGTTACAGTTATTTTTAGTTTATTTTTTTTTACCTTTTTTTTTTATTCAAAGAAATATTTGAAAGAAGTAAAATTTTTGATTTTTTTTTTTTTATTTTTATTAATAGTAAGTTTTTTACATCAAAATATAATCTATTTTTTTGAGAGTGTATCTTTTTTAAGGTTTATTTTATTTTCAATAATTGGAATATCAATATTTAGAAAAAATTATAAATTCAAAGATAAATTTTTTTTTTCATTAATTATCATACTGTCTTTTTTTTGTTTAGATGCTTATATACAGCTCTTATTCGAAAAAAACATTTTTGGTTTAGAAAAAAATGACCCGAAGAGACTTTCAGGATTATTTGGTGATGAATATATTTTAGGTTCTTATTTATTATTTATATCACCTTTAATATTTTATACCTGCCCTGAAGATAAGAAAATTCAAAATATAATTTTGGTTTTTTTTTTCTTAATAATTATGCCATTAATTTTCTTTTCTGGTCAAAGGACTGCATTTATTTTATCTATAGTTTTAGCTGCGGGTGTATTGATATCATATCATAAAAAAATTATAGCTTATTTAGCTTTTGCAATTTATCTAACTATTATTTTGTTTAATCTATTATATTCAGATAAATATAATGAAAGATTTATAAGTGATATTAAAGATAATGTAGGTTATGATACAAATATTCAGATCGGAAAAAAATCAGAAATTTTAGATTTTTCTTATATTTCTCCAATTCATACTAAACTTTTAGTAACATCATATAATATGTTTTTAGATAAAAAAATTTTAGGGCACGGTATAAAATCATTTAGAGACAAATGTATAAACTATCAACAATGCAGTACCCATCCTCACAATTTTTATTTTCAATTATTGGCCGAAACTGGAATTTTTGGTTTTTTATTTTTAATTATATTTTTTATAATTATTTGTTATAAATATTTACGTAATTTAATTAAAATAATATTTTTTAACAATAAAAATTTAATATATATTAATTTTCTTCATCTTGGTTTAATCATTCATTTGTTGCCGTTAAGACCACAGGGTAATATTTTTAATAATCACCACCTATGTTTGCTATTTTTTTTCTTAATTTTTTATATTTGTGAACATTCAAAAGCCCATGATATTAAGTAATTTATTAATAGTAATTTTTTTTTTTATTTTACTTTATATTTTTAAACATAATAAAATAAAAAAACTCTTTATAGACGACAATTTTTTAAAACCTCAAAGCTACCATAAGATAGCTACACCAAGGATAGGTGGTTCAATAATTTCTTTTTCAATAATTTTTTACTTATCCATTCATCAACCATCTAACCTTGTCTTGATAGTTTTTTCTTTTAGTTTTTTAAATTATATAATTGGTACGATCGATGATTTAAAAATTATTACAAGTCCAAGTAAAAGATTTATTTTGATGATAATTTCAAATTCAATTCTAATTTATTTATTTGAACTAAGAGTTGATAATTTTGGATTTTATATTCTTGATTATTTAAATAATTATAATCCTTTTGCTTTTATTTTAGTCCTAATGGCTATTTTTTTTATAATAAATGGAGCTAATTTGATAGATGGCTTTAATGGTTTATTGAGTATTCATAGCATCATAATTTTATCAATCATAATCTGGTTATTTGGAAACACTTTACAAAATGATTTAAAAAATTATTTATATATTCTTTTGACAGTCAAAATTTTATTTTGCCTTTTTAACTTTCCTAAATCAAATATTTTTTTAGGCGATGGAGGTGCATATTTTATAGGTGCAAATTTATCAGTTTTGATTATACTTTTATCAAGTAAAAATATAGCTACCCCTTTTTTCTTTGCAAATATTTTATTTTATATGTTTTTCGAAATTTTTTTTTCAGTATTTCGTAAAATTATAAAAAAAAAAAATCCCTTTCTTCCAGACAAAGAACACTTACATATGCTTCTATATAATTTTATAAAAAATAAAAAAAATGCAAATCCAGTAACATCAGTGATTATTAATACTGTTTACTTTATAACGATATTGCCTTCAATTATTTTTTACAATGACGAAATTATATGCTTAATAATTTTTATTTTTCAAATTTTTTTATATTTCATAATATATTATAACTTAAAAAAGTTTTCATAAAAAATGCAAATTATAATTTTAAATGGCGGTAAAGGAACTAGAGTAAAATCAATTTCAAAAAAAGACCCAAAATGCTTGATAAAATTTAAAAAAAAACCTTTTATTATTTACCAATATGATCTTTTAAGAAAAAAAGGATTTAAAGATTTTGTTTACTGTTTGGGCTATAAATACCAAAAAATAACAAAAACTTTAAATAAGCTAAAGTCTGATAAAGTCAATATTAACTACTCTATAGAAAAGAAGATGCTAGATACAGGAGGAGCTTTGATTAATAGTAGAAAGAAATTAAATAATATTTTTTTTGTTACTTATGGAGACAGTTATTTGAACATAAATTATAAAAAAATATATAATTTATTTAAAAAGAGAGAATGTGATTGTGTCATAACAGTAGTTTCTAAATCATTGGTATCAAATCATGAGGCAAATATAACAATAAAAAAAAACAAAATAATAAGTTATGGAAAATCTATAAAAGCTAATTATATAGACTATGGCATTTTAATTTTTAAAAAAAAATTTTTATTTCGTAAAAAAATACAAAAAATATCATTAAATAATATGGTTAAAGACTTGATAGAAAAAAATAAAATATGTATTCATAGGGTAAATAAAAAATTTTATGAAATTGGAAGTCTTCATGGTATTAAAGAATTTAAAAAAAAAATAAATAATGAACTTTTATAGTACTTTTAAAAATAACTTTAACAAAACATTAAATAAAATTAATTATCAAACTTTTGATAATATAATTGATTTAATTATTAACATGAAAAAAAAAGGTGGTAGGCTTTTTTTTTTAGGTGTTGGGGGAAGTGCTGCGAATGCGTCTCATGCAGTGAATGATTTTAGGAAATTGTGTAATATTGAAACCTATAATCCTTTAGATAATGTTTCTGAAGTGACTGCAAGAACAAATGATGAAGGCTGGGAAACTGTAATGGTTGAATGGTTGAGAGTTAGCAAATTAAGTCACAAAGATATTATTTTTATTTTTTCTGTAGGTGGAGGAAACCTTAAAAGAAAAGTCAGTTTGAATATTATCAATGCGATAAAATATGCAAAAAAAATTAAAGCAAAATCAATAGCAATCGTAGCCAAAAAAGATGGTTATGCAGCAAAAAATGTTGATTTGCCTGTGATTTTAGAGATTGACGATGCAAAATTAGTAACACCTGTAAGCGAAACTATCCAAGCCTATATTTGGCACTTATTAGTAACTTCCCCGAGATTACAAAAAAATAAAACTAAATGGTGAAAAAAAAAGCAATTTTTTTTGATCGAGATGGTATTTTAATCAAAGCTCCAGTTGATAAAGATAATAAACCAAAATCAATAAAAAAAGTAGAAGAAATTCAGTATGTAAGAGGGATAAAAAAAATAGTTAAAAAATTAAAAAAAAAATATTTATTAATCATGGTAACTAATCAGCCAGATTTTAAAAGAAATGAAAACACATTAAAGAATATTAAACAAATAAACAGAAAAATTGAAAAGGATCTTGTATTGGATGATATTTATGTTTGTTATTGTAAAAATGATAAATGTAAAAATAGAAAACCAAATCCTGGAATGATATTTATGGCAAAAAAAAAATATAATCTAGATTTGAATTCATGCTACTTTATTGGAGATAGGTGGAGAGATTTGGGGGCAGCAAAAAAATCAGGTTGTAAAAGTATTTTTCTTGATTACGATTACAATGAAAAAGTTTTGTATAAACCAGATTTTATGATTAAAAATTTAGTAGGATGTTTAAAAATAATCAATGCTTAAAAAAAAATTAAAAAACATACAGATATATGCTGATGGTGCAAATGAAAAAGAAATAACTTATTTTAATAAATTGAACTATATATCGGGACTAACAACCAATCCATCTTTGATGAAAGCATCAGGTGTAACTAATTACGAAAAATTTGCAAAAAAAATTTTAAAAAAAATTAATAAACCAATTTCATTTGAAATATTTGCCGATGATGAAAAAAATATATATAGACAAGCTAAAATTATATCTAGTTGGAGTAAAAAAATTTTTGTTAAAATACCAGTTACAAATACCAAAAAAATTGCGATGTATAAAGTAATTAAGAAGTTATCTGATGAAGGTGTGAAATTAAATATAACTGCAATTTTTACAAAAAAACAAATAAAACAAGTTATAAAATCTTTAAACAAAAAAACACCTGCAATTATTTCTATTTTTTGTGGGAGAATTGCAGATGCTGGTCAAAATCCAAAATCATTTATTCATTATGCAAAAAATACAAAGAAAAATAAGAAAAAAATCAAAATTCTTTGGGCTAGTACAAGAGAGCTTTACAATATAATTGAGGCTATAGAAACTAAATGTGATATAATTACTGTACCGACAAATATACTTAACAAAATTAATATTATTGGAAAAAATTTAGAGAAGTATTCTTTGGAGACAGTTCAAATGTTTTATAAGGATGCAAGAAAAGCAGGTTATAAAATTTGATAATTGCTAGAAGTCCTTTAAGAATTCCCTTGGGTGGCGGTGGTACAGATTTACCTTCTTATTATAAAAAAAGGAATGGATATTTAGTTTCAATAGCAATTGATAAGTATATTTATATTAGTTTAGGTGAAACATTTAATAATAAATTCATTTTAAATTATTCCGAGCTGGAGATAGCAAACAAGGTTCAAAACATCAGACACCCATTATTTAGAGAAACTTTAAAATACTTTAATATTAGACGACCTATACATCTAGCCAGCCACGCTGATATTCCAGCTGGTACAGGCTTAGGCTCATCTGGATGTTTTGCAGTAACTTTAACAAATATTTTAAGTTTTTATAAAAATATAAAATTATCAAAAAAAAAAATAGCAGAAATTGCATGTGATATAGAAATAAATAAGTTGAAAGAAGCAGTGGGAAAACAGGATCAATATGTATCAAGTTATGGTGGCTTAAATGAGTATTATTTTTATAAAGACAATTCCTCTAAAGTAAAAAAATTAAAAATTTCAAATATGTTTTTAAAAAAGTTAGAGAAAAACTTTAGACTTTTTTTTACAGGTTATACGAGAAAATCATATGATATACTTAAAGATCAAGACAAAAAAACAAAATTAATGGATAAAAAAATGCTAAAAAATTTAGATCAGACAAAAGAATTTGGTAAATTAGTAAAAAACTCATTAATTAAAAAAGATATTATTGAACTGGCTAATTTGATGAATGATCATTGGAAATTAAAAAAAAAAAGATCAAGTAATATTTCAAATTCTCATATTGATAAATTTTATAATATTGCACTTGATAATGGAGCACTAGGAGGGAAATTAATCGGAGCAGGAGGTGGTGGTTTTTTATTATTCCTAACTGGTAAATCAGATGATCTTAAAATTTTAGAAAAAAAAGGTCTAAAAGAAATAAAATTTAAATTTGATTTTGAAGGAACGAAAGTTATTTAAATTCAATGATTGTAATTCCAAAGTGGATATTCAGTATATTAAAATTATTAGGTATCTATAATATTATAAAATTTTTTTACAAAAATTTTTTTGCTTATTCAGGTATTATTAAAAATAACATTGAAACAATATTATTTTATAGATCTTTTAAAATAAAAAAAAATTTTCTTGATGTAGGTTGTTTTGAGGGAAGTAAAATTGATATTTTTTTAAATATAGACAAAGAAATTAAAGTAATTGCGTTTGAACCATTTAAAAAATACTATTTTTTTTTAAAAAAAAAATATAAAAAAAAAAAAAATATTAAAATTATTAATAAAGCAATTTCCAATAACAATTTAAGTTCATATTTTTATTATAATAATAAAGAAATTGATAAGGAAGCTTTTAGTCTCATAAAATCAAAGAATTTAAATCACAAATTTATTGTTAAAAATGTAAAACTTGATGAATTTTACAGTTTCAAGCCAGGTATAATAAAAATTGATACGGAAGGTGCTGAGCTGAAGGCTCTAAAAGGATGTAAAAAAATATTAAATGAACTTAAGCCTATATTTTTTGTAGAAGTAACAAATAAAAGTTTTACAAGAGTAAAAAAATTTATGTCGAAAAGGAATTATAAGGTTTACATATATGAATATAATTTTTTTAAAAAACAAATTAGTAATCTATGGAGAAAAGATAATGTTATTCAAAATGACCATTATCTAAGAAAGATTTATCATATAAACAACTTAAGAAAGTTTAAATATAAAAAATTCATGTTCAATATTATTTGTTTTCCATCTCAGCACTATTCAAATTTTAAAAGTTTAATTAAATATTGATTTTTATATCTATTTACTTTTACGTTGTCATACACTGATAGTTTATTTTTTTTATCTAAAATTAATAAATAGCGAATATTTAAAAAATCTAACTTTTTTTTATTAAGAAACTTTAATAAATTTAAATTTAGATCTTCATCTAAATTTAAATCTTCAACAATATATAAATTTTTATAATTTAAAAAATACGATAAACTTAGAATTTTTGAGTATTCCTCTAGTGAGCAAATAATAACTATATCATCAGGATTTATATTTTTTTTTAAATTATGAATTACTTTATAATTTATTTTATTTTTATTATGATTAATGAGTTCTTTTCTTATAGGAATGTGAGCTACAATTAAAAAAATTAATAAGATTAATGAGAAAAAATTAGTAATTTTATTCTTAAAATTTTTTGATACAGAATGAAATAAAAATATTAACAAAAAGAAAATATATAAAATAAAAAAATATAAGTTATAAGTAATACCTCTTAATAACGGCCCATCAACGATATGTTGAGTTGGTGTAAAAAAATAATAATAAAATAAAATAAGAGTTGAATAAATAAAATATACAAAAATTAGTACCTTGAAATTTTTGCACTTATATTTCTCTTTATAAAATATTTCTATAGCGGCAAGATATACAAATGGCAGTATAAAGAAAAGGTATCTCGTATTTATTCTCATGTATGCATCATTTTCAAGGTGCCCATGAGTTCCAGAATGATAAAAACTATAAAAAATAATTAAGTTAAATAGAATTAAGAAGGTAATTATTAGTAAAGGGTATTTTTTTATTCTAGACGTATTTTCTACTACAAAATTAGTTATAACTATCAATGGTATGCCGCATATAATAATAAAAGCCCCTAAAGTACCCATGAGATGTATAATTGAATGTTTTAAAAAATTAGTTGAAAAACTAGCAAAAAAAGCTCGAACTATCTCTTTGCGATAATATTCACCAATAAATAAGTCAGTATCAATTAAGATTATTCTTTCGTACGCAAACTTCAATATAAATACGAAAAAAATTAATAAAAATAAAATTTTAAAATTATTTTTTTGTTGGAAGGTAAGGTAAAATAAGAATATCATAATTGAAGGTAGAATTATTAACGCATGAGGTTTCACAAGAGATAGGAAAGTGATTATAATTGAAATAATAAACGTATTTTTTAGTAAATTTCTTTTCCAGTTAATCTTAATCAAATAATAAATTAGAAGAGAAAAAATAAATAAAAAAAAAACTTCAGGCATATAGAAAAAACAATAAATATCTATACCAAGAAATGTTATGATGAGCAGAATATATAATTTAATTATATTATTAGAATTTATGCTAATTGAATTTTTCATTATGAGTAATGCAAATACAAAGAAAAAAATATTTAGGATATTTTTTACTGTATCAAAGTGATTTTTAAAAATTTTTAACCCGTAAATGTCATAAAAAAGAAATGACGAAACCTTAAATTCATTTTGAAAAAAAGCATTTCTGCTGTGAACTAATTCATCGGCCATTACTAATGGAATATTAGAAAAATAGTACTTTAAATAAATTAAAATAAAAAAAAAAAGAAAAAAATAAATATTTGGAATTATATTTATATTAAAGTAAATATTTTTTTTCATACATTGTACAAAAATTTATAATTTTTATTTGAAGATAAAATCATATACTATACGTGATATAAATTTATTACCTTCTAAATTAAAATGATCATCTAGCATATGATAGTTATATAGAGAAGTTTTTTTAAGATAAGGTAATAAATTCAAACATTTTATGTTATTTTGATTACACCATCTCATAAATTTTTTTTGAAGATTATCGTTAATAATTTCATCTTTATCAAATATATACCCTAGATTCTGTCTTGAAAATTTCACATAATCATACTTAACTTGATGTTTAAAAGGTATTAAAACTAGATAAAATTCAGCTTTATTTTGATTACTTAAATTTTTAGATTCTAAGATAATATTTTTAAATGAAAAATTTTCATTAAATATTTCTTCTAAATTTTCATAGTGCTTGTGTAAGTCGCCTCTAAATCTCAAGGAGAGAAGATGAGGATTTGCAAGTCTATCTTTAAAAATATTTTTATACTTTTCATTCAAATTAAATTTTTCTATAAACTCATTAGTAAATACATTTTCTTTGAAGAAAAAATTATTAATTTCAGTTATAATCTTGCTTTTGGATAAAAAATTATCAATTATAGATAATTTATTGGCCAGATACACCTCACCAATATCATTATCAACATAAATAAACATCACTACCTTTTTTGGCTCTAAGTAAATATATTTTTTTAAAGTATTTAAATAAGTGTCAGGCGCAGTTCCAGAGATACCAAAGTTAAGGGCATCAATATTTTCACTTTTATTATTGTTGATTTCTTTTTCTATAAATTTATCTATTGTGTATTGCTCATCAACAGCAGCACCAAAAACAAATGAGTCTCCTATTAAAAATATTTTTTGATTATTATTTTTTATAAATTCTTTATCTCTAAAACCATCACTGTTATATATATACTTCGCATCAAACTCGATGTGTTTTGAAAAAATTATTTTATTTTTATTTGGATTTTTTTGTGAAATAAAAAAATAATTTAATAATTCAATAATAAAAATAGAAGAAAAAAAAATTATAAAACATAATATAATATTTAAGATTTTATCAAAATTTAATTTTTTTTTGTTTATATAAAAAAAAATAAAAAATAAAAAGAAAACACACGAACTAAAATATAAAAAAATTTTTAAATTTATTAAATTTATTTCTTTATCTACAGTAAAAAATTTTAAAAACTCTGGATTAATTGTAAGAGAAATTATTAAAAATAAATAAATAAAAGGATATGATAGTTTTTTTTTCATTAAAAAATTTATGCTTTTGGTATAGATTATTTAATTATTCATCTAACTGATTAACAAATATTATAATGAATTATTTGCACCTTTTAAAGCTTTTTAGAGCCTTATTGATATGATAATCAAAACCAATTTTTGATCTACTTTTTTGAGAAGCGTTATTTAACCAGTTTAAATTTATCTCAAGAGAATTTAAATAACTTTTTTTATCGTTAAGGGTAAGTATTTTACTTTTTCTTTTTAATTTTATCTTACCACATTTATCATCCTCTAATATTTGAATATTTATATTATCATCAAAAATTTTTTTCATGAATTCATTAACTACTATTATTTGTCCTTGTGTAGAAAGATGTTGGTAATCAGTAAAATAATCATGATAAATATTATGTTCTTTAATATTTCTCATCTTATTTTTTAGGATAAACGCACTATCAACCACATAAATATTTTTCTCTTTGTCAAGTTGATTTGATATTACTTCATTTATCTGTGGCAATGATCTATAAAAGAGTTTTTCTTTTTTTCTTGACCCAATACCGTGATGTAAACATCCATGGATATCTGACTGATTTATACAATTAATTTGATCCATAAACTGTAGGTGGGCAGTATTTTTTAATAAATTCCTTGTTTTATCGTCTAGATTAAATTCTTTTTTATAATCATTATATAATTTGCCGGTAGCTTGATTTATTTTAGTTAAATTTTTTTTAGTAAGATCATATAAAGGTGGATATAAATTATTAGATAAAACTGTGGAAATAATAAATTTTTTATTTTCATATATTTTTGATAATCTTAAAATTTCATTTTTAAAATTCATTGTAACATTAATTTTATCTTTATCGTTTAAAACTGTATAATTATAAAAAAAATTGAAAGCTGGGTCGTAAGTAGTTTTACTATTTTTAAACGTGGATAATTTTTTATTTAATCGTCTAGCTAAATTTGCTAATACGAGTTTGTATCTTAGATAAAATTGTATGTTTTGAATAAAGGTCATTTCATTAGAAAATAATTTAATTCTTTTTTGCAAATCTTTTTCAGCTCTAAAATAATTAACAGGAGTTCTATTTTCTAATATGACAGGTTTTTGCAGTTTTTTGGACTTATCATATAAATGAGTTAATACTTCATTATGACCAGCGTATATGAGAATTATATCAAAATTATCTCCATACAATTCTATTAACTTAGACTGATAATTGACAAAAGGATCTGCAGGAGCAGCAAAATTATGTACCTCAACATCAACTGGAGACAAACTTTTAATAACTTCTTGAAAAGAATATGGTGTTGCAAATCCTGCAGCTGTACTTCCGCCAAATATAGCTATTTTTAGATTATTCTTTTTTTTTAATAATTGAAATTCATAATTCTTTTTATATCTAAGTTCAGTCTGAAATTGAGTTTCAAAAACTTTATTTTTTGTAATTTTATAGGATAACCTGAGTGTAAACTCTAATAAAAAAAAGATTAAAAAAATTATTAATAAATTAAAAAAAAAATATTTACTAACTTTATTAAATCTTATTTTTCTCACGAATTTTTTTTGATTTTTTTAAATTCTTTTAAATTTTTTTTTGTTCCTATATCTATTGAAAAAGAACTAATTTTATTTCCAGAAACTTTTTTTTGTAAAATTAGTTTAGGTATTAATTCATCTTCAAGAGAAAAATATTTACTTTTTAAAACTTTTATAATTTTTTTACTAATTATATAAACGCCAGCATTCATCACTTTTGAATTTGTAGAATATTTTATAATATTATTTCTTATTATTAGATTGTTTAATTTTTTATTAGATTTATAATTTTTATTTTTAATACATATCATATGCATTAAACTTTTTTTTAATTTTAAGTATTTAATTTTATTAAAATTAAAGTCAAAATAAGTATCGCCATTACAAACCAAGGTATCATTTAAAATAAATTTTTTAGCGTTATATAAACTACCACTGGTTCCCAAAGGTTTGTCTTCTTTAATACAAATTATCTTACTTTTATGTATTTTTCTATTGTGATATTTTTTAAAGAATAATTTATATTTATAACAACAAAGTAAATAAATTTTTTTTGTTTCAAGTTTAGCCAAATTAATCAAAATGTAATCTAGAAATGGTCTTGAGTTTATCTTTATTAAAGGCTTCGGTGTCTTTTTGGTGATTTCTTTTAATCGCGATCCTTTACCACCAACTAAAATAAAAATATTTTTAATCACAAAATAGCTTTACGTATAATAAAATATCAATAATAATCAATGATATGGCTAAAAATTGGTATTCAGCTCAAAATAACGAAAAAAAATTTTGGGAAGATATTTACTTAAAAAAAGATAATAAGGATTTAATATATAGCAAAACAAATGATGATGGTTGGGTAGGTTTTGCCCAAGAAATTTTATTTAGACATAAAATAGATATTAAAGATTTGAATAACAAAGTAATTTTGGATATTGGATCCGGTCCTGGAGGGCTAGTTTTAGGTTTGAGCTTATTAAAAAGTAAAGAGAGTCTAAAATTTAATAAACTTATTGCTTTAGATCCTCTTATGAATTTTTTTAAAAAAGAAATTAATCTATTTTCAAGCATAGATGATGAAGTAGAATTATATGAGGCTAAGGGAGAAAGGATTCCATTGGAATCCAATAGTATAGATTATGTTTTTTGTACTAATGTAATTGACCACTGCGAGATCCCTGAAAATGTAATTTCTGAAGCTTATAGAATTTTAAAACCAAATGGCTTATTTTGTCCTTCTTTACATTTAGTTTATAATCTATGGTCTCCAATCAAAAATTATCTTAAATATATAGATAAAAATCACCCTTTTCATTTTGACAAAGAAACTATTTTAAGAATGTTAAAAAAAAATTTTATTAAGACTGATTGCACTTATAATTCCAAGATAATTTATGATCAGCCCAAATTTACTTTTTTAAACATTTTTAAAAGCAGAAATTTATTACGTGGTTTTAAGAGATTTGCATCAAATTATATTTTATTTACTTCATATTTTAAATGTAAAAAACTTTCTAATTAAAATTATTAGAAAAGAATAAAATTTAATTAAAATGAAAAAAGTTAAATATTTATTTTTATTATCTATTATATTAATGTGCTGTATAGAGTTGTTATCTTTCTTAAGTAGTAAATTCAATTTTCTTATTTTTAACGAACCACCATTTATTTATGAAAAATCAAAATATCAATCAATTCAAAATTATTGGACTGAAAAAGAAAAATGGGGTGCTTGGCATAATAATAAATTAAAAGTTAAGCACAAAAAAAAGTGTTTTAATGTTGTCTATGAAACAAATGAAATTGGAGCAAGAGATACTTCTTTCAGAGAAATTAAAAGCAACGATGTAAATATTGTATTATTAGGGGACTCTTTTACCGAAGGATATGGGCTAGATAAACATGAAATGTTTGAAAGCCATATAGAAAAAAAATTAGAAAATGTAAATTTATTAAATTTTGGAAGTTCAAAAGATTTTGGAATTTTACAGTATTTTATAATTTATCAAAATCTAGCAAAATTCTACGAACATGATGCTATTGTCATCATGCTTTTACCCAATAACGATTTCAAAGATAATGATTTAGATTATTTTAGAAAATATAAATTAAATTTATTCGATGGAGCAGAAAGATATAGACCGTATTATCTAAAAAATGGAGATAATTATGAAATTTATTATCCTAAAAACTTTAAAAAAACATCATCAAAAATTAACTTATTTATTAAAAAACATTTTTGGTTTTCTAATGTTCTGAGATCAATCAAGTTTATTTACGTAGGTAGCAAAGTACAAAAAGACCTAAAAAAAACACAAATACGAACAAAAGTGAAAAAAAAAAAAGTTTTTAGCGCCTACCTATCCACACCATTGAGTCAACAAAAACCTGGTATTGCATATTTAGAAAAGATCTTAAAAATGAATTTAGATAAAAAGATTTTTCTTTTTTCAATACCTTTGTACGATGATTATTTAGTAATCAAGAATAATGATATTAGAAAAAAAATATATTGGTGGAAACATTTAAAAAATTTTCAAAATAAATATAATAATTTTTATTTTTTTGACTTGTATGATTTTGCAAACGAAAATTATAAAAAGTTATTTTTTCCAGAAAAATGTGATGGACATTGGAATCCCAGAGGAAACAAATGGGCTGGTGAAATTATAAGTGATATACTAAGAAAAAAGTTAATTAATTATTAATATGACGAACAAAATTCTTTTGGATGCAAATACTTTATTAACCAAAAAAAGTGGTGTAGGTTTTTATACAGAAAAAATAGCAAACGAGCTAATAAATAACCATAATGATTTTGAAACGTATTTTCACTTCAACAATTATTTCACTAATGATATTGGAAAAAAAAACGTGAAATTAAGTATTTTTAATAGATTTTTTTTTAAAAATATTAAACTAAAACATTTTCTTAATTCACGAAGTATTAGAAATTTTATTAAGAAAAAAAATATTAAAATATTTCATCAACCTAACTTTATTACATATGATACAGGGATAACTAATATTTCTACAATTCATGATCTTTCTTTTTTATTTTATCCCAACTTTTTTTTAAAAGATGAGATTTATTTTTTTGAAAAATTTTTTGAAAAAAGTTTAAAATTAAATTCCAAAATAATTGTTCATTCTAATACAATAAAAAAAGAACTAAATAGACATTTTAATTTTCCAACAAAAAATATAGAGGTAATATATGAAGATTTAAGAAATACATTTAAAGTCTTAGAAAAAGAAAAATGTAAAAACTTTTTAACTAAATATAATTTAAAATATAAAAAGTTTTTTTTAGTTTTGGGTACTCTTGAATTGAGAAAAAATCATGAGAAAATAATTAATATTTATAAAAAGCTTAATGATAATATAAAATTAAATTACCCATTGGTAATTTCAGGTATGAAAGGAAGATATGCGGAGAAAGTTTTAGACTCAATCAAAAATACCAAAAATTGTTATTATATAGATTATCTTGATGAAAAATTGCTCAACGAGTGTTACTCATCTGCAAAAATTTTATTTTATCCTTCAATTTATGAAGGCTTTGGAATACCGCCGTTGGAATCAATGGCTTGCGGTACTCCCCCTATGGTTTCAAATTTAGAGGTTTTTAATGAAATCATGCAGGATAGTTGTATAGCCCTTGACTTACAAAATGAGGATATCTGGATAGAAAAAATTAATGAGCTATTAAATTCAGAAGAGCTATATCAAATTTACGTGCAAAGAGGATTGAAAAAATCGAGAAATTTCAAAAAAGGTAATACAATAAGAAAAATATTAGATTTATATAGTAAACTTTTTTGATTATTTTAAAAATTATTCTAAATTTATTTTGCTATTACTTAATTTTTTCTTAACTATTTAAAAAGTATTTTTAATTAAATAATTTAATTAATTTATATAATAATAATTAAATTTTAGATGAAAAAAAAAATTTATTATCCATTATTATCAACAATATTTATTTTTGTCCTGATAGAGGTAATTTTATTTTTTTTTTATAATATTTTTGACTCAAAATACTTTGAAAATTTTAAAGAAACAAAAAAAAGATATAATTTTAATCAAAGAAAAATCGAAAAGGAAAATTATTTTAAAATTAAAAAAGAATTAAAAACTAATAAAATTAAAATTGCAATATTTGGAGGTAGTAGTGCAAATGGTTATCCATTTGATATTAAGTTTTCAGATATCTTAGCAAAAACTTTAGGTGATGAGTATATAGTACATAATTATTCTAAAAATGGAGAACCTTTTGTTGATTTTCAATCGAAAAAAATATTATTGCTTCAAAATTATTACGATTATGTAGTAATATATTCTGGTCACAACGAAATATGGTCTTATATATATCATAAATCAAAAATTTTAAAAAATAATATTACTTTTCCAAACGGAGCAAAAGTAAACTATAAATCTATCTACCAACAAAGAGATAGAGAAATTAATAAAATCAAAAAGTATATTTTAGATAAAAACATTTATGAATTTGATGAGATATTATTTTATTTTTCTGATAATTTAAGATCGTACAACATTTTTAGAAAAATAATCGTCAGATTAACAAAATTAAAAAAAAATAAGAAATTAATTAATAAAAATTTAGGTTACAATATTTTAGAAGACAAACCTTTTTTAAACCAAGTTGATAAAAAAAATATTATTAACAGATATAAGAAAGATATCTCTACTATTACAAAAAATAAAAAACCAAAACAAAAAATAATAATTTTACCTGTGCTATCAAATTACTTTTTTCCTTCATTTTCTGATCATATTCCAAACCTCGATATTTGGAAAAAAAAAAAATTAGAGGATCAAATTATTACATATTATAAGCAAATAAATTTATTAAAAAATTTTGATAATATTGAAAAATTAAAAAATTTAGAGGCAAAAGCATATAAAAATAATTTAGAGGCTATCATTTGTAACGAAAATAAATTTATTAAGTGTATTGATAAGGCCAAAATTTCAAATTCTTTAGATACAATTCCGCTAAGAGTTTTGCCAGAAATAAATAAATTTATTACAAATATGGACTACAAAAAAAATATTATGTACATTGATCTACAAACAAAATTAAATGAATTAAAAAGTCTCGATGAATTTAATGAGATATTTGTTGATTTTCAACATCCTTCAATTTTAGGACATATTATTATTACAGAATTTTTAGCTAAAGCTATATTAGGAAAAGATATTAAAATAAAAAATTTACACATTAAATGTGATCAATTTACTTTTAATATCCAAAATAAAACTTACATATTTAAATCAAATTTTAAAAAGGCTTTTGAAGACAATATAAATTTTTTAAAAGCTAATAATTTAAATCAACCTAATATAAATTATTCCTATGATTATTTTATTAATAGGAGTATTGACTTCCAAAAAAAATGTAACTTTATCCAATAATTAATATATTTGGGTAATGTTAATTAATATTATATTCAAAATAATTTTATACATATAAGGCTTTACAAAAGGCTTATAACTTTGTATTAAGCTGTGCCTGGTAATTATTGCGAAAGGGCAATACCCGATCCATTTCGAACTCGGAAGTCAAGCCTTTCTGCGCCGATGGTACTTTGCCTTAAGGTATGGAAGAGTAGGTCGTTGCCAGGCTTTAAAGCTTCATGAAAAAAAAAATTATAGTTGTGACTGGCGGCGCTGGTTTTGTTGGTTCAAATTTAATAGAGAAATTATTAATTGAAAAAAGATATAATATTCTAAGTATTGATAATTATTCAAGCGGAACAAGAAAAAATCACATTAAACATAAAAACATTACATATTTAAACTGCGACACATCTGAAATAGAGAAAAAATTAAAAAAAATTAAAAATAAAATTCACACTATTTTTCACTTTGGAGAATTTGCAAGAATTTATCAAAGCTTTAATAAATTTGATCAATGCTTCAGATCTAATTCTATTGGGACTAGGGCTGTATTTAAATTTTGTTTAGAAAATAAGATCAAGCTAATTTATTCTGCAACTTCAGCAAGCTTGGGTAATAATGGAAATGATAAAAACTTATCCCCTTATGCTTTTACAAAATCAAAAAATTTAGAATTATTGGAAAATTTAAAACATTGGTTCAAGTTTAAATATGAAGTAATTTATTTTTATAATGTTTATGGTCCTAGACAAATCTGCAATGGTGATATGGCAACTGTCATTGGGATTTTTCAAAACCAGTTTAGAAACAAAAAACCTTTGACTGTCGTTAAACCTGGCTCACAAACTAGGAGATTTACACATATTAATGATACTATTAAAGTTTGTATTGAAGCATGGAAAAAAAATAAAAATTTACATTATAGTATCTCATCTAAAGAGTCTTTCTCTATTAAAAAAGTAGCCGAAATGTTTGGAGGAAAAATTAAATATTTACCAAGTAGAGCGGGAGAAAGATATGCTTCTGCCTTAACCAAAATTAGCTTGTCAAATAAAGTACATAAGAGGTATGGAAAAATTAAATTAATTAGTTATATCAAGGATTTTATTGAAAAATGATTTCTTTACAATTTAATTTTTTTATATAAAAACCGACGAATTATGAAAGTGGTAAGCTCATTAAAGTCGTTAAAGAAAAGAGATCTAAATAACAAGCTTGTAAAAAGAAAAGGAAAGCTTTACGTAATTAATAAAAAAAACCCTAGAATGAAATCAAGGCAGGGTTAATGGATATAAAAGATCAAAAAGATACTTTTTCTGGGTTTGTAAAACTTTCAACAATTGCAGCTGCTATTATAATATTTATCCTAATTATGATGGCAATTTTCTTAGTATAAACCATTATTATTAATTAATTACGTTTAATATTAATAAATTATATAAAATCTTAGGCTTGATCTATATTTTAAATCATTTATTTGCATACCGATGATTATTGCTTTTTTAAAGGAAAATGATGAGTATGAAAATCGCTCAATATTATTGCCTGAACACATTTCTCCAATTACTAAACTTGGCTTCAAAGTTTTGGTGGAGAATGGTTATGCAAAAAAATTAAATATAGATGATAAATTTTATAACGACAATGGTGCAGAATTAAAATCAGCCAGTGATATCTGTTCACTTTCTGACATTATAATTAAAATTTCAGGCAAAGGTTTAGAAACTTTTAATTTTAAAAATGGATCTTTAATTATAACTGCTTTTTTTGACAAAGATAATGATAAAATATTAAAATTAAAAAACGACAAAAAATTAGAAATTTTTGGACTAAATTATTTACCAAGAATTACTAGAGCGCAAGCAATGGATGTTTTATCGTCTCAATCAAATCTTGCAGGCTATAAAGCTGTAATCGATACAGCATATGAGTTTAGCAAAGCATTGCCGATGATGATGACTGCTGCAGGGACTATAACTCCTGCGAAATATTTTATTATTGGAGCTGGAGTTGCAGGTTTACAGGCAATTGCAACTGCAAAAAGATTGGGTGCAGTAGTATCTGCTACTGATGTAAGGTTAGCGTCCAAAGAGCAAGTCGAAAGTTTAGGGGCAAAATTTGTATTTGTAGAAAGTGATGAAAATTTAGAGACCGAGGGTGGATATGCAAAAGAAGCAACCGAAGATTATAAAATGAAACAAGAAGAATTAATGAGACAAACTGTTAAAAATCAAGACGTAGTAATTACAACCGCATTAATACCCGGGAAGAAAGCTCCGTTAATAATTAGTGAAGAGATGGTTCTTTCAATGAAGCCCGGTTCAATAATATGCGATCTTGCTACATCTCAAGGAGGAAATGTTGCATTTTCTGAAAGGGATAGAGTTATTGAAAAAAATGGCGTTAAAATTATTGGTTACTCGAACTATGCATCACGAACTGCTTATTCAGCATCAGGTTTGTTAGCAAAAAATGTCATTAATTTTTTATCTTTATTGATAGATAAAGAATCAAAATCTTTAAAAATTGATTTTGAAGATGAAATTATTAAAGGAGTGAGAATTTAATTTATGGAAACTATAGATCCTTTTATATTCAGGCTTGCAATCTTTATACTTTCAATTTTTGTTGGTTATTATGTAGTTTGGAGTGTAACCCCTGCACTTCACACGCCTTTGATGTCAGTTACAAATGCAATTTCATCTGTGATTATTGTTGGGGCTTTAATTGCGGTTGCAGTATCAAGTGCAGACACTAGTCAGATTTCACTTTATGTAGGAAGTTTTGCAGTTTTTTTAGCAGCAATAAATATTTTTGGCGGATTTTTGGTCACCATGCGAATGCTTGCAATGTATAAAAAAGGAAAAAAGAAATAAATGTTATCGATTAATGTTATTGCAATTTTATATTTAATTTCTGGGATATTTTTTATCTTAGCATTAAGAGGCTTATCATCCCCAGAAACATCAAGGACTGGAAATATTTTTGGAATGACCGGGATGACTATAGCAATTGTCTCTACTCTTTTTAGTGTAAGCAGTATTGAAATACTACTTAATAATATTGAGTTTATTGCTATTCCTTTATTGTTAGGAGCAATCATAGGAGGGTTTGTTGCGGCAAGAATTGCTATGACAGCAATGCCACAATTAGTTGCTGGTTTTCATAGTCTAGTTGGCTTAGCTGCGGTTTTAATAGCTATTGCAGCATTTTATAACCCTTCAGCATTTGGAATTGGTCAGTTTGGAAATATTAAAATTTCATCATTGATTGAGATGTCGTTAGGTGTATCAATTGGAGCGATAACATTTACAGGGTCTTGTATTGCTTTTTTAAAGTTACAAGGATTAATGTCAGGATCTCCAATTACATTTAAAGGCCAGCATTTTTTAAACTTATTTCTTGGTATTTTAATAATTGTTACAATTATTTTTTTGGTCAAAGAACAAACAACTAATTATTTTTGGATTGTAACAGGTTTATCTTTATTAATTGGTTTTCTTATTATTATTCCAATTGGTGGAGCTGATATGCCAGTTGTTGTTTCAATGCTAAACTCATATTCTGGTTGGGCAGCAGCAGGGATTGGATTTACTTTAGAAAATACAGCTTTAATAATTACTGGTGCATTAGTAGGATCTTCAGGAGCAATACTTTCTTATATAATGTGCAAAGGAATGAATAGATCATTCTTTAATGTTATTCTTGGTGGATTTGGCGGAGAAGAGAACCCAGGACAAGTTCAACAAAAAACAGCTAAGCCAGTTAAACAAGCAGGCGCAGATGATGCGGCGTTCTTAATGAAAAATGCATCTTCCGTTATTATTGTTCCAGGTTATGGAATGGCAGTTGCACAAGCTCAACATGCTTTGAGGGAAATGTGTGATAAATTAAAAGAAGTTGGAGTAAAAGTAAGTTACGCTATTCATCCCGTTGCAGGAAGAATGCCAGGGCACATGAACGTTTTGTTAGCAGAAGCAAACGTCCCATATGATGAGGTATTTGAATTAGAAAGCATTAACAGTGATTTTTCAAATACAGATGTTGCATTTGTAATTGGAGCAAATGATGTCACAAATCCTGCAGCAAAAACAGATCCACAAAGCCCAATATATGGAATGCCAATTTTAGATGTTGAAAAAGCAAAATCAGTCTTGTTTGTTAAAAGGGGGATGGCAGCTGGTTATGCCGGAGTCGATAATGAATTATTTTTTAAAGATAATACTTTAATGCTATTTTCAGATGCAAAGAAAATGGTAGAAGAAATTTCTAAAGCTTTAGATTAATATAGTATTTATTGGGCATGTAGTTCATTGGTAGAACGCTACGTTGACATCGTAGAGGTAGCAAGTTCAATTCTTGCCATGCCCACCAATAAAAAAATTTAATTACAGTTTTGAATTTATTATTATATTTAGTTCAAATTTAATATTTACATTAGATTTTAATTAATTATTAGAACAATTAAATATAAATTAAACTTTAATAGAATTACTAATATATTTTTTCATGATATCCTCTTATTTTGAAACACAACATCAAAAAAAACTAAATAATTATTTAAAAACATTAAATATATCTTTCTTAATTGATGTTGGTTCATATAAGGGAAATTTTATGAAAAACTTTAATCAAGAAAATCTAGAACATATATATTTGTTTGAACCAAATTTTGAAAAATATAAAACTTTAAGATCTAAATTTAAATCATTTAATATTTATAATACTGCATTATCAGATAAAAAAAGTGTAGAAGACTTTGTTATTTGTTCTAAAGAAGATACTACATCTACATTAGAAAATGCATTAAACAAAAATAGTTTTTTGTATTATGTAAAAACAAAAATTTTAAAAAAAGATTATATTAAAAAAATTAAAGTAGAGGTAAATAAATTAGATAATATTTTTAACGAAGATATATATCCAAATTCTTTTTTAAAAATTGATACAGAGGGAAGTGATCTTCAAGTTCTTAAAGGAGGAGAAAATTTTTTGAAAAAAGTAAATTACGTGTTAATAGAGGTTAAAAAATTCAATTTATATAATAACTGTAAAAAAGAAGATATTCTCAAATTTTTAATAAAAAAAAACTTTAAAATGATAAAAGTTTTTTCATCTTTTCCATATTTATATCAAGATATACTTTTTGAAAGATCCTAGATTAAATTTTTTGGATTTAATGGGTATTCATTTGGAAAAAAAGTTTAATTAGTTTTTGATAAGATTTAGTTGGTTGCGGGGCTAGGATTTGAACCTAGGACCTTCAGGTTATGAGCCTGACGAGCTACCAGACTGCTCCACCCCGCGATATTTTTTAAGTTTAATTAAAATTTTGCTTTTAATTTTCTTAATTTTTTGAATCTTTTGACGTTTTCTTCTTTTTCTCTTTTTTTCTTCTCAGAGGGCTTTTCGAAATGACTTTTTAATTTAAGCGTTCTGAAAGTGCCTTCCTTTTGAAGCTTTTTTTTCAAAATTCTTAAAGCCTGTTCTAGATTGTCATTTTTTACTTCTATTTTAATAACCTACCTCCTAAAGCGGGGTCAGATAGCATTTTGGAATAAAAAAGTCTATATATAACTAACGTATTAATGGAATATTTTAGTCCAAAAGTTAAAAAGGGAATAGAGAGCAAATCCAAAACCATTTCACGTCGAGGCTTTGTTTTAGGCCTAGCAAAAGTTGCTTTCTTTGGAGTAATAACATCAAGATTAGCTTATTTACAATTATTTAAATCCAAAGAGTTTAAGCAACTTTCAGATAGAAATAGATATAGAGAAATTAAAGAGGTTCCAGAAAGAGGAAATATTTATGATTTTAAGAATAGGATTATCGCATCTAATAATCAAGTTTATCTATTAAGTATATTCCCAAGTGAGATAAAAAATTTAAATGAGTTTTTCTATAGTCTAAGACCTTATGTTGATTTTGATATTTTAGAGATCAAAAAATTTAAAAGAGAAATCTATAGACACAAAAAAACGAAAAAATATCAAGCTTATATAATTGATAAAAAATTACCATGGAAAGTAGTTTCAAATATAAATTATAATCTTAGTAATATTTCATATGTGCAACCCATAGTATCCTTTGAAAGAACTTATTCACATGCCAAAGAGTTTGCTCATATTGTAGGTTATGTTGGTGAACCAAATAAAAAAGATTTAAAAAGTTTATCTGAGAAGTTTTTAAATACACCAAATCTTAAAATTGGAAAAAGTGGTATAGAGAAAAAATTTGAAGATTTAATCATTGGATCACCTGGAAAATCCGTAATCGAAACAAATGCCTATGGAAGGCAGTTAAAACAAATCAGTTATGACCAAGGAATAAAAGGGAAAAATTTTAATTCTACTTTGGATTCTGAGCTTCAAGTATTTGCAAATAAAACATTGGGTAATGAAGGTGGATCTGTAATTGTAATGACTACTAAAGGTGAAATTAGATGTTGCACATCTTCACCATCATTTGATGCAAACTTATTTACATATGGAATCAATTCTTTTGAATATAAAAAGTATCTAAGGGATAAAAAAAAACCTTTAAGTAATAAAGCTTTATCTTCTCAATATCCTCCAGGGAGCACTTTAAAAATGTTAGTTGCGATCTCTGCAATGGAGAATGGAATTGTAAACAGTAATTTAAAAATTAGATGCAAAGAGTCCACAGAATATTTTGGTCAAAAATATCATTGCTGGAAGGAAAAAGGGCATGGATTAGTTGATATGAAAAAGGCAATAAAAGAGTCGTGTGATATTTATTTTTATGAAGTAGCCAGGTTACTTGGCGTAGACAGAATGCATAAAACTGCTTTAAAGTTTGGTTTAGGCCAATATGTTCTAGATAATTTTTTAGAAGAAAAAAAAGGTGTTTTTCCAAATACAAAATGGAAGAAAAAATATATTGGTCAACCTTGGTATCTTGGGGAAACAATAATAGCAGGAATTGGTCAGGGATATATTCAAACTACACCAATACAACTTTGTAAAATGATTGCTCAAATTGCAAATGGAGGTTTTAAAATTAAACCCTCATTAAATGCAAACGACAACTTTGAACTTGGTGAAAAAATTATTGAAAATGAAGATCATTTAAAAATTATTAAAGATTCTTTAGATGTCGCTACTAACGAGTGGAAGGGAACATCATATAACTCTAGAATAAAAGGAGATTTAAAGTTTTGTGGTAAAACTGGAACATCTCAAGTTAGAAGGATTTCTCAAAGACAAAGAGAACTAGATATTAAAAACAAAGATTTACCCTGGAAATTTAGAGATCATTCTTTATTTACCGGTTATGGTCCAGTTTCTAATCCAGAATATGCGATATCTGTTATTATTGACCATGGTGGATCAGGCTCTTCAAAAGCAGCTCCCATAGCAAAAAAAGTTATGCAAAAAGTTTTTGAATTATATTATCCAAAAGGAACTGATGCTTAGACTAAATAAAAGTTTTTTAGAAAATTTTTTTACTAAAATAAAATCAATGGATTTTATTGTTTTTTCTTTGATGATTTTAATTTCATTAATAAGTTTAATTGTGCTATCTAGCTTAGATTTTAATGAAAAAGGACTTGTTGATAAACATTTTTTGAGAATTTGTTTTTCATTAATAGTTTTTCTAATTGCAGCGACCATAAATATTAAAACTTGGTACAAACTTTCATATTTTTTTTATGGTTTTGTCATTTTACTTTTAATTCTTGTAGATTTTTATGGACTTGTAGGAAAAGGTGCAAAAAGATGGTTGGACATTGGTATTTTTAATTTACAACCCTCTGAATTGATGAAAGTTGGAGTTATCATGGCCTTGGCTAGATATTATCAATATATTAAAACAGATGAAATAGACCGTGTAAAAAATCTAGTTGTTCCAATTACACTAATTATCATACCTTTTCTTTTAGTTATTAAGCAACCTGATTTAGGAACGGCTCTTTTTATTTTATTAGTTGCCATATCTATTCTTTGGTTAGCTGGTCTAAATTTAAAAATTTTTACATTCGGAACAATGTCCCTTTTAATATTAGCACCGTTATCAATTTCATTTTTAAAACCATATCAAAAGCAAAGGATATTAACTTTTTTAAATCCAGAGAATGATCCTACGGGAGCGGGTTACCATGTTATTCAGTCTAAAATTGCAATTGGATCTGGTGGATTTTTTGGTCAAGGATATAAGGAAGGATCGCAAAGTAATTTATCTTTTTTACCTGAGCCTCATACAGATTTTATCTTTACAGCTTTTGCTGAACAATTTGGTTTTATTGGAAGTTTAATTTTATTAATCCTATTTCTTATATTAATTTTTAGAATTGATAGTATTTCAAAAGTTTCTAGATCTACATTTGGAAGATTGCTATGTTTTGGGGTTTCTTTTAATTTCTTTGTTTATATTGCAATAAATATTGGAATGGTAACTGGACTTTTGCCTGTTGTTGGAGTTCCTATTCCAATAATGTCTTATGGAGGTACGGCAATGCTGACGTCTATGTTTGCTCTTGGTCTAGTTATGAGCACCAAAATTCATAAAGATGAAAATATTTACTAAAATTCAATAAAAACAGCATTAAAATGGGTTAAGTTTTCTTAGACTCTTAATAATTTAATTTGTATAAATTCAACGATGTTTAATAACAATAACTCAGAGCGAGCTGACGGAACTTCTCTAATTGGAGAGGGTTTAACAATTGAAGGTGATTTAAGCTGTAAAGGTGAAATAGAAATTGCCGGTATTATGAATGGCAATATTAGAGCAGAAAGTTTAAAAGTTTTAGAAACAGGTTCAGTAATTGGCGGTGTTAAAGCATCAAAGTTTGAAGTTTTTGGTTTTATAGAAGGCGAAATATATGCAGATGATATAGTTATTGGAAAAACTGCAACAATAAAGGGTGATATATTTTTCAAGGAAAATTTAAAAATTGATGAAGGTGCAGATGTTGATGGATACATCAAAAGAGTAAATCAAGGTAAACAAACTTCTTCAAAACCACAACAATCTCAAAAAACAAAAGTCAAAGAAGAAAAAAAAGAAAAGCAACTAGAGATTGAAGATACAGAGAAAAAAGCTGTAAATCAGTCTTAATTTTAATAAATAAATAATTATTAAAATTATGATCCAAAAAATCAAACAACATTTAAAAGATGCTAATAAAACTTACTTTGAACATCAAAGGTTTGCTTTTAAAGCAAGCTTTATTTGTTTAAAATCTTCATTCACTGCGCTCATACATGGTATTTGCCCCGCACTATTTGAATATAATACTTCAACTAATATAAAAAAAATGCATGACGATATGCAACCAATCTATAAGATGCGAGAAGAAAAAAATAATAATTAATTATTTTTTATCTTTTGGATGCAAAATATAAAAGCTTATATCTTTTTAGTTCTTTGTACTTTATTTTGGGCTGGTAATTTTATAGTTGGCAAAGTAGCCACTTTATTTGATGTACCCCCTTTTACTTTGAATTTTTATAGATGGCTAATCGCATTTCTTATTCTTTTTCCATTTACCTATAAAAAAATCTTTCAGAATATTGATGAAGTTAAAAATAACTTAATACCCTTATCTATTATGGGATTTGCAAGTATAACAATTTTTAATTCAGTTGTTTACTATTCATTAAATTATACTCAAGTCCTCAACGGTGTTTTGATGATTTCAACAATCCCAGTATTAATTATTTTTTTTTCATCATGTTTTACAAATGAAAAAATAAAAATTACCCAAATTATAGGAGTAATAACATCTCTTATGGGAGTTTTAATTATTATTACAAAACTAGAATTTAATAAATTGTTAACTCTAAATTTAAATAAGGGAGATTTATGGATTTTGGTCGCAATGATTTCTTGGGCAACTTATTCAATTATGGTCAAAGAAAAAAAAATTAATTTGGAACCTTTTGCTTTTTTGGAAACCTTAATTTTTATTGGATTAATTTTTTTAATACCATTTTATTTTTATGAATTATACACTGGGCAATATTTACAAATTAACATTCCTGTTATCTTAACAATTGGTTATGTTGTTTTGTTTGCTGGAATTGGAGCATACATTTTTTGGATTAGTGCAATACAATTAATTGGTCCATCTAGATCAGGAATATTTCTTCATTTGATGCCAGTATTCAGTTCTTTAATGGCAATATTTTTAATAGGTGAGCGATTAGCAAATTTTCATATTGTAGGGGCATCATTTATTTTGACTGGCATAGTTGTTTCAACCAAATACAAATAACTTTTCAATATTACATAACTATGTTGATTAGCCAAGCTTACCCAATATTGGAAACCAGTCTAAAAGATAATAACCTAGGGTTTGTAATTTACCTGTAACAATTAAAACTCCAGTTATCAGTAAAATGTAACCACTTATTTTCTGAATATTAATAATATGCATCCTTGTTTTCTTTGAAAAAATTAAAAATTTAGTGATGAATAAGCCGGACAGAATAAAAGGAATTGCCAAACCAATTGAATAAATTGACAATAAAATTATCCCTTTTGTTATTGTAGTTTCTAATGATGCTAGAGCTAAAACTGAGCCTAGTATTGGACCAATGCATGGCGACCATCCAAATCCAAATCCAATCCCAACTAAAAAAGACATGTAAGGTTTTGTGATTTGATTATGAAAATGATATTTTAATTCTTGATTGAGTAGTCTTAATTGCAAAAGTCCAATCATGTTAAGACTAAAAAAAATTATCACTATTCCAACAAAATAAGTAAAAAAAGTTGAGTACTTAAATATTAAAGATCCAAAAAAAGTAGCAGTTGCGCCTAATGAAATAAAAACAACTGAAAAACCTAGAGTAAATAAAAGCGTTTCCTTAAATATAAAATTTTTTTTTTTATCTTCTAGGTTTTCAAGAGTAGTACCGTTTATAAAAGATATATAGCCAGGTATTAATGGTAATACGCAAGGTGATAAAAAACTCACAAAACCCGCAAAAAAAGTTAAGAAATATAAACTCATTATATTCCTAAAATTTTATCCAATTTACCTTTGTTATCAAGTTCATGAATATAATCACAGTCTCCAATATGAGTGTCATCAACAAAAATTTGAGGAACTGTTCTTGCTCCATTTGATTTTTTGCTCATTTCATCAAATTTTTCTGGTTCTTCAGATAAGTCAATTTCCTCAAAATCTACATTTTTACCTATAAGTAACCGTTTGGCTCTTATACAAAATGGACAATAAGGAGTAGTATAAATTTTTACTTTACTCATATATAGTTATAGAAGTCTATTTAATGAAAAATTCAAAATCTTCAAATAAGAGTTTTGGTTTAGTTTTTGGTTTAGTTTTTATTCTGTTATTTTTATATAACTTAATAAAACATGAAGAGCTAAATATATATTTTTTTATATTGTCAGTATTTTTCTTATTATTTGCATTTATTTATCCTAATATTTTTGGCCCATTTAATAAGATTTGGATTAAATTTGGCGATTTATTAGGAAAAATTATTGCACCAATAGTCATGTTTTTGGTTTATTTTACTGTAATATTCATTACTTCTATTATTTTAAAAATTTTAAATAAAGATATTCTAGACTTAAATATAAACAAAGCCTCAAAATCATTTTGGAAACCAAAAGATAAGAAACTAGGTGATATGAGCAAACAATTTTAAAATATGAAATCATTTTTAATGGAGTTTTGGGATTTTTTAAAAGTTAGAAAAAAATATTGGTTATTACCAATTTTAATAGTTTTAGTTTTATTTGGAGCTTTAATTGTACTTACACAAGGTACTGCCGTTGCCCCTTTTATCTACACAATATTTTAACAGGTATTTTGATTGACTTATATATTAGGCATATCTGCTTTTTATCACGATAGTTCAGCTAGTTTAATAAAAGATGGAAAGATAATTTCTGCCGTACAAGAAGAAAGATTTACAAGAGTTAAACATGACAGCTCATTTCCTAAAGAGTCTATAAAGTATATACTTGAAAATTCAGACATTAAGTTAAGTGAAATTAATTCTATTGTCTTCTATGAAAAACCCTTTTTAAAATTTGAGAGATTACTGGAAACCTATATTGCTTTTGCGCCAAAAGGTTTTAGATCATTTGCGGCTTCAATGCCTATATGGTTAAGAGAAAAATTGTTTCAAAAGGATATGATCTTTAAAGAACTTAGGAATATAGATCAGTCATTTGATGATATAAAAAAGTTAAAATTTTCAGAACATCATATGAGCCATGCAGCAAGCGCTTATTATCCAAGCCCATACGATGAAGCATTAGTATTAACTTTAGATGGTGTTGGAGAATGGTCTACAACTACAATTGGTATAGGAAAAAAAAATAAAATTGAGATTTTAAAAGAAATTCATTTCCCTCATTCACTTGGACTTCTCTATAGTGCTTTTACATACTATCTTGGCTTCAAGGTTAACTCAGGTGAGTATAAGGTAATGGGTCTAGCACCATATGGAACTCCAAAATACAAAAATATAATTTTAGATAATTTAATAATAGTTCAAGAAGACGGTTCATTCAAAATGAATATGAAATATTTTGATTTTGCTACCGATCTTAAGATGACTAATAAAAAATTTGGTGATTTATTTGGACAAAAAAGAAGAAACCCTGAGGTTGATTTATTAACCGAGTTTCATATGGATATAGCTTCATCTTTGCAAGCTGTAACAGAAGAAATTGTTTTAAAAATTACCACCAAAATTAAAGAAGAATATAAAATTGATAATTTATGCATGTCAGGAGGTGTTGCGCTTAACTGTGTTGCAAATGGAAAAATAATTAAAAATAAAATTTTTGAAAATATATGGATACAACCTGCATCAGGTGATGCGGGAGGATCATTAGGTGCTGCCTTAGCTTATTGGCACAATGAGTTAAATAATCACAAGATTAATTCAAAGGACGCAATGCAAGGTTCATATTTAGGACCAAGTTATGAAAGCAATTATATTGAAAAAGAATTGAATAGAATTGGTGCAAACTTTCAAAAATATACAAATGACGAGCTTTTAGATGTGACAGCTAATGAACTTGCAAATGAAAAAGCTATAGGATGGTTCCAAGGTCGAATGGAGTTTGGTCCCAGGTCATTGGGAGCTAGATCAATTATTGCAGATCCCAGATCAGATAAAATGCAAAAAAATTTAAATTTAAAAGTAAAATTTAGAGAGAGCTTTAGACCTTTCGCACCTGCAGTTTTAAGAGAGAAAGTTAATGATTATTTTAATATAGATCAAGATAGCCCGTATATGCTTTTAGTTTCTGATGTAAATGAGAATATTAAAATAAAAATGAGCGAAGAAGATAAAAAACTTTTTGGAATAGAAAAGTTAAATATTAAAAGATCAAGTATTCCTGCAGTAACCCATGTTGATTATTCTGCTAGAATTCAAACAGTCCACCAAGAGACAAATAAAAAATTTTATGATTTAATAAAAAAATTTTTTGAAAAGACGAATTGTGCCGTTTTAATTAATACATCTTTTAATGTGAGAGGAGAGCCAATAGTCAACACGCCAGAAGATGCTTTTAGATGTTTTATGGGTACAAATTTAGATTTACTTGTTATTGAAGATTTTGTTTTATTCAAAGACAAACAAAATAAAGACTTGCTTTTAGACTATAAAAATAAGTTTGAACTTGATTAATTATCAAAGGCACATCTAAATCCAATATAAATTACATAAAAATCAGAAGGTTTATATTGAACGCCTTTTACTCGTGTCTTATAAGCTCCGTACCACCATGACGCACCTGCGGTTAGTGACTCACTTCCTTTTTTATCATCAATCCATTCCCAGACGTTGCCTCCCATAGCAACTAATCCATTGATACCCTCGGGTAGAGATGTGACATCAACATGTTTATCAAAATTTAAAATTCCTTGAGAATTTAAACCTTCAGCCTTATTACCGCTTGGGTAAGTATAGGTTTCGCCTTTATTATATTTATCTGAATTTAAAACTTGTGTGTAAGCTGCAAGTTTCCACTCTTCAAATGTTGGAAGTCTACCATCTTTATATTTGCAATATTTTTCAGACTCAAATCGATTTAGATGTGCTGCAGGTTCGAGATTACTCTCAGGTTTTTTTCCAAAAGGTGTTTTATAGTTCCATCCAGATCTTTTTTCCCATCCAGTACTCCATTCATATCCTCCACCATTTTTTTCCGCCAAGGTAATAATATTATTTTTCGAGGCATATTCAGAAAATTCTTTGATGGTTATTTCGTATTTGTTAATACTAAATTTGCCAAGATTAATTTTTGGGTTCTCAAATGCATTTGAAATTGTGGATAACACGGTAAAACAAATAATGTTTATTATTAATTTCATAGTAATTGATATTCTAAATATATGAGTAATTTTCGCAGTGTCAAAAAATTTATGGAAACTTTTGGTCAAGAAGTAAAAAATAAAGCTGAATTCCCGAATGAAAAAATTCAAGATTTACGTGTTAGTTTAATAGAAGAAGAGTTGTCTGAGTTAAAGGAGGCCATAAAAAATAAGGACATTAGAGAAGTTGCAGATGCACTTACAGACATACTCTACGTTACATATGGCGCCGGACACGCTTTTGGCATCGATCTTGATAAATGTTTTGATGAAGTGCAAAGATCAAATATGAGCAAGCTTGACGAGAATGGAAAACCAATATTTAATGAACAGGGTAAAGTTTTAAAAGGTCCAAATTATTTTAAACCAAACTTGGAGAAATTTATTAAATGAAAGAATATAAAATTGCATCAATTGCTGGAGATGGAATTGGAAAAGAGGTTATTCCTGAAGGAATAAAGATTTTAAAAGAAGTTGCAAAACAACATCAATTTAAACTTACCATTGAAGAGTATGATTTTGCATCATGCGATTATTATGAAAAATATGGAAAAATGCTTCCAGATGACTGGCAGGAAAAATTAAAAAAACATGATGCTATATTCTTTGGTGCCGTAGGTGATCCTGATAGATTACCAGATCACATTTCTTTATGGGGATCTTTATTAAAATTTAGAAGAGATTTTGATCAGTATATTAATTTAAGACCAGTAAAACTAATGCCAGGTGTTCCTTGTCCTTTAGCAAATAAAAAGCCAGGAGATATTGACATGATGATTGTACGTGAAAATACAGAGGGTGAGTATTCTTCGGTGGGTGGACGAATGTATCAAGGCACAGATAGAGAAATCGTTGTTCAAGAAACAGTAATGTCTAAAGTTGGAATAGATAGAGTACAAAAATTTGCTTTTGAATTGGCAAAAACGAGATCTAGAAAAAAATTAACTAGCGCAACGAAATCAAATGGTATCTCAATTACTATGCCATACTGGGATGAAAGATTTGAAGAAAATAAGAAAGCTTTTCCAGATGTAAAAACTGATCAATATCACATCGATATTTTAACGGCGCGATTTGTTCTTACCCCAGAGTGGTTCGATGTGGTAGTTGGATCAAACTTATTTGGAGATATTTTATCAGACCTCGGGCCTGCATGTACTGGAACAATTGGAATTGCACCTTCTGGAAATATAAACCCAGAAAATAAATTTCCATCTTTGTTTGAACCTGTACACGGTTCTGCGCCAGATATCGCTGGTAAAGGGATTGCAAACCCAGTAGGTCAAATTTGGTCAGGTGCGATGATGTTAGATTATCTTGGTGAGAAAGAGGCAAGTGACAGAATAATTAAATCAATTGAAAAAACTTTATCTGATAAAAAATCAAGAACAAAAGATCTTCATGGAGAATCTAATACTAAAGATTGTGGAGATGCAGTATTGGGTAATTTATGATATTTATTTAAACAGCTACTTAATTATTGAAAGTGTTTAATGATATAAAATTTACTAAAATAAAAGTTAATTTTTATAGTTTGAAAGTATTCAAATGTTTACTTATCTGTTTTTTATTTAGTTTTTTTTTATCTTTAAATAAAATATTTTTA
Organism: alpha proteobacterium HIMB114; assembly: GCA_000163555.2. Classification (GTDB taxonomy): domain Bacteria; phylum Pseudomonadota; class Alphaproteobacteria; order Pelagibacterales; family Pelagibacteraceae; genus HIMB114. Next base: position 779,103 of record ADAC02000001.1, on the reverse strand, counting down.
GCAACATTATTATTTTTTTTTTTAATATTCCTTAAAATAAAAAAAATTAATATAATATTAATAAATTTAATTTTAATATGTCTTTTTTTGAAATTATTATTTTTAATTTTTCCCGTAAATGACCCCTATATAAACGCAATCCACGAAAAAGATTTTTTATACGGAAGAAAAAATTTTCAATATATTTACAATTCTTATGGTGGGGATTTATCCTATAATAAAGTAAATTTAAAAAAAAAGATAACTATCAAAAATGATAATCTAGGATTTCGAAATAATAAAAATTTTTTAGATCAAAAATATATATTTGTGGGTGATAGTTTTCTGCATAATTTGAAAATATCCCAAGAGAATCTGATTCAAAATATTTTAAAAAACAAATATAATATTGATATATACAATGCTTCCTTGTCTTCTCATGACATATCTCATTATTTTGAGGTAATTAAATTTTTTAAAAAAAAAAGTAAATTTTCAAAATATGTAATGTTTATTTTTCCAGGTAACGATTTGTTAAATTATAACGACCCAAAATTAAATTATGGAACATTAAATCATAATTTTTTATTAGAAAAATATATGGATTTAAAAAAAATTTTTAATTTTCATAGTCTTATATCTTATTATAGATATAGTTTTAAAAAAAAAGGCCTAAAGTCTAGAGTAGTTGAGTTTAAAAATCAGTCTCTAAAATTATTTTTTTATAAAGATTATTTAGAAATAAATAATTCAAAAGTTTTATTTTCAAAAAATTTTAATATTTATAAATCGTCACTTCCTGATCTAATTATAATTTTACCTGCAAAAAGTTATATATACTGTAACTTTTTTAAAGAGTTGCCATGTTTAAAAAATAATTTTGTTGAAAAATTAAAGGCTAATTTAATTTTTAAAGATATTAAAATCATTGACTCTACTGACTTTTTAAAAAATAAAGCATATCAATTATTTAAAGAGAATAAGCAAACCATTTATGATTATGATGATACTCATTTGAACGAAATTGGTTTGATTTATTTAGGAGAATTTATCAATAATAATTTAGATATAATCAATAATTAATTCACAGAAGCTTCATAAAAAATAAAAAGGGGCGTTCTGTTGCAAGGTGCCCCGGACCCCTGCTAATTAATTAACCGAAGTTAATTAAGCAGCAATAGCGTAACTTTCGTTAGCATTTATAAATTAGCCCGTTACGGCGGAACAATACCGAGTAAAAGAAAAGCCTTTAGACACCCGTCGATCCTATTTCACCCCCATGAGTTGTATTTGGTGGAGGTGCAGGGTACCGCCCCCTGGTCCGAAATGTTTATTACGAATTTCGTTTATCACCATAGTTGGAAAACCAACACAAATTAATATAAGTGATAGATTCTAAATTTAAAGAAATTAATTTTAATGGCGCTAACAGAACAACAAAAGATAGAAATAAAAGAGCAGCAATCACAACAAAATACAACAAAAAGAGTTACCTCGCCGGAGTTAGAAAAAATTTTATATGAGGCCATACCAATTCTTGATCATGGCTTTATTAGAGTGGTTGATTATATGGGTGATGATAGCTCTATTGTTCAAGCAGCTAGAGTTTCATATGGAAAAGGTACAAAAAAAGTTTCAACAGATGAAGGATTAATAAGATATTTATTGCGCCATTGGCATAGCACTCCATTTGAGATGTGTGAAATTAAATACCATATAAAATTACCAATTTTTATTGCAAGACAATGGATCAGACATCGTACAGCAAATGTAAATGAGTATTCAGCAAGATACTCTATTTTGGATAAAGAATTTTATATTCCAGCACCAGATAAGTTAGCTGCACAAGCAGTAAATAACAGACAAGGTAGAGGAGATGTGCTTGAAGGTGATCAGGCTAAAGAAGTACTTGATATTTTAAAAGAAGATTCTCAACGAACATACGAAAATTATGAAAAAATGTTAAATGAACGATATGATGGCTCAGTTATTGATGAAAATAAGTCAGGTCTAGCTAGAGAATTAGCTAGAATGAATTTAACATTAAATTCTTATACCCAGTGGTATTGGAAAACAGATTTGTTAAATCTGATGAATTTTTTATTTTTAAGAGCAGATATTCATGCTCAATACGAGATAAGAGTTTATGCAGATGCGATGATTGAAACTTTAAAAAAATGGGTACCAATTACTCATTCAGCATTTTTAGATTATAGGGTTGGCGCTGCACATGTTTCTGCAAAAGGTTTAAAGGTAATTAAATCACTTTTAAATGGAGAAAAGGTTAATCTAGAAAGTTCTGGTCTGAGCAAAAGAGAATGGAATGAATTAATGGAAGTTTTAGAAAAAAAAGATTTAATCTCCTAACTCAATATTTCCTTAGCAATAGTTTTAAACTGAATTTTAATATCATTAGATAAGTTTTCAAAAACTAACCCTTTTTCTACACAATGATTAAACGTTTCATCGATTTTAATTTTGTCTAATAATTTTATTTTTTGTTTTTCACATAATTCTTTTGCTCCATTTTTTCCAAATGGATAAGAAGGGTTATCATTTTTATCTAATATAAAAGACATATTCTCAATTACACCCAAAACTGGAATGTCAGTTTTTTTGAACATTTCTATCCCTCTATTTGCATCTGTAATTGATAATTTTTGCGGTGTTGTAATTATAATACTTCCATCAACCTTCAATTCCTGTGCAAATGTTAAAATCGCATCTCCTGTACCGGGAGGTAGATCAACGAATAAACAATCTAATTCACCCCAATTCACATTATTTATAAAAGATTTTATTGCATTAATAACCATTGGACCACGCCAAACCATTGGAGAGTTTTTATTGATTAAAAATCCCATTGAAATTAATTTAATGTCTTGAGCAATTATAGGATTTATTTTTTTATTTTCATCTGCAGTTGGTTTTTCTGAAATATTAAATAAATCCGGTATTGATGGACCATAAATATCAGCATCTAACAAGCCAACGGAAAAATCCTGTTTTGCTGCTGCAATTGCAAGATTTGCACAAATTGTTGATTTTCCAACACCACCCTTGGCACTTGAAATTGCTAAAATTTTTTTTACTCCAGGAATACCTTTTTTTTGAAATTGTGACTTAGGCTTAATTTTTTCTTTGAAATTCTCACTTAAATTAACTTTTTTTTTGTTATCCACCTTGTTTTTTCCTTTTAAACTACCATCTTAATATGTAGTAGTAACCCAATTAAATTTTTAAAACAACGGAGTTTAAATGTCAGGATCCCCTTGGGGTAGCGGAGGTAACGGAAGACCATCTGGAGGTGGTGGAGGAAATAATAGACCGCCTAACATTGATGATTTAGCAAATCAATTCCAAGACAATTTAAAAAAGATGTTCCCTGGAAAAAAAATGCCAGGCGGAAACAAGCCAATTTTATTATTTGGAATAATTATTTTAGGTTTATGGTTAGCTAGTGGTTTTTACAGAGTATTACCCGATGAGCAAGGTGTAGTTTTAAGGTTTGGTAAATATGTAAACCAAACACAACCAGGACTTCATTATCATTTACCTTATCCAATCGAAACAGCACTTACTCCAAAAGTTACAAAGGTTAACAGAATAGATGTAGGTTACAGATCGGCTTCAGATACTGGAAGAGCTACTGGTGTGAGTGATGTGCCTGAGGAAAGTCTAATGTTAACTGGTGATGAAAACATTGTTGACATAGATTATTCTGTCTTTTGGATTATTAAAGATGCTGGAAAGTTTTTATTTAATATTCAAGACCCTGAGGACTCAGTGAAAAGTGTTGCCGAGACAGCCATGAGAGAAGTAATTGCAAAACGGGATATTCAATCAATTTTGACAGAGGGAAGAGCTCAGGTCGAAGTTGATACGCAAAATATTATGCAAGAAATCTTAGATAGCTACGACTCTGGAATTACGATTACTCAAGTTCAGACCCAGAAAGCAGATCCACCAAAAGAGGTAATTGATGCTTTCAGAGATGTTCAAGCTGCTAAAGCTGATAAAGAAAGAGCTCAAAACGAAGCCGAGGCTTATGCCAATGATGTTATACCAAGAGCACGAGGAGAAGCCGCTCAAATTCTTCAGCAAGCTGAAGCATATAAGAGAGAGGTTGTGGCACTATCAGAAGGTGAAGCGAGTAGATTTTTGGCGATTTACAATGAGTACAGAAAAGCAAGAACTGTAACACAAGAAAGAATGTATTTAGAAACTATGGAAAAAGTAATGGCTGATATCAATAAAATTATTATAGATAAAAAATCTGGTGGAGGAGTAGTCCCATATTTGCCATTGCCCGAACTTAAAAAGAATGCGGGAAATTAAATGAGTGACAAAGCTTTAAAATTTTTAGGACCAGTTATTATTCTTCTTGGTTTCTTAGGATACTCAACTTTCTTTGTTGTGTCTGAAGTACAACAAGCAATAGTTTTGCAATTTGGAGATCCAAAGAGAATTGTCCAAAAAGCTGGATTAAATTATAAAATTCCATTTATTCAGAACACTGTATTTCTAGACACTAGAATTTTAAATCTAGATGCTCCGCCTGAAGAAGTTATTGCATCTGATCAGAAGAGATTAATAGTTGATGCATTTGCAAGATTTCAAATTAAAGATCCATTGCAGTTTTATATTTCTGTTGGAAACGAGAGAGTTGCAAGATCACGATTATCTACAATTGTGAATGCTAGAATAAGAGGTGTTTTAGGTAAAGAGGAGCTAGCAACCTTAGTCTCAAAAGATAGAGCAAGATTGATGAATCAAATCACTGAGGACGTAAACAGTGAAGCTCAAAAATTAGGGATAAGAATAATTGATGTAAGAATAAAAAGAGCTGATTTGCCCCAAGCTAACAGTGAAGCAATTTACAGAAGAATGCAGACAGAAAGAGAAAGAGAAGCCAAAGAGTTTAGAGCAGAGGGTGCTGAGATAGCTCAAACAGTTAGATCAACTGCCGATAAAGAAGTAACAATTATATTAGCTGAAGCAAATAAAAAATCACAAATTTTAAAAGGAGAAGGTGATGGTTTAAGAAACAAAATATTTGCAGATGCTTACGGCAAAGATCCTAAGTTTTTTAGCTTTTACCGTTCAATGCAATCATATGAAAAATCGTTAATTGGCAAGGATACTTCATTAATATTATCACCTGATAGCGATTTTTTTAAATTCTTTGGAAAATCTGGGACAAACAACAGAAGAAGCTCCATACCATCTAAATCTAAACCTGCAAATTAAGTGAAATGAAAGAGCTAATAGTAGCGATTGGATTACTGTTTGTAATTGAAGGACTTTTGTATTCAATGTTTCCTGAGCAGATGAAGGGAATGATGGAAAAAATGAAATCTATTCCAGCCTCAAATTTGAGAACTGGTGGCCTTTTTTTTGCTCTAATTGGATTTATTATTGTTTGGATTATTAAAGGATGAGAAAATTATTTAAAATTTTAGTTATTATCTTTATTTTTCAAGGTTTAATCAATTCCGCCTATTCTATAGATGTTTCAAAAGGCTTTTCTAAGCTTGCAGAAAAACTAATGCCATCAGTTGTTAATATTTCAGCTACAACAATAGTTGAAACACGATCTCAAGAGTTTCCATTTCAATTTCCTCCAGGCTCGCCTTTTGAGGAATTTTTTAAGGATTTTCAGCAGAACCAAGGACCGCAAAAAAGAAAATCAACTGCTTTAGGTTCTGGGTTTGTCATCAAAGAAAATGGAACAGTGATTACAAACAATCATGTCATTCAAAATGCTGAAGGTATTTTTGTAAAGTTCACCGATGGTAAGGAATATGAGGCTAAACTTATCGGTACTGATCCTGTTAGCGATATTGCAGTATTAAAAATTCAGTCTGATAAGAAATTTCCAGCTGTAAATTTTGCAAATTCAGACGAGGCCAAAGTAGGAGACTGGGTTATTGCAATCGGAAACCCATTTGGATTAGGTGGAACTGTTACCCAGGGTATAGTTTCAGCAATTAATAGAGACATTAATATGGGACGATATGATAATTTTATCCAAACAGATGCATCAATAAACCAAGGAAACTCTGGTGGTCCATTATTTAATATGGACGGTGAAGTTCTTGGAATTAATACTGCAATTTTTTCTAATTCAGGCGGTTCAGTTGGTATTGGTTTTGCAATTCCTTCAAACTTTGCAAAAAATGTTATCGACCAATTAATTAAATTTGGCGAGACTAAAAGAGGATGGTTAGGTGTTAGAATTCAAACAGTCACAAAAGAAATTGCAGATAGTCTAGGATTAAAAGAAGCTATCGGTGCATTGATTACCGATATAAACAAAGGAAGTCCTGCTGATAAAGCGGGTTTAAATTCTGGAGATATTATAATTAAGTTTAATGGAAAAAAAGTAAAAACAACAAGAGACCTACAAAGGTTAGTAGGAGAATCACCAGTTGGAAAAGCTGCAAATTTAAAAATCTGGAGAGATAAAAAAGAAATTTCTAAAACTGTAGTACTTGGAAGATTAGAAGATACAGCTGAATTTAAAAACAAAATTCCTACAAAATCAAAAGAACAAACTTTATCGAGCTTGGGTATCGATGTTAGAGATATTAAAGAAGAGGATAAAAAAAATAGAAATAAATTAGAAAAGAAATCAGGTGTTATTATTCAAAAAATAAATCCAAATGGAGCTATGGCTTTGCTACCTGTGAGACCAGGTGATGCAATTATTTCATTACAAAATAATTCAATTAAAAATGTAAAAGACTTTGAAAAACAGTTAAAAAAACAAATTAAATCTGGTAAAAAAACATTATTACTGACAATTATCGACCTTCAAAATACGACAAGATATATTGGCGTAAAAATAAAATAATCAATTCATGAAAAAAGTTATTCTTTTAGCTGGTCCAACAGCTTCAGGAAAATCTGAGCTTGCAATTTATATTGCAAAAAAAATAAATGGAGAAATCATAAATGCAGATAGCATGCAGGTTTTTAAAGAGATTAAAATTTTATCTGCCAGACCTGAAGATTATAAAAATATTAAACACTATCTATATGGTTTTGTTAGTGTTAAGAAAAACTTTTCTACTGGTGAATGGATTAAGCATACAGAGAAAAAAATTAATGAAATTATCAAAAAGAAAAAAACACCTATTATTGTAGGCGGTACAGGGCTTTATTTTAAATCTTTAACTGATGGAATTGCCCAGATACCAAACATTTCTGAAGCTAAAAGAGATAAAATAATTAAATTATTTAATCAAATAGGTATCGATGAGTTTTATAAAAAATTAATCAAATTAGACCCAAAGTGTAAAAATAAGATAGTTAAAAATGACAAACAGCGAATGATAAGATTTTATGAAGTTAAATTTTATACGAAAAAGTCTATTTTTGATTGGCAAAAAAATACAAAAAATAATTTTAAAGACATTAATTTTAAAAAAATATTTTTGAATTTTCCAAGGGAAGTTTTATTGGTCAAAATTGAAAAAAGATTTAAGAAAATGGTTGATCAGGGAGCTATTAAAGAGGTCAAAAAATTTAAAAAATTAGGAGTATCTAAGATTTTAACTTCAAACAATATTCTAGGCTTGAAAGAGATCATATATCATCTTGAGGGAAAAATGACCTTAAAAGAGGCTGTAGAAAAGTCTATTATTAGAACGCGGCAATATATAAAGAGACAAATGACCTGGTTTAGAGGCCAAATGAAAGATTGGAATGAGTTTAACGATCTTAAACAGGCAGATCTTAGAAAAAAAGTTTTAAAGTTTATCAGAACACCTTGACCCAGAAATAAGTTACGCTACATTCAACTTCTTGGAGAAATGAGCGAACAGTTAACAGGGGCAGAAATAGTTTTTAAGGCGCTAAATGAACATGGCGTTGATCATATATTTGGCTATCCAGGTGGAGCGGTCCTACCTTTATATGATCAAATTTCAAAAGAAAAAAATATTAAACATATTTTAGTGCGACATGAACAAGGCGCTGGTCATGCTGCAGAAGGTTACGCAAGATCATCAGGTAAACCTGGAATTGCCCTAGTAACCTCAGGTCCTGGAGCAACAAATATGGTAACTGCTCTTACAGATGCTTATATGGATTCTATACCCTTAGTTTGTATATCTGGACAAGTCCCAACACATCTTATTGGAACGGATGCTTTTCAAGAATGTGATACCACAGGAATTACTAGACCATGCACAAAACATAACTGGCTTGTAAAGGATGTTAATCAATTAGCTGAAATAATTCATAAAGCATTTCATATTGCAACTTCTGGAAGACCTGGACCAGTTTTAGTTGATATTCCAAAAGATGTTCAGTTTCAAAAAGGAGTTTATAAAAGTGCAAATCAGGTTGTTGTTGAAACTTACAAACCAAAATTAAAAGCAGAATTAACAAGTATCGAAAAGGCAGTTGAATTAATTGTAAAATCAAAAAAACCAATCATCTATTCCGGTGGAGGAGTAATTAATGCTGGAACGAAGGCTTCAGATGCTTTGACCGAATTTGCTCGAGTTACAAATTTTCCAATCACATCAACTTTACAAGGTCTTGGAGCGTTTCCAGGAAGTGATCCTCAGTTTTTAGGAATGCTTGGTATGCACGGAACTTATGAGGCAAACAATGCAATGCACGAATGTGATCTTATGATAAATGTTGGCGCAAGATTTGATGACAGAATTACAGGGCGTGTTGATGCTTTTTCTCCAAATTCAAAAAAAATACACATTGATATTGATCCATCATCAATAAATAAAATTGTAAAAGTAGATGTTGCAATTGTTGGCGATTGTTTAAGTGTATTGAATGATATGCTTACAACATTAAAAAATAAACATTCTGATTTTTGTAGTTCAAATAAAGAAAAAATTAGCGATTGGTGGAAACAAATTAATAAGTGGAGAGAAAAAAAATCTTTATCATACAAACATGATGATAAACTCATTATGCCTCAATATGCAGTTGAAAGATTATATGAACTAACAAAGAACAAGGATTCATTTATAACTACAGAGGTTGGTCAGCATCAAATGTGGGCTGCACAGTATTATAAATTTGATAAACCTAATAGATGGATGACCTCAGGAGGTCTTGGGACAATGGGATATGGTTTACCCGCAGCAATTGGTACACAAATTGCAAACCCAGGAAAACTTGTTGTTGATATTGCTGGAGAAGCTTCAATCTTGATGAATATTCAGGAGATGTCGACAGCTGTTCAATATAAACTTCCTATAAAAATATTTATTTTAAATAATCAGTGGATGGGAATGGTGAGGCAATGGCAAGAGTTGTTACATGGTAAAAATTATTCTGAAAGCTACACCGAAGCACTGCCAGATTTTGTAAAACTAGCAGAAGCGTATGGTGCAGTTGGAATTCGAGCTAAAACACCAAAAGAATTAGATGATAAAATTAATGAGATGGTTGATATAGATAGACCGGTAATTTTTGATTGTTTAGTAAAAAAAGATGAAAACTGTTTCCCAATGATACCCTCAGGTAAACCACATAATGAAATGATTTTAGGCCCAGAGGATGATGAAGGAATAACCGAAGAAGGAAAAGTTTTAGTATAATTATGTCTAAATCGGCTTATGAAATAGATGACCATCACGATAGTGTTGAAAGATACGTTGTTGTGGCGTGGGTTGATAATGAAGCTGGTGTTTTAGCAAGAGTATCAGGATTATTTTCAGGACGCGGTTATAACATCGAGTCTCTAGCTGTTTCTGAAGTTGATCATGAAAGAAAAATTTCAAGAATAACTATAGCAACAAATGGTACTAAGGAAGTTATCAAACAAATTCAAGCGCAAGTTTTAAAATTAGTACCAGTTCATAAGGTTAATACTTATCCAATTAATGAGGAGACAATTTTTAGAGAACTTGCTTTGGTGAAATTTATTGGAGAAGGTGAAATACTTCAAAAAGCAGAGCAATTATGTGTTGACAATAAGTTTGAGTTTTTAGATAAGACATCAAAATCTTTTATTGTTCAAGCTTTAGGGCTTAGAACAGAAATTGATGAGTTTATTAAAAAAATTAAGGCACTTGGAACAGTGAGTATTTCTAGAACAGGTGCTTTAGCTATGAAAAAAGGATCAGAAACAGTAAAGGATAACAAAGGACTAGTATTATGAAAATGTATTATGACAAAGATGCAGATGTTAATTTAATTAAATCTAAAAAAGTTGCGATTGTTGGCTTTGGTAGTCAAGGCCATGCTCACGCATTAAACTTGAAAGATAGCGGTGTCACAGAAGTGGTTGTTGCCTTAAGAGAAAATTCTCCGAGTATTCAAAAAGCTGAGTCTGCAGGTTTAAAAGTTATGAACATTTCTGATGCTGCTGAGTGGGCAGATGTATTAATGATTTTAGCCCCTGACGAATTACAATCTGGAATTTATAAAAATCATGTTGAGCAAAGAATTAAACAAGGTGCAAGCTTAGCTTTTGCTCATGGTTTAAATATTCATTATGATTTGATCAAAGCGAGAGATGATCTTGATGTATTTATGATTGCTCCAAAAGGTCCTGGTCATTTAGTTAGAACTGAGTATCAAAAAGGCGGCGGAGTTCCATGTTTAATGGCGGTGCATAAAGATAGTACAGGAAAAGCAAAAGATTTAGCTTTATCATATGCTTCAGCTGTGGGCGGCGGAAGATCTGGAATTATTGAGACGACTTTCAAAGACGAATGCGAAACAGATTTATTCGGTGAACAAGTTGTTCTTTGTGGTGGTTTAGTTGAATTAATTAAAAAAGGTTTTGAGACATTAACTGAAGCTGGTTACCCACCTGAGATGGCATACTTTGAATGTTTGCATGAAGTTAAGTTAATTGTAGATTTAATTTACGAAGGTGGAATTGCAAATATGAATTATTCAATTTCAAATACAGCTGAATATGGTGAATACGTATCAGGCAAAAAGATTGTTGATGATAAAACAAAAGAAAGAATGAAAGAGGTTTTACAAGACATTCAATCTGGAAAATTTACAAGAGATTGGATGAAGGAAAATGAAGATGGCCAAAAAAACTTCCTTAAAATGAGAAAAGATTTATCTGAACATCAAATTGAAAAGGTTGGAGAAAAACTGAGAGCCTTGATGCCTTGGATTTCTAAAAATAAGATTATCGATAAGTCAAAAAACTAGAATTATAGCTAGTTTTTAATTTGAGGGATTTGATCGATACAATTTATGCGTTAATTACTAGATTTTTTCCTAAAGGATGATTACATATCATCTATGTCAAAAAATAGGGTAATTATTTTCGATACAACTTTACGAGATGGCGAGCAATCTCCGGGCGCTTCTATGTCTTTAGAAGGCAAACTTCAAATTGCCTCTGCCTTTCAAGACTTGGGTGTTGACGTTATGGAGGCTGGCTTTCCAGCTGCATCACCAGGAGATTTTGAAGCGGTATCTGAAATCTCAAAATTACTTAAAAAAACAGTTCCATGCGGATTAGCAAGAGCTGTAAAAAATGATTTAGAAAAATGTGTAGATTCATTGAAGCATGCAAAAAATTATAGAATCCACACTTTTATTTCTACGAGTGAATTACATATCAAGCATAAATTGCAAAAAACAAAAGAAGAAGTTTTAGATTTAATTAAATATAGCGTTGAGTTTGCTAAAAAAAATACTGATGATGTTGAATGGTCTCCTGAAGATGCAACACGAACAGACCCTGATTATTTGTGCAAAACGGTAGAGCTTGCAATTAAATGTGGAGCTACAACAATTAATATCCCAGATACGGTTGGTTACGCATTACCAAGTGATTATGAAAGAATTATAAAAGATTTATTTAATAGAGTTCCTAATATTGATAAAGTTACAGTTTCAACACATACTCATAATGATTTAGGATTAGCTGTTGCTAATGCATTAGCCGGTGTTGCAGCTGGGGCTAGACAAATTGAATGTACAATAAATGGAATTGGGGAAAGGGCAGGTAATGCAGCTTTGGAAGAAGTGGTTATGGCAATGAAAACACGACACGATTTAATGCCATATGAAACTAATATTGTTACAAATAAAATTAATAGTTGTTCAAAATTATTATCAAATATTATTGGTTTTCCAGTCCAATATAACAAAGCTATTGTTGGAAAAAATGCATTTGCTCACGAGTCAGGTATTCACCAAGATGGAATGTTAAAAAATAGCCAAACTTACGAAATTATGACACCTGAGAGTGTTGGAGTAAATAAATCGTCATTAGTTATGGGCAAGCACTCTGGTAGACATGCATTTAAAGAAAAATTAGTTAATCTTGGATATTTTAATTTAAATGAAGATAAAATTGATCATGCTTTTAATAAATTTAAAGATTTAGCTGATAAAAAAAGACATGTATTTGATGAAGATATTGCCGCTTTAGTCGATGATGATTTAATGAAAAATAATAATGTTATTAAATTAATATCATTAGATGTTGACGCTGGTACTAAAGGACAAAAAGCAAAATTAGAATTAGAAGTTTATGGAGAAAACAAATCTACTGAGCAATCAGGAGACGGACCAGTTGACTCTATATTTAAGTGTATCAAAGAAATTTTCCCTCATGATGTGAATTTACAACTTTACCAAGTTCATGCTGTAACTGAAGGAACAGACGCACAAGCTACGGTAAGTGTAAGGATTGAGGAAAAAGGAAGAATTTCTGTAGGTCAAGCAGCTGATACTGATACTTTAGTAGCTTCTGCTCAAGCTTATATAAATGCATTAAACAAATTAATATTAAAACGAAAACGATCAGCACCGAGTGATAAGGATTACTCAGCAGCTATTTAAATAGAAAGGATAATATGTCGATTTTTTCAAAGGTAATGGGAATGTGGTCTACGGACATGGCCATTGATCTTGGTACTGCAAACACACTTGTTTATGTAAAAGGGAAGGGTATAGTGTTGAATGAACCCTCTGTTGTTGCAATTGTTAATGAAAGAGGGAAAAATCAAGTATTGGCCGTTGGCGAGGATGCTAAGCAAATGTTAGGTAGAACGCCAGGATCTATTCAGGCAATAAGACCTTTAAGAGACGGTGTGATTGCTGACTTTATTGTGACAGAGGAAATGATTAAACACTTTATCAAAAAAGTACATCAAAGAAGTGCATTTGCAAATCCAAGAATTATTATTTGCGTTCCAACAGGATCAACACCAGTTGAAAGACGAGCTATTCAAGAGTCTGCTCATGCAGCAGGGGCTAGAAAAGTTCAACTTATTGAAGAACCAGTTGCAGCAGCGATAGGAGCTGGATTACCTATTTCGGAACCTACAGGATCTATGATCGTAGATATTGGGGGTGGTACGACCGAGATAGCGGTGATGTCACTTGGTGGAATTGTTTATTCTCAATCTTTAAGAGTTGCAGGAGATGCGCTGGATCAATCAATAGTAACTTACATGAGAAAAAAATTTAATCTTTTAATAGGAGATGGAACCGCAGAAAAAATAAAAAAAGAAATTGGTACGTGTATTCCAACTAATACAGATAATACATATATTATGAAAGGGAGAGACATAAGAACAGGTGTACCAAAAGAGATTACACTTACAGAAAAAGATTCTGCAGAAGCTATGTCTCCAATTATTGGTCAAATGATTCAAGCCATAAAGGATGCATTAGAGCAAACTCCGCCAGAGTTATCAGCTGACCTAGTAGATATGGGATTAGTATTAGCTGGAGGAGGTGCTTATCTTAAGAATTTAGATAAATTAATCTCAAAAGAAACTGGTTTACCTGTTTCTATTGCAGAGGATCCATTATCTTGTGTTGCGATTGGTACTGGTAAAGCTTTGGAGCAAGAAGGTATCTTTTCATCAATGTTGACTGAATATTAATAATAATGAAGTTTGCATCTTCTGAAAATGTAGATGTAAAAAAAAATATTATTATATTTATTATAATATCTTTAATATTATTTTTTATCGATCGAAGTGATAATAAATATTTTAAAGTTACAAGATCTGCAATTAATGATGGAATAATTTATGCAACAGTAGTTTTAAAGTCTCCATTTAACTTTATTTCAGATACAGTTTCTTCATTTAATAATTTCTTTGTTGATGAGAAAATTATCGCAAAAAATAAATTATTAGATTTAGAAAATGAAGTCACCAAGTTAAAAAATGAAAAAATAACTTTGTTACTTCAGCTAGAAAATTTAAAAAAAATTACTGGTGAAGAGAATTATAAATTTGAGACAATTAAAACTAAAGTTTTAAGTTTTAAAAGTAATATTTTAAGTGAGTCTATAATTATTAATAAGGGATCACTCCATGGAATTTCATCTGGAGATCCTATAGTTAAAAATAATATGTTGGTTGGCAAAATTACTGATGTAAATTTTAGTTCATCTTATGGTATTTTAATCACAAATATTAATAGTCGCGTTCCAGTAAGAATTGGCGAAAAAAATTATAATGCAATTGCGGTTGGAAATCCAAGTAATGCAAACACTATTAATTTAGATTTTTTACCTAAGGAATATTCATTAAATGAAGATGATTATGTTTATACAACTAGTATAGATAATATCATGCCAGATGGAATTTTAGTTGGGCAAATTAAAAAAGATAAACAAGATAAATTTTATCTAAAACCAATGTATGATTTTAATCAAATGGATTATTTAACAATTGTAAAAATGGGTAAATAAAATGATAAGTTTTGTTAATCGATATATTGCATCAATTGTTTTGTTATTGAGTGTCTTAATCAGTTCTTTTGAAATAACTATTTTAGGTAAACCAATTTCAAATTATGTAAATTTACAGCTTATTTTAATCTACGTTTTTAAAATATCTAATCCTGGTTTAAATTTTGGAAAAGGAATATTTTTATTTTTAATCAGCATTATTAGCGATGTATTAAATGGACTTTGGTTTGGAACTTCAGGAATATTATATTTTATTGTATTTGCGGTAGCTGCATTTCAAGCATCAATTAAATTAAGAAGTTTTTTTATTTCAGAATGGATCTCATTTGGAGTATCATTAATCATTGCATATTGCGTATTTTTTGGTTTAGAATTTTTGCACCATGAAACAATTTATAAAAATGCACAAACAACTCATAATCATATGACAGAGATTATGCCATTATTAACAAACTTTATTATAACATTATTAGTATACCCAATATTTTGGTTTATTATTTCAAAATTAGTTTCACAAAATGCTTACAGATAAAGAAAAAAAATATTTAGAAAAAAAAATTAAAGGGATTAATAGTATAAATCAGAAAATTACTATCATGCTTTTAGAAAAACTAAAAAATGATTTAAAGTCAAAAGATGTCATTAAAAATGATATTAAATCTAAAATATCAAAATGCGATGGTGAAATATTCTACTTATATAATATTGCTAGCGATATGTGGTATTTGGCAGGAGATAAATCTACTGACTATAATTTTTACACAAAACGATTAATTTTAACTGCAATACTTTCAAAATTATATTTTAAGTCATTAACATTAAAAGATTATAGTCTAGAGCAATTGGAAATAGATATAAAAGGTGAAATTAAAAATGTTGGAAAGTTTAATAAATTAAAATCAAAAATAATTTCTACTTTTCGGAATTTAAAAGATAGACCATTTTCAAAAAATACCGGTAGAGGTTATTAATTTAATAACTTTGTTATATGACCCATTTTTCTTTTATTTTTTGACTCCTTTTTTAAATAGTCAACGAAAAATTCATCAGAATTTGTTTTTTTATTTCTATATTCAAAAATTTCATCTCCGATAATATTTTTCATGATAGCTTTTGATGTCATCTTAGGTTCAATTTTCTCTAGATTGCATACCGCCCTTACATGAGATTCGAACTGACTAACATTGTACGCATTAATTGTCAGGTGCCCTGAATTATGTACTCTTGGTGCTATCTCATTTACAAGTAGATTGTCATTTTCATCAATAAAATACTCAATACACATAGTTCCAATATAATTTAATTTATCTGCTAAAATTTTCGCATACTTTTTACTTAAATTTGTAGTTTTATTGCTCACACTTGAAGGAATAGTAGAAGTATCCAATATTTGGTCTTTATGAATGTTTTCAATTGGCTCATAGATTACACTGTTACCATCCTGATATCTAGTAATGATTACAGATATCTCTTTTTTTAAAGTAATTTTTTTTTCTAAAATAAAATCGCTATTTAATGAAATTTCATTTAGATCGTTATTATTAGAAATGATATACTGTCCCTTTCCATCATATCCTAAAGTTGTAGTTTTTAAAATTCCTGGAATAAGTTTATCTATATTTTCAAGATCTTTTTGAGATGATATTTTTTTATAACTTACAGTGCCTATACCAAGATCATTGATAAATTTTTTCTCCCTACTTCTATCTTGGATAATAAAATTAATATTAGGATCAGGATAGACTGGTTTTACAGATTTAATTTTTTCTAGAGTGGGTACAGGAATATTTTCAAACTCAAAAGTTACAACATCAACCTGATTTGCAAACTCAATGATTTTATCATCATCATTATATGCCCCGTATATAAATTCATCAGAATAATTTTGTGCAGGCGCATTTTTATCATCGCAATAAATTTTTGTTTTAATATTAATTTTAGATGCTGCTTGACAAAGCATGCTTCCTAATTGGCCACCACCAATAATACCCAGAACTTTATGATTAGACATACCTAGGGTTTTAATTTAACTGATTTTGTTTGTCGAATTCTATATTGTTTAAGTTGATTACTTATTTCTGAATTAGAAATTCCAAGAATTGATGTAGCAAGTAAAGCAGCATTGATTGCTCCGCCTTCTCCGATTGCAACCGTTCCCACAGGAATACCTTTTGGCATTTGAACTATTGATAATAGACTATCAAGTCCTTTTAATTTTTTACTCTCAACAGGAACACCAAGTACTGGTACTTCGGTCAAAGATGCAATCATTCCTGGTAGATGAGCTGAGCCTCCAGCCCCTGCAATTATAACCCCAATATTATTCTTTTTTGCATTAACTGCATACTCAAACATTCTTTTTGGAGTTCGGTGAGCTGATACTATTTTTTTTTCAAACTTTACTTTAAGAGATTTTAAAATATTTGCAGCATGTTTCATCGTAGGCCAATCGGATTTACTTCCCATAACAATAGAAACAATTGGAGAGTTATTTTTTTTTCTCTTTTTCATTATTAATTAAATTAATTTTGGACTTCAGTTGATGCTGCGGCTTTTGCTGCTTTTTTAGCTTCTCGCTCTTTTTTCTTTGCTTCTCTTTCTTGTCTTCTTTTTGCTTTATCGATTGCCTCTTGCAATTCAGTTTGAGAACACAAACTTGCCATCACAGGATCTTTAGGTGAAATATTTGACATGTTCCAATGCTTTCTATTTCTAATCGCATCCACAGTATTTTTTGTTGAACCAACTAACTTACAAATTTGAGCATCAGTTAAAATAGGATAATTTTTTGTCAGCCAAGCAATTGCATTTGGCTTATCTTCTCTTTGAGAAATTGGGGTATATTTTGTACCAACCATTTTTTTAACTTCAAACTCAACATTTTTTTCAACAAGTTTTAATGGTCTATTTGGATCTTTTGATGAAGCTTCAATTTCATCTCTAGTTAACTGATTTGATAAAATTGGATTATAAGCTTTTATACCAACTGCAACATCGCCATCCGCGATGCCTTTAATTTCTAACTCATGTAGTCCACAAAAATCTGCAATTTGTTTAAAAGTTAAACTCGTATTTTCAATTAACCAAACAGCAGTTGCTTTTGGCATTAATGGTAAATTCATAATTAGTTCTTTTTTAAATTAGCAAAACGCTTATTAAATTTACTTACTCGACCTTTGTCTTGAGCTTTTTGACTTTCTCCTGTCCAAGCAGGATGAGATTTGGGATCAATTTCGAGTTTCATTACTTCTCCATCTGAACCCCATGTAGACAAAGTCTCAAACTCTGATCCATCAGTCATTTGAACTTTAATTTTATTTAGCTTTGGATGTAAATTTTTTTTCATAATTAAAGGCTGGTTTATAGCAAATAAAGTAGGATACTCAATGGAGATTTAACCCTCATTTTTAATACTTTTGAATAAAAACATATACCCTGTGGCTACAATCATTAAGAATATTACATCAAAATAAAAGGGAACATTTTTCCCAAAATACAAAAACATAAAGCCTGCCAAAGGTTGTCCTATAAACCTTGCCGCTGCCTGACAAGAGTATCCCGTTCCAAGAACTAGTCCTTTATTTTGTTCTGATTTTTTTGACAAAATACTATTAATACAAGGGTTAGAAATTCCCATACCATAACTTAATAAAATTATTGCAACAGGAATAAGATATATATTTTCTGTAGGGATTAGTGCAAAGCCAAAAATAAAACAAACAAATCCTGAGATGATTAATTTTATTTCATCAAATTTTTTGATCAAAACTCTTAACAAGCCACCTTGAACTATAATTTGACATATGCCAGCAAGCAACATCACAAAACCAACTTCCCTTGGCCCCCATGTAAATGTTTCTTTTGTCCAAACTGCAATAGTGCCCTCCATTCCAGCAAAAGAAATATAGATTAAAAAAATAAGTAAAAAGAATGGGAATAAAATAGGATTTTTTAATGTTTCTATTTGTTTATATAAAGCTTTATCTGATTTTTTATTTTCTGTTTCAGCTTTGTTAATATTGGTTTCCTTTAAAGAAGTTACAACAAAAATTAGATTAAATAGATTTATTGCAGAAGCTAACCAAGCTACATAACTCAAAGTTTCCTGTGAATAATCAGATCCAGCTATTAACCCACCTGCAAGTGGACCAAAGGTGAAACCTAATCCAAAAGCAACACCAAACATTCCCATACCTTTTGCTCGGTTTTTTTCATCTGTAATATCTGCGATATAAGCTGTTCCAACTGATATGTTTGTTTTAAACAAACCAGCGATAACACGAGCTAAAAAAATAATTGGCAAATTAGTTGCAACTGCAAGTAATATATTTGCGATTAATTCTGCAACACAATTTAAAATTAAAAGAGGCTTTCTACCTATTCGATCAGATAAACTACCCCAGAAAGGTGAGACAAAAAATTGAAAAAAAGAAAAAGAACCAAATGCGATTGTAACCAGCAATACCGAACCTCCAAAATTATTTATAACAAAGGGAAGGGTTGCAACCAGAACGCCACTGAAAGCAACAACATCTAGAAAAAGAAATATTACAAATTTAAGCATTAATTTTTAAAAAGAATTTTTATAACTTCATCATGAATATATGAGTTAGAAATAAATGTTTCTTTTTGTTTAACAAAACTTTTGCCAGTAAAATCTGTAATAGTTCCACCTGCTTCGAGTAAAATAATTTTACCTGCTGCATAATCCCAGTAATTTAGATGATCGTACCAGGCAAAATCTGCTCGGCCAGCTGCAACGTAGGCAAAATCTAAAGCAGCGCTTCCATAGTTCCTTAATTTATGAATTTTGGAAGATGCTTTTTTTATTTGATCAAAAAATTTATTTCCGTCTATTTTTATCATTGGCGGACAACCATATAAACCAATAACTTTATCCAAACTTTTTCTTGATGAAACTCTAATTCGTCTATTATTTAAGTAAGCACCACGACCTTTTTCTGCATAAAATGTTTCATTTTTAATGGGGTCACAAACAATTCCAGATATAACTTCACCGTTTTTTTCTAATGCTATTGAAATAGCAAAGTGTGGAATACCATGCATAAAGTTTGAAGTTCCATCTATTGGATCTATGACCCAATTAAACTCACTTTCATTTTTTCTTTCACCAGACTCTTCAGCAATAAAACCATATTTGGGCCTTGCTTTTTCAAGCTCTTCAATAATGATTTTTTCAACTTTCTTATCTGTTTTGGTCACAAAGTCTCCAGGACCTTTTCTTGAAACCTGTAATTTTTCAACTTCACCAAAGTCTCGAATAATAACTTTGCTTACTTTGTCACAAATTTTTTCTAAAACATTTATATCTGCTGAAAGAAGAGGCATTAGTTAGCCTTCTTGATGTATTCTCTAGTATGACAATCTATAGAAACAGTATCACCTTGATTTATAAAAGGTGGAACCATAATCTTTACATTATTCTGAATGATGGCTGGCTTATATGAGCTTGAAACAGTTTGACCTTTTACCACCGCCTCAGTTTCCAAAATTTCATAATCTGCACTCTTAGGAAGTGTAACAATTAGTGGGTTTTCTTCATGAAATTCTATTTTAACTTCCATATTTTCTTTTAAGATATTTTCATCATCACCAATGGTATCCTTCGATAGATTAATTTGTTCAAAGCTTTTGCTATCCATGAACACTAAGTTATCATTGTCACTGTATAAATATTGAAAATCTCTTTCATCTAATGAAGCTTTTTCAATAGTCTCACTAGATCTAAATCTTTCATTTAGTTTAGTACCTTTCGTAATACTTTTGAGTTCTACTTGATTAAATGCACCGCCTTTGCCAGGTTTTACTGCTTGGCTTTTAAGACAACGCCATAAATCATTTTTGTATTCAATAATGGTACCTGGTTTAATTTCGTTAGCAGAAATTTTCATAGGCTCGTTAATACACCTTTTTTTGTAAAAATTAACAGTTATTTAAAAAGTTTTATTGCTTGAACAGGATTAAATTGTTTGTTTTTCCAGATAAAGCCAGAGATCGCAATGTAATCGGCACCACTTTTAATAAGTTCTTTATAGTTTTTGTTTGTAATTCCTCCGATTGCCACAACTTTAGTTTTAAATTTTTTAGCTTTTTTTAAAATATCTTTTTTAGCGATATACTTAACCTGCTTAGTTTTTGTGGGATAGAATGCGCCAAATGCAATGTAACGAGGTTTAAATTTTAATGCTTTTTTTGCTAGCGTAATAGAGTTATGGCATGTAATACCAAAATAATTATTTTTATCTAAATTAGAAATATTTCTTTTTTTTATTAAATCTTTTTGACCTAAATGAAAACCTGTATTTTTATATTTTTTTACAAATGACGATTCGTCGTTAATAATTAGTTTTACATTGTATTTTTTTGTAATCGTTAATATTTTTCTTAAATGAGTATCAATTTTAGATCGAGAATATGATTTACATCTTAGTTGCAAAAACTTAACTTTTTTAGATGCTAATACTTTAGGTAAAAATGAATAGAATTTTTTTGTTAAGATATTTGGAGTGATTAAATAAATTCTCTTCAATTTTTAAGCAGCGTTTTCAAGGTCAGCTTTCCACTCACCTTTAGCAGCTAAACTATTCATTCTCGATCTTTCATCAAAAACTTTTTGAACAGCTTCAGTATCTTTTAAGTTTTTAGCCCAAGTTTTTAGAGCACTTTGTTGCAAAGCTCTCCCATAAGAATAAGTAAAAGCAAATGATGTTTTGTTTTGTTTATTTATCTCGTTTAAATTCTCTGTTGCTTCAAATTCTGATTGACCACCAGACAAAAAGGCTACCCCAGGAATTTCGCTTGGCAAATGGTTTTGGACGCATTTAAGTGTTAATTCAGCAACTTGCTCTTTTTTATTTTTTATACCTGATTCACTTCCATTTAAAATCATATTAGGCTTAAGGACCATGCCTGAAAAATCTATACCTGCAATTCTTAATTGATTCATACATTCTTCTAAAACTTTAGAGGTGACATCATAACATTTCTGGATATCATGTTTGCCATCCATTAATACTTCAGGCTCTACAATTGGAGCCATACCCGCTTCTTGTACAAGTGCTGCATATCTTGCTAATGCATGCGCGTTTGCAACTACCGAATTATTG
Source organism: alpha proteobacterium HIMB114 (assembly GCA_000163555.2). Lineage (GTDB taxonomy): Bacteria > Pseudomonadota > Alphaproteobacteria > Pelagibacterales > Pelagibacteraceae > HIMB114. The sequence goes on along the minus strand of ADAC02000001.1, from coordinate 757,323 downwards.
CTTGGAAATTCGTTGCTTATTTTATAAACACCTCTCCATTTTGCAAATCTTGCACCTAATTTATAATATTCATTTAGTCTTTCTCTTAAACCATCTAAGCCTTCAGTCACTGTCTCATCACTACCAACTAATTTTTTAGCACCTTTATCAACTTTAATTCCAGGGAGTACTTTTTGTTCTCTTAAAATTTCAGGGATAGATTTGCCATTTTTTTTTTGGCGAATTGTTTCATCGTATAAGATCACTCCGCTAATGTAATTTTGAAAGTTTTTTGAGGTAAATAATGTATGTCTAAATGCTAAACGGTTTTCTTCATTGGACTCAATATTTACACTATCCAATCTCTTAGTCATTGTACCAGTACTTTCATCAGCAGCCAGAATCCCTTTTCCTTTGGCAACCATCAATTTTGCAATTTCATTTATATTCATTATTGGACTCCATATTTATTGTTTTATTATTTTTCAAGAACTTTCAAACCAGGTAGCATTTTACCCTCAAGCCATTCTAAAAAAGCACCACCTGCGGTTGAGATATATGTAAAGTTATTTTGTTGATTTGATTTTTTGATAGCAGCAAAGGTATCTCCACCACCTGCTACTGAAATTAGGTTATTATTTTTTGTATATCTTGCAATGGATCTAGAAATATCATTTGTCCCGTTTGCAAAATCATCATACTCAAAAAGACCAAATGGACCATTCCATAAAACAGTTTTAGACTGTTTTAAAATTTCATCTATTTTACCAGTTCCTTCAATTCCAATATCAAGGATAATATCATTATCTTCTATCTCATTTAATTTTTTGTTCTCACCTGGTTGATCAAATTTTTTTGAACAAACAACATCAACTGGTAGTATGAGTTCACAATTATTTCTCTTAGCTTCTTGGTAAATTTGTTTGATTGTTTGTTCTATATTTTCTTCAAGCAGTGATTTGCCGACATTAAAACCTTCGTATTTAAAAAAGTTATTTGCCATTGCTCCACCAATGATCATGAAATCCATTTTTGGCATTAAATTAATAATTAAGTCAATTTTAGTAGAGATTTTTGATCCACCAATCAAACATGCAACTGGCTTTTTAGAGTTTAAAAAAACTTTCTCAAGTGCTTCAACTTCATTAATAATACTTGAGCCAGCATAAGACTCTAAAAATTGAGTTATAGCATCGATTGATGCATGCGCACGGTGCGAACAAGAAAATGCTTCATTAATATAAACATCGGCAAATGATGCCAAGAGTTTCGCATAATCTTTACTGTTGGCTTCTTCGCCTGGATTAAATCTTAAGTTCTCTAGCATAAATATTTTATTATCACTCTCACTGATTATTTTTTTAGCTTCATTATTGATCTCTAAAAAATTTATTTCTTCATTTAAAATTTTTTCTGTCATTTTTTTAACAGGTAGCAAAGACAACCCAGATTTACCTTTTTTTTGAGGTCTACCGAGATGAGATCCTAAAATAATTTTACAGTTTTGGTTTAATAAATCTTTGATATTTTCTTCTAACTTTTCAATTTTAGTAGCGTCTGAAACTCTTCCTCCAGATATTGGAACATTAAAATCAACTCTTAGAAAAACTTTTTTTCCTTTAATTTTTGATAAATCTTTTAAAGATTTAAGTTGGCTCATTATACTTTATTTTTTAATGTCAAAGCCACATCAATCATTCGATTAGAAAAACCCCATTCATTATCATACCAAGAAAATACAGTTCCGAAATTATCACCAATTACTTTTGTTAAAGCAACATCAATAATTGAAGACCTTGGATCATGATTAAAATCTGAAGAAACAAGTGGTTTGTGCTCAATACCTAATACATTTTTGAGATAAGTCTTACTAGCTTTTACTAATGCATTGTTAACGGAATCTTTTGTAATTTTTTTCTTGGAATTGAAGCTCAATTGAACCAACGATACATTTGGAGTAGGCACACGAACTGAAATACCATCAACCTTACCTTCTAATTGTGGAATAATTAATTTTAAAGATTTTGCAGCGCCTGTGCTTGTAGGCACCATTGAATTAGGAGCACTTCTTGCTCTTCTCATATCTTTGTGCGAGTTATCCAAGAGTCTTTGATCAGTAGTATAAGAATGGATTGTTGTCATATACCCCTTTTCAATTTTAAAATTTTTATGCATAACATAGGCAAGTGGAGCCAGACAATTTGTTGTACAAGATGCAACCGAAATAATTTCATCCTTTTTTGTAATAGCTTTTTGGTTAATACCGTACACCACTGTTTGATCAGCTTCTTTGCATGGAGCTGAAACGATTACTTTTTTTGCCCCAGCTTCTATGTGTTTATATGAATCGTCTCTTGAATTAAATTTTCCAGTACATTCAAATACAATATCAACCTTTTCTTCATCCCATGGACAGTTGATAGGATCACTCTCGTGATAGCATTGAATTTTATCTTTACCAATAATGATCTCATCTTTTGTATATTTAATATTAAAATCAAACTTACCGTGAATGGTGTCTGTTTCTAATAAAAAGGCACTTGTTTCTGGTTTAGCTCTATTGTTAATTGCTACAACTTTTAATCCTTTGTATTTATTTTCATAAATAGCTCTAAGGATCATTCTGCCAATTCTTCCAAAACCGTTAATAGCTACTCTTAACACTTTTTTAACTCCTTAATTTTAAAGCTTTATTAACTATATCATCATCAGTTAATTTAAAATATTTATAAATATCTTTATAAGGCGCACTTCTGCCAAAATCTTCAATGCCAAGTGTTACACCATCATTTCCAACATATTTTTTCCATGACATTGGATGGGAAGCTTCAATTGAAATTTTTAATTTAGTCTCTTCTAATATCTGAGATTTATATTGTTCAGATTGAGCATCAAATAATTCCATTGATGGAAAAGAGATTACCTTGGAATTCAGGTTTTTTTGGGCCAATTTCTTTGAAGCTGAAATTGCAATTGCAACCTCAGAGCCACTTGCCATTAAAGTTAGGTCAATATTATCTGAACTTCTAAATATTTCATATGCTCCAAGTTCACAAAGATTTTCATTTTTCATTTGGTCTCTTGGTTGGGAAAGGTTTTGTCTCGTCAAAGATATCACCGTTGGCTTATCTTTGCTGTTAAGTGCAATATCCCAACATTCTATTGTTTCAGTGGTGTCGCATGGTCTTAATACATTTAGATTTGGAATTGATCTTAAGCTACTCAAATGCTCAATGGGTTGATGCGTTGGGCCATCTTCACCAAGACCAATAGAGTCATGCGACATAACATAAATGACTCTTTGTTTCATTAAAGCAGATAATCTTATTGATGGTTTACAATAATCACTAAAAACTAAAAAGGTTCCTCCATATGGTATCAAATGACTGTGAAGTGCAAGACCGTTCATAACAGATGCCATTGCATGCTCTCTTACTCCATAGTGAATATAATTACCTTTAAACTTACCTGGTGAAATAATTTTTTGGTATTCTGTTTTAGTATTGTTTGATCCGGTTAAATCAGCGGAACCACCTATAAGCAAAGGCAAGTCTTTGGTTATATTTTTTAAAATATTTTCAGAAGATTTTCTTGTTGCTAATGGTTTCAACTCTTTAGCAGCAGTTTCTTTTGAATGATTTATAATCGATTTAATTTTTTTCTTAATTGTTTCTTCTTTAAAAGATAACTTAATTGATTTTTTTTCTTCAGCTTTACCTTTTTTTCCAATTTCTCTCCAAGCTTTTAAAATATGTTCTGGAACTTCAAATGGATCATATGACCATTTTAATTTTTTTCTTATTAATTTAATTTCATCATCACCCATTGGACTACCATGCGCTGAAGATTTACCTGCTTTATTTGGTGAGCCAAATCCAATTTTAGTCTTGCATGAAATTACAGTAGGTTTTTTTGCTTTTTGCGCTTTCTTGAGTGCTTTAAAAATTTCTTTTTCTTTGTGACCATTAATTTCTATAAAATCCCAATTATAACTTTCAAATCTTTTTTTATATTTATCTGACACAGCAAGATTTGTTGGACCATCAATTGAGATTGAATTATTGTCAAACAGCATGATTAAGTTTTTAAGTTTTAAATGACCAGCTAAACTCATGGCTTCGTGGCTGATACCCTCCATTAAGCAACCATCACCAGCTAAGACATAAGTTTTATGATTAAATATTTTTTTTCCAAATTTGGCTTGTAGAATTTGTTCAGCCAAGGCAAATCCTACTGCATTTCCAATACCTTGGCCCAATGGACCTGTAGTCGTTTCAATTCCAGTTCCATGTTCATATTCAGGATGACCTGCACATATAGAATTTAATTGTCTAAAGTTTTTAATATCCTCAATTGTAATGCTTTTGTAACCTGTAAGATAAAGTAGAGAGTATAAAAGCATAGATCCATGACCTGCAGACAAAATAAATCTATCTCTATTTTCCCAATTTGGATTTTCAGGATTAAATTTTAAAAAGTCTCTAAATAGGACTGTGCAAACATCTGCCATTCCCATCGGCATACCTGGATGACCGGAGTTAGCTTTTTGAACAGCATCAACTGACAAAAAACGAATAGCATTCGCTAAATCATTATGTGAGCATTTTTTCATTAACAAATTATGTAAGACTTAATTTCTCGAAATTATTATTACTTTGTAGTATAATTATAAATAATAATATTCGTTTTCTATGGATAATTTAAAAGAAAAAGAGCAGAAATTACTAGAGTCTTTGGTCAGATTAGACACCATTACCGACTTAGTTGTTGGATCAAAGAAAAAGATTGTTGATCTTCAAGAGGTAAAATCAAAATTAGAGACTGAAAAAAATGATCTTACGGTTAAGTTATCCACACTTGAAAACGAAAACGAAGGTCTAAAAGCAGAGCTTCAAGAGCTTGAGAACAAAATGAACAGCGATGATGTTTCAAATGAAAATTTAAAAGAAAAAATTTTGAACATGGAAACAGAAAATGCAGAGTTAAAAAAATCTATAGCGAAATTAGAAGAAGATTTAGAAACCTCAAGATATAAAGTAATACAAGCAGAGAAAAATAAAGATGAAGTTTCAAAAAGACTTGATGAACTAAATCAAGAAGCAAATGATTTATTAGGATCTGATGAATGGTAAATGTTAATGTAAATTTTAATGGTAGAGATTATCTTCTCGCGTGTGAAGAGGGGCAAGAAGAAGATCTTCAAAAATTAACAGAAGAACTTGGAAAAAAATTTAATCAATTAAAAAAAGATCTTGGCAATTTAGGTGAAGGAAAACTTCTTTTAATTACGGCAATTCAAGTTATCGATGAATTATATACCCTGAAAACATCCTTAAAAAAATTAAAAGATCATTCAAGTGATCTTGAGAGTAAGTTTAAAGAAATTAAAAATTTATCTATTAGCTATAAAGAAGATAGAGATAAAGAAGTCGAGGAATTAAAAGTCAAGCTTGATGAATTAAAAAAAACAATTGAGGAAAATCAAAATAATTATACGCAAATTTTGAATAAGGCGAGCGATTCTATAAATAGCTTCATCACTAAAGCTGTTTAATCTTAATGAAAAAAAAAATTAGAGATAAGTTTTTAAAACTTAGAGAAAAAAAATATTTTGATCTTGATAAAAAAAATCAAAGCTTTTTTTCTAATCAAATAACAAAAATTTGTAAAAATTATAAAGTCAATAAAATTGGATTTTATTATCCTATTAATTATGAGGTAGATATTATTTCTATTGTTTCTAAAATTAAAATTAAAAATTTAAAACCTTTTTTGCCAGTAGTAGAAAAAAATAACAAAATGAGTTTTAGAGAATGGAAAACACTAGAACCATTTTATGTTAATCGTTTTGGTATTTTAGAGCCAAATAAAAAGAATAAAAAAACAAAACCTCAACTAATCTTAACCCCACTTGTTGCCTTTGATCAAAATAAAAACCGTCTAGGATATGGCAGGGGATTTTATGATCGTTTTTTAAATCAAGTTTCGAAACAAAAAAATATTATATCTATTGGTATCGCTTTTTCATTTCAGGAGGCAAAAAAAATTCCTTCAGAAAAACATGATAAAAAACTTGATTATATTTTAACTGAAAAGAACTTAATAAGTTAATGAACTTTTTATTTTTAGGCGACATTGTTGGAAGGGCAGGGCGCAATATTGTTATTGAAAAATTGAAAGATTTGATCGATCAATATGAAATAGATTTTGTCATTGCAAATGGTGAAAATTCAGCGGGGGGTTATGGTATTACTGAAGAAATTTGTAATAATTTATTTGATGCAGGAGTTGATGTCATTACATCCGGAAATCACATATGGGATCAAAAAGAAACCATGAACCATATTATAAAGGAAAATCGATTATTAAGACCTATGAATTTTCAAGAAGGAACACCAGGACGTGGATTTGAAATTTTTGAAAAAAAAGGTTTTAAAATTGGCGTGATGAATATCATGGGTAATGTTTATATGAAAAAATGTGAAGAAGTTTTTCCATTCGTAGAAGAGCAAATAAAAAAAATTAATTTAAAAAAAGAAGTAGATTTTTTAGCTGTAGATTTTCATGCTGAAATTACTAGTGAAAAACAAGCTATGGGACACCTTTTAGATGGAAAAGCAACTTTTGTAGTTGGCACCCATACTCACACACCCACTCTTGATTTTAGAATTTTGGAACACGGAACGGCTTATCAAACAGATGCCGGGATGTGCGGAGATTACAATTCAGTCATAGGCATGAATAAAGAAAATGCCATTTTAAAATTTTTTAAGAAAAAAAGTGATAGACTTGTCCCTGTTATTAAAGACGCAACTATTTGTGGCATCAAAGTTATAGCGGATGATAAAACAGGCTTAGCAAAAGACATTCAACCTATTATGGTAGGTGGAAATTTAAAATATAATAATTGATATGGCAGGACACTCGCATTGGGCAGGAATTAAACATAAAAAAGGAAAAGCTGACAAGCAACGTTCAAAGCTTTTTTCAAAATTAAGTCGAGAAATTACAGTTTCAGCAAAACTTGGTATGCCGGATCCAAGTATGAATCCAAGATTAAGATCCGCAGTACAAGCTGCAAAAGAAGCAAACATGCCAAAGGACAATATTGATCGAGCGATTAAGAAATCTCAAGGCGGCGATGAAGCTAATTATGAGGCTATTGTATATGAAGGTTTTGGACCATCAGGAACTGGTATTATTGTAGAGGCGCTAACAGATAATAAGAATCGTACTATCTCTAATGTAAGATCTATATTTGAAAAAAATGGCTGTTCATTAGGAAGCGAAGGTTCAGTTTCATATCAATTTGAAATATGCGGCTTAATTCGAATAAAAAAAGATTCATGTGCAGAAGATGAGATATTTGAACAATCAACTAATTATGGTGCAAGTGATTTTAAAGTGGAAGGAGATTTTTATGAAATTTTTTCTGAAAAAAATGATCTCCATACATTACAAATTGAGCTGGAAAAAAAGTATGATCTCAGTTTTTGTGGAATAATTTATAACCCAAAAAATACAATAAAAATTGATAAAGAGGGTTTTGAAAAAATTATTAATTTTATTGATGCTTTAGAAGAAGATGACGATGTTCAAAAAGTTTACTCAAATTTTGAAGTAGATCAAAAAATATTGGAGGAAATGTCATCTTGATCGTATTTGGTATTGATCCTGGAGTAAGTGGTGCGCTTAGCATTTATGAGAATAAAAAACTCAAAGAAGTCATTGATATGCCTACAATGAGTGAAGGAAAAAAAAATAAAAAACAAATTAATGCAGCTCAATTGTCGTTAGAGATTAAACAAAGAATTAACGGATCATCAGAAACAGCAGTAGTCATTGAGCATGTGACAGCTATGCCAGGACAGGGTGTTACTAGTATGTTTAATTTTGGACAATCTTTTGGGGTGATTAAAGGAATATGTTCAGCTTTAACATTGCCCATTTATTTTGTAAGGCCTGTTAAATGGAAGAAGCATTTTAATCTTATTGGCTCTTCAAAAGATGCCAGCAGAACAAAAGCGATAGAATTATTTCCAAGTTTTTCAAATGATATGGCCAAAAAAAAAGATGCCAATAAAGCTGATGCTATTTTGATAGGAAGATATTTTTTAGATCATTTTAATAATGAAGGTTTTCATGGATAAAGCGTTTACCTATAAAACAAAAATTTATTACGAAGACACAGATGCAGGTGGGATTGTCTATTACGCTAACTATTTAAAATACTTTGAAAGAGCTAGAACTGAAATGATTTACTCTTTAGGTTATGATCATAAAAAACTCAATCAAAGTGACGTTTATATTGTAGTAAGATCGTGTCATACAGATTATGAAAAGCCTGTTAAATTTGAAGAAGAGGTTAGTGTTGTTACTAAGTTATCTAAAATTTCACCTGTTAGAATTAATTTAATTCAGTCTGTAAATGTCAATAGCGAAGTTCGTGTAATAGCAAATGTTGAACTTGCAGTGATTGATCAATCTGGAAAACCCAAAAAGATGCCAGAGGATCTATATAAATCTTTCAAAAGTTGTATTTAATTACAAATATCAATAGATCATTGTCATATTAATGACAATTTTCAAAAATAGGAATTTATAATTATGGAACCACAAGTAGGAGCCGCAGCTTCCGCAATTGCTGCAGCAGATTTTTCTTTTTGGACTCTTTTTACTAGAGCTGATTTTATCGTTAAATCTGTAATTATTATGTTAATCGCAGCATCAATCTATTCATGGGCACTAATTTTTGAAAAATATAAAATATTTAAAAAAATATTTAAAAGTTCAGACGAATTTGAAGAAGAGTTTTTAAATTCTAAATCTGTAAAAACTTTGTTTGAAAAAACCAGTTCAGACACAGATGATCCAATGACAGTAGTATTTAGATCTGGCGCTAATTATTTAATGCAAAACAAAAGTCAGTCCCAAACTGTTTTAACTGAAAAAGTTAAAAGAGTGATGGATGTTGCAATTGATAAAGAAGTTGAAAAATATGAAAACAAATTAACTTTCCTTGCAACAGTGGGTTCAGTTGCACCTTTTATTGGATTATTTGGAACAGTTTGGGGAATTATGAATTCCTTTCAGTCAATCGCAATTTCTAGAAATACAAGTTTAGCGATTGTAGCACCAGGTATTGCCGAAGCATTATTTGCTACAGCTTTAGGTTTGTTAGCAGCAATTCCAGCAGTTGTTGCTTATAATAAATTTACAAGTAGTTCTCGAAAATTTACTCAAAAATTAGAAAACTTTACACAAACTTTCTTATCAATAATTTAATGGGTGTTAATCTAAATAAAAGTTCTTCAAGATCTAATTCTCCTATTAGTGAAATAAATGTTACTCCATTTGTGGATGTGATGTTAGTTTTGTTAATTGTGTTTATGGTAACCGCTCCCATGCTTACAGTTGGAGTACCAGTAAACTTACCCGAGACTAATGCGGATTCATTACCTGATGATAATGAGCCTTTAACAGTTTCAATTAATGCAAAAGGAGAAATTTTTGTACAAGATACAAGAGTTGGTTACTCTGATTTGGTTCCAAAACTTTTGGCTATATCAAAGAACAGAACTGATACTAGAATATATGTGAGAGGTGATAAAAATTTAAATTACGGACGCGTTATTGATATTATGGGTAATTTATCAGGAAACGGTTTTACAAAGGTCGCATTAATTACAGAAACAAAACGTTAATATGTATAGAAGTTTATCATTATCTATACTTTTTCATGCAGGAATATTTGCAGTAACATTTTTTACATTGCCTTTTATTGTAAAAAAACCAATCGATGTTCCACCAATTATATCAATTGATTTAATACAAATATCAGACAAAACAGCATTACCATTTGCACCAAAAGCTAGGGAAATTATTGAAAAAATTAAGGAAGAAAAAGAAAGAGTAGTTACAAAACAAGCGCCACCAAAGATTGTGAAAAAAGAAAAGCAAGACGCTGTTCCTATGCCCGATCAAATTAAGAAAAAGAAGCCCAAAGAAACTGACAAACAAAATCCTGAAGAGGTCAAAGATGAGATTAGACAGTCATCTGAGTTTGAAAAAAAAGAGCTTTTTGATCCTAATAAAATTGCTGCTTTAATTGATAAATCTAAAGAAGAAACTGCTGATATTCAACAAAAGCAAAGCTTAGAAATTACACAGGATCAAGATTCTACTGTTAGTTTAGACAAAGGTCTTACTATTACGCAAGAAGATGCCATAAAGGCGCAAATATTTAAGTGTTGGAACATCCCACTTGGTTTGCCTTATGATGAGGATTTAACTGTAAGAGTGAGGTTAAAATTAAATAAAGATGGGTCTATAATGAGTTCAGAAATTTTAGATCACGTTAGAATGAACAGACCGGGACAAGGATTTTATAAGGTTTTAGCAGAAAGCGCGCTAAGAGCGGTAAGACTATGTAATCCTTTAAAGATGCCCGCAACTGGACATGATAAGTGGAAAGATTTACAACTTAATTTTGACGCAAAAGAAATGTTAAGAGGATAATTGTGAAAAAAATATTAGTAACTTTATTTTTAATTCTATTTACCAGTAAATCTTTTGCTGTAGTTACAATTGATATTACAAGAGGAAATCTTGAACCACTACCAACTGCAATATCAAATTTTTATATTGATAATCCAGAAAAATTTTCTGAAAAAATTAAATCATTAAAATTAGAAGAAAATTTACCAAAAGTGATTAAGGGAAATTTAATGCGCTCAGGTTTATTTTATGTTTTAGATAATAAATCGTACATTCAGCAACCAAAATTGTCTCACTTAAAACCTAGATTTGAAGACTGGAGATTAATCAAAGCTCAAATCATGGTGTCAGGAAAATTGAGAATTGATGAAAAGGGAAGATTAAGAGTAGAGTTTAGATTATGGGATGTAGTTTCAGCAAAAGAAATTGAAGGACTTGCTTTATTTGCAACACCATCGTCCTGGAGAAGAATTGCTCATATTATTTCTGATAAAATTTATCAAAGACTTACCGGTGAGGAAGGATATTTTGATACTAGAATTATTTATGTTGCTGAGAGCGGTCCAAAAACACAACGTGAAAAAAAATTAGCTATCATGGATCAAGATGGTGCGAATAATAAATTTTTAACGTTAGGAAATGAACTTGTGCTTACACCAAGATTTAGTCCAAATGGGAAAATGGTAACTTACATGTCTTATTTTAAAAATTTACCGAGAGTTTATTTATTAAATATTGAAACTGGGATTCAAGAAGTAGTCGGTGATTTTCCAGGAATGACTTTTGCACCAAGATTTTCTCCAGATGGAAGAAAAATTATTATGAGTTTTGCAAGAGATGGTAACTCAGATATTTATACAATGGATATCGAGTCAAGACGTGTCGAGCAGATAACATCTAATCCTGCAATTGATACATCGCCATCATTTTCACCTGATGGAAGATTTATTGTGTTCAATTCAGACCGAAGTGGCTTTCAACAAATTTATACCATGAGAAGTGATGGAAGGGGTGTTAAAAGAATTTCAAGAGGAAAAGGTTTGTATGGAACTCCAGTTTGGTCTCCAAGAGGAGATTTAATTGCATTTACAAAAATTCATAAAGGAAAATTTTATATCGGTGTTATGCGAACCGATGGAACAGGTGAAAGATTGTTAACACAAAACTTTTATCAAGAAGCACCATCATGGTCGCCAAATGGAAGAGTGTTGATTTTCTATCGTGAAACAGCTGGTGGAAAAAAAGGACAAGGCTCTAGTGCAAAGTTATGGGCTATTGATATTACTGGTTACAATGAAGTCAAAATTAAAACTCCAACTGACGCATCAGACCCATCTTGGTCTGGTTTATTGTCAAAATAGGCGAATTGAAGGTTTTTTTTATTAATCTAGGGTTGAAACTCGTTTTCAATTATGTAGAAGTGAGATTAATAAAATTTAAATTTTAAGAGGATATATGTCATTAACTAATATTAGAAATTTCGCTCTTGTAGCAGTTTTAGGTTTTTTAGTATCTGCCTGTGCAACTGGCGGAAAAAAAAGATCTGCAAATGATTGGTATACTGGAACAGACACTGTTAAATTTTTAGCAGCTGGTGTTCCTGATAGAGTTTTCTTTGCAACAAACAAATCAGGTTTACACACTGCATCTAAAAGTACTTTAAATAAGCAAGCAGCTTATATTAAGTCTTCTGGAATTAGTGTGGTGGTAGAAGGTCATGCCGATGAAAGAGGTACTAGAGAGTACAACTTAGCATTAGGTGAAAGAAGAGCAAACGCTGTGAGAGACTATTTAATGTCTCAAGGTGTTAGCGGAAGTAACGTGACTGTAATCAGTTACGGTAAAGAAAGACCTGTAAACCCAGAATCTTCAAGACTAGCATGGTCTCAAAACAGAAGATCTGTAACTGTAAAAGCAAAGTAATCAGTTTACATAAGGTTTAAAAGATTAATTAAAGACCCTGCCTAAACGCAGGGTCTTTTTTTTGCCAATTTTTTAGGTATTACTTAACTTAATGAGATTTATTATTTTTATTTTTTCATTCCTATTAATTTTTTCTACTGCCAGAGCAGATGAAAAATTAAATCAAGTTTTAAAAGAATTGCAGCAAATCAAAAAAGATATGCAGACTTTGGAAAAAGCAGTTTACTCACAAAGTTTCAAAGGTTCTGGAAAAACTCAAGCATCAGGTTCGCTGGAAGGTGCTTTAACTCGACAGCTTGTAAAAATAACAGAGCTTGAAGAGCAAATGCAAAAACTTACTGCTAGTCATGAAGAAGTTATGTTTTCATTTGAACAGTTAAATGAAAGACTAAATAAAACGCAAAAAGATAATGAATTAAGATTATCAGATTTAGAAACAGGTGATGTTAAACAAGTTACAAAAAAAACAAAACCAAAACAATTTCCTGGAACAGACAAACCTCAAAATTTAGGGAACATGGTGGTTCAAAAAGAACCTGAGCAACAACAAACAAGTTCAATTAATCCTGCAAGTGTTGTGAAAATTGAAGAGCCAGAAGTTAAAGAAATTTTACCAAAAAAATCTCCTGAGGAGCAATACAAATTTGCAACAAGTTTGATCAAAGTCGGTGATTATGATCAAGCCGAATTAGCTTTAAGAGAATTTGTTAAAAAAAATTCAAAACATAAACTCGCTGGAAACGCACAATACTGGTATGCAGAAACTTTTTATATCAGGCAACTTTATCATGATGCAGCAGCTGCTTATTTAGATGGATATCAAAAATATCCTCAAAGTTCTAAAGGACCACAAAATTTATTAAAGCTTGGAGTCACATTATCTGAGCTAGGTGAAAAAGACCAAGGTTGTCAGATGCTTGATGGTATAAAGAAACAGTATCCTAAAGCTAAACAGTCTGTTATCCAAAAGGCGAAGTATGAAAAGAAAAAATACAAGTGCCCAAGCATTGGATAAAAGCTTAGAAAATATCTTTCCTCATTTTAAAAACTTTTTAGACAAAAATTTAAAAGAAAAAAAATTTGTTATTGGGGTATCTGGTGGACCAGATAGTATGGCTTTAGCTTATTTGTCCAAAGTATATTCTATTGATCGCAATAAAACCTTTGAATGCGTAATTATTGATCACGGTGTTAGAAAAAATAGCGGTAAAGAAGCAAAAAAAGTTAAATCAGCTTTATTAAAACATAAAATAAAATCTAATATTTTTAAGATAAAATTTGAGAATTCTAGCAATTTTCACTCTGAAGCTAGAGTTAAAAGATATGATAAAATCATTGAATTTTGTAAAAGAAAAAAAGTTAAAAAAATTCTATTAGGGCATCATCTAGATGATCAAGTTGAAAATTTTTATATTAGGTTAAGTCGAGGTAGTGGTTTAACAGGACTATCGCCAATTAAAAAAGTATCAAAATATAAGAACATTTACTTTTTAAGACCATTTTTAAATACTAAAAAAAATGAACTAGTTAAAATTGCTAAAAAAAACTTTAGTTTTTCTGTTAATGATCCATCTAATTTTAAAGATAAATACCTAAGATCCAGAGTAAGAAAATTAAGAAATTTTATGGAAAAAGAGGGTCTTGGTGATCAGAGACTTTTAAAAACGTTAACTAATTTAGACAAGGCAAGCGAGGCATTAGAATTTTATTCTAATCAAGCTGTAAAGAAATATATTACAAAAAAAGGAAATATTTCCAATATTTCAAAAAAATTATTTAAAGAACCTAATGAGGTTATTTTTAGATCTATTTCCTTTTTTTTGACAAAAAAAAAGAGTTATCCTCCAAGAGCAAAAGGTATTGATCGCCTAATTACAGATTTATCTAAAAATAATACTAATAAAGTTACTCTTGGTGGTTATGTTTTTGAAAATGGCCTTAATTTAGTCAAAGTAAAAAAAGAAAATAGAAAACGTTGATAAATAGGACCTTTTTGATCTTGTTTAAAACAAATTAATAATTACTTTATATTATATGAATATTAAAAATCTGATGATGTGGGGTATCATCGCCCTTTTGGTTTTAGGTTTGTTTAATCTATTCCAAAATCCAAATAATACATCATCTAGAGACCTTCCATTTTCTACCTTCATTACCGAAGTAGACAAAGGTAACGTAACTTCAGTTGACATTAGAGGAAGTGAAGTTTCCGGAACTTTTTCAAATGGAACAAGGTTTAAAACTTATTCTCCAAATTATCCTGAACTAGTTCAAAAATTAACTGATAAAGGAGTGGCAATTACTGCAGGACCTTCTGAAGATAGTATGCCATCATTCTTTGGTGTTTTATTGTCATGGTTCCCAATGTTATTATTAATTGGAGTTTGGATTTTCTTCATGCGTCAAATGCAAGGAGGCAAAGGTGGAGCGATGGGTTTTGGAAAATCTAAAGCAAAACTAATGAATGAAGTTAAAGGCCGAGTGACATTCAAAGATGTTGCAGGAGTTGAAGAGGCTAAAGAAGAATTAGAAGAGGTTGTAGAATTCTTAAAGGATCCAAGAAAGTATCAAAGACTTGGTGGAAAAATTCCAAAAGGTGCTTTGTTAGTTGGACCTCCAGGTACAGGTAAAACTTTAATTGCAAGAGCAGTGGCTGGTGAAGCTAATGTGCCATTCTTTACAATTTCGGGATCAGATTTCGTAGAAATGTTTGTTGGGGTTGGAGCATCACGAGTAAGAGACATGTTCGAACAGGGAAAGAAAAATTCGCCTTGTATTATTTTCATAGATGAAATCGATGCAGTTGGAAGAAGTAGAGGTGCAGGACTTGGTGGAGGAAATGATGAAAGAGAGCAAACATTAAACCAATTATTAGTTGAGATGGATGGATTCGAAACAAATGATGGAGTTATTTTAATTGCAGCTACAAACAGGCCTGACGTCTTAGATCCTGCTTTATTAAGACCTGGAAGATTTGACAGACAAGTTATTGTCCCAAGACCTGATATTATTGGAAGAGAAGCAATACTAAAAGTACACGCAAAAAAAATTCAAACAGGACCAGATGTAGATTTAAGAACAATTGCAAGAGGAACACCTGGGTTTTCTGGAGCAGATTTAGCTAATATTATTAACGAGTCAGCATTACTTGCTGCTAGAAAAAATAAAAGAATTGTAACCATGATTGATGTTGAAGAAGCAAAAGACAAAATCATGATGGGAGCTGAAAGACGTTCTAAAGTCATTACAGAAGATGATAAAAAATTAACGGCTTACCATGAAGCAGGTCATGCAATCGTTGGACTAAATGTAAAAATTAAAAATATAAAAATGCATAAAGCAACGATTATTCCAAGAGGAATGGCTGGTGGAATGGTGATGTGGTTACCTGAAAAAGATGAAGATTATCAATCAAAAGATCAATTTGAAGGAATGATTGCCATGGCAATGGGCGGAAGAGTTGCTGAAGAAAAAATATTTGGAAAAGATAAAGTCACAACAGGCGCAGGTGGTGGAGGAAGTTCTGATATTGGAAAAGTAACACAAATAGCAAAAGACATGGTGACAAAATATGGAATGTCTGAAGAATTAGGACCAATTGCTTATGGTGATAATGAGGAAGAAGTATTTCTTGGAAGATCAATTACTAAAAACCAAAGTATGTCAGAAGAGACTGTGCAAAAGATTGATAAAGAAGTTAAACGAATTGTGTTTGAAGGTTACCAAAAAGCTCAAAAGATTATGGAAGACAAAATTGATGATCTACATAAACTTGCAAAAGCTTTAATGGATTATGAAACTTTAACTTTTGATGAAATCTCAAATATTTTATACAAAGATACTTATCCAACTAGACATTCTGATAAACCAGATCAAAATCAAGGTAGTGGTAAAAAAGAATCTGCTCTAGGCTCAATTGGTTTAAAGCCAAAGCTTACTTAATCAATAATCGATGCAAAAAATTTATGTAAGACCCATAAGTATGTCTTATGGTTCAGACGCCAGAAAATTAATTAAATTAAAACAGGCCTTACCCATATGTGCAAATAAAAACTTAGCTTTTGGTAAAGTAGAAATCACAACACGTGGTAAAAAAAACCGAATTAAAACAATAAATATAAATCAATTAAAAAATTTACCATCCAGGTTAAAAAAAGAAGTTTTAAAAAAAATTAGAAACATCACTCAAAAAAGAAAAAAAATATCAGGACTAAATCTTGATACTTTCAAAATTTTTGGTGTTTTAAATGTTACACCAGATAGCTTTTCCGATGGTGGTAAATTTAATAAATTAAAACAAGCAATCAAACATTCTAAAGAAATGATAAATCAAGGCGCTGATATCATTGATATTGGTGGCGAGTCTACGCGACCAGGTGCAAAATTTATTTCAGTAGAAAATGAGAAAAAAAGGGTATTACAAGTTATCTCAAAAATTAAGAAATATAAAATCTCAATCGATACAAGAAAATCACAAGTTATGGTTGCTGCAATAAAAAAAGGTGCAAAAATTATTAATGATGTTTCTGCGATGGATTTTGATTCACAATCATTAAGCGTTGTAGCAAAGTTAAAAAAACCAATTATTTTAAATCATTCTCAAGGAACACCAGATATTATGCAAAACAACCCAAGCTATCAAAATGTACTCTTAGATATTTATGATTATTTTGAAAATAAAATTAATCAATTAACTAAAAGAAAGTTTTTAAAACAAAATATTATTTTAGATCCAGGTATTGGCTTTGGTAAAAATTTGGATCACAATTTAAATCTTATTTCTAACATTGGCTTATTCCATTCATTAGGATGTACAATTATGTTAGGACCATCAAGAAAAAGTTTTATTGGCAAAGTTATGAAAAATAAAGATAGTAAAGATAGATTAGGTGGTACTTTGGCTGCGGTCATAACTGGGTATAACCAAGGTGTACAGTGTTTTAGAGTTCATGATATAAAAGAATCTTATGAAGCATTAAAAGTTCAGGAGGCTTTAAACTCAATTTAATGAAAAAATATTTTGGAACAGATGGTATTAGAGGGAAAGTAAACCAAGGTTTAATTAACGGTGAAAAATTCTTTAAATTTGGTTTGGCCGCGGCGACCTATTTTACAAATCCAAAAAAAAATAAACCCGTTGCTATTATTGCAAAAGATACAAGGTTATCAGGTTATACTTTAGAGCCTGCATTAGTATCTGGATTAACCTCTGCTGGAATGAACGTTTATACTTTTGGTCCAATGCCAACCAACGCACTAGCAATGATCACAAAACGTATGAAAGCAAATATGGGCATTATGATTACTGCATCTCATAACCCTTATGATGATAATGGTATGAAACTGTTTGGCCCAGATGGAATGAAGCTGTCAGATAAAATTGAAAAAAAAATTGAAAAAATTATTGATACCAATACTCAAAAACACCTTATCAATGCAGAAAAATTAGGAAGAGTAAAAAGATTAGAAACAGGTACTGATTTATACATTGATATTTTAAAGAAAAATTTTCCAAAAAACTTTAATCTTAAGAAACTAAAAATTGTTTTAGATTGTGCAAATGGCGCAGGCTATAAAGCTGGACCTAAACTACTTAGATCTCTTGGTGCAAAAGTTATTGCTATTGGAACTGAACCCAATGGATTAAATATAAATAAAAATTGTGGATCGACTTTTCCAAATAAAATTCAATCAGCAGTAAAAAAATATAAAGCTCATATTGGAATAGCACTTGATGGAGATGCTGACCGGATTATTATTTGTGATGAAAAAGGTAAAATTATTGATGGTGATCAAATTATTGCAATGCTAGCTACAAGATGGAGAAAAAAAAGATTACTCAAAGGCGGTGTTGT
This sequence comes from alpha proteobacterium HIMB114, assembly GCA_000163555.2. Classification (GTDB taxonomy): domain Bacteria; phylum Pseudomonadota; class Alphaproteobacteria; order Pelagibacterales; family Pelagibacteraceae; genus HIMB114. The sequence goes on along the minus strand of ADAC02000001.1, from coordinate 739,069 downwards.
TGGTACTTTAATGTCTAACTATGGTTTAGAAAAATATTTTAAAAATCAAAAAATTAAATTTAAACGTGCAGATGTTGGTGACCGCTATGTTAAAGAAGTGATGAAAAAAAATAACTTTAACTTAGGTGGTGAACAATCTGGACATATTATACTTGGAAAGTTTGCAACAACCGGTGACGGTTTACTGGTTGCTTTAGAAGTTTTATTTAGCTTAAGAAAATCAAAAAAAACAAGCAACCTATTTAACTTATTCAAACTTACTCCTCAAATTTTAGAAAATGTAATGGTAAAAGATAAAAATATTATTAATTCTCCAAAATGCAAAAAAGCAATTAACCAAGCTAATAAATTAATGAAAGGCCAAGGAAGGATGCTAGTAAGAAAATCTGGAACAGAGCCTAAAATTAGAATTATGGGAGAGTCTGATAATAAAAAATTATTACAAAAGTGCATTTCAATTATTAAAAAAACAGTTCATTAATGAAACCAAGAGCAAAGATTTTAATTATCGCAGGATCCGATTCTTCTGGTGGTGCCGGAATACAAGCAGACATTAAAACAGTTTCTGCACTTGGTGGTTACGCGATGACTGCAGTAACAGCCATCACAGCTCAAAATACAACTGGTGTGAAATCAATTGTTGCTATACCACCAAAAGAAATTGCAAACCAAATCATGTTTACAGCAAATGATATTAAACCTGATGCCATCAAAATTGGCATGCTTCATTCTGTTGAAGTGATTAAGCAAGTAATTAGTTGCTTAAAAAAAATTAAAACAAAACATATTATTCTAGATCCAGTGATGGTCGCAAAAGGTGGGGCTAAATTAATTAATAATAAAGCAATTCAGTTTTTAGAAAAACAAATGATCAAACATGCATATTTGATTACACCCAATATTCCTGAGGCTGAAGTTTTATCAAATATGAAAATTAATACGCCTGAAGATATGATTTATGCAGGGTCAATTTTAATTAATAAAGGAGCAACGAATGTTCTAATTAAAGGAGGCCATTTAAAAGGTAGTTTTGTAAGAGATGTTTTGATTAATAAAAAAGAGATTAAAGTATTTAAAAATAAAAAAATTAATTCCAAAAATACTCATGGAACAGGCTGCACAGTATCAAGCGCAATTACAACTTATTTAGCATGTGGAAAAACTATAAACAAAGCATGCGAACTCGGTATCAAATATGTTAATCAAGCTATTGGATCTAAGATTAATTATGGAAAAGGTCATGGTCCAATTAACCATCTAACATCTGTTAGTATAAATAAAGAGTTTAAGTAAGTATGAAGAATGTGGTTGTCGTAGGTTCGCAATGGGGAGACGAGGGCAAAGGTAAAATTGTAGATTGGTTGTCAGATCAAGCAGATGTTGTTGTTCGTTTTCAAGGTGGTCATAATGCTGGACACACACTAGTTATTGATGGCATCACTTATAAATTAAAACTTTTACCTTCAGGAATTGTCAGACCTGGTAAAATTTCAGTTATTGGAAATGGCGTTGTAGTTAACCCTTGGGCACTATTAGAAGAGATTAAGTCTATTCAAGACCAGGGTGTTAAAGTTACAGAAAAAAATTTAATTATAGCTGAAACTGCTAATTTAATTTTACCTTATCACAGTGAAATGGATGAAATTAGAGAGGATGCTGCTGGAAAAGGAAAAATTGGAACAACACGAAGAGGAATAGGTCCAGCTTATGAAGATAAAGTAGGAAGACGAGCAATTCGTGTCATGGATTTAAGATCTGAAAGCAACCTAGATCAAAGACTAGATATTGTACTCCAACATCACAATGCAATTAGAAAAGGGTTGAATAAAAAGATTTATGAAAAAAAAGAATTAAAAAAAGAACTGATGAAGATTGCACCTGAGATTTTAAAATATTCTCAACCGGTTTGGAAAAAAATTGATGAATTTAAATCTGAAAACAAAAAAATATTATTTGAAGGTGCGCAAGGTATTTTACTCGATGTCGACCATGGAACGTATCCATTTGTCACATCATCTAATACGGTAGCTGCAAATGCTGCAACAGGATCTGGTTGTGGCCCTGATACCATTGGTTATGTTCTTGGAATTACAAAAGCTTATACGACTAGAGTGGGTGAGGGTCCTTTTCCAACTGAACTTGAAGATGCCGATGGAGAAAAATTAGGAAAACGTGGACATGAATTTGGAACAGTGACAAATCGAAAAAGACGTTGCGGTTGGTTTGATGGTGTACTTGTTAGACAAACGATCAAAGTTGCAGGTATTCATGGCATAGCATTAACTAAACTTGATGTACTTGATGATTTTGATGAGATTAAATTTTGTGAAAAGTATGAACTTGATGGAAAGGAAATTGATTATTTCCCTGCAGCTGTTGAAGATCAAAAAAAAGTAAAACCAATTTACAAAACATTTAAAGGTTGGAAATCTGAAACAAAAGGAATTCGAAATATTGAAGACCTTCCAGATCTTGCAAAAATTTATGTTGGTGCCGTAGAAGATTTTATTGGTGCTAAAATTTCAAGTATTTCAACAAGTCCTGAAAGGGAAGATACTATTCTTCTCGAAAATCCTTTTAATAATTAATTTACAGAAATTAGTTTTTGGTCTTTTGCTTGTTCAAGCATTTCTTTTTGTAGTTTTTCAAATGCTCTATTTTCAATTTGTCGAATTCTTTCACGACTAATATTATATTTTTGGCTCAATTCTTCTAATGTCTTTGGCTCTTCATTTAATCTTCGATCAAATAAAATTTCTTTTTCTCTTTCATTTAAAATAGACATTGCTTTATCTAGTAACGCTTTTCTCTTATTAGTTTCTTGACGGTGCGCAATTTGTAACTCTTGGTCAGCATTTTCATCCACGACCCAATCCTGCCATTCTGACTCACCTTCTTCACCAGAAATAGTAGCATTTAGTGATGCTTCAGGACCTTTCATTCTTTGATCCATTGAATTCACTTCATCTTCAGTCACATCTAGTCGGTTTGCAATTTCTGTAACTTGTTCTGGCAAAAGATCAGTTTGGTCTGATCTCATAATTTGGTTTTTCATTTTTCTTAAATTAAAAAATAACTTTTTTTGTGCAGCAGTTGTTCCAATTTTAACTAAGCTCCAAGATCTTAAAATATATTCTTGCATAGACGCTTTAATCCACCACATTGCATAGGTAGCTAATCTAAATCCTCTTTCAGGATCAAACTTTTTAACAGCAGTCATTAATCCAATATTACCTTCAGAAACTAATTCACTCATTGGAAGACCATATCCTCTGTAACCCGTTGCAATTTTTGCAACCAATCTCAAGTGAGAAGTAACTAGTTTATGAGCAGATTCTTTGTCACCTTTTTCCCTCCAATTTTTAGCTAGGATATATTCCTCTGCTGCATCCAGCATTGGAAATTTTCTTATCTTTTGTAAATAAGAGTCAAAACTCCCGTCAGGAGATAAAACAGGTAGATTGGTTTTACTTATTTCTTTACTCATGCTGTATATGTAATTTTTAATTTCAAACCTTCAAGGCTCAATTTTTTAGTGTTTCTAGCCTATTTTTTAATTTATTTAAATCATCTGGCAATTCTGAGGCAAAGAATACCTCTTCATTTGTTGTTGGATGAATAAATCCAAGAGTATGTGCGTGTAGCGCTTGTCTTTTTAATGATTTTAAAATTTCTTCAAATTCTTGATCAATACCTCTAATTTTTTTTATCTTTTTACCATAAGTTTGATCTCCTAAAATTGGATTACCTTTATGAGACATGTGAACTCGAATTTGATGAGTTCGTCCGGTCTCAAGAATACATTTGACTAAACTGATATCTGGAATTTTATTTCCTTTAAAAACTTCTAGCGTTTCATAATTCGTTATTGCATCTTTACCTCTAATCACATCTGCGCTCATTTTTTGTCGGTTAGTTTTATTCCTACCAATCAAGGTTTCAATTTTTCCATGAAGAGGTCTAAGAATTCCATAGACAAAAACTAAATAACTTCTTTTTATAGAGTGTTCTTCAAATTGTTTTGCAATAAAGGCATGTGCTTGATCATTTTTAGCAACTACTAATAGTCCACTGGTATCTTTATCAATACGGTGAACTATACCAGGGCGATCTTCACCATTCATACCTGAAAGATTATTTTTACAATGATAAAGTAAACCATTAACCATCGTATCTTCATAGTTTCCTGCACCTGGATGAACGACCATTCCAATAGGCTTATCTATGATAATGATATCTTGATCTTCAAATATAATGTTAAGGTCCATTTTCTTTGGGATAAGATTAATGGTCTCTTCTATCAAATTTTCAAATTCGATTTGGTCTCCTGATTTAACTTTATGAGATGGATCTTTTAAAATTTGACCATTTAGCTTAAGGAGCTCAGTTTTTATAATTTTACTTACCTTTGATCTGCTAATTTTTGGATATTGTTTTGCTACAACTTGATCAATTCTTTTTTGATCAAAGTTTTCATCAACTACAAAATTATAGTTATTCATCTGAGTTAAAGTATATCTTATATAAACAAAAAGTTTATAGAATTTGACTTAGGAAAAGTTTTGTTCTCTCATTCTCTGGGTTATCAAAGAAGTCTTTAGTCTTTTTAGCTTCAACAATATTCCCTTCATCCATAAATACGACACGATCTGCAACTTCTTTTGCAAAACCCATCTCGTGTGTTACCACGCACATTGTCATCCCACCTTTTGCTAAATCAACCATCACATCTAAAACCTCTTTAATCATTTCAGGGTCTAATGCAGAAGTAGGCTCATCAAAAAGCATAATTTTTGGCTCCATACAAAGCGCTCTTGCAATTGCAGCTCTTTGTTGTTGACCACCTGATAACTGTCCTGGGAACTTTGCAGCCTGATCATCAATTTGAACTTTTTTCAAATAATCCATAGCTAAAGCTTCAGATTCTTTTTTTGTTTTTTTCTTCACCCAAATTTGAGCAAGTGTACAATTTTCTAAAATAGATAAGTGTGGAAACAAATTAAATTGTTGAAATACCATTCCAACTTCACTTCTAATTGCTGAGATATTTTTTGTATTCTCATCAAGGGTCATGCCATCCACTATGATTTCACCTTTTTGATGTTCTTCTAATCTATTGATGCATCTAATTAATGTAGACTTTCCTGATCCAGAGGGACCACAAATAACAACTTTTTCTTTCTCGCTAACTTCAAAGTTAATGTCTTTTAGGACATGAAAATCACCGTACCATTTATTAACTTGTTTTAATTGAATTATATTTTCCATTGTCCCTAGTTAGTTGTTTTTAATTTCTCTTCTATACTTAAACTATATCTGCTCATAGCGAAACAAAAAATCCAGTAAACTAAAGCTACAAATACATAACCTTCTGTTGCCATTCCAAGCCACGCAGGATTTGTTTTTGCTAAATTTACCATTCCTAAAATTTCAAGTAGTCCAACCACAAAAACTAAAGGTGTATCTTTAAATAGTGCAATGAAAGTATTAGCAATTCCAGGTATCACTAACTTTAAAGCTTGTGGAAGAATAATAAAGATATGACTTTTCCAATACCCCATACCAATTGCCTTTGAGGCGTCATATTGGCCGCGACCTACAGCTTGCAATCCACCTCTAACCACTTCAGCCATATAAGCAGCTTCAAACAAGGTAATTGCAATAATAACTCTAACTAATTTATCCATATTAGTTCCAGCCGGTAAAAGAAGCGGGAACATAACGCCTGCCATAAATAAAACTGTAATAAGAGGAACCCCTCTCCAAAATTCAATAAAGCCAACTGAAAAATATCTCACTACTGGAAGATTTGATCTTCTTCCCATTGCCAAAAGAACGCCTAATGGGAAACAGAAGATGATTGCAAATATTGATATAACAAGCGTTAAAAATAATCCTCCCCATTCTCTAGTTTCAACTGGCATCAAACCCAGAAAACCACCTGAAAAAAGCATTAATGATAAAATTGGAAACGGAATAATTAAAAATAAAAACAGATATTTTTTATATTTCTCATTTAAAAATCTATAGACAATAATCGATACTACCAAAATTCCAAATGGAAGATTTACTCTCCAAACCTCATCATTTGGATACATTCCATATAAAAATCTATTAAACCAAATTTTAACAAATACCCAGCATGCTCCACCTGAAACACATTCTTTTTTGCTTTCACCAGAAAAAGTTGCGCTGATGAACATCCAATCAAGAAGTGGTGGAATGGTCAAATAGATTAAATAACTGATTGAAATTGTAAGAAATGCATCTATGGGTGATGAAAAAAATTTCTCTCTAATGTAGTTTAAAGTTTTATTCATATTATCTTTCTGTCAATGAAACCTTTTTGTTGTACCAATTCATAAAGATAGAAATACTTATACTTAACGTTAAATAAGTAAGCATTGTGATGGTAACAATTTCAATCGCTCTACCTGTTTGCATTAAAGCTGTTCCAGCAAAAACTAAAACAATATCTGGGTATGCAATAGCAGCTGCAAGAGACGAGTTTTTAGTAAGATTTAAATATTGGTTTGTTGTTGGTGGTATAATAATTCTTAAAGCCTGAGGAATTACAACCAGTCTTAAAACTTGGGCATTAGTTAATCCAATTGATGCTGCAGCTTCTTTTTGTCCTTTATCAATTCCTAAAATTCCAGCTCGAACGTTTTCTGCAATGAAAGTTGATGTATAAATTGATAATGCAAAGGCTAGGGCTAAAAATTCCGGTATAATTGATGAACCACCAATGTAGTTTGCAATTCCCATTTTAATTTCAAGTTTTGGATGAGAAAACTCAACACCAACACCAAAAATAAACACAACTAATGTTGGTAAAATTATTAAAATTCCAAGAGATATTAAAAATTGAGGTAAAATTTTTCCAGTATTTTCCCTTAATTTTCTGGCATAGATATTAAAAAAGTAAATTGAGACAAATGTAAAAATTAAACCATAAATTAGGAAACTTAAATTTGTCCAAACAAATTTTGGAAAATAGACACCTTTGATATTTGCATATATTGAGTCAAATAAAACAATAGAATTTTCTGTCTGAGGCAAAAAACGAAGTACTGTAAAATACCAAAAAAAGATTTGAAGTAATAAAGAAATATTTCTAAAAAATTCGATATAAGAAGTCGCCAATCCAGATGCTAAAGGATTTGATGAAAGTCTTAAAATACCAAATATAAAACCAAGAATAGTTGCAAATAAAATTCCAATAACAGAAACTAAAATTGTATTTAATAAACCTACTAAATAAGCACGACCATATGTCATACTAGAGTCAAACTCAATTAAACTAAACTGAATATCAAATGATGCTTTCTTATTTAAAAAACTAAATCCAGTATCAATTCCACGAGCCTCTAAGTTGGTACTTGCATTGAAAGAAAAGTAGCCAACTATTAAAATTAAAAATGCAAAAAGTAATGCTTGAGGTAAAACAAATTTAATTCTTGGGTGATCACTCAAGTACTGATCAATTCTTTCGACTTTATTTTTTAAAAATGACATATTATTTTGGGATTTATGTAAAAAAAAAGGGCTAGAAATTCTAGCCCTTTTTTTAAGTATATAATTACCTCACTGGCGGTACGTATAAAATTCCGCCTTTAGTCCATAGTTGGTTTGGACCTCTTTCAGGCATAATATTAGTGTCAGCTAGGTTTCTTTTGTAGCTTTCACCATAGTTACCAATTTGCTTGATAATTCTATAGCTCCACTGATTATCTAAACCTAGGGCTTCACCATTTTTAGTACCTTCAGCACCTACTATTCTTTGAATAGCTGGGTTCTTGCTTTCTTTCATTGAGTCAATGTTTCCAGAATTAACGCCATATTCTTCAGCTTCGATGAAAACATTTAATGACCATCTTACAACATCTTCCCATTTTGAATCACCTTGTCTCACAACAGGACCTAATGGTTCTTTTGAGATTGTTTCAGGTAATACAACGTGCTCAGTTGGATCTTTCATTTTAGTACTTTGTGCAGCTAGTGCTGATTTATCTGTAGTATATGTATCACATCTACCAGCATCATAAGCTTGAACAACTTCGTCAGCTTTTTCAAATACTACAGGCTCGTATTTAACACCTTTAGATTTAAAGAAGTCAGCCATGTTAAGCTCAGTTGTTGTTCCAAGGTTAGTACAAACTTTCACACCATTTTTAAAATCATTTACAGATTTTAAACCTGTGCTTTTTCTCACCATGAAACCTTGACCATCATAGAAGTTTACACCAACGAATGTTAATCCGATTGAAGCATCTCTTTCTAATGTCCAAGTAGTATTTCTTGATAATATATCAATTTCACCAGCTTGAAGTGCTGTAAATCTTTCTTTAGCACTTAAACCTGTATATTTTACTTTACTAGCATCGCCTAGAACTGCAGCAGCTACTGCTCTACAAACATCCACGTCGATACCTGTCCAGTTTCCAGACGCGTCAGCATTTGAAAATCCTGGCACACCTTGCGAAACACCACATTTCACAAAGCCCTGACTTTTAGTAGTATCTAAAGTACTAGTTGTTTTTTTAGCTCCACCGCCGTCGCCGCAAGCCGTTAAAACAAAAGCTAATACTGATAAACTACCAATTGCTTTCATTATGTTTTTCATTGTTCCCCTTTTAATTTAAATTAAAGATACCTTAAGATAGAAAAATATAAGCCAAATTACAATTATTTAATTATTTCTCTTATGGTTTTGAGATATAAGATATTCAATTTTTAGTTGAATTATTTTTTCATTACATCTTTGTGTTTTTGCATTCGCCTTGCGTAGTGCTGAGATATTCGGTCAAATATGATTGCAAGTGCAACAATTGCTAACCCATTCATTAAACCTAGAGCAAGATATTGATTTGAAATTGATCTTAAGATTGGAACACCAAGACCACTCACTCCAATCATTGATGCAATGACCACCATTGCAAGAGACATCATGATAGTTTGGTTAACTCCAGTCATTATTGATGGAAGTGCTAAAGGAAATTCTATTCGGTATAGAATGACAAACTTAGAAATTCCAAGCGCTTTTCCAGCTTCAATCAATTTTGCATTTACCTCTCTAATTCCAAGATTTGTTAATCTTACAATCGGTGGAATTGCATAAATGCAAACTGCGATTAAACCTGGAACTTTTCCAATTCCAAGTAACATGATGATTGGGATTAAATAAACAAACGTAGGAATGGTTTGCATGGTATCTAAAATTGGAGACATCACTACCGAAACTTTGTTTGATTTTGCCATTACAATTCCAATAGGTGCACCAATTAATAAACAAAGTAGTGTAGCAACTGAAATAATTGCAAGTGTCGACATGGTATCTTCCCACATTCCAAACAAACCAATAATAATAAATGATAAAACTGTACCAAAGACTAAACTTAATTTTTGAGATGCTTTCCAAGTCAAAAAAGCAATAACTGCAATAATAATTGGCCAAGGAGAGTTAATTAATAATTTTTCAAAAAAAACTAAAAATTGTAATAAGGGGTCAAAAAAATTTTCTATACCTTCACCATATGATCGTGAAAAGTCTTTAAAAGAACTATCTACTCCTTTTTTTAAATCTCGAAGTGTTTCTCGCCCTAAAGAGGGAAAGTTTATAAGATATTCCATCTTTAGAGCGAGATAATATTATAATGATTTTTTAATTTTGTTTGCTACATCTGTTGGAAGCCATTTCGTCCAAACAGTCTCGTGTTTTTTAAAAAACTCGATTGCAGCATCAGAACCATCTGCTTGATTTTCTGTCATGTAAACAAGCATACCGTTCATTACTTTGCCTGGATAAGTTCTTTTCTCAAAATATGTGATTAAATTTTTATCAGCATTTTTTCTAAACTTATCAGTAACCACAGTGTTTACAGCTGGTGTAATCCATGCAGTTGGCTTTGGATTTGCACAATCTTTCTCGGGTTTTGCAATACATCCATCCCAATTTTCTTTTCCTGCAAATGGAATTCCCCAATCAAGTTTCACTAGATTATATTTTCCAATCATTGCAGTTGGTGCCCAATAGTAACCAACCCAATTTTGTCCTCTCTCAGCTGCTTTTGCAATTGTTCCATCTAAACCAGCTGCAGAACCTGGATCAATAAGTTTCCAACCTTTTTTCTCCATTTCAAAAGCTCTAAAAAGGTTTGCATTACTTAATTGACATGCCCAACCTGCAGGACAAGTCACAAATCCACCTTTTGATTTATCTTCTGGATGTGGAAATAAATCTGGTCTTTTTAATAAATCCATCACAGTTTTAATTTCAGGATGTTTTTTTCTAAATGCAGGAGTGACCCACCATCCTTCACCAAGTCCGGTAATTGGACCTTTGTTTAATCTGTGAAGTCTTCCTTCTTTAATCGCTTTATTCAGCGGTGTAATAAATGAGTTGGCCCAAAGTTCTGGAACGATATCAGGTGAACCTTTTTCATTCATTGATGTAAATGCTGGAACTGTATCAGCTTGAATAAGTTCAACATTACAACCAAACCCCTTTTCAAGGACAATCTTATCTATATTGGCCATCAGACCAGCTGATGCCCAGTTCATGTTTGCAATTTTTACATTTTTACAGGCGGCATTACTTTCACCCGTGTTAGATAATAACAAGAACCAAGCTCCTATTAAAACCGTTAATATTTTTTTCATTTTCTCTCCTTAATTTTTACAACTTATAGTTTATACAATTAGTAGCGTTGCAATTTACAAATTACTCTACTAATAGGTATAACAAATGAGAGGTTCAGTTGAACCGTATACAACTATAAAGTTGTATTTAGCATATCTTGTGGTTTGGAATATATTTTTGGAACATTTGTAAATTTTTATAGGACTTTTTATTTTGGCGCGCCTGCAAGGAGTCGAACCCTGAACCTCCAGAGCCGAAATCTGGCGCTCTATCCAGTTGAGCTACAGGCGCATGAGCTAATATTTATCAATATTTTAAAAATTATTCACCAATATTAACTAATGTTCCGTTTCTTTTAGCGCTAGCAAACGATTTGTAAAATATTGAGATAGCAAGGGTGAGGTAAATTAGGTTTAAGCCAATCGCATAATAAATGTTTGTAAAACTGACCGTTTGATTAACAAGGATATTTCGCGTTTCTTCAAATATATGCGCAAGTGGTAATCCAAGTGCAATGGGCTGAACCCAACTGGGCAGTATCTCTACAGGATAATAAATACATCCTAGTGGAGCAATAAAAAATAAACTAGCCCATGCTACATTTTCAAATGATGGACCAAACCTAACAAGGCCTGCAGTAACCAAGAGTCCAAGGGTTACACCAAATAAATAAAGGCTAAATAATAAGAGTATCAAGGGAACCCCAAGTTCAAATATGGATATTCCAAACAATGGAATAGCTATAAAAGCAGCAGGAACTAACCCAATCATGGTTCGAATTAAAGCAGATGACGTTAATGCCATGATAATCTCAGATATTTTAAGTGGAGAGACAAATAAATTAATAATGTTTCTGCTCCAAATTTCCTCTAAGAAAAGCATATTATAGCTAATACTTGATCTAAATAAGAAGTCGTAAAGAATTGCAGCACTTAATATGACACCAGCAACATTGTTAAAATAATCACTATGCATTGTAAAAAATTTAGAGACAAAGCCCCATAGAATAATCTGTACAGTTGGCCAATAAATGAGGTCAAAAATTCTTGGGAAAGATGACCTGATTAAATAAAAATGCCTTAGCATTAATGATGAAGATCTTTTAATGTTCATTTTTCTGCCTCACTAATTTTAAAAATACTTGTTCTAAATTTTCTCTTCCGTGTTTATCAATTAAATCTTTCGCTTTACCATGATCAATAATCTGACCTTCTTTCATCATTAAAACATAATCACTTAATCTTGTGACTTCATCCATATTATGAGAGGCCAAGAGAATACTAATATCATTTTCTTTTTTATACTTTTCTAAATAACTTCTTACATAGTCACCGGTATCAGGATCTAAACTTGCTGTTGGTTCGTCAAGTAGTAAGATCTTTGGATCATTAATTAAAGATTTCGCTAAAGACACTCTGTTTTTTTGACCCGATGAAAGTTCACCTGTTCTTTTATTTAAAAAAGGTTTTAAGTTTAAATCTTCTATGAGTTGATCAATTTTTTCTTTAAAATTTTTTATTAAATACATTCTCCCATAAACTTTTAAATTTTCTAAAACGGTGAGTTTTTTTGGAAGCTCGACATAAGGTGATGCAAAATTCATAATATTTAAGAACTGATGATCTTTGTAATTTAATTCTTCTTCATTAATAAATATGTTTCCTGATGTTGGAGTAATTAAGCCAAGCAACATTCCAATGGTTGTGGTTTTTCCACATCCATTTGGACCAAGAAGTGCTAAAGTTTCACTTTGATTAATTGAAAAATTAATTCCTTTTACAGCTTCAGTAGTTTTAAATTGTTTTTTTAAGTTTTTAACTTCAATTGGTTTCATGATGATGCTCTTTTTAATCTGTTATTTATTGCTATTCCAATACCCTGATTTGGAATTTTTGTAACAGTTATAGTTTTATATTTTAATTTTTTAATTTGTCTTAACTTTAGATAAAGTTTTTTTGCACACTCATCCAATGATTTTGATTTTGAAAGATAGAATATATTTTTTCCTTTTAATTTTGTTTTGCCAAATACAAGCAAAGCACCATATGGTTTTGGTTTTTGTTGATTTAAAAAAACAGGTATACCAGGAGAGTAATGTTTTTTAAGCTGCCCAGGAGATAAAATTTCTTTAGATATATTTTTTGTAACATGTTTTATGACCTTTTGAATTTCATACTTTGTTATTTTGCCAGGGCGTAATACTTTAGGTCTTCCAACGAGATTGACTACAGTAGATTCAATTCCAACCTTTGATCGTTTACCATCTAATATGAATTTAATTTTTTTTCCAAATTCATCAAAAACATCCTTTGATGAAGTAGGAGATACATGATTACTGATATTAGCACTTGGCGCTGCTAGAGGTGTATGAGCAAGCCTTATTATTTTTCTAAAATGTGCGTTTGCAGGAACCCTACATGCAATGGTTCCATTTTTATTAATAAGTTTTTTTGAAATTTTAGATTTCTTTTTTAATTTTAATACATAGGTAATGGGTCCTGGAGAAAACTTGCGATATAGTTTTTGAAGATATGGATTTTGCTCGGTTTCTTTAAGGATAGATTGAAGGCAGTCAAAGTGAACGATTAATGGGTTTTTCTTTGGTCTTTTTTTTAAACTGTATATTTTTGTAACAGCACGATTTGAATATGCATTTCCAGCTAATCCATAGACCGTTTCAGTTGGTAATGCCGCGATGCCATGGTTTTTTAATATCTTAGAGCACTTTTTTAAATTTTTATCAGTAGGGCTAAAGATATTTGAATAGTTTTTCATTTTGAAATATTTATTATGCATCAAGGTTAAAATCTATAAATGAATAAAGCAAACAAATACGCTGATATTGAAAAAATGTCCTTTGAAAAGGCAATGGCTGAGCTGGAGACAATTGTTTCTGATTTAGAAAATGGATCAATTGAGTTAGAAGAATCTATTGAAAAATATCAACGTGGTATTCAGTTAAAAAAACATTGCGATCAAAAATTAAAAGAAGCAAACATGAAAATTGATCAAATCGAAATTGATAAAAATGGCAATGTTACAGAAAAACCATTTGTAAGAAAAAAAAAATAACAATTCATGTCTAATTTTCAGCAAGAGCTAAAGCTTACTGCAGATAAGGTTAATGCTTTTCTTAAAAGTTATTTCAAGAACCAATCTGCAGATAATAGATTATACGAAGCTATGGAATACGGTTTATTCTCTGGAGGCAAGATGATTAGGTCTTATCTCGTTCAGTCCACGTGTAAAATTTTTGATATTGATGAAAAAAAATATATTCCAATTGCTGCAGCAGTAGAGTGCGTTCACAGTTACTCTTTAATTCATGATGATTTACCTTCGATGGATAATGATGATTTTAGAAGAGGAAAAGAAAGCACACATAAAGCGTATGGTGAGTACACTGCAATTTTAGCTGGAAGCTCTTTATTAACCTTGGCATTTGAAATGATCTCTGATCCAAAGTTTGAAATTGATGAAGATATTAAAACCAAAATCATTCATGCTTTATCATCTTCATCTGGACATCTTGGAATTGCAGGAGGTCAATTTTTTGATTTAAGTTTAAAAAAAAGCGAAGTTGATAAAGAGACCATTATCGATATGCAAAATAAAAAAACCGGTGCACTCATGGGTTTTTGTACTGAGGTTGCGCCATTACTTTCTCATAAAAAGGAATTAGCAAAAACATTTAAAGATCTTGGAATTAAAATAGGTTTATTATTTCAAATTGTAGATGATTTTTTAGATAAGTATGGAAAATCTGAAACTTTAGGCAAACCTACTCAACAAGATGAGAGTAAAGGAAAAAATACTTTAATTGTTCATTTAGGAGAAGAAAAAACCAAAGCACTTATTGCTGATCTAAAATCTGAAATTACAAACCAATTAAGTTCTTTTTCTCAAACTGATGAATTATTAAATTGTATTAATTTTATTATTGAGAGAAAAAATTAATTTTCTCTAAGTTCTCTTGGAAGTTTAAACTCAACGTTTTCTTTAATAATTTCTATATCTTGAACTTTAATATTTCTGATTTCTTTGATTTGATCTATTAGTCGATCAACTAAAACTTCAGGCGCAGATGCTCCAGATGAAACTCCAATGCACTTAGATTTTTTTATCAGATCAGTAGGTAATTTAAATTCTTGATGAACAAGGTAGCTTTCTTTGCTTCCATTTTTTTTAGCCACTTCAACAAGTCTTTTTGAATTTGAAGATTGCTGACTTCCTACAACAAAAAAGACATCGCATTTTGCTGCAATATTTTTAACCGCTGCTTGTCTATTAGTTGTTGCGTAACAAATGTCACTTTTAATAGGCTCTTTAATATTTGGAAATTCTATTTTTAGAGCATCAATAATATCTTTAGTATCATCAACGGATAGTGTTGTTTGAGTAATATAAGCTATTTTTTCTTTGTTTAGTTTGATGTCTTTTATATCTTCAATATTTTCTATTAATGTAACTTCTCCTGCTGGCAACTGACCCATAGTCCCAATCACTTCAGGGTGATTTTTATGACCGATAAGAATAATTTGGTAACCTTGTTTATTTAGTAACTCTGCTTCTCGATGTACTTTTGAAACTAATGGACATGTTGCGTCAATAAACTGAATATTTTTTATTTCAGCATCTTCATAAACCTTTTTTGATACTCCATGGGCTGAGAAAATTACTGGTCTTGTTTTATCTTCAATTTCATCAAGCTCATCAACAAAGATGACTCCTTTATTTTCTAAATTTTGGACAACATGTTTATTGTGAACGATTTCATGTCTTACATAAACTGGCGTACCAAACTTTTGTAAACTTTTTTCTACAATTTCAACAGCACGGTCAACCCCAGCACAAAAACCTCTTGGAGCACAAAGTAATATATCTAAATCTTCACTCATTATTTTTTATCTAAAATTTCTAATAATATATGAGGAAGTGTAAGTGAAGCCAAACCAATAAAAATCGTTTTAATGATATTTTCATCGAGTTTTTCACTTAATAAAAAGACAAATAATACTGCAGCAAGTGCCGTAATAGATGTTAAGGGGATCGCTTTAATAGAAAATAGCTTTAATCCATTATTTATATCCTGTTTATCTAATTCTCTTGCAAGTCCAATAATGTGTTTAGAAGAATGAAGAAAACAAAAGTAAAGTGAAAAGGCTAGTATGAGAGGTAAATAAACAAAAGATAAAGTGATTAATAATACCTCAAGTAAAATTAATACGAGGTGATTAATATTATTTTTGAATAAATAAATTAAACCGCTAACCAAACATATTAAATTAACCGAGAATAAAGTAGATTTATAAGGAATGAGTGCCTCATAATAATTTTGTGGAACCATTAAATATTCAAAAAATAATGATGTGTTTTCAAAACTATAATGAAAGGACAATGTAATAATCAAAAAACCTTTTAAAAGACTTGCTATAGTAAAGATAACGCCATTGTCATCTTTGAAAAAACTAAGATCCTCTTCTCCGAAATGATAACCAGCAGTTATTAAAAATAATAATAAGGTCACTGGCGGAAAGGTAACCCAGCTAATAATGACGATTAAACCTAAAATGATATATCCAGGAAAAAATAAGATGGACCATGCTTTATTAAATTTTGGCTCCAAAATTCTTTTGCCACGAATATGATCCAGTGCACCATGCGATACTCCAAGCACGAGAATTAAAAAGAAACAAAAAAATAGTAGGGTTAAATCATCTTGAATGAAGTTATTGGTAAATAATATGTATGAAAGGGATCCAAATATAGAGAATATAATAAGTAATATATTTTGAATTTTGTTTAATGGCATATGACTAATTAAATAAATTTTTTAAAAATAATAGTTTTGGCATCTTTGATATAATTTTCATATCATCTAACCAGCTTCCTTCACTAGATAAAAATCTAATTACGCTTTCCTGATTATTTTGATCAAAAAGTTTAAAAAATATATCAGCCATTTGATTTGTATGGTTCTTTAATACTTTAACAAACAATTGATCTAAAAATTCATATTTAGCTGAAATTGATCTTTTGAAACTTAATTGATCTAAAGCATCGGTAATGATTTTAGAATGTGCTTGTATATATGGGAATGCATACCCTGTGCTCATGCGATTTATATTTCCTCTGATACCGATATCATAATAACCCATTTCATTTTTTGAGGATCTTCTGAACATTGGAATTGCACCAATTTCTTCACGAATAATATTAAATTGATTGATGCCAAGATCATTTTGAATGTACTGATGAAGTTCATCAACATACTTTTCTTTATTTAATTCATTTAATTTTGATAGCCAGGTTGTCTCAATTAAAGCCTGATTACTTTTAAATGGTAGAATGTAAAAAAAATGAACGCCTTGTTCTTTTTGTTTAAAGTCCATTAAAGTTAATTTATTTTCATCAAAAGCATTTTGATTTGTTTCAATAGTAAAGCCATAAAAATGTTGATAAAGATTTCCCGTTTTAATTTCTGGTACACGGCTATCAAAGACTAATTTACTTTCTATAACTTCGTTACTATTTTTAATTTGGAAAACTTCTGAAGTTTTTAGAATGTCTTTAATTTGAAATCCTAATTTGAGAACAAATTTATCATTTAAATTATTTTTAATTTTTTCATAAAATTTTAAACTATTAATCGTTTGATAGGGATATTTTGTTTGATTAAATATTTTTATTTTCTCTTTATTTTTAATTTCAAAATTAGACCATTGTTTTTCTAAACAATCCTCAAAGTCGTGATCATTTATTTTCCAAAAAGACCATGTACGATCATTTTGAAATTCCGTTTTTGAGTCTAGAATAATAATTTTTTTATTCTGATTAGTTTTAGAAATTTGATGGGCAAGAGACAATCCCGCACATCCTGCTCCAATAATTGTAATATCATAAATCATATTTAAAAATAATTTGAATGAAGCTGATGGGTTAAATGTACAGGTTCTTTTGATTTATATTTTGTAAATACATTTGCCATTAAGATTAAAAGTTTTTCAAAAGTATTTAAGTAAATTCGTTGTTTCAAAAAAAGCGTTTTGTTTTTGATAATTTTTTTACCAATAGAGTTATAGAGTACTCCTGCAATTAGAATACTAAACTTATTTTTTTTAGGTATATAATAAATACCTTCAAAGCCACTTTGATAATATGATTCAGCAATCTCTAGTAATTGTTTTGTTAAATTAAAAATTAATCCATCATTTGATCCATTAGTAATGTCAGTTGGCTTAAAATTATTTGGTAGCATATCTTCTGGAATATAAACCCTCCCATTTTTTGCATCTTCTTTAATATCTCTCGATATATTTGTAATTTGCATTCCAATTCCAAGATCTACAGCAAATTTCCAAGCGTTATGATCATTTGCACCAAGGATTTTTGCCATCAAACCTCCAACAGTACCAGCAACTTGATAACTGTATTTTATCAGTTCGCTTAAATTTTTAGGTTGCTTGAAATCAATATCTGATGAGACACCTATAATTAAATCATCAATAAATTTTTGATCTAATTGATATGTCCTTTGTAACTTTTTAAATTCCTTATTAATTAGGTCTTCTGGAGCTTCTTTTTTATAATCTGTAATTAAATCATTAAGCTTAGTTTGTTGATCTTCCTCATCAGCCGCATCATCAAGTTGTCTGCAAAAAGCATATAAAATTGCTGCATCATTAAGCGTTTTTTTATCAAGCAATAACCCTGCAAAATAAAAAGACTTTGCGTGTTTTTTTAAAATATCTTGAGCAGTATTATTCATCATTTAAATATCTAGGTGATCTAAAACTTTAGCAGAGGATAATACTCCTGGAATACCTGCTCCTGGATGAGCACCTGCTCCTACAAAATATAGATTATCTAATATCTCAGATTTATTATGAAACCTAAAGTAAGCTGATTGCGTAAATACGGGTTCAATTGAAAAACCAGATCCGTATTTGGTATTTAATTCTTTTTCAAAATAATCTGGAGTAACAAAAATTTCTGCTTCAACATATTTGGATAGCTCTGGCATACAAGTTTGTTCTAGTTTTCTTATCACTTTATCTTTAAAGGCTTTGCCCTCTTGTTCCCAGTTTATTTTAGATTGATTATTGGGAACCGGTACTAAGACATAAAAACAATCTTTACCAGCTGGCGCCATGCTTTGATCGGTTGCTGAAGGGCGGTGTAGGTAATAACTAAAATCATCATCAAGCGTTTTGGTATAAAAGATTTTGTCTAACAATTGTTTGTGGGACTTACCAAGATAAATTGTGTGGTGTTCAATATTTTCATATTTCTTTTTTGTTCCAAAATAATAAACATATAATCCCATTGAATATTTCAACCTATCAGTCTTTAAATTAAATAATTTGTTATTAATTTTTGGATATATTAATTCATCATAAACTTTAGGTGGATCAGCATTGCAAACAACACTATCAATTTCTAAAAAATCATTATTCTTTAAGACTATATTAATAACTTTTCTATTTTCATGATTTATTTTTACAATTTCTTGTCCTTTAATAATTTTTACACCCACTTCATTCATTAATTTCTCAAATGCACTAATAATATTTCCAGTACCCCCAATGGAATAATGAACTCCCCATTTTCTTTCTAAAAACAAGATCAATGCATAAATTGAAGTCGTGCTATAAGGGTTGCCACCAACAAGTAATGGATGAATAGTAAATGCTTTTCTGAGCTTTTCATTTTTAATAAACGAAGAAATGAAAGTAAAAACTGAATTATAACTTTTAAGTTTAAGTAATGCTGGAATTTGTTTGAGCATAAACCATACTTTGTGAAAAGGTTTGTCTGCTAATTTTAAAAATCCAATATTAAATATTTTTTCAGACTCAATTAATAACTTTTCAAATCCCCTTTTGTCATTTGGATCAATTTTTTCTATATCTTGTAACAATTGGTTTAAATCTTCACCATAATTTAATTTAGATAGGTCATCAAATATGAATTGATACCAAATTTTAAGAGGAACGATGTTTACATAGTCTTGATATTTTTTATCAAACAGTTGGAAAAGTTCATAAATTAATTGCGGTGCAGTGATAACAGTGGGTCCAGCATCAAAAGTATAGCCATCTTTTTTAAAAACTCTTGCACGTCCACCAAGATCATTTTGTTTTTCAATTAAAGTAACTTCATGACCCTTTGCTTTCAGTCTTAACGCTGCAGCAATGCCACCGAAACCAGATCCTATGACTGCAATTTTTTTAACTTCACTCATTTTGAACTATCTAAAAAGTATATTAAAAGTTGCATTTTTTCAGGAAAAAAGCGTCTTTTTGTGGAAATTAATGTTTTTTTTGGGTTTTAATGAACGCAAATATAAGTATAAATTGCCGCAGTTAAGAGCGAATCCGAATGGCTTCGCTTTTTTTGTTTAAACAAAAAGGAGAAATATGAAAAACGTAATACTACAGTCAAATGACTTCACTGGAGTTACTTTCTGGTTGATTTCTATGACTATGTTAGCGGCAACTGTTTTCTTTTTCATCGAAAGAAATTCAGTAAAAGCATCTTGGAGAACTTCAGTTACGTTATCTGGTCTAGTTACTGGTATTGCATTCGTGCACTACATGTACATGAGAGACGTTTGGGTAACAACTGGTACTTCACCAACTGTATTTAGATATATCGACTGGTTACTAACTGTGCCATTATTGATGATTGAGTTCTACTTCATCTTATCAGCAGTTAAAAAAGTTTCTGGTGGTATTTTCTGGAGACTATTAATCGGTACTATCATCATGCTAGTAGGTGGTTACTTAGGAGAAGCTGGTTACATCGGCATCAACTTAGGTTTCATCATCGGTATGGCTGGATGGATCTACATCCTATATGAAGTATTTGCAGGTGAAGCAGGTCAAGAAGCGAAAAAATTAAAAGGCGCTGCTGCGAGCTGTTTCGAATTCTGTAAGTGGATCGTTACTATCGGTTGGGCGGTATATCCATTAGGTTACCTATTTGGTTATATGACTGGTTCAGCGGACGAAGTTTCGTTAAACATCATTTACAACCTAGCAGACTTTATTAACAAGTTGATCTTTGGTTTAGTGATCTGGCATACAGCTAAGTCACTTACTCCTGCATCAGCAAAGTAATAAGGCTTAGAGCTTAAATTAAGGCCCGCTTCGGCGGGCCTTTTTTTTATTTATTCCAATAATTTTCTAATCAGTTAAAATAAAGTCATGTCAAAAACTCCACTGCTGGATAAAATTAATTATCCTCATGACCTTCGTTCTTTTGATAAAAAAGATCTCACAACACTAGCAAAAGAATTGAGAGAAGAGATGATTGATGCTGTTTCTGTTACAGGAGGTCATCTTGGAGCAGGACTTGGTGTTGTTGAACTGACTTTAGCCATTCATTATGTATTTGATACTCCAAAAGATAGATTGATCTGGGATGTTGGGCATCAAGCGTATCCTCATAAAATCATTACAGGAAGACGTGATCGTATACGAACTTTAAGACAAGGAGGTGGTCTATCAGGTTTTACCAAAAGATCTGAGAGTGAATATGATCCTTTTGGAACAGCACATAGTTCAACTTCTATATCTGCAGGACTTGGAATGTCTGTGGCTAGAGATTTAGATGGTAAAACAAATAATATTATTTCAGTTATTGGCGACGGGGCCATGAGCGCGGGTATGGCTTATGAGGCGATGAATAACGCTGGATCCATGGATTCAAGGTTGATCGTGATTTTAAATGACAATGATATGTCGATTGCACCACCAGTTGGAGCAATGAGTTCATACCTGGCAAAACTATTATCTGGGAATAAATATATTGGTTTTAGAGAATTCTTTAAAAAATTATCAAACAAGTTTCCAAAATCTTTAAAGAAAAGCATTGGTCAAGCTGAGGAATATCTTAGAGGACTTGCGGTTGGGGGGACTTTGTTTGAAGAAATGGGCTTCTTTTATGTGGGTACTGTTGATGGTCATAACTTTGATCATCTGCTTCCTGTCCTAGAAAACGTTAAAAATTCTAAACATGAAGGTCCTTTTTTAATTCATGCTATTACAGAAAAAGGAAAAGGCTATAAGCCAGCAGAAGACTCAAAAGATAGGTATCACGGGGTAACCAAGTTTAATGTTGAAACAGGTGAACAATCTAAATCAAAATCTAACATCCCGTCATACACTTCAGTCTTTGGAGAAACTTTAACAAAGCATGCTGAAAAGGATAGCAAGATTGTAACTGTAACAGCGGCAATGCCATCTGGAACTGGAGTAAATATTTTTCAAAACAAATTTCCAAAAAGATCTTTTGATGTAGGGATTGCTGAGCAACATGCGGTGACCTTTGCTGCAGGACTTGCAACAGAAGGATATAAACCTTATGCAGCAATTTATTCTACATTCTTGCAACGTGCTTATGACCAAGTGGTTCATGATGTAGCTATTCAAAAATTACCAGTTCGATTTGCAATTGACCGTGCAGGATTGGTTGGGGCAGATGGTTCAACACATGCAGGGGCATTTGATATTACATACCTATCAACACTTCCAAACTTTATTGTAATGGCAGCAAGTGATGAGGCAGAGCTTGTAAGAATGATTAATACCTCAGTTGAAATTAATGATACACCGTGCGCATTTAGATATCCAAGAGGGAACGGTGTTGGACTAGAACTACCCGATATTAATGAGACCATTGAAATTGGGAAAGGGAGAATAATCCAAGAAGGATCTACTGTTTGCATTTTAAATTTTGGAACAAGGTTAGAGGAATGTAAAATAGCTGCCAAACAACTTGATTCAAAAGGAATTACGACTACCATTGTTGATGCAAGATTTGCAAAACCACTTGATCAAGATTTAATTCTAAGATGTGCAAGAGAACATGAAATGATAATTACCATTGAAGAAGGATCTATCGGTGGATTTGGTTCTCATGTGTCACATTTATTATCTGAAAAAGGTTTTTTTGATAAAGGTTTAAAATTTAGATCAATGACTCTACCTGATATATTTATTGATCAAGACACACCTGAAAAAATGTATGACATAGCAGGTCTTAATGCTAAACAGATTGCAGAAAAAATTGAGAACGTTTTTTTTAATAAAGATGGAATTAAGATAATAAAATAATCAAAATGAAAAAAATTATTACCTTTTTTTTTGCATTTTTAATTTTCAAAACTGATTTGTTAGCAGATATCACTAAATTAAAAGTTGATGGTCGAGTAAGGTACTTCACAACTCTCGTTGATGATCTTGGAACACGTTATGATGATACAAGACCAGGACCTGCACTAGATTTACATTTTACCTATCCTTTAACAGATAATTTATCGATAAAGAGTTTTAATTATATTATTAATTATAATGATACGACTTCTGGTGATGAAACAATGAATACTGAGTTTAATCAAAGATTAGGATTATTATATAAAAGAAAAGGTACTATATTTTATCCGTATGGAAAAATACTTTGGCATGATGAAAATCCAGCAAAACAAGTTGACAATTCTCATCTAGGTATCGTTGTCCAACAATATTTTTCAAAGGATGTATTTATAAGCGCTGATTATAGAGAAGAGTTATCGAATGGTGCAGTTTTAGCTGGGGTAAGACATTCTCAAAGAGTATTTGATTTAAGATATAATAAAAAAAATCTCACAAGCATTGCTGATTATCCAGTTCATTTAAAACTTGGATATGCCGAGGGTGTGAATTTACGTGGAGTGAAATCAATTAGATTTGATATGGATGTAACAAAGCGTTTGGAGCTTTCTTTAAAATATGTAGATAATATGGGAAAAGGTCCAATTTCCTCAACTTTAGACTCTCAAAACCAAGACTTTTTAGTTGGTAGTATCGGTTACAAGTTCTAAAAATTCTTGAAACTCATTTTAGGTTAACATTTCCCATTTTGAGTTGTAATATCCCATTTTAAGTTTATGTATTTACAAGCTTTTAGAGAGAGAGGGAGACTTTATGAGTTCTGCGATTAATAAATTAACTGGTGAACAGTTAATGAAAGATCAAGTTGAGCAACCCAATAGTGACTTGTCAATTGCATCTTATGCTTTTCTAGTTTTTTTGACAGATTATTATCGTAGAGTCAAAGTAGATTATAAATTAGATTTTGATTCATTTATGGTTATTGCTGTAGTCATGCAGCATGCAATTTATGAGTCTAATAAAATTAGAGAAGAACCCATTGCAAGATTAGATAAATTAAAGTCAGATGTTGAGCAAACTCGTTCAGAAGGTTTTTTTAAAACAAGAGGTCGTAAATTAGGAATTAATAGTATCTCAAATGTTTTAGAAATGCCTGAGGAAACTACAAGAAGAAAAATTGAAAACTTAGTTAAAAGAAAGATATTAGCAAAATCTAAAATTGATGGGATTATATTAGGTCCTGACTTTTTAAAAAATCATTCTCCATTCGCAGACAAAACACTCAAATCTTACAAAGCTATGATTAGACAAATGAATAAAAACGGTTTAGTCGAAGAATTTCTAAAAGAAAATAAATAATTTCTTTATGAAAAAATATGTTTATGGGTTATTTGATGTAGCTAATTCACCTTTTCAAGTATTAATTATCAGTCTAATTTTTTCGCCTTACTTTGCTAACCAAATTGTTGGTGATCCTCAGATTGGTTCTGCATATTGGCAATGGACTGTTGGACTGTGCGCGATTGTTGTTTCTATTGTTGGGATTAAATTAGGATCATTTAGTGATCAAATTAAAGGTGGAAGAAGAAATTTTTTTTATATTTCAACTCTACTTTGTATTTTTTCAACTTTTTTTTTATGGAGCTGCGCCCCCAGTACTGAGAGTATTTTTAAATGCTTAGCTATTTTTTTTATAGCTAATTTTTTCTATGAGTTATGCCAAATGTTTTATAATTCATACTTATTTGATTTTTCTAAAAAAAATAATCGAGGTTTTGTATCAGGACTAGGTTTTGCTCTAGGATTTATTACAATTATTCCATTATTACTTTTATTAGTAAATTTATTTATTTTACCAGAGCAAACTTTTTTAAATTTAGATAAATCTCAGTTTGAACATATTAGAGTTGTGCCAGTTGCAGTTGCTATTTGGTTTTTAATTTTTTCTATTCCAATATTTGCCTTCATTCAGTTTATAGAGCCTAGACCTGTCACAAAAAAAGAAGATGTTCAGTCTTTATTAAGTTTAGTTTATCATGAAAAAAAAATAACTAATCTTGGAAATTTTTTGATCGCAAGATTATTTTACGCTGATGCAATCATTGCAATACAAATTTCTTTTTCAATATTTGCAGTAAAAGTTTTAGGTTTAAGCGTTAAAGAAATTTTTCAACTCGTCATCATCACATCCGTCATCCAAGCTATAGGATCATTTATTGGCGGGATATTGAATGATAAAATTGGAAGTAAATTATTAATACAATATTCTTTATTTGTTGTTTTATTTACGATAATTGGACTTATTTTTTTCCAGGAAAAAACAGTCTTTATTATTATATTTCAAATTGGAGCTTGTTTCTTTGGAATACTTCAAAGTGCAAGCCGTGTCTTTATGACAAGTTTTGTAAGCCAAAGTAATCTTGGCCAAGGTTTCGGATTATTCACTTTGGCATCAAGATCAACAGCAATTCTTGGTCCAATTATGGTTGGAACGATTACTTATTTTACCAGTTTAGACCTTGGTTTCTTATCGATAACGGTTTTAGTGTTAGCTGGGATCATTATGTTAAGAAGAGTTGATGTTCCTAAGAGTTATTAACAACACCTTCTGAGGTTGTATTTTTGAATCAAATTAGAATCAAAACAGAATCAAAACGAGAACATTTGATTAAATAATAAGGTAAAATGTGAGTAAGTTACTGCCTCAATACGCCTGTAGAATATAAATTTAAAATATTTAGAAAACTGTGGTGGAACAAAAAAACCTCGAATTTGATACTATTATTGTAGGGGCTGGTAGTGCGGGTTGTTTATTAGCTAACCGCTTATCAGCAGATACAAATCACAGAGTACTTCTTGTAGAAGCTGGAGGTCAGGATAATTGGATATGGATCAAAATTCCGGTTGGATATTTATATACTATTGCAAATCCAAGGACTGATTGGTGCTTTAAAACAGAGCCAGATCCTGGCTTAAATGGAAGATCTATTCATTATGCAAGGGGCCGAGTTTTAGGTGGCTGTTCATCCATCAATGCTATGATTTATATGAGAGGCCAAAAGAGTGATTACGATTTATGGAACCAAGCAACAAATGACCCAACGTGGAATTGGGGGAGCGCTTTAGAGACTTATAAATCGATAGAAAATTATTTTGGTGGTGAAAATGAATGGCACGGAACCAAAGGCGAGATTAGAGTTGAATATC
The DNA here is from genome assembly GCA_000163555.2 of alpha proteobacterium HIMB114. Classification (GTDB taxonomy): domain Bacteria; phylum Pseudomonadota; class Alphaproteobacteria; order Pelagibacterales; family Pelagibacteraceae; genus HIMB114. Next base: position 713,065 of record ADAC02000001.1, on the reverse strand, counting down.
CAAGAGTAAGCTGGCCAATACTAGATGCATGGCGAGATGCTGCTGATGAAAATGGTATTCCAAAAATTGAAGAGTTTAATCGAGGGGACAATGAAGGGTGTGCTTATTTTCACATGAACCAAAAAAAAGGGATCCGTTGGTCCATGTCAGACTCTTTTTTAAAACCTATTCAAAATAGAAAAAACTTAACCATCATGACCAAGACTCAAGTTTTAAAAGTTTTAACGAGACAGAAAACTGAAGAGATCAAACAAAATCAAAAATATAATGAAAGAGGATGGGCTAATTCTAAAATTGAAACCTATGGTTTAGAAATTTTAAATCAAAAACAAAAATTAAATGTAACTGCTAAAGAACAGGTCATTTTATCATCTGGTGCAGTTAGCACTCCACATCTTTTACAAGTATCAGGAATAGGGTCAAAAGAATTAATAAATAAAATTAATGTTGAACATGTTCATGATTTACCCGGTGTTGGAGAAAATTTACAAGACCATCTACAAATTAGAACAGTTTACAAAGTATCAAACTGTAAAACAGTTAACACAATGTATCAAAATATATTTTCAAGAATGATAATGGGATTAGAATATTTATTTTTTAGAACTGGACCATTGACGATGCCACCATCAACATTAGGGGCTTTTACTAAAAGTGATGAAAGTCAAAAAAGTGCAAATCTTGAATGGCATGTACAACCTTTATCACTTCCAAAGTTTGGAGATGATTTACATCCTTTTAACGCAATTACACCTAGTGTTTGTAATCTAAGACCAACATCGCGAGGTTACATTCATGCAAAAAGTTCTGATCCACTTGAGTATCCAAAAATCATGTGCAACTATTTATCAACGCAAGAAGATCTTGATGTTGCAGTAAGTGGATTAAAAAAAACAAGATCAATTATGAAAAGTAATGCTTTAAAACCTTTTACACCTGAGGAAATGTTACCAGGTCCAAATTTAAATTCTGACTCAGAACTTCAAAATGCAGCTCGTGATCTTGGAACGACAATTTTTCATCCTGTAGGAACATGTGCGATGGGTGAGGTTGATGTTAATGGAAATGCAAAAGATCCAATGACCGTATTAGATTCTGAATGCAGATTAAGAGGAATTTCAAAATTAAGAGTGATTGATGCATCTGTTATGCCATCAATTACATCAGGAAATACCAACGCACCAGTGATGTTAATTGCAGAGACGATTGCTAAAAAGATTTTAAGAAAAAATTAACTACTTGATAGTCTTTCACTCATTCCAAGTGAAGCTTCTGGAGATATAATCCTAGCTTTTATTCTAAGTTTTGATTGTTTAATATTTACTTCGTTTTGAAGATTTCTAATTTCTTTTAAAACATTTTCTAATTGTTTTTGTTTATCACTTTCACTTTCAATTTTTAAAATCTCTTCTTTTTTTGATTGAAGCTGTTGTTGTTTTTTAAAGCCATCATCGTAAACTTTGTAATATTCTTCCCAAATAATTTTAGTCTCACTTCTTTTATTATGGGTTAAAATAGCTAGGTTATTTTGACATTTTTCGCATTTAAGCTTTTTCTTAATAGTAAAATCCTGAAGCGTTATAAAGTCATTTTCAAATGTTATTCCATTTACAGTAGTAAAATGTAGTTTTGAGCAGCAAGGACATTTGAAAAATTTCATACAAACGCATTAAACCCAAATCACATTTTTAACACAATATTATCCACACCCAATTTAGGGTTTTTATTTGTCAGATTGGGTTAGGCTTGATCCCAAGGATTTTTGATTTTTTTTGAAACTTTTTTTGCTCGTGCAGGTTTTCTTCTTACTCCTCGATTGAAGAACAGGATTGCGATAGCTCCAAAGATAAAACCACCGATGTGAGCACCGTAAGCAACACCACCGCCTGTACTACTTGTCGCAGCTGAACTGATGAACTGAAGAACAAACCAAAAACCTAGAACAAAAATTGCTGGGATCTTTATGATCTGGGAGAAGAACCCAAGAGGGATTAAAACGAGCACTTTGGCTTTGGGATGATTAACGATGTAAGCTCCAAGTATTCCTCCAATGGCACCACTCGCGCCAACCATAGGAATAGTAGACTCTGTATTCATATAGCCTTGTGTTAAAGCTGCAGCTACACCTGATAAGAGGTAAAAAATAATAAACTTGGTTTTCCCAAGTTCATCTTCAATATTATCTGCAAAGATCCACATATAAAGCATGTTGCCAATAAGATGCATGAACCCTCCATGCATAAACATTGAGGTAAACAATGTCGCCATAGGTGTAACTCGGTAAACTTCACTTGGAACTTCAAAGTTATGAAAAAAGGATGCAGGGATAAATCCCCAGGAATAAAATATTGCTCCACTATCATAATTAGGAGATGAAAGTTCTAATAAAAAAATAACAACACACGCTCCAATTAAAAAGTAAGTAATGATTGGGGTTGAGGATGTTGGATTATCGTCTTTGAGTGGGATCACTTATTTTACACATTGCGCTTTATGCATCAAGTAATGATCTAACAAAATACATGCTAGCATCGCTTCACCAATTGGAACGGCTCGAATTCCAACACAAGGATCATGTCTTCCCCTTACAGAAATTTTTGTATTCTTTCCTTTTTTATTTACAGTCTCTCTTGTGTTCAAAATAGATGAGGTAGGTTTTACTGCAAATGAGCATATGATTTCTTGTCCAGAGGAAATCCCACCTAAAATTCCACCAGCTTTATTAGATTTAAATTTTACTTGTTTGCCAGATGCTCTCATTTCATCTGAATTTAATTCACCTGATAACGATGCCACTTCACTTCCCGCACCTATGTTTACAGATTTTACTGCATTAATACTCATTAAACCTGCCGCAATATCTGCATCAAGTTTTGAATAAATAGGAGCACCAAGACCAACAGGAATACCTCTTGCTCTAAGTTCAATCATTGCACCACATGAACTTCCAGATTTTCTAATATCCATGAGGTAATGTTCGTATATGGAGACAACATCTTTATCAGCAGCAAAGAATGGATTTTTACTAATTTGTTTATCATCCCAATTTTCTGGGTTTGAAAAAACAGGACCGACTTGCGTCACTGCTCCAACAATATTAAATTTTTTTCCAAGTTTTTGTTCTAAAACTTTTCTCGCAATTGCACCCGCTGCAACTCGCGCAGCAGTTTCTCTGGCAGATGATCTTCCCCCACCTCGGTAATCTCGAATTCCATATTTTTTAAAATAAGTAAAGTCAGCATGACCTGGTCTGAATTTATCTTTGATATCACCATAGTCTTTTGATTTTTGATCTTCATTGTAAATTACAAGTGAAATAGGAGTTCCTGTAGTTTTACCTTCAAAAACACCAGATAAAATATGTACAGCATCACTTTCTTTTCTTTGCGTTACGAATTTAGATTGCCCAGGTTTTCTTCGATTAAGTTCTTTTTGTATATCACTGTCTTTTAAAGGTATGTTTGGAGGACATCCATCAACCACACAACCAAGAGCAGGACCATGAGACTCGCCCCACGTTGTAAATCTAAATAATTTCCCAAAAGTATTGAATGACATAAGGGTATTATATAGGTTAATTTGGCTTAATTATGAATGAAAAATTAGGACTAGATCTAGCTTTTTTAAATGAAGAAAATCCATTTGATCTATTCAAGGCATGGATGGAAGAAGCAAAAAAATCTGAACCTAATGATCCCAATGCAGTAAATGTTGCAACTGTAGACAGCGCAGGCCAACCCGATAACAGAGTAGTATTGTTAAAAGGTTTAACGGATACCAGTTTTATTTTTTACACAAATTTAGAGAGTAAAAAGAGTAAGGATTTAAAAGGAAACCCAAAGGCTTCGATGTGTTTCCATTGGAAATCATTACTCAGACAAATTCGTATTCAAGGATCCGTTGAGCTTGTTGATAGCAAAACAGCTGATGAATATTATAATTCAAGACCATACGGTAGTCGTATTGGAGCTTGGGCATCATCGCAATCTGAAGTGATGAAACACCGTGATGAATTTGAAAATAAAATTAAAGAATTTAAAGAAAAATACCCTGATGAAAACAATGTCCCAAGACCAGCGTACTGGTCAGGCTGGGCACTAACGCCTTATAAAATAGAATTTTGGAAAGATGTAAAAAACAGATTACATCAAAGATTATGCTATAGTCGTATAGGGCAGGCGTGGTCTAAAGAAATTTTATATCCTTAATTAAAAGTTTTTGTAAACTTTATAAATCGTATGCTTAATATCTCTTAGATTGTTTTGATTTGCAGATACCCAAGGTTGCTTACAACCCCACTTTCTTATTGTTGGGATAAGAGAATGCTCCCAATTTAAATAACCTCTTGAATGTGATTTGTTTCCAAGATGTCTTTTTGGAAAGAAATACGTTGGATCAGGTTTTGTAATCGAATAACTTTTTTTAAATGATCTTGGGTTTTTAATTTGCCAAATCGCATCATACCCCATTCGTCTTAACCAAATCGTAGCAAAAACAGCAGAGGTTGGAATATTAGAGAATATAAATATTTTAGTTTTGGTTGATGCAATAAACTTATCTGTATTTTGAACCAAGGTTGTAGCGTTTACCTGCTTCCATCCTTTTATTTTTTTAAAATTTTTAATTTCAGAATTTAATTGAAAGTAATAACAGTTTTTATTGTTATTTTTTTGTGATGATTTTGGAATATTAAATTTTTTTGCGATTTTGTTTGCAAGATTTAAATCTGATTTAAATTTTAGTTTTGTAGATTTGATTTTTGATTTATTTTTAAAATCTCTGTCATATCCATTTAAAACCCAGTTTTGTGTACCTCCATTGAGTACATATTTTTTATTTTTAAAATTAAAATCCTTTAATGTTTGGTAAGCAACAATACTTCGTGTTCTTCCTGCACAGTGAACGATATAATCCTTTTTTAAATTAGTTTGGTTATTAATAAAGCAAGGAAGCTCACCTCCTGAACATTGTACTGAGTTTGGCAGTGTAAATTTTTCAAATTCTTTTTTTGGCCTTGCATCGATTTGTAAGTAATTGTGTGGTTTTTGATGAATTTTTTTGAGTTGTTTTGGGAATAGATTTTTAACTTCTGAAGTAATTTCAATCCACTCACCAAATGCTTTTGAAAATGTATATTCGCCAGCCCAAACTGGTAACTTTTCTTTTTTCCATTTTTTATAATCACCTTCGATTTGAAAAACATTTTTATAATTTAAAGATTTGGTTATTCTTCCAACTTTTTTAGTCTGAACTGAATTTTTAAAACCTATAAATAATATAGCGGTAGACTGATCGGGTACAAAATCTTTAATTGTGGTTTTAAATTTAGATAAAGGACAATTGATAGTTCCAAATGCAAAGCTTTGTACGTATTGCTTTCTTTCTCTGATATCTAAAAAAGCAATATTTTGTTTTGGATTTTTTAATAGTTTAATAGCGTTTTTAACTTCAATAATTTGCATTAAACAATTTCAATCCAGTATCCGTCTGGATCTTTGATAAATGCAATATTACTCATACGTCCATCTTCAGGCTTTTTTTGAAATGTAACTCCAAGTTTTTCAAAACGTTCACATGCCTTTTGCACATTAGGAACACGAAAAGCTATGTGGCCAAAGCCCCTTGGGTCTTTATTTCCATCATGGTAAGTAAAATCTTTATCATCTTCTGTACCGTAGTTATGGGTGAGTTCTAAAATTGATTTTTGACTAAGCACCCATGCTCTTCTTTCATCATCGGTTTCAGGAATATCTTTCACTTCCTTTTCATTAAAGCTACCTAGGAAATACAAAGAAAACTTTGCTGCAGGAAAATCAATTTTTCTTAACAGTTTCATACCCATTATTCTTGTATAAAAATCAACTGACTTTGCAGGATCTTTTACCCTGATCATGGTATGGTTTAATCTGTAATTTTGAGTTTCTTTGTCCGGAATTTTACAATTTCCTTCAACTTCAATAAACATATGCCCTCCTATTTATCGTTAGCTTTTTTTAGTCTTAAATAAATTTTGTTAAAATTATTTTCCATTTTTTTAAAAAACTTATCTTTTTCTAATCTTTTTAAAAGCTCTTCATTAATCCCACCTTTTGTTTGAAGTAGTTTAACTGATTTATCTAAATCAAAGTTTTGGTTGTTTATTTCAAATAACATACCGGTTAAAAAAGTATTAAGATACTTATCTGCATCTTGTTTTTGAACTTTATTTTTTTGTAAATATATTTTTAGTGTTTTTATAATAGATACATAGGTTGCCATAAAAGATGACATCACCCAAAGGTGATTATTTTGATTTTCATTCTTAGCGACCACAACAGTTCCAATAAGTTCAAACAAACTTTTTACAATTTTGTGATTTGGATAAATAATAGTTGGACTAAGCCCATCTTCTGCCATAGGTAGAGGTGCAGCTTTTACAATTTTTGTAACAGGTTTGCATAATTTTTTTAAAGTTTTTAAATTTAAAGTTGAGACAAAGCTCACAACGATTTGACCCTTTTTAAATTTAAGTTTTGATAGTTCTTTACTTGCTACTTTTGGTAATAGGCTGACAAAAACAATTGAGGATTGATCAATGATTTCTTGGTTTTTATTAAAAACTCTAATCTTTTTTGATTTACGTCTTAATTTTGATGAGTTTTTATTAGAACGTAAAGAAATATTAATTTGCCCAAGACCTGCTTTTGACTTAAGTAAGCCCTCAATGACTGCCGTTGTAATAGTTCCTGTTCCAATAAAACCAAGTTTCATAAAGTTAGTATTAAACTAATCAAACATGTTATCCAATTATAAAATTCCTGGTTTTTTGTTGGTATCCCTTGGAGGATTATTCCTAAGTTCCGGTGGAGCTTTATTTAAACTGTTTGAAAACCAAGACGTATGGACAATTTATTTTTGGAGATCTTTTTTCTTTGCGCCTGCAGTTTTGATTTACTTATTTTTTTCATCAAAAAATAATGTGATTAATAAATTTAAAAACGTTGGAATCATTGGTATTTTTTGTGCAGCATTATATGCAACGGGCAGTGGTGCCTATATGTTTGCCATGAAACATACAACGGTTGCTAATGTTTTATTTATTATCAGCACTCAAACTTTTATGTTGGCAGTTGCTGGATACTTCATTCTCAAAGAAAAAATTAATTTAACTACTGGTATTGCAATCTTAATGGCCTCAATTGGAATCTTCATCATGATTGGAACCAAAATTTCAAACGGTACAATGCTTGGTAATGCTTTTGCTTTTGTAACTCCAATTTGTTTTACAAGTATTGTTATGATCATTAGAAAATATCAGCATACAGATATGGTTCCTGCAGTCGCTCTATCAGGAGTTTTTTGTATGGCTGTTGGGGCAATGATGAGCAACAATTTAATGATGACATCTCATGATTTCTTTTTAGCTTTTTTATTTGGATCTTTACAATATGCACCAGGATTTATTTGTCTAACCCTGGGTTCAAGAACAACAGAGTCTGCAAAAGTTGGTATATTTGCTTTCTCCGAAGCTATTGCTGGACCCTTGTGGGCATGGATATTTGTTAATGAAAATCCATCTATTGGAGTTTTTATTGGTGGTACAATTATTTTCTTAGCACTATTGTTAAAATCATTTAAAAAATAATCATGAATAATATTGCAATATTAGGAGCCGGATTTTCTACCTCTACACTTTGTTATTATTTAAATGAAAAAGATATTAAAGTTTTTGAAAAAGCTAGAGGACCAGGAGGTAGATCTTCTACAAGGAAAGTAGATGATATTGGAGTATTTGATCATGGTCTTCAATACATTTCTCCTAAAGATAAAAACTTTTCAGAATTTTTAAAATTAAATAAAAGTGTCAAGCAATGGGATGGAGATTTTGTCGAGATTGATGGAAAAGTCTCTGTTTTACCTCCATCTGAAAAATTGATTGGTATCACTGGCAATAATGATTTTGTAAAATCAAATATCAATTTAGATCAATGTCATTTTAAAACTAGAATTGAAAAAATTGAGTATCAAAATGATCATTGGAAACTTATTGACGATAGTTCAAATGAGCACCTTGCAAAAAAAATTATTTTAACTCTTCCTCAAGAACAAACAAAAATTTTAATAAAAGATTTAGATTTAAGATTTGACATAAAGGAAAATTTTATGAAGCCATGTTTTACTGTCATGCTAGCTTTAAAAGAAACTCCGATTTTTAAATATTCAGGCTATGTAATTAAAAATAATAAAATTATATCTTGGTGTGCAAATGAAAGTTCTAAATTTAGAGATTTAAATAACAAGAATCTTACATTGTTAACTCTTCAAACCACTGAAGAGTATGGTTTTGCGAACTTTAAAAGATACAGAGAAAACAAAGAGCATATCTTAAATGAAACTTTGAGTGAATTTTTAGATATTTTTAAAATTAATGATTCTGAGGTGATTCATAAAAATGTTCATGGTTGGCTATATGCTTTTTCTGAAAATCAATCTTCTGAAGTTTTTTGGGATGATAAAAAATTCATCGGTATTACTGGTGATTGGTTTACAGGTGGAAGAGCTGAAAATGCTTGGATAAATGCTAAATTATTATCGGAAAAAATAAATAGAACCTAATTTTCTAATCGTAATTTTTAAATTTATGAAAAAATAAGTTTAATTTTTATCAGCAAATGCTTTGATATTTAGATATATTTCTCAAAATTTCTTTTGCAGGTTTAGTTTTTAAAATCCATTTTTTTGGAATATTTTGAAGACCTTTTAAGGCTGAAAAATAAGCACCAACAAAATTTGCCCTAGAACAATTACACCCACCCGCTTTAATAGTTTTGTTGATAGCACTCTTAAAGCTATTAGAGGTTATAATTGCATGAATTGACCCATTAAATGTTCCAGGGTAACTACATGCTTTGCCAAATTTTTTTACAACAAAAGTATGAGGCTTATTTTTATCTTGTTTAACTTTTTTAATATTTTCTACAACTTCTTTAAAATAATTATTATTTTTATATTTTTTTAAAAAAAAATTTACAGGGTTTTTATATTTTTTATCTGCAAAATTTATGATTTCTAATTTTGCTAAAGCAAATTTTACACTTAGCTTATTATTTGAGATAGTTTTAATAATTAGTTTATTTATAGCTATTGATTGATTTTGTAAGTAGTACGGCAGAGTCGCACAAAAACCATCAGACTCATTTACTTTTTTTCCACCTGTAATTTTTTTTTTTAATTTAATATTTTGTATCGTCTCCAATATATTTTGATGTATCCAAGGACCTTGAATTGGTTTTTTCCATTTAATTTTTTTATATTTTTTTCTAAACTTTAAATTTTTCCAATAATTTGAACCCTGACCAAAATTTTTTATTATATTTTTTTTAAAATTATCAACTAATATTTTCTTATTATTATTTTCTATGAGCGTTTTAAACATAACTTGGCCTACATCACTATATCCTGATACTTCTCCAGTATTTATTGAATAAAAAGGACATTTGTTATTTTTTAAGAATGCTACTTCTTTTTTATTTTTTAAATAAGATTTTAATTTTTTCTCATTATACACCCAGTGCAATGGCCTAGCGGCTGCATCACCAACTGTTGCGCCCAGAAAAATATGAAGTTTTTTTAACATTAATTAGTAATACTTTATTTTAATTAAGATTAAATTAATTTAAATTAAATTATGCCTCATCTTAAAAATTGGGATAATAGAACATGGCTTTCCTCAAAAGAATACATTGAAAGTTTTATTAAATTTTTAATTAAAAACAAAAAACTCAATAAAGATTCACATATATTAGATATAGGTTGTGGAAGAGGTAAAATTCTAGGAAAAATAAAAACTAAATTAAAATTAAAAAATAAACCAATTGGTGTTGATCTAGTTAACCATAAGAATAAAGATCGAAACTTCATATTTAAGAAAACCGATGCTTTTAGATTTTTAAAAATTAACAAAAAAAAATTTGATTTAATAATTATAAAACAAACCATTCATTTTTTTCCGTTAAATAAAATTCTAAAATTAACAAAGAGTTGTCACAATACATTAAGTGAGAATGGAAAATTAATGATTTTTTCAATAAATGAGAAACAAAGTCAAATTCCTACATTTAATAAGATGCAGAATAAATTACAAATATCTTACAAGAAAGATTCAAAAATAAGAAAAAAAATCTCAACAAATTTTAACAACATTAAGTATAATTTTTTTAATTTTAAAGTTAAAATTAAACAAAAATTATATTTAGCTATGATTAGAAAAAGGTATATTTCTATACTTCTTAAATTTAATGAAAAAGAACTAATTAAAGGTATTCAAGAAATTAAAAATCGATATCCTAATATTATTAATTTTAAAGACTCGTTAATCTGTTTGACGATCAGTAAAAGTGATTAGAAGGTTTTTCTTATACAAAAACTATTTCCATAAGAAGCGGGTAAAAAAATAATTATAAAAAAATCTGAATATATCCGAAAGTTAGATTTTTGAGAATCATAATTCCTAGTTGCATGATGCTCTATGATAGAAAATTACAATATTGGGACTAATCTAGAGGCATTATAAATATAAGTATACAAAACCTGATATAATATAGTCAGATATGACCAACAGTTATGCTTGATACAACTAATGGTTAATTGTAGTTATTGTTTTGAATTGATATATAACTTTATATGCGGGAGAGTCTGTTAAATCAGCACCGAAGGAGCAAAGCCCAGGAAACTCTCAGGTAAATGGACCGTATATAAAATAAACTCTGGAAAGCGGATTAAAGTCCCACCGAAGGAGCAAATCTCTCAGGTAAATCGACAGACGGGCATATGAACAGAGTTTATTAATGAGTCAAAACGCAGAAAAAATTACAGATTTAAAAACAGCGCTTTACGATTTTCATGTATCCGTTGGTGGAAAGATGGTTCCATTTGCGGGATACCAAATGCCAGTGCAATATCCTGAAGGCATTATGAAAGAGCACTTACATGTAAGAGCTAATGCTGGAATTTTTGATGTTTCCCATATGGGTCAATTCTCAATCTATGGAACTGAAGAAGAGTATTTGCCTTTAGAAAAAATAGTTCCTATTGATTTAAAATCATTAAATAACAACCAATCTAAGTACACTGTTTTGATGAATAAAGATGGTGGTATTGATGATGATTTGATTGTCACGAAAATTGAAGGTGGACTAAATATAGTTCTTAATGCGGCTTGCAAACATCACGATATTAAAAGAATTCACGAAGTAATCGATCCTTCAAAAACTAAATTACATGAAGACTTATCTTTAATTGCAATACAAGGTCCTAAAGCTGTTGAAATTTTAAATAATATCATCCCTGGAGTTTCAGCTCTAACTTTTATGAACGGATCAAAGTTTAAATTTAATAATGAAGATATTTATGTCACGCGTTCGGGATATACTGGAGAAGATGGTTTTGAGGTATCAATAAAAAATTCTTTAGCTGAAAAATTTTGCAAAACTTTATTAGATGATCATAATGTTAAGCTTATTGGTTTAGGAGCAAGAGATTCTTTGAGATTAGAAGCTGGTTTATGTTTATATGGCCATGATCTAGATACCAAAACTACACCTGTAGAAGCAAGTTTAACTTGGGCGTTATCAAAGAAAAACAAAGAAGAAGGAAATTTTTTAGGCGCTTCAATTGTGAAAGATCAAATTAAGAATGGTGCTTTAAAAAAGAGAGTAGGGATCAAACCTGAAAAAACAATTGCTAGAGAAGGTTCAAAAGTTTTTAAAGGTGATAAAGAAATAGGAGTTGTAACAAGTGGTGGATTTGGTCCAAGTGTAAACGGACCTGTTGCAATGGGCTATGTATTAAAAGAATTTTCTAATGAAGGAGAAGATTTAGAATTAGAAGTGAGGGGAAAAAGGCATGCTGCTAAAATTTTTAAGATGCCTTTTTATAAAAAAAGTTACGTGAAATAGAAAGGAAAGTTATGGCTGAAAAAAAATATTCAAAAAAACATGAGTGGGTTGAACTAGATGGGGATACGGCAACGATTGGTATAACAAAACATGCAACTGAGCAATTAGGAGATATTGTTTTTACTGAGGTTCCAGATAAAGGAAAAACGTTTGAAGCTGGAGGAGAGGCTGCAGTTGTAGAGTCTGTAAAAGCAGCAAGTGATGTTTATTCACCGATTGCTGGAGAAGTTACAGAAAGTAATGAAGCAATAGTTTCTGACCCCTCTCTTGTAAATCAAGATCCAGAAGGAAACGGATGGTTTTTTAAAGTAAAGGTGACTAATCCTGAACAAGTCAATGAATTGATGAGTAAAGATGATTATGACAAATTTGTAACGGAGAACGCTTAATGACAGATAACAGGAACAAAGAATTTATTAGAAGACATATTGGTCCATCATCTTCAGATCAAAATAAGATGTTATCTTATTTGGGATTTAATTCTTTAGACGAATTTATTAAAAAAATAGTTCCTGAAAAAATTTTAGAAAACAGTGCTTTAAATATCGATTCACCTATTTCTGAAAATGCAGCTCTTCAACAATTGAAGCAAATCGCAAGTCAAAACAAGATCTTTAAAAGCTTTATTGGTATGGGTTACTACGGAACTTATACGCCAAATGTAATATTAAGAAATTTATTAGAAAATCCAGGTTGGTATACATCTTACACTCCATATCAACCCGAAGTAGCTCAAGGAAGATTAGAGATGTTATTAAACTTCCAACAGATGGTTACTGATCTTACGGGTATGGATATCGCGAATGCCTCACTATTGGATGAGGGAACTGCAGCTGCTGAAGCTGTAGCGCTTTGTCAAAGAATAGATAAGAGCAAACTTCACAAGATCTTCATATCAAAAAATTGCAATCCACAAACTATTGATGTTGTAAAAACAAGAGCAGAACCTTTTAATCTCGAAGTTATAATTGGGGATGATGACAACATAGGTAAAATAGAAGGAGATTTGCTTTGTTCAATTTATCAATATCCCAATACTTATGGAGAAATAAACGGAGCAGAAAATTTTATTAAAAAAACTCAAGATAAAAATGGAAAAGCTATTCTAGTAACTGATTTATTAGCTTTAACATTATTAAAACCCCCAGGAGAGATGGGTGCAGATATTGTTGTAGGTAACTCTCAACGTTTTGGTGTTCCAATGGGTTACGGTGGTCCTCACGCAGCCTTTTTTGCAACTAAAGATGAATTTAAACGCGCAATGCCAGGAAGATTGATTGGTGTATCAAAAGATAGAAATAATGATCAAGCTTTGAGAATGGCTCTTCAAACAAGAGAGCAACATATTAGACGAGAAAAAGCGACGAGTAATATTTGTACAGCCCAAGCATTATTATCAATAATGGCAGCAGCATATGGAATTTATCATGGTCCTGATGGTATAAAACATATCGGAGAAAGAACGGCAAAATTTGCAAATGCATTTGCAGATATTGTAAAAACAAAATTTGAAATTTTATCAGATCAGTTTTTTGATACTGTTACAATAAATACAAAAGATAAAACGCAAGAGATTTATGCAAAAGCCTTAGAGTTTAAAGTCAATTTAAGATTAATAGATCAACATGCGCTTTCAGTTTCTTTTGATGAAACAACAGAAATTAAAGATTTAAATAATCTCTTTAAAATTTTTGGTTTAGATGAACAAGTCGGTAGTATTGATAAAGTAAATATTTCTTCAATTGAAAATTCACTTCAAAGAACTTCTAAATTTTTAACTCATGAGATCTTTAATTCATATCATTCTGAAACAGAAATGCTTCGATATTTAAAAAAATTAGAAGATAAAGATATAGCATTAAATCGATCGATGATTGCACTTGGATCGTGCACGATGAAATTAAATGCTGTTGCAGAAATGATACCAGTAACGTGGCCAGAGTTTGGCGGTATTCATCCTTTTGCACCTTTGGATCAGGCTAAAGGTTATTCAAAAATGTTTGCTGATCTCGAAGATATGCTTACAGAAATTACAGGATTTTCTGGAGTATCTTTACAACCAAATGCAGGCGCGCAAGGTGAGTATGCGGGATTGATGGTAATTAGAAAGTTTCATTTAAATAATGGAGACAAAGATAGAAATATTTGTTTGATACCAAGTTCAGCACATGGAACTAATCCAGCAAGTGCACAGATGGCGGGCATGAAAGTTGTTGTCGTTAATTGTGATAAAGACGGTAATGTTGATATTAATGATCTAAGCAAAAAAGCTGAAGAAAATTCAAAACAACTGGCAGCTTTAATGGTTACTTACCCTTCAACACACGGGGTATTTGAAGAGCATATTAAAGAGATTTGTGATGTTATTCATTCGCATGGTGGTCAAGTATATATGGATGGAGCAAATTTAAATGCTCTAGTAGGATTAGCAAAACCTGGAAAGTTTGGACCAGATGTTTGTCATATGAATCTTCATAAAACTTTTTGTATTCCGCATGGTGGCGGTGGACCTGGAATGGGACCTATTGGTGTTGGAAAACATTTAGAGCCATTTTTACCAAATCATGTTCTTGTCAATTCTGGCCCTAAAACTGGGATGGGCTCTGTGTCGGCAGCACCTTGGGGAAGCGCAAGTATTCTACCGATTTCATGGATGTACATTAAAATGATGGGAGCAGAAGGTTTAAGATTAGCAACTGAAGTTGCAATATTAAACGCGAATTATATGTCAAAAAAATTAGAGAGTTCTTATCAAACTCTATACAAAGGAAAAAATAATCTAGTAGCTCATGAGTGCATTTTGGATTTTAGGCCAATAAAAGCTGAGTCTGGAGTCTCAGAAGAAGATATAGCTAAAAGATTAATAGATTATGGTTATCATGCTCCAACAATGTCTTGGCCAGTTGCTGGTACATTAATGATTGAGCCAACTGAAAGTGAAAGCTTATTAGAAATGGATAAGTTTTGTGATGCGATGATCAATATCAGAAAAGAAATTAAAATGGTTCAAAACGAGGTTTTTGATAAACAAGATAATCCACTTAAAAATGCACCTCATACGAATTTGGAATTATCATCTGACTCTTGGACACATAAGTATACAAGAGAGCAAGCAGCATTCCCGCTTAGCTATTTAAAAGCCAATAAATTCTGGCCACCTGTGGCAAGGGTAGACAATGTTCATGGTGATAGAAACTTAGTTTGCTCATGCCCATCTTTAGATAGTTACCGTGACGAAGAAGCGGCATAGTGAAATTTGAAGTACTATATAATCCAGGTAATGTAATCTGTGATTATCTAAAAATGAAAGATGATCATAAATTTATTTTTAGAGTTTTTGTTAACTTAACTTACTACGGTCATATTTTAGGTCTATTAGCTCTATATTATTCCAGGCATTTTAGTTTTTAATGATTAAAAAGTATAAGAGCTTAATCTTAATATTATTAGTCACTTTTTTTTCATCATCAATTGCAGGTTATGTTACAAGAATAAATATTGATCCTTGGTACCAATCATTAAATCGTTTACCAATTTCTCCACCTGATTGGGTTTTTGCTCCTGTTTGGACAACACTTTATGCGTTTATGAGTATTGCGATTTGGATTGTTTATGAAAAAACTAAAGTGAGCGAACCAAGTTTTTCAAAAAAAATTATTAAAATTTATTTTTATCATTTAGTAATTAATTTAACATGGAGTTTTATATTTTTTTATTATCACTTAATTTTTGCTGCTTTTATAAATATTATATTTTTAATTATAGCGATTAGTGTTTTAATGGTTTTATATTTTCCGAGATCAAGAATATCTTTTATACTTATGGTACCTTATTTACTTTGGGTAATCTTTGCTTCAGTTTTAAATTTTGGATTATATTTAATTAATTAAGTCTATTTACAATATAGAAAGATAATTCTTGTAGTTTTTCTACAACAAAGTTTTTTTCAAATACTGATAGTGAGTCAGAAGCTACATTTGAAAAGTAATCAGCTCTTTTTTTACAAGTTTCAATAATTTGATATTTATTTATTAATTTTAATGTTTGCTCAAAATCATTTTCAGATCTTACACTTTGCGAAAAATACTTTTGTAGCATTTCTCTTTCTTTAGGAGTTGATTTTTGAAATAGTAAAATGATTGGTAATGTTATTTTTCCTTCTAAAAAATCATTTCCAATTTTTTTCCCAAACACCTGCTCTTTTGATGAATAATCTAGAATGTCATCTGTAATTTGAAAACAAATTCCTAGATTTCTTCCATAAGATTCTAGCGCTTCTTTTTCTTTGTTCGATCTATCATTGATACAACCTCCAACTCTCATTGAAGCACCAAATAAAGATGCAGTTTTTGCAGAAATAATATCTAGGTAATTTTTCTCAACCATATCAACTTGTTTTTCAAATTGTAATTGCATAATTTCACCTTGCGCGATTTCAGACGACACTGATGACAAGATTTTTAGAACTTCTTGCGATCCATCATCTACCATCATTTCAAAACATCGGCTAAGCAAGTAATCACCTGCTAAAATTGAACTTTTGTTTCCCCAAATTGCATTAGTTGTTTTAAAGCCTCTTCTAGACTCACTTTTATCAATTACATCATCATGCAATAAAGTGGCATTATGAATTAGTTCTACACAAGCTGCCAAATTAATATGTCTATTACCTTTGTAGTTAAATATTTCAGAAGAGCATATTGTTAAAAGTGGCCTTAGTCTTTTGCCACCTGTGCTCATAAGATGAGTTGCCATCTCCCCAACTAGTTCAACATGGCTCGACAGTTTTAACTTGATATGATCATCGACCTTTTTCAGTTGTTCTTGGTATGCCGATTTAATTTCCTCAAAAGGGTTAGTTTTTATCTTTTTAAATGGTAATACGTTTAAAAGCATATGTGTTATTAGCTTATTTAATGATGATTTGTTAACAATGAAATGACGCAGTTGTAATAAGCACTTTTAATTAAATTACCAATAAATATAAGTATTTTTTATAGTTATGATTTTTTCGAAAAAACCACAAGTTGCACACATTAGATTAAGCGGAGTTATCGGAAATGTTGGACGATTTCAGCAAGGCATGAGTCTAAGTAGTCATGAGAAAATTATTAAAAAAGCATTTAATCAAAAAAAACTATCTGCTGTAGCAATCTCAATTAATTCACCAGGTGGGTCGCCAGTACAATCTCATTTGATTTATTCGTTAATCAGAAGATTGGCTGAAGAAAAAAAAGTAAAGGTTATAACGTTTGCTGAAGATGTGGCTGCATCTGGAGGATATATGCTAGCTTGTGCGGGTGATGAAATTTATGCGAACCCCAGTTCGATTGTAGGCTCTATTGGAGTTATATATTCATCATTTGGATTAAAAGAACTTATTAAAAAAATTGGTATTGAAAGAAGAGTTCATACTGCAGGTAAAAATAAAAGTACTCTAGATCCTTTTATGGATGAAAAGCCAGAGGACATAGAAAGATTAAAAAAAATACAATTAGATTTGCACGATCAATTCATTAGCTTGGTAAAAAATAGTAGAAAAGATAAAATTTCATCTGATAAAGATGATCAATTATTCACTGGTGAATTTTGGTCCGGTATTCAATCTAAAGAATTAGGATTAGTTGATGGCCTTGGTAACATGGAAGATGTTATTCAAGAAAAATTTGGAAAAAAAGTTGTAATTAAGAAATTTGATAAACCTGAAAGCTGGTTAAAAAGAAAATTATCAAGCCAAATATCAAATCAATTTTCAAATGTCGCAGACGAAATTGAAACAAGATCATTATGGAATAAATTTGGACTATGACCAAAAAGAAAAACTTAGTAAAAAAAAAAGTTAAAACGAAAATTAAAAAACAACCTAAAGTTAAAAAATTAAAAAAAAAAGTTCCTTATCTTACTTTTCAAGAAATTATTTTTAAACTGCAAAAATTTTGGTCAGATCAAGGATGTGTAATTTTACAACCATATGATATTGAAGTAGGCGCCGGTACATTTCATCCAGCAACTACATTAAGATCACTTGGACCACAACATTGGAAAGCAGCGTATGTTCAACCATCAAGAAGGCCAACAGATGGACGTTATGGAGAAAATCCAAATCGTCTTCAGCATTACTACCAATTTCAAGTAATCATAAAGCCTTCGCCAGAAGATATTCAAAAATTATATTTAAAAAGCCTAACGGCTCTTGGAATTATTTATAAAGATCATGATATTCGTTTTGTTGAAGATGATTGGGAGAGTCCTACATTAGGCGCATCAGGACTAGGTTGGGAAGTGTGGTGTGATGGAATGGAAATTACTCAATTTACTTATTTCCAGCAAATGGCAGGATTTGAGTGCAAGCCTGTGTCATCAGAAATTACTTACGGTTTAGAGAGAATTTGTATGTTTATTCAAAATAAAAATAATGTTTATGATCTTGATTGGAATCATGAAGGTGTCAAATACGGAGATGTATTTTTACAAGCTGAAAAAGAATTTTCAGCATATAATTTTGAACATGCAAATACAGAAAGTTTATTTGACCAGTTTAATAAAGTTGAAAAAGAGTCAAAAGATTTAGCAGAAAAAAAGCTTTGTTTACCAGCTTACGACCAGTGTTTAAAAGCTAGTCACTTATTTAATTTGTTAGATGCAAGAGGAGTGATTAGTGTTGCTGAAAGAGCTAACTATATTACAAGAATTAGAGCTTTAGCAAAAGCATGTGGAGAACTCTGGATTGAAAAACAATAATGTCAGATTTTTTTCTAGAACTTTACTCTGAAGAAATTCCACACGGCTTACAGATTCATGCTAGAAAACAAATTCACGAATTAATATTCAAGGAATTAAATGAAAATAATATTAAGTTCAAAGGACTTGATGTTTTTTCTACTCCTAAACGATTAATAGTTTTAATTGAAAATATTACTTTAAATCAAAAAATAGAATCTCAGGAGGTGAAAGGACCCAAGGTTGGATGCAACGATCAAGCGCTTGAGGGATTTTTGAAATCTAAAAATGCTCTAAAAGAGGATTTAATTCAAAAAAGTACAGATAAAGGAGAATTTTATTTTGTAAAATTACCAGCTAAAACTTTACTGACTTCTGATATTTTAAGGAAAAAATTACCTTCAATTCTTCAAACTATTAATTGGAAAAAGTCGATGAGATGGTCTGATCATGATTGTTTTTGGGGAAGGCCTTTAAAGTCTATACTGTGTTTACTTGATAATAAAGTTTTAGATTTTAGTTTTTTTCATATTAATTCATCAAACTCTACTTATGTGAACGGGCCTTTTGAAGATAAAGAAGTTAAAATTAAAAATTTTAAAGATTATAAAAAAAACTTAGAAAAAAATAAAATTGAAATTAATCATATAAAAAGAGAGTCAAAAATAAATATTGAGCTAGAGAAACTATTAAAAAAAAATAAATGCTCTTTTGAAATTAATAATGCTTTAGTTGATGAAGTTACAAATTTAGTAGAAACCCCAGTAATTTTAAAGGGTAAGTTTGACTCAGAGTATTTAGTATTACCAGATGAATTATTGAACTTAACAATGGTAAATCATCAAAGGTATTTTCCCATGAAGTCAGAGCAGGAAAATAAAATGATAAATTCATTTCTATTTGTTGCAAATAATTTTGATAATAAAAATTTAATTACTAAAGGAAACGAAAAAGTAATTGATGCAAGATTATCAGATGCTAAATTTTTTTGGGATAAAAATAAAAGGCAAAATTTAGTTAAACAAGTTACTAAATTAAATTCAATAGTATTTTATCAAAAGCTGGGCACGCTTTATGACAAGACTCAAAGAATTCGTCAGTTGAGTTCTGTGATTGCCGATACCATTGGAGCAAATAAAGAAGATACAGAAATTGCTGGTTCAATTTGTAAAGCAGACTTGGTTTCTGATTTAGTAGGGGAGTATCCAGAGTTGCAAGGTACTATTGGAAGATACTTTGCATTAGAGCAAGGTTTTAGCCAAGAAATTAGTAATGCTATTCAAAATCACTATTTACCTCTTGGCCCAAGTGGAAAAGTCCCAAAAGAAAAAATTTCAATTGCAGTTGCAGTTGCTGATAAGATTGACACTTTAATTGGTTTTTTTGGAATTGATGAAAAACCAACAAGTTCAAAAGATCCTTTTGCTCTAAGGAGAGCTTGTTTTGGTGTTTTAAGATTAATAACTGAAAATAAAATTAGTTTGTCTTTAAAAGAGATATTAAATAATTCAAAGAATCTTTACCTTTCTCAAAATTACCAATTATCAAATGAAAAAGTTATAGAGGATCTTTTTCAATTTTTTATTGAAAGATTTAAAATTAATTTAAAGGATAAAGGTGCAAGATTAGATGTTACCAATTCAATTTTAGGAAACAACAGGTCAGATGATTTTTATTTAATTATGAAAAATATAAATGAACTTTCAAAATGTTTAAAAAAATCCCAAGGCCAGGATGCTATTTCAATTTACAAAAGATCAAAAAACATTTTAGATCAATCAAATCAAGAAGAAGAGTTTTTTGGAAATCCGGATAATGTTTTATTTCAACACCCTTCTGAAGATGAAATACTTATTAAATTAAACGAAGCTAGAGATTATTTTACAACTCCCAGTCGACTAAGAGATAATGAAAAAACTATAACTTTATTGTCAGAGTTAAAACCTATGACGGATAATTTCTTTGATAATGTAAAGGTCAACGATGATAATCAACAGGTAAGAAAAAATAGGCTAGAATTATTAACTCTCTTATGTAAAACCTTTGAAAAATTTACTGATTTTTCAAAATTAGATGGATCTTAAAAATGGCAACTTGGGTTTATAATTTTAGCAAAACACCAAAAAAAGACAAAACTGGTTTAAAAAATCTATTAGGCGGAAAGGGTGCAAATCTTTCTGAAATGATAAAAATAGGCCTTCCTGTGCCACCAGGTTTTACGATTTCAACTGAAGCATGTAATGAATTTTATAAAAGAAACAGAAAAAATCCAGTCGGCTTAGACAAGCAAGTAAAGTCTGCGATCAAAGATGTAGAAAAGAAAATTGGTAAAAAATTTGGAGATAAAAAGAATCCACTTTTAGTATCTGTAAGATCAGGAGCAAGAGTCTCTATGCCTGGTATGATGGACACGGTTTTGAACTTAGGTTTAAATGATGAAACAGTTCTAGGTTTGGCCGCTAAGACTAAAAATGAAACATTTGCATATGATAGCTACAGACGTTTTATTCAAATGTATAGCAATGTTGTGCTTGGTGTTGATCATCATAATTTTGAAGATTTAATTGAAAATTATAAATTAACTAAAGGTGTAACACTAGATACTGATTTGGATGCAGAAGATTGGAAAAAATTAATTAAAGATTTTAGAGATGTTATTAAAAGAGAAATCAAAAAAGATTTTCCTCAAGATGTTTACCAACAATTATGGGGAGCGGTTGGGGCAGTGTTTCAATCATGGAGAAACCAAAGAGCAAAGACTTATAGAAAATTAAATAATATTCCAGAAGAGTGGGGAACAGCAGTAAATGTTCAATCAATGGTTTTTGGAAACATGGGAGATGATTGCGCAACAGGAGTTGCGTTTACAAGAAATCCATCAACTGGTGAAAAAAGTTTTTATGGTGAATATTTAATCAATGCTCAAGGTGAGGATGTAGTTGCTGGAATAAGAACACCACAAAACATTACTAAAAAAGCAAGATTAGAAGCAAAATCAGATGCCTTATCAATGGAAGAAACAATGCCAAAAGTTTATGGGCAATTGGTTCAAATTTATAAAAAATTAGAGAAACACTACAAAGACATGCAAGATATTGAGTTTACAGTTGAAAATAAAAAACTCTGGATGCTTCAAACACGATCTGGAAAAAGAACTGCAAAAGCTGCAATTAAAATAGCAGTAGATATGGTGAAAGAAAACTTAATTAAAAAAGATGAGGCGTTATTAAGAATTGATCCGAAAATGTTAGATACCTTGCTACATCCAACTCTAGATCCAAAAGCCGAGAAAGATATTATAGCAAAAGGACTACCAGCTTCTCCAGGAGCAGCATCTGGAAAAATTACTTTTTCTGCAGATGATGCTGAAACTTTGAAATCACAAAATCAAAAAACAATACTTGTTAGATTAGAAACATCACCAGAGGATATTCACGGTATGAATGCAGCAGAAGGAATCTTAACTTGTCGCGGTGGTATGACAAGTCACGCGGCAGTTGTAGCCAGAGGAATGGGTAAGCCATGTGTATCTGGTTCAGGAACAATTCAAATTGATTATCAAAGTAAAGAATTTAAAGTTGGCAATCGAGTCTTTAAAGAGGGTGATATCATCACAATAGATGGATCAAGCGGAGAAGTAATGTCAGGTGAAGTCAAAACCATTAAACCAGAT
The DNA here is from genome assembly GCA_000163555.2 of alpha proteobacterium HIMB114. Lineage (GTDB taxonomy): Bacteria > Pseudomonadota > Alphaproteobacteria > Pelagibacterales > Pelagibacteraceae > HIMB114. Next base: position 690,736 of record ADAC02000001.1, on the reverse strand, counting down.
ATTTCAGGTGATTTTTCAAAAATCATGTCTTGGGCTGATAAAACTAGAAAAATGCAAGTTAGAACTAATGCTGAAACTCCATTAGATACAAAAGTTGCAAGAGAGTTTGGGGCAGAAGGTATAGGTTTATGCAGAACAGAACATATGTTTTTTGATGAAGAAAGAATTTTATATGTCAGACAAATGATTTTATCAAAATCAAAAGAAGATCGTAGCGAAGCTTTGGGTAAAATATTACCTTTTCAAAAGAAAGATTTTTATGAAATCTTCTCCATCATGAAAGGTTTGCCCGTTACTATTAGATTATTAGATCCGCCTCTTCATGAGTTTTTACCAAAAAGTGAAAAAGAAATTTCATCTGTGGCATCTTCCTTGGGAATTTCAGAAAAAGAAATTAAAGATAGAATCTCTGATCTTCATGAAGAAAATCCAATGTTAGGTCATCGAGGTTGTAGATTAGCCATTTCTTATCCAGAAATATACGAGATGCAATGTGAAGCAATTTTTGAAGCAGTATTGCAGTGTAAGAAAGAAAAAATAAAAGTTTTACCAGAAATTATGATCCCACTTGTTGCTACAGGTCAAGAATTAGAAATTTTAAAAGAACTTGTAGATAGTAAAGCAAAAGAGATATCAAAAAAATATAATCAAAAACTAGACTATATGGTTGGAACAATGATTGAGTTACCAAGAGCTGCGCTTAATGCTCATGATATATCGAAGCATGCGGATTTTTTTAGTTTTGGAACAAATGATTTAACTCAAACCACTCTAGGTATTAGTAGAGATGATGCGGGTAAGTTCTTAGATGATTATGTAGATAATAATATTTTTAAAATTGATCCATTTGTAAGCATAGATGTTAATGGAGTGGGACAATTGGTAGAACTTGCTTGTAAGAATGCAAAGAAAAATAAATCAAAAATTAAATTAGGAATTTGTGGTGAGCACGGCGGTGATCCAGATTCAATTATGTTCTGTCAGAAAGCAGGATTAAATTATGTTTCTTGCTCACCTTATAGAGTACCAATCGCTAGGCTTTCAGCTGCTCAAGCTAAAATTTTATCAAAAAGAAGTTAGTTAAAATTCAAGAGAAAAATCAAAATTTTTCACTGAGTGAGTCAAATAACCTAAAGATATTCGTTTCACTCCAGTTCTGGCGTATTGAATAATATTTTTTGGATTAATATTACCCGAAGCTTCTGTTTGAATAGTTTTTGGTATTATTTTTAAAGCTTTTTTCAAACTTACTGTTGAAAAATTATCAAGCAAAATTCTATCAATTTTTAAATCTACAATTTGTTTTAATTGATTTAGATTATCAACTTCAGCATTAATAATTTTTTTATTTTTATTTTTATTTATAACTTGAATAATTTTATCACGAAATTTTACTTTATCTAAATGGTGATTATCTTTAATGAAAATTTCCTGTTCCAAATCATATCTATTATTAAAACCACCTCCTGCCTTTATTGCTAGTTTTTGAAGGTAACGCATACCAGGCAACGTTTTTCTCGTACAACAAATTTTTGTTTTATATTTTTTAGTTTGATTAACTAGTTTTTTAGTTTCAGAAGCAACTCCACTTAAGTGACCTAAGAAATTTAAAATTATTCTTTCGCTTTTAAGGATTGATTGTCCTTTACCTTTTAAATTTATAATTTTATTCCCTTTTTTAATTCCTTTTCCATCTGATTTAAAAATTTTTATTTTTATTTTTTTATCAATAGTTTTTAAAATTTTTTTTACTATATTTACTCCAAATAGAATCCCATTACCTTTAGAAATAATATTTACTGATACAATTAGATTATTAGGAATTGTTAGTTTGGATGTAATATCTTGATGAATTTTATCTTCTTGGATTGAAAGATTGATTAATTGCTTTATTTGATTTTCACTCACTAATGTTATCTGCCAACAGCAATCATTTTTTCAATTGCACCGCGAGCCTTCAAAATAATTTCATTATCAATTTCAATAAAATTATTGTCTTCTTTTAATGATTTTAAAATACTCTGTAATGTAATTTTTTTCATATGAGGGCAAAGGTTACAAGGTTTAACAAAATTAATATTTGGGTTTTCAACTTGAATGTTATCACTCATCGAACATTCAGTGACTAAAAAGATATCTTTAGCTTTTGTATTTTTAACATAATCAATCATCGATCCTGTAGATCCAGTGTAGTCTGAAGCTTTTATAACATCTGGAGGACATTCAGGATGAGAGATTACTTTTAAATCAGGGTATTTTTTTCTTAGTTCTAAAATTTCTGTATCAGTAAACTTCTCATGTACTTCACATTTTCCTTTCCATGAAATAATTTCAACTTGAGTTTTACTCGCCACATATTTTGCTAAATATTCATCTGGTAAGAAAATAACTTTATCTACATTAAGAGACTCGACAATTTTGACCGCATTAGCCGATGTACAACATATATCTGTTTCAGCCTTAACATCTGCAGATGTATTGACATAAGTAACAACTGGCACTCCTGGGTTTTCTGCTTTTAATTTTCTTACATCCGCGGGGGTAATTGACTCTGCCAATGAACAACCAGCCGATAAATCAGGAAGTATAATTTTTTTTTCAGGCGACATAATTTTTGCAGTCTCAGCCATAAAATGAACACCGCACATTAAAATTTTATCTGTTTTTACTTTCGCTCCATCAATCGCTAGCCCAAGTGAGTCTCCAACAATATCTGCGACACCATAGAAAATTTCTGGCGCCTGATAGTTATGAGCTAAAATTGTGACGTCTTTTTCTTTTTTAAGTTTATTGATTTCGTAAATATAAGGAGCCATTGTTGGCCATTCAATCTCTGGGATGACACCTTGTATTTTTTTATATAGTGGGCTTGTTATGCTCTCTATTTCAGAATTAAACTTAAGTTCGTTACTCATAATTAAATATAATATTTATTTAAAAAAAAATACTTAACATTAATGTCACATTTTATATTCTGAATACAGTAAAAAAGCGGTCATGCTGGAATTGGTAGACAGGCACGGTTGAGGGCCGTGTGGGTTTTCCCGTGAGAGTTCAAGTCTCTCTGACCGCACCATTTCAATTCATCCAATTAGGTTTAGAAATTTTTACTTTTATATCATCTTGGGTTTTTAAATCCTTATCATTAAATTCATTAAACTTTAACATTTTGATCATTGCAAAATTTGGATTCTCACTAACAATTTTTCCAATTATTTCTTTGTTAAAGAATATTTCTTCACCAGAACTTAGCTTGCTTTCACTATTAAGACGAAATAGTTTTTTTGATATTTTTTCTTTTAGACTCATTCTGGCTGTATTTTCTTGACCGACATAACAACCTTTGGAAAAATCAATAGCGTTTAACTCTTGCATATTTAATTCTAAAGAAAAATATTGACCTTGTATTTGATTAAAAATGCTATCAATCAGTCCATTTAAATTTATTAATTTATAATATTTTTCACTATCTTCTAAATTAATACCTAAATTGTCATTTTTTTTTGAAATAAAATATTTACCAAAATTAGGAATTCTTGGATCTTCAAAATCTAAAATTGAATTAAATTTAAAATTCTCATCTGTTGTAAATATAACATTATATAAATTTTCATCTTTTATATCTACTTGGGACCTTAATTTATAAAAATTAAGCTTTTCTATGAGATCATCAGATAAATAATCATCTACTATTATAAGAAATTTATTATCTATCTTTGATATAAAAAAATGACTTATAACTTTCCCTTGAGGTGATAATAAACAAGAATAAATAGAATTATTAGAGTTTATTTTTTTTACATCGTTAGTGATAATATTATTTAAAAAAGTCTCGGATTCATCCCCAGTTATTGAAATTACTCTTTTGTTTTCTATGTTAGTTGTATAATTAGATCTCATTACTTTTATTATGTCATTATTATTAAAAAATGGTCAAGTTTGCTACAATGATGAGCTTCAAAACTTAGATATTTTAATTGAAGATAATAAGATTAAAAAAATAGATAAGAATATTCCAGATGGTCCACATGAAGTAAAAGATTGTGCTGGTCTTACAATTTTTCCTGGTTTTATCGACACTCATGTGCATTTTAGAGAACCTGGTCATCCCAAAAAAGAAACCTTAGAGAGCGGAAGTAGAGCGGCTGTGATGGGTGGTATTACAGGAATATTTGAGATGCCAAATACTTCTCCAATAACAGATAATGCAGATGCGCTTAATGATAAGCTATCAAGAGCAAAAGATAATATGCATTGTAATTATGCATTTTATTTTGGGGCTACTAACGAAAATTCAGACAAATTAGATTTTTTAAAAGGCTTTGATGGATGCTGCGGAGTTAAAATGTTTGTCGGTTCCTCAACTGGTGATCTTTTGGTTAAGGACGATTTTTATATTGAGCAAGTTATTAAAAACTCACCAAGAATAGTATCTATTCATTCTGAAGATGAAGATATGCTCATGTCGAGAAAAAGTACAATTGAAGAGGGTAATGTTAAATCACATTATAAATGGAGAAGTGTTGATTGTGCGGTTTCATCTACAAAAAAATTAATAGAACTTTCAAATAAATATAAAAAAAACATTCATATTTTACATATAACAACTAAAGATGAAGTTGATTATGTAAGAGACAAAAAACCAACGCACACAACTTTAGAAACAACACCACAACATTTATCTTTATATGCCCCGGATATCTATGATCAGCTTGATACTTTTGCACAAATCAACCCTCCTATAAGAACCAAAGAACATAGTGATGGAATATGGAAAGGGGTAGAAGATAATTTGATTAGCATCATTGGTTCTGACCATTCTCCTCATACAATTGAGGAAAAAAAACAACCTTATCCAAAAAGCCCGTCTGGTATGCCAGGTACACAGACTATAGGATTAATAATGACTGATTATTTTTTAAAAGGTAAAATTAATTTAAAAAAATTAGTTGAACTTTTGTGTATTAACCCTTGTAAAATTTTTGGCATTAAAAATAGAGGAGCGCTTGAGGTTGGTCATATTGCAGATTTAACAATTTATAAACTTAACCAAAAATTTACTATAAATGATGAATGGATAGAAAGTAATTGTGGCTGGACTCCATTTAATGGAACTAATATTGACGTCTCTCCCTCTGGAACAGTTATTAGTGGAAAAATTGTAGTTTGGAATCAGGAGCTAATTCTAAAAAGCTCTGGACAGCCTTATAGTTTTAATTAACTTTTTCTTTATTTAATTTGTTGATTTCAGATTTAAGCTCATCAATTTGATTAGCTAATTCTGTTATTTCATTTTCTTTTGATGCATTATTTTCAGCAGGAGGAGTCTCCTTAGCATCATTATTATTTGAATTATTATTAAAATAAGCTTGGAAATCAAAAGGATTAAATTTCATAATATTTTGAAAGCCATTATTAAAAAATTTATTTGCATCAGCAAAATTCATTACGTTACTTAAAAAACCAAACATCTCTGATGATCTATCATTCTCATAAAAAAGAATAATTTGTTTTAAAAATTCCTCAGGAATTAAGTTTGTACCAGTAGTTTCTCTTTCTAAAACGATTTGAGTTAAAATACTTGAAGTAATATCTTTTTTAGACTCAACATCCTTAATTTTAAATTGCTTTCCTTGTTTGATTAAAGAAACGATATCCTCTTGAGTAATATAAGAGCTAGTTTCAGTATTATATAATCTTCTATTTGAGTATTTTTTTATTTCAATCATTATTTTTCTAATACGTATTTTCCTGGAGCTTTATACAGCTCTTTCAAATTATTTAAATTGATTTCATTAATATTTTTTAAATCACCAGAATATTGTTTTAGCCAATCAGTCCATTTAGGCCACCATGATCCTTCAACTCTTTTAGAATTTTCTAACCATTTTTCTGAGTCTTTTTCAATTTTACTATTTTCAAAATAATATTGCTTGCCAGGTTTTGCACCTTTTCCTTGTATAATACCAGCAATATGACCTGAGTTTGCTAGAGTGAATTCAATATTACTTTTGTATTGAGACAAACCCATAAATACAGATTTCCAAGGAGCAATATGATCATCAGTAGTTGCAACATGAAACATTGGAGTAGAAATTTTAGACATATCTAAGATGTTTCCATCAAAATTATATTGTTTTTTAACTAATAAGTTATTTAAGTACATTGATCTTAAATAATCACTATGTAGAACTTCTGGTATTCTAGTAGAGTCACTATTCCAATATAGCATGTCAAATGCCGTAGGCTGATTTCCTTTTAAATAATTATTAATTACATAATTCCAGTACAGGTCACCAGGTCTCATAAAATTAAAGCATGCTGCCATATCTTTACCATCAAAGTAACCTTTGCCTTTCATTTGCTTTTCAATCATTTCGATTTGCTCTTCACTAATAAAAACACCAAGATCACCAGGCTCAGTAAAGTCGACAAGGCTTGTGAAGAATGTTGATGATAAAATTTTATATTTATTATTTTTTTGATTTGCTAAGTGAGCAAGAACCATTGATGTTAATGTTCCACCAACACAGTAAGATGCAGTGTTTGCGCCATCTGATCCTGTTTCTTTGCAAACAAGCTCTAAAGCTTTTAGCACACCATCATTTATATATTCATTAAAACCAAAATCTTTACTATCTGCTTTTGGATTTTTCCAAGAGATTAAGAATGTATTTTGATTTTTTTCTAATAAATATTTGATCATAGATTTTTTTTCATTCAAATCCATGATGTAAAACTTATTGATAAATGGAGGGATAATAAGCATTGGTTTTTCAAACTGTTGCTTAGTTTCTGGAGAATAATGAATTAATTCAAAAACATTATTTTTAAAAATTACTGATCCCTTAGTATTTGCAATATTATCACCCACAGTGAACTCCTCGGCTGTTTGGGAAATAAACATTTTATTTGGATGTTTTAGATAATCTTTTCTGAAATTCTCAAAACCTCTTACTAAGTTTTGAGCACCTTCTTTTATAGTTTGGTTTAATACTTCCGGGTTAGTTGCAACAAAATTTGTTGGTGAAAAAGCTGCATTGATTTGGTTGGTATAAAATTTAATTAATTTTTTTTGTTTTGGATCAATATGTTCTAATGAATCTACAATACTATCCATCATACGAGAAGTAAGAAGATAAAACTGTTTTATAAAATCAAAGAAAATATTTTCAGACCATTCTGGAGTTGAAAACCTTTTATCTGTTTTATCGGGTACTGCTATTGGATCAGCAGGTTTATTAGATAAACGCGAGATAAAATAAAAGTTTAAAGAAGTTATTTCCTGAATCCATTTATTAATATTTTGGTAATAAGCATCTGGCTTAGTTGTCATTTTACTTGAAATATCAAATAAAGAATTTGTGATCTTTGTTGTAGTTGGGTTAATTAAATTTAATAAATCTACTGGGGTAAAATTATCTTTATTTTTGTTGTTCTTTTTTTCATTCTGATCACCTTTTTTTGGCTCAGACATATTATTAATAAAATTATTATAAATTTTTAAGTTGTTTTCAAATATGTCGTTTAACTGATCAAAATTTGGTGTCTGAATTTTTGTAAAATCTGTTGTATTATTTTCTTTTTTCATTATTCACTTTCTTAAGGTTAAAAGCATATAAATAGCTTTTATGAGCAAATGCAATATATTCTTTTACATTGCAATATATTATTTTGCTTCGCACATAAAAATAAATCAATAAAATCAATAATTTATAATATATGAGGTTTTTATCTATTGAAATATTGCGCATCGCAATATATATCACCCTCAGTTATGAACGATAACACTAAAAATAAGGAGAACAATATGTTCAACGCTAACAATCCATTTGAAATGTTTGATTTTCAAAAAGTATTATCAGCAACAAAATTACCAAATGTAGATGTAAATTCTGCAAACTACATTGATGCTCAAAAGAAAACTCTTGAAGCAGTTGCTGGTGCATCTAAAGCTGTTTTCGAAGGTGTAAATGCTTTCGCAAGCAAACAAGTAGAAATTCTTAATACTGCTATCTCTAGCGCAAAAGAAGCTACTACTGAAGTTGCAAAAGGTAATACTCAAGATCAAGCAGCTAAATCAATTGAATTAGTTAAAAAAGCAATCGTAGAAGCACAAAAAAACGTTGCTGAATTATCTAAAATCAATGAAAAAACTGCTAACGAAGCATACCAAATTCTAAATACTAGATTTTTAGATGGTTTAACTGAGCTTAAAAAAGTTGTTTCTGAAGAAACTGCTAAAGCTACTGTTAAAGCTGAAACTACTAAAAACTAATTTTAGTACTTATCTACAAGGTTAGGTTTCTCCCCCAGATTTTATATCTAACCTTGTAGTAATTTAAGAAAGTAATATAAGCGTTTTCACAATGACAAATAGATTGGCACTAGTAACAGGCGGTACAAGAGGAATTGGTGCTGCAATTTCTAAAAAATTAAAAGATGACGGATATGAAGTTGTTGCAAGTTATATTGGAACACCAGAAGGTCCAAATGAATTTTCTAAAGAAACTGGAATTAAAGTTATAAAATTCGATGTTTCTTATTATGAAGATTGCGTTAAAGCAATTAAACAAATTGAAGAAGAGTCTGGAAAGACGATCGATATTTTAATTAATAATGCAGGTATAACAAAAGATAAATTTTTACACAAGATGTCTGTAGAAGAATGGAACGCTGTAATTAATATTAATTTAAACTCAATGTTTAATGTGACAAGAAATGTTATCGAAAATATGAGAGCAAAAAAATTTGGTAGAATTGTTTCTATTAGTTCTATTAACGGTGTTAAGGGGCAAATGGGACAATCAAATTACTCAGCTGCAAAAGCTGGTATCATAGGTTTTACAAAAGCTGTTGCACAAGAAAATGCAAACAAAGGTGTTACTGTTAATGCTATTGCACCTGGTTATGTTGGAACAGATATGGTTAAAAAAATTGATCCAAAAATATTAGAAAGTATCGTAGCTCAAATTCCCGTTGGAAGATTGGCTGATCCAAAAGAAATTGCTTCACTAGTAAGTTACTTATGTAGTGATGAAGCAGCTTTTATGACTGGAGCAACTTTAAATATTAATGGTGGTCAACATTATCAATAATTTAATTAGGAGAAAATGAATGTCAGATAAAACTAATATCGTAATCACAAGTGCTTTTAGAACTGCAATCGGATCTTTTGGTGGTTCTTTGGCTTCACAAACTGCACCTCAACTTGGAGCAGAAGTTATTAAAAGATGTATGAACCACTCTCACTTAAAAGCAGATGATGTTGATATGGTTTACATGGGCCAAGTGTTAACAACTGGCGCTGGACAAAACCCAGCAAGACAAGCAGCTATTCACGCAGGTATTTCAAAAGATAAAACTGCAACAACAATTAATCAGGTGTGTGGATCAGGATTAGCCTCAGTTGCTCTAGCATACAACTCATTATTATGTGGTGATGGAAAAGTTATGGTTGCTGGTGGTCAAGAAAGTATGAGTAATGCCCCGCACTTTGCAAATTTAAGAAATGGCATCAAAATGGGTCCTGGCACTTTAACAGATAGTATGATCGTTGATGGTTTATGGGATGCTTATAATAATTATCATATGGGTATCACTGCTGAAAATGTTGCTGAAAAATATAAAATTTCTAGAGAAGATCAGGATACTTTTGCATCATCATCTCAAAGAAAAGCAACTGAAGCAATTAATGAAAAGAAATTTAAAGATGAAATTGTTCCAATTAAAGTAAAAATTAAAAAACAAGAAAAAACATTTGATACAGATGAATATCCAAAATCAGATACAACAGTTGATAAATTATCTCAATTAAGACCTGCATTTAAGAAGGATGGTACAGTTACTGCCGGTAACGCTTCTGGAATTAATGATGGCGCTGCTGCAGTTGTGTTAATGACTGCTGAAGAAGCAAAGAAAAGAAAAATTGAACCTTTAGCTAGAATAGTTTCTTGGGCACAATGTGGAGTAGATCCATCAATCATGGGAACTGGTCCAATACCGGCATCAAAAAAAGCTTTAGAAAAAGCTGGTTGGGGTGAAGATCAAGTTGACTTAGTCGAAGCTAATGAAGCATTTGCGGCACAAGCAATCTCAGTAAATAAAGAGCTTGGTTTTACTGCCGATAAAATAAATGTAAATGGTGGCGCCATTGCTCTTGGTCATCCAATTGGCGCATCTGGTGCTAGAATTCTTGTATCTTTAATTCATGAGATGCAAAAAAGAAAAGTTAAAAAAGGTTTAGCAACTCTTTGTATTGGTGGTGGTATGGGTATCGCCATGTGTATTGAGAGAGACTTTTTAAATCACAAATAATTATAAGATCTTAGCAACCATAAGAGAGTCTTTGATTTCATCCAGAATTGCTGGATCATCGATTGTTGCTGGCATTTTATATTCTTCTTTATCCGCAATTTTTCTCATTGTCCCTCTTAATACTTTTCCAGATCTAGTTTTTGGTAGTCTTTTGATTACAATTGCAGTTTTAAAGGCTGCAACTGGTCCTATCTTTTCTCTAATCATTTTTACACATTCTTTTTCAATATCTTCTGGTGTTTTTGTAACGCCTGCTTTTAACACTACCAATCCAACTGGCATTTGACCTTTCAGTTTATCTGCTATTCCAATAACTGCACATTCTGCAACATCAGGATGTTCAGATAGAACTTCTTCCATAGAACCCGTTGATAATCTATGTCCTGCAACATTAATAATGTCATCGGTTCTAGACATAATCCAAACGTAACCATCTTCATCAATATGACCTGCATCGTAAGTTTGGTAATATCCAGGATAAGTAGTCATATAATTTTCTTCATATCTTTCGTCAGCATTCCAAAGTGTTGGAAAAGTGCTTGGTGGCAAAGGCAGCTTAACACAGATATCTCCCATCTCTCCAGGTTTAGCCTCACTACCATCTTCTTTTAAAACTTTTACATCATAACCAGGAGCTGGCTTTCCAGCAGAACCGTATTTGGTATCGAATAATCCTAATCCTTTAAAGTTGCCAGAAATTGTCCAGCTTGTTTCAGTTTGCCACCAATGATCAATGACTGGTTTTTGTAATAACTTTTCCGCCCAATGAATAGTGTCTGGATCTGCTCTTTCACCTGCAAGATACAAAGCTTCAAAATGTGATAAATCATATTTTTTAAAATACTCACCATTTGGATCTTCTTTTTTAATTGCTCTAAATGCAGTAGGAGCAGTAAATAAAGTTTTAACTTTATATTCTGAAATTATTCTCCAAAAAGCACCAGGGTCTGGTGTTCCAACAGGTTTTCCTTCAAAAACTACAGTTGTACATCCATGAAACAAAGGACCATACACAATATAAGAGTGACCAACAATCCAACCAATATCACTAGCCGACCACCAAACATCACCTGGGTTAATGTCATAAACATTTTGCATCGTCCATTTTAATGCAACAATGTGACCCGCTATATCTCTTAAAATTCCCTTTGGAACTCCAGTCGTTCCGGAGGTATATAAAATGTATGCTGGATCATTTGCATCACACTCAACACATTCTGCATGATCAGCTCCATCAATAAATTTATTCCAATCAACAAAACCTTCAGCTAAATCAATTTTATGAGTATCTCTTTGAAATATTACAACTTTTTCAACTTTATGTTTTGCCTCTTTTAAAGCACCCTCAAGAAGCGGTTTATAGTCCACAGTTCTTCCAGGTTCTAAACCACAAGATGCAGATAAAATAACTTTTGCACCACTGTCATCTATACGACTTGCAAGTTCATTTGATGCAAATCCACCAAACACAACACTATGAACTGCACCAATTCTTGCACAAGCTAACATAGCTTGAATTGCTTCAGGTATCATTGGCATATATATGATGACACGGTCACCTTTTTTTACACCTTGTCTTTGAAGCCCACCTGCAAGTTTTGCAGTAGCATCTCTTAATTCTTTATATGAAAATTTTTTCTTCGTATTAGTCATTGCACTATCAAAGATTAGTGCAGTCCTATCTCCATTTCCTTCCTCAATATGTCGGTCTAAAGCATTATAGCATGTATTAATCTTTCCACCTTTAAACCATCTGTAGAAAGGTTTTTTTTCGCAATGAACTACTTTGTCAAATTTTTTAATCCATTTGACTTGATCAGCAGCTTCAGACCAAAACTCATCTGGATTTGATAGTGAACGATTAAATGTTTCTTGATATTTGCTCAATTCATTTTCCCTTCTAGTATTTTAATTAAAAATAAAATTAAAATCAAAGATAATGTGTTTTACACCGCAACATTAATTGTGCCCAAAATTAAAGCTTTTGTTATAAATCAAATTATCTTTTTTATATTTTAAACCAAATTTATAATCTTGAGATAAAAACATTGCTCCATCAAGATCAAGTACGTTGCAATATTTTGCAAATCGAAGGGAAGGTATAATTGATAATGAGCTACTCACCATACAACCTAAAAATATTTTTAATTTATTTTTACGAGCATATTTTATTGCTTTCATAATATCTTTCTCAGTTCCAAATTTATCAGGTTTAATATTTACCCATTTATAAATTTTTTTAATATTTTTATTATTTTTATTTAAATGAAAACTTTCATCTGCGCACAAAGGTAAATTACTTTTTAGTAGATGATCTTTACTTGATTTCAACGGCTGCTCTATAAATAAAATATTATATTGTTTTAATTTTTTTTCATTTGCTCTTAAAAAAGATAGTGACCAACCTTCGTTAGCATCAATTATAATTTTACTTTTGGTAGAATTTTTTTTGACAATATCTAGATAGTTAAAAATATTTTTTTCATTTAGTTTAATTTTTAGATATTTAACATTTTTATATTTGACAACTTGTTTCTTAAATTTCTTTTCATTAACTATAGGAATAGTTATTGCAGTTTTGAATTTTGCGTATTTTACAATTTTTTTAAAAGGAACTTTTTTTTCTTTCAATTTTAAATCGTAATAGGCATTTGAAATTGCATTTCTTAGAGACAAAAATTTTATTTCATTAAGATCATTAATATTTTTATTACTTTTTAAAATTTTTGTTATTTTTTCTAATTTATCACCATATCGGGCGTAAGGAACGCACTCTCCGTGTCCAAAAATATTATTTTTTTCTACTTTAATTTTTAATGTTTTTATTGATGATTTTGAGCCTCTAGAAATTTTAAAAGCTTCTTTTAGTTTAAACTTTTTATTTTCATAACTGATAGTGTGGCTTTTGTACTTCATTGTTGTTTTATAAATATCTATGAATATAAAGTCCCTATGCCAAAAGTCACTTATATCGAACATAATGGAACTCAGCACGAAGTTAGCGTTGAATCAGGACTTTCTATTATGGAAGGAGCAGTTCAAAATGGTGTTCCAGGAATTGATGCAGATTGTGGGGGTGCATGTGCGTGCGCAACTTGCCATGTTTATGTTAAAGAAGAGTGGTTAGATAAGTTATCAGAGCAAAGCGATAGTGAAAAAGATATGTTAGATTTTGCCTTTGAAACTAAAAGTAATAGCAGGTTAAGTTGTCAATTAATATTAGAAGATAAGCACGATGGTATTGTGGTTAATCTTCCAGAGAAACAAGGTTAGATGATTAAAACAGATGCAGTCATTGTAGGAGCAGGCCCAGTTGGTTTGTTTGCAGTATTTGAACTTGGAATTATGGGTTTAAATGCTCACGTTATTGACAATCTAGATAAAGTTGGCGGCCAATGCATTGAGCTTTATCCCGATAAACCTATTTACGATATTCCAGCATTACCTGAGTGTACGGGTGAAACTTTAACTAAAAATTTACTTAAACAAATAGATCCATTTAAAACAAATTTTCATTTAAACCAGCGTGTAGAAAAATTAGAAAAAAAAGATAATGCTTGGATAGTAACTACTAGTGATCAAAATCAATTTGAAACTCCAAATATTATTATAGCAGCAGGCGTTGGTTCATTTGAGCCAAGAAAACCTCCGATTAAGGATATTGAAAAATTTGAAAAAACAAACTTGTTTTATTCAGTGAAAGATAAAAATAAATTTAAAGATCAAACTGTTTGTATCTTTGGAGGAGGAGACTCTGCTTTAGACTGGACAGTTGAACTTTCTAAGATTTCGAAAAAAATTATTTTAATCCATAGAAGAGAAGAGTTTAGAGCTGCGCAACATACAGTTAACCTTGCTAGAGAATTAGAAAAAAATGGAAAAGTTGAAATATTAACTAACCATCAACCAGTTAATTTTGAAGGTAATGATAAAATAGAAAAAGTTGTATTAAAGCATGATAGCGGAGAGCAAAAAGAAATATCTGCTGACAGTGTATTAGCTTTTTTTGGTTTAAAAATGGAACTTGGCCCAATTGCCAATTGGGGCCTAGATTTAGAAGCAAAATCTTTAAAAGTGAATACTCAAAATTTTGAAACTAATGAAAAAGGCATATTTGCTATTGGAGATATTTGTACTTACCCTGGAAAGCTAAAACTTATTTTAAGCGGATTTCATGAAAGCGCTTTATGTGCTCAAGAATGTTTTAAAAGAGCAAGACCAGATGAAAAATATGTTTTTAGATTTACAACATCATCTAGCGATATACAAAAAAGATTAGGTGTTAAATAATGATTAATTTTTTTAAATCACTTTTTTATTCTAAGGAAACCAAAGAAATTAATATAATTTTTCCAAGCAAGCCTAATATTTTTAATTGTAATGCTGATGTAGAGTATGATGGTAACCTATTTTTCAATGGCACTATAAATGGAAACTTAACATGCAAGTTTCTTAAAATTGGACCAAACTCTTTAGTTGCTGGAAACATTAATTCAGATTGGGTTTTTGTTTTAGGTGAGGTTAAAGGTGATATTATTGCAAATAGAGTTGCAATAGGTCCATCCGCAAAGGTTCATGGTAAAATTTCTTACAACTCTATTAGTATCGAACCTGGCGCAACTATTCTTGGTAATTATTTTAAAAGAAAAGCCTCATAATTTTTATCCACACTCGAGCACCGTTTAGGTTTAAATGTTCTCTGTTTGATTCTGTTCTGATTCAGCTCTGGACTCAAAATACAACCTATAATTTAGTTGAAATATTTGTAAAAAAAGAACAAAATAAGAACATGAAAATTCATGAAAAGTTACCAATTATTCTTCAAAAGGTATGTGCTGGATTTCCTTCTCCTGCAACAGATTACTTAGAAGATGAAATAAATCTTAATGAAGAGTTAATTTCAAACAAAGCATCAACTTTTTTAATAAGAGTTTCAGGCTATTCAATGGTTGAAGACCATATTTATGATGGAGATGTATTAATCGTCGATAAAAGTCTTAATGTTAAACACAACTCAGTTGCAGTTCTTAATTATCAAGGACAACTTGTAGTTAAAAAAATTGTAAAAAAAAATAATAAATTTTTTCTAATTTCTAAATTAGGTAATCATAATCATTTTATTGAAATCACCGAAGATAATGAAACTCAAGTTTGGGGAGTGGTAACTTATGTCATACATAAAGTTAAAAAATAAAAATTCAAAAAAAATAGCACTAGTTGATTGCAATTCATTTTATGTTTCTTGCGAAAGACTCTTTAACCCAAGAATAAATAACCTTCCTGTTGTTGTTTTATCTAATAATGATGGTTGCGTTATATCAAGATCGGTAGAAGCAAAAAAAATAGGAATAAAGATGGGAGAGCCTTATTTTAAAGTTAAGCATTTAATTAAATCTCATAAAGTCCAGGTATTTTCTTCTAACTACGCACTATACGGAGATATTTCAAGAAGAGTAATGCATGTTCTAAAAAAGTTTTGCCCAACAATTGAAATATATTCGATTGATGAAGCTTTTTTAGATTTAAGTTTAATAAAAGATGAGGATCTAGAAAATTTTATTAGTGAATTAAGATTTATAATATTAAAATGGACAGGTATCCCTGTAAGTATTGGTGTTGCAAAAACAAAAACATTGTCAAAAGTTGCAAATCATATTGCAAAAAAAGAAAAAATCGGAATTAAAAGTTTTATTTTGAATGATGAAAAAGAAATTGACGATTTGTTAAAAAATTTTCCAATTGAAGATATTTGGGGAGTAGGTAGAAAAATATCTAAATTATATAAAAGCAATAATATTAAAAGTGCTTATGATTTAAAAGATGCAAGTAATAGATGGATAAAAAAAAATACAAATGTTCTTGGTTTAAAAACAGTTATGGAGTTAAGAGGAATAAATTGTATAGGGTTTGAGTCTAATTCAAATCCAAGAAAAAATTGTTGTGTATCAAGATCATTTGGTAAGAAAGTATTAGATTATGATACATTAAAAGAGTCTGTAGTTGCACATTGTTTAAATGCTGCTGAAAAAATTAGAGTTGATAGGCAAGTTGTAAAATCAGTAATTGTTTTTATAAGAAATAGTCCTTTCGATAAGAGTGAAAAGTTTTTTTCTAGATCTAAGAAAGTAGATTTACCAATACCCAGCGATGATAGTATTTTGTTAACAAAAATTTGTATTCAGTCTTTAAAAGAAATATTTTTAAAAGGTCCTCGTTATCAAAAAGCCGGTGTAATTTTTTCAGGATTATCAAGAAAGGGAAAATATGATGAAGGTTTATTTTCATATGAAAAGAAAGAAAAATCCCAAAGTTTAATGAAAGCAATTGATAAAACAAATTTTAAATTTGGAAGAAATATGATTACAGTTGCGGATACTGGGTTTTGTAACAACTGGAGAATGAGAAGGGGGCATTCTTCAAAAATTGACACTTCTAGTTATGATTTTTTACCGACTATAAATATTAGATAGGCTTTTAATATTATTAAGGCAGTTATTTAATTTTTTAATATTGTCATCTAAAGCTAAACAAATAATAAAGAACAAAAATACCCAACCAGCAAGAGAAGGGATAAGAAAATATAAAGAGGAGTAATAAGAAAGTAATCCAAAAAAAAGAATTACAATCACTACTCGAATGAAAATATTCTCTCTAAAAACTGTTGAGATTCTCAAGGAGTGTAAAATAAGTGCAAAAATACTCATTTTTGAAGGTCCGAAATATCTATTACCTCTAGTGGATTGAATAGTAGAAAATTGAGGAAAGTGCTTGGTAATGGAACCAGAGTAGCTTAACCACACAGACCCATCAGATAAAAGTTTTGAAACAGCATTTTTTGATAAACAAGTGTAATTACCAAATTTAATAAGCTTACCCGTAATGAGGTGAGTAAAAATTTTATGAATTGAGTATAAAAATTTAAATAAAAAACCTTCACTTCTTTTTACTCTAGTTGCAGTGATAACTTCAGGTTGTATTTCTTGAACCTGGTTAAAGAAATCTTTTAATTCCTCAGGCCTATCTTCTCCATCACCATCCATTGGAATGATATAATCGTAATCTAGATTTTCTTGGCAATATTTTAGACCAGTTGCAATCGCTTTTCGATGTCCACCATTTTTAATTAAATTAATAATTTTTACAGAATTAATTTTTGAAAATTGTTTTTGATTATTATCAAAACTTTCAGTTGAGGCATCATTAACAATTACAATATCAATAGTTTCATTATTTATATGTGAATCAATATTTTCAATTAATCTAAAGACTGAACGCCAATCATTATAAACAGGTATTAAAATAATATATTTTTTCATTAATATTTAGATAATTCTTTATAATTATTTGCAATACAAAATTGTGATTTAATAAAACTAGTGGCTTTATATTCTTTATCAAAACAAATTTTGTCATCAGATAGTATTTTATTTGTCCATGTTGGTCTAGATTTCAAATGATATGACAAGTTACCACCTATCCATTCATTCCCTGTAACAAAGTTAATTGTTGTATTATTTTTTTCATTCCATTGATTTTGAATTTTTTGTGCTATCATTTTACCATTATAATCTGTTCTTTTGTCGGTTTTAAAAACCGATATATATCCATATAAAAATGGAGACAGTAAAAATAGAAAAATAAAGATATAATTAAAATTTTTAAGTTTATAAAGATCTATGTTATTTTGATAAAGGTAAATAAAAAATACCCCAATATATAGATAGAATGGTGTCATCCACATCGTTCTAATTTTTGCCCCCATTATCACAGATGTTAAAATTATTAAAAGCAATGGCATTATTGAAATGGACAATAAATACAAGAGGTTTTGGTCTTTAAAAGAAAGGCTGATTTTTAAATTTTTTATCAGAATAAATAATAAAATAAAAAAAGGGATTAGAATTCCAATTTGCTTACCTAAAAAAGTTAATGGCAAAATAATATGATCAAGATAACTTTTGATTTCTCCTGTTCTTTTTAAACCATATGTAATTGTAATATAATTGTTTTCAGTGAGCCAAATTAAATGTGGAGTTAGAATTAACAAAAATATAACTCCTGGAATGATATAATTAATTTTAAAATTATTCTTTCTTATATAAAAAATAAAAAAGATTTTTACTCCAATTAATAAATAGATAAAAAGATATTTAGATAAAAAGCCAAGCGCAGCAACAATTCCAAGAATAATATAATCTTTTACAAGGTTATCTTTTAGGCATTTATAAGCATAGTAACCAGTCATTGCCCAGAATGGTAACATACATACATTCACATTGAATTCTGGAGAAGTAAAGTTATAAAAATAAATTCCTTCTAAGAGTAAAACAGATAATAACGCATGCTTCTCAGTATTAAGAATTTCTTTTGATAATTTAAACACAAAGTAGAAAGCGGTTATAACGAATAATTGACTCAAAAAGTAATAAACCCAATCTTGTGTTCCAAAAATTTGATAAAATATTTCAACTGCTAAAGCACTCAGAGGAGGGTGCTTGTTAAATCCCCAATCTAAATTACTTCCCCATGCTAAAGCCTCTATGGTATCAAGAGGTAAATTATGATTTGTGATACTTGGTATTAGCGTCCAAACCGCTAAATGTGTGAGTAAAAAATAGTGAAATAGTCTATTAATTGCCATTATTTAGTTTTTATAATTATTCATAATAATTGACACTAAAAATATGGAACATATATTCCATCCCTTAAATTAATTATGCCAACAAAAATTTCAAAGACTTACGTACCATCAGCAAAGGAAAAGTATATGTGTGCTAAACATAAAGCTTTTTTTAGAAAAGCTCTTGCTGAATGGAAAAACGATTTAATAGAACAGAATAACAGAATTATTTTTGGTAACGATGATGACAATGCAGCTTCGGCAGATGTAGTAGATCAAGCAACATCTTTTACAAGCAAATCTGTTGAAATGAGAACTGTAAATCGTCACAAAAAACTAATGAAAAAAATTGATTCTGCTCTTCAGAAAATTGAAGATGGTACTTATGGATATTGTGAAGAGACAGGAGAAGAAATTGGTTTAAAAAGATTAATTGCCAGACCAATTGCAACAATGACGGTTGAGGCACAGGAAAGACACGAAAAACAAGAAAAAATTTTCGCCGACGATTAAGGTTTTGGAATAGTTTCACCTCTATTCATAAAATCGTATCCTTTAATAACTGCTTTTCTTTTCGAAATTAATTCAAACCAACGTGTAAGATTTTTAAATTTTTTTAATCCAATATCATGAATTTCATGTCTAGCTACCCAAGGGAAAGTTGCAATATCAGCTATCGTATATTTTGAACATGCCAAATACTTTGATTTAGCTAATCTTCTATCAAGATCTTTATATATTTGAGTTGAAATTCTAAAATATCTTTCTTCTCCAAATTTACTTTTTCCATGATTATAATGATGAAACTGGTGATGCTGCCCAAACATTGGACCTACGTATGCCATCTGAGCCATTAGCCATTGTAATATTTTTAACCTATCTTTTTTATCATAAAATTTTTTATATTTTTCTCCAAGATAAATAAGTATGGCACCAGATTCAAAAATTGTTTTTTTTGTTTTCAAATCTCTTAAAACTGGAATTTTGTTAAATGGACTAATTTTTGAAAAATTAGGACTAAATTGGTCGCCTTTTAATATATTAATTTTAGTCACTTTATATTTTAAATTTAATTCTTCTAATAAAATAGACACCTTTTTTCCATTAGGTGTATCGGCACTTAAGAGTTCAAACATAATTTTATATCCAATTTTAGTTAAAGGTATATATAGCAGAAAAATAATATGAAAATAAAATATTACTATAGTGTTGCTTCACCATTTTCTTACTTAGCAATTGATAGGTTTATTAATTTAGTTAATAAAAAAAATATTGAAGTTGAAGAAATGCCTTTTGATCTTGTAGGTCAAGTTTTTCCAAATACTGGTGGAGTTCCAGTCCCCAAAAGACATCCATCAAGATTAAAATATCGTCTAGTTGAAATTGAAAGAATTGGAAAAAAATATGGAGTTAGCATTAATTCTCAACCAAAATTTTTTCCACCTTCTGATCCTCATTTACCTGCAAAATTTACAATTGCAGCAATTCAACTTGGAAATAAATTAAGCTTTGGAAAAGAATGTTTAAAATATTTATGGGCTAATGAAAAAGATATATCTGACAAAAAAGTTTTACAAGAAATTTGTAACAGTTTACAATTAAATTTTAACGAGGTTGAAGCACTAGCCAATAGTGAGAAAGTAGAAAAAATATATTCTGAAAATTCAAATAATGCGATCAAAGAAGATGTATTTGGTGCCCCCACCTATATCTATGAAGATAAGTTATACTGGGGTCAAGATAGGTTAGACTATTTAGAAGATAAAATTAAATGAAAACCTTAAAGCAGTTTTTAGTTTTTAATATAGTTTTTTTTATAATCGGTGGAGTTGCATCATCTGAGAATTTGTATCAATCTTTAATTTCAACTTATATAAATAATAAAGAACTTAATTCTCAACGTGAAAAAGCTAAAGCGGTAAATGAAGAATTAATACAATCTTATGCAATATTAAAGCCTTCGATTACTGGAACTTTTTCTCAATCTGATGATTTAAATGAGGGGCAAAAAAATCAATCAGGCACTTCAATTGCAGATAGTAACCTTCAAACAAAAAAGAAGGCAATAAAAGTTGAACAAAAAATATTACAAGGCATACCTAATATTTTAGCATCAAAAACCGATGTGAAGATATCAAGCAATGAACTAAAATTTGTCGAGCAAAATGTCCTGCTTAAAGCTGTAACTGCCTATACTTCTGTTCTAGCCTCTAAGAAAAGATTAGATATCACAAGAGATAATCTTGATCTTGCAGACAAACAAGTCGAATTAGATAAAAGCAGGTATGAGAGGGGTGTAATTAAATTGTCTGATCTTGCACAATCCGAATCATCTTTGGCAGATGCAAAAGCAAAATTTATAAGATCGGAAAATAGTTTTGCAGTATCTGAAAAAGACTATGAAAATATCATCGGATATTTACCAAAAAATTTAGAAACGATAAAAAACCTTGATTTAAATTTACCAAAAAGCTTAGAAGAAACTTTGGAATTGGCTTCTTTAAATAATCCTGAACTATTAATTTCAAAGCTTAATTTTGAAAAATCTAATTATTTATTAAAAGGGGCAGCAGAAAAATTTGCACCTAAAGCATCTCTTTCATTTGAGGTATCTGAAAATGAAGATGTTAGCTCTACAATAAGCGAAAGGGATCAGTCTCAATTTGAAGCAAAAGTAGAAATCCCATTATATTCTGGAGGTAAAAATTATTCATTTTATCAGCAGAAAAAAGCTCTCAAAGTGAGTGCAGAACTAGATTATCAAGATAAGCAAAATGAAACTAAAAAAAATGCAACTAATGTTTGGTCTGAATATCAGTTAAAAAAAAGTGAGTTAAATTTAGCTAAAGCACAATTGCAAGCGGCCGAGATTGCATACGAAGGTATTGTTCAGGAGTATGAAAGTGGTACTAGAGATACTTTAGATGTGCTTAATTCTAGATCGCTTTTATTAATAGCTAGGCTTAACTTTATTGACGTTGAAAGAGACGAAATAACTTCAAGATTTAAATTGTTACAAGTGACTGGCAATTTAACATCACTACATTTAAAACTTGAAACAAAACAAATTAATCCAAAAACCAATTGGATTAGGCATATTTTTTAATAAATATAATTAAATCAATAACTTATTTAAATTATTGTAAATGAGAACAAAATATGTACATTTTTCATAATGAGTCGTTTAAAAAAAATTAAACAAAAGGATGCATAATGACTAAAAGTAATTTGAAAGTGGTAAACAGCCCACAAGAATTAGATAAAGATAAACAAAAAGCTCTAGAAGCAGCCATTGGTCAAATAGATCAAAATTTTGGAAAAGGTTCAGTAATGAAACTTGGTCAAAAAGACCAGGCATTAGATATTGAAGCTATTTCAACGGGTTCTTTAAGTTTAGACATCGCTTTGGGAATTGGCGGATTGCCAAAAAGCAGAATAGTAGAAATTTATGGCCCAGAATCATCTGGAAAAACTACTTTGGCTTTACAAGTAATTGCTGAAGCACAAAAGACAGGAGGAGTTTGTGCGTTTGTGGATGCTGAACATGCATTAGACCCAACATATGCAAGAAAATTGGGTGTAGATACTTCTGAATTATTAATATCTCAACCTGATACAGGGGAACAGGCGTTAGAAATTGCAGATACATTAGTTAGATCTGGCGCAGTATCAGTTTTAGTTGTTGATTCAGTTGCGGCCTTGACACCAAGAGCAGAATTAGAAGGTGACATGGGTGACACACATGTAGGTTTACAAGCAAGATTAATGAGTCAGGCTTTAAGAAAACTTACAGGTAGTATCTCTAAATCTAATACTATGGTTATCTTTATTAACCAAATTAGAATGAAGATTGGTGTAATGTTTGGAAGTCCAGAAACAACTGCGGGCGGTAATGCTCTTAAATTTTATTCATCTGTAAGAATGGATATTAGAAGAATTGGTGCCATCAAAGAAAAAGATGAGATTATTGGTAACCAAACAAGAGTAAAAGTTGTCAAAAATAAAGTTGCTCCACCATTTAAAGTAGTAGAGTTCGATATAATGTATGGTGAAGGAATCAGCAAAATGGGTGAATTAATTGACCTAGGTGCTAAAGCAAATATTATCGAAAAAAGTGGTGCATGGTACTCTTATAAAGGAGAAAAGATTGGCCAAGGAAAAGAAAACGCAAAGCAGTATTTAAAAAATAATTTGAATATTGCAGCTGAAATTGAAATGGCAATCCGTGCAAATGCTGGCTTAATAAGTGAAAAGCTTGAAGGTAATCCTATAGCTAAAGAAAAAACTGAAGAAGTTAGTGAAGTTACTGATAAAGCAAAATCAGCTGATAAGAAAAAAGATTAAATAATTAACCATCTCTTTAAGGCGCTATCTATAAATGATAGCGCCTTTTCCATTACTAGACATATACAGTAAAAGTTGTAATTATCTTAGAAATGAAAAAAACTCTAAGAGATACAAGAGAAACTTTTAAAAATTTTTTTAAAAAAAATGATCATAAAGTAATAAGTTCTAGCTCACTTATTCCACAAAATGATCCGACTTTAATGTTTTCAAACTCAGGTATGGTTCAATTTAAGAATGTTTTTACAGGTGTTGAAAAAAGGGATTATAATCGTGCAACTACTTCACAAAAATGTGTAAGGGCTGGTGGGAAACATAATGATCTTGAAAATGTTGGATATACACCAAGACACCACACTTTTTTCGAAATGCTGGGTAATTTTTCTTTTGGTGATTATTTTAAAGAACAAGCAATTGCATATGCTTGGGAACTAATAACTAAAGACTTTGCTCTACCAAAAAATAAATTATGTGTAACCGTGTTTTCAGAAGATCAGGAAGCATATGACTTATGGAAAAAAATTGCAGGTTTCAGTGAAGATAAAATAATTAAAATTCCTACATCTGATAATTTTTGGTCAATGGGAGAGACTGGACCGTGCGGACCATGTTCAGAAATTTTTTATGATCATGGCGAACATTTATTTGGAGGACCTCCAGGTTCAAAAGATGAAGATGGTGATCGTTTTATTGAAATTTGGAATTTAGTTTTTATGCAATATGAGCAAATTTCAAAAGATAAACGAGTTAATTTACCAAAACCTTCTGTTGATACAGGTATGGGTTTAGAGAGGATGGCTGCAGTATTACAAGGAACTCACGATAATTATCAAATTGATTTGTTTCAAAAATTAGTTGATTTAAGTGCCGATATTACAAAAACACGAATTAACAACGATACCATTCCAAGTCATAGAGTAATTTCTGATCATTTAAGAGCTTCATGTTTTTTAATTGCAGATGGATTGATGCCATCAAACGAAGGTCGTGGCTACGTGCTACGAAGAATAATGAGAAGAGCAATGAGGCATGCAAATACTTTAGGTTCAAAAGATCATGTTCTGTCAAAAATGATTGATCATTTAATAAAAGAAATGTCTTCAGAGTATAACGAGTTAGATAGAGCTAAAGATTTAATCAAAGAAACTATTACAAATGAAGAAGAAAAATTTCAATCAATGCTATCGAACGGAATGAAAATTATACATGATGAAAAAAATAAAATTAAAAACAATACATTAAGTGGAGAGGTTGCGTTTAAATTATATGATACCTATGGCTTCCCATTAGATTTAACTGAAGATTATTTCAAACCTTTAAAAATAAAAGTTGATACGGAAAAGTTTAATCAATTAATGGAAAAACGAAAACAAGAAGCTAGAAAATCTTGGAAAGGTTCTGGTTCAGATTCAATTGATAAGATATGGTTTGATCTAAAAGATAGGCATGGTTCGACAGAATTTGTAGGCTATAGTTCTGAAAAAACTGAAGCAAAAGTTAATTCAATAGTAAATCAAGATGGAGAAGAAATTTTAAAAGCTAAAGAGAAAGATAAAATAAAGATAATAACAAATCAAACTTGCTTTTATGCAGAGTCTGGCGGTCAAGTTGGCGATAGCGGAATAATTAAAACTGAAACAGGAACTGCTGAAGTAGAAGATACGCAAAAATTCTTCGGTTCCTTGTTTATTCATATTGGTTTTGTAAAAGAGGGGTACATTGAGAAAAATCAAGACTCTTATTTAGAAATAAATCTTGAAAGAAGAGAAAATATTAAATCAAATCATTCGGCAACACATTTACTCCACGCAGCTTTGAGGGAAGAATTGGGTAACCATGTTGCTCAAAGAGGTTCTTATGTTGGTCCTGATCGTTTAAGATTTGATTTTAGTTATTCCAAACAAATAAATTCTGAACAACAAAAAAAAATAAATTCAAGAGTAAATCATTTTATAAATAAAAATGATAAAGTGATTACTAGGTTAATGTCTCCAGAAAAAGCAATTAAAGAAGGTGCAATGGCATTATTTGGTGAAAAATATGGTGAAGAAGTTCGCGTTGTATCTATGGGGAAAAATAATGACAAAATATTTTCGCTAGAACTCTGCGGTGGTACACATGTTGAAAATACTGGAAAAATTGGACAATTTTCAATTATTAATGAAAGTTCTATAGCTTCGGGCGTTAGACGTATTGAGGCATTAAGAGGCGATGAATTAAAAACTTACTTGGAAAACAAAAATTTATCTAAACAAGAGAATTTAAAGAAAAATAAGTTAAAATTTGAAGAGATCATTAATCAAATTAAAAAATTAAAAGGTGATTATAAAAATTTTTCAGAATACCAAAATGAAAAACAAATTAATGATGCTTTAAACTATTTAAATAAACTTAGAGCCAAAAATATATTAGACGATAAAAATAAAAATATCATTACCTCAAATTCTAAAAATGGAATTGAGATAATTAATCAGATATTAATAGGACTATCTTCAAAAGATATCAGAGGTTTAGTTGACCAGGGAACAAAAACAAAAGATAATACAATAATATTTATTATTTCTTTGGAAGATCAAAAAACTTCAATTGGTGTAGGTATTTCTCAAAATTTAACAAACAGATATGATGCTGCAAATTTTGCAAAAAAAATATCTATTTATCTTGGTGGAAAAGGTGGTGGCGGAAGAAAGGATTTTGCACAAGCAGGTGGTGGAACTTCTACATTAGAAAAAGCTAAAGAAGCCTTAAATAAATTATCTGAGGAAATCTAATTTAATTTTTTTTGAAGGTTTTTATCTAATGCTTCAAGAAATTGATTTGTAGTTAAAAACTTTGAATTTTTGTCTATTAAGATTGCAAGATCTTTTGTCATCTCGCCGTTTTCTACAGTCTCTATACAAACTTCTTCAAGTGCATTTGCAAATTTAGTTAATTCTTCATTTCCATCTAGTTTACCTCTATGTAACAAACCTCGTGTCCAAGCAAAAATAGATGCAATTGGGTTAGTTGAAGTTTCTTTACCTTGCTGATGCTGTCTGTAGTGACGAGTGACTGTACCGTGAGCCGCTTCTGACTCTACTGTTTTTCCATCTGGTGTCATTAAAACACTAGTCATTAATCCCAAAGAACCATAACCTTGAGCAACAGTATCACATTGAACATCGCCATCATAATTTTTACACGCCCAAACAAATTTTCCCGACCATTTTAATGCACATGCCACCATGTCATCTATTAATCTATGTTCGTAAGTTAAATTATTTTTCTCAAATTCTGATTTAAATTCTTTATCAAATACTTCTTGAAATATGTCTCTGAACCTTCCATCGTAAGCTTTTAAAATTGTATTTTTTGTCGACATATAAACTGGCCATTTCCTTTGGAGACCGTAATTCATCGAAGCTCTTGCAAAATCTTTAATTGAGTCATCAAGGTTATACATTGAAAGTGCGATTCCAGATGAAGGGAAGTTGAATACTTCATGTTCAATATTTTGAGAGCCATCTTCTGATTCCCACTTTACGGTTAATTTTCCCTTTCCAGGTACTTTAAAATCTGTTGCTCTGTATTGATCACCAAATGCGTGTCTTCCTATTACAATTGGACTTGTCCAATGTGGAACTAATCTTGGAACGTTTTTACAAATAATTGGCTCTCTAAAAATTGTACCACCTAAAATATTTCTGATCGTCCCATTTGGAGACTTCCACATTTTTTTTAATTTGAATTCTTCAACTCTATCTTCATCTGGAGTAATAGTTGCACATTTTACACCTACATTATACTTTTGAATTGCTTTAGCGCAGTCAACTGTAATTTGATCGTCTGTTTTATCCCTGCTTTCCATGCCGAGGTCGTAATATTTTAAATCTATATCTAGATATGGTAGAATTAATTTTTCCTTAATAAATGACCATATTATTCTAGTCATCTCGTCTCCATCTAACTCTACTACAGGATTTTTAACTTTGATTTTTGCCATTTTTGTTAATAAAAGGTGGCTTATATATAAATTTAAAAATCAATCAATCATAATGTTAGACATTTTATTACCAAAGTTACACAAAGAAGGACAAAAATTTTTAACAATAAGTTTAGTAATTACATTTATATTCTTATTGTTTTCAAAGTTTTTAGGTTTGATTGGAATCGTAATATCAATTTGGGTATTTTATTTTTTTCGAGATCCAGAAAGATTTCCAATTCAAGATAACAATTTTTTATTAGCTTCAGCTGATGGCATGATTTGTCAGATCGAAGAAGGTGTGAATGGTCCGATAGAATTTTCTTTAGAGAATGAAAAATTTACAAAAGTTAGTATTTTTATGAATGTTTTTAATTGTCATGTAAATAGATTTCCAATTGATTGTAAGGTAGATGAGGTATTTTATAAACCTGGTCAGTATTTAAATGCCTCACTTGATGATGCTAGTTTAAAAAATGAAAGAAATTTAATTAAAATAACCTCCACCAGTAATGACAATATTATTCTTGCACAAGTTGCAGGTTTAGTCGCCAGAAGGATAGTTTCTTATTGCAATAGTGATGATGAATATAAACAAGGACAAAGTTTTGGTATTATTAGATTTGGAAGCAGAGTTGATATGTTCTTTTCTGATCAATTTAGAATTTTAGTTAAAAAGGGCCAAACAGTAGTAGGTGGAGAAACACTGATAGCTGGTAGAAAGACATTAACCGTTAAAGCTTAAATGAAAAAAATAGATTTTAGAGTAGCTTTGCCTAATCTAATTACTATTTTAGGTTTGTGTTTAGGTTTAAATTCTTTGAAACATGCTTTTGAAGGTGATTTTGAAAAAGCACTAATCTTTGTTGTGCTTGCATCTATTCTTGATGCATTAGATGGGAGAATTGCAAGATTAATAAAAGGTACTTCTAAATTTGGAGCTGAATTGGACTCTCTTACTGATTTTGTTAATTTTGGTGTTTGTCCAGGTATTATTCTGTATTTATGGATTTTAAATAGTTTTGGATTCTATGGTTGGTTAGTTTCTTTAATTTTCGTAGTTGCCTGCTGTTTAAGACTTGCAAGATTTAATTTAGATATTAGCGAAAAAATTGAAAAAAATAACTGGAAAGTAAATTTTTTTACTGGAGTTCCAGCTCCAGCTGCAGCTGGCTTAGTTTTATTGCCAATGATAATTAGTTTCTCAAATTTTAAGCAGATTATTCAAATGGAACCAATAGTAATTTTAGTTATTGTAATACTGGTGTCTTTTTTAATGATTAGCAAAATACCAACTTATGCGGTTAAACAAATTAAAATTTCAAGGAGTGTTTTTATTTTGATTGCAATGAGTACCGTATTATTTTTTGGTTTTTTATTTAAAAATACTTTTGAGACACTTACTGTAATTGGGTTTATTTATTTATTTTCTATACCCGTAAGTTTAATTCACTATTTAAAACTCAATAAAAGATATGAAAAATAAAACAGTAATAATTAGCTTGTCTGATGAAAAATATTTTCACTTGTTGAATGAGCTAATAGACTCTATAAAAAGTTTTAGTCAAAGTAATGAAGTAGACATATGTATCTTGGATGCAGGAATGAATGATAGCCAGTTAGAAATATTAAAATCAAAGGTTACAGAAATAAAAAAAGCAGAATGGGATATAGCGGTACCAGATAGTAAAATAAAAAATAGAGAGTGGCTGAAAAGTCAAATAAGTAGAGCGTTTTTGCCAAAATATTTTCCCGATTATGAGAACTATATTTGGATAGATTCTGATGCTTGGATCAATGATTGGGTTGCTATAGATTTATTAATTAGAGGGTGTGAACAAAAAAGTTTAGCTATTACTCAGACAATTGCACCAGGTTATAAAGATGTAGGTAAGGTAAAATGGTTTTTAGGTAGTTTTGCTATAGTTAAAACACAAAATTTTAAACACGCCATACGATCTGGTTTCGATTATAAAATTGCAAGAAAAATAGCGTTTGCACCTCATTTAAATATTGGTGTTTTTTCTATGAAAGGAAATAGTAAAGGTTGGAATTTATGGCAAAAAAATTTAAAAAAAGCTTTATTAAAAGGTCGGATTTTTGGTTCAGAAGGTCTAGCTATAAATATAAGTGTTTATGTTGATGGATTAGATACAGAATTTTTACCAAATTCTTGCAATTGGATAGCAAGTCACCTTTTGCCAAAGTATGATGAAAAGAATTCAGTATTTGTAGAGCCTAATTTACCAAATAATAGAATAGGAATTTTGCATTTAGCAGGTGGAATTTATAATGAAAAAAATATTGATTTAAGAGATGATAAAAATGTCAAAGTTAATATTTTAACATTAAACAATGAAACTTTATTAAAGAGTTTAAGGTTTTCATCTATTGGTTAAGTTTAAAAAAAAAAGCTTAAGTGGAAGTTCAAAAAGATGGATACAAAGACATCATAATGACGATCTGGTCAATAAAGCAAGAAAATTAGGTTATAGATCAAGGGCAATATTCAAGCTTGAAGAAATAAATAACAAATTTCTTTTTTTAAATAAAAATAAAAATATATTAGATCTTGGAGCTGCGCCCGGTAGTTGGTCACAATATTTATCAAAACAAGGCTTTAAAAAAATAATAGCTATTGATGTCTTGGAAATGAATAATGTATCTAATGTTAAATTCATTTTAGGAGATTTTACAAATGAGGATATTAAAAAAAAAATTTTTGAACAATTTAAAAAAATAGATATTATAATCTCTGATATCGCAACTAATACTACAGGTAATAAAAAATTAGATTCTTTTAAAACAAATTCTATCTGTTTAGATGTTCTTGATTTTGCTAACAAAAACTTTGAAAATGACGGGTGTGTTCTTGCTAAATATTTTAACGGAGAACTTGATAAAGATATAATTGAATTTTCTCGAAACAATTTTAGCAAAAGTAAAATTATTAAACCCAAATCTAGTAGAAAAGACTCGAAAGAGATGTATGTTTTTGCTCAAAAATAGAAAGAAGTAAGTATTTGACAAAAAAATTCAAATATCATAATTACATCTATGGAAATATCCAAAGCCTATACATTTGATGATGTCCTCTTAATACCGCAAAAAAGCAGTGTGCAACCTAGTGGATGCAGCACAACAACAAATTTATCTAAAAATATAAAGTTAGAAGTGCCAATTTTATCTGCTGCAATGGATACAGTTTCAGAATCGAAACTTGCTATTGCCATGGCGCAGTTGGGAGGCGCTTCCTGCTTACATAAAAATATGTCCATAGATCAACAGGTAGAGGAAGTATTGAAAGTTAAAAAATATGAGTCTGGAATGGTTATTAATCCAATTACTATTGGTCCAGATAATTTGATTTCAGAAGTTAGATTAATAATTAAGGAAAAACATATTTCAGGTATTCCTGTGGTCAATAGTCAAAACAAAATCCTTGGTATAATTACAAATCGAGATCTTAGATTTAGTAGAAATGACAAAGCTAAAGTAAAAGACCTTATGACAAAAAACGTAATTACCATTAGACAGGGATATTCAAGTAATGAAGCAAAAAAACTGTTACATAAACATAGAATAGAAAAATTAATTGTAACCAATAGTCAAAATCAATGTTTGGGTTTGATAACAGTAAAAGATATTGAGAAATCAGAAAAATTCCCTTTGGCCTCCAAAGATAAAAAAAAATCATTAATAGTAGGTGCAGCTGTTGGTGTAGGTGAAGATGGATTAAAAAGAGCTAAATCTCTAATTTCTGCAAATTGTGATTTTTTAGTTGTTGATACTGCGCATGGTCATAGCAAAGCAGTATTAGATATTGTTAAAAAAATAAGGAATTTAAGTAAGAAAATCACTTTAATTGCTGGAAATATTGCAACGGAAGAAGCCGCGATCGATCTTGCCAAATTAAAAGTTGATGCGGTAAAGGTTGGAATTGGACCGGGCTCAATTTGCACAACTAGAGTAGTTGCCGGTATTGGGTTCCCACAATTTTCTGCAATCTTAAATGTTAAAAAAGCTTTAAAAAAATTTAAAGATGTAAAAGTAATTGCAGATGGCGGAATAAGATACTCAGGTGATATTGCTAAAGCTATTGGAGCTGGAGCTGATGCCGTCATGATAGGATCATTACTGGCTGGTACGGATGAAACTCCTGGTGAAATATTTTTTTATCAAGGTAGATCATATAAATCTTATAGAGGCATGGGTTCTATTGCAGCAATGTCAAGAGGCTCAGCAGATAGATACTTTCAACAGGATGTAAAAGATCAATTAAAACTTGTTCCAGAGGGCATAGAAGGTCGAGTACCTTATAGAGGTCCGGTAAAAAATATTATAGATCAGCTTGCTGGTGGTTTAAAATCATCAATGGGATACCTTGGAGCAAAAAATATTAATGAATTTAAAAAAAATGCTAAATTTGTTGAAATATCAAATTCAGGAATTAAAGAAGGGCATGTTCACGATGTTCAAATTACCAAACAATCACCCAATTATCCTGTCAATGAGTAAAAAAATTATTATTTTATTCATATTAATTTTTTTTGATAATAATATTGATGTTAATTCTAAAGAAAATTTAAGATTCTTCGATCAGGGTAAAAAAGATTTTGAAAAAGAAAAATATGATGAATCTAAAATTAATTTTGAAAAAAATATAGTTAGAAATCCTAAAGATTTTAAAAGTTATTTATACTTATCCAAGATTTATAAAATTAAAAAAATAAATGATGAATACGAAAAAAATCTAAATACAACCTTACTTTTGGAGCCCAAAAATGAAGATGCTTTATACATGTTAGTATCTAAAAAATTGGCCGATGGAGATTACGATTTAGCAAAAAGAAAATTTGAAATCTTCAAAGAATCTTGCAAAAAATTATGTGATAAAAAAATAGAATTAAGCAATTTAGTTAAAAAATCTAAAAATTGATGAGCAAAAATAATGTTCAAAAAATAATTATTGTTGATTTTGGATCTCAAGTTACTCAACTAATAGCAAGACAAATTAGAGAGCTCGGGGTTTACTGTGAATTAATTAATTATAAATTATTTAACAAAAATCAACCCATCGGCAGTAATGTAAAAGGAATAGTTTTATCTGGTGGACCCAAATCAACACTACACAAATCTGCTCCATCCATTAATAAAAAATTAATAAGCTCAGACATACCAGTTCTTGGAATATGTTATGGCCATCAATTAATTTCAAATTTATTTGGAGGAAAAACAAAATATTCCAAAAAAAAAGAATTCGGAAGCGCCGAATTAATTGAGAAAAAAAAATCTAAATTAACATCTGGTTTTTTTAAAAATAAAAAAAATATAGTTTGGATGAGTCATTCTGATTCAGTGAAGAGCAAACCAAAAAACTTTAACGTAGTCGCAAGTAGTTCAAACTCCAAATTTGCAATTTTGGAGCATAATTCAAAGAATATATATTCCACTCAATTTCATCCTGAAGTTTTTCATACAAGAAACGGAAAGATTATTTTTTCAAATTTTTTATTTAATATTTGTAAAGTAAAAAAAGAATGGACTGATAAGTATAAAATCCAAAGAATAATAAAGTCTATAAGATTATCTGTAAAAAAGAATGAAAAAATTTTATGCGCTTTATCTGGAGGTGTGGACAGTAGTGTTCTTGCCCATCTACTTTTAAAAGCTGTAAAAAAAAATCTCGTATGTGTTTATGTTGATACTGGATTAATGCGTTTAGGAGAAACAGAAGAAATAAATAAAATATTTAGTAAAAAATTTAAAAAAATTTTTTATAAAATAGATGCCAAAAAAATTTTTTTGAAAAAATTAAAAAACATTCATGATCCAGAAAAAAAAAGAAAAATAATTGGTAACACATTTATTAAAATTTTTGAAAATTTTACAAAAAGAAAGAAAAATATTAAGTTTTTAGCACAGGGTACTTTATACCCAGATTTAATTGAAAGTAAAAGTTTTTCTGGCAGCCCAACATCAATAATTAAGTCTCATCATAATGTTGGTGGTCTTCCAAAAAAAATGAAGCTAAAATTAATTGAACCTTTTAATGAAATGTTCAAAGATGAAGTGAGAAAAATTGGAAAATCTTTAAAGGTAAATAAATTTTTGATTAACAGACATCCCTTTCCTGGGCCTGGTTTAGCTATAAGAATTCCAGGAAAAATTAATCATACTAAAATAAAAATTTTAAAAGAGGCTGATAAAATTTTTATTGATGAGCTTAAAAGAAAAAAAATTTATGATTATATTTGGCAAGCATTTGCAGTTTTAATACCCATAAAAACTGTTGGTGTGATGGGCGATAGTAGAACTTATGATTATATTTGTGCATTACGAGCGGTAACGTCTCAAGATGGTATGACAGCAAACTATTATAATTTTAAAAATAAAGATCTATCGGAAATTTCTAATAAAATAGTTAACCAAGTAAATGGAATAAATAGAGTAGTATATGATATAACTTCCAAACCTCCTGGAACTATTGAATGGGAATAAAAATGAAAAAAATAAAATTTAAAAATAAACCAATAGCATGCCTAACAGCTTATAATAAATTTTCTGCAGAGTTAATAGATGGTTATTGCGATTTAATATTGGTCGGAGACTCTTTGGGGATGGCATATTACGGGTACTCATCTACTAGATCAGTTAGATTGGAAGATATTATAAGGCACGCTAGATCGGTCAGAAAAGGTATTAAAAAATCTATCATGGTAGTCGATATGCCTTACAACTCCTATAAAACAAAAACATTAGCAATAAAGAATGCTAAAAAAATTATCAAAGAAACAGGAGCTGATGCAGTAAAATTAGAAGGTGGAAAAAATATTCAAAATATTATTAAACATATAATTAAAAATAAAATTAATGTGATGGGTCACATTGGTTTAATGCCACAAAGAGTAGTTAGTAAAAAAGATTATCATGTAAAGGGAAGAAAAAATCATGAAAAAAATAAAATTTTAAAAGATTTAATATCTATTCAAAATTTAGGAGTTTTTGCAATAGTGCTAGAGGCAGTCAAGGTAGACTTGGCTAATGAAGTGATTGAAAAAAGCTCTGTACCAATAATTGGAATTGGTGCATCAAAAAAATGTGATGGGCAGATATTAGTTTTAGAAGATATGCTAGGTTTTTACAATAAAGTTCCTAAATTTGTAAAAAAATATATGAACTTTGAAAACCAAGCTCGCAAAGCTGTAAAAAAATTCGTTAGTGATGTAAAGAAAAATATCTTTCCACTAAGAAAAAATATTTATTATTAAAATATGAAAAAAGAAATAGATATAGTTATTGAAGATGAGCTTTTTAAAGATAAGTTATCGAAGTTTTATAATATAAATAAAAAAAAAATAATATCTTTAGCTGTTATTATTATTTTTATACCAATTATCTTTCAATTATTTGTTTATGTCCAAAATAAAAACAATGAAAAATTGATAACTGAGTATTTAAGAGCTGAAATATTATCGGAAGAAAATTTAGTTGAGTCAATTAGAATTTTAAACAATTTAATTTTAAGTAATAATGATACAATAGTATCTCTTTCTGTAAATAAATTGATTGATATAAATATTAAAAAAAAAAATTATAATTTAGCAATAAAAAAAATAAGTGAATTAAAACATAAGTTCAAAAACAAAGAATTAGATGATTTAATAAAGATAAAAAAAACATTACTTCTTTATGATAGTTTAAATGAAGCAGAAATATTAAATCTTATTAAAATCGATCAAGAATCAGATACTTTTATTAATATTAAAAAAAAATTATTATATGATTTTTATATAAAAAATAATCAATTTATAAAAGCAAATCAAATTTTAAAAAAAGATAAATGAATAAATTTTTTTTAATATTTCTGCTACTTTGTTTTTCATGTAGCAATAAAGAAGACGAATTTTTAGTTGACTATGAGTCTTTTATCAAACAAGGAAAAAAAATAGATTTAATTAAAAATAAAAATTTAAATAATAAAGATATAAAAATAATAAATAAAATAAGCATTAGAGATTTTTCATTTTTTAAAGATTGGAGAGAAAAAAATCAAAACCCAAAAAATTTAATCTATCCAGTAAAGATTAATATTATAAATAAAAAAAATTCTTTAAATCAGAAAATAGAAAATTTTGTTATTTATCATGATAAAATTATTACAATTAATAAACAGTCAGAAATCAAAATTTATAATAAAGATTTTAGGAAACTCATTTCAAAAAAAATTTATAAAAAAAAGATATATAAAAATTATTCTTTAAATTTTTCACTTATTATTTATAAAAAAAATTTATATATCTCAGATAATTTGGGAAATATTAACTGTTATAGTTTAGATGATTTAAAATTAATTTGGACTAAGAGTTTCGGTGTCCCTTTTAATTCAAATATAAAAATTCATAAGAATAATTTATTTATTATTAATAGTAATAGCAAAATATTTTCCATTAATTCTTCTAATGGAAATCTAAATTGGAGCTACGAAACACCATCCCAAAAAATAAATGATAAAAGTTCATATCGAATTGCTATATTTAAAAATAAAATTTTTTTTACAAATGATAGTTCAAATATTTATTGTTTAGATCTTAAAAATAATACTGTCACTTGGTCTTTAACGTTTGGAGCTGAAAATTTTGTAAATATACCAATTGTTTCAAAATCAAGTCCAATTACAGTTGATCAAAACGGAGATATATTTATTTCTAATAACAATGGAAATACGTATGCAATTGATAGCCAATCAGGTTTAATAAAATGGGCACTGCCAATTTATTCAAATAAAAGATTTGTTGTATCAGAAAAATACTTATTTAATGTATTTGAAGATAGATTTTTTATAATCAACAAAAATAATGGTAAAATTTTATTTAATAAACAAATAAAATTAAATAATAACATTTTTGATTTCGAAGAGTTATTAGTAAGTGAAAAGTTGAT
Source organism: alpha proteobacterium HIMB114 (assembly GCA_000163555.2). GTDB lineage: Bacteria > Pseudomonadota > Alphaproteobacteria > Pelagibacterales > Pelagibacteraceae > HIMB114. Next base: position 654,548 of record ADAC02000001.1, on the reverse strand, counting down.
TTATTTATTTGATAAAGGAGGTTCATTAATCTCTATAGAAAATAGAAATTTAAATCAGATCAAAATTAAAAAAAAATATTTTAAAGGGTTTAATGAAATGATTATTTTAAAAAATAATTTTTATATAAGAACTAATAATCAAATCCTGCAATATTGATGAGCGATGTCTTTAATGTTTGTATTATAGGAAAGCCAAATGTTGGTAAATCAACTATTTTTAACAAAATACTTGGAAAAAATATATCTGATGTAAGTGAAATATCTGGAACAACGGTTCACCCAATAATTTCACCAAAGGAATTTAATAATTTGAACATTAATTTGATTGACCTCGGAGGTTTGAAAAAGAAATCTAAATCCCATGATAATAAGCAAAAATTGATAACTAGTTACACGATAAAGCAACTAAATATGTCAAACGTAGTTTTTTTTGTACTAGATGGTAGTGATGTAATTACTAAAAATGATAAGCAATTATTCAGACTAATTTTAAATAAATTAAAAAGCGTTATTGTTATTATAAATAAAACAGATTTGATTCAAGAGAACTTAAAAAAAAAAGAAAATTATTTTAAATTTTTCTTTGATAAAAACTACCCAAATATATTATTAAAGCCAATTTTTATATCAGCTTTAAAAAATGTTAAAAGAGAATTTTTATTAAAAAAAATTTATGAAATTTATTATAATTCTAAATATCTAATTAAAAATAAAGATACTAATGATGTTCTTAAAAATATACTTGATAAGCATCAACCAGTTTTTTCAAAAAATAGTAGACCAGTAATAAAATTTTTGAAGCATGTTAATACAAATCCAATAATATTTAAAGCATTTGGAAACAAACTCACATCATTGAGCAAAGATTATAAAAATTTCTTCATCAAGCAAGTTTTACTTCAACTAAAAATTTATAATCAAGTTGCCGTAATAAAATATTTGAATAATAAGAATCCTTATTCTTAATTTTTTAAATCCTTACGTTGCTCAATAAAGATAATTGATTATTTTTTTCAAATTGATTTAATTGATCTATTGGTTGGACCGGATATTCACCTGTAAAGCAATGGTCTGTAAATTGTGGATTTATATTATCTCTCTCGTTAAACCCTAGCGCTTTATACAATCCTTCAATAGTGAGAAATTGAAGAGTATTAACACCAATTAATTTTCTAATTTCTTCTACAGAATGATTAGCGGCAATTAAATCTTTAACATTTGGTGTATCAATTCCATAATAATCAGGATGTTTAATCGGAGGACTTGAAATACACAAGTGTATTTCTTTTGCACCAGCATTATAAAGCATATCCACAATTTTTTTTGATGTAGTCCCTCTTACTATTGAGTCATCAACTAAAATTAATTTTTTATTCTTAATAATTTCTTTATTTGCATTGTGTTTTAACTTTACGCCCAATTGTCTAATTTGTTGAGTAGGCTCTATAAATGTTCTTCCGACATAGTGATTTCTTATAATTCCCATGTCAAAATTTATTTTTGATTGGTTTGAATATCCGATTGCAGCCGGGATGCCTGAGTCGGGTACAGCAGAGACAATATCTGCATCGATTTGCATTTCTTTTGCTAATTCGGAGCCTAAATTTTTTCTATATTCATGAACAGCTTTTCCACCTACAATACTATCTGGTCTTGAGAAATAAACATATTCAAAGACACATGGCCTAGGTTTTACTTTTGGAAAGGGTTTAATACTCTCAATTCCATTTTTATCAATGACAACAATTTCTCCATTGTCTATTTCTCTTATAAAGTCAGCACCTATAATATCAAGAGCGCAAGTTTCAGAGGATAATATATAAGAGCCTTTTAATTTACCTAATACAAGCGGTCTAATACCAAATGGATCTCTAATTCCGACTAATTTTTTATTAGTCATAATAGTTAATGCATAACCGCCCTGAACTTGAAAAACTGCATCAATAATTTTATCAATTGTTTTTGATCTTTTTGATTTTGCTATTAATTGAACAAGAGTTTCGGTATCTGAAGTAGATTGAAATATTGCTCCATCTTTTACCATTTTCTCTCTTATATTTATTGCATTAGTTAAATTTCCGTTATGTGCAATTCCAAGACCTCCGGTATGAAGATCAGCAAAAAAAGGTTGTATGTTTCTAATTAGTGGGGCACCAGTAGTAGAATATCTATTATGACCAATTGCTGTATGACCTTTTAATTGTTCTATTATTTTTGGGTCTGTAAAGTTATCTCCGACTAGACCTCTTCTTTTAATTAAATAAAAATTTTTGCCATCAAAAGAATTTATTCCACATGCCTCCTGCCCCCTATGTTGAAGCGCATGTAATCCAAGAGCTACTAATGCAGAAGCTTCTGGGTGATTATACACACCAAATATTCCACACTCTTCTTTTAATCTATCGTCCACAAATTCTAAGTATAATAAAATTTATTAAATGTCATTTATACATGTAATAAATTATTTAATTTTATCTAACTTTTCTCTACTTTTGTCTAAATATTCATATCTATTTGGAAAAGCTTCAATAACAAGCTCATTTCCCCATATAATATAATCAAAAGTTAAACCTTTATTTAAATAATTTGGCCATCTATCATTTGGATGTAAAAAATTTATAATGGTAAAAAGTGATACAAAATAAATATATCCTTTTACTATTCCAAAAATAAAACCAAAAAATGTATCGATAGAACCCAATCCAGCCCATTTAATTGTTTTTTTTAAACCTTTATTTATTAATAAAACAGTAAATAGGGTGATAAAAAATATAGTACTACCTAAGATTATATCAGTCATTAGTTCAGATGAAACTATACCGTCTAAATAAGGTCTAAGAAATGGTAGTAAAAACTTAACAGATAATAATGCAATAATCCATTTCGAGAAAGATATTAGACTAGCAACAAAACCATTTCTAATTCCTGAAATTAAATTAAATAGAATGTATATTATTAACATTACATCTAAAAGTGTTACCGCTCCTTCAAAAATTTCAAAAAAGGAATTCATTAACCTGTATAAAATTTATTTAGTAGATTAGGCAATAGTGTCAAAACTAAAAATAATGCAGTCAACATTGCCAATCCTGTGAACAGACCAAAATAAATAGTAGGAATAAAGTTCGACAAAACTAAAATTGAAAAACCAAATATAATTGTAAAAGAAGTACTAATTATTGCCTTTCCTACAGATTGATGACAGTTACTAGTGATTTGCCTGTCTTCAATATTGTTGTTTTCTTTTTCAAATTTAAATCGATAAATGTAATGAATACTATTATCAACAGCAATTCCAATGGTTATTGCTGCAATTGTTATAGTCATCATATCTAAAGGAATATTTAAAATACCTATAAAACCTAATACAAAAGTAGCTGCAATAAAATTTGGAACTATACCAATGATAGATAGCTTTATTGATCTGAATAACACTAAAAACATTAAAAAAATTCCAGCCATAACTATTCCTAAAGTTTTAATTTGAGAGTCGAATAAGCTCTGTAATAAATTATTAAAAATAATTAAAACACCCGCCAATTTAAACTCATCACTATTTATTTTAAATTTTGTTTTAAGGTCATTTTCAATTCTATTTATTAATTCTTTTCTTCTAAGGTCCTTTTGAGAGTCTTTAATTCGCATAGTAATTCTTGCTTCATTATCTTTAATTGAAATATAAGGTTTAATTATTTGTTCTTTAATATTTTCAGGGAGTTTTTCATACAACACACCCATCTCAAGACTTCCAAGCTTTTTATTATTATTTAAGCTCTCAGCTATGCTTAATATTGAAGAAAATGATAAAACTTTTCCTATTTCAGGTTGGCTTTCTAAATAGTTATGTATATTTACTATCCTATCTATCTTGTCTCTGGTGAACCAATACTTTGAATTATCGCTTTGTGATATTTGTCCTCCAAGAAAATCATCCTCTTTATTTGTGTTTGAACCCAAAAAACTATCATCATCATTGTTTGTTTTTTTAGTTTTAAATTTTAATATTATCTCCAAAGGAGTTGTGCCTCCAAGCTTTTCATCAATATTTTTCATGCCTTTGTAAATTTCAGTATCTTTATCAAAATAATTTATAAAACTATTCTCAACTTTAAGTTTAGATATTCCTATGAATGAAATAATAATTAGAGATATCGAAGTTAAATATATAAATTTATTTTTATTTGAAAAATTTAGAAAAATTTTTGCAATCTTAGAATCTGATGATTTTAAATTTTCTGAGATAGGAGGATTAAAGATTTTTATTAAAACTGGAAGAAATAAAAAGGTAGTCACGAAAGATATGAGTAATCCAATTGTCATCATCCAGCCAAAATCTATAACAGGTTTTATTTCACTAAATACTAAGGATAAAAACGCACATATTGTAGTTAAGACAGCATAAAGGATGGGAAAAAATATTGAACTTGAAGTTTGTTTAATTCTAAAGTTAGCTCGATCTATCATTTCTTCAGAATTAAAATCACTTATGTTAACTTGCATATATCTTACTAAATAATGAATATTCATCGACATAGTTAAAATTAACATAAGTGCAATAAAGTTCGATGATATAACAGTTACTTTCCATCCAACCGTACTTAGAAAGCCAACCATCAATGTAATGGCAAGTAAACAATTTAATAATGGAAAAATTACCCAATTTATATTTTTAAAAACATACCAAAGGGTAAAAATAATAAATAAAAAAACTCCAAAACCAAAAATAATTATATCATTTTTTATAAATGAGATCATATCATCGGCAATCATAGGTATTCCACTCAATCTAATTTCTGCATTAGATTGATAATTATTTATAAGTTTTTTTATAGAGGCATTATATTCACTTATATTATTCGAATGTTGTTTTTGTATTTTTTTTAATTTTTGATTAATCAATTCTAAATCTTGTTTATTTATTTTTTTTGATAGCAATAATTTAGACTTAGTATCTATAGTCTCTAAATAAGGCTTGTTATCTTTAAGGAAGGCCACAATACCAAATGTTTTGGAGTCTTCACTTATAATTAAATTTTTGTAAACAGGACTTGTAGTTAATTCTTTTAAAGCCTTATCAGTGTCAATATTTTCATTTATGATGTACTTTAAATTTTTTATTCTGTCCATTAAAGGCTCATTCGTAGATTGAAGCAAAGGAGCATTGATTATCGATATAGTTTTACTTATCCATTTAAAATTATTAATTTCTGTAACTAATTTTTCTAATTCTTTAATTGTTTCTTTTTTATTTGGGTTGTTAGGCGTATAGGTAATAATAAAAAATTCTTCAGATTTATATCTTTTATTAAGTTCTCTTAAATAAATTAAATCAGGGTCATTATCGATTAATAGTGTATCTGCAGAGGCATCTAATTCAAAATTTTTAGATTGATAGATTGAGAATACAAATAACGTAGAAAAAATTAAAAGAATATAGAAAGGATATTGTAAAATTTTATTATAAAATTTTCCAAACATTAATTTTTATAATTTCTTAAATACCTTTTTGAAATACAAGTAATTATTCTATAAGGAATTGTACCAGTAAGGTTTGCAAAATTATCAATTGTAAATTTATCATTATATACTTCTACAAAATCTCCGACTTTAATTTTATTTTTAAATTTAGTTATATCTAAGATGATTAAATCCATTGACACTCTTCCAATCATAGGGATTTTTTTATTTTTAAAATGAACGTAACCTTTATTTGACAATCTTATACCAATCCCATCTGCGTATCCCATTGGAATAGTAGCTGTTATAGAGTCCCTTTTGGCTTTAAATGTTCTTGAGTATCCTGCGGTCTCGCCTTTTTTTAAATTATTTATTTGAATAATAGGAGCTTTCAAACTTACAACATGTTTTATCTTACTGTTCAAACTTTTACTTCCTCCATAAAGATTTATACCTGGACGAACTAAATCATAGTGGTATTTTTTACCTAAAAAAATTCCACCTGATGCAGCCAAACTGTATTTATAACCTGGAAAAGTCCTTCTTATTTTCTCAAACTTTTTTCTTTGCTTTTCATTATAATTATTTTTTTTATCACCTGCGCATGCTAAGTGACTCATGATTATAACTTCTTTAAACTTATTAATTTGATCTTTTAACTTTAATACTTCTGTAATTTGGTCTTCTTGAATTCCTAAACGACACATGCCCGTGTCGAAATGGATGACTAATTTATCTTTTCTTTTATTTTTTGTAAAAATTAACCATTTTTTTAGTTGTGAAATTGTGTTTATTACTGGATTTAAATTGTGTTTATATAAAATCTTTTCTTCACCTCGATTAAGTCCATTTAAAATATTAATTATTATTGATTTAAATTTTTTTCTTATAAATATACCTTCATTAATATTCGCAACAAAAAATCTTTTACATCCTGCATTTTTTAAAGTTGTTACAATTTTATTATGCCCACCAAGCCCATAACTCGAAGCTTTAACAGTACCGCATATTTCTGATTTACTACAAAACTTTTTAATAGTTAAATAATTTTGCTTAACTGCGTTTAAATTTATATCTAAAGTTGGAGTTGAGTATTTCATACTGAATGATGATTGGTATATATATTTAATTAGAAAAAAAGTAACTATTTTTTAATTACTTGCATCTTTAAATTTAGTAAATGCGCTTTCAAATTCAAGCTTGATTAGCCCCGTAGGCCCATGCCTTTGTTTGCCAATAATTATTTCTGCTTGATTATGTACTTGATTCATTTTTTCTTGCCATTCTACATGCTCTGCAGTCCCTAGCTTGGGTTCTTGCTTTTCAAGATAATATTGTTCTCTAAATACAAACATTACTACATCAGCATCTTGTTCAATTGATCCCGATTCTCTTAAATCAGCTAATTGAGGTTTTTTATCTTCTCTTTGTTCCACTTGTCTTGATAATTGTGATAGTGCTAATACTGGTACATCAAGCTCTTTAGCCAAAGCTTTTAAACCTTGGGTAATTTCAGCTATTTCTAAGACACGGCCTTCATTTCTATATCCAGATGATTTCATTAATTGAATATAATCAATTACAATTAAATCTAATCCCTGTTTTCTTTTGAGTCTTCTAGCACGGTTACTAAGTGCAGAAATTGTTATTGCTGGTGTATCATCAATATGCAAAGGTAAATTTTCTAAATTTTTTGATGCTTCAATGAATTTTTCAAAATCTTCCTGATTAATTTTTCCTCTTCTAATGTCATTTGACTTTATTCTAGATTGCTCAGATAAAATTCTTGTAGATAGTTGCTCTGATGACATTTCTAAAGAAAAAAATGCTACTGATGTTTTTTTATCTTTTTTCTGAATATTTTCAGCTGCATTGAATGCAATATTTGTCGCTAGAGCAGTTTTACCCATTGATGGTCTGCCAGCGATTATTATTAGATCTTGTTTGTGCAGCCCACCTAACCTGTCGTCAAGATCTGTTAGGCCAGATGGCACACCAACTATTCCTTGATCATTTTTATATGCTGCGGTTGCCATATCAATTGTTTCTTTAAGAGCATCTTTAAATGTTATAAAACTTCTTTGAAATTCCCCACGTTCAGCAATTTCAAAAAGTTTTCTTTCGGTATTTTCTAAAATATTTGTTCCAGTAATATCTAATTCTTTATTTTTACTATCTTCAAGCGTTTCTTCACTTATTTTAATCAATTGTCTTCTGATATAAAGATCAGATAGTAGTTTTGAGTAGTGTTTAATTTGATTTTTTGTTGTAGAGACTTTTGTTAATTTTAAAAGATATTCTATTCCTCCAATTTCTGTTAACTCTTCATTATTATTAAAAAAATTTTTTATAGTTACTGGGTTTGCAAGCAACCCTTTTGATATTAAATTTGAAATAACTTTATAAATTTTTTGATGTATAGTGTCGTAAAAATGACCTTCATTTATTTCATCAGTGATTTCATCAAATAATTCGTTATTTTCAAGTATTGAACCTAGAATCGTCTGCTCTGCTTCAATATTTTTAGGTATTTGATTATTATTTAATTCTAAATTGATTAACTGTGAACTCATGAGTATTTAGTATACTCATTAAAAAATTTATCATTTTAAAAAATAATTTTTTTAGTGTGGAAAAGTTTACAATTATTCTTTTGAAATGACTTCTAATGAAACTACAGATTGAACTTCTGCGTGAAGATTTACTGCAAACTTGTACTCACCTTTTGATTTGATATTTGTGGTTATTTCGATTTGCTCTGCTTTTATATCGATATTTGAAGTATTTAAAATCTCATTACATATCTCCTTTATGTTAACTGAACCATATAGATTTCCATTCTCCATAACTTCTTTTTTTAAAGTTATTTTTATTTTTTTTAATTTTTCTGAAATTTCAATTGCTTTATTTTTTTCAATTTCATTTTTTTTTATTATCTCTGCTTTTTTACTTTCAAAATGAGCGAGATTATCTTTAGTTGGAAGCAGGGCTTTACCTTTTTTTAGTAAGTAGTTTCGCCCAAAGCCATCTTTTACATTTACTTGTTGTCCAATAGTTCCAAGTTTTTTTATATTCTCTAGTAAAATTACCTTCATATTTAATTTCCTACATAAGGCAAAAGAGCTAATGCTCTCGCTTTTTTTATTTCTTTTACTAGGATTTTTTGTTTACCATGCGAAACATTTGTAATTCGAGTGGGCAATATTTTTGCAGAGTCAGAAATATATTTTTTTAATAGTTTTATATTTTTATAATTAATTTCTTCGTCACTCTTTTTTGCTAAGGGACAATTTTTTTTACCCATCATAGATAATTTAGACTGTAAACCAAAACTACTTTTTTTCTTAAATTGTTTTTTTTTCATTTATTTTTTTTCTTTTGCAAGTTCAGACTCTTCTTTAGGAAGATTCTTAATTTTCATAGATAAATATTTAATAACCTTATCATTAAATTTTTCAAACTCTTCAATTGCTCTCACTGCTTTATTATTCCCTTCTAGATATAGGTTTCTATAATGTCCTTTGCTATTCTTTTTTATTGGATAAGCTAGGTTTCGCAGACCCCAATCTTCTATTTTGCAAATTTTACCTGACGATTTGCTTAAAATTTCTTCAATTCTTTTCTCAATATTTTCCAGGTCTTTTTTATTTGCCTCAGGGGCAGCGATATATGTATGTTCGTAAATATTCACAATTATAATTATTTAATTTAAAAAAATGGTTTGATATAAGAGTATTAATTTTTATTCAATAGATATATTCTTATTAAAATGACTAAATGTATAGTTTTTCCAGGACAGGGGTCTCAATATTTAGGCATGGGAAGGTATTTAAAAGAGAATTTTGATGTTTCTAAGCGAGTATTTGAAGAAATTGATAATGCATTAAATCAGAATTTAAGCGAAATAATTTTTGGCAATGACATTAAAAAATTAAATTTAACTGAAAATACACAACCTGCGATTATGGCAGTAAGTATAGCCACCTTTGAAGCTTTAAAAAAAGAAAAAGCCATAAATATTGATAATTTTAATTTATGCGCTGGTCACTCTCTTGGAGAATATAGTGCCCTAGTAGCCTCTGAGTCAATCAACCTTTCTGATGCAGCAAAAATTTTAAAAAAAAGAGGCCAGGCTATGCAAAATGCAGTACCAGTTGGAGAAGGGGGGATGGCGGCAGTTTTAAATATGGATATAGAGAGTCTGGAAAAATTTATTATAGAAAAAAATTTTCAAACTGTAGAGATTTCAAATGATAATTGCCCAGGACAATGTGTTATAAGTGGAGCAAAGAAAGAGATTGATGAGATAGTGATTTTATTAAAAAAAGAATTAAAAAAAAAATCTATACCTTTGCCAGTCAGCGCTCCCTTCCATTGCAATATGATGAAGCCTGCAGCTGAAGAACTAAAAGATTTTATGGCAGATTTTGACTTTCGTAATCCTAAGATACCTTTAGTATCAAATGTGAGTGCAAAAGCAGAGCATTTAAGTGACGAAATAAAAAATCTATTAATTAAGTGCATTTTTTCAAGAGTTAAATGGAGAGATACAGTTAGTTTTTTTTCAGACAATAAAATATTAGAAGCTGTAGAATGTGGTCCTGGAAAAGCTTTAACAAATATGTTTAAAAGATTTGAATTTGAGATTAAATGTTTAAAGCTTGATAATTTAGAAGACATTAAAAATTATGAATAACTTGAAAAACAAAAAAGTAATTATTACAGGAGGATCAAGAGGTATAGGGCTATCAGTGTTAGAAGCACTTTATAAATATGATGCAAAAATATTAACTATTGGTTCTAATTCAAATAATTTAGAAAATTTAAAAAAAAATTTTCCTAATATTATAGTAGAACAACTAAATTTAAAAAATCAGAATGATATAGTTAAACAATTTCCAAAGTTTATAGAAACTCTCGGAGGTATTGATGTTTTAATTAATAACGCAGGAATTACTAAAGACAATCTTACTTTAAGAATGAAAGAAGAAGAGTGGAAGGATGTAATAGATGTTAACTTAAATTCAGTTTTTTTTACATGCCAAATAGCAATTAAAGCTATGATTAAAAATAAATCGGGTAGTATAGTCAATATAACTTCTGTTGTAGGACACACAGGTAATGCTGGCCAGGCTAATTATACAGCCTCAAAAGCAGGTGTTGTTGCGATGACAAAATCACTTGCTAAGGAATATGCAAAAAAAAATATTAGAGTAAATTGTGTGTCTCCAGGTTTTATAGCTACAGATATGACTAAAGATTTAAAAGAAGAGTACAAAAATGAGCTATTAAAAAATATTCCAATTAATAGATTGGGGACAGGTAATGATATTGCAAATGCTGTAATTTTTCTATGCTCTGATAACTCTTCATATATTACGGGTGAGACAATACATGTAAATGGCGGGATGTATATGGCTTGATTAAGTTAAATTAATCATTTAAAGGGATATCAAACAAAAAGGAGAACTTATGAGCGACGTAAGAGAAAAAATAAAAAAAATCATAGTAGATCATTTAGGAGTAGATCAGGCAAAAGTCACTGACGAGGCAAGTTTCATAGATGATCTCGGAGCAGATAGTTTAGATACAGTTGAACTAGTTATGGCTTTTGAGGAAGAGTTTGGTTCGGAAATATCAGATAGTGAAGCTGAAAAAATATTAACCGTTGGTGATGCAATTAAATATATTGAAAGCAACTCTAAATAATTTTTAATTGTCTTTAAACGGAGGAATTTCGATAATAATTTCATCCCCATCAGGGGCTGGAAAAACTACGATCACAAAAAAGATATTAAAAAAAATTAAAAAATCATATCTATCTATTTCTTGCACGACAAGAAAACCTAGAATAGGTGAAAAACATGGATTAGATTATTTTTTTATTTCTAAAAAAAAATTTCAGTTTTTCAAAAAAAGGAATAAATTTTTAGAACACGCTAAAGTATATGATAATTTTTACGGAACCTTAAAAAGTGAAGTAAATAAAAACTTAAAAAATAAAAAAATTATTTTATTTGATGTTGATTGGCAAGGATCGAGATCTATAAAAAAAAAAATTAATAAAAATTGTTACTCCTTTTATTTACTTCCACCCAGTACTAGTGTCTTAAAAAAAAGACTCATCAAAAGACATAAAAATGATCCTAAGACTGCAATAAAAAGATTCTCATCTGCAAAAAAGGATATTTCACACTGGAATGAGTATGATTTTGTTTTCATAAATGATAATTTAGAAAAATGTTTAAATTTAATCTTAAAAAAAATTAAGGCATTATTAGTAGAAAAAAAAGAAACTGATATTTTGTATAAAAAAATTAAAAAACTAAATAATTTCCGAAAATAAATAATATATATTTGGGTTAAGATTTTCAGGTCTCAAAGAAAAATATTTATCGAGTTCTTCTTTTCTTATTTGTTCTTTACTAAAAATTTTTTTTATTTTATTGATATTTTTTTTTCTTCTTTCATTAAAAAAAGAAAAAGTTATTTTTTCTAGTTTTTGAAAATTTTCTTTTTTAATTTTATTCTTCTTAAGTGAAGAAAATTTTATAACAGTAGCATCAACTTTAGGTCTTGGATAAAAATCTTTCTTATTAACTTCAACTATTTTACTCAAAGCAAAAAAAGCATTTACCAGCACTGTAATTCTACCGTATTTTTTTTCATTTTCTTTTGCCAAGATCCTATCAGCTAATTCTTTCTGAAACATTAACGTCATACTTTGAATACACTTATAATCATTCTGAAGTCTCAGCCATTTGATTAATAATTTTGATGAAATGTTAAATGGTAAATTAGAAATAATTGAAAACTTATCTTTATTGAATAGGTCAAGTTCATTTATATTTAAAGCATCACCTTTATAAATATATTTTGATATTAATGAATTTTTATGTTTCTCAATTAAATCATCATCAATTTCTAATGAAAAAAACTTTTTTGGATTTTTATTTATAATTTTTGTAGTCAACGCAAGATTACCAGAGCCAACTTCTAAAATATTATTATTATTAATTTTTTCGTACTTTAAAATCTCTTCACATAAGTTTTTGTTTATTAAAAAATTTTGACCAAATTTTTTTTTAGCCATTAGTATTTTTCGCAAAATTTAATACATTCAATTAAACTTTGATTATTTATTTTTTTTTTATTATTTTTCAATTTTGAAGCTGTTCCATGGTCAGGCGACAGTCTGTAAAATTTTTTACCGATTGTTATATTAATGCCATTAAATCTGTTTTTCATTTTAAAAGGTATTAATACCTGATCATGATACATTCCTAAAAAAACTTTATTAGAAGTGTCTGTGAAAGCAGTATCTGCAGAGATTGGACCTTTTATGTTATTTTTATTTGCAAATTTTGAGAAAATAAGTTTTTCAATTTTTTTGTCCTTTGAGTTATTATTAAAATCTTTACCTGCGTGGGGGTTTAAACCTAAAACTATAATATTAATTTTTTTTTTTATAATTTTTTTATAAAAATTTATAATATTATTTAATGCAATTTTAATTTTATAGTGTGTAATTTTTTTATCAACGTCTTTAATTTGAATGTGCGTGGTTAACGGGCACACAGAAAAATTATTATTAAATAACAACATATTTTCGTTGTTTTTATTGTCTATTTTTTTTGAATAAAATTCAGTAAACCCAAAATATCTATTATTTAAATATTTTTTTTTATTTAGTGGCATATTTATTAAATATTTAATTTTTTTTTTTTTAAATAAATTTATACCTTCCTTAGTGATCTTTTCTAAATATTGAAAATAATTTTTTTTCTTAAGTTCTATTCTAATAAATTCAAATTTTTTTTGATATTTTTTATGAAAAAGGTATATTTTATTAAAGTTTTTTGCATCACCTATAAAATAAATTTTTTTTAATTTACTTAGAATTAATTTTTTTTTTGATTTAATTATTAAACTTTCATTTATACTTTCATGGTCAGTCAACAATATGCAAATTGAGTTCATAAATAAATTTTAATCAGATAGTTTTTTTTTATTTGATTAAAAAAATTAGTCGATATCAGTTTTATTTTTTTCTCTCTGCTAATTTTTATAACATCTTCTTCTTTTAATTTTTTTTTTGAATTAATTATCATATTTACTTCATCCATATTGATTTCTAATTTATTTCTAAATTTAAAATTTATTAGCTTATTCCACTGAAAATTAATTTGATATTCTTTTTTAATATATTTTTTAATTTCTTCTGGAGAATTTTTATAGTAACTGAGTTCATTTAATTTCTTATCTAATTCTATATCATCTGTATTTATATTATTATTTTTGACTTCAAGCTCTTTTATTTTAAGATCTATTAGTTTATTAAGTATTAAAACTTTTTGATTTGGGTGAATTTTTATATTTTTTATTTTTTCAAGAATTTCAATTTCTTTAAACAAATCGTAGTTTGTAATAGAGTGATTATTAATTCTTGCTAAAGTTTTTATCTCTTTAGAGTTTAAATTAATTTCAAAAAAAAATAATAATAAGAAAAAAAAAAATATAAATTTTGGAATACTTTTCATATTTAATTTATAAAATTGCTTAAATCTGGAGCAAAATTATCTGCAAATGGTTTTAGAACTATACCAAATATTAATGTTTTCGATGATGTGATATCTTTGTCAGTATAAAAATCTCTTGAAAAAGTTAAAGACGTTATTAAGCAATCATTTTCAAAATTTATTCCATATCTCAAGTATTCTGAAGAAGAGTCTTTTAAATTTTTCTTTCCATCAAAGCTCATATAATAATTATCTTTAAATAATTTTTTTATATTTAAATTACCGCTTCTATTTGAACCAATATGATTATTCTTTTCCTCAAACTTTAAAGAAGTGTTGAATTTTTTGTAGTTACTCGTTAACTCAACACTATTTTTAGAAAATTCAGAGAAATCATTTTCTAAATTAAAATTATAATTAAAAGTAAGAAAATTTTTTTCAAAATTACTCAAAAACTTAATTTTGTCATCTTTATTATTTTTGTAATTATTATTTTGACCATATAAATCATATTTCACATAACCTACAAAGTCAGAGCTCTTATTATTTAATGATGATTTATTTGGCATTAAACTCTGTGCTTTAGTTCTATACACTTGCCCAAAACCTGAGGAGAGTTTTTTAGATATCCCTATTTTGCTTAAATTATTTTCTGAAAATACATAATCTATCCCATATCCTGCCGATGTACCTACTTCTGGTGTATCTAAATTATTTGTCCTATTCATAGAGAAAATGTCTGAATAATTTATAATTTTTTCATTACTAGAAGCGTCTTGCATCTTACCGCTAGTGTATTTAATAAAAACTCTTGGTTTGATTAATTGATAATGTTTTTTTGAAAACTTAGCTAATGGTAAAGAATTATCAGATGCTAAAGTAAAATAATTATCAATATTCAAATTATTTTTCAAACCTACGACGTTATCATTATAGATATTGTTATTATGAAGTGCAAATTTTAACATTGTGTCAATGCCATTTTTTTTTAATATTAATTTTTTTGTGTCAATGAGTACAGAATTTCTAACTTTTCCTTGTTTTTGATTTTTTTCGAATTTTTTTCCTTGAAAAAAACTATTAAAGTTAAGATTAAATTTTTTATAGTTTTTATTTTGCAGGTAAGCTCCATCGGGAAGGTAATATGTATACTTAGCATTATCAAAAACATCCATATTTTCAAACGCACCTATTTTTAAATTAAATCTTTTATTTTTTTTATTAGAGGAAATTTGCAAAGTATTCTCTAATATTCTTATGTCGTTCTTAAATAATTTTGTATTTATCTTATTCACTCGTACAAAATTTTGTTGAGATATTTTTTGAATTTTTATTTTAATATCACTATTATCAAAAATGAAGTTGGGTAATTTTTTATTATATTCAGTAAAAAAATAATTTCTTGAACCTTTGGTTCTACCTGTTTTATTCAATCTTTTATAACCTTTACTGTATCCAGTTTCGATATTTAAAAATCCATTTTTAAAGGCTTGTCTATAAGAAGTTTTTAACAAATCATGCTCATTAAAATAATATGTTGGAGTAATTGTAATGTCTTTATCTACATCTAATGACCAAAAGTATGGTACCTGAATAGTTCTTCCGATGTTGGTTAAAGTTTTGACAATTGGAGGCAAGAAACCACTTTGGCGCTTTACTGACGGATCAGGATGAGTGATATATGGTGTATAAAATACTGGTATATTTTTTAATTTTAAAACAGCATGTTTGTGTGAAATTTTTTTCTTTTTTTTATTATGAATAGTTTTTTTACTATTAATATTCCAAGAGGGACAAAATTCATTGTTGTCATTCTTTATTTTATTGCAAGTTGTAAAATCAGTAAAATTTAACTCAATTGTGTCATTAGATTTTTTTATCACAGCATCTTTAGACTGCAAATAAATTCCTTCAGAGGTTTTTGCCCTAACTCTTTTACCTTTTCCAATTAATTTTATTTGATCATATTCAAATTCTTCAAAAAAAAATTTATTTTTATTTTTGTCTGTTAGCACAACATTTCCACTTGCTTTTATGATTTTTAGCTTTGTGTCATAAAAAAACTGTTTTGCAGAAATATTAATATCTCCATCAGTAAATAATGAATTTTCAATTGTTTTAATTAAATTTTTGTTTTTGTAATATAGTATTCTATTTGCTAAAATTTTTTTACCAGATGTATGTATTGCTTTGGCGTCACCATTTGCGATAACCAGGTTTTCACTCTTTATAAATTCAACTTTTTTTGCCATAATTTCAAAATTTTCAGATGAGCTGGATGTATTTTTGCCAAAAATTATAATTAGAAAAATTATAGATAAAACTTTCGATTTTTTTATTAGGGATTTTTTAATCTTCATTATTAATTAAAATATATATTGAGAATACATTTATCAATATAACAGGCATCCACACTGATAGAATAAGTGGCAATTTACCACTTTTTCCAACAGCAATGGATAGATCGTAAAAAAAATAAACTATTATACCGGTTAAAATGCCTAAAAATGCATAAATAAAATTATTAAAAGTGAAATTCATTTTTATTGTAAAAAAAGTAGATAAAACAATCATAGCAAAAAGTAAAAAAGGTAATGACAAATATTTATGAAATTTAATAATTATTTCTTCACCAAAGTAACCCATTTTCCTAACGTCATTTAAAGCATTTTTTACACTCCAAATAGAAAACGTATCAGCATTTACAAAGTAATTTTTTATATTTTCTAAATTTATTTTGCTTATATATGTATAGCTATTAAGAGATATATTTCGCACATCTGAAACTAAATTTGCAGGTGTGATTTTCAAATTATTTTTGACTATAATTCCATTATCACCATTTATTCTTTCTTTAAATTTGTTCATACTAAAAGTGTAAATTGAAATATTTTTTAATTTAGCAAAGTCATTTCCAGATAATTTATCAGCTCTAATTATATATATATTATCATTTTTCTTTTCTTTTATCCAAATTCCAGTTGCACTCATAACAATAAGATTATCATTTTTTGAATAGTTTTTTTTTATACTCTCATAATATTTTGATAATTCAGATGAGATAGGAGAAAATATAATTATAATTACTATTCCTAAGAAAAAAGAAAATATACCTGGAACCAAAGTTATAAAGTTCATTGAAAATCCAGATAAACTTATAGGAACAATCTCATTATTTTTCATAAATTTTACATAGAAAAAAATTCCTGCAAAAAGAAATATAAATGAGGATGAGTTAATAATTAAAGTTGGTGACTTTATAAAAGTTAAAAGTAACATTCTTAATAAAAAATTATCACTCACCTCTTTTTCTTGAAAAAAAGTTATTTCTTGAATGAAAGTGGTTAAAATTATTAAAGATGAAAATATAACTGTAAATATCATTAATGAGAAACTAAACTCTTTAATTAAATATTTTATTAATGTTCTAGGTGTATATCTTTTCATTTTTATAAAACTTTATGAAAATTAGATTTATAATTATAAATAGGGAGATTAATATCCCGCAATATACATATGTATAAATAATACTTTCTCCACTTAATCTTACTAAAATTTCATTTAAAATTATGCCTAAAACAGAAAAACAGTAAATATAAAATTTGAATTTTTTTGAATTTATATTTTCGTTATTTGTAAAAATCAAGAAACTTATTAATGAGGTTAAAATCAAAATCATAAAAGGTTTTATAATTCTAGAATTAATTTCTTCTCTCAATTCAATCTTTCTAGCTTTAGATATTTTTTTGTTATCTAAGTTATTTATTAACCAATATAAATTTCTTTCACTATATTTTGGAGCAGTTGTATTTTTGATTTGATATTTTGAAAAATCGAAAATTGTATTTTGAAATTTTAAAAAATTAACTTTGCTACCAGTTTTTTCCTGAGTTGTACCATTTATTAATTTTAGATACGAGCCGTTTTCATCCGAAAGCACTTCTCCTTTTTCGGCAGTTATTGTTCTTGTTTTTTCATATATAAAAATGCCCTCTATATTTCCCTGTTTATTATTTTTTTCTACATAGACTGTGAGTCCTTTAAGTGGGGAATTAAAATTTTTTTCTTTAACGACAGCGTTTATTAGAGTGAATTTGGAATTACCTAGTATCATCCGCCCTTGATAAGAGGACCATGGCGCAATAAATATTGAGAAACTTAAATTTATTATTAAAGAAACTATCCCAATATATATGCAGAGTTGATGAATTTTAAATTTACTAATTCCAGATAACCAATATATTTGCAACTCATTATCGGTTTCAAATTTAGAGTATAAAAAAAATAGAGATATAATAAAACTCAGTAAAAAAGTATTATCTAAAATTTTTGGGTATATTAGAAGCAGATATTTGGCGTATACAGATATAGGATTTCCATAATCTGTCACAAGCTCTAGTAAGCGTGCAGCTTGTGTGAACCAAATAAGCAAAGATAAGGATAAGTTAATTAAAATAAAAAGTTTAAAAAACTCAATGAAAAAATAACGGTATACCTTGTTTTTAATCATTTAAAGTGTAATAACCTTTTATTTTATATGATTAGCTTTTCAACAAAATACAGTAAAAGTTTTGATTTTAGAGCCATATTAACAAATAAAAAATCAAATTTAAGCAAAATTAAATCTTTTATAGATATAAAATCTTCAAATGAACTTAAAGTTAAAGCTTATAATAACAAAGCAGGGTTTACATTTGTATCTGAAATAAAAAATAATAAGTTTTCTAATTTATTTTTTTTTAATGTAAAAGAAAATTTAAAAGATTTTGAATATCAAGAATTAGGCGGATTGATAATTCAGGAGTCTTTAAAATTAAAAAAAGAAAGTATTGAACTGTCAATAGACACTTTGCCTAATTTTTTAGTTAAAGAGAATATTATTAAAAACATATTGATTGGAATGATTTCAAGAGGATATGTATTTGATAACTATAAATCTAAAAAAAATGTTAAAACAGTAAAAAAAATCATAATAATTTCATCCAAAAAATCATTAATTAAAAATTGTACTAAGTATGCATTAAATATTTGTACAGGTGTTTTTCAAACAAGGGATTTGGTTACTGCACCAGCAAATATTTTAAACCCAGCTCAATTTGTAAATGAAATTAAAAAACTAAAAAAAACTAGACTTAAAATAGAAATTTTAGATGAAAAAAAATTAAGAAAAATAGGTATGCACGCGTTACTTGGTGTCGGTCAAGGTAGTAACAATAAAAGTTATGTTGCAATAATGAAATGGGATGGCGGGAAAAAAAATTCAAGACCAATTAGTTTTATAGGAAAAGGAGTATGTTTTGATACTGGTGGTATATCTTTAAAACCTGCTAGATTTATGGAAGAAATGAAATACGATATGGCTGGCGCAGGCACTGTCACTGGATTAATGAAAACACTTGCAGTTAGAAATGCGAAAGTGAACGCAATAGGTATTGTTGGATTGGTTGAAAATATGCCAGATGGAAATGCTCAAAGACCTGGTGATGTAGTTAAATCTTATAGTGGAAAAACAATTGAAATTTTTAATACTGACGCAGAGGGAAGATTGGTCCTTGCTGATTTACTCACTTATACTGAAAAAAGGTTTAAGCCAAAGTTAATGATTAATCTTGCTACTTTGACCGGTGCAATAATAATTTCGCTAGGAAATGAGTTTGCAGGTTTATTTTCAAATAATGATCAGCTTGCTGAAAGAATAAATAAAGTAGGTTATAAAGAAAATGAAAAAGCTTGGAGACTACCATTAAATCAAAATTTTGACTCTTTAATTGACTCTCAAATCGCCGATGTCCAAAACATCAATTATTCAGGGGGCGCTGGATCAATAACTGCAGCACAATTTTTACAAAGATTTATATTAAAAAAAACTCCGTGGGCTCATTTAGATATTGCGGGTATGGCATGGACTAAAAAAAATACAAAAACTATACCAGTTGGTGCAACTGGTTATGGAGTTAAACTTTTAAATAGATTAGTGGAGGAATATTATGAGTGAGATGACATTGTCGTTAATTAAACCGGATGCAGTTGAAAGAAATTTAATTGGTAAAATAATTCAAGTTTTTGAAAACAATGGTTTAATTGTAGAAAAAATGAAAAAAATTCATGTTGATATAAATTTTGCAAAAAAATTCTACTCCGTCCATTCTGATAAACCCTTTTTCAATGATTTATGTAGCTATATAAGTTCTGGTCCATTGGTAGCGATGGTTTTAAAAGGTGACAATGCGGTTCAAAAAAATAGAGACTTAATGGGCGCTACAAACCCCAAGGAAGCAAAGCCTGGTACAATTAGAAATCTTTACGCAATTTCAATAGATAAAAACTCAGTACATGGATCAGATTCGGTTGAAAACGCTAAAATCGAAATAGATTTATTTTTTAAAGATTAAAAAATTTTTTCAAGGGCCTCAGTGTAGGCCTTATGTTCTAGCTTTAAAATTTTCTTTGCCAAACTATTAGTAGTATCTGATTTGAGTATTTTGACTTTTTTTTGAATTATTATTTTACCAGAATCAAGTTTTTCGTTCACATAATGTACCGTGCATCCAGAAAATTTATGCTTTGCTTTAATAGCTCTTTCATGAGTATTTAGCCCCTTTAGTTTCGGCAGAAGAGAAGGATGAATATTTAAAATTGGTATTTTTGTTTTTTTTATAAAATTTGGAGATAATATCTTCATAAATCCAGCCAAACATATTACTTTTATCTTATTTGCTTTAATCAGTTTTAATGCTCTACTTTCAAAAACTGAAAGCTTTTTTTCAATGAAATAATTTTTTATTTTATTTTTTTTTGCAAAACTTAATCCTCTCGCATCTGATTTGTTTGACAATACAAGACTGACTTTATATTTACTTTTTTTAAGTTTTGAATTCTTGATCAAAGCTTTTAGATTTGAACCTCTTCCAGAAATAAATACAGCTACTTTTAATCTAGAATTTAATACCGCCATTAAAAATAATTTTTTTATTATTTGAATTTACAATTTTACCAATAGGATAGGGTTTATATTTTGTTTTAAAAAAACTTTGTACTTTTTTAAGATTATTTTTGTTTATTATTAGACAAAACCCTACACCACAGTTAAATGTCTTTAACATTTCGTCATCAGAGATATTGTTTTGTTTTAAAAATTTGAAAATTTTTAAGGTTTTAATTTTATCTAAATTTATCTTTGCGGCCTTTCCTTTTGGCAATACTCTTGGTAAATTTTCAGTGATACCACCACCCGTAACATTGCAGCATCCATTTAATAAATTTTTTGAGTGGATTTTCAAAACTTCATTTGTATAAATTTTTGTAGGTACTAATAATTTTTTAAGAATAGTTTTATTTTTAAATTTTTTTAATTTTAACACATGTCTAACAAGTGAAAAACCATTTGAATGTAACCCAGATGATGGAATAGCTAAAATTAAATTATCTTTTTGTATTTTTTTTCCGTCCAAAATTTTAAATTTGTCTACTATTCCAACTGAAAAACCTGCCATATCAAACTTATTATTTGAATATATCCCTGGCATTTCAGCTGTTTCTCCTCCGGCTAAATAACATTTTGAAATTTCACAGCCTTTAGCAATTCCTTTTAATAACTTTTTGTATTTATTTTTTTCAACTTTTCCTATTGCAATGTAATCTAAAAAAAATAACGGTCTCGCACCTTGAACGATCAGATCATTAACACACATCGCTACCAGATCTATTCCAATTGTATCAAATTTATTTAATTTATTTGCCAACTCTAATTTAGTGCCAACACCGTCAGTAGCTGAAACTAAAACAGGATTTTTAATTTTGTGAGGCTTTAAATCAAATAAGGAGCCAAAGCCTCCAATATTTTTAAAACCAGATATTGTTGAGCCTTTAATTTTTGTTTTATTAGATAGGTTTGATATATATTTTACCAATTTATTAGTATTTGATGTATCAACTCCACTTTGCTTGTATGTTAAGGTCTTTTTATGCATTTATTTAAAATATTTTTAATATTGATGTTTGTAATATTATTCTCTGTTAAGGCAAACTCTAGTATTTATATTGTTGATAATTATTCTTTTAAAACTTCACTAAAAAAAATAAAAAATAATAGAAATAAAGTTATTGAGGATATAAAGAAAAAATCATTAAATGACTTTTTAAGATCAATTACAATTCAGTCAGATTATAAGAATATTAAAAAAATTAATAATTATCAAAATTATTTTAAATATTTTATTGTCAAAGATGAATTGAAAACAGACAAAGTCTATGAAGTTATTTGCAAAATTGAATTTGATAAATTTAAAATTGATGATTTATTAAAATCACAAAATATTAAATATATAAATTTTAAAAGTGACCCTGTTCTAACCATAGTTGTTGAAAAGAAAAATAATGAAATAAATTATTGGTTAAATGACAGTTTTGAAAAAAACTGGAGTAAAAAATCAAATAATCTTATTAATGCATTTCCTCCAAATGAGGATTTGACTGATATTAATTTTTTAAAAGAAATAGACTTAAAATCTTATCAAATTACCAGAGTTGACCGATTAACAGTAAACTATGGTGTTAGAGATTTTATATTTATAGTTTTAGACCAGGATTTAGATAAAGAAAAAGAAAATGTTTTTGTCAAATACCAATTTAATGAATTAAAATTTTCGAATAAATTTAAACTTAAAGAATTTAACCAAACAAATATTGATGAATTATTAGATAAATTAATTATAGAATTAAATAATTCATGGAAAGAAATTCAAATCTTATCACCATTAAAAAATAATAATTTTGTATTTCATTATACTTTAAAAAAATTATCTGATTATGTTGAAATTAAAAAAATTTTAGAAAAAAATAAAAATACTATTTCGTTGAATGATATTGAGGTGACAAATAGCAAATACTCAGGAAATTTAGTTTTTTCAGGTTCAAAGGTCAATTTCATAGAATCTTTGGCAGAATTTAATTTAATTATTGAAAATAAAAATGGAAATATAAATTTAAAAAAAAATGACTGAACAACGTATATTTAATTTTAATAATACTAAAAATTTTTTTGAAGAGAACTTAATAAGAGATACATCAAACAGCAATGTATTAAATTTCCTAGATAAATTTCCAAATTGGGATACCAAATTAATTAATATTGTTGGTGAAAAAAAATCTGGAAAATCATTTATTTTACAATTATTTAGAAAAAAAAATCAATTTAATTACATAAGTAACAAAGAAGATTTTGAAAGGAAATATGATGAGCTTTTTCTTGTTGATAAACTTATTTTAGATGGTTTTCAAATTAACGAAGATAAGTTTTTTTCATTAATAAATCATTTTATACTTCATAAGAAATATTTAATTATATCATCAAGAGAACCTTTGACTATATTAGAAATCAAATTACTAGATTTGAAATCAAGATTGAAAGAGTTTTTATTAATTGAAATACAAAATCCAAGCGATGATCTTATATATTCTTTAATCTTAAAATACTTTTCTGATAATCAAATTGTTATAAAAAAAGATTTAGTAGAATATATTGTAAAAAAAATAGATAGGTCATATTCAAGTATTGAAAAATTTTTAATTAAACTAAATGATCAGAGTATAATTAAGAAAAAAAAAATAGATTATAAATTAATCAATGAAGTTCTTAATGAAACGGTTTGAAATCTTTGATAAGGAATTTTTTTTTACCTGTAATAATTTTTTCATATAAATCATAAAAAATTTTATTTCTCCATTTGGAATTTTTTTTAATACTTTTATATTCAGCAATATCAAATTTAGATGCAATCAAATTCTGATCAATAGAATATTTTTTTGAAACTAAAAATCTAAAAAATTCTAAACTCTTAATTTGAATTTCATTATTCTCTTTTTTAACCCTTATTTTTGAAAGTTTTTTTAATAAATTAGCAATATCTTTAATTTGATTTTGAGAAAAAATTTTATTTTTTTTTATTATATGAAAAGATTTATTTTTAATTATTGTAATGATTTCCTCATCTTTTAATATCCAATTTTTTGGTAAGTTTTTTTTCTTACTTAAATCATCTCTTATTTTAATAAGATTTATAAAATTTTTATTATTATATAATTGAATACCTAATTTCTTTTTAAATTTTGAATTAATCCCATTATTATTTTTTATTTTTTTCAATATTAGAGAAAATTCTTCTTTAGCAAAATTAAGTTTTTTTTCTTTTTTTAGCAATTTGTTTTGTATTAAGTACATTTTTTTTAAATATTTTACATCACGTTCTAAATATTTTATTTGAGAATTTAGCAGTGGTCTTTTCAACCAATCTTCATTTTGATGTTTTTTATCTAAAATTTTTTTAAAATATTTTTTTACTAAGTTTGCGTATGAAATATTTTTATCCAATCCTAAGAATCCACTTGCTATTTGAGTATCAAAGAATGGTTCAATATTCACATTATGATTAAGAAAAATTTCTATATCTTGCATCCCCCCATGTATTATTTTGATCTTTTTCTTTGATTTAAAGATTTCTCTAATGGTCTTAATTTGATCTGGAAATTTTAATAAATCAAAAATGAAAACCTTTTGTCCATCAGAAATTGTAATTATTGATAGCTTTGAATAATAAGTTTTTTTTCTTTCAAATTCAGTATCAACACATAAACAATTTTTTTTGTTAAAATATTTTTTGAATAATTCTAATTTTTTTTGATTATTTACAATCATTATATTTTCTTGTTTTTTGTATTTTTTGTATATATTAGGATTTATCCTAAATGATAACTTATAGAACACATACTTGTGGAGAATTAAATAAATCCCATAAAGATAAAAATGTGATTTTATCTGGATGGATACATAAAAAAAGAGATCACGGAAATTTACTTTTTATAGATTTGAGAGATAATTATGGCATTAGTCAGTGTGTAATTGAAAAGGGTCATAAAAGTTTTTCAAATATTGAAAAAACTTCATTGGAGACAGTTGTTAAGATTGAAGGCCTAGTTTTAGAAAGATCAAGTGAAACTATTAATAAAGATTTAAAAACCGGTGAAATTGAAATATCGATAAATAATTTTGAAATACTTGGATCAGCAAAAGAATTACCATTGCCGGTATTTTTAGATGAAGATTATTCCGAAGATATTAGGTTAAAGTACAGGTATTTAGATCTAAGAAGAAAAAGAATTCATAAAAATATTATCTTAAGATCAGAGGTGATTTCATTTATAAGAGATGAAATGAAAAAATTTGGTTTTTTAGAATTTCAAACTCCAATTTTAACCTCATCAAGTCCAGAAGGGGCAAGAGATTTTTTAGTTCCAAGTAGATTAAATCCTGGAAAATTTTATGCGCTACCACAGGCTCCACAACAATTTAAGCAACTTATAATGGTTGCTGGTTTTGATAAGTATTTTCAAATTGCACCATGTTTTAGAGACGAAGATGCAAGAGCTGACCGAAGCCCAGGGGAGTTTTATCAATTGGATATTGAGATGTCTTTTGTTAATCAAAATCAGGTTTTTGATATTTTAGAAAAGTTACTTTCGAGTGTTTTTGAAAAATTTTCTAATAAAAAAATAATTAATAAAGTTTTTCCAAGAATTCCTTATGAACAATCAATGCTAAAGTATGGAACTGATAAACCAGATTTGAGGAACCCATTAGTAATTTTAGATGTAAGTGAGATATTTAAGCGCGAGGATGTTAAATTTGAAATATTTAAAAAACTAGTCTCCAAAGGAAATATTGTAAGATCAATTGTAACAAAACAAACAGTAGAAAAACCCAGAAGTTTTTTTGATGGAATTGATAAATGGGCAAGAAGTGAAGGTGCATCTGGTTTGGCTTATTTTTCTTTTGAGGAAAGTGATGGCAAAATTTCTGGTAAAGGCACAATTGGGAAATTGTTTTCAGAGGACTCGTTAAAAGAAATCATGAAGATTACTGATGCTGAAATTGGAGATAGTATATTTTTTGCATGCGGTTCTCAAAGTGAAGTTGAAAGAATTTTATCGCTTGCCAGAACAAAAATTGCTGAAGAATTAAATTTGATTAATAAAGATGAGTTTGCCTTTTGTTGGATTGTTGATTATCCAATGTATGAAGTCGATGAAAAAACGAAAAAAATAACTTTCAGTCATAATCCATTTTCTATGCCACAAGGTGATATTGAAAATTTAGATTTTAATGATCCACTTAATATTAAAGCTTATCAATATGATATTGTTTGTAATGGAATAGAATTATCTTCTGGTGCAATTAGAAACCATAAACCTGATTTAATGTATAAACTTTTTTCAGTTGCTGGTTACTCAAAAGAAGAAGTAGATACAGAATTTTCAGGTATGATAAATGCTTTTAGTTATGGAGCGCCACCACATGGAGGTATAGCCCCTGGTATTGATAGAATTATCATGTTACTTGCTGATGAGAAAAATATCAGAGAAGTTACTATGTTTCCTATGAATCAAAATGCACAAGATTTAATGATGAACGCGCCATCATCAGTTAAAGAAAGCCAATTAAAAGATCTTAATATTAAAACAATAAAAAAAGATTAGGCTTTTTTACTTTTAATATTTAATCTCACATTTGTAAGATCTACTAACTTTTCTTTATATTGATTTCTTACAAATCCCTTACTTGTAACATTTTTAAGCACATCAAGAAATTTGGCTTCTTCTGGGCTTGAAGCTTCCGCAGATTCAGCCTTTTTAATTGATGGAGTGTGGGCCAAATCTTCTCTACCCAAATAAGAGATTGCTAATTCCCTAAAGATATAATCCAATATAGAGGTTGCACTTAAAATACGGTCATTACCATGCACTTTTCCAGATGGCTCGAACTTGGTATCAATAAATGCATCAACATATTCTTCCAAAGGAACTCCGTATTGTAGACCTAGTGATATTGCTATAGCAAAATTATTCATCATTGATTTTACAAGTTCGCCTTCTTTATTAGTATCAATGAAAATTTCTCCAATCTTACCGTCTTCATACTCTCCAATATGTAAATAAACCTTATTGTCATCAATTGTTGCCTTTTGAATATATGCCTTTCTTCTATCAGGCATTCTTCTTCTGAAGTTAAAATTCTTGTCGTTTAAATTATTTTCTACACCTGAGCTTTTTGGAGCTTCATTTACACTGTTTTGAATTAAATCTTTAAGGTCTTCAGTTTGAGCCTGTTTTGAAGTATTTTTAATATCCCCTATCGCTTTAGTTTTTCTTTTATTAAATTTAACATCAATAATTTCAAATTTTCCATCATCTCTTTTGTCTATTTCTTTAAGAGAATCGTTACTTATTTCATTTAATTTATGACTTATTTTGAAAAGACACGTATAAAAACTTTCAGCTACAAATTTGCTCATATTTTCCTTTAAGAATCGTTAATATTAAAATAGTTTTCTAAGTGACTCTTTGTTATAAGTCCATTTAAAAAAAAACAACTTTCAATTGTGTTAATGAATTTATTTAAAATTATTTTTTCTTGGTGGAATGGACAAACATTTGGAACATTCTTGCAAACTTTAGTTTATGGTAACATGGTCGGAAAAGATCATTATGGAAATAAATATTATCAAAATAAAGATGATACAAAAAGATGGGTCATTTACAATGGTACAGTTGATGCTTCATCAATACCCCCTGAGTGGCATTCTTGGTTACATAAAATAATTAAAACTACACCAGATCAAGTAAAGTTTAATAATTTTAATTGGCAGAAAGAACACAAAAAAAACTTCACTGGTACTAGTCAAGCTTATGTTCCTCAGCACGAAAAAAAATTGCCTTACAAAAGATGGCAACCAAAATAATTATATTTATTTATTTATTTATTTTTAGCTTTTCATCATTTGGAAATGAATTAGTAAAAGTTTTAAAAAATGATAATAATTATGCTGAGATAAAAATTATTGACAAAATAACTTCAAGATTAAGCACTAAAAAAATTAATTTAAAAACTTTAAAAAATATTAAAGATTTTGAAATTTTTATTGATAAGTGTGTTCTTGATACCAGGAAAGGGTTTTTAGAAACCTCTGCTTTAGTGCAAATTAAAGATGTTAAAAATCAAACTAAAGACAGGGTTTTTTTATTTAATAATTGGATGTTTGCCTCAAATTCATCAATTAATGAAATTGAGCATCCAAATTATGATATTTCATTAAAAAGCTGTAACTAATTTTTATTTAAGATGTCTGATTTCGCCAACCAATTGACATCATAATTGAAGCTTAAAAAATCGTTATGTTTTAATATTTCTTGATGCAAGTCAATTGTGGTATCGATACCAGAAATTACAAATTCATCTAAAGCTCTAAGTGATCTTGCCAACGCTGACTCTCTGTCTCTTCCGTGAGAAATTAGCTTTGCAATCATACTGTCATAAAATGGTTGCACAATATATCCTTGATAAATTGCGGAGTCTACTCGAGTTCCTGGCCCCGAAGGAATATGGCAAGATGTTATTTTTCCAGCACTAGGTTGAAAATCTTTTTTATAATTTTCTGCATTAATTCTGCACTCAATTGCATGACCATTAAAATTTATTTGTGATTGATCTAGTTCTAAATTACCAGTTGATGCTATTTCAATTTGTCTTTTTACTAAATCAACTCCTGTTACTGCTTCTGAAACTGGATGCTCAACTTGAAGTCTGGTATTCATTTCTAAAAAGAAGAATTCACCATTTTCATAAATAAACTCTAAAGTACCTGCACCTTTATACCCAAGTTTTGAAATACTATTTACAGAATTTTCCAAAAGTTTATTCCTCTCCTCATTTGTTAAAACAGGACTTGGACTTTCCTCAACTAGTTTTTGATATCTTCTCTGGACAGTACAATCTCTCTCACCGAGATGAACAACTTTTTTTCCATCTGATAAAATTTGAACTTCTATATGTCTTGGATTTTGAAAGAATTTTTCAATAAAAACTTCATCATTGTTAAAAAATTTTTTTGCTTCACTTTTTGCATCAATTACATTTTTTTCTAAATCCTTACTTTCGTAAACAATTTTCATACCCTTTCCACCACCACCACCAGCGGCTTTAATTAGCACTGGGTAACCAATTTCTTCTGCCATTTTTTTAGCCTCGTTAATGTCCGTAATACCTTTATCCGAACCTTTAATTATTGGCAGACCTAATTCTTTGGCAATTTTTTTTGCTTCAATTTTATCACCCATTTTTTTTATTAAACTTGAAGATGGACCAATAAAATTAATTTTGTGATCTTCTAGGATTTTAGCAAACTCATAGTTTTCAGATAAAAAACCGTACCCAGGATGAATTGAGTCAGACCCTGTTAATTCATAAGCGGATAATAAATTTGGAATACTAAGGTAACTATCACTTGCTCTTGGTGGTCCAATGCAAACACTCTCATCAGCCAGCTGAACATGCATTGCATCTTTATCTGCTGATGAATGGACAGCTACACTTTTAATACCAAGTTCTTTGCAAGCTCTTATTACTCTTACAGCAATTTCACCGCGATTTGCGATGAGTATTTTTTTTATCATTTAATTTTGATTAATTCTTGATCAAACTCAACAGACTCACCGTCATTAACGCAAATCTCTTCCACAATCCCATCTTGTGACGAAGGTATATGGTTCATTGTTTTCATAGCTTCAATAATTAGAATTGTATCTCCTTTTTTTACTTTTGATCCAACAGTAACAAAAGGTTTTGCCCCAGGCTCAGGTGCAAGATAAGCTGTACCCACCATTGGACTTTTTACTCCATTAAATTTTCCAGAAGACTTTGTTGTAGCAGAAGCTAAATTGTTTGATGAAACTACACTTGGTGCTGACAGTGTACCTTTTCCTACTTTGATACTTTCTTTTCCATCAGAGTAACTTAATTCAGTTAGATTAAGCTCATCTAAAATTTTAACTAATTCTTTAATTTTATCTTTGTTAATTTTCATCTATGATATTTTTTACACCTTGCAGAGCTAATTTATAACTATTAATTCCAAGACCGCAAATTATTCCATCAACCACATTACTGATTAATGATTTATGCCTAAATTCTTCGCGTTTATAAATATTAGAAATATGAACTTCTATTTTAGGTATATTTAAACTTTTTAAAGCATCATGAATTGCCACAGAGGTATGAGTAAAAGCGGCGGCATTTATTATTAATCCATCTGATTTATCACATTCTTGAATTTTGTTCACAATTTCACCTTCTACATTAGACTGAAAAAAAGAAACATTTAGTTCTAGTTTTTTAGCATAGTCTTTAATTTGGTTATTTATATCTTCCAATGTAAGATTACCGTAAATTTCTGGCTCTCTTTTACCTAAAAGATTTATATTTGGTCCGTTAATAATTTCTATTTTTTTTGACATTTTATTAATTGAAAAATATTAAGCTTTAATAATGCATATTGTTTTAAATGGCAAAAAATTTTCAATCAATGAAAAAGATACAATTAATATTCTTTTAAAGAAAATTAATATTAAATCATCAAAAGTAGCTATTGAAGTAAATAAAGTTGTTATTCCAAAGGAAAAATATAGAGATTTTAAGTTTAAAAAAAATGATAAAGTTGAAGTTGTTACTTTTATTGGGGGCGGTTAATGAAAGATTTATTTAGAGTAGGTAAATACAAATTTAAATCTAGATTAATTGTTGGAACAGGGAAATACAAAAATTTCTCTGAAACAGCGAAAGCTATTAAAGCTTCCGGAGCTGATATGGTTACAGTTGCCGTAAGAAGAGTCAACATTACAAATAAAAAAGAGCCGCTATTAATGGATTATATTAATCCTAAAAAAATTAGATACCTTCCAAATACAGCGGGGTGTTTTAGTTCTGAAGATGCTTTGAGAGTTTTAAGGTTGGCAAGAGATAGCGGGGGTTGGAATTTAGTTAAACTTGAGGTTTTAGGAGATCAAGAAACTTTATACCCTAATATGGAAGAAACATTAAAGTGTGCTAAAATTTTAGTAAAAGAAAAATTTGATGTGATGGTTTATTGTTCAGATGACCCCATTGCTTGCAAACAGCTTGAAGAAATAGGAGTAGTAGCAGTAATGCCTCTTGGATCTTTAATTGGTTCTGGGCACGGTATTCCAAATAAAAATAATATCAAACTAATAAAAAAACGTTCTAAAGTTCCAGTAATAGTTGATGCGGGAATTGGTTGTGCATCCGATGCTAGTATTGCAATGGAATTAGGTTGTGACGGGGTATTAGTAAATTCTGCAATAGCTAAAGCGAGCAAACCAATTTTGATGGCAGAGGCTATGAAATTAGCAGTAGAAGCTGGAAGATTATCTTATTTATCTGGAATTATGGAAAAGTCTTTCTTAGCTAAAAACTCAACAACTCATAAAAGAAAAATTAAGTAATAAAAATTATTTTTTTGCTTTTTTCTTTTTTGTATTCTTATATTTTTTATTGCCTCTAAATTTCTTATTTTTTTTATTATCTTTTAGAACCTCAGGCTCTTCTAATTTAATTGAAATCTCTGAATACGTATCCAATATTTTATTTTTATTATTTAAGAAATTTACCTTAAACTCTCTTGAAAGAAGATTTTCATTTTTTGTAAAAGTAGTTTTGAATTTGAATTTTTTTTCAAAAAAATCAATCTCATCATTCATATTTTCTTTCATGTAAAGAATGGTTTTTGGTGACAATTCAACTTCTACTTTTTTGACTTTTGGAATATCAAATATTTTCTCTTCTACTTTTCTAAGTATCTTTTCACAAAAAGACTCTTTTGATAGTACGGTCTCCCATTTAATATAGCTTTCTCTCAATCTCTGCCTTGTCATTTCAAGTAAGCCAAAATTACTTATCCTTCCAACTTGAGTTCTTGCTTTATCTGATCTTAAAGATTCTTTCATTTTTCTTTCTACTAATCTTCTATTGGAGTAATTTTCCATATCAATAAAATCGATAACTATTAAACCGGCAAGATCCCTTAGTTTTGCTTGTCTAGCCACTTCTTCAGCAGCTTCAATGTTTGTTGCAAGTGCAGTTTTTTCAATATTCCTCTCTTTTGTTGCTTTACCCGAGTTAACATCAACTGAAACTAAAGCTTCTGTAGGACTGATAATTAAATAACCCCCAGACTTAAGAGTTACTCTAGAGTCATAAATTTTATTCAAATATTTTTCTATTCCTGTTGAATGAAAAAGTGGGATTTTATTTTTATGCTTTTTTATTTTTTTCAAAGAATCTTTTGCGATTATATCCGCATAATTTTTTGCTTTTTCATAAGCATCATCACCGTCAATAATTATTTCTTCAGTATCGTAGGTTAAAAAATCTCTTATAGATCTATAGATTAAATCTCCTTCTTCATGAATTAAATTTGGTGCGTTTGATTTTAAAGTTTTAACTTTAATTTTATCCCAAATGCCAATCAAAACTTCTAGGTCATTTTTTATATCATTTTGGGTTTTTTTAGCTCCAGCAGTTCTTACAATTAAACCCATAGATTTTGGAATTTCTAGTGAGTTAATGATTTCTCTTATATGTCTTCTATCTTGCGAGTTAAAAATCTTTCTAGATATACCACCACCTTTTGCAGTATTTGGCATCAAAACAATATATTTTCCCGCAAGCGAAATATAAGTTGTAAGAGCAGCTCCTTTTTTTCCTCTCTCTTCTTTTACAATTTGAATTAAAATTACTTGCCCAGGCTTAATGACTTCTTGAATTCTATATCTTTTTTTCCTTTTACTTCTAATTTTTTCAATTTTTTTATCGAGTTGGTTCTCATTTAGAGCATTCTTGTTTTCGATATTTTCTACCTCGGAAATTTCATTACTTACTTGATTTTCTTCGTCAGTATTGGATTGAAGATCTACTTGTGCATTTTCATCTAATGCTTCTTGATCTTCATTCTGGCTTTCTTCAATATTCTCTGTTGCTTTGTTTAATTCTTCTCTGATTTCCTCTTCTTCTTGCTTCAAAGCATCCTTGTCAGACTGTGGTAGTTGATAATATTCAGATTGAATATCGTTAAAAGCTAGGAACCCATGACGTTCATTACCAAAGTCAACAAAAGCTGCTTGCAGAGATGGTTCTATTCGACTTACTTTCCCTAAGTAAATATTTCCTTTTAGTTGCTTTTTATTGATGTTTTCAAATTCATAGCCATCAACATTACCGTTATTTGTGATCGCAACCCTTGTTTGCTTCTCTTGCGAAGCATCAATAAGAATCTTTTTATCCATAATAAATCTCTCTTAAATTTTAAATTTGTTTGCATTGTTTTTTTGATAAAATTTTTGAACATAGTAATAATTGCCATATTTATATCATTTAAATATTATTTAAAGAAAATTTATGGGAAATTACTTAAATAAGATTATCGCTTTATTTCTAATCTTTTCATTTTTAGGTCTTTTTTTAATTTTCTCCCTGTTTTGGTATTTTTCAAACGATCTACCAGATTTTGGTTTTTTAAAAACTTATAAGCCACCAGTATCTACGAAAGTTTATGATATTGATGGAGATGTGATCGCAGACTTTTCTAGGGAGCGAAGATCATTTGTAAAAATTGATCAAGTTCCTAAGACAGTGATCAATGCGTTTTTATCAGCAGAAGATAAAAATTTTTATGAACACCCTGGTATAGATGCAATTGGAATTACAAGAGCGGTAATAAAAAATGTTCAAAACATAATTTCAGGAAATAGGCTAGAGGGCGCTTCCACTATTACCCAACAAGTTGCAAAAAATTTTTTACTAACCTCTGATGTATCACTTGCAAGAAAAGTAAAAGAAGCAATTTTAGCTTTTAGAATTGAAAAGGTATTATCAAAAAAAAGAATATTAGAACTATATTTAAATGAGATTTACTTAGGCGAAAGATCTTATGGAATAGCTTCTGCAAGCATGACATACTTTGATAAATCAATTAAAGATATTAATAATGCTGAGGCTGCTTTGTTAGCATCACTTCCTAAAGCCCCAAGTAAATATAATCCATACAGAAATTTTAAAACGGTTAAGGGTAGAAAAGATTGGGTTTTAAAACGTATGCAAGATAATGGTTTTATATCCAAGGAAGAGTTGCAAAAATCTTTAAATTATAAAATTAAATTAAAAAAGAGAGATCTAAATATAGATACTTCGCCCGCATTTTTTGTTGAAGAAGTGAGAAAAAATTTAATAGATCAGTATGGAGATAAAAAACTTTACAGGCAAGGTTTGTTTGTAAAAACTTCATTAAATAAAAAAATTCAAGAAGTTACAAGCTCAGCATTAAAAAAAAATATTATTTTATATTCCAAAAGACACGGTTGGACTGGACCTTTATATAAAAACTATACTAGAGAAAAATTTAACCAACTCAAAAAAAATGGAAAACTTAAATCAAGAGATTTTAATTTAGCCTTAATAGAAAATATTGATCAAAATAAAGCTAAAATTTTTACTGATACAGATAAAGAAGGAATTATTTTATTTGAAAATACTAAATGGGCAAAAAAAAGAATAACCCAAGATTTACACGAAGGTTTTCCAAAAAATATGGAAGATGTTTTTAATGTTGGAGATGTTATTTATGTTAAAAAATTAAAAAAAACTAATCTATGGTCACTAGAACAAATTCCAAAAGCAAATGGAGCTGTAGTTGTAATGAACCCATGGAGTGGCAGAGTTCTTGCGTTATCTGGTGGTTTTGATTTTAACTTAAATCAATTTAATCGAGTTACGCAAGCCGAAAGACAGCCAGGTTCAGCATTTAAACCTTTTGTTTATGCTGTAGCTCTAGAAAACAATTATAAACCAAACTCCGTAGTTCTTGATGCACCTTTTGTTATTTATCAAAATAAAGATGAATATAAATGGAAACCTAAAAACTATTCTGGGCGTTTTAATGGAAAACAACTTTTTAGATATGGAATAGAAAAATCAAATAATCTAATGACTGTTAGAATAGCAAACGACATTGGATTAAATAAAATAAACAATAAAGCAAAGCAGCTTGGTATTTATAAAAATACGGCAAATATTTTATCTTCGTCTTTAGGATCTGGAGAAACAACACTTTTACAAATTACTTCAGCTTATGGTTCTTTTGTTAATGGGGGAAAAAGATTAGAGCCAACATTAATTGATTTAATTCAGGACCGAGAAGGAAAAACTATTTATAAAAATGAAAAATTGTTTTGTTTAGGTTGCAACGATAGTTTTGAAAATGAAAAACCTCCTTCAGTAGAAGATAGGTACGAACGGGTATTTAATGAAGATGTTTCTTATCAGATGGTTAATATTCTAAAAGGAGTTGTTGAAAGAGGAACGGGAAAAAAATTAAAAAAACTCAAACTAGAGCTTGCTGGCAAAACAGGAACAACAAATGACAATTTAGATGCTTGGTTTATTGGATTTACACCCGAATTATTAGTTGGAGTCTATGTAGGCTTTGATGAACCCTCAACTCTTGGAAAAAAAGAAACAGGATCAAAGGCAGCGCTCCCTATTTTTTATGATATTATGAAAGAGTTAAAACCAAATAATTTTATACCTTTTTTTAAACCACCACAGACAGTTAAATTTGCAAAGATAAGTTCAAAAACTGGAAGAAAGTTGTCTAAAGATCAAAGAAATTCTATTAACGAAAGCTTTAAATTAGATACAAATATCGATAGCTATAATTCTAATCAAATTTTAAGAGAATATTAATGTTGGAAGAAAAAAACACGCTGTCAAAGTTGGATAATTCATTAAAAAATATCCGGGGGTATCTTTGACCAAAATTCACTTGAAGAAAAATTAAAAGTATTAGAAGCAAAGTCTATTGAAGAAAATTTTTGGGATGACAACCAAAAAGCACAAGAGATATTAAAAGAAAAAAACACAATTGAAAAAATTGTAACTGAATTTAAAAACCAAAATCAAATTTACAACGACTTAAATGAGTTTATCATATCCTTAGAAAAAGAATTTGATGAAGAACTTTATTCTGAATTAAAAAAATCTCTAAAAGAATTAACTAAAAAAATTAAATCTCTAGAGGCAAATTGTTATTTGTCAGGCGATGCTGATAAATTTGATTGTTATTTAGAAGTCCACGCGGGAGCAGGGGGTACAGAAAGTCAAGATTGGGCTGATATGATTAGAAAAATGTATTTAAAATGGTCAGAAAAAACAGACCGATCATGTGAGTTAATTAGTGAAAGCAAAGGTGAAGAAGCTGGTATTAAATCTTCCACAATTAAAATTGGTGGACTAAATTCTTTTGGTTATTTAAAAAATGAAAGTGGAGTTCATCGATTAGTTCGAATATCACCTTTTGATTCAAATCAAAGGAGACATACAAGTTTTGCAAGTGTTTGGGTTTATCCAGTAATTGATGATAAAATTGAAATTGAAATAAAAGAAAAAGATTTGAGAGTTGATACATATCGCTCAAGTGGCGCAGGTGGACAACACGTGAATACAACTGATAGTGCCGTTAGAATAACACATTTGCCAACTAAGATTGTTGTTCAATGTCAAAATGAAAGATCGCAACATAAAAACAAAGACACTGCAATGAAAATGTTAAAATCAAGATTGTATGAACTTGAATTAAAAAAAAGAGAAGAATCAGCTCAATCTGCAGAAGATAGTAAAACTGATATAGGGTGGGGGCACCAAATTAGATCTTATGTTTTACAACCTTATCAACTTGTTAAAGATAATAGAACAAATGTTGAAAGCACAAGTCCAGACGATGTGCTAAACGGTGAAATTGGAGAATTTTTAGAGTCAGCTTTAATTAAAATAAATTAATGAAACTATTTTTTAAAATACTATCAGCTTTAATTTTTATAATTTTTATCACACTAGTTGTATTATCATATGGAATTTCAACAGATAAATTTAATAATAAAATTATTACCCAAATAGAAAAACGTATTCCAAATTCAAAAGCTAATTTTAAAGAGGCAAATGTTTCATTAGATATTTTTACCCTAGGTTTAAAAATAAAAATTAATAAACCTGACATATTAGTTGATAGGCAAAGTATAAATTTAAAATCTTTTACAATTTTTTCTGATTTAAAATCATCTTTTGAAGAAAAATATTTGTTACAAAAAATAGAAGTTGATTTTGGTGATAACAAAATATTGAGTTTAAAAAAAACATCATTAATTAAAAAAGTACCTGTTCTAGATCAAACAAAGTTTTTAGACGGTATTGCAAAAGGTACTCTGGTCATTGATCAATTTCAAAAACAAAAAGTATCAACGAAGTTTTCCGGTGAATTAAAAAATGTTTCAATTGATATCTACGAGGATATTCCTTTTGTCAAAGATTTGACCGGTAATGTTGATTTTGAAAACAATAAAATAGTATTATCTAATATAATTGGGGTTTTTGGAACTTTTGGTATAAAATCTAATGAAGTCAGTTATTCAATTGATAATAGAGAATTACGCGGTAACATTAATATAGACGGTCAGTTAAAATCTTCTTTAAATTTAAATAAAATTTCAACTAGTTTGTTAAATTTAAACTTAGAAAAAATTAAAGATATTGGTGGTCAATTATCTTTTAATTCTAATCTCGACATACAATTTGATAATAATTTTAAAGTTATAAAAGACAAAACCCAATTCAATCTAAATACTACTAATCTTAATTTTAAATATAGCGATCCATATGAGCTTGATTTTAAAAATATTAATTCTTTAATTAAATTTGATCGTAAAGGACAACTTGTTGCTAATGGTGATTTTATCCTAAATAATAAAAAAAATAACTTTGCTGTTAACAGAAAAAGTTCAAAAGATTTTTTTGATATTAAATTAAATGGTGAAGTTAATTTAAAAGAGACATTTTTTAAAAAAAACGATTTTTTAATTAAAGATGATCTAAATTATAATATTAAAACAAAACTAAAAGACCTTAATAAATTTAATATCGAAACTTC
The DNA here is from genome assembly GCA_000163555.2 of alpha proteobacterium HIMB114. GTDB lineage: Bacteria > Pseudomonadota > Alphaproteobacteria > Pelagibacterales > Pelagibacteraceae > HIMB114. The sequence continues at coordinate 616,693 of ADAC02000001.1, read as the reverse complement.
GATTGATTTAAGTAATTCAGAGGTTCATTTATCACTTTTTAATTATACTAAAAATAAAGGTGTTAATTCAAAATTAAATTTTATTTTTTATAAAAATAATAAAAATATCAAAATTTCAAAATTAAATTTTGTTTCTAAAAATGATAGAATAAATATTCAGTCCATATATCTTGATGAAAAATTTAATCTAAAAGATTTTGATAATATTAAAATTAATTTAGGAGATAATAATAAACTTCGTGTTACTAAAAATAAAAAAAATTATTTAATCAAAGGTGAAAAATTAGATTTAAGAAGAGTTTTAAATCAAAGAGAAAGAAATAAAGATGTTGAATTTAATTCAATGATTGATGGTTCTTTAAAAGTAGATTTAAAAAGAATTTTTTTACCAGGTGCTTCTTTAATCAATTATAAAAATACCAGTTTGGTTAAAAAAGGAACTATTACAAAACTTAATTCCTTTGCTAATTTTGATGATTTAACCACCTTTTCTCATGAGGTTAAAAATAATAAAGCAGGTAACAAAGAATTAATTATCAGAAGTGACAAGGCAAAGCCTTTTTTATCAAATTATGAATTCTTAAAAGGTTTAGAAAAAGGAACTCTTGATATTAGAAGAGAAACTTTAAGTAAGGATTTTTCTGAAACTGAAATAAAGATAAATAATTTTTATTTAAAAGAAATGCCAATTCTTACAAATATTTTATCCATTGCATCATTAACTGGCGCTTTAGATGTTTTGGAAGGAAATGGAATTTTTTTTAAAGAAGCATACTTGAAGTATGAGCTACGAAACAATGAATTAAAAATTATAGAATGTTATGGAACTGGACCTTCACTTGGATTCATTATTGAAGGTAGGGTTGGCGCAGATAATTTTACAAGTTTATCTGGTAGTCTTGCACCAGCTAATACAATAAATAATGTTGTAAGAGGCATACCTATAATTGGAAAAGTTTTAACAGGTAAAAAGGGAGACGGTATTTTTGGAGCAAGTTTTAAAATTAAAGGTAAGAAGGATCTGAAAACTGAAGTTAATCCAATAAGAACTATTACACCAAGATTTGTACAGAGGTTTTTAGCTGTATTTAAAAAATAATTATATCGCTTTAATTAAGTGATGCTTTTTTTTACCAAATGATAATTTAATCGTATCTCCATCCAAGTTATCAATAGTCAATGCTTGGTTTTCATCAGTTACATTTTCATTATTAATTTTATAAGCAGCGTTTTGAAAGTTTCTTTTAAAATCACTATTGGATGTTGCAAAACCAATTTTAATCAGCATTTCTTTTAGAGAAATTCCTTTTTCTAGCTCATTCTTTTTGATCTCTAAAGTTGGAAGATTTTCATCAAAACTTTTATCATCAAAAGTTTTCTTTGATGTCTCCAATGCTTTTTCAGCCTCTTCTTTACCATGCAACATTTTTGTAGCCTCATTAGCTAAAATGATCTTAGCCTCATTGATATTTGCACCATCTAATTTGGACAATTTTTCAATTTCTTCTTCAGAAAGTTCAGTAAATAATTTTAAATAATTAATCACATCTCTGTCATCCGTATTTCTCCAAAACTGCCAATAATCAAAGGAAGATAAAAGTTCTTTATCTAGCCAAACTGCACCTTTTTCAGTTTTGCCCATTTTGGCTCCTGAGGAAGTTGTAATCAAAGGTGTTGTAAGACCATAAGCCTCTTTTGATTTTGATCTTCTGATAAGCTCAACTCCATTTACAATATTGCCCCATTGATCAGAACCACCTATTTGCAATAAACAATCATGTGTCTCATAAAGCTTCATAAAATCATAAGCTTGAAAAATCATGTAGTTAAATTCTAAGAAACTTAGAGATTGCTCACGATCAAGTCTAAGTTTTACGCTATCAAAAGTAAGCATTTTATTAATTGTAAAATGCTTTCCATAATCTCTTAAAAATTCGATATAATTTAAACCTTTTAACCAATCTTTATTATTTACATAAACTACTTTGTTATCACCTTCATTTGATAAAAAACTTGAAAACACTTTTTTTATGCTAGTTACATTTTGCTCAATCACATCCTCAGTTAAAATCTTTCGACTTTCTTCTTTTCCAGATGGATCACCAATAAGTGTAGTGCCACCCCCTAATAAAACTACAGGAGTATGCCCAAGCTTTTGCAATTGTCTTAAGCACATAATTTGTAGAAGACTACCGACATGCAGAGACTTTGCTGTACAGTCAAAGCCAATATAAAAATGAATTTTCTTTTTACCCAGTAATTTACTTAACGCCCCTTCATTAGTACATTGAAAAAAATAACCACGATTTTTAAATATATTTAGCGCATTCACTGTCATTTTTTTTTGAATACAGTATTTAATGACTATTTTAAAGTTATAAATATGAGCAAAACCTTCAATTCTATAGGTACTATGTCAGGAACATCATTTGACGGGATTGATGTCTCTTTGGCCACAACTGATGGAAAAGACGTTTTTCATAATCATTATAATTTATATGAAAAGTTTAATAATGAATTAAAGAATAATCTTAAAAAATTAAAAAATAGCATTAAAAATCCTGAAGATTTAATTGCAACTAAAAAAACAAAATTATTTACAGAAACAGAAGACAAAATCACCAATCTTCATATTAAACTAATAAAAGAATTAATTTTAAAGAGTAAAAATGAAGTTAATCTAATTGGCTTTCATGGGATCACATTATTTCATGATGCAAAAAAACAATTTACTTATCAATTAGGAAATACTGAAAAATTATCAAAAGAACTTAAAATACCTGTCGTTTACAATTTTAGACAAAATGATCTTAAACATGGAGGACAAGGCGCTCCTTTAGCTCCTGTTTTTCATCAATTTATTTTACAGCAATTAAAAAATAAAAACTTTGATGCAGTAGTAAATATTGGAGGGATATCAAATATTAGCTACATTCAAAATAATAAATTGTTTGCAACTGATATAGGTCCTGGAAATTGTCTTTTAGATGAATGGAGTAAAATATTTTTTAATATTGATTATGACAAAGATGGCGAAAAATCACTAACGTCTAAACCAGATTTAATTGTTGCCAATAATTACATTGATCGTTTTAGTTTTGGAAAAAATACATCATATGATTTTAATGATTTTTCTATCTCAGAATTTAGAAGCCTAGAAAAAGATGTTGGACTTGCAACCTTGTCTTATATTACTGCAAATTTAATTCTAACTTTTTTAAATGAAAAAAAAATTAATAATGTTTTAATTTCAGGTGGTGGAAGAAAAAATAAAGCTATTATAAATTATTTAAAGGGTAGAGCATTTGACATTGATGAATTTAATTATGATGGAGATTTTATAGAGTCACAAGCTTTTGCATACTTAGCTGCAAGATCAGTAAATAAATTACCAATTACTTTCCCAGAAACAACTGGAGTTATAAATCCTTTAAGCGGTGGTGAGATTAAAACAGTCTAGATTCTTTTTTGATATAACCGTCAATACAATCAACTAAGTCTTTTTCTTTACCTGTAAAAAAATGATTAGCACCTTTGATTTCATTAAAATCAACGGTAATATTTTTTTGACTTACTAATTTTTCTTTTAGAACAATTATTGTATCTTTTGGTACAAGCTGATCCTGGTCACCATGAATGACAAGACCTGATGTAGGACATGGTGCTAAAAAATTAAAATCAAAAATATTGGGTTGAGGTGAGATTGAAATAAATCTAAAAATTTCTGGTCTTCTCATTAATAGTTGCATTGAAATTAATGCACCAAATGAAAATCCAACAACCCAACTTTCATTTGAGTTTGCATTATTTCTTTGAATAAAATCTAGTGCCGCTGCAGCATCTGATAACTCGCCAAGACCATTATCAAATTTTCCTTCACTTTTTCCAACACCTCTAAAATTAAATCTGCAAACTGAAAAACCATTTTTTAAAAATGTGTGATATGCGTGATATACCACTTTGTTATTCATCGTGCCGCCATACTCTGGGTGAGGATGCAAAATGACCGCCAACGGAGCATTCTCTCTCTTACTTTGAACGTATTTTGCTTCTAATTTTCCGTCAGGGCCGTTGATAAATATTTCAGAATTGTTAAGTTTCATACTATAGTTGTAAATTAAAGAAGGAGGCTTATATCATAAGTAACCTTTAAAAATAAAGTTTTTTCGAAGGGGAATTAACTAAATTTAGGGATTAAAATGAGCGCAAGCGATGAAATAATACAACAGTATCAAGACAGGTCAGAATATGATCATGGCTTCGTAACTGATATTGACACTATTGAAGTTCCTAAAGGTTTATCTGAAGAGACGATAAGATTTATTTCCAAACAAAAAAAAGAACCTCAGTGGATGTTGGATTGGAGATTGAATGCCTACAACAGACTACAAAAAATGGAAGAGCCTGATTGGCAAAAACCAAAATACCCAAAAATTAACTACCAAGATTTATATTACTATTCTGCTCCAAAGAGTTTTAAAGATGGACCAAAATCTTTAGATGAAATTGATCCAGAAATTAAAAAAACTTATGACAAATTAGGTATTCCATTAGAAGAGCAAAAAAGATTATCAGGTGTTGCTGTTGATGCCGTATTTGACTCTGTTTCTGTCGCAACAACTTTTAAAGATAAGTTAAAAGAAATTGGTGTTATTTTTTGTTCAATCTCAGAAGCAACAAGAGAACATCCGGAACTTGTTAAAAAATATCTAGGTTCAGTTATTCCAGTTACAGATCATTTTTTTGCAACATTAAATTCTGCAGTCTTTACAGACGGATCATTTGTTTACATACCACCAGGTGTGAGATGCCCAATGGAACTTTCAACATATTTTAGAATTAACGCTCAAAATACAGGTCAGTTTGAAAGAACACTTATTATTGCAGATAAAGATAGTTATGTATCTTACCTTGAGGGTTGCACGGCACCCATGAGAGATGAAAATCAACTTCATGCTGCAAATGTAGAATTAGTTGCGTTAGATGGTGCAGAAATAAAATATTCAACTGTTCAAAATTGGTATCCAGGAGACAAAGAAGGAAAAGGTGGAATTTATAATTTTGTTACCAAAAGAGGAGATTGTAGAGGAAAAAATTCTAAAATCTCATGGACGCAAGTTGAAACAGGATCTGCAATTACTTGGAAGTATCCAAGTTGTATTTTAAGAGGTGATAACTCTCAGGGTGAGTTTTATTCCGTTGCAATTACAAATAATTTTCAGAAAGCAGATACAGGTACAAAAATGATACACCTTGGAAAAAATACTAAAAGTAAAATTATCTCAAAAGGAATTTCTGCTGGACAAGCTGATAACACTTATAGAGGTTTAGTTTCAGTTCATCCAAAAGCAACGGGATCAAAAAACTTTACCCAGTGTGACTCTCTTTTAGTTGGAAACAAATGTGGAGCTCATACCGTACCTTATATTGAAAATAAAAATTCCTCTTCTGAAGTTGAACATGAAGCCACAACTTCAAAAATTAGTGATGATCAATTGTTTTATTGTAGACAAAGAGGTTTAAACCAAGAAGAAGCAGTGAGTTTAATTGTAAATGGTTTTTGTAAAGAAGTGTTACAACAATTGCCAATGGAGTTTGCGGTTGAAGCTCAAAAGTTAGTTGGAATTAGTTTAGAAGGAAGTGTTGGATAATGATTGATATTAAAAATTTAAAAGTAAGTGTTGAAGATAAAGATATTATTAAGGGACTAAATCTTAAAATTAACAAAGGTGAAGTCCATGCCATTATGGGCCCAAATGGATCTGGAAAAAGTACATTATCTTACGCTTTATCAGGAAAAGAAGGGTACGAGGCAGAAGGAGAGATTAATTATAATGGTGAGAACATATTAGAACTTAATACTGAAGAAAGAGCCCAAAAGGGGATATTTTTAGCATTTCAATACCCAATTGAAATTCCAGGAGTTTTTACAAATAATTTTTTAAGAACTTCACTTAACGCTGTGAGAAAAGCAAAAGGTGAAAAAGAATTAAATGCAGTTGAGTTTTTAAATTTGGTTAAAGAAAAATCTCAAAAACTAAAAATTGATAAAGAAATGTTATCTCGACCGCTTAATGTTGGATTTTCTGGTGGTGAAAAAAAGAGAAATGAAATTTTACAAATGTCATTACTTGAGCCAAATTTTATTATTATGGATGAAACTGACTCTGGCCTTGATATTGATGCATTAAAAATCGTATCAAATGGTGTTAATGCAATGAGATCACCTGAACGATCTTTTTTAATTATTACGCATTACCAAAGATTATTAAATTATATTAAGCCTGATTTTGTCCATGTGTTCTCTGATGGAAAAATAGTTGAGAGCGGTGATTGGAAATTAGCGTTAGAGTTAGAAAACGATGGTTACGCTAAATTTGTAAGTTAAATGAACGATTTAGAAAAACTCAAAAATCATTTTGAAGGTTTTAAAAACTTAGAATTCATCAATTCTGAAAGTGTACAATCACGTATTGATGCATTTGAAAGATTTTGTCAAAAGGGAGTTCCAAGTTTAAAGCAAGAGCATTGGAAATATTCACCTTTATCAAAAGACCTTATTCATTTTCAAAATTTAAAGTTTTCTTTAAATCAGAACAAATCTTTTAATGACACTCACTTTGAAAAATTTGATCATTATAGAGTTTTGTTAAAAGACGGAGTGCTGATTAGTGATGATATTAAAGAAGAAGGTTTAGAAATTACTAAATATAAACAAGATCAATTTTATGAGATTGAAAAAAATCAAATCTTAGATTTTAATAATGCATTCTTTACGCCTGGATTTGAAATCAGAGTAGATAGCAATGTAAACATTAAAAAACCCATAGTCATTTATAATTATTTTTCAAAAGATTTTGATGGAAACAATATCAATAATAAAAATTATATTTATCTGGATAAAAATTCAAAAGCTGAAATTTATGAGAAAAATATTTTTGAAGATGAAAAAGATTTATTCTTTACTAAAAATTTAGACATTGAATTAGAACAAGATGCTAATTTAGTAAAATATTATTTAAATAGTACAAATAATAATAAAACAATTTATAATTTTATAAGATCAAAGTTGAAACAAAACTCTGAATTTGAAAAATTTAACTTTTCTCATAATGTGAGTTCTTGTCGTGATGAAATCATTGCAGATTTGAATGGAACAAATGCATTCGTATCACTAAATAACATTCAGCATTTAAGTCAAAAATGTTTTCATGAAATTAAATGGGAAATCAATCATAATGAAGAAAACACAAGAAGTTCTCAGTTTGTAAAATCTGCACTACATGATGACTCTGTTGCAGCTTTTCAAGGTAAAATTTTTGTAGACTCAAAAGCTCAAAAGACTGACGGGTATCAATTATCAAGAGCATTATTATTATCAGATAGATCAAAATTTTTATCTAAACCTGAATTAGAAATTTATGCGGATGATGTAAAATGTTCACATGGCTCATCTTCTGGAAGCATTGATCAAGAATCTATATTTTATTTAAGATCAAGAGGTATTAATGAGCCTCAAGCAAAATGTATGATGATTGAGGGTTTTTTAGCTGAAGTGATAAATAAAGTAAAAAATGAAGATGTGAGAAATATTTTTTACAATAAATTAAATGAAATTAATAACACCTAGAAATGATAGACGTTAAAGACCAGTTTCCAATTTTTGAAAAAAAAATCAAAGGTAAAAATTTAACTTACCTCGATAGCGCAAACTCTTCACAAAAACCAAAATCAGTTATTGATAAAATGAATGAGTTTTATTCATATGAATTTGCAAACGTTGGGCGAGGTATTTATCAGTTAGCATCTAATGCTTCTGAGAAATATGAAGAGACAAGACAAGAATTAAAAAAATTTATTAACTGTAAAGATGATGGAGAAATCGTTTTCACAAAAAATTCAACAGAGTCATTAAATTTAATCGCTCATTGTTTTGGAGAAAAATTTATCAATGAAGGAGATGAAATTATATCCACTGAACTTGAACATCATGCAAATTATGTTCCATGGCACTTTATTAGAAAAAAGAAAAAAGTTGTGATTAAATTTATTCCAGTTGATGATGATGGAAATTTATTGATCGATAAACTTCCAGAATTAATTACTGATAAAACAAAAATTATAGCTGTAACACATATGTCAAATGTAACAGGCACAATTGTTGATATAAAAAAAATTAAAGAAATTGCTGATAAACATAATATTCCTGTTTGTGTTGATGGAACACAAGGTGCTGCTCATTTAAAAACAGATATGCAAGAACTGGGGTGTGATTTTTACGCTTTTTCAGCTCACAAAATGTATGGTCCAACAGGACTGGGTTTGCTTTATGTAAAGTACAAGTGGTTAGAATCTTTTGATCCTTTTATCGGAGGCGGCGGTATGATTGATTTTGTATCAAAAGATGACGTTGCTTATGCAAAAGGAGTTTGGAAATTTGAAGCTGGAACTATGCCAACTGCAGAAGTTGTGGCTTTAAAGGAATCGATTAATTTTATAAATCAGATAGGAAAAGAAAAGATTTGTAAATATGAAGATCAATTAAAGGATTTTGCTTTAGAGACACTTAGAAAAAATAATGCAGTGGAGTTTGTTGGTTCACCTAAAGAGCAAGGAAGTGTATTTTCATTTAATATTAAAAATATTCACTCTCATGATGTATCCACTATATTTGATCAGGAGGGCGTAGCAGTTAGGGGAGGACATCATTGCTGTCAAATTTTACATGACAGATTAAATGCGAATTCATCAGTTCGAGTATCATTTGGAGTTTATAATAATAAAGATGACATTTTAGTTTTAGATGAGGCTATTAAAAAATGTCAGAAGATTTTTGGTTAAATGAGTGAGATTGGAATTTATCAGCAGACCATTTTAGAACACAGTAAAAATCCACTTAATTTTAAATCACTTAAAACTTGTACCCATCAAGCTAACGGTAACAATCCTTTATGTGGAGATAAGGTTGAAATTTTTACAAATATTAAGAATGATATTAATGATGAAATTTGTTTTCAAGGAGCAGGGTGTGCAATTTCAATCGCATCGGCTTCTATTCTAACAAAAGTTTTAAATAAAAAGTCAGTACAAGACTCAAAAAATATCTTAGAAAATTTTATTAAAATGGTTGAAAATAAAGAGTTTAATTTTGATTTACTAAATAATGAGGAAAAAACATTATTAATGACTTTTTCTGAATTACAAAAATTTCCAATGCGCTCAAAATGTGCAACGATGAGCTGGTCTACCTTTAATGCAGCTTTGAATCGTGATAATTATAATACAGAGGCAAAAGTATGAATGAGCAAGATACAAAATTAATGGATAAAATTGTTGAGAAATTAAAAACAGTTTATGATCCAGAAATTCCAGTTGATATTTATGAACTCGGTTTAATTTATGATGTTAAAATCGATGGAAAAAAAGCTTCACTTGATATGACATTAACCAGTCCACATTGCCCAGTTGCTGAAACTTTACCAATGCAAGTAAGACGAACTGTTGAAGAAATTGATGAACTTGAAGAAGTAGAAGTTAAAATTGTTTGGGAACCACCTTGGGATAAAACTAAAATGTCAGAGGCGGCAAGATTGGAATTAGGCTTATGAGTTCAATATTAACATTTTCAAATCAAGCAAAAACAAGACTTAAAGAAATCATGAGTTCTGATGAATATAAAAATGCCTTGGGGTTGCGCATATCAGTTAAATCAGGAGGTTGTGCTGGAATGACTTATGACATGAATTATGTTGAACAACTTATTGATGGAGATGAAAAAATTGAAGTTGAAGGCGTAAATGTCTTTATTGATCCAAAAGCAATTATGTATCTCCTTGGTACTGAGATGGATTATAAGGTTGATAAATTTACATCATCATTTGTGTTTAATAATCCAAATGAAACTGAACGATGTGGATGCGGTGAGTCTTTTAAAATTTAAACTGTTCAGCTAAATTTCTTTCTTTTAAGCCAAACTTTTTATTATAAAGTAGAATAAATTTTTTATTTTTATTCAGTTTAATCTCCACAGTTTTTATATGTTTAACTTCAATATTATCAGCAACTGCATTAACTGGTCTTTTTTTAGAATCTAGATTTTTAATAATAATTTTTGACTGATTAGATACAATTGCACCTCTCCAACCTCTTGGATTAAAAGGACTAATAGGTGTGACAGCTAAATACTGACTATCTAAATTTAAAATAGGCCCTTTGGCAGATAAATTATAAGCCGTACTACCTGCGGGTGTTGCCACTAATACACCATCACCAACAAGTTCTTTAATTCTTTTTTTCTTATCAAGTTGAATTTCTAATTTAGTTGTTTGTTTGCTATGTCTGAAAATGGATACTTCATTAATAGCTATTATTTTTTTTGTTGAATTTTGAGTTTTTATTTTTGCTTCCAGTGGATACAAACTTATTGATGATGATTTTTTTATTTTTGAAATAATATTTCCAGCGCCATGTTTATTTAAAAGAAAACCTCTGTTACCCGTATTAACGCCATAAAAGGGTTTATTGTATTTTTGAAGTTTCTTTAAGCTATGGAGCATAAAACCATCTCCACCAATGACGACAATATAGTCACAGGCAGCAGGAGTAGAATTTGAATGAGATTTTATTAGTGATTGTCTGACTTTTTCAGCTTTTTTAGTTTTATCAGCAATTATATGTAAATTTATAGACTTCATTATTGGTATCAAAATTTGTTATAACATATTCGAATTAAAAATATGAAATCATTTAAACAGGCATTTGAAAGCTTTTGCAAAAAAAACAGCATTAAAAAAAACAACGAACAGCTTGATTTAGTTGAAAAATTTGAAGAATTTGATGCCATTATAAAGCAAGATAAAACACTGTTAAAAAAATTATTTTCAAAAGCACCTGCTCAGCTTGGTTATTATATTCATGGTGATGTTGGAGTTGGTAAGACCATGATTTGTAATGAGTTTTATCAGTACTTAGATATTAAAAAGAAAAAAACTCATTTTAATAAATTTATGATTGAAGTGCATGATTACCTTCAACAAAACCAAAAAAACGACAAAGCTGAAAATTTACTCACTCAATATGCAAGAGCATTAAAAGAAAAAATAGATTTTCTATATTTTGACGAGTTCCAAGTCACCAATATCGTTGATGCCATGATTTTAGGAAAGTTATTTGAAAGTTTATTTGATGAAAAAATATTTATCTTAATTACTTCAAATATAAAAATTAACGATCTTTATAAAGATGGATTACAAAGAGAACAATTTTTACCTTTTTTAAAAGTGATTAAAGAAAAAATTCATGAGTACGAACTTAAAGGCGACGTTGATTTTAGAAAACAAGATGTCACAAAAATTAATCGTTTCTTTTACCCAAATGATAAAAAGGCTTTATCAAGTATTAATCAATTATTTAGAAAACTTACAAAGGATAGAAAGAAACTTCAAAAAGAAATTATTATTAGAGGAAGAAAGTTTCCACTTGAGCAATTTTATGATGGTGTAGCAAGGTTTGATTTTAAAGAACTATGTGATCAGAACCTTGGCGCAGAAGACTATATTGAGATTGCAAAATTTTGTAAATTTATCATCATTGAAAATATTCCAAATTTTCATGAAGGAATTGCAAACCAACAACAACGCTTCATTACCTTAATCGACGTCTTTTATGAAAACAGAATAAAATTAATGGTAAGTTCAAAAACTTCACTAGAAGATATTAGTTCTGCAAGTGCATTAGAGTTTGTTTTTAAAAGAACTAAAAGTAGATTATATGAGCTTACATCACCAATGGTGACCTAATTTATTTTGTAATTTGATTTATAAAATTATCTATTGGGTTTCCTCTTTTTAACTTAATTAAATTTTCAATTTTATGATTAAGCAAAACTCTTGTTCGAAAAACATTTTCAATTATTCTTTCAATTTTAAAACCCATCTCTTGATTGTCCTCAACTAACCAACAACAATCCTGATCAGCATAATACTTTGCATTGTGATATTGATGATTATCTAAAGAATTTTTTAATGGTACAGCAATAAAAGGTTTGTTTGCACTTGCAAGTTCAGACAAAGTTGATGAACCTGATCTGCAAATAACTATATCTGCTTTTTTAACAAAATTTTCAATATGATTAGAAAAGGTAAATAGCATAAAGCTAAACCCAAGTTTTTTTTCAATAATCTGAGAGGCTTTGATATTATTTTCATAATAACTGCCAACTTTTTTTATTTGATCTTCTTGAACTTGTTGACTCAAAGAAAGTTTCACATTTTTCTTTGCCAAAGAAAGAAATTTTTCTGGTAGTTTTTCACCAAATACTTTTGCACCCTGGCTACCACCTAATATTAATATATTTAATGCCTCATCTTCTTTTGATGTTTTTCCATAAAACAATCCTTCTTCATTAATTTTATTAAATTGCGACCTAACAAGCTGGCCTACATAAACCATTTTGTCGTTAAACTTTTCTGGAAATGAGGAAATAAGCTCATATCCAGTCAATAATTTATAACAATGAGGTAAAAATAATTGGTTCACTCTACCTAAAACAGAATTGGTTTCATAAAGAAAAAACTTAATTTTTAAAAATCTTGCGATCATTAATACTGGAAACGAAACATAGCCACCTGATCCAACCACGATATTTGGTTTATAAAAAAAAATGATAAAAAAACTTTTAATCATTGAAATAAAAATAATAAATGCTGATTTTATAAAATGTATAAAGCCTTTTTTTCGGTAAGGACTTTCTGCTGGTATAATTGTTAAATCATCAACCTGATCTAAATATTTTATGGCTCTACTATCTGTAATAATTTTAACTTTGTGATTTTTTTTTAATTCTTCATAGAGTGCAATCATTGGAAAGATATGACCACCCGTACCACCTGTACAAAGAATAATTTTTTTCATGTTAATGTTTTTTGAATATTGTTTCTGGCAACATTATGTTGATTATTTAGCCAGTTTAATCAAGAAATCTAATAAATTACTCAATCCACTTTGGCGTTGAGCAGTTAGAAGCTCCATAATACCAAGGGGTTTAAAATCTTCTTTAGACAATTTTGAAATTTCTTCAGCGGGTTGATTATTTAAAATATCAATTACAAATTTAGTTGTCCCTTTTGTAATAAAAGCGTCTGCATCAAATTGATATTTCATATTTCTATTATCTTTTTCTCCAACTACCCAAAGATTAGATGCGCACCCAAATATTTTATTTTGATCAACTTTATATTTATCCTCTAAAGCACCAGCTTCTTTAGCAAGGTCAATTAAATACTGAAGTCGGTCTGTCCCTTCTAGTACAGAAATTTCATCACCCTTTGCTTTAATTAAATCTTTAATCATGAATAGCTTTTATTACAGCATTAAAGGGTAGTGCAATACACTCTTTTCTAGTTTTATGATCTTTATGAGTTAAAAAATCTAAATCTTTAATTTGTATTGGCAAATCTATTGTCTCACCATTAAGTTTTTTTTTGATTACATCAAGAACATTTTCTAACCCAAGTTTATGCATTTTAGCTAAATGATTAGCAAGAATAGCTGCTGAGGCTTGGGTAAAGATACAAGATTGAGTCTCAAATCTCATTTCATTGATGTCTTTATTCACCTCAACTGAAATTTCATCACCACAAACTTTATTTTTTGACTTTGCTTTTAAAGGAAATTTATTTTCTAAACCAAAACTTTCTGTGTTTGCTGCAATTTGAATAATTTTTTTTTCATTCATGGTTATTCTTTATGAATTGTTATAGATTAAAGTATTATTAATTAAAATATATGAATTTTAGTATTTTATCAGATCCATCAAATTTAAAAATAATTAGAGATCAGCTTAAATCTTTTATTAAAGAAAAAGGATTTGAAAAAGTAGATCAAGACAGCGTTATTCTTGCAACGGATGAAGCGGTTCAAAACGTTATAAGGTATGCATATAATTTAGAAAAAGATAAAAAAATTGATGTAACTTTTGAGGTTAAAGATCTAAATTTAATTATTCAAATTAGAGATTATGGTAAACAGGTTCCAATTGAACAAATTCAACCAAGAGAACTAGATGATGTAAAACCAGGAGGACTTGGTGTTCATTTTATTAGAAATATTTGTGAAAAAGTTGATTACCAGCACATGGGTGAGGGCGGTGGAACCAAGCTTACATTAATATTTTAATTATTCTTGCTTTAAAACTTTTGGCTCAGAACACTGCATGAAATAGTTCTTACCTTGAATTGCAGATTGCAAAACAGTGACTTCTTTTTTTCCAATATCAAAGGTAACTGTTGTTTTAAAGTCATTTAACGTTCCTTTGGCTTCTAAAAAGCTTGGAGTTTCTTTTTTAATTTCAAATTTAACTTTAGTTTTTTTGCTATCTTGTTCATATAAAACGATAGCTTTTCTCTTAAAGGAATAAACCCATTTTGTTGTCCCTTTTTTATTTGAACAATCTATTCCATAAATATTAGCAAAAGATTGATTGCTAAATAAAAGCATTGTTAATAAAATAAGTATTAATGAATAAAAAAGATTTAAAAGTTTTTGTATTAGCTTTTTTTGCATTTTTGTTTGCAAGTTTTGTTTATAATAACTTTAGCACAGAAACAGTTGCCAAAGGAATAACATTTAAGGAAATTACTGTAAAAGTTGTTGGCAATGTCCAATTAGATTTAGATTGTAATGGTTCTACATTACCTAAAGCAACTACGGATAATCGGGGCAGAGGAGAAAATACTAAAAATCAGTGCAAAGGAACTGGAACTTTTACAGCTGAATTTCCTCAACAACGTTTTGTTGAAAAACCAGACATAAAAAAATAATTATTCAACTAGACCTTTTTGTTTGAGGCCTTCTAAACATTTTTCCATAGTAAACATCCCATCTTTTGCAGATGTTTGAAGTGTAGATGGAATTTGTTCAACTTTTCCTTCACGAATTAAATTTCTTATTGCTGGTGTCCCTGTCATAATTTCATGACAACCTATTCTTCCACCACCTTTTCTTTTTAATAATTGTTGAGACATTACTAGTCTAATTGATCCCGCAAGCATAGTTTGAGCTTGAGTTTTTTGTGCAGCAGGAAATACGTCAAGTATTCTTGTAATAGTTGATCCTGCATTACTTGCGTGTAATGTTCCAAAAACTAAGTGACCTGTTTCGGCAGCAGTTAATGCTAAAGAAATAGTTTCCAAATCTCTCATCTCACCCACAAGAATAACATCAGGATCTTGTCTTAGTGCAGATTTTAATGCTCGTGCAAAGCTACCTGTATCTTTTCCAACTTCCCTTTGCGAAATAATACTTTTCTTTGCAGGGTGAACAAATTCTATCGGATCTTCAATGGTAATAATATTTTCTGCACGGTTTGAATTGATTTGATCAATCATTGCAGCAAGCGAAGTTGATTTACCAGATCCTGTTTGACCTGTAACTAAAACTAAACCTGTCTTATGAGTGATAGCAACATGTGCCGCTTCAGGTAGTCCAAGTTTATTAATATCAGGAATTTCAGTTACAATTTTTCTAAGCACCATACTTGGTCCATAAGAACAATAATAACCGTTGGCACGAAATCTTTGTCCATCAACAACAATTGCAAAATCTAAATCTCCATTATTGATTAAGTAATCAAATTGAGATTTATCTAACGCTTTTTTCCAATAACTTTCTAGATCTTCTCTTCTAATTACGTTTTCATTAAAAACTTTTATTTCACCATTTTCTCTTATCGCGATGGGTTGATTCGATCTGATATGAATATCGGATAAGTCGTATTGCTTAGGTAAGTCCCGAAGTAAGTCTTCTAACATGACAGTCTAAAACCTTTGATTAACAACATTAATTTGAGTCTCAAGAATCTAGCATTACCAATAAAAGCATTGAAAATAAACACTAATTAACTAATGTTACATTTACAACGCATAGTTGATTTGTTTTTAAATAGAGATGGCTAACATAACTGAACTATTAAATAAAAATTTAGAACCTATTTTTCAAAAATTAGGAAAAATCTCATTAAATGGAGAAAAAATTTTAGGCGTTGCGTTTAAAGATAACGAGATTCAATTAATCGAACTTGTTTATAAGAAAAAAATTTGGCAGGTAAAAGATTATACCTATCAACAAATTGCAGGAATTGGAAAAGATCAAGATATTTATTCAGCATCAACTTATCTGAGTGATCAAATAAAAAACTGCTTAGATTCTATTGATACGAAAACTAAAGATGTTGCGATTACTTTAGATAAATTAAGCACAACTTTTTATAATCTTCAAATTCCGCTTATGGATCCAAAAGATTTAGCAGAGACAGTTAGTCTTGGGGGCTTTTGGGAACAGTTTGATGAAACACCTGAGACTTTAGAGGAGTTTGAAACAAGTTATCAAATCATTTCATCTAATGAAGAATTAGGCGTTATGAATGTTGCTTTAGTTACAATTGAAAAAAAATTAGTTGAAGCTTATGTTAATATTTTCAGATTAGCAGGACTTAATCCAATTATCATAGACATTAATCCTGCATCTCAAATAAATGCACTATACGCTTCACTTGGAAAAGAAGGATTTGATAGTCCTGTTGCTATTTTTAATTACAGTAAAGATAATAGTTATTTAACTGTTTGTTCGAATAAAGGTTTGAATATTTCAGATATTAATATCGTTGAAGCAGATCAGGTGCTTTTAGATACGATTGAGGATATTGAAGATGTTACAACTGAATTTTGGGATGAGATTTTTGATCGTCTCGCATCACAAATTAAACAAGGCTTAGTTGAGTTTGAAACTCAGTATGAATGTGAACCAATTTCTTTAGTAAATGTTGTAACGGACAAACCTAAAACAAAAAATCTTTTTGCTGGATTAGAGAAACAATTTGGGGAAGTAGTTATTAAAACTTACGATCCTGAAGAAAGTATTACATTTGGAGATGATGAAAAAAAATATTTAGATGCTTTACCAAATAAATCAAAAATAATTAATTGTATTGGTGCGGGAATAAGAAAATTAAATGCTTATAATGTCGTTAATGAAAATCAGATGTATGATTTCAATTTAATTCCAAGAGCCGACCAATTAAAAATCAATAGAAAAGCAAATTCATTTTCTAAATATTGTTATGTGATAAGTTTTTTAATATTTTTCTTTGGAAGCATTCATTTAGTTGTCGGAAGTCTTTTTACAATTTTAGATAATTCGTCGGAAATTTCTAAATTAGCTGGAATAACACAAGATGTTCAATCTAAGGAACAGCTTGTCCAAGCTTTCCAGGGTAAAGTTGGAAAGATAACTGGACAAGTCAGCACCTCAAATTATTTTGGTGAAAATAAAAAAACGACTGCTGAATTAATAGCATCTTTATCTTCAAATGTTCCAGAAAATGTAAGATTAACAAAATTTGAAATTAATGACAAAAGACGAGTTGAAATAGACGGTGTTGCTAAAGATGATCAGTCCATCATTCAAATGATTGATAAGTTTTCTGCAGCTGAAATTGTAAAAGAAGCAAAAGTAAATAACGTTACTAATTTCACTGAACAAGACAGAACTATTCTTTATAGTGAAAAAGGAAAGAGCGCTCCAAAGACTTTGCCTAATGAAGATATTACAAAAAAATTCTCAGCAACTATTGCTATGGCACCGATAGAAGGTGAGAAATTTGATAACTTTAAGGTGTTAGATAAAATTATTAAGAAAAAATAATTATGATTAAAAAAATTTTATTACTATTTTTTATTACATTTATATTTTCAAGCAAAGCTTTACTCGCGAATGTAGAGGACCCTTTTACAAGAAGTTTGGGTGATGGCAGCGAGCTTAATCAGGCATCAAGTGAAGATGAAAACAACAAAGAAAAATCAGCAGAAAATAATGATGCCACTCAGGAAAAGACAGTTTCTCAAACTGAAATTCCCGTAAGTCAAGTACAGCAACCTGTTTCACAACCTGTGTTAAGCAAGCTTGAACCGATTGGAAATATATTAGCGCCTAATCCATTAATTGCTTACGATTTAGTTGAGTATACATTAAAAGGAACAGCCCTTAATACAGCTCAAGATTTAAATATGGTTGCGTTCAATAGAGAAGGATCGGCTCAAAAAGTTGATTATGGAAACATAAAAACTACTCATATTGTTAACCAAAATGATACCATCGAAAGTATTGCAGCAAGATATGGTTATGCGTCTCAAGAATTAAAAATCGCAAATTCAATTGTTCCAGGTTCAAAACTTATTATGGGAACCAGAATAACTTTACCTGCAAGAGTACATAAAGTTCAAAAAGGTCAATCTTTAGGAATGATTGCTGAAATTTATAGTTTAGAATTAAAAGATTTAATTGGTTTTAATAATTTGATGCCTGGTGATGAACTTCAATTAGGTGAGAAATTGTTGTTACCTTTTTATGTTTACAGAACTAATTCCGAGGAAACTATAGAGCAAATTTCCAAAAAATTTAACAGAACCAAGAAGGAAGTTTTAAAAATAAATAACCTTTCGAGAAATGATAAATTGAATAAAGGACAATATGTAAAAATACCTATCTTTGTGAACCCGGTTTTAAATGTAGAAATCATGAAAACAAAAAGAGGTTTATTAAATTATACAATTAATCCAAAAAATTTAGCAATTATTGAAATTCGTGGAAATCAATTTATGGTTAGAGAAGGAGATAAGTTAGGGAAAAACGGTGGTAAGATTGTTAAAATCACAAACCACGAAATGAAAGTTTTAGAAAATTATGAAGAGTTTTCATTTCAAATTAATGCACCAATTGTAAATCAAGTTGCATCAATACCCCAAGTACCTACTGCACCTTCTTCAACAGGCACTGCAGCTACTCCAACTGGAGAAACTTCGGCTGAGCCAGGTTCTGAAGCATCATCTGCAGCCCAAACACCATCGACGCAAGAGTCAGCTTCAAGCGAAGAAAACTCAATTACGAACGTAGAGGATTTATTTAGATAATGAGGAAAATTTTTGTTTTAACTTTATCCGTACTTTTGATTTTTACAGCTTCTTGCGGAAAAAAGAGACCTGATATGGCCTCTAAAAGAGATGATAAAACAACTAAGCAAGACATTGAAAATTTTGATGTAAAGAATTCAATTAAAGAATTAAAGAAAAATTCAGACGAGTTTTTAAAGCAGGTTAATTCGTTTAAATCTAAAAAGAAAGCAACTTCAAAAAGAAGAATTCCTATAGATCAGCCTTCGGTCACTGAAGTTTCTTCAGGGCCAAAAGATATTATTGATTTAAATTTACCAATCAAAACTCTTGAGACAATTCCTGTAACTTTGAAGTTTGACTCAATGAGTATCAGATCGGCCCTTAAATTATTTTCTAGTATTGTAAAAAGAAACCTCATCATTGGAGATGAGGTAAGCGGAAATATCACAGTTGACTTTCAAGATATTAAATGGGGTTCAGCGGTTTATGCAATTCTGGAAATGAATAATCTTGTAATGTTACATGATCAATCATCTAGAATGTTAAGAGTGCATACGAAAAAGAAATTTATAGATTTAGAAAAACAAAATATTGATAACACAAATACAATAAATAAAAATTTAGAGTCTCTTGGAAATGATAGTGTATCAACTGCACCAGCCAGCTCAGCTACAGATGCAACTGGAACCGAAACTCAATCTGTAGAAGAAGAAACCTCTACAGAAATTTTTAAAGTTTTTAATCAAACATCACAGGATTTAATTGCAAGTTTAAATGCTGTAGTTGATGGTTTATCAGTAACAAATGATGCTATTAATAATCAACTAATTATTACTGGAACTAAACAACAGTTGGATCAAACTGAAAAACTTTTAGATAAAATTGATATTGAACGTAAATCAGTCATGATTGAAGCTTTTATAGTGAATGCCGAAGATGGATTTGCAAAAAAGTTTGATGCAAATTTAGAGATGATAAGCTCGACTGCAGCTGGAGATTTTAGAGGAGGTAATCAAAGCGGTATCGGAACTATAATTGGTGCAACTAATCCCCAGGGTAACCAATTAGAAGTTGGAACACCAAGTCCGAGTGCTGATACATCTTTAACCGCTCCAACTTTGCAAGGAGGAACACTAATTATTGGAAGTATTGGTCGAGCTTTGTTATCAGCAACTATAGCCGCATCAGTATCTGATACAAATTCCGAAACTATTTCTAATCCAAAGATTTTTGCAATAGATGGCCAACAGGCAACCATTAGTCAAGGTACCCAGCAAGTAAGATCAGTCCCTGCTTCTGGAGGGGATGCAGGTGGTTTTGAAACTTTAGATTTCACATTAAATTTTGGAGTAACTCCAACAATTGTTGGCGATAAGGTACGATTACAAATTTCTCTAGCGAACGATTCTCTTGGCCAGGGAGGAACAGATGCTAACACACCTAAAAATACGGAGAATGTTACTTCAACGGTGGTGTTAAATAATGGAGATGTTGCTATTTTAGGTGGAGTTTACAAAAATACAAAACAAGACGATATTATATTTGTACCTTTACTGCATAGAATTCCTGTTTTGGGTGAGTTTTTTAAAAAGAAGACTAAAAGCGATACCAAATCTCAGCTGTTAATATTTGTTACTGCTAATATTGTATAAATTAGCTAAATCTTTATATTTTCAACATGCCATCAATTACTCCTGAAATAAGTTTAAAAGTTTCTGCCCTTCTAAAAACTATGGGTAAATTATCTGATCCAATGATTGCAGAGGCCAAGAAAAAACACGATGGAAATGGCAAAGTACCACTTGGAATTTTGCATTATTTAATTGAAGACAAAAAAATTACAGAAGATGATATTGTAGCGGCAATTTCAAGAAATTATGCATTAAGGAAAATTCAGTTAACTGAACAAACTGTAAAAAAAGAAGCGTTAGCAAAATTACCAAAAGATTTTATTCAACAAAATGAAATAATACCATTTGATTTAGTTGGAAAAATTTTGAAAGTTGCGATTTTTGATCCAACCAAATCAACATTATCAAGCAAGATGAAAAGTATGACTGGTTGTAACATAGAAATTTATGTTGCCAAACCTTCAAATATTGAAAGTGCGAAAAAGTTTAAAGTAGTTGTTGAGGCTTTAAAGTCTACAGGTGGACCAGATCAATCTGCCACAAAACCTAAACCTATGGCTCAAGGTATTAAAATACCAGGTGCAAGAGGAGTAAAGCCTGGCGAAGGTGATGTAGTATCTTTTGTTGATGCAATATTATTAGAATCTTTTAATACAGGTACTTCAGATATTCATATCGAGCCTTATAGACGAGGCGAAGCTAGAATTCGTTTTAGAAAAGATGGAGTATTACAAGAGCAATCTCAGTTTACTAGTTTTTTAATGGAAAATTATAATGCCATAATTACCAGACTTAAAATCATGGCGGGATGTGATATTTCTGAAAGGCGTTTACCCCAAGATGGTAAATTACAATTTAAAAATCCAAAACCCAAAAGTGCAGATGATGAAGATATTGATGTAAGATTTTCTTGTCTTCCAGCAAAAGAAGGTGAGCGAGTTGTTATGCGTTTACTTGCAGCTGGCCCTGATCTTGGTCTTGAACAGATAGGACTTGATCCAGAAGATTATAAAAATTTAGTGAGTGCAATAACCGCGCCACAAGGAATGGTACTTGTAACCGGACCAACAGGAAGTGGTAAAAGTACAACGCTTTATGGCTGTATTAAAAAAATTAATAGTCCTGGAAAAAATATCATGACTGCAGAAGATCCTGTTGAGTTTTATCTAAAAGGTGTGGGCCAAGTCCAAGCCAATGAAGAAATTGGATTAACTTTTGAAAGCATTTTAAAATCTTTCTTAAGACAAGATCCAGAAGTTATACTAGTTGGAGAGATTAGGGATAAAAATACTGTAAATATTGCAATTAAAGCAGCGTTGACTGGTCATTTACTTCTAAGTACGCTTCATACCAATGACGCTGTATCAACTGTAGTAAGACTGACAAATATGGGTGTTCCAAATTTTATGGTTGCGTCTGCATTAACCCTTATTGTTGCTCAGCGTCTTGCAAGAAAGTCATGCCAAAGTTGTTTAGTTGAAGATGATCAGGCTACTGAGCCAAGTTTATTAAAACTAGGTTTTAAACAAGAAGAACTATCAACATTTAAAGCTAAAAGAGGACAAGGTTGTGGAGAGTGTAACAACACTGGCTACAAAGGTCGTCAAGGAATCTATGAAGTTTTAAAAAAAACGCCTGAATTGGAATCTGCAATTTTAAGAGATGCTAGGGGTGATGAACTCCTAGAGGTTGCTGTAAAAGGTGGTTTTAAAACCATGCAAGATATTGGTCGCGGTTTCATTAAAAGCGGAGTAATTGATATCCATGAATATTCAAGGATATTAGTTACATAATTTATGGCAACATTTGCATACTCAGGTGTTCAGGCTGGAAAAAGGGTTAATGGAGAGATTAACGCTTCGGACCTAAAAGCAGCTTCTTTAGCTCTTCGACAAAAAAAAATTATTGTAACTGGAATAAAAAAAGCAACTGCAAGTAAAAATAAAACTAACGAGATTGTTGATATTCCAGTAAGTAATGCGCCAATTATTTTTAAAGGTGGTCAGATTTATTTAAATTTTGGACCTTGGGCGACTGTTCCAGCGAAAGAACTACTTCAATTTACTAAAAAAGTATCAACTATGATTAAGGCTGGCCTTCCAATTTTAGAGTCTATCATGATGATTAGAGATCAAACTGTTCATATGAAAATGAAAATGACAGCTCATAATATTGTTAAAGATTTAAATTCTGGAATGAATTTAACAGATGCTTTTAAAAAACATCCAAAAATTTTTGATAATATATATATTAATATGATTTCAGCAGGAGAAGCTAGTGGTAAGTTAGATGAATTTTTAATTAAGCTAGTTGAACTTTTAGAAAAAAATCAAAAAATTAAATCTGGTATTAAAAGCGCTCTTTTTTACCCAATCATGCTTCTTACAGTTGCAACTACAATTACCATATTCATGTTATGGAAAGTAGTTCCAGTCTTTGAAAAGATGTATGCAAATATGGGAGTTAAATTACCTGGTCCAACTTTAATTATAGTAGATGCAAGTCGGTTTATTGCAGATGGAGGTAATATATTAAGAATTGCAATCACCATTTTTGTGGTCAGATTTATTTACAAATTTTTATACAATAACATCGAAAGTTTTAGGCACATGATGCACAAAAGATTTTTAAAATTTCCTTTATTTGGAGATTTAATTATCAAGTCTACAGTTTCCAGAATGTGTATGATTATGGAAAACCTAACAAGAGCTGGTGTAAGCATTATAGAAACTTTAAGAATTGCTCAAACAGTCACAACTAATTTAGTTTTTGCATATGCTATAGAGAGAATTTCAAAAAAAATTGTAACTGGTCAAACGTTGTCAGAACTATTGAAAAATGAAACACATGTATTTCCACTAGCTTTATCCCAACTTACGGCGGTTGGTGAAAAAACAGGAAATATGGAAGAAATGTTTAAATCTATTGCTGTATATTACGAAGAAGAATTTGATGGTGTTGTTGCCGCTTTATCATCAATCATCGAACCTTTAATGATTGTGGTGATTGGTGCTATTATTGGTTTGTTGATGGTGGCCTTGTACCTTCCAATATTCAGCGTGGGTCAGGCAGTTGGCTGATTTTTTTTATCTAAAATAAAAGAAACTATAATAGATATTAAAGCTGCTCCAAGTCCAGTTGTAACCGCTTCAGTGTAGTGAGCTCCAAAATGTGTTGGATGAGTAAAATAATCAATCACCCCAGTAGCTAAAAAAACGTACCCTGCTAAAAAATATTTATTCTGCATAAGTTTAGAAGTTAGCAAGGTAACTAATGCAAAGCCTCCGGCACATACCAATCCTACTTTGGAAGCAATTATAAAATGTTTCATCGAAATTAGTAAAATTTTCCCTGAAACCATATTGACCATGCAAGAAAAAGTTACCATAAGATAAACACGTAAAAAAAACTTGGTTTTTAAAATTGACCAATTCATTATAAAAAATCATACTATAATAAATATGAATCGCAATGGTTTTAGTATTCTCGAGCTATTAGTTGTTATTGCAGTTGCTTCAATTGTTGTTGGAATTGGTCTACCAGCAATAAATAATTTCGGTGTTAGTGAAAATTATCAAGGGGATATTTCAATTGTTAGGTCTCAATTTAATTTGGTTCGACAAATGGCCATGGAGGATGGAAATGCATATCGAATTAAGATTGTAAATAATGATACAGATAATACTGCTGAATTAGAAGTGTATAGAGATGAAAGTTTAAATCGTTTTAATACAGAATTCCACAAAGACTCTTCTCCACCTTGTTCAAGTTTTTCTGGAGCAGGAAATAATGGTGCCAAAGTTGATGATTTAACGAAAGACCTTGAACATTTTACGATAAAAAAATGTACATCATTAACAGGAAACTGCACCGCTGTATCAAATGCAAATAATTATTTTTGTATATTACCCAATGCAACTATGCCTGAAAATGCTCGAGGATCAATAACTGCTTCAAACCGAGCAGGTGGTAAAGCTGATTTTTTAAATGTGTATTCATCGGGTTTTTTTAATATTGGAGATAGGATTGATTAAAAATAAATTTAAAAAACAAAAAGGTTTATCCATTATTGAAGCCATTACCGCTTCAACAATACTCGCGGTTTCAGTTATTGTGTTTATGACATTGCAGTCTGAGCAAGAAAAACGTTTCACTCTTCTTAGAAAATTTGACAAAGCTGCTTATGCAGTAGATTTAGTTTTTGAAGAATTGAATGCAGTTTATGCACCAAAACCAAATCAATATGGAGATCCAGTTGTTTTTCAAAATACAAATCCTTCTGGAGGCTCAACTCAGTCAATTGTGATTAGCGCCCTAACATCAGTTCCTGAAGTTGGAGATCGATTTGTAATAGCTGGAGTACCTGGCACTTATGAAATTACAGCTGCTACAAGTTTAACAAATACAAGATCAACTTTAACTGTAAAAAGATCAGATATTCCAGATACATCACCAAACTTAAGTTTAGCTACTAATGCTGTTGCTAACGCTAAACTTACATTTACTTTAAATGCAAATGGATCTTTGGATCCATACGATGATTTAGACTTATTAAAGTATCAAGATAGTACTTACAAATCCTCTTTGTCATCAGATCTAGTTACAAGTTTAGAAAAGTGGGGTGATCTTTTAAATAATCATTTAGGTCGTGCACTAACAGATGATAAAAGATTAATTGAGGTTGATGAAGTTACCGTAAATATTCCTGTCGATGATAATAATGATGGGGTAACAGATCAAGTCAGTGGAGTAGATCAATTTACATCTGTCACTAAGACTCAAGTTACAATTACAATTAAACAAGACAATATTACAGAAATATTTAGGAGACATTATACCAATGGTTCTTAATAATAATCTTAAATCTCAAAAGGGTATGTCATTAGCTGAGGCATTAATGGCCGTGATAATTTCAACTATTGTGATGGGTACTGCCTATTTTATTTATAACAATTTTCAACAAACATTTGTAAGACAACTTAATCATAGTGTTATTAAACAAGAAGTGCGATTTGCAATTCATTCGTTACAACTAGATTTAAGAATGGCGGGGTACAAACACATAGATTCTACTTCAGATATAACGGACGCAAATGCAATTCGATTATTTGATACTTCAAATAATGCAGTATCTGATGGTAATGATGCAGATCGTGTTTCTGCATGTTTTGATCATGAAAATAATGATGGAACAGTTCAAAGAAAAATCGTTGAATATGAAATTGGAACAGAACAATCTAGTGATACTGAAAAAACTATTTTAAAAAAAAGAGTTTATGACTCTAATAACTGTAACTTAAATGATGATGATACTATGCCTTTATCTTGGGAACCGGTAGCTAAAAATTTTAAAAAATTTAAAATCCAAAAAAAAAATAATATTTTAAATTTTGATATTGAACTTGAAGATCCTGGAAAAAAAATTGTTGAAAAATATAATGCTGCAGCATTTATGAGGAATGTGAGTTATTAATGAAAAATAATCAAAAAGGTTTTGTTCTTGTTTTTGTAATCGCAGTGGTTGCCGCACTCTCTTTGATGACAGCATCAATGAATTTTTATTATGATAATGCATTAAAATCTACGACAAGAAATAGTGTGTATCAGCAAATTAAACTTGCATCAGAAACAGGTGTTCAGGCAGCGAAGAATTGGTTACTTACAGAGATGAATAAAGATCAGTTTTCTTTACTTGATATCCAAAATAATTCGCACATTGATAATTCAAATAATCAGTGTTTAAATCGTCATGGCTATACAGATAGTACAAAAGATATTCATTTTACCAAATGGATCAAAGGTAATTTAGGAACAGACTCTAAATTTGCCGGCATAGAATACGAAGTTTTTGTTCAAAGATATGCTGATAATATCAGATCTTTATATTTTGGCGGTTTTGGTCCTGGTGGAGCTACAAATGGTTTAGGTGAATCACGTTCAGGTGCTTATGTAAGAAAGTTTAAAGATTTTCCAGATGATCAGTTCACAGTTGAAATGTGGGTTTATAACGACAAGGATGATGTGAATTATAATATGCATGCTTGGGAGTATGGACGATACTGGGATGTTGTTTTAAAAGTGATTAATAATAATTCTTACGATCATAAATATTCTCCAAGAATTGGTGCATACGAATTATCATCAACTGATCCTGCAAATAATTTAAATGTCGTAAGAAAACAATGGACACATCTTGCGTGGGTTTGGGATGGAGGATCTGGCACAGGTAATACTCGAATATATCAAAACGGATCATTAACTGGTACTTGGGATGCAAGTTTTACAAATAATGACACAAGTTATGGAACAGACGCAAGTGGATCCAATTTATTGCCAAATCAAAATGATGATGGCGATACGAGTGTAGATTATTTGCCATTAGTCATTGGTAATGGGCTTAATGGTTTTGATGAAGGGACGACGGGAGATACGGTTACCACTGCTAAAAATAATGGTGTAGAGTTTCAAGGTGTGCCTTGGCTAGGTAATATTACTGAAGTTAGAATTTGGAGTAATTCAAGAACACAATCAAACATAGCTGATAATTATAGAACAAGATTAACAGGATCAGAACCTAATTTGGTGAGTTATTATAAATTTAACGAAGGGAGCGGGAGTACTGTAAATGATAACGCGACAAAAGCTGACGCTGACAAAAATCATTTAACTGTCATGGGACTTAGTTTGACAGGTGACAATCAAACAAAATGGCAATCAACATTTGCAAAATACCCCTTGGTAACTGATCATAATGATGCCCCAGAGATAAATGTTCCTCCAGGTGAAGATGTTGCTTATTACAGAATTTTATCATGCGGTAGAGGACCTGATGGACAACTTATACCACTAGAATCAGTCGTTTCTGCTCCTGTGGTAAAAGGTGATATAGGTACAGAGGGAGAGGTAGGAACTACACTTGCAGATTATGGTTTTACTCAAACTCAAGTTCCTAATACCGTAGAATTTAATTTTTTCACTGATGGTTCTTCAAATTCAATTTATATGAATAATGAGGATCGTATTCATATTACTAATATTCCAACGGGATGGACGGTAAATCAAGCTTTTGATGGTAATGCAACACCTCTTCGAATTACGCCACAAACTGGAATTTCCATGGATGAATTTAAACAGGGTTTGACCAATGTTTTTTACGACAGCTGCGGTAAAGAGCATGACTGTGGTAATAATCCAGAAACTTATACTCCAGGGGTAAGAAGAGTTAGAGTTCAGCTTAATTATACAAATCCAGCTTTTAATGAAACCCACGGATTTACAAAAAATCTTTCTGCTAGAGAAAAGGTAATTTTAACCCCAGTATCTTGGAGAATAAGATAAATTTTGCTATAGAACAATTATGAATCAAAAAGGATTTTCTTTAGTAGAGTTATTAGTTGTAGTTGCAATTATTGGAGTTTTGGCTTCAGTTGGAGTTGTGGGGTATGACCGATATGTTGAGAATACAAAGCGTAAAGTTTTAGATCAAAATTACGAGAAAATTTTTAGATTTATGGAAACAGAATTTACTATAGTAGCAAATAACCTTGGTAGTGCAGTTGATGAATATAATGTCAGTAATACTGCTACTGGTCAAAAAATAAACGCTGACACTACATGTTTAGAATTTTTAAATTCAATGAAAAAATTTTTACTTAAAGATAACGATGCATTTAAAAATCCATACCGAACGGATAAAACGAGTATTAGTGTAGATAATGCAGGTTGGAGCACGCACTCTCCAGGACAAATTTCATTTTTTTGTTATAAATCTTCCGGTGGTTATGGATCAGGTGGCGGTTGTCCAATTGCCAGAGCCGCATTTAGAGTTATCGTTTATTATGATCCAAAAGGTACAATGGGTATAACGCCTCAACAGAGACATAAATTAATTGGAACACGAGTAGACAATGTAGCAGCTGCACAAGCAGATTGCGGTTGGAACCAAACAGATCATGGTAACTGGAATACCGGTGCAGATGCGATTGATACTGATGCCGCATATACACCAGGAAGTTAGTCTATATATTACATTTAATGCAAAAAGGTTTCTCTTTAGTTGAACTTTTAGTTGTCGTGGCCATTATTGGCGTATTGGCTGGGGTTGGAGTTGTAGGGTATGACCGATATGTTGAAAACGCTAAGTTGAAAGTTTTTGAACAAAATGTTCAAACCATATTAAAAGCAGTTGATTTTGAATACACTGTTATCTCAAACGAACTATCTTCAGCAATGAATGAAATAGCTCCAGATGGTACTGCAACAGGAAATAAAATTTCAACTAGTTCAACTTGTGCACATTTTGTTTTTTCGGTGAAAGAACATTTTAAAGACATGGTTAATCCATGGTTTCCTAATAAAAAAATGATTACAGTAGACTCCGAGTATCGTGGTCAGCATAAAAAAGGTATGGTACAAATTATGTGTAATCGCTCTACGCCAAGTGGTAACGGTTTTAGAAAAGGATGGAATTGTCCAGTTGAGAGTTCAAATTTTCAAGTCTATGCACATTATAGAGACGGAACAACATATGCATCTGAAGGCTATACAGAGTCCGGGGACTCTTCAGAATTTGTCGCCAGATCAAATGCCGATAGTTCAATAATTGGAATTTCTTACAATAGAGGTCTAACTAATTTAACAAGAGCAGGATATTCATCATCGCAGATTTGGGATAACAATGGAGCTACAGGTTTTGCCAACGGACCATTTATGCAGCCAGCTGCGGGGGAAACTTTATGCGGATCAACAAATGGTGGAATTGCATGGGAGATTGGAACAAATTATATGATCTCCACTGACGCGGATTATTAGTCTATTAGAAATTTTTAAATTCATATATAATTAATTTATGGCAAAAATACTTTTAGTTGAAGATAATGAGATGAATAGAGATATGTTATCGAGACGATTAATAAAAAAAGGTTTTGAAGTTGATATGGCGATAGATGGTGAAGAGGGTTATAATAAAGGAAAATTGCCAAATTATAATGTGATTTTAATGGATATGAGCTTGCCAAAGATGGATGGTTGGGAAATTACGCAAAAATTAAGATCAGAGGGAATAAAAACTCCAATCATTGCTTTAACTGCACACGCGCTAGAGTCTGATAAAAAAAAATGTTTAGATGCTGGCTGTGATGAATTTGATACAAAGCCAGTTGAACTTCCAAGATTATTAGAAAAAATTAATAAATTTATATCTTAATGGCAGAGTTAATATTCATATCTTTGATTGTTATTATTTTGATTTTTTTAGTTTATCGAATTGAAATTGGTCTTCGAAGAATTCTCTATGTTGTTGAGAGAAATGGAAGAAATATTCAAGATATTTTAAAAAAACAACAACTTGGTTCAGATGATAAAAAAAATTAGTTTTTTTCTATAACTAAGCTATTTACTAATTCTTTTATTGCCCTTTCTCCAAGATCAGTTTTTTGAATAATTAAAGATACATCTTTTTCGATGTTTATGACTTCATCAGAATTTAAATCTTTTGCAGTAAGAACGATAATCGGAATATTTTTTAATTGATTATATTCTTTAATTCTTGTCAAAAATTCAAATCCATCCATTACAGGCATCATCAAATCCAGAATAATTCCATCAACTGGTTTGGCGTGAAGCTTTTCAATCGCATCTTTACCATTATATGCTTCTGAAAAATTAAAGTTATAATCTTTCAAATGTCTTTTTACGATATCACGATTATCTTTTAGATCATCAATAATCATAATATTATTGTTTTTCATTTTTTCTTTCTGTTTTGTTATTGCATCAATTAATTTATTTCGGTCGACTGGTTTTTTTAAATAATCGTCTGCACCTAATCCTTTTGCAGTATTGTCATCATCTAACATAGAGATCATAATCACAGGGGTATCTTTAAACTTTATATATTCTCTTAATGCTTTAAGGGTTTCCCAACCACTTTTTTTAGGCATCATAATATCAAGGGTGATCAAATGAGGATTTTTTTGATTTGCAATTTCTATTGCTTCATCTCCATTTGAAGCAGTCAAGACAATATACCCTTCTTTTTCTAAGTTTCTTTTAATTAAATCTCTTGCTGATTTATCATCATCAACAACTAAAATTATTTTTTTTCCAGTTTCAATCTCTTCATTATTTTTTACATCTTCTGTAATGCTCTCAGACGTTGATATATTTTTTGGAATAGTTACTGTAAACGTTGATCCTTTTCCAATTTCACTTTCAAGTTTTATTGATCCACCCATTAACTCACTAAATTTTTTAACAAGAGATAATCCTAACCCTGTTCCACCATATTTTCTTGTTGTGGAGCTATCCGCTTGACCAAATTCTTCGAATACTTTTGCAGCTTTATCTTTTTCAATTCCAATCCCAGTATCTTGAACATAAATACTTAAAAAGTTATTATCATCTTGATACGTTTTATAACCTAACGTAATCGTTCCATTTTCTGTAAATTTTGCAGCATTGGAAATTAAGTTAAATAGAATTTGTTTAATTTTGACACTATCACCAGTGATACCTTGAATGCTTTCATCTTTTATGATTTTTAAGGTATTTCCATTTTTGGTAACAAGTGCATCGCTTGTATCCGCTACTTCTTGAGCTAATGAGGTAAAATTAATATCCTGTATATCAAGCTCCATTTTCCCAGCTTCAATTTTAGAAATATCTAAAATGTCATTTATTAATTGAAGCAAGTGTTTTCCAGCAGAATTAATTTTTTTAAGATCAGGAATATATTCTTGATGCTGATTATCTGTTGCATCCTCAGTTAAAATTTCGCTATAACCAATAATCGCATTCATCGGAGTTCTAAGTTCATGACTCATATTTGCTAAAAAAGCACTCTTTGCTTTGTTTGCTTGTTCAGCCTCTTCTTTTAAAACACTTACAGTTTGTTTATCTTTTTCTCTCCGGATGACATCTGTTTCAACAGCATTTACCATTTCATTAAATGACTTAGATAATTCACCTATTTCATCTCTTGTCTGAACGCGCGCTCTTTCACTATAATATCCAAGCTTAATTCTCTCCGAGACTTCAATTAGCTTCCTTAATGGTTTTAATAGACCTAAGATTAAATAGGTTGTTAAAGCAAATGCCAGTAACAGCGCAACCAAAACTGCAGATGACATATTAATAAATAGGTTTCGAATTGGTCCAAAGAGCTCACTAGTTTGCATTTCAGTAACAAGAGCATACTTAATGTTTTTAAACTCAAACAAAGTATAAGATGATAAGACTTCTTTATTTTGAATATTAGACGAAACTCTTATTCCAGTCTCACGATCAAAAGCCATATCAACAGACTCGTTTTCAACTTTTAAAAGAAGATTTGAAGTGGTTAAATTTTTTATTCTATTTATATTTTTTTTGTTATTTTGATCTGTAATTGATTTAAAAAATGTTTCTTTATCCTGAATATATAATCTAAGGTCTGATCTTAGTAATAAATCTTCACCAACAAGATAAGAGTTTCCAGTAAGACCTAAACCAATCTTTTTCCATTGATAATTGTTAGCCATCACTCGATTTAAATTGTCAGCTTTAATTTGTGCAGCAAATACTCCACTAAAATCACCATCTGCAGTAAAAATGGGTGCCATTACAAATGCAGCAGGTGCAAAGTATGAGGGGCCGTATCTTTCAAAATCTGTAAAATAAACTTCAGGTTCTTTAAATGCATTACCTTCATATTCATTTACAATTTTTTTTGCCATTTTAGCAAAATTTGTATCTTTATGAGGGCCATCTTTTAAACTTGTAGCATAGTCAGTTTCTTTAAAAACCGAATATACAATTTGTAAATTTTCTTTAGAGATTAAAAATACATCATAAAAATTATTTAAGTCATTAAATTGTTTAAATTTATCATGATATTTTGGATGGGTTACTAAGTTATATTTTGTACCATCGTTTAAATAATAAATTTTATCTTTAAAACCCATCGGGTGATCAGGGTTATTTAGATAGGCATTTTGTAAATAAAGTGTTTGATCTTGTTGTTCTCCGAATGCGTAAGCTACTTTTAAGAAAAGATCTAACTGGGTTTGATCAACATCTTTAAATTCATTTTGAATTCTAAATTTAAATTGGTCTTCATAGAATATTCTTACATTTTTTTTTAAATCTTCTTTTTGAAATTCTGTAATTTTAATTTCTTTGTAAGATTTTTCAAAATCACTCAAAGCCATTTTTGTATCAAGCGATTGGCTTTTTGATAAAATTAAATTTTCTAAACTTTTATAGTATTCATTAAGCGTTTCTAGCTGTCTATCTCTTAGGTTATTTAGTAAAGAAGATTTTTCATTTTTGACATCATTAGAATATTGTACGAAAGTAAAAGTTCCAAAAACAAGTATCGCCATCATTGATATCAAAAACACCAATATGGATAGCTTTTGATATAAGCTCATTTTTATTTTATATAAAAATTGCATTAGTTTTTACTTAAATAAATATTTTTAAAAGAAGTTTCAGTTTTTGTTTTTGTATTATCGGTATCAACCATTAAGGCAATTGATTCTAAGTAATCAATATCAATGTTCCAAAATTTTTGAATATCATTTCTCAAATCTACTTTGTGTTTTATCCAATAATAACCTGGATCATGATAACCATTTAAGGCAACATCATATGATTTAGTAAACAAGTTGTTATATGGACTTTTCCAATGAGTATCTTTTAAATTGGTATTAGAAAACACATAGTTAATAAAATACTTGTTCCATGGCATCATCCCATCCTTATAAGTGAGATAAACTCGTGCTGGAAAATCATGAAATTTTTTCTTCGTCTCATCTGTATTTTTGAATTTTTCAACTTTCCATTCAAAATTTAAATAACGATAACCTTGTTTTCGTAAATTAATATTAATATCGTAAAATAACCCTGATGCCGAACTACTAGATTTATGGGTAATGATAACCTCATCATCTAAGCTTTTAATTCTGCTAATTTTATTTTCACCGTCATAGTTTTTTATTCTGTATTCCTTGATTGGTTTATCAAACAAGATGAGGTTTGATGCAAAAGCAATGGAACTAGATAACGAAAAAATAGAAATAGTGAGTACTTTAAGTGCTTTTAGCATTATTATTCTTTATATTAATTTACCTATTTTTTTAACATTATAATCTAAATTTTTTTTAGATTATTAATCAATTATGTTAAGTATCATTGCATATGTCTTCAATTGATAGAAACAATATAGAAGCACTTAAACAGCGTTTATTAGAGCCATCAAATATTATTTTATCATATGCTAACATTTTAAACGAAAAAAATGTCTCTCGATCACTTGGTGAGTTTGAAGATGAGTTAAGTAAAATTATTGATGCATCTAAAAAACTTATCGATGAAATCAATCATGCAGTTTCAGATGATGTTTTAAAATTAGAGTCTAACGAAGTTTTAGAATATCAGAAAAAAACAAGGCATGATTTAAGAAATATTATTAATATTATACTTGGTTATAGTGAAATGATTTTAGAGGATCTTGATTCATCACATCAAAACTATCCTGATATAAAAAATTTATTAGAAGAGACAAAAAAATTTAATTCTAATTTAGAGCAGCTTGTTCAATTAAATTTATCAACGCAAGAACAAAAAACAAATTCAGAAGAAAGTGAAATTCTAAATAAACTTGCATCGATGATTAAGCCTTTGGCTAAGCAAGATAAGAATAATTTGATTACCGGTAAAATTTTAATTGTTGATGATAATAAAAGTAATTGCGAAATGATCGAGAGACAATTGCAAAGAGAAGGGCACAAAACAATGACTTGCTTTGATGGGGTAGAGGCAATAAATGAACTTAATAAATCTGATTACGATACTGTTTTGCTTGATGTGTTGATGCCTAGAAAAAATGGTTACGAAGTTTTAATGGAAATGAAACAAAGTTTTAAACTTAAAGATATTCCCGTCATTATGATTAGTGGTTTTAAAGAAGAAGATACGATTGTAAGATGTATAGAATCTGGTGTTGATGAATATTTAACTAAACCAATTAATAGCACATTATTAAAAGCAAAAATTTATTCTTCTTTAGAAAGAAAAAAATTCAGAGATCGTGAAAAACATGATTTACAAGTTGCTGCGGATGTTCAAAAAAGTTTAATTCCATCTGAAGCTTATTTTCCAGATAATTTTTATGCAAGTAATATTGCTGCAAAGGGTGTTTCCGGAGATTTTTATGATTGCATTGATATTGATAGCGATCGATATGCATTTATTTTAGCTGATGTATCAGGTAAAGGAATGCATGCTGGAATTTTAATGGCAAAAACGTCAGCTCTTTTTAGAAGTTTAACTAAAATAGAAAAAAATATTCAAAAAATTGCATGGAGAGTAAATAAAGAATTATGCGAAACCTCATCTCAAGGAATGTTTGTCACCCTTGTTATGGGAATTTATTATAAAAAAATTAAAGCTATCGAATTTATAAACGCTGGACATGAGCCGGTCATGATTGCAAAGGATAATGGTTCATTTGTTGATCTCGAGAGCAAATCTCCTCCAATGGGAATGATGGAAATTGAACTTAATGACTTTGTTTTACAAACTTATAACCCAAAAAATGAGAAAGCCTTTTTTTTAACTTTTACTGATGGTGTCACTGAAGGCAGACTTCGTTCTGGAAAAGAATTTGGAAGAGAAGGTGTTAAAGAGAAAATTAATCAATTAAAAAATAGGCCGATAAAACATATTATATCATCAATCAATCAATCTTTAATTATTGAAAATCAAAAACTTCATGATGACATTACGATATTGGGTATTGAAATTTGACGTCAATATTATTAAAATTTTTACATGAGCAATAAGGGTTTTTCATTAGTAGAGTTGTTAGTTGTTGTTGCAATCATTGGCGTATTAGCTGGTGTTGGAGTTGTTGGCTATGACAGGTACGTAGAAAATACTAAACGAAAAGTTTTAGAACAAATGCATAATAACATTGTTCGTGCAGTTGAAACTGAATTTACAATATTATCTAACCAACTTGGATCTGCGATGAGAGAAAGAGATAATGCAGGAAATTGGATCCAAAGAGCTGCAGATGGTACACCAACGACTGCCGGAATTACTGAAGCGACTGCTTCAAAGGTCGGAGAATATACAACCTGTTATAATTTCGTATGGTCATTAAAAAAACATTTTGAGTCAAATGAAAATGGATTTGAAAATCCATGGATTAAAGGAAAAAAAGCAATAACCATTGATACTGAGGGTAGAGCAAATCATAAACAAGGCCATATTCAGATGTATTGTTATCTAACAAATGGTGGATTTGGTTCAGGGTCTGGATGTGCTATAAGTTCAGGAGCTGCTGCCGCTCGAGTACATACTTACTTTACTGATAGAGGTTCACAGGGAACTGGTCCAAATCCAAAAGAAATGGTTGCATATATAGGAGGTGGAAATTTTTCAACAAACTGGCCGCAAAAAAAATCTGATTGTGGTTGGGCCGACAGTTCAGCTAGTACTGATCCTGTTTATGGTGCTTGGAAAGTTACAAATTCTATTTTATCTGAAGCAGATTATTAATTGTTAATGTTAAAAAATTATATTACTTAAAGTCTTATGAAACAAAGTGGTTTTTCATTAGTCGAGTTACTAGTTGTTGTTGCAATTATTGGTGTATTAGCTGGTGTTGGAATTGTTGGTTACGATCGATACGTTAATAATGCAAGAATTAAAGTTGCAATACAAAATTATGAAACAGTCTCAAGAGCTGTAGGTTTCGAGTTAACAGTAGCAAATAATGAACTTTCAAGTGCAGTTAATGAGGTACAATCGGATGGTACCGCAACTGGAAATAAAATTAGTTCTACAACAACTTGTAATGACTTTTTATTTAGTGTTAAGGAACATTTTGCAGAATTTAAAAACCCTTGGAATCCAAGTTTAGAAGCTATAACTGTCGATACAGTAGGTCAATCAGCCCATCGCCAAGGACAGATACAGCTAGTTTGTTATTCAATGTTTGGAAATTTTGGTAATGGCGGAGGGTGTCCAATCGGTATGGATGCTTGTAGGGTTTTAGTTATTAATTATCTCAAAGATAGAGGCAGATGGAATACTACAGATGGATTATGCGGTGGAACTATGGCACCTGGAACAACTGATTTAACCGAAACACAATCAGATTGCGTTTGGATAAAATTTTTTGGTGGAAATAAAAGAGCAACGGTAGCTGAAGCCCAAGCGGACTGTGGAAATCCGTCTCCGTGGTATATTCAAAATAGTACAATATCAGCAGATGCAGGAGGTTCTTGTGGCGGCTCAAGCGGACAACCTTGTACATAATATTTGCAAAGCTTTAAATTCTAAAAAAGGTTTTTCACTAGTTGAGTTACTAGTTGTTGTTGCAATCATTGGCGTATTAGCTGGTGTCGGCGTTGTTGGTTATGATCGTTATGTTGAAAATGCAAAAAGAAAAGTTTTTGACCAAAATGTAGAAACAGTAACCCGCGCAATAGATTTTGAATATACAGTAATTAAAAACGAATTAAGTTCAGCAATTAAAGAAGTAGATCGAAATGGCAATATGATTGATGGAAGCGGCATGACCACTACATCTGCTGGTGCACAAAGAAAAATTAATAGTGAAACTTCATGTGAAAATTTTCTTTATTCTGTAAAAGAACATTTTAAAGAATTTAAAAATCCTTGGGGAACAAAAAGTACAGTTATGATAACTATTGATACAAAAGCACAATCATTTCATAAAAAAGGCATGTTACAGCTTGTTTGTCATCGATCATCTGGTTTTACAAAAGGGTGGAATTGCAAAATACAAGACTCATTGTTTCATATTCTTGCTTACTATCAAGATGGTTTAGTCAAAGATTCAAATAGATCTGATACAAATACAAGGCTTGGTGGTACAGCAACTTATGTACCAACGGGCAACATTGCATCACAGTGGTGGAATAAAGGTGATAATAATCCTCCTGCTGCAGAAAGATCAAATCCTAATTTAGCATGGTTAACCGAAAGTGCTGGAATTGCTAGGTGTGGTTCAACAGGATATACTACTTCTGAGATTAATGTGTCTTCAGATGCTAATTATTAACCAAAATTTTGTATTGCTGTTTCTAAGTCTTGTTTCTTAAGCATCATCAAGTCAACTTTAGTTTTGTTTTCTTGTTTTCCAAGTCTGACTGCCTGTTGTTGAAGTGAAGATTCAAAGAAACGTCTAATATCTCTACCATTTGAATACTTGTCACCAGTTATAGATATGACTTTTTTGCAACAATCTTTGAGAGTATTGTTTGCATCACCTTGAATAAGGTATTGGTTATCTTTAGCAAATTTATAAAAAATTTGGTAAAGATCTAAATCATTATAATCTTCAAATAAAATTGTTCTTTTAAATCTTGAAGCTAATCCTGCATTTGCATCTATAAATCGATGCATTTCTTTCTCATAACCAGCAACAATGACAATTAATCTGTCACGATAATCCTCCATATACTTTAACAATTCATCAATTGCTTCTTGCCCAAAGTCATTAGGATCATCTGGTTTGACCAAGGTATAAGCCTCATCTATAAACAAAACATTATCGATAGCGCTGTTAAATTTATCCGCTGCTTTAATTGCTGTTTCACCTTTTTGAGCAACAACAAGATCACTTCTTGTAATTTCAATTAGTTTACCACCTGAGATTAATCCAAGCTCTCTAAAAATTTTTGCTAAAATTCTAGCTACCGTAGTTTTACCAGTTCCAGGATTTCCTGAAAAAATTAAATGATTTGAAATATCTGGAGAATCACTCAGGCCAGATTTTTTTCTCTCAGCTGCAGTTTCAAGATAAGCAACCAAAGATTTAACTTCATCTTTTACCTTTTTTAGACCAGGTAAAGACATGATTTCTTTTATATTTTGCTCAACAACTTCGTTCATGAATGATTTCAGTAAAAATCAAATATTGATATACATTATTTGATGGTATTTTTAAAAGTAATTTTGTTATCTTTATCACTTATATTTTTAACTATAAGTGGTTATGCAGGTGAGCCTGGAACAGAACAAACTCAGCAAATCGAACAAGATAAAAAAGTTGATAGCCAAAAAACTGTTAAAAAGAAAGAAGTTATAAAACAAAAATTAGTTAATACAGATATTCAATTACCAAAAAATCCAATTGATACAATTTTTCTTCAACCGCTAGGCAAACCCATAGATCCAAGATATGCAAATTTATCCGGTAACTGTACACCTGCCCAAGAGGGTTATGATTGTAAAATTGTAGTTCCCAAAAAAAAATCAACTCACTTTAATAAATATTATTATTACATAAATGCTAACAAACACGTTTATGGAGTAATCGCTTATAGAGATTATAGAGTTGGGAATGTTGATTACTGCAGATCTTTAATTGCGGAATGGAAAGAATATTTTAGCAATTTTGAATTTGAAAATAAGAGTAGAGAAGAAAATCTTGATCAATTGCTATTAGTTACAAGCGCAATTCAACCATCAGAAATTTACATGAGTTGTTATCCTGAGTCATATAGAGATATTAAAAGTTATTTTTCTTTAAAATTATTTATTGATGAAAATTAGCTTTTACATACTGATACTTGTATTTTGCTCTTTTCCATCTTTGTCTAACAATAAAGCTTTTTATGAAGGAAGAGCAAAATTTATAAAAGAATATATTACAGAACTGCAAACATTAAGGAAAAAAGATCCTGATTATAATGGAGCAATTGCAGAGTCTCTTACTGGTTCTTTTTTTCAAGCAATAGATAAAAAACCTCAAGATGAAGTTGAGGCTCAAGCACTCAAAACGTGTGAAAAGAGTAACAACAAAGGATGCAAAATTAGATTCAGAGGTTTGGCAATTAATCCTGAATACAATCGTTATGCAGTTTTTGACAATAGTAAAGGAAGCTTAAATGTTGGTTTGGAAGATATCCCTTCAAATTTTATGTTATCTCATAAAGGAATTTCATTTGTTTTTTCAACATCAGATTACCAAGCCAAAGATTTTACTTGTGCAAAGACCACTAAAGACAATGATTTTATTGTTGATATGATCGTATCTCAAATTGATCTTTATCCAAATTCCTTTTTAGGAAAAGCTGGATTAAAGTTTGTTTTAATATGTGGTGATATCAATGCATTGGGAAGTTCACCCGAAGGTTTAGCACCTGCTCACTATGATCAATCTCCAGGTGTTTTTATGTTGTCGGTTCAGAAAATAAAAAAACAAATCGATGCTGGTCAACCTCAAATTATCAAACATATTTTCCATCATGAGTATTACCATGTCATTGATAGTACTTTAACCAAAGCTGTGGTTGATGATGACTGGGTTAAGATAAATAAGAATCCTTACAGCAGTGAAAACTTAAAAGCAAATGTGAATGAGGTATTATTAGATGGTAGAGGGTTTGTAAGTCACTATGCAAAAAATAATGAATTTGAAGATAAAGCTGAAGTATTTGCTTATTTGATTACTAAAAATAAAAAAATGCGTGAAGTTATGACAAAAGATGTTGTTGTCTTCAGAAAAGTAAAGCTCATGATTAAAAGAATGAAGACATTATCTAGTGATATAAATGAAAGTTTTTGGGTTAAACTTCAGAAGTAGCTTCGGTTTCTTTTCTAATTTCAGAGATATTATTAACTAAAGCTTCACAATCATTTTTTAAATCCTTAAAAACTTTTTCCCAATGATGATCGGTTTGTCTGAATAATCTCATGTTGTCATACCAAACACTATCTTCTTTATTTAAGAACCATCTCCAATCAGGAACCTTAGATAATAATACCCATGTTTGTGTTCCAAGAGAACCTGCAAGATGCGCAATAGACGTATCGGTCGTAATAACCAAATCTAAATATTTTAAAATTGCGGTGGTATCTAGAAACTTATTTGATCCCTGATCGATTAGAGGATCATAATCAATAATTTGTTTTTCAAATTCATTTGTTAGAATTTGATTTCTTGCATAACCTTTTTGTAGTGAGATAAATGATGCATTTGGAATCGATAATACATCTTTGAACATAGACAGATTTACACTATTCAAGTGATCTCTTGGATTTAAAGGATCTCCTTGCCAACATAAACCAATTTTTACTTTTTGATCAACCCCAAGTAACATTTCCCATTCCTCAAGCTTATTATCATTAACTTTAATTTCTATTGGCTGAGGACATTGCTCTAAAATATTAGGTGCTAAGATTTTTGGTAAATCTAATAATGGAACCCAATAGAAAAAATTATCATAATTTTGATCAGGTAATACAAACTCGTCAATTTCAGCTATATTTTCAAACAGATGTTGTATTTCCATTGGACAACTAAAAACTATTTCACAATCAAGTTGTTTTAAAAGTGGAATATACCTTGAAAACTGAATAATATTTCCATAACCATTTTCACTACAAACTAGTATTCTTTTTCCAGCTAATGGTTCACCACGCCAAATTGTTTTCTTCTTACTTAAAATATTTTTTAACAATGGATCATTAAATATTCGTGAGTGATAACGGTCAAATCCATCATTAAAATTTTGTGTTAACAAATTAATAGACCCTAAATTTGTATTCGCACGACTAAAATCTGGACTTAAATTTAAAGTTGCTTCATAAATTTCCTTTGCACGATCAAAATTACCAGAATGGAATAAGGTATTTGCAAAATTAAAATGTGCAATTGATGAGTCTGGTTTTATTTTTACCGCTCTTTCATGACATAGCACGGCGTCATCATATTTTTTTTGAAGATAAAATAAGTTCCCAAGATTACTTAAAATAAAGTGATTATTGGGGTTATTTGTAATTGCATTTTGATAAACTTTTATCGCTTCATCAAAATTCTTATTTTTTTTATGTATTAGGGCTAGGTTGAGGTAAGCAAAAATTTCCTTAGGATTAATGTTAATTGCATCTTCATAACACATGATTGCTTCTTCTGTATTATCCATTTCTTGCTGAGCTAAACCTAAAGTAATGTATGCTTGAGTATATAAAGGATCCTTTTCTATGATTTTTTTCATTAACGCTTCTGTAAGTTCATAATATTTTAAATAATAAATGTTCTCTCCTAGTTTATATAAAATATCCTTGTTATTTTGATCTCGTTGTGAAGCATCAAGATAGTACCAGATCGATTTTTTATAAAAGTTCTGGTTAAAATAAATATCACCTAAAAGTTCGTAAATTTTTGGATTTCCAGGTTGTTTATTAAGTAGAACCGAAGCTCTACTTTCTGCATAGGTGAATTTTTTACTTTGAATTAAATTTTTGGTTTCTTGGATTTCAGAGTTAATTAATTCCATGTTTATTACGAATCTCTAAAAAAGATCATAAATGATTATAATAGGAATTTGTAGAAAGTATCACCAATCAAAATGTATAAAAAAGCGGCCAAGGTAATAAAACAGCCATAAGGAATGGGGTAACGCCTATCTTTTTTGATTATTGTGAGAGGAATGGCAATAATTAGGGCCGTTACTGATGAAAAAAACATAACAAATAAAATTGATTTTAAACCAAGCCAAGCACCAATCATCATCATTAATTTTGCATCACCAAGACCCATCCCTTCAATTTTTTTATATTTATAAAAAAACCATCGGATTAAATAAAATACACTAAAACCTATGATTAAACCTGCAAACGAATCTGCAATCAAAACGCTAAATGGATTTAATTTTATTGCAGATAAAACAAAACCTATAACACTTAATGGTAGGGTAAAAATATCCAGAATTAAATATTCATTTAAATCTGTAAAAAATATGATGACTAGTGATGATAAAAGGATTGAAAAAAATAATGCATTCAAAGTTAATCCAAATTGCAAATAACTAAATAAAAAAATAGAAGCGGTTAAAATTTCTACTAATGGGTATTGAAAACTAATTTTTTTTTTACAGAAATGACATTTGCCTAATAGGAATATAAAACTAATGAGTGGTATATTATGATACCATTTTAGTTTGTTACTACAATTTAGACAAGCTGATGACTTTAGAAATATATCCTGATCTTTTGGTAATCTTAAAATACAAACATTAAAAAAACTGCCAACGATGAGACCAAATAAAAAAAGGTAGGTTTCAACTACCACTTAAAATTATCTTTTGAATTTAATTTTGTCATCTCCATCATCATCACGACTAACTTGAGGAGAAATATTGTCATTAGTAGAATCTGCTACTGGTGTTTCTTCAGTTACCGCTGAAGGGGCTTCTTCAGCAGGCGTTGCAGCTGGTTCATTGCCTGTCATATCGATATTGTCACTCGCTGTTTCTTGTGGAGCTGCTTCAGGTTCAGGGGCAGGAGCGGAACCCGCATCTTTGCCACTCTGACTTTCGATTTTAAAAATTTTATCAAGATGAGCTAGTTTGATAACTTTCATCACCTCATTACTTACATTAATAAGGACAAAAGGTTTGTTTGTTTTTTTTCCAGTTTGCATTCCCTCAACTAATGAGGCTATTCCAGAAGAGTCAATATAACTGACTTTTGCCAGGTCTACTGATACAGATTTGCACTTTTCAAATAATTCTTTGATATTTTCTCTTACTACTGGCGATTGATCTAAATCAATTTCCTGACCTAGTTCTAAAATGCCATTATCCCCATTAATTTTTTGTTCGATAGACATGTGATAAACTTTATACTATTAAACTGTAAAAACAAGATTTCTTATGATTATTGATTGCATCTGTGGTTTAAAAAAATTCGAGGTCAATGCAGACCAAATTCCAAATGAAGGTCGACAAGTCAAATGTGGAGTGTGCTCTAAAGAGTGGTTTTACAAACCAGGAGAAAATAATTCTACCTTACAATTAGATCAAACAAACATAGACACTTCATCACAAGTAAGTGAAGATATAAGTATTCCACAAGTTACAGAGGAAGCAATTTCTGCAGCTGAAAAAGATCAAAAAATGAACTTTTCTTTTGATGACGATGATAACACCATGCCATCAAAAAGTGAGATGGATGAAAATTTAGAAAAGTTTAAAGCTGAAAGAAAAAAGAAAAAAAAGAGCTCACTATCTCAAGGCGCAAGAACAAGAATGCTTTTTTATTTATTAATTATTTTGTTATTAGCTTTAGCTACAGTTAGCGTGCCTTACAAATCTAGTGTGCTTGCAGTATTCCCAGAGCTATCAATTATTTTTGAGGGTTTAACACCAATATATAAT
This sequence comes from alpha proteobacterium HIMB114, assembly GCA_000163555.2. Classification (GTDB taxonomy): domain Bacteria; phylum Pseudomonadota; class Alphaproteobacteria; order Pelagibacterales; family Pelagibacteraceae; genus HIMB114. The sequence continues at coordinate 572,932 of ADAC02000001.1, read as the reverse complement.
GCAATTTTTAAATAACTAATTTTTTTGCTGTTCTTTTAGTTCTTTTAATTTTTTCTCTCTCGCAAGCTTTCTCTCTTCGGCTCTTTTCATTTGCTCAATAAATTTCTTTTTATCTTTGAATAACTTGTCTTTTTGTTCATAAACAACGGCACTAATAACTGCGTTTATTTTAATCTTTGATGAAGTTGGTGTTTCTCTAATTATTGTTTCTTTATCAAAATTTATTCTAAAAGGAGTTTTGGCAATATCTTTTTTAAAATTAACATAATCATTATATTTAGACAGTAAAGCCATATTGATAGAATACATCTTATAATCTCTGACTTTAAAACTTTTTCCTTCATTTAAAGTGCTAATGAAAACATTATTTTTGTTTGCCAAACCAGAAATTGAATTTTTAAAACTTTGAAATTCAACAGGTGACATAATTGTTTCTAATGATTTGATATATTTATATTCTAAATCTTTGGTTTCTTTACCGATTTTTGCCATTTCAGTAATAATTGACTTTGATTTTTGCTCTGCGCTTTTACCAATATTAATCTTTTTTGCTTGTGATCCTTTAAGGCTAACAGTGTAGATTTCTAAAATAAGTATTAAAACAATTGCAAATACTAGAACAGAAACACCAATGACAATTTTTTTTGAATGATCCTTTAAAGTTTCATCTTGAATTGAATTACTTTTATCTTTTTTTGATCCAAACACGTAAATTACAATATTTCCAAATTAATTTTTTTTATAATTCTACTGCACAAACTATTAGATGAATTTATTACAAACTTCTCTACGTTTTCGATTTGATTTTCTTTCAAAACAGGATTTTCATACTTAGATTCATAAATTCTTTGAGTTGCCCTAACTAAACTCTCAACATCCAATTTGCTATTATTTTGCATAATATAAAGCTTTTGTTAAATTTTATCTATTGATTCGTAATATATATGTTTGAAAAGAACAATTCTATTAAAGAAATACTTAAAGAAGCAAAAGAAAAACTGTCTAAAGACAAAGGTTTAGTTTCAGAAAAAGAAGAATTCAATCAAAAGGTATCAAAGGCGTTAGACGGCAACGTTCTAGTTTTAAATAAAATTTACGGAAATGATTCGAAAGAAAATATTGACCAAAGAACAAAAAAAATCACCGAAATAGTCGAGCACCAAAGCGCTCTACTTTTAAATCAAGAGGTTTCACATGGAAGAGAAACAACTTTGTTATTATCTCAAGAGGTAGATGAAAATGAAACTCTTGTACTAAATAAAGAAGTAGCAGAGAGCGGCACTCTTTTATTAGATCAAGAATATGAAGGACCATATTCAGATGAATTAAAAGAAATTCATCGTGAGATTGATGAGCTTAAAGAAAGGTCAGAAGAAAAAGATCCATTTATTGAGAGAATAGAACAATTAGAAGAAAAACAGGTCACTCTATTTAATAAAGTTGACCAAGCTTTAAATGAAATTCAGGCTAAGGATCCATCCGAGGAAATAGCATTAAAATTCGATATTTTTAATAATCAAATTAGTAATGAAATAGATGAAAAAATTACACAAATTAGTGATCAAAATTCTATTTTTGAAGAACGTTTATCTCAAATAGAAAACTCATCCGAAAACCTTAAAAATAGTATTGAGAACCTTGATTTTAAGATTGAAGAATTATCAAAAAGTTTAAATGAAAGTTTAAACAATAATATACAGCAACAAATATCTCAAATTGAACAAAATAAAGTTACTCAAGAACAAAATATTCAAAGCCGTTTTGATGTAATTGAAAATCAAATGAAAACAAGTGTAGATCAGCTGCACAAATATCTAGAGGAGGAAAAATTAAGAAAAGAAGAGGAAAAAAAGAATGATCCAGAATATCAATCAAATTTAAGACTTAATAATATTTATAAAATTATTGAAATGCAAATCAGCCAATCTTTGGTCAATAATATTTCAAATCAATCTGTTGTGAATATGCATCCCAATCAATCCGTTCAAAAAACAGATTCTGCAGGAGTAATTAAAAATAAAGACAGTGAAATTTTAGAAAAATTAGATCTTTTAAGCCAGCGGCTATCAAGTAAAATTCAAATTGATGATCAAGGAATTAAAGAAATGTACAATCTAACAAATTCTAAAATTGAGCAAATGCAAGATAAAGTAGAAAAAGTAATTTTAGAGTCAAAGGGTAACAAAGAGTTAATTGAATATTTTAAATCATATGAATTAAAAAATTTAGAAGGCTTGAATTTTGATTTATCCCAACTTAAACAGTTTGGCGAATTAGATCAGGCTAAATCATTTGTTGAAGAGTTAATTATAAAAGAAACCAAAAACTGGATTAATCAAAATCAGAAAAATATTGAAGAAATTTGTAAAAAGATCATATACAAATAATCTTCATGAAAAAAAATTCAGGCTTTTCTCTAATAGAGCTACTTGTTGTTGTTGCAATCATTGGTGTGCTTTCTGGTATTGGTACCGTAGGATTTCAAAGGTATGTAGAGGCTGCGAAAAATAAAGTTGCTTTACAAAACTACGATACTGTTATTGATTTTTTTTCAACTGAATTGATTATTTTAAATAATAATATTAATGAAAAATCCTCTCTTGTAAAAGTTGGAAGTAATCAATGGACAAAAGATACCCATAATCTCAATTCTTTTTTAACAGGTTCTGCAAACTACCATGATTTAGGTTTTGGACTAGCTAATTTTAAAAATCCATTTGCAAACCAAACAATAAAGCAAGTCTACTCGTTAAGTGATCCTGATGATGCCAGTGACTCAAATGTAGCAAAAAAAGGAAATATTATTTTAAGAGTGCACCCAGATCATTCTACCGATGGTGCAAAAATCACAGGTGATCGCCGTTTTCAAGTAATCTATTATTCAGATGATGGTGTTATTGATACAGTTAATACTAAAGAATTTACGCTTAAGTAATTTGTTATACAAAAAATTTAAAAATATCTTTTAAGTAAGTAAATAGTGCAAGAACTATTGCAAATTTAGCAATGACTGACCAATATCTTTTTCCAGTATAATGATTTGCACTTCTCCATATACCAACAGTTGAAATGATTGAGTAAATTAAAAACAAAAATATGATAAATAAAAGTGTCACTCTTTCATATAGACCTTTTGGTACAAACTGCTGATTTAATAAAGCATCTAATGCATTTTCTTGAAATAAAAGCGCTAAACTTATTAAAATAATAAAAAATATCAGCGGGATAATATTGCCAAAAAACCAATAGGATTTTGACAAGGAATAGTGACCATTCCACAATTTTTTAAGTATTTCAGTCATATTTGGTTGCAATAATTACCAATTTTAAATAGAAGCATCGAAGTTAACTATAAACGGAGAATATATATATATGAACAAAACACTAGAAAAAGGTTTCTCGTTAGTAGAACTTCTAGTTGTTGTTGCTATTATCGGAGTTTTAGCCGGAGTAGGTATTGTAGGATATCAATCTTACACTGAGTCTGCTAAGGAAAAAGTTGCCGAAGCAAACTACAACTCAGTGGTTAGATTTATTGAAACTGAATTAACTTTGTTAAACAATGGTGTGCAAGATAAGTCAGGTGCTTTATTTGCAATTAACGCTGTTGAAACTGTAACATCATCAACTTATTCAAGCTGTGGTACAACTGCATTTAATAGAGGAAACTCTACAAATGGTACCATTCAAAAGTTAAAAGGTGCTGTTGCATGTCACTTTGGAACTCAAGATGGTGGATTAAAGTTTAAAAATCCATTTAAATCATCACAAACTAATGCTGTAGTTGGTACTGATGATAATAGCGTTGGACCTGTTGCATTATATCAAAAAGGTACAATTATTATCAGACAATCTCAAAATACTGAGAATGGTATCACTTCTGCTGGTCAAGTAGCTGCAGAAACTGCTACTTCCGGTAAAATTACTGTGACGTATGTTGGAAAAAATGAAACAGCTGCTCCAGCTCTTACCGCGCAGACTACTGCAAATGGTTACAAACATAAACATTTAGAATTAAAATAGTTTTTTAAATTATTTTATTTAAAAAGGCCTCAATTTATTTGAGGCCTTTTTTATTTTGCAGTGTTAAATATTTTGTGAGTTAAGTACTCACTTAATATTTTCTTATCCATTATATCGGTATAATGCTGGTCATAATTTTTAATTTCTCTCACGGCAGAATACCCAAATCCATAGCGTGACGTATCATCTGGCAATATCCCCATTTCATCTAATATTGTCGGAGCGATATCGAAGTGATTTATTTTAGCTCTCTTAAATTTTTTTTGGTTATTCATTTTAAAATAAATATTTCGGTCCCAACTGTCTGGAATTGTAAATTCTTCTCGGTCAGCCATAAGATGATCACCCATAAGTACTACTACAGTATCCTCAAGAACACCTGCTTTTTCAAGATCTTTAAAAAAATTATTAATAAACTTTCCTGAACATCTATACGATCTTTTTAGATCATCGATATATTTTAATTTCTTATTCTTAGTTGATAATGTTTTCTCTTTACATCTTGGAGAAGATACAAATGGATAATGTGTATCTGCTGTAATTAAAGTAACATTAAAGGGCTGTCGGGATTGATGTAATTGGATAATTTTATTTTTAGCGTGTTCTAACATATCGTCATCATGGACTCCATTTGCCCAGCCAGTAAGTCTTTCTTCGGCCAAGCCGTCCTTTACCATTTTGTCGATATCGTATACCTCAAAAGAATGTAGTCTTTTAAATATTCCAAATCCATGGAAGTCAGCATGTACAGTAAGATAAAAAATTTGTTTATAGTTAAACCTATTAAGTATATCGCTCAAACATATTAAATCATTTTTTTTGAAAGTAGTAAGATTCATTGAAATTGTAGGATAAAATGGAACCGAACATTGAGCAGAAACAACTGCACCTATACTAAAAGCAGTCGCTGGAGCATGTTTAAAATTTTCTATAGCATTACCTTTTACTGCATCAATATCTTTAATTGGATTATTTTTATCTAAAGATCGTACTTGGGTCTCTAAAGACTCTGTAAAAAAAAGAATCAGATTTTTCTTTTTCTCAGGATTGATAAAATTTATTTTATTTGGGTTATGGTAAAGTTGGATATTTTTTTCTAAATTTTTATTTACATGCAGAAAGTCAAAAAAATCTAATTTATTAAAATAAAATATTAAACAAAAAATAAAGTAAATTTTGTAATTTAATATTATTTTATAAAAAAAATTAAAAAAAAAATTGATTATTCTTTTCTCTTTTATTTTAAATAAAAAATTATTAATGATGCTATTGGTTTTGCTTTTTTCTAGAACAAGCATCCAAAACAATGCAGCAATAAACGGGTATATAATTATATTTAATATAAAATTTACTTTATAATAAAGAGGCGTATCTCGTACGCCGTCATATTGAACAGTAAAATTATAAAGGATTTCAATATAATTAGTTCTCTCGCCAAAAAAATCTTTAATCCAAATAGCTTTTTGCACTAACAAAAAAGCTAAAAATAAAAAGATAAAGTTAATTAAATATTTTCTTAGAAATAGTGCCATATCATTTCAAGTGGGAAACTTTTTAAAGTTATGTATCTTTTTTTATTTTTGAAATTAATTCCTTTTAAAGGGTCGAAATATTGATAGCCTAAATTTACTATCCATTTAATTTGGTTCTTTGATATGTGGTCATTGATACAATTTATTAGTTCTGTTTTAAGCTCCTTATCAATCAGTGGTATTGAAGCAAGTAAACCATATTCATTTTTATATTCTTTAAGATAACTGACTCCACATTGGTTTTTAATTGTATATTGAGGATAATTAGTTTTTAAAATTTCAGACAACTCATAATCACGCTCTATAATTGTAACGTCTTTATTCTTAACAAATTGTGTTAAAGCTCCCGTTCCGCCGCCAATTTCAATTACATTATTATTCTCTGTATTATTAATTAAATTTGCAATCTTTTTTGCAGACAAATTTGTAGAGGCTTTTACGGTACAAATTTTAAGAGGATTTTGAATAAATTTTTTTAAAAGTATGTTCACGTCGCTCTTTTACTTAAAGGAGTGAAAAATAAAAGGTAAATTTTTAAAAATTTCAAAAAATTTAATTTTTGATTTGAAAATTTATTGTTTTCATAAATTTTCATTAATTTGTGAGAAACATTATTATCATTGGTCTTTAAGAGAATTTTCTGATGTGTTTCAAAGTCTTTAATTTTAATTTTATGTCTTTTTACAATTAAATAAAACAATAAGTCGCTGTAATCTTGTTTTTTATAAATGAATAAAATTAATAGAGTTAATACTATATAAAAAATTGATATTGCGATAATTTTGGCAGTTTGAAGCAAAGATTCTTTTTCCATATTTATTAGATTATCTATTAACTTTTCTCTTTGTAATGAATCGTAATTAATCAAAAAGTTTGTCCATTGATAATCAAGATATCTAACCCAAAGATTTAAACCCTTATCTCCAAAAAATTTTACAAGTTCATTTTGTTCAGTTTCAATGCTATTTTCTTCTCTTTCAAAACTGTTAATAGTATTTTTAATTCTATTCGAAGGTATTACTTGCGTTGGATCAAATCTAATCCAGCCCACATTTTCAATCCATGCCTCCACCCAGGAATGAGCATCTTCCTGAGAAAATGTATAAAAGTCTCCAAGTTCATTATAACGTCCACCGTAAAAACCAGTTACTATTCTTGAGGGGATATTCGCAGCTCTTAAAAGCAAAGCCATGGTCCCAGCATAGTATTCACAGTAACCTTCTCTGGTTTCAAAAAAGAACTTAGAGTAATTATTACCAATTGGGTTTGGTTTAAGATTATAATAAAACTCTTGGTTATTAAAATAACGCATTAAGAATTCAGCATATTCTACGTTAGATTTATTTTTTTTATTTTCCTTTGACCAGTTTATTAGTTTACGATCTACTGTATTTGGTATTTGTAGATAATAACTTTTCTCTTTGATACTTAAATTTAAAATTGGCGAAGTACTTTGAGCAAAAAAAGCAAATTTCTTTTTTGCAGTCATTTTTTGACTCATTTGATATGTCAAATTATGCGAGTTATATTTAAAGTCATAAGCTTTTGGAACGGTATAATCTAGTACAGGTATCCAGTTTTTTTCATGATTAAATAAGATGAGGTCATATTTTAGTTGATCATTGGATCTTTTAACAATTTGATTATTGTTTTTAAAAGTCACTTTTGTATCAATGCTTCTCCAGTTTTTTAATTGATCAAGTATTTCAAAAGTTTTGACTCTAAAATAAAGCTGATTTTGATTAATTTTTTCAAAAAACTTTGCATTAAATATATCTTCATCTTCAAGCGTGATTTGCTGAAATGAGCCTAATGAAATTTTATCAGGTATACCAAGATTGTTTAATTTATTTGCAAATAAACTCACCTTTACTTCTGCTCTTGGGAAGAAGAGATAGGTAAGAACAATAATAGGAACTGTAAATACGCTAATCAGTACAATTCGTTTTAAGTTTTGTATATTTAAAGTGATAAGCTCTTTTTGATTGATTAGATATAACAAAATAATAGCTGTAATTGCAGATGAACCGCTAATGATACTGCTTAATAAATTTTGGTTATTAATCAGATTTGTGATGGTCACAAAAATGGATAGCGCGACAAAAAAAAAATAATTTTTTTTCTTTGTTTCTAAGAACTTAAATAAAAGAAGAATATAAAGACAATTAATAAAAAAATCCTTAGTAATAGTATAATCTTCAAATACAAACTGAATTCCCATTAATATAATTAAAAAAGCATGAGAGATGATGTTCTTATATTTCATGAACAAAACTAGGACTGTAATTGCAAGAACATATAGAAAATTTTCATATTCAAGCTTTTGAAACATTAGGGCTAGTTGAGAGAGAATAATAAATGTAGATAATTTGAAATAAATATTCATTAATCAGCCTCCGCAATCAGTTTTAGACAGTGTTCAAAATGTTTTTTGTTATCTCCAAAATCAGATGACTGATCTTTAATTTTTATGGCAAAAATTTTATTTTGCTGAAGACATTCCTTTAATAGAAAAACCATAATACCAAGTTTTTTTTCATGATCTTGAATTGGGATTTGATTATAATCTATAATTATTTTTTTAGAATCTGACTTTGACTCAAATTTTTTAACATAAAGTTGATCTTTACTATTTGATATTTTCCAGGCAATTTTACTCTCACTCATTCCTTCTTGGAACTGATCTATCCCATCAAAATCTTCACTAAAATCAGATTTATATTTTAAAGTCTCAACTAGAAAATGATTTAGATCTTTAAAATACATAATAGGAGAAGGGTAGACATAGAACCTTTCTTTTAGCTGAAACCAATTCCATGCTTTTGTAATTCCAAATGGAAAAATCGTTTGGATTTTAAGCAAAGGATAATCATAACAACCTCGTTTTAAGAAAGGGTTATTAAATGTTATGACATTGGCGCCAGTATTTAGATTAAAAGTGTCAGATTTTAAAACATCTTTGTTATCAATAATATTTAGGTTAATTTTTTTTTGTTTAGAATTGTTATTTATAACTAATTTTAAAGGCTCTTTTCCATTGCTATCAATTATATTTTCATAGTCTTTAATTTGTATGTGGTTCAAGTTTTCATAAGTAATTAAAATTGAAAGAAAGAATAAAACCGAAAGTGTTACTAGGATAATTAACCCAAGGTTAATTTGATAAATCGTTGAAGCAATAAGAGCGGTGATTAAAAATAATCCCAATTGAAATCCATCTTTTGATGGAAAGATGTAAATGTTTTTTCGATTGATAATTGGATCAGGATATTGCTTTAGTTTTTTTCTAATAATTTTGAAATAAAAATGATTTAACGCTTTAGAAATCATTAACGAGGCACAGGTACTTTTTCGATAATTTCTTTTTGAATATATCCTAAAATATCAACTCCAAAATCAACATTTTTTATTCTATGTTTTAATATGTAAGGAAATGTTTTTTGCACCTCATCAAATGTGACATATTTTTTTTCATTTAAATAAGCTAAAGCCTTTGAGATTTGAACAGTATAAAGAAGAGTTCTGGTTGAAAGAATGGTTTCAAATTTAATTTTTTTAGTTTGTTCAGTTAAACTTTGAATATAACTAATCACAATATCATTACATTCAATTTGATTAACTTCATTCATAGTTTTTTGAATATCAATATTTAATGAATTAATATTCTGGCTATTATTTTTTTGTTTTAAAATTTCTTTTTCTTGATCGTGATTTAACTTATTCATTGAAAATGAAATCATAAAACGATCAAGCTGAGATTCGGGTAATGGATAAGTACCTACTTGCTCAGTTGGGTTCTGAGTTGCAATAACAAAGAATGGTTGTGGAAGATTGTGTGTTGATCCATCAATGGTTACAGATTTTTCTTCCATTGCTTCCATAAATGCACTTTGGCATTTTGGATTTCCACGATTTAATTCATCTGCAAGAATAATATTAGAAAAAATAGGACCTTTTTGAAAATTTGGTTCATTGTTAATATATTTAACAAAGCCATTAATATCAGATGGTAACATATCTGATGTAAACTGAATTCTTTTAAAATCTAAACCTAAACTGTTTGCAATAAGTTTTGCAAAGGTTGTTTTTCCAGTTCCCGGTTGGTCCTCCAACAAAATACTTCCACCAGCAATAATTGCTGCCATTGATAATTCTATTTTATCATCATTACCTATTATAAATTGATTTAAGTTTGATTTTATCGATTTGATCATTTTGTCTTATATTTTAGTTTAATTGCGATTTTAGCTCTATAGTCTTTTTTCACTTTATCTAGTTCTTTTTGGTTACTTGTTTTTAACTGTTTTATTTTTTTAATAAACCATTCTTCTTCTTTTTTTGTAATTTTTTGATTTTTCTTTCTAAACTTTAGTCTCTCTTCAACTCTATGTATTTCATTTTCTAAATCAATATTTCTTTCTTCAAGGTCGCTTAGTTCTTTCCATCTTAATTCATACGTTTTTAAAGATTTTTTTTTAAGATAGATATTGTTTTGAGTACAGTGATTGCATTTTTTTTTAAAGATTATTTCATATTGATCTTGGTAGATTGATTTTCTTAGAATTTTAGGTGTTAAAAAACTAGTTTGTTTTTTGTTACAACACTTGCAAAAATACTGCTTAATCATTGATAGTTATTTATTTTTTTTTTTATTTATCTCAACAATTCATTTGTATTTTTGAGAATTTAATTATAATAATCGCCACGTGCCCAAATAGCTCAATTGGTAGAGCAACTGATTTGTAATCAGTAGGTCGGGAGTTCGATTCTCTCTTTGGGCACCATCTTATAAAATCCTACACTTTCCTACTTGACCTTATAAATTGGACAAACGAACCCAAATCAACCGCTTTAATCAATACTTTTTTATTTTTGATTAGTAAGATAAAAGTAAAATTATGGTCAAACAAATTACAGCTTTAGAGTTGAAAGATTTAGCAGATAAAGATGGTCACTATTTAATTGACGTTAGAACCCCGGAAGAATGGGATATCGTTGGAAGACCGGATGGTGAAGCATTAGGACTTGTTACTCATTTTGTATCATATCAATTCCAAAAAGGTGAAGAAAGAGAGCTCAATCCAAATTTTGAACAAGAGATTGATAATTTAAATTTAGATAATGGTAAAAATATTTTTTTTATATGCAGAAGTGGAGCACGTTCACAAAATGCAGCTGAAATTTTTGAAAAAAAAGGATTTAAAACGTTTAATGTTTCAGATGGATTTTTAAGATCAGATACAGTTTATAAGTCTTCTTGGAAGGCAGATAAATTACCAATTAAATAATTATATTCATTAGTAAAATGAATTTTGAACAATTTTTAAAAAGTAAATTTAATATTATAATAATTTTCTCATTAGGTGTTTTACTTTCTTTTTCATTGCCACCATATAATAATGTAAGTTTTTGTTTTATTATCTTTCCTGCACTTTTATATCTATTAAAAACGAACGAGCTTAATGGGCCAAAAGTTTTTTTTATTTATGGTTTGAGTTTTGCTTTTGGTTATTTTTCTTTTTCTTTATATTGGATTAGTTACTCTTTAAATTTTGACCCTGAAGTTTTGGTTTTAAAGCCTTTTGCAATTATTGGTTTACCTTTTGTCTTGTCTTTGTTTTATGGATTTGGTTTTTATATTTTTAGACGCTTTTTTAAGTTCGGTTTTTTCTTTATATTAAATTTTGCAATCATTTTAGCTTTAACAGAATATATTAGATCTTACGTAACAGGGTTTTCATGGAATTTATTTGTCTACGCTTTAAGTGATGAAATACAAAGTATTCAGATTTTAAATGTTTTTGGGACCTTTGGTTTAAATTTTATAACCATTTTTTTCTTCTGTTTTCCATATTTATTTTTTTGTGAGAACAAAAGAAAGTCAATTAACAGAATGTTAATTTTTATTTTAATAATTGGTATTAATTACATGTATGGTGCAGGAAGACTTCAAATTCAATTAGAGACTAAAAATCAAGAGGTTGTAGTTGTGCAACCTAATGAAGGTTTAATTGAAATATCATCTTATCCAGATGATTATTTAAAAAATTTAATTAAAATTAGTAGACCTAATGAAAAAAAAAATAACTCAATTTTTCTATGGCCTGAGGGCTCGTATTCTTTTGTCAGCAAAAATAATTTTAAAAACATAGTTAAAGACAAATTTAAAGGTAATCAAAAAATTATATTAGGAGGAAATACTAAGGATGAACAAGGTAAAATCTATAATACGTTCATAGTTTTTAACGCAAGTGGTGAAGTTGTTAATGAGTACCGTAAAATTCACCTTGTTCCTTTTGGAGAGTTTATTCCTTTTGAAAATTTAATTGCAAAGCTAAATTTAAAAAAAGTTACTTTTGGTTACCAATCGTTTTCAAAAGGAAAAAATAGAAATCAAATTAATATAAATGGAAACTTAATATTACCACTTATTTGCTACGAAGTCATAGATACCGGTAATTTAAATATCAATAAAAATAATTACGATGTAATATTTAATTTATCAGAAGATGCTTGGTTTAATCGATCAATTGGTACATACCAACATTATTCTCATTCTATTTTTAGAGCAATAGAAGAGGGAAAGCACATTTTCCGATCAACTAATCAAGGATTGTCAGCCAGCATAAACCCATATGGCGTTTCATCAAATATTACTTCGCCCTATAAACAGTCATCTTTTATCTCTACTTACAAAATTCTTAACAAAAAAACTCCATTTCAAGTTATGGGTAATTTAATGTTTTTGTTTTTAATCTTACTAGGATTTTTGATACAGTTATTTTTGAAAAAATATTTTAAATTAATATGAAAATTCATACATTGGTTTTAGGATTTGGCGTCGCAAGTAATGCTTACACTTCTTTGTTAGATTATAATAAAACAAAAACCTCTGTAATCGGAAGTCCTTTTGATCGAAAAAAAATTAATATCTTAAAAAAAACAAGAAAAGATAAATCGCTCAAACTAAAATATTCAAAAAATATTAATTTTTATAATGAAGATGAAATTAATTTAATTGATTACGATAGTATAAATTTAATTATAATTGGAACAAATACTAAAGGAATTGACTGGGCGATTAAAATTTTAAATAAAATAAAAATAGATTGTCCAATTTTATTAATTACAAAAGGGATTGCGCAACTTAAAGGAAAATTAGTACCAATAAGTGATTATTTTTTTACTAAATGTTTTAATCATAAAATTATTATGTCTGCCGGTCCATGTTTGGCAAATGAATTAATTAACAAAGCCCACACAAGAACTTTGTTTGCATCTAGAAATACTTCGTATGCACTTTATGTGAAAAAGATTTTAGAAAATAAATATTATCATCCTGAAGTTTCAAGAGATATTCAGGGAGCTGAAATATGCGCTGCAATAAAAAATATTTATGCAATCGTCATTGGTTCTGCGATGGGTCAGGTTGGTGATTTGGTTAAAAATAAAAAAGAAAATTTTTTTAATTCTTCATCAGGTTTATTTGAACAATCATTAAAAGAAATGAAATACATTACTAAAAAGTTTGGTGGAGATTCTGAAACTGTTTTTGGTTTAGCTGGGGCTGGCGATTTATATGTAAGCGTTCTTGGCGGAAGAAATGCAAAATTGGGTTCTTATTTGGGACAAGGCTATTTGTTTAAATCAATCATTAAAAAACAAATGAAGGGTATTACTGTTGAGGGGGCAGAGGTTGTTAAGTCAGCTGGTAAGAAAATTTTAACTTTAGTTGGCCAAAATAAGTTACCGTTATTAAAAGCCCTATTAAACTCAATTTATCGTAACAAAAAACTTAAAATCGATTGGAAACAGTTCACAATTTAGATCTCAAAGGTCAAAAATACACATTTATCCAAGCTTGATTATCTATATAAACATGCTCAATGTTATTTGATTTTTTAAGAGATTACGCAACTATTTTAATATTCCTTTTTATTTCTATTGGTCTTGGATTTGCTTTTATTATTGTGAATTTTTTATTTTCTCCAAGCAATCCTGATCCAGAAAAACTTTCTGCTTATGAGTGTGGATTTGAAGCATTTGATGATGCAAGAATGAAATTTGATGTTAGGTTTTATCTAGTAGCAATTTTATTTATTATTTTTGATCTTGAAGTTGCATTTTTATTTCCATGGGCGGTCTCTTTAGGAAATATTGGCTTACTAGGTTTTTGGTCGATGATGTTCTTTTTATTTATTTTGACTGTAGGTTTTATTTATGAGTGGAAAAAGGGAGCATTAGATTGGGAATAGTATGAGTGCAGTGTCAAAGTTAGATCAAATTCCACAAGAGTTTAGAGAAGTTGCAGAAGAATTTTCTGAAAAAGGTTTTGTTACCATTGCAAGCGACACTTTAATTAATTGGGCGAGAACTGGATCATTACATTGGATGACATTTGGACTTGCGTGTTGTGCAGTTGAAATGATGCAGGCATCAATGCCTAGATATGATCTTGAAAGATTTGGCGCAGCGCCAAGAGCATCACCAAGACAATCCGATGTTATGATTGTAGCAGGAACTTTAACAAACAAGATGGCACCAGCTTTGAGAAAAGTTTATGATCAAATGCCAGAGCCCCGTTATGTCATCTCTATGGGCAGCTGTGCAAACGGTGGTGGCTATTATCACTATTCTTATTCTGTAGTGAGGGGCTGCGATAGAATTGTTCCCGTTGATATTTATGTTCCAGGATGTCCTCCAAGTGCAGAGGCTTTGTTATATGCAATATTACAATTACAAAAAAAGATAAGAAGAGAAGGATCTTTACAACGATAATGAAATCATTAGATGAAATGAAAACTATCATTGAAGGAAGCCCAAATTTTAGATTTGCTAAAATTGAATTTCAAAATGATAATTTAGTTTGTCACTGTAATGCAGATCAATTGATTGATAATGTTGTTCAATTAAAAAGACATTCAGATTTAAAATTTAGACAACTAGTTGATATTCTTGCAGTAGATTATCCAAATAGAGAAAAGCGTTTTGAAATTATTTATTTATTTTTGAGCCATGAAAATAATTTAAGAATAAGTATTAAAATTGATTTAGAGGATCAGCAAAAAATTCAAACACTAACCAATGTATTTCCTTCTGCAAACTGGTTGGAAAGAGAAGTTTTTGATATGAATGGTATTGAATTTAGTGACCATCCTGACTTAAGAAGAATTTTAACAGATTATAACTTTGAAGGTTTTCCTTTGCGAAAAGATTTTCCTTTAACTGGTTATAAAGAAGTCAGATACGATCCAGAAACAAAAAAAGTAGTTTACGGTCCAGTTAAGTTACAGCAAGCATATAGAGATTTTGATTTCAAAAGTCCTTGGCAAGGACCTGATTACATTAAAAAACAGCAAGAAAAGAGTGGGGAATAATGTCTAAAGAATTCAAAACAGTTAACCTAAACTTTGGACCTCAACACCCTGCCGCGCACGGTGTTTTAAGACTTATTTTAGAATTAGATGGGGAAGTTGTTGAAAGAGCAGATCCTCATATTGGATTGTTGCATAGAGGAACTGAGAAACTTATAGAACATAAGACGTATACTCAGGCCGTTCCATATTTTGATAGACTGGATTACGTAGCGCCGATGAATCAAGAGCATGCATTTGCGCTTGCTGTAGAAAAATTACTTAATATTGACGTTCCAATCAGAGCTAAAAACATCAGAGTTGCTTTTTGTGAAATTGGTAGAATTTTAAGTCATATTTTAAATATCACTACACAAGCTTTAGATGTTGGAGCGCTAACACCTTCTCTTTGGGGGTTCGAAGAAAGAGAAAAATTAATGGTATTTTATGAAAGAGTTTCAGGTTCAAGATTACATGCTAATTACTTTAGACCAGGTGGAGTTCATATTGATTTACCAACCGGATTAGACAAAGATATTTTAGAGTTTTGTAAATCTTTCCCAAAAGTAATTGATGATTTAGAAAATTTATTAACTGATAATAGAATTTTTAAACAGCGAAATGTTGATATTGGAATTGTTTCTGTACAAGAAGCTTTAGATCATGGTTTCTCAGGGGTTATGATTAGAGGTTCGGGCATACCTTGGGATTTGAGAAAATCTCAACCATATGATGGTTATGAAAATTATGAGTTTAAAGTACCAGTTGGAAAAAACGGAGATTGCTATGACAGATATCTTTGTCGTATTGAAGAGATGCGAGAAAGTGTAAAAATTATAACTCAGGCTCTTTCTAATTTACCGGATGGTCCGATCATGACTTTGGATACTCGAGTTGGACCTCCCAAGAGATCAGATATGAAAACCTCAATGGAAGCATTGATCAATCACTTTAAACTTTATACCGAAGGTTATAGTGTTCCAAAAGGCGAAACTTATGCAGCTGTTGAAGCTCCTAAAGGTGAATTTGGAGTTTATTTAGTAGCTGATGGAACAAACAAACCTTATCGTTGCAAGATTAAAGCACCAGGTTTTACACATTTACAAGCAATGGATTATTTAATTAAAGGCCATATGTTAGCTGATGTTCCGGCATTACTCGGATCAATGGATATTGTTTTTGGAGAAGTTGATCGATGAGCGGAAAACATGTAGCCAAAAATCAACCCTCATCTTTTGCGTTCACAGATGAAAACAAAAAGAAGATTGAAGAGGTTTTAAAGAAGTATCCTGAGAATAAAAGAAAGAGTGCGGTGATGCCTCTTTTATATATTGCTCAAAGACAAAATAATAACTGGATACCACTTGCTGCAATACAATTAATCTCAGATATGTTAGGTGTTACATATATCAAAGTATATGAAGTCGCTACGTTTTACACAATGTATAATTTAGCACCTGTTGGAAAATATTTTGTTCAAGTATGTACGACAACTCCATGTATGATTAGAGGGTCAGGAAAAGTTGTTGAAGTATGCAAAAAACATATTTCTGAAAAACAAGGACATTTAAATAAGGAATTAGATAGTTCATGGATAGAAGTTGAATGTTTAGGAGCTTGCGTTAACGCTCCAATGGTTCAGATCAATGATGATTATTTTGAAGATTTAAATGCAGAAAAAGCTGAAGCCATTATCAAAGGTTTTAAAGAAGGCAAATTGCCAAATATAGGCTCTCAATCTGGTAGAAAAGGCTCAGAGCCAATTCAAAACCGTACAACATTATTAAAAAAAAATGCTTAAAGATACAGATAGAATTTTTAGGAACTTATATGGAGATGAAAGCTTTAACCTTTCTAACGCTTTAAACCGAGGTGATTGGAAAGATACAAAAGAAATTATTGCAAAAGGAAAAGAGTGGATTATCGATCAAGTAAAAAAATCTGAATTAAGGGGAAGAGGCGGTGCAGGATTTCCAACAGGAATGAAATGGTCTTTTGCCCCAAAAGAACCAACTGCTGATAGACCTCATTATCTTGTCATTAATGCAGATGAGTCTGAACCAGGAACTTGCAAAGATAGAGATATACTTAGATATGAACCACAAAAATTGATCGAGGGTTCTTTAATAGCTGCATACGCTGTGGGAGCTAAAACTTGTTATGTTTATATTAGAGGAGAGTATGTTAACGAGGGTAAAGTTTTACAACAAGCTATCGATGAAGCTTATGAAAAAAATCTAATTGGAAAAAATGCTGCTGGCAGTGGTTGGGATTTTGATATGTATATTCATTTCGGTGCCGGTGCATATATTTGTGGTGAAGAAACTGCTCTGCTAGAAAGTTTGGAAGGTAATAAAGGTCAGCCAAGATTAAAACCACCATTTCCAGCATTAGTTGGTTTGTATGGCTGTCCAACAATTGTAAATAATGTGGAAACTATTGCTGTTGTGCCTACAATTTTAAGACGCGGACCCGAATGGTTTGCTTCTTTTGGAAGGCCTAAAAATAGAGGAACAAAAATTTTCTGTATATCAGGTAACGTTGTTAATCCTTGTAATGTTGAAGAAGAAATGAGCATACCGTTAAAAGAATTGATTGAAACTCATGCAGGTGGTGTCATAGGTGGATGGGGTAATTTGCAAGCTGTAATTCCAGGCGGGTCTTCAATGCCATTATTACCGAAAAAAGTTTGTGATAATATTTTGATGGACTTTGATGCTTTAGTAGAAGCTAAAAGTGGGATGGGAACTGCAGGGATAGTTGTGATCGATAAATCACAAGATATTGTCTCTTGCATTTCAAGAATTTCAAGATTTTATAAACACGAAAGCTGCGGTCAATGCACACCATGCAGAGAAGGGTCTGGTTGGTTATGGAGAATGATGGAAAGAATTAATAGAGGTGAAGCTGAAATACATGAAATTGATATGTTATTAGAAGTTACAAAACAAATTGAAGGACACACGATTTGTGCATTTGGAGAAGCCTCAGCTTGGCCAGTTCAAGGTTTATTAAGACACTTTAGAGAACAAATGGAAGAGAAGTGTTCAAACTTAGCTAATAGAAAGATTGCTTAATGCCAAAAGTAACTGTTGATGGAATAGAAGTAGAAGTTGAGTCTGGGTCAACAGTACTGCAAGCGTGCGAAGCTGCAGGAAAAGAAATCCCAAGATTTTGTTATCATGAAAGATTATCAATAGCTGGTAATTGCAGAATGTGTTTAGTTGAAATGGAAAAATCACCTAAACCTGTAGCATCATGTGCGATGCCTGTAATGGATGGACAAGTGATAAAAACAAATACTCCAATGGTAAAAAAAGCAAGAGAAGGGGTCATGGAGTTTTTATTAATTAACCACCCATTAGATTGCCCGATTTGTGATCAAGGAGGCGAATGTGATCTTCAAGACCAGGCATTTAATTATGGGGGCGGTAGATCCAGATATGAATTAAACAAAAGATCAGTTGATCAAAAATATATGGGTCCTTTGATCAAAACCCACATGAATAGATGTATTCACTGTACTAGATGCGTTAGATTTTCTGAAGAGGTAGCAGGGGTTTCTGAAATCGGAGCAATAAATCGTGGTGAAAATATGGAAATTACAACCTTCTTAGAAAACACAATTGAATCTGAAATGTCTGGAAATGTAATTGATTTATGTCCAGTTGGTGCACTCACTTCAAAACCTTATTCGTATGAAGCAAGACCGTGGGAGCTTAATAAAGTTGAAACTATCGATGTTATGGATGCTGTTGGTTCTAATATTAGAATGGACTCAAAAGGTTGGGAAGTTAAAAGAGTTTTACCAAGCATTAACGATGAAATTAATGAAGAATGGATATCAGATAAAACCCGTTATGCTTGTGACGGTTTATTAAACAATAGAATAGATACACCTTTCATTAAAAAAGATGGAGAATTCAAAGAGGCATCATGGAAAGAAGCTTTAAATTTTATAAACCAAAACTTAGAAAATAAAAAAACTTTTGGCGGACTAGTTGGTCAACTTGTTGATCTTGAAACAAGTTATGCTTTTAAAAAGTTATTCAAGAATGTTTTTAATTCTGAGTTAGTTGATTTTAGACAAAAGGATATTTTATTTGATACATCAAATACTTTTAATTTTAAATTTAACACAACAATAAGCAAAATTGATGAAGCTGATTTTATTTTATTAGTTGGAGCAAATCCTAGATTAGAAGCTACGATAATAAGTTCAAGAATTAGAAAAGCAGTTAAATCTGGATGCAAAGTATTCTCAATCGGAGATCCTGGAGACCAGCATTATAAATTTAAGGTTATTGGTAATAATATCTCAATTTTAGATGATTTGTTATTTAGCAATATTTCAGAATCAAAACTATTAAAAGAAGCAAAAAATCCTGTAATTATAATAGGTGAGAGTGTTTTAAAATCTGAAATATCTAAAAATGTAATTTCTTCAGTTCAAACTTTATTAAAAGATATCAATAAATTAGATGGCTTTAATATACTTCACCAGTCTGCATCAAATGCAGGTTCATTAATTTTAGGTTTGCAAACAGAAAATTTGCAGAAAGTTTATGATGCTGATGTTTTGTATTTATTAAATGCTGATGAAGTGAATATAGATAAAAAAAATAATCAATTTATTATTTATCAAGGTTCGCACGGTGGTGAAAATTCTAGAATTGCTGATGTTATATTGCCATCTGCTGCCTACTCAGAAAAAAATGGTTCTTTTGTAAATTTAGAAGGAAGGGTACAAAGATCTTACAAAGCCAGTTACCCACCAGGTTTTGCCAAAGAAGATTTTGAAATATTTAACGATATTGCAAAAAACAAAGGATCTAATCATAACTATGTTTCTTTTGATAGTTTAAGAGAAGAAATGATTAATGAGCATAAATTACTTGGTATTTATGATGAAATTCAGCCATCAGATATTGAAAATCTTAAAATTGAAAAACATATTAAAAAAGATCATTTAATTGAAATAAATAATATCGATTACTATCAAACGAATATTGTAGCAAGATCCTCAAAAACAATGGATGAATGTAAATCTGTGAAACAACAACCAAGAAAAACTGGAACAGAAAATTAATGATTAACGAATATTTAAACATAATATTTTTAGATGTTTTAAAGATTATGCTTTTACTTGTGCCTGTTCTTATTGCTGTAGCAATGATTGTTTGGGTGGATAGAAGAGTTTGGGGCTTGGTTCAATTAAGAAGGGGGCCCAATGTTGTAGGACCTTTTGGTTTACTTCAAACTGCAGCAGATGCATTAAAATATATTTTTAAAGAAATCATAATTCCTGCAGGTGCAAACAAAGTAATATTTATTTTAGCCCCAGTTGTTACGATGTCATTAGCTCTTTTAGCTTGGGCTGTTATCCCATTTGGTGAAAATATTTATGTAGCTAATATTAACGTTGGTATTTTATATTTATTTGCTGTTTCATCACTTGGTGTCTACGGAATTATTATGGCTGGTTGGGCTTCAAATTCTAAATATCCTTTTTTAGGAGCGCTAAGATCGGCTGCGCAAATGGTTTCTTATGAAGTTTCGATTGGTTTTATTATAGTGACAGTCTTGTTATGTGTTGGATCTTTGAATCTAATTGATATCGTGGTTGCACAAAAAAAAGTTTGGTTTGCAATTCCTCTTTTTCCGATGTTTGTAATTTTTTTTATATCAGCTTTAGCAGAGACGAATAGACCGCCATTTGATTTACCAGAGGCAGAAGCAGAACTGGTTGCAGGTTATCAAACAGAGTATTCCGGTATGATGTATGCTCTTTTTTGGTTAGGTGAATACGCAAATATTTTATTAATGTGTGCTATGGGCTCTATATTATTTTTAGGAGGGTGGTTACCTCCGGCAGATATTTTTCCGTTAAATGCAATACCTTCTCCTTTATGGTTAGTTCTAAAAATTCTTTTGTTGTTTGTTGCTTTTGCATTAATTAAAGCAATCGTTCCTAGATACAGATATGATCAATTAATGAGATTAGGTTGGAAAGTTTTTTTACCTGTATCTTTAGTTTGGGTAATTCTTGTGTCAGGTTTTTTAGTTTATTTTAAAATGTTGCCGGTAAATTAATATGAAATTTAATAGATTATTGAAAACAATATTTTTAAGTGAGTTTGTTAAAGGATTATATTTAGCAATCAAATTTATGTTCAAGCCAAAAGCAACAGTTAACTATCCCTTTGAAAAAGGTCCTATTAGTCCAAGGTTTAGAGGTGAGCATGCTCTTAGAAGATATCCAAATGGCGAGGAAAGATGCATAGCTTGTAAACTTTGTGAAGCTGCCTGCCCAGCTCAAGCAATTACCATTGAGTCAGAGCCTAAGGATGACGGGTCAAGAAAAACTACAAGATACGATATTGATATGGTAAAATGTATATATTGCGGTTTGTGCCAAGAAGCTTGTCCAGTAGATGCTATTGTTCAAGGACCCAATTTTGAATTTACAACAGAAACCAGGGAAGAATTATACTATACAAAAGAAAAGCTTCTTGAAAATGGCGATCGTTGGGAATCTGAAATCGCTAATAACATTAAATTGGATAAACCTTACCGATAGCCATGCTAGCACACGCTTTAGTTTTTTATTTATTTTCTTTTATTGCCATTTCTTCATCATTGGCTGTTATTTCATCAAAAAATACCGTGCATGCTGTATTTTTTTTAATTTTAGATTTTGTCAGTATATCTTGCCTCTTTATTATGATGGGTGCTGAGTACTTAGGTATGTTGACATTAATCGTTTATGTGGGCGCGGTGGCAGTATTATTTTTGTTCGTAGTAATGATGTTAAATGTAAATTTTAAAGATCTTAGAACTGGCTTTCTAAGTTACTTACCTTTTGGTTTATTAATCGGAATAGTAATTATCATTGAGCTTGGAATGATGATTGGTACGTGGAAATACAAAGACTCTTTTATCAAAACATCAGAAATTCAGATAAGTTCTAAAGTTTCAAATACAGAAGCATTAGGGAATGTTTTATATACCGATTTCATTCATTATTTTCAAATTTCAGGAATAATTTTATTAGTTGCAATGATTGGTGCAATTTTATTGACCTTTAGACAGAAAGAAAATTTAAAAAGACAAGACATTACCAAGCAAGTTTCAAGAGAGAGAGATGATGGTGTTTTATTAGAAGAAGTTGAAAGCTTTAAGGGAGTAAAATTAAATGATTGATATTTCGTTAGGTCATTATTTATTTTTAGGAGCTATCATTTTTACTATTGGAATTGTTGGTATATTTTTAAACAGGAAAAACGTTATTGTTCTTTTAATGTCAATTGAGTTAATTTTGATTTCAGCCAACATTAACCTTGTAGCCTTTTCAGTCTATTTACAAGATATTGTTGGTCAAGTTTTTACTATGTTTGTTTTAACAGTTGCAGCAGGTGAAGCGGCTATTGGTTTAGCGATACTAGTAGTATTTTTTAGAAATAAAGGAAGTATTCATGTCGAAGACATTAATACTTTAAAAGGTTAGATCGTGGCTTATACAATCATTTTTGCACCCTTGATAGGTTTTTTAATAGCAGGTTTATTTGGAAGAAAAATTGGTGACCTATGTTCACAGATTATTACAAGTTCATTAATTTTCTTATCAGCTATAATATCTTGTTATTATTTATATCAATTCATCATTGGATCTGATGTTTTAAATTTTGTTATTTTTAACTGGATTTCATCAGGTCAACTTAATTTAAATTGGTCCATCTATATTGATACGCTTACAGCTGTAATGTTAGTAGTTGTAACATCGGTCTCATTTCTAGTTCATGTATACTCAATTGGTTACATGAGTCATGATCCAGATAAACCTCGTTTCATGAGTTACTTATCATTATTTACATTTGCAATGTTAATGCTGATCACTTCAGATAATTTTTTACAATTATTTTTTGGATGGGAAGGTGTTGGGCTAGCTTCATATTTGTTAATTGGTTTTTGGTTTAAAAAACCAAGTGCAAATGCTGCTGCAATAAAAGCATTTGTGGTTAATAGAGTGGGTGACTTTGGTTTGGCAATTGGAATATTTTTAATTTACAAATATACAGGCTCTTTAAACTTTTCAGAAGTATTTCAAGCAGTTCCAAGTTTACTTGATAAAAAGATTAATTTTATAGGAACAGATGGAAATTTAATTACTTATATTTGTGTGTTTTTGTTTATAGGCGCTATGGGAAAATCAGCTCAACTTTTTCTCCACACCTGGTTACCAGATGCCATGGAGGGCCCTACACCAGTTTCAGCACTAATTCATGCAGCTACAATGGTTACTGCAGGTGTATTTTTAGTAGTAAGATGCTCCCCGATTTTTGAATTTTCACCTTTTTCACAGAGTTTAATTGTAACCATTGGTGCTTCAACTGCTTTTTTTGCTGCCACCATTGGTCTGGTTCAAAATGATATTAAAAAAGTCATTGCTTATTCTACATGCAGTCAGCTAGGTTATATGTTTTTTGCAGCAGGTATAGGCGCTTATCATATTGCAATATTTCATTTGTTTACTCATGCTTTTTTTAAAGCTTTATTATTTTTATGTGCAGGTTCTGTAATTCACAGCTTGCATGAAGAGCAAGATATTCGAAAAATGGGAGGGATTTATAAAAAAATTCCATATACATATGCTTTTATGGTTATAGGAACTCTAGCTATAACTGGGTTTCCTTTTTTATCAGGATTTTACTCAAAAGATGCAATTTTAGAAGCTGCATATTTCTCAACTAATAGTATGGGCATGTATGCAACATCAATTGGTGTTTTTACCGCTTTACTAACGTCAATTTATTCTTGGAGATTGATTTATAAAACATTTCATGGAAATTATAAAAATGAAAGTTATGAACTCGATAAAATTCATGAATCACCTCCAGTCATATTAATTCCATTATTTGTATTAACTATAGGTGCAATATTTGCAGGCTTTGTATTTAAAGATATATTTATTGGTACTGACCATCAAAATTTTTGGAAATCAGCTATATTTTTTAAAGAACAGTTTGAGCTAAAACATCCTCCTTTATGGTTTTTATTATTTACTCCAATTTCTGGCGTTATCATAATATTCGCTACTTATTATTTTTATGTAAGAAATGAAAAAATTTTAGAAAATTTAAAACAAACACATAAGCCGTTATATAATTTTTTACTAAATAAGTGGTACTTTGATGAATTGTATGACTTTTTATTTACAAAGCCTGCTAAAGCAATTGGTTCATTTTTTTGGTCAAAGGGCGATGTAAAAATTATAGACGGTTTTGGACCAAATGGATTTGCAAAGATAATAAAAATTTTATCTGATCGCGCTGTATTATTTCAATCTGGCTACTTATATCATTATGCGTTTGTCATTTTAATTGGATTAACAATTTTATTAACTTATTTAATAATATGAACGAAATACCTATCTTAACATTAACAACATTTTTACCCTTAATTGGTGTTTTCTTTTTACTTTTTTTAAAAGGGGAAGAAGAATTTGTTAGCAGAACATCAGGTTATATTTCTTTATTAACAAGCGGAATTGTATTTTTAGCTTCAATTTTAATATTAAATAATTTTAATTATAACAATCCTGATTTCCAATTTGTTGAGCAACATGACTGGATATTTAATTTTGTAAATTACAAAGTTGGAATCGATGGTATTTCTTTATCATTTATATTACTAACAACTTTCATTACTCCAATTTGTATTTTAGCAACGATTAATAGTGTTAAAAAAAGATTGAGGGAATTCTTGATTGCACTTCTTTTAATGGAAACAATGATGATAGGTGTCTTTTGTTCATTAGATTTGTTTATTTTTTACTTATTTTTTGAAGCTGGGTTAATTCCAATGTTTTTAATTATTGGAATTTGGGGTGGTGAAAAAAGAGTGTATTCTGCGTTTAAATTCTTTTTATATACTCTCTTTGGATCAATATTTATGTTGATTTCAATTATCTATATTTATTTTGATGCAGGAACTTTAGATGTTGAAAAACTATTAAATATTCAAATTAATAAGGATTATCAAAAATATTTATGGCTTGGTTTTTTTGCATCTTTTGCTGTCAAAACACCGATGTGGCCAGTTCATACCTGGTTACCCGATGCACACGTTGAAGCACCTACATCTGGTTCAGTAATTTTAGCGGCTATTCTACTTAAAATGGCAGGTTATGGTTTCATAAGATTTTCTCTGGGTTTGTTTCCAGATGCATCAGTTTATTTTGCTCCATTGGTTTTTGCCTTAAGTATTATTGCGATTATTTATACATCTTTGGTTGCTCTTGTGCAAAAAGATATGAAAAAATTAATAGCATATTCATCCGTTGCCCATATGGGTTTTGTAACAATAGGTATTTTTGTGTTTAACAAACAAGGCATTGAAGGAAGTATATTTCAAATGATTAGTCACGGAATAATATCATCCGCCTTATTTTTATGTGTAGGTGTAGTTTATGACAGGATGCATACAAGAGAAATCTCAGAATATGGTGGTGTTGTAAATATAATGCCAAAGTATGCGGTAATGTTTATGGTATTTACACTAGGAAGTTTAGGTTTGCCCGGAACTAGTGGTTTTGTTGGTGAGATTTTGGTTTTAATTGGGTCTTTTAAATACAATTATTGGATCGCATTTTTTGCAGCAACAGGTGTCATTTTATCTGCCTGTTATAGCTTGTGGTTATATAGAAGAGTTGTGTTTGGAAAAATCACGAATGAAAAAATTCGAAATTTAACTGACTTAAACAAAAATGAATATTTAATATTAACGCCATTGTTAATCATGACTATTATTTTAGGTTTTTATCCTGCTTTAATACTTGATCTAATTTCATCAAGTGTTGACAAGGTTTCTAGTAATATGACGGATTATATTAAATTGGCAGGAGCTGTTAAATAAAAATGATAGAATTGCAAAATATTTTTCCTGAAATTTTTCTAACGCTTTCACTTTTGCTTTTATTGATTGCAGGTGTATTTTTAAAAAATTCTTTTTCGTTAATTAAAAAAATAACCATTATATTATTATTAATTTGTATACCGCTTGTATATGTTAATTATGATAACCAAATTTTGATTTTTAATAATAATTATTCAATTAATAATTTTTCAAATTTATTAAAAATAATTATTTTAATTTCTTCAGCCTTTTCATTAATTTTTACGGGTCAATATTTAAAAAGATTAAAGATAGAAAAATTTGAATATATGATACTGATTTTATGCTCAACATTAGGAATGTTTGTGATGGTGAGTACAAACAATTTAATTGGCCTATATTTAGGTATCGAGTTACAATCATTATCATTATATGTGCTCTCTTCAATTGACAGAAATTCTTTAAAATCTTCTGAGTCTGGTGTTAAGTATTTTGTTTTAGGAGCATTATCATCAGGATTATTTTTATACGGCTGTTCATTGATTTACGGATTCACTGGTTCTACTAATTATTTAATTATTAACGAAAATTTTACTGTTGAAAATATTGGTTTAATATTTGGTTTAGTTTTTGTTATCGTTGGTTTAGCATTTAAGGTTTCTGCTGTACCTTTTCATATGTGGACGCCAGATGTTTACGAAGGTTCGCCAACTGCGGTTACAGCGTTTTTTGCTCTTGCCCCAAAAGTTGCGGGTATGGGTGCATTTATTCAAATTTTATTTGTTGCTTTTGGTGGAGCTTTTGCTGAATGGAAAACTATTATTATATTTATATCAGTTGCATCAATGATATTAGGATCAGTAGCCGCGATAGGTCAAACGAATATAAAGAGACTAATGGCTTATAGTAGTATTGGACATATGGGTTACGGTCTTGCAGGTCTTGCCACAGGATCTTTATCAGGCATTTCTGCAACATTATCTTATATTTTTATTTATGTAGTGATGAATATTGCGGCTTTTACCTCAATTCTTTTTTTTAGTAGAGATAAAAAATATTGTGAAGACATAAGAGATTTAGGAGGGTTATCAAAAAACCATCCAGTAGTTGCTGTTTGTTTTTGCATTATACTATTTTCACTTGCAGGCATTCCACCTTTAGCTGGATTTTTTGCAAAGTTTTACATCTTTAAATCTGTAATAGAGTCAGAAATGTATATTTTGGCCGTGATAGGTTTGTTAAGTTCGGTGATATCAGCATTCTATTATCTAAGAATAATAAAAATTATGTATTTTGACACTGAACAAGAAAAATTTGATGATATATCTGGACTTGGTATGAAATTTTCATTGTTTTCATCGTCTTTTTTAATTTTGTTCTATTTTATAAATCCATCTTTTTTAGTTAATATAACTGAAATAGCATCTAAGGTTTTTAATTAAATTTGAACTTACCGCACATTTCTCTATTGGACAAAACAAATAGTACAAATGAATTTTGTATTAATTTGATTAAGAATAACATTTCAACAAATGGTATTGTTTCTGCAGAAATCCAAACAAATGGAAGAGGAAGATATGGAAATAAATGGATTTCAAAAAAAGGAAATATTTTTTTAAGTTTTTATAAAAAAATTAAATTACAAAAGGATATTATAAAATATCAGTATAAAGTTTTAAAAATAGTAAAAAATTTTTTAATAAAAATAGGCTTAAAAGAACAAAATATTCAAATTAAAGATCCTAACGATATTCTGATAAATGATAAAAAAATATGCGGAATATTAGTTGAGAGTTATAAAAATAATAAAAATTTATTTGTAATAGCTGGAATTGGGCTTAATTTAGTCTCGAGTCCAAACTTAAAAAAATACAAAACTACATTTTTAAATAAATATTTAAAAAAAAAGGTTAACAAGTTAGACTTTTTAGAATTTATAAAAAAAAATTTTAATAAATTATAAAATGATTTTATTAGTTGATATTGGTAATACGAGTATAAAATTAGCTTTATACAACCTCAGAAATAATAAAATTACCAAACCAATCTCTTTACTTACATACTCAAAAAAAACTTTATCATTCATTAAATCTTATTTAAAAAAAAATAATATTAGAGTGATATTTTCAACTTCTGTTGTTCCAAAAATTTTTAATATTATAAAATCATTTACTTCTAAGCAAAATATAAAACTTTATGAATTTAATGATAAAAAAATTACCAAATCAATTAAAATTAATGTTAAAAAAAAATCTCAAGTTGGTTCCGACCGAATTGTAAATTCTGTAGGCGCTTTAAGCTGTTACAACAAAAATTGTATTATTATTGATTTTGGCACCACTACGACATTTGATATTGTTCAAAAAAATAATATTTATCAAGGAGGGGTTATTGCACCAGGTATCGAGCTAGCTTTGAAAGCTTTAAATCGATTTACAGCTAAATTGCCTTTGGTAAAAATTACTAAACAAAAAAATGTCATTGGAAAAGATACAATTGCAGCTATCAAATCAGGTGTATTCATTGGATATACTTGTTTGATTGACGGCATTATTGATAAAATTCAAAAACAATCCAAAAAAAAATACCTTATTATTTTAACTGGTGGTTATTCAAAATTATTTAAAAAATCCTTAAAGTATAAAACAATTGTAAATCAAGACATTACCCTTTATGGACTTGTTAAAACTATTAAACAGAATAGAGAAATTTTTGATGAGTTCTAAAGAAGAAATTTTGTTTTGTCCTCTTGGGGGATCCGGTGAAATTGGCGCAAATATGAATTTATATGGTTTTGGTGAGCCAAATAATCATAAATGGTTAATGGTAGACTGTGGCATTACTTTTGCAGAAGAAAGCGTTCCAGGAATTGATGTTATAATTCCTGACCCAGACTTTATTTATCAAAACAGAAATAACTGTGTTGGAATTATAATAACCCACGGTCATGAAGATCACATAGGCGCCTTGACACATGTTTGGCCAAATTTAAAAACTAATATATATGCAACACCCTTCACGGGTGCATTAATTAGAGAAAAATTTAAAGAAAAAAGAATTAATATAGATGAATATTTGAAAATAATTCCTTTAAATGGAAATATAAATTTAGAATTTTTAAAAATTGATCTTGTATCTTTAACGCATTCAATTTTAGAGCCCAACGCATTGTTAATTGAATACAAGGGTAAAAAAATTTTTCATACCGGTGACTGGAAATGTGATCTTAATCCAATGATGGGTAGTAATATTAATGAAAAAAAATTAAAGGAAATTGGAGACAAGGGGATATTAGCAATGATTTGCGACTCAACTAATATTTTTACTGAAGGAAGATCTGGTTCAGAAAAAGATGTTAAAGAAAGTATGCTTAGAATTTTTGAAAAACAACAAAAAAGAATAATAGTAACAACCTTTGCTTCTAATGCTGCTAGAATGCAAACTGTATTTCAATGTGCTGAAAAAGTTGGAAGACATGTGAGTTTAGTTGGTAGGTCTATGTATAGAATATTTAATACTGCAAAATCTTGTGGATATTTTTCTGATATCAAACCACCATTAGATCCAAGAGATACTAAACAAATGCCAAGAGAAAAAATTGTTTATCTTTGTACTGGAAGCCAAGGAGAACCAAAAGGAGCAATGAATAGAATTTGTAACGAAACACATCCTGATATTAATATTGCACAAGATGATACTGTAATTTTTTCATCAAGAATTATTCCAGGTAATGAAAAAAAACTTTATTTAATGCACAACATTTTAGTAAGAAGAGGTATAAACGTTATATCTGAGGAGAACGCATTTATTCATGTATCTGGTCACCCTGGCAGAGAGGAAATGCATGAAATGTATGATTGGATTAGACCAGAAATTTCAGTACCAGTTCATGGTGAGCACCGTCATTTAAAAGAGCACAACCTTTTTGCAAAGGAAAAAAAAATAAAGCAACCAATGTTGATAGAAAATGGAGATGTCCTTAGGATTTTTCCAAATAAAGCAGAGATAATAAATAAAGTAAATTCTGGTAAACTCTTAGTTGATGGTAATAGATTAGTTGATGAGGAGTCTCCAGCTCTAAAAGAGAGAAAAAATATTTCATATAATGGTTTAATGGATATTAATTTAATAATTTCAAGAAATGGTAATGTAGAAAGATCTCCTTTGATAAATCTTAGAGGACTTCCTTTGCATGATCAGGAATTAAATGAAATTAAATATGAATTAGAAGATAAAATATTAGATATTTGTAGAAGTTACTCTCTAAATAATAAAAAACAGGAAAATAATCTTATTGATAATTTAAAAAACTCTCTCAGAAAAATTTTACAATCTAGATTATCAAAAAAACCTTTTACTAATATAAATTTAATTCGTTTATAATGTCCATTACAGGATCAGTTGTTGTTTTTATAATTTTATGGTGGCTTGTTTTATTTATAATTTTACCTAGAAATATAAATTCACAACATGAGAAAGGAAATATAATTGAAGGTACCGATCCTGGAGCACCTACCAACCCAAATATTGTTAAAAAATTAGTTATAACTACATTTATTACGTCTTTATTATTTGCGATCATCTTTTTTTTGACTTATTTTAATATTTTAAACATTAGAGAAATTTTATCTTAATGAAATTATCAAATTATTTTTTACCCATTTTGAAAGAAAATCCCTCAGAGGCTAAAATTAAATCTCATCAACTAATGTTAAGAGCTGGTATGATAAGACAGTCCGCCTCAGGTATTTATTCTTGGTTACCTATGGGCTTTAAAGTTTTAAAAAATATTGAGCAAATTGTCAGAGAAGAACAAAATAAAGCTGGAGCTATAGAATTATTAATGCCAACAATTCAGTCTGCAGATATTTGGAAAGAGAGTGGCAGATATGATGACTATGGTAAAGAAATGCTAAGAATTTCTGATCGGCATGAAAGGGATTTGTTATATGGACCAACAAATGAAGAATTAATTACTCAAATTTTTAGAGATAATATTAAATCTTATAAAAATTTACCTTTAATGCTTTATCACATTCAATGGAAATTTAGAGATGAAATAAGACCAAGATTTGGTGTTATGAGATGTAGAGAGTTTCTAATGAAAGATACTTATTCTTTTGATGTAGATAAAGCTACTGCAGAGTTTTCTTATAAGAAAATGTTTTTATCATATCTTAAAACTTTTCAAAAATTTGAACTTAATGCAATTCCTATGAAAGCGGAAACTGGACCAATAGGAGGAGACCTATCTCATGAGTTTATAATTTTAGCAGATACTGGCGAAAGTGAAGTTTTTTTAGATAAAAATTTATTAGATATAGATGTTAATGAAGTAGATTATTCAGAAAAAAATATTAATGAAATTATAGAAAGATTTTCCAAATTTTATTCTGCTACAGACGAAAAACATGATGTTAATGAGTTTGAAAATAACGTATCCAAAGAAAATCAATTAAGGACGAAAGGTATTGAAATTGGTCACATCTTTTATTTTGGTGACAAATATTCAAAATCTATGAAAGCTTTAGTTAATAATAAAGAAGGAAAAAATATAAACCCTCAAATGGGCTCATATGGAATTGGTGTTTCAAGGTTACCAGCAGCAATTATTGAGGCAAAATACAATGGTACTTTTATGAAATGGCCAAAGACAGTTACTCCATTTAAAGTAGCAATTATCAATCTCGGCAAAAATGGAGATGAGGCTGATCAAAAATCAAATGAAATATATCAGAATTTAATTAATGCTAATCTTGATCCAATTTTAGACGACACATCTGAAAATCCATCTAGTAAATTTAAAAACTTTGATTTAATTGGAATTCCATATCAAATTATAATTGGATCAAAATTAAAAAAAGATGAATTTGAATTTAAAGAAATTGGTGAAGAAAAATTAATTCTATCAAAAGAAGAAGTTATTAATAGGTTAAAAGAAATCTATAACATTGATAAATAAAGCTGAAATTTTAATTATCTCAAGATATCTAAAACCAAAAAACAAAGATGGTTTTTTAAGAGTCATATCTAATTTTTCTTTTATTGGAATAATGCTAGGTGTAGCGACATTAATTATAGTAATGTCTGTTATGAATGGCTTTAGAATAGATTTGCTGGATAAACTTCTAGGGTACCAACCACATATTTCATTTCAATCTAAAGGAAAATATAATTTAGAAAAAGAAAGCATCATAAACTTTGCTAAAAAAAATAATTTTAAAATATCAGATCTTAATTTAGTAAATAATTCTGAAGCATTAATTCTTACACAAAATAAAAATTATGGAGTTTTAGTAAAAAGTTTTTCTAAAAATGAGATAAAAGATATTTATTTTCTAAAAAACTCTATTGTTAAAGGAAAAGTAAATGAAAATGGAATTGGAGTAGGATTAGAATTGGCAAGCAAATTGTCTTTAGGCGTAGGTGATAATCTAACCTTATTATCAAATAACACAGAAACAACTCCTTTTGGAATTTTGCCAAAACAATTTAATTTTAAAGTTAGTTTTATATTTAATACTGGAATGTATGAATTTGATAATAACTTTCTAATTTCAAATTTAGATCAAAGTAAATTTTTTTCAAATAAAGAAAATGAAATTGAAATAAGAATAAACAACCCTGATAATTCAAATAACTTTACAAATGTCTTAAAACAAAAATATAATGATCGTCTAATATATTCATGGGTAGATAGTAATAAAACATTTTTTGATGCTCTAAAAGTTGAAAGAAATGTAATGTTTATTATTTTAACTTTAATTATAGTTGTTGCAGCTTTTAATATAATTTCGGTATTAACCATTTTGATTAAAAATAAATCTAAAGAAATATCGATTTTAAGATCAATAGGTTTTAGAAAAAACTCAATACTTAAAATTTTCCTACTAACTGGTACAACAATAGGTTTATTAGGAACGGCACTTGGTGTTATGCTCGGTATTTTTATATCTTATTATCTAGAAAATATCAGAAGTTTTTTGAATAATAATTTTAATATTAATATTTTTCCTTCAGAAATATATTTTTTAAGTGAATTGCCATCTTATATTAATTATGACTCTGTTTTATTGATTTCAATTTTTTCAATTTTAATTGTTTTTATTGCATCCTTATTTCCTGCTTTAAGCGCCTCCAAACTTGAACCAATTAAAAACTTAAAAAATGAATAAAAGTTTTTTGCAAATTAAAAGTTTAAAAAAAAAATTTATTGATTCGACTGATGAAATTGTAGTTTTAGATGATATAAACCTTGATTTAACAACAAATAAATTGGTAGCATTAACAGGGCCGTCAGGCTCTGGAAAATCAACATTTATTCATTTACTAGGATTGTTAGATATACCTGATAGAGGAGAATATAATTTAGATACTTCAAAGAATTTATTTAATTTAAGTGATAAAGAAAAATCTGACTATAGAAGAAAAAATATCTCAATTGTTTTTCAGAATTTTAATTTAATTTCAGATTTAACTGCATTAGAAAATGTAATGTTGCCCAATCTTTATACGGGTGAAAGCAAATCTAAATCTTTAGAGTTGGCTAAAAATTTATTAACAAAAGCTGGTTTAGAAAATAGATTAAATCATACGCCTAAGGAATTATCAGGTGGAGAGCAACAAAGAGTTGCTATTGCTAGAAGCTTAATAAACAAACCCAAGCTTATATTAGCAGATGAACCAACTGGAAGCTTAGATTCAAAAAATGCAGAAGTAATTTTAGATATGTTTTTAAATTTTAAAGATGAAAATTCTTTAATATTGTTTGCAACTCACAATAAATCACTTGTTAATAAGTCAGATTTAGAATTAACAATTTCAAATGGAACTGTTAATTTTAATTAATGTCTGCAGAAGCAATTAATTTAAAAATACATTCCCAATTTTCAATTTGTGAAGGTGCAATAAAAATTGATAAATTGGTTAATTACTGCAAAGAGCATAGTGTTACAGCAGTAGGACTTTGTGACTCTGAAAACTTATCTGGAGCTTTAGAATTTTCTTCTCAACTTAAGAAGGAAGGCATTCAACCTCTAATAGGAACAAAAATTTATATAAAAGAAAATGTAGATGGAAAAATAACCTACGGAACAGCATCCCTGTATGCAAAAAATCAAATCGGCTATAAAAATTTACTAAAACTATCTTCCAAATCTTATCTCGATCTACAAGAACATGACGACAAGCCAAATATCAATTTAAATATATTAAAAAAATATCATGAGGGAATAATTATACTAATCGGTGGAAGTTTTAGTTTTTTTTCAGATTTATTAGTAAAAAATAAAGATGAATACTGTTTCAACGAGGTAAAAAAACTTAAAGATATTTTTAATGATAATATTTATATAGAAATTCAAAGACATAATGAGTCTCATGAAAAACAACTTGAAAAAAAGTTAATTAAATTATCATCTGATACAAGTATACCATTAATTGCAACCAATGAAGTATTTTATCTGGAACAAGATTCATATAATGCTCATGACGCTTTTATTTGCGTTGGTGAAAAAAATTATGTTAATGAAAAAAACAGGTTAAAATATTCCAATCAGCATTATTTTAAAAAAACAAGTGAATTTGAAAACCTTTTTGCTGATTTGCCTGACGCTCTCGAAAATAACAAAAACTTTAAATATAAATTTAATTATTTTCCAAAAAAAAGTAATCCATTACTTCCATCTTTTTCTGAAAATGGAAAAGATACTAATCAAATATTAAAAGATAAAGCAGAGAAAGGTTTAGAAGAAAGATTAGAAAAGTACGTTTATCCAAGGCTAGGTGCAACTACTGATAAAGACGAAATTAAAAAAAATTATTTTGACAGATTAAATTATGAAGTTAACGTAATTTCAAAAATGAAATTTTCCGGGTACTTTTTAATTGTATCTGATTACATAAATTGGGCTAAATCAAATAATATTCCTGTAGGGCCAGGAAGAGGATCGGGAGCTGGATCGCTTGTTGCCTGGTGCCTGTCTATTACTGATTTAGATCCTATCAGATTTGGTTTGATCTTTGAGCGTTTCTTAAACCCCGACAGAATATCAATGCCAGACTTTGATATAGATTTTTGTCAAGAAGGTCGTGATGAAGTTATTAATTATGTTAAAGACAAATATCCAAATAAAGTTGCCCAAATTATTACTTTTGGAAAGCTTCAAGCAAGAATGGCATTACGTGATATTGGTAGAGTTTTAGGTCTACCTTATGGAAGGGTAGATCAGCTTTGTAAAATGATACCATTTGATCCGTCTAGACCATTGTCTTTAGCTGAGTCAATTGCAATAGAACCAAGATTACAAGAAGCTGAAAAAAACGATCCAATAATAAAAAAACTAATTAATTATGCTTTGAAACTTGAAGGGTTATATAGAAACGTAGCAACTCATGCAGCGGGAGTTGTTATTGGTGATAGAAATTTAGATGAAATAGTTCCTCTTTATAAAGATTTATCTTCAACCTTACCAATTCCAGTTACTCAATTTGATATGAAATCATCAGAGGAAGCTGGTTTGGTTAAATTTGATTTTCTTGGTTTAAAAACTTTAACAGTAATAAAAAAAACTATTGAATTTATTCAAAAAGACAAAGCTGATTTTGATATAAGTAAAATCAATTTATCAGATCAAAAAACTTTTGAGCTACTTAGTTCTGGAGAAACTATGGGTATATTTCAACTTGAAAGCTCTGGGATGAGAGAAGTTTTAAAGCAATTAAAACCAAATAAATTTGAAGATATCATAGCCTTAGTAGCATTGTATAGACCTGGTCCTATGCAAAATATTCCAACTTATATTTCTAGAAAACATGAAAAAGAGGAAGTTGACTACATTCATCCAAAGTTAGAAAATATTTTAAAGGAAACATATGGAGTAATAATTTATCAAGAACAAGTGATGCAAATTGCTCAAGCTTTATCAAGTTTCAGCGCAAGCAAAGCGGATATTTTAAGAAAAGCTATGGGTAAGAAAAAGTCAGTAGAAATGGAGCGGCAAAAAAAAGATTTTATAGATGGAGCTGTTAAAAATGGTATTTCAAGAGATCAAGTTATTTATATTTTTCAATTAGTAGAAAAGTTTGCACAATATGGTTTTAACAAAAGTCATGCTGCTGCATATGCGTTAATTGCTTTTCAAACAGCGTACCTAAAAACTCATTATCCAATATATTTCTTTTGCGCATCTATGAATACTGAACTATCAAATACTGATAAATTAAATTTATTTTACGAAGAATTAAAAAGATTAAAAATTGATATTAGACCACCAAATATTAATTTTTCATATGCAGAATTTTTACCTCGAGATAAAACTATTTATTACGCATTATCGGCAGTAAAAGCTGTAGGTTATGATACTATTTCAAAAATTGTATATGAAAGAGAGAAAAATGGAAAATTCAATTCAATTTCTGAATTTTTAAGCAGAGTAGAAAGTAAAAATTTAAATAAGTTACAATTAGAGGGTTTAATCAAGTCTGGTTCGTTAGATATCTTAGACAATAATAGAAAAAAACTTTTTGAGAATGTTCCAGAATATATAAAACAATCAAAATCTTCTGATAAAGTTAACGATAACGAACAAGATCAATTATTTTCAAATGAAATGGAGAATGATCAAACAAATATACAAGAATTTAACATATTAGATTGGGATAAAAATGAAAAAATAAAAAAAGAGTTTGAGTCAATTGGGTTTTTTGTTGGAGAACATCCGTTAAAATCAAATCTTCAAGTCCTAAAAAAATATAACGTATCTTCACATCAAGAATTAAAAAATAATAATGCTCTTAAAGATGCAATGATTGCCGGAACATTAATTTCAATTCAAGAAAAAAAAACCGCAAAGGGAAATCCTTATGCAATCATTAAGTTAGTTGATCTAGGCTCAATGTATGAACTATTTATATTTTCAGAAAAATTAGTAGAAAATAGATCTGATCTTGTTGTTGGTAATTCTTTTTTGGTAAAGGTAAAGAAAGAAATCACTAAAGAAAATATTGAAAGAATTAATTTAGAAAATATATTTTTAATAGATGATTTAAAAAATCAAATAATTGATAAGGTGAGTTTTGAAATTGATAATATCAAATCTTTAGATGTTATTAAAAGTAGATTGAATGAAAAAGGGTCTTCAAATGTAAATATTATTTATAAGGATAAAAATTCTAAAAAGTATTCTTTTAAACTTGATCATAAATTTAATGTTAGGCATTCTGATATTGAGTTCCTTGAAAATTACCAAATAAAGCCAATTTTTTAATAAATTTTCAGTTGTAATTTTAGCATTCAGTTATATAAGCCACATAAAAAACGCACAGAGAAAGTGGCTTTATGCCCCCGGTCTGCATATGCAGTAGCTTCTCTGGAGGATTAACCGGAAAGGATAAAATGAATTTACCAGAAGTAACAGTAAAAGACCTGTTAGAGGCAG
Source organism: alpha proteobacterium HIMB114 (assembly GCA_000163555.2). Taxonomy (GTDB): domain Bacteria; phylum Pseudomonadota; class Alphaproteobacteria; order Pelagibacterales; family Pelagibacteraceae; genus HIMB114. Next base: position 535,693 of record ADAC02000001.1, on the reverse strand, counting down.
GTGTACACTTAGGTCACAAGACCTTTAGGTGGAATCCGAAAATGAAACCTTATATTTTTGGAGAAAAAAACTCTATTCACATCATCGATTTGTCAAAAACATTAGAGCTTTTAAAAACCGCTCTTTTAGAACTACATAAATCTGTATCAAGTGGTGGCAAAGTATTATTTGTTTCTACCAAAAAACAAGCTTCCGAACTTATTGCTGAAGTTGCCAAAGAAACAGATAATTATTATGTAAATTTTAGATGGTTAGGAGGAATGCTAACTAATTGGAATACAATTACCAATTCAATAAAAAGATTAAAAGAGCTCAAGAAAAATTTATTAAAGGAAGACTCTGGATTTACAAAAAAAGAGTTAATCAAAATGAATCTTGAAAAAGAAAAACTAGAAAGATCCTTAGGTGGAATTTCTGAGATGAAAAAAATTCCAGATATAATTTTCGTAATAGATACAAATATTGAGTCATTAGCTGTATTGGAGGCAAAAAAACTTAACATTCCCATTATTGGAGTACTAGACAGCAATTCTGATCCAGATAATATTGATTTTCCAATTCCAGGGAATGACGATGCACGTAGGTCAATCAATCTTTATTGTGATTTAATTAAAAAAACTATTTTAGATGCAAAGAAAAATATTAAAGTTTCTGAAAAAAAAGAAAAAATAAATGATAATTTAAAAGATCAAAAATCGAATAATAAAAAAGAGATAAACAAGGAAGATAAAAATGTCAGTGCTTGAAAAAGTAAAAGAGTTAAGGGAAGTTACTGGAGCTGGTATGCAAGATTGCAAAAATGCTCTTAAAGAAAATAATAACGATATAGATAAATCGGTAGAATATCTAAGAAAAAAAGGTGTCTTAAAAGCATCTAAAAAAAGCTCAAGAGATGCAGCCGAGGGATTAATCATTACTGGTGAAAGTGAAAATAATTTTACCTTAACTGAAATAAACACCGAAACAGACTTTGTTGCTAAAAATAATGAATTTATAGAATTTTGCTCAAAGATTTCTAAAGCAAGTGTAAATGCAAAAAGTATAGATGAACTACAAAGTCAAAAATTAAATGATACGACTGTTAAAGATTCTATTGTTAATCTAATTTCTAAAATTGGTGAAAATATAAAATTAAGACGATTTGAAAATATTAAAAAAGATGGATACAAGGTAAGTTATTACATTCATAATAAATCAAGTGATTTGACTGGAAAAATCGTTGCTGTAATTAAATATAAGTCAAATAAAGATGTTTCAAAAAGTTTTGCAAATAACATTTGTATGCATATAGCTGCAATGTCACCAATTGCATTAGATGAAAAGAGTTTAGATAAAAATTTTATTGAAAGTGAAAAAAAAATAATTGAAGAACAACTTAGTAAAGAAGGGAAAAAACCTGAGATAATTGAGAAAATTATGACAGGAAAATTAAATAAAATTATATCTGAAAATACTTTATTAGGCCAAAGTTGGGTTGTTGATCAAGATATTAAAGTAATGAAGGCTATAGAAAACTTTAATAAAGATAATGGAGATAATTTTGAAATTATTAATTATTATAAATACAAGGTGGGCGAAGGTATCGAGGTTAAAAAAACTGATTTTAGTGAGGAAGTAAAATCATTAACAAAATAAAAAAATGACTACGGACAGTAGATTAAAATCTTTTGAAAAAAAAATGGAAGACTCAATTGTTTCGCTTGGTAAAGATCTTTCAACTGTAAGAACAGGAAGAGCACACTCTTCAATGTTAGATTTGGTCAAAGTAGAGGTTTACGGACAATCTATGCCAATTAATCAAGTTGCTACAATAACAGTTACTGATCCACAAACAATATCAATTCAAGTATGGGATGCAAATAATGTAAAGTTTTGTGAAAAGGCAATTAGAGAAAGCGATTTGAACTTAAATCCAGTAATTGATGGTCAATTACTTAGAATTCCAGTTCCAAAATTAAATGAAGATAGAAGAAAAGAATTGTCTAAAATAGTAAATCAGCAATCAGAAAAAATTAAAATTTCAATTAGAAATGTCAGAAGAACAGGAATGGATTTTTTAAAAAAAGAAGAAAAAAATAAAAATATTAGTGAAGACGAAAGTAAAAAATTATCTAATGAATTACAAAAAATTACTGATGATTTTATAAAAAAGGTTGAAATTAAAATTAAAGAAAAAGAAGAAGAAATACTCAAGGTATGAAATTACCGAGTCATGTTGCCATCATAATGGATGGTAATGGTAGATGGGGCCTCAAAAATTACAAAAATAGAATAAAAGGCCATCAAAAAGGAGTAGAGAATATAAAGCCTTTTATTGATTTTTTTTTAAAAAAAAAAATTAAAAATTTAACATTATACGCTTTATCAAAAGATAATTTGTTAAAAAGAGATCAAAAGGAAATTAATAATATTCTTGATTTATTAGATAAATATCTCAGGCAAAATAATGATTTTTTTATTAAAAATAAAATACATTTAAATTTTATTGGTGAAAATCGAAACCTACCTAAAAATATTAAAATTTTATTAAAAAAAACCTCTAAAGTAACCAAATTACCTAAAGCAAATTTAGTTTTAAATATTGCATTTAATTATAGCTCCAGGTCAGATATTATTTTATCAATCAAAAAAACTTTTAAAAACAAAAATAACCTTACAATAAAAAATTTAACAAAAAATTTAAGTACATATATTAGCGGGGATTTAGATTTAGTTATAAGAACAGGTGGTCACAAGAGACTTAGTGATTTCTTGTTATGGGAATCATCATATTCTGAAATATACTTTTGTAATAAATTATGGCCTGATTTTAATATAAGAGATTTAAATAGATTGCTTTATAATTTTTCAAAAATAAAAAGAAACTTTGGATCATGAAAAAAAACTTTATTAAAAGATTGATTTTTTCATTTTTGATTATACCAATCATTTTTTTTATTTTGTTTGTTGGCAATGATTATTTTAAGATTTTACTTTTGCTTATATTTTTAGGCGCTACTTATGAAATTTTAAATATTAAAAATAATATTTATAGATTATCAATTTTAATAATTTTATTTTTTTTTATTTATTCTTGTTTAGAAATTCATAAACTCAATAATAGCTTTTATTATTTATCATTGATTTTGATAGTCACTATTTTATCAGATACAGGAGGTTATGTTTTTGGGAAGCTATTTAAAGGAAAAAAAATTAAATACATTAGTCCAAACAAAACATACTTTGGTTTTCTAGGAAGTATATTATTTGCACAACTTTCAATTTTTTTTATGATATATAATAAATATTACATTTACAATTCGTTGATATTAAATTTAGTTTTACTTTTAGGTTCTTCATTTATTGTAATTTTTGGAGATTTATTCTTTTCATTTATAAAACGAAAAAATGGAATAAAAGATTATTCTAATTTAATACCAGGTCATGGTGGTATTTTAGATAGAATAGATGGTTTAGTTTTTTTAACAATTTTTTATTTTTTATTTATTATTAAATTATGAAAACATTAGCAATTATTGGATCAACAGGATCTATAGGTAAATCTACTTTGAACGTTTTTAAAAAAAATAAAAATAAATTTCAATTATTATGTTTAGCTGCTCATTCAAATTTAAAAAAGTTAAACTATCAAAAAAAAATATTCAAACCTAAAAATATTTTTTTGATAAATAATAATATTAATAACAAAAGACTAATTACTGCAGAACTTTTTATTAAAAAATATAAAAAAAAAAAAATTGATTACGTAATATCTGGTTTAAGTGGATTTGAAGCTATTAACTTTAATTTTGAATTATTAAAAATTTCAAAAAATTTATTAATAGCAAATAAAGAAACTATTATATGTGGTGGTGAGATTTTTATTAATTTCGCAAAAAAAAATAATTGTAAATTATTACCAATAGACTCAGAACATCATTGTATCGATTTTTTTATAAATAATTTTAAAAGCAAAAACTTAATTAAAAAATATTATATTACTGCTTCTGGCGGTCCATTTTATGATAAAAAAAATATTTACAATCAGACTATAAAAAATGTCCTGAAACATCCAACGTGGAAAATGGGTAAAAAAATTTCAATAGACTCATCTAATTTTGCTAATAAAGTGTTAGAATTATTTGAGGCTAAAATTCTATTTAAATTATCTAATAAAGAAATAGATGTTAGAGTTGAAAAAAGCTCGAATGTACATGCTATTATAGAATTAACAAATAATTTAGTATTCCCAATTATGCATACTGCAAAAATGGAAATACCTATATCTAATGCCTTAAATTTAAAAAATAATTTTAAGATAAATTTTGATGATAAAAAGTTTTCATTACTCTTACCAAATAAAAAAAAATTTCCTTTGATAAATCTCGGTTTTGAAATTCTATCAAAATATGACCATATTGGTATGATTATTTTTACAGTAATAAATGAAAAATTAGGGAAAATGTTTTTAAAAAATGAAATAAAATATGGTGATATTGTCAAAATTCTTATAAATACCTTCAAAAATAAAAAAATATTTAAATTCAAATCAAATATCAGAAATTTGAATGATATTAACAAAGCAATTAATTATGCAAAAAAAATTGAACTATGTTTAAAAAAATAATTAAAATATTTTTTTTTGTTATTATTTTCTGTCAGCAAATAAGTTTTGCTGAGATTTTAAACACCATAGAGGTTAAAGGAAATGACAAAATATCTATTAATACAATAAAGCAAAAGATTAATTTTGTTAATAAAAAAAACTATAGTTTAGAAGATTTAAACCTAATTCAAAAAATTTTATTTGATACTGAATTTTTTGAACAAGTTACTGTTAAAACTTTAAATTCAAAATTAATAATAGAAGTTGTTGAAAATCCTTTTATTGAGTCTTTTTTTGTAAAAGGTGTTTTAAATAAAAAAAGAGAAGAATATTTTTATGATAATTTATCCCTTGGGCAAAATAGAATATTTTCAGAAGCTTTATTAAAAAAAGATATTGGTATTATTAAAAAAAATTTTAATGAAGAAGGTTACTTTAATGCAAAAGTTACACCAAGAATATCAAAGATGGATGGAAATGTCATAAATGTAATTTTAGATGTAGATAGAGGACAAAAATATAATATTTCAAATATTTTTTTTATTGGGGAAAAATTTTTTTCATCTTCAACATTATCGGATGTTGTTTCATCAAGCAAATATGGTTGGTGGAAATTTTTATCTAGTTCGACTGTAGTTAATCAACGAAGAATTGAATATGATATTTCTTTATTAAAGAACTTTTATTTAGATCGAGGTTTTTATGATATTCAAATTTCATCATCCAATATTGAATTTATTAATGAAAATTTTGCAAATATTACCTATTCTATTAATTCTGGAAAAAAATATTTCTTCAAAGATTATAAGATTTTAGATGAAAATAAAGTCATACCCGACAAAAATTTAAAAATAGTAAGATCTATTATAGAAAAAAATATAGAAAAAAATGTATATTCTGTTTCAAAGTTAAATAAAATTAAAAACAAAATTAACGAATATTTAAATTTAAGCAAAGTTGAGTTTTATAAATTTCAAATTTTTGAAGAAAAGACAGATCAAGATAGAATAAACTTAAACATATTTTTCAATAAAAGCAAAAGGAGATATGTTGATTTAATCAATGTTAGGGGCAATTCAATAACTGAAGAAAAGCTTATAAGGCATAAATTAACATTTTCAGAGGGCGACTCCTTAGAGGATTATAAATTAAAAAGATCTATTGATAATTTAAAATCTTCTGGAATTTTTAGTTCAGTTAAAACTTCAATTGAAAATAATTCAAAAGAAACAGCCACCGTAAATATTAATGTTGAAGAACAGCCTACAGGGTCTGTATCAGCAGGTCTTGGAATAGGATCTGCAGGAAGTTCTGTTAGCACAACGTTAAATGAGAAAAATTTATTTGGAAAAGGAATTAATATTAATTCCTCTATTTCAGTAGGTACAGAAAAAATTAATGCAAATGTTAATACTTTGATACCAGATTATAAAAATACTGATAACACATTAATAGTTGGAGCTTTTGCAACATCTGTTGATTATGCTAATGCAGGTTATGAAAGTTCTCAACAAGGGGGATCATTGGCTTTAAAATACGATCTTTATGAGGATATTTCCTTAACTACAGGATTTGGCCTTGAGCGTGATAATATTGATGTAAATAGTAGTGCATCTCAAGTATATAAAGATAGAAAAGGGACTTATAATACAATTGAAGGTTTTTATTCAATTTCTTCAGACAAAAGAAATAGTTCTTTCCTTCCAACATCTGGACATAAAGTCAGTTTTAAACAAACATTAGGAATACCACCTAGTGATATTCCTTTTTTAAAAAATAGTGTTTCTGGATCTTATTATTATCCTGCCTCTGAAAAAATTACTTTAAACATCAAAGGTGGAGCAGAAACCAACAACTCACTCAGTGACAAAGATGTAAAACTAAGTGATAGACTCTTTCTAAGTTCATCAAAACTAAGAGGTTTCGAGTCTTATGGAATAGGGCCCAAAGATGGCAAAGATCATATTGGAGGTAATTATTCTTATTATTCTAGCATATCTTCTACCTTGCCAAACCCTTTACCAGATAAATGGAATGCAAAAACAATTTTATTTTTAGATGCAGGTAACGTATGGGGAGTAGATTTTAATGAAAAACTAGATAGTGATAAATTAAGAAGTTCTTTTGGTGCTGCATTTGAATGGGTATCTCCATTAGGACCAATTAGTTTTACTTTTGCAGAAACCTTAAGTAGTGCCAGTGGAGATAAAGAAGAAAACTTTAATTTTGTAATTGGAAGTGTTTTTTAAACAATTGTTTTATGAATTCTTTTTTTTTAAATTCAGGGCCACACAACATTAATAAAATAATTGATTGTTTTCTATTTTCATCAAAAGAAAAATTAAAAAATCAAAAAGTCAAAAACATTTCTAATTTACAAGATGCTCAAAAGGGTGATTTGACTTTTTTAGAAAACTCTAAATTTCTTAATGATCTTATTGCTACAAAAGCTTCGTATTGTTTAATTGACAAAAAGTACATAAAGTATGTAAATAATTCAACTATTCCAATAATATCGGAGCAGCCATTGTTAGACTTTATTTTAGCTGCAAAAATGTTTTATCCTGAAGCAGATAAAGATAATTATAAATTTAAACAAAATTTAAAATATAAAAATCTAACAAAAAATAGTACGTTTATAGACGCTAGCGTTAAAATTAGTAATGGATTTAAAATAGGTATAAATTCTACTATTAAAAAAAATGTTATTATTGGAAAAAATGTAAGTATTGGTTCGAATTGCGTTGTTTCAAATTCTATAATAGGTGATAATGTTACAATTAACGATGGTTCTGTTATTGGAAAAATTGGTTTCGGTTTTAAATATATAAAAGAAAAATTATATTTTATTCCTCATATTGGTTATGTTGAAATTGAAAATAATGTATATATAGGCTCAAATTGCACAATAGACAGAGGTTCATTTTCCAAAACTTTAGTAGGACAAAATACAATGATAGATAATCAAGTTCATATTGCCCACAATGTTAAAATAGGATCTAGCTGCTTTATTACAGGTCAAGTCGGTATTGCTGGTAGCGCATTTCTCGGTAATCATTGCATGATTGGTGGTCAGGCTGGAATATCTGGACATTTAAAAATAGGCAATAATGTTCAAATAGGCGGAGGATCAGGTGTTTTAAAAAATTTAGATGATAATGCCAAGGTAATAGGTTACCCAGCAAGAAGTATTAAAGATTTTCTGAAAGGCTAGGAGCGCGTAAAATGATCGATAAAAATTTACCAAGTATTGATAAAAAAACTATCGAAGATTTACTACCCCACAGAGATCCGATGTTATTAATAGATAATTTATACAACATCGTTCCCATGAAATCCGCTGTTGGTCATTTAAAATTAAATAAAGACAAATTTTTTGTACAGGGTCATTTTCCAGGACAGCCTGTAATGCCTGGAGTTATGATAGTCGAGGCTTTTGGTCAAGCAGCAGCGGCATTAGCTGCATATAGTATCGATAAAAAAGAAGTTGAAAATAAATTAGTTTATCTAATGTCTGTTCAAAATGCGCGTTTTAGAAGTCCAGTTATACCGCCGTGTGATCTGTACCTACAATGCAACGTAGATAAAATTAAAGGAAAGATTTGGAGATACAAAGGAGTTGCTTACTGTAATGAAAAGAAAATGGCTGATGCTGAATGGATGGCAACAATAGTTGATAGAAATGATTAGCAAAAAATCATCTATTCATAAAAATGCAAAAATTGGAAATAATGTTAAAATTGGTGACTTTTGCGTAATTGGAAAAAATGTTGAAATTGGCGATAATTGTGAATTAATTAGTCATGTAAATATTAATGGCAATACTAAAATTGGAAAAAAAAATATTTTTTTCCCTTTTTGTAGTATTGGTACCATTCCTCAAGATCTAAAATTTAAAGGTGAAAAAACTTTTCTTGAAATTGGAGATAATAACTCATTTAGAGAATATACGAATGTAAGTCTTGGTACCGATCAAGGTGGCAAGATTACAAAAATTAAAAATAATTCATTATTCATGGTAGGTGTTCACATCGGGCATGACTGTCAGCTTGGTAATAATCTTGTTATTGCTAACAATGCTGCAATTGCGGGTCATTGTATTTTTGATGATGATGTTATTATTGGTGGTAATTCAGCAGTTTTGCAATTTACTAAAATTGGCAAAGGTGCAATGATTGGTGGAATGACTGGTGTTGATAAAGACGTTCTACCTTTTACTTTGATAAAGGGTAATAGATCATATTTTGAAAACATAAACTTAATTGGGTTAAGACGAAAAGGTTTCAAAAATTTAGAGATGGAAAATTATAAAAAAACAGTGATGGGATTATTTAATAGTGACAATATGAAAGAATACATTTCGAGTTTAAAAAATGGTAATAAATTAAATGATATACTGATAAAGTTCATTGAAAACAAAAATTCAAACAGAGATATTTGTAGACCAAAAAAATGATTGCAATATTTGCTGGCACAGGAGATTATCCAAAAGAAATAATTTATTCTCTTAAAAAAAATAATAAAAAATTTATTGTTTTAAATATTACTGAAAAAAAAATTAAAGACTCGTTCAAAATTAATTTAGGAGAATTTGGAAAAATTTTAAAACTATTAAAGGATTATGAAATACGTGAAGTTATCTTTGCTGGATATGTTAAAAGGCCAAATTTAAGAAATATGAAGTTTGATATGAAAGCTATTTCATATATGCCACATCTCATTAAGGCTTTCAAAAGTGGTGATGGGAATATTTTGAATTTAGCTAAAAAAATTCTAAATCAAAATAAAATTAAAGTAGTCGAAAGCCATAAATATTCAAAAAATCTTTTGTTAAAAAAAACAGTTACTCAAAAAAAACCTAACAAGATTGATCTTCAAGATGCAAAAAAAGGAAAAAAAATTTTGGACAATTTAAGTAAATTTGACAATGCGCAAGGTGTTGTGATTGATGAAGGGTATATAGTTGCCATAGAAGCAGCCGAGGGAACAGATAGTATGTTAAAAAGAGTGATTAATTTAAATAAAAACAAGAATAAAAAATCTGGAGTATTAATAAAATTTCCAAAAAAAAATCAAAATCTAAAGTACGATCTCCCAACTATTGGATTAAAAACTGTAAAATTATGTATGCAATCAAAATTAAATGGTATTTTTTTAAAAAAAAATCAAAATATTTTTTTAAACCAAAAAAAATCGATCATTTTATCTAATAAAAATAATTTTTTTATTTCAACAATGTAATGACAAAAAAAATTTTTATTATCACAGGTGAGACGTCTGGTGATCTATTAGCATATAAAGTAATAAAAAATATAACTACAAACAATATCGAAATCAAAGGAATAGTTGGAAACAATCTTAAAAAACTGAATATCGATGGTCCTTTTGAATCAAAAGATATTACTTTTTTTGGAATTACGGATGTTATTAAAAATATTTTTTATATTAAAAAAAAAATTAACCTTACTGTTGAATATATTGAAAATTTTAACCCAGATATTATTTTTTCAGTTGATTCCCCAGATTTTGTGTTTCAAGTCATAAAAAAAATTAGATCAAATAAAAAAATTAAATCCAAATTTTTTCACTATGTCGCTCCATCTATATGGGCTTGGAGAGAAAAACGAGCTAATAAAATAAAAAAATTATTAGACAAAATTTATTTACTTTTTGAATTTGAAAAAAAATATTTTGACAAATATTCAATCAAAAATTATTTTGTTGGCCATCCTTTTTTTGAAAAATTTGTAAACAATGAAAATAATTACTACGCTGATAGCAATATAATATCTTTTTGCCCCGGGAGTAGGCAAAGTGAAATAAAAATTTTTATGCCTATTTTTTTAGAAATAATGAATTCTTTGGGAAGCAAGTATATTTATCATTTTGCTATCACAAATAGCACTAATCATAGTGTTCAAAAATATTTAAATGATATTGATAAATCAAGAATTATCATAGCGTCAGATGAAAATGAAAAAAAAAAATATTTTACCAAATCTCTAATTGCTATAGCAAAATCTGGAACAATAAGTTTAGATCTTTGCAAATCACAAATCCCTTTTTTTACAATTTACAAGTTTAATTGGTTAAATTATTTTCTCATTAAACCTTTTGTAAAAGTGAAATTTGTAAATATAATAAATATTATTGCCAATAAAGAAATTATACCCGAGTTTATCCAAGGTAATTGTAATTCAAAAAAAATTTTAAATCATTTGGATTTTTTATTGAATAACAAAAATGGACTAAAAAAAATGATTATTGATTATAATGTTATTTTACAAGGTTTTTCTAATAAGGATACATCTGATAAAATTGCTCAAGATTTAGTTAATAATTTAAAATAACTTTATCTTTTTATTAAATCTTTAAATTCTCTTGGTTCTGCACCTGTGTATAGTTGTCTTGGTCTTCCAATCCTGGAAGATTTGTCGACCATCATCTCTTTCCAATGCGCTAACCAACCAACAGTTCTGGCTAATCCAAATAATACTGTAAACATTGTGGTAGGAAAACCCATGGCACTTAATGTAATTCCTGAGTAAAAATCAATATTTGGATAAAGTTTTTTTTCAATAAAATACTCATCACTTAGAGCAATTTTTTCTAATTCCTTTGCAACTTGCAGTAATTTATTATCATTATTACCAATTTCGCTTAATACATCATGGCATGTTTTTTGCATTACCTTTGCTCTTGGATCATAATTTTTATAAACTCTATGTCCAAATCCCATCAATTTAAATGGATCATTTTTATCCTTAGCTTTTTTTATATACTCAGGAATATTTTTAACATCACCAATTTCTTTTAGCATATTTAGAGCCGCTTCATTTGCACCACCATGTAACGGACCCCACAAAGAAGTAAAACCAGTTGAAATTGATGCAAATGGATTAGCACCTGAAGATGCCGCAAGTCTTACAGTTGATGTAGATGCATTTTGTTCGTGATCTGCATGTAAAATAAATATTTTATCTAACGCTTTAGCAAATGTTTTATTTATCTTATAAGGTTCAGCTGGAACAGCAAAACACATTTTCATAAAATTTTCTGAATAATTTAATGAATTATCAGGATAAACAAATGGTTGTCCTAAGCTATATTTAAAAGCCATTGCAGCGAGAGTAGGTATTTTTGCCACCATTCTTCTGGCAGATATCCTTCTTTGAGCTGGATCAGAGATATTAATCGAGTCGGGATAAAATGCTGATAGTGCAGCAACGACAGCAACCATAATTGCCATAGGGTGAGCGCCTCTTCTAAAACCATTAAAAAAGGTATTTAGCTGTTCATGAACCATTGTATGGTTTTTGATTGCATCTGAAAATTCAGTCCATTCGGTTTTTGATGGAAGTTCACCATACCAAAGTAAATAAGCAACTTCTAAAAAATTACTTTTCTCAGCTAATACATCCATTGGATACCCACGGTAATAACATTCACCCTTGTCTCCATCTATAAATGTAATTGAAGACTCACAACTACCTGTTGATGTAAATCCAGGGTCAAATGTAAAATGATCAGTTTCTGAATATAATTTTGAAACATCTATTACCGATGGCCCAACCGAACCTTTTTTTATGGGCAAATCTATTTCTCTTTTTCCAACTTTTAATTTAGCTATTTCAGACATTGCGGAACGTAATATCAGTTTTGATATGAATTGTCTAATTTATATGTAATTTAATTCTATTAATTGTTTCACTTATGCCCAATATTTTAATGATATCTTTAATACTTGGCGCTTGATCTGAACCAGTTAGAATTAACCTAAGTGGTTGTCCTAAATCTTTAAATTTAATATTATTATTTTTTATTATATTTTGATTTATTTGTGATATTTTTTCTTCATCATATGATTTTAATTTGACAAGTTCACTATAGAATTCATTAATAATAGTTTTATTTCTATCATTTATTACATCTAATTTTTTTTGAAAATCATAAATAAAATTTGAATTATTATAAATATCTTCAAGTGTTTTGGCTTTATTTTTAAGAATATTGATATTACTAGTTATATTATCAATAATATTATCATCTAGTTTTTTTTTATAAGTTTTTATGTATATGACCAAATTTTCTATTAGAAAACTTTCATTTAAGTTTTTAATATAAAATTCATTTAAAGATTTAATTCTCTCAAAATCTAATTTAGATGGTGATTTACCAATATTTTTAAGAGAAAAATATTTTATACTTTCTTCATCATTAAAAATTTCTTTATCTTTATATGACCATCCCAATCTTAAAAGATAGTTTCTTAATGCAATTGGTAATATTCCAATCTTTTTATAATCTTCTGTTGTAGATGCATTATCTCTTTTGGATAATTTTTTTCCATCTTCAGAATGAATTAATGGGATATGAAAATACTTTGGTAATTTCCAACCCATATATTGAAAAATCATTATTTGTTTTAATGCATTTATTTTATGGTCATCTCCTCGTATAACATGTGTAATATTCATTAATTTATCATCTACTGAAGCTGATAAATTATAAGTGGGGGTATTATCTGATCTCAAAAGAATAAAATCTTCCAGTGTGCTTGTGTCTATTTCAATATCGCCTTGCACACCATCGTAAAGCATTATTTTTTTATTTTTTTCTATTTTTAATCTAACGACAAATGGTAAGTTTTTTTCTTCTCTCAGATCTCTACATTTTCCATCATATATATAATTAACGCTGTTTTGTTTTGCTATTTCTCTTTTTTGGTCAAGCTCTTCTTGAGTACAATAGCATTTGTATGCAAAATTATTTTTCAAAAGTTGATTTGCTACATCTGTATGTTTTTTAATATTTTGAGATTGATAAAAAACATTATCATCAAAATTAACTCCTAACCAACCGAGGCTATCAATTATTTGATTTTCATATATTTTTTTAGAACGTTCTTTGTCAGTATCCTCAATTCTTAATAAAAATTTTCCTTTTTGATTTTTTGAATATAAATAATTAAATAAAGCTGTTCTGGCGCCACCAATATGAAGCTGTCCTGTAGGAGAGGGTGCAAATCTAGTAATAACCATAAATATTAAGTTGTTACTATTATAACAGTTAATTAGAAATTTCTATAAAGAGAAACTAAAATACCTTGAATTTTTACTCTTTCAGGATTAAAAATTCTTGTTTCATATGCAGGATTTGCACTTTCAAGCGCAATTGAATTTGTTTTTTTTCTTAATCTTTTTAAAGTAGCTTCATGGTCATCAATTAAGGCAACCACAATTTTTCCATTTTCAGCAGTATTTGTTTTTTTAATAATAACCGTATCACCATCATTTATCCCAGCATTTATCATGCTATCACCCTCTACCTTTAATCCATAAAATTCATCGTTTTTATCTGATAAATTTGGAGGGTAGGGAATATTTTCTGATGAGTCTTCAATGGCTTCAATAGGAAGACCAGCGGCAATTTTTCCAACAACTGGTATATATTTTTTTTCTTTCTCTTTTTTAATTTTGTCTAATCCCCCTGATATTACGCTAGGAGTAAAGTTGTTATAAAGGTCTTTTACCCCGGCATTTTCTGGAAGTTTAACTACCTCAAGAGCTCTAGCTTTATGGGCTAATCTTTTTACAAATCCTCTTTCTTCTAAAGCTGAGATTAATCTGTGAATTCCAGATTTTGATTTTAAATTTAATGATTGTCTCATTTCGTCATATGATGGAGAGACACCATCATTTTTCAACTTCTCGTTGATATAAATTAATAAATTTTTTTGTTTTTTAGTTAACATAGAACAAAACCTAAACTTTTTTTGTTCTATAAAAGTTCTTTTAAAATTGCAATCTATAAAAATATAATAAAATCAATAACTTATTTAATAAAATTTTGGAAACACTCAGTAATTGAATCAGATTTGATTAGTGATTCACCAATTAAAAAATTGTTTATCCCAGTTTCGTTTTTTACTTTTTTTATTTCTTCATTTGAATGGAAACCACTTTCGGAAATGACTATTTTATTTTTTAAAGCGCTTTCAAATTCTTTGTAAATATTAATCGTAGTATCCAAGGATACGGAAAAGTTTTTTAGATTTCTATTGTTTATACCAAATAAAACGTTTTTAAAATTTAGCGCGATCTCCATCTCTTTTTGATTGTGTACTTCTAAAATACTATTCATACCCAATTCATCCGCTGTTGAAATTAATTCGTTAATTAAAGTTTTGTCAGATGAGTTAATGATTACTAATATACAATCTGATCCATTTTGATTTGCTTCTATTACTTGGTACGGATCAATAAAAAAATCTTTATTTAATATGGGGGTATTAAATTTCTTTTTAATATCTCTTACAAATTTCTTATTTCCAAGAAAATATTTCTTTTCTGTTAAAACAGACAAACAAGCTGCATTATTTTTTATATATTCTTCTGCAATTTTTAAGTGATCGAAATTTTCCTTTATTATACCTTTTGACGGACTTGCTTTTTTTATTTCAGCAATAATTGCTATTTTATTTTCTTGCTTATAATTTTCTAAGGTATTTGAAAAAATATATTTTTTATTTGAAACTTTTTTTTTTAATTGATCGATTGGATTTTTGATTTTATCTAGTTTGACCTCTTTTTTTTTGTCATTAATTATTTTTTCTAAAATATTCATTTTTTTATAAGATTTAAATAATGCGAAACTTTTTTTGATTTAATATGTTTTTTCGCAAATAAAAATGCATCATTAAGATTTTGATATTTATCAAGAACTATTAAACCTGCGGCTGTATTAAGTGACACAATTTCAAGCAAGGCACTTTCATCTCCGTTAAACAAATCTAAAATTTTTTTTGAGTTGTACTCAGCATCATTTCCTACTATATCCTCAAAATTATAATTTTTATTTATATATTTAGTCGGGTCAATTTCAAATGATGTAATTTTTTGATTAT
This sequence comes from alpha proteobacterium HIMB114, assembly GCA_000163555.2. GTDB lineage: Bacteria > Pseudomonadota > Alphaproteobacteria > Pelagibacterales > Pelagibacteraceae > HIMB114. The sequence continues at coordinate 520,202 of ADAC02000001.1, read as the reverse complement.
TTAACTCATAAACTTTTGTTTTTTTAAAAATAGATATTTCATCTAAGCCATCATAACTATGATATACCCAAGCTTTTTTTATATTAAGATTTTTTAATACTTTTATATATTTTTCTAATATATCATTTGAAAAAACACCTATACATTGTCTATTTACACTTGCGGGGTTGCATAAGGGTCCTAACAAATTAAAAATTGTTCTTTGTTTTAAATCTTTTCTAACATTAGCAACATTTTTCATTGCTGAATGAAAGTTTGGCGCAAACATAAATGCAAAATTATTTTTTATGATAGATTTTTCTACCTCTAAAGGCTTTAAATTAATATCAATTCCTAATTTTTCTAATAAATCAGCAGATCCAGATTTTGAAGAAACACTTTTGTTTCCGTGTTTAGCAACTTTATGACTCATACTAGCTAGAACTAAAGCAACTGCTGTTGAGATATTTATTGTATTTTTTCCATCTCCGCCAGTACCACAAGTATCTATAACATCACCTTCTATGTTTACTTTCAAAGATTTCTCTCTTAGAACTTCAGCTCCTCCAGTTATTTCCTCAACAGTCTCTCCTTTTTCTGAAAGATTAACGAGGATTTTTTTTAAATCTTCATCTTCAATTTTTCCTTCCATGATATTTGAAAATAAATATTTACTTTCATCTTTCTGTAGGTCAGTTTTATTTATTGTTTTTTTAATTATTTCTTCAATTTTCATAATTTTATAAAGTTTTTAATAATTTGTTGCCCATGTTTAGTTTTATAACTTTCTGGATGAAATTGAATGCCATATAATGGATAATTCCTATGTTCTATTGCCATAATTATCTTATCAGTAGTTTGGGCGGTAATTTCAAAAGATTGATCAAGTGTTTTTTTATCAATTATCAAGCTATGATATCTTGTTGCATTAATAATTCTTGGAATTTTTTTAAACATTTTGCTTTTTGTACTTAATATTTTAATTTTGCTAATTTTTCCATGCATTAACTTTTTGGCTTTAATAATTTTTGCCCCAAATGATTGGGCTATAGCTTGATGGCCTAAGCAAATTCCAAGTATTGGTTTATTTTTAAAATAATATTTTATTAACTCCAAACATTTTCCAGCCTGTCTTGGATTTCCTGGCCCTGGAGAAATTACAATTTTATCAAAACTTTTTATTTGTTTTATTTTAAACTTGTCATTTCTGAAAACTTCAACTTCACACTTTATATTTTTTAGATAATGGTAGACATTAAATGTAAAGCTATCATAGTTGTCAATTAGTGCTATTTTCATTTTGAAGCTTCGAGTAAGGCCTTAGCTTTATTGATTGTTTCTTGGTATTCTTTAGTGGGAACACTATCAGCTACAATGCCTGCACCGGCTTGTACATAAATTTTATTATTTTTTACAAGAGCTGTTCTTAAAGCAATACATGTATCCATATCACCATTAGCAGAAAAATAACCAACGCCACCCGCGTATAACTTTCTTTTTTTATTTTCTAATTGATCAATGATTTCCATAGCTCTTATTTTTGGCGCACCAGATACTGTTCCGGCTGGAAAACCTGAAAGTAAGCCATCTATTAGTGAAATATTCTTTTTAAATCTCCCTACAACATTCGAAACAATATGCATTACATGTGAATATTTTTCTATTTTAAATTTTTCATTAACTTTTACTGTATTATCCTCAGATACTCTACCTACATCATTTCTTCCAAGATCTAATAACATTAGATGTTCAGATATTTCTTTAGGATCATTTAAAAGATCTTTTGCAAGCTTATTATCTTCATTATTATCCTTTCCTCTTTTTCTAGTTCCCGCAATTGGCCTTATGGTTATTTTTTGATCTCTAACTCTTACCAAGATTTCAGGACTGCTGCCAATAATTTGAAAGTCTTCAAAATTAAAAAAATACAGAAAGGGTGAAGGGTTTGTAACTCGGATTTTTTTATAAATTTCCAGTGGATCTTTTGTTAATTTTTTTTCAAATCTTTGACTTATTACTACCTGAAAAATATCTCCTATAGATATATATTTTTTTGCCTTGTTCACCAATTTTAAAAACTCTTTTTTGGTAAAATTTGATTTTATTTTTGAATAAAAATTTTTTTTTATTTTTATTTTATTTTGAATTTTAGATGTATTGAAATCTTTTAATACTTCTTCTTTGAGAGAATTAATTTCATTTTTATAATTTGATTTATTATTAAAATTTAATTTTAAATAAAACATTTTATTAGTTTGATTGTCATGAATATAGATAAAATTAGGTCTAATAAGTCTGACATCAGGTATATTTAAATCATCTTTATTTTTATCAGGTATATTTTCGTAATATCTAATTATATCGTACCCTAGATATCCCGATAACATCATTGACATTTTAGGAAGGATAGAGGGTAATTTAAAATTAAAGTCTTTAATAAATTTTTCTAAAAATAATTTTGGCTCTAATTTTTTTTTTATTTTTTTATTATTAAGAAAAATTTTTTTATTTATTATTTTGAGTGTTAAATCTGGTTTGAAACCAAAAATAGTGTACCTACCTCTAGTCTTTGCTTTTTCAACAGACTCAAATATGAATGAATTTTTTTTTCGAAGAACATTATTTATCAAAATATCTATTTTATTAATTGGGGTATTTTTTTCGATTATATACGTAATCGAGAATTTATTTTTTTTTTTAAATTTATTAAATTCAATTTTTTTTTGAGAAATCATTAAAAACTATTTTTAACCTGATTTAAAACTCTTTCGTTTAAATTTATGGGATATTTCTTAATTAAATAAGCATCCAGGTCTCTTAAAATTAAAGTTTTAAATTCTTGTTTTGTTTGATTTTTAAGAATTTTATCCAAGTTATCAATTTTATTTTTATTTTTAGATATTTTTTTTATTTTTAAAATATAAATTTTATTCTTTTCATTAATGCTCAATACTTTGTTTTCTTCTGCACTAAATATTTTTTCGACATTCTTTTGACTAAATATTTTGTTATTATCTAATATATTTTCAAAAAAAACATTTTCTATTTTTAAGTCATATTTTTTCGCAGAAATTTTAAAAATATCATCATCGTTTGATTCTGTTATATTTTTTGCTAGCATTTTATTTTTTTGATAGTTTAAGATATCTTGAATTTCTTTTTTAATTCCAGTTTCTAATTTTACTTCGTAATCTTTAATAATATTTTTTAAATGTACTAGATATTTAACATTTTCTATTTCAATTATTTCTGTTTTAAAATTTTCAGTTAATGAGAATAAGATTTCTTTGAATTGTTTTTGTTCAGATAATAAACGATTTTTATTTATACCGTTTTTGTTAATTTTTTCTAAGAGTGAGGTTTTTATGTTATATTTTTTTTTTAAATCAATATAGTTTAGATTATTTACCACGTCATTTTCTATGTCGTTTAATAATTTATAAAATTGATCATTTTCTTTTTCAAAACCAAGGGTTTTATTATCTAATTTTGCAACTTCACCTTCTCTTAATTCACCTAATGAAAATTTTTGTTTATTTTGATTAAAATATTTTTCTATTTTTTCATCTGAAATTTTTTCATAATTTCCAATTTGATAAAATTCAGCATTAACTTGCTTTAAAAATTCATTTTCTATTTTCTTTATATGGTAATCTGTTGATGAAACACCGTTGGTGAAAACTTTTACAACTAAATTTTTAATTAATTCTTTCTTTAAACGTTCTTCTAATTTTTTTACATTTATATTATTCAAAAGTAAAAATTTTTCGTATTCTACTCTTGAAAATTTTCCATTACTATCTTTAAAGTTTTCAAGAGATTTAATATAATACGCTAGAGCATCATCGTTAATAATTATTCCAAGATCTTCTGCAAATTTTTCATATATTTTTTCAGCTAAAAGATCATTTAATATTAATGAGTGATCAATATCTGTTAATTCAGTTTTATTTTTTCTATTTACATAGTTACGCGCAGATTCAATATATTCTTTTGTAAAAACTTTTTTATCTTTTATTTGAGCTATAATGTTTTTATTACCATCACTAAATAAATCGCCCATACCCCAGGCGCCAAAAACAATAATAATTATTCCCGTTATAATTGTGATAGCTATTTTTTTAGTTAGGCTTTGCATTTTTTCTTGATATGTGAATGTTATTTACCTTAATAATATAAAAATGTATTCAAAAAAGTATTTTATTGCAAATTGGAAAATGAACGGTGAGCCCAAAGACCTTGGCCGGATATATAAAATTGAAAAATTTTTAAAAAATTTTAAAAAAAAAATTAATTTAAACTGTATTTTCTGTTTACCGTTCACATTATTAGGTTTGATCAATCATAAAAAAATCTCTTTTATAAAAATCGGGTCGCAAAATATTACTGCCTCAGCAATTGATTATGGTGCATTTACAGGATCTGTGAGTGCTAAAATGGTAAGACAACTGGGTTGCAAATACACAATTATAGGTCATTCGGAAAATAGAAATGAAGGTGAAACAGACAAAGATATAAATAAAAAAATTGAGTTTGCTTCAAGCAAAAATTTAAAAGCTATTTTGTGTGTTGGTGAAACCTTAAATGAATTTAAAAATAAAAAATCTTTTAATAAAGTTAAAAGCCAAATTTATTCAGCATTTAAAGATAATAAAAGGCACTTAGGCAATATAGTCATTGCATATGAACCAATTTGGTCAATCGGTACAGGCATAATTCCGAAGAAAGTATACTTGGACAGTTTTTTTAAAAAAATTAAAGATTTAATTAGAAAAGATTTTAAAAAAAATGTTCCAGTTTTATATGGAGGTTCAGTTTCATCAAAAAATATATCAAGTTTAAAAAATATAGACTGTTGTGATGGATTTTTGATTGGTGGCGCATCATTGAAAACACAAAATTTCATTGATATTATTAAAAAGTATTATATTTAGTCTGCGTGGAAAATATAATTTTAACCGTACATGTGATATTAGCCTTTTTATTAATTGGCTCTGTGTTAATGCAAAAATCTGAAGGAGGCGCTCTTGGAATAGGTTCTTCTGGCAGCGACTCATTTATGTCGTCAAGAAGCGCAGGTAGTTTTTTAACGAAATTCACTTCTGTAGTTGCAATTATGTTCATAATCACAAGCATTACACTCACAGCAATGCATAGAAACGATGCAAAGAATAATTCTGTTATAGATAAAATAGAGAAAAAAGAAGATAACTCTCCAAAAATACCAAAATCCAAATAATAAAAAGTTTTACTATTTATATATTTAAAATATAAAGACCTTCCATGGCGCGTTATATATTTGTAACTGGCGGTGTGGTATCTTCCTTAGGAAAAGGTCTCTCCTCAGCTTCATTAGGCTATTTACTCAAAAGCAGAGGGTATAAAGTAAAGATTAGGAAACTTGATCCATATTTAAATATTGATCCTGGTACAATGAATCCTTTTGAGCATGGAGAGGTTTTTGTTACTGATGATGGAGCAGAAACAGACTTAGATCTTGGTCACTATGAGAGATTTATTGATATAAATCTTACATCACTTGATAATGTTACAACAGGTAAAATTTATTCTCAAATTTTGGAAAAAGAAAGATCTGGTAAATATTTGGGGAATACTGTTCAAGTAATTCCTCATGTAACAAATCAAATCAAGGATTTCATAAAAGCAAAAACCATCGGATATGATTTTGTGATATGTGAAATTGGTGGAACAGTTGGAGATATCGAAAGCCTTCCTTTTTTAGAAGCAATTAGGCAATTTTCAAATGATATTGGAAAAGATAAAAGTTTATTTGTTCATTTAACTCTTGTTCCATACCTAAAATCCTCTGAAGAGATAAAAACTAAACCCACGCAACATTCTGTGAAAGAATTGAGAAGCCTGGGAATACAACCGGATATTATTGTTTGTAGATCAGAAATCTCTTTACCAAAAGGTCAAAGAAAAAAAATATCTTTATTTTGCAATGTTAACATTGAAAATGTTATTCAAACTGTAGATGTTAAAACAATTTACGAAGCACCAATTAGTTTTTATAAAGAAAAATTTGATTATCAGGTTTTAAAACATTTCAATATAAAAAACAAAAAACAACCTAATTTGAAACCATGGTACAGGACTAAAAACATTATTTTAAATTCTAAAAAAGAAGTAAATATTTCTGTTGTTGGAAAATATGTTGATTTAAAAGATGCATACAAATCTATTGATGAAGCTTTAATCCATGGTGGATTAGCGAATGGTATTAAAGTGAATCTAAACAAAATAGATTCTGAAAAATTAAAGAAAAATCATATTAAAAATAAATTAAAAAACGCAGATGGTATTTTAATACCAGGAGGATTTGGGAAAAGAGGAACCGAAGGTAAAATACAATGCATAAAGTTTGCAAGAGAAAATAAAATTCCATTTTTTGGCATTTGTTTTGGAATGCAGTTATCGCTAATTGAATTTGCTAGAAATGTTTTAAAATTAAGAAATGCAAACTCAACTGAATTAAACAAAAATTGTATACCTGTAATCGGATTGATTGAGGAGTGGTATAAGGATGGAATGTTAAAAAAAGGTGACTTAAAGAAGCTGGGTGGAACAATGAGGTTAGGTTCATATGAATGCAATCTTAATGAAAAATCTATGGTTAAGAAAATATATAAATCAAAAAAAATATATGAAAGACATAGACATAGATACGAAGTTAATATTGCTTACAAAAACAAATTTGAAAGCAAGGGGTTAATTTTTTCTGGATTATCAAATAATAATAAATTAACTGAAATTATTGAGCTAAATTCTCATCCGTGGTTCGTGGGTGTACAATTTCACCCCGAGTTTAAATCTAGGCCACTTTCTCCACACCCTTTATTTGCATCTTTTATAAAAGCCGCTAAAAACAAAAAGTAAATGAGCAAACAAATTAGTTTAAACAAATTTAATGTTTCAAACGATCTTCCTTTTTTTTTAATTTCTGGACCTTGCCAGCTTGAAAATAGAGATCATGCCATGTTCATGGCAGAAGAAATTAAAAAAATTACTGATAAATTAAAAATAAACTTAGTTTATAAAACCTCTTTCGATAAGGCTAATAGAACAAGCTTAAAGTCCGAAAGAGGCATTGGTTTAGATAAATCTATTAAAGTATTCGAAGAAATTAAGAGGAATTTTAATTTACCAATTTTAACTGATGTTCATTCACCAGAACAATGTAATCAAGTTAAAAATGTAGTTGATATTATTCAAATCCCGGCTTTTTTGTGTAGACAAACAGATTTGTTGGTTTCTGCAGCAAAAACAAATTTAATAGTAAATATTAAAAAAGGCCAATTCTTAGCGCCGTGGGATATGAAAAATGTAATAAAAAAAATATCAGATTCAAATAATGATAATATTTTAGTAACTGAGAGAGGAGTATCTTTTGGATACAATACTTTAGTTTCAGATATGAGATCAATATCTATCTTAAAAAAAGAACAGTACCCAGTTATATTTGACGCTACACATTCAGTCCAACAACCTGGTGGAAAAGGCGATTCAAGCGGTGGGGAAAGAGAGTTTATTTATGATTTATCAAAAGCTGCAATTGCAGTAGGGGTTGCAGGTCTTTTTTTAGAAGTTCATGATGATCCAGATAACGCACCCTCAGATGGACCAAATATGTTAAAATTATCTGATTTAGAAAATTTTTTAAATAATATAAAAAAAATAGATGATTTGGTTAAACAAAACAATTTTTGATGACAAAAATAATTGAGATTAAGTCTAGACAGGTATTTGATAGCAGAGGTTTTCCAACTGTTCAATCAAATGTAAAACTCGAGGACGGTTCAATTGGAACATCTATAGTACCATCCGGTGCATCAACCGGTAGTTATGAGGCTTGTGAGTTGAGAGATGAAAATTCTAAATATCTAAATAAAAGTGTTTTTAATGCAGTCGAAAATGTAAACAATTTGATTAACAATCATCTAAAAGGAAAAGATTCTTTAGATCAAGAAAATATTGACGAATTATTAATTAATTTAGATGGTACAGATAATAAATCTAAATTGGGAGCGAATTCAATTCTATCTGTTTCTATAGCTAATTGCAAAGCTGCTGCTCAAAGTCAAAAAAAAGAAATATTTGAGTATTTGTCAAAAGATAAAAAATATAAATTACCTTTTCCATTAATGAATATTATTAATGGTGGTGCACATGCAAATAATTCTCTGAATATTCAAGAATTTATGATTAGACCTGATGGAGCAAATTCTTTTGAAGAATGCATGCAGATAGCTTTTTTAACAATACAAAATTTAAAAAAAATACTTGAAGCAAATAAAATGAATACAAGCGTAGGTGACGAAGGTGGTTTTGCCCCAAATTTAAATTCTGATGAAGAGGCAATAGATTTAATTTTAGAATCTATAAAAAAATCAGGATTTAAGCCAGGTAAAAATGTAACATTGTGTTTAGATGTTGCTTCCAATGAATTATATGATGGTAAAAATTATTCAATAATAACTAATAAAAAAATTAGCTCAGGAGAATTAATTGATTATTATTCATCTTTAACAAATAAATATCCTATAAAATCAATTGAGGACCCAATTTTTGAAGATGATTGGAGTTCATGGTCGAATTTAACCAAGAGTTTAGGAAAAAAAGTTCAAATTGTAGGTGATGATTTATTTGTAACTAATCATAAAAGGTTAAGCAAAGGTATTGAAGAAAAATCAGCAAATGCAATTTTAATTAAATTAAATCAAATAGGAACTGTCAGTGAAACTTTAAAAACCATATATTTAGCTCAAGATAATAACTTTAATACAATTATCTCCCACAGATCCGGTGATACTGAGGATACCTTTATTTCTGATTTAGCAGTTGCCACAAAATCTAATCAAATCAAAACAGGCTCTCTTTCAAGATCTGAAAGAGTTTCAAAATATAATAGATTGTTAAATATTGAAGAAATTCTAAAGAATCCTGGAATGTCAGTAATATAATGAAAAAGTTTTTTTTATTTTTTAAGAATTATAAATTTATAATTATTAATATTTTTTTAATAATGTACTTTGTAATTAATTTTTTTGATGGAAATAGAGGTTATTTTTCTTTTCAAAATAAAAAACTTGAATATCAAAGTTTAGTAGAAGTTGAAAAAAATCTTAAAATTAAAAACCAACAATTAAAAGAAGAAAATGAAGCACTAACAACAAAAATAAATCTCGAATTTATTGATGAAATGTATAGAAAAAAATTTTTAGTTGGAAAAAAAGGTGAAAAGCTCATAATAATTAAATGAAACCAAGGCATCCAGAAAAGATTAATAAACCAATAAATCCCATACAGAGAAAACCTGATTGGATTAGGGTAAAAATATCAAATTCTTCAATTTATAATGAAACTAAAGAAATAGTAAAAAGTAATAATCTTCATACAGTTTGTGAAGAAGCAGGATGCCCCAATATATCTGAGTGTTGGAGCAAGAGACATGCAACTTTTATGATTATGGGAGATACTTGCACCAGGGCTTGTGCTTTTTGTAATGTTAAAACAGGTTTACCAAATGTTCTAGATCGCAAAGAGCCGTTAAGAATTGCAAAAGCAACGAACGATTTAAATTTAAAACATGTAGTTATTACTTCTGTTGATCGAGATGATTTAGAAGATGGTGGAGCAGAACATTTTGCTCAAACAATTTTAGAAATAAAAAAATTAAACCCAAATACAAGTGTTGAAATTTTAACACCTGATTTCTTAAGAAAAGGTGATGTGTATAAAAAAATTATCTTAGCAAAACCTGATGTATTTAATCACAATATTGAAACTGTCCCTTCTAATTATACAAAAGTAAGGCCTGGATCACGTTATTTTCAATCTATAAACTTACTAAAAGAAGTAAAAGATTATGATGATAAGATATTTACAAAATCTGGTTTAATGCTTGGTTTAGGAGAAAATGAAGACGAGTTATATCAAGTTATGGACGATTTAAGATGTGCAAAGGTAGACTTTTTAACTTTAGGCCAATATCTACAACCAACTGACAGGCATTATCCAATAAAAAAATTTATACCTCCTGAGGACTTTGAAAAATATAAAAAAATTGCTTATTCAAAAGGTTTTCTATTAGTATCCTCAAGTCCTATGACAAGATCTAGTTATCATGCTGATGATGATTTTCAGAAATTAAAAGAAAAAAGAAAAAATAACCTTATTTAACTTGCCTCAAAAAAAAATAGTTAAAAAATTTGATTATCCAATTGAGTTAATAGAAAAGTTAATACTTGATATAGACGAATACAAAAAATTTTTACCCTGGTGCAGCGACTCAAGAATAGTATCAAAAAAAGAAAATGAGAAAAATATTGATATTATTGCAGATCTTGAAATAGGTTATTCTTTTGCAAAAGATATTTATACTAGCAGTGTAAACTTTGATAAAGTTAAGAAAAAAATAATAGTTAAATCAATAAAGGGTCCATTAAAAAATTTAGAAAATATCTGGTCTCTAAAAAAAATTTCAAATAATCAGTGCGAAGTGTCTTTTTCTATAAACTTAGAACTCCAGAATTTTTTGTTAAATAAGATGTTAACCTCAATGTTTGACATCGGCTTTGATAAAATATTAAAATCTTTTGAAAATAGAGCTGATTACTTACACAAAAATTAGACTATTTGATGAAGCAAATTAAATATAGTGTTTACAGTTTTTTTTTGAATTTTGTTTCTTTCTAACTTTTTATTAAAATTATACATGTAGATTTTAGAGATTTTTTTAAACTTGATACCAATATAAACCAAACCTACTGGTTTCACCTTGCTACCTCCGCTTGGACCTGCAATACCAGTGGTTGATATACATAGATCAGTTTTGGATATTTTAAAAAGATTTTCAACCATTTCTTTACATATCTGTGCACTTACAGCTCCGTATTTTTTTAAATTTTTTTTTTTAATTTTTAGTAATTTTTCTTTTGATTGATTTGAATATGTGACCAACCCAAGGTTAAAAATATTTGATGAATTCGGAACTGAAGTTATTTCACTTGCAATCAATCCTCCCGTGCATGACTCAGCGACAGATATAGTGATCTTATTTTTAATTAATTTATTAATAATTTTTTTATTGATCATAAATATAATTTAATAACATAAATTATTATAAAACTATATATTCCAGCAATTATATCATCACCAATAATTCCAATTGGCCCTTTAATCTTTTTATCAAAAATATTTGCAGGATATATTTTTAAAATATCAAAAAATCTGAAACTTATAAACGATAAAAAAATTAGTAATAAATTTCCATCACAAATTACCAATGGAATTAATTGTCCAATAAATTCATCAATTACAATTTCCTTAGGATCATCTTTTGAGAAGTTATTAAGTACTTTTTGTAAAAAAAATAATGAGTAAAAAAGAACTCCAATAATTATAAATACAAAAACCAAATTTGAAAAAAAATTATAACAAGCAAAATAAAAGATAATAGTAAATATGCTGCCAAAGGTACCAGCAGCTGGTAGCTTGCCTATGTTAAATAGCGTAAAAATTAAATAATTAATATTATTAAGCATTTTCTAGTGTCGAAATTACTTCACAAGCCAGTGCTTTATTTTTTCCAATTATTCCAAGTTTATCAGTTGTCTTTGCTTTTATATTAATTTTATTTGGTTTGATAAAACAAAGCTTGGAAATATTTTTTTTAATTTTTTCTTTATAATTTTTTAAATTAGGTGATTGTAAAATAATATTTAAATCAATAGAGGAGATTTTTAAGTTAATCATTTTTAATTTTATTATTATTTCTCTTACTAATTTGGTCGATCTAATACCTTTGTATTTTTTATTATTTGGAAAAAGTGTACCAATATCGCCCAATCTAGCCGCACCCATAAAACTATCTATTAATGCGTGTAGAAGACTGTCCCCGTCACTATGACCTACAGCACCATACTTTGAAGGTATTTTTATACCACCAATATATAAATTATACCCTGGTGACATTTTATGAATATCATACCCAATTCCAAAAAATTTTTCTTTTGACCCTAAATCTTTAATATAAGTTATTTTTTTATTTTGCTCTTCTCCACTTATTGTTTTTATTCTTTCTTTATTTATATCAAATAAAATTGAATCATCGGTAATTTTTTTATCTTTATTTTTTTTGTGAAATTTTTTTATTTTATCAAGTTTAAAACCTTGAGGCGTTTGTAACAATTTAATTTGATTTCTATCGACATGTGAATTTCTATAAATTGTTGTATCTGAGCTTTTAACAGCTGGTATAACACAATCATTTTTTTTTAATTGTTTTATTATTTTTTTAATTAATTTAATTGATACATCAGCTCTAGCTGCATCATGGATTAAAACATGAGAATAACTATTTTTTATCTTTTTAAGACCATTTTTAACGGAGTCACATCGATATTTCCCACCATTAAAAAAAACAACTTTTTTAGTTTTTTTTATAATTGAGTTGTATTTTTTTTGATATTTATTGTTTATACCAACATGAATTTGCTTTACTTCTTTGATTTCATCAAATTTTTTTATACTATGATTTATAAGGATGTCCTTTTTATAAAAATGAAATTGTTTAGGAATATAACTTTTAAATCTAGTGCTGTTTCCTGCCGCCAATATAATTACTGCTAAATTCATGAAATATATTTTAAATTTATTATCGAATACATATTTTTTATCAACTTTATTTTTATCATCAATAGTATTAGGTTTTGTCTCGCTCCAAACATTTATTGGCATTGGGTATTTTAGGTTAAGTCAGTTTAATGTTGAAATTCTACTAATTTTAAATTTGATTTTATTATTAGTTTTAATAATTTCTATTGCACTTAAAGTTTATAGAAATTATCAAAAAAAAAAATCAAAAGAATTAGGTGGAGAAACTAGTAAAAACTTAGTTTTATCTTTTTTACTAATATCTTCGTTGCCTTCTTTATTGATTGCAATTTTTTCAATTATTATATTTAACTATGGTATTCAAAATTGGTTTGATCAAAAAATCCTATCTTTAGTTAACAATTCAAGAAATATAGCTGTCAATTATTTAAATGATTATCAAAAATCAATTGTAAAAGATTTAAAACTTATTGCCAATGACTTAAACAGAAATAAGAAAATACTTTTATCTGATAACAAAAAATTAAAGAATTACCTAATATTTCAACTAAATTTTAGAGATGTTAAAAATATATTTTTAATTGATAAAAATGGAAAGTTAATTGAATCACCAAATAACAATTATATTTCCCCATCTAAAAATATGTTGTTACAAGCAAGTAATGGAAAACCGTTGATCATTTCAAATGCAGTAGAAAAAAAAACATACGCATTAATAAAGTTAAATAATTATAAGAATTTATATTTATATTCATTTCAGAATGTAGATGCAAAAATTAATTCTTTTTTAAAAGAGACTGGTGACGCGTCAACATATTATTATCAGGTAAAAAATAATACTTTTAAAATACAAATTACATTTTTTACAATTTATATAATTTTTACTCTTTTGCTTGTATTGATGTCTGCGATTTTTGGAATTAATTTTGCTGCAAAAACGACGAAACCACTTAATAATTTATTTAAAGCAGCTAAAAGTGTGGGAGAAGGGGATTATGATATTAACTTAGAAAAATCAAAAAATGAAGATTTTCAAAATTTAAATTTAATTTTTAGCGACATGGTCTCACAGATAAAAAAACAAAAACAAAAAAACATTTTATCTGGTCGTTTCGAGGCTTGGCAAGTAATTGCAAGAAAATTAGCCCATGAAATTAGAAATCCATTAACACCTATTCAATTATCTTTAGATAGAATTAAATCTAAAATTATTGATGATGATAATTCAAAAAAACATCTTTTAATTATTGATAACCAAATAAATGCGATCTCAGAATTGGTAAATAACTTTTCCGACTTTGCAAGAATGCCAAAGCCAGTTTTTGAAAAAAATAATTTAACTAAAATTGTTTTAGGTGCCTCAGAAACATATAGATTAAACTACGAAAAGATTAAGTTTGTAATCAATAATACAATTAAAAATGGTGATATTTTTTGTGATAAAAATCAAATTAATAGAGTGATGATAAATATTTATAAAAATTCAGTCGAGTCTATTGAGGAAAAAAATTCTGAAGGAGAAATAATTACTAATTTATCTGAAGATAGAAAATATTTTTTGATTACTATTTTTGATAACGGGGTAGGTTTTAGAGACTCTGGTAATAATAAGCAGGATGATCCTTATTTCACAACAAAAAAAAATGGAAGTGGATTAGGTTTGTCAATAGTATCAAAAATTATTCATGAACATAACGGACAAATTTTTTATGATAATAGAAACGATCAAGAAGGGGCATTTGTAACAATTACACTTCCAAAATTAAATGAAAAAAATTTTAATAGTTGACGACGAAAAAGATATAAGGTTCATTTTAAATGAAATCTTAACTGAAAATCACTATACTGTAGTTTCTGCTGGAACCATCAAAGAAGCCGAAAGCATAATTAACAACGATCATTTTGATCTTGCCTTATTAGATGTTCTTTTAGATGAAAAATCTAGAGATGGATTGTATTTACTAAACCAAATAAAAAAAAAAAATAAAGATATCCCAGTTATCATGATGTCAGGTCATGCAAATATCCAAATTGCAGTAAACTCTGTCAAAGATGGAGCTTTTGAATTTTTAGAAAAACCTTTTAATCAAGAAAGATTATTAAATTTTATTAAAAGAGGAATTGAGTTTTCAGAGCTGTCAACTTCTAAACAAAATTTACAAGAAAATATTTTTAAATCTTTTGAGTTAATTGGCCAATCAAAAGAAATTTTAAAAATTAAAGAAGAGATAAATAAAATTGCAAATTCAGATGGTAGAATTTTAATTGAAGGACCTAGCGGTAGTGGTAAAGAATTATTAGCAAGAGAAATACACAAAAGTTCTAAACGAAGTGATTTTGATTTCGTAATCTTAGACTCTTCTAGAATAAATTCCAAAAATTTTGAAGAAAATATATTTGGAATAATTAAAGAGGGCACTGTTATCAAAGGTCACTTAGAAAAAGCTAATAATGGTACTTTATTTATTGATAATATAAACGAACTACCACTTGACGCTCAAAATAAATTATTAAGAGTGATTACTGACCAAAGGTTTAAAAGGTTAAACGATACACTTACTGTAAAATCAAATTTCAGAGTTATTGCTTCTTCATCTGAAAATTTAAAACAGAATACAATAGATGGTAGTTTTCGAGAGGACTTGTTCCATAGATTAAATGTTATATATTTTTATTTGCCACCGCTTATTGAAAGATCAACTGATATACCTTTGCTAATCAATTATTTCTTTAAAAAATTTAAAGGCGAAAATTATGAGTATAAAAATAAAATTAAAAATATTGATTTATTTTATGATTATAATTGGCCAGGAAATATTAGGGAATTAAGAAACTTAGTTGAAAGAATAGCAATTTTAGCTCAAGATGATGTAGATAAAGTAGGAAAATTAGTATATAATTATTTCAATTCAAATTTAAAAGTTGATAAAATAAACTCATCAAAATCAGATTTAACATTAAAAGAAGCAAGAGATAATTTTGAAAGAGAATATTTAATAAAGCAATTAAAAATAAATGACGGAAATGTTTCAAAAACAGCAAAATCAGTCGGAATGGAAAGGTCAGCCTTGCATAGAAAGCTGTCATTACTAAATATTAAATACTAGAAAACAATGAATATTATAATTTGTGGTGCGGGCCAGGTCGGTTATTCAATTGCTAACCAATTATCCCAGCAAGGGCATTCTATAACTGTAATTGATAAAACTAGTGCCGATATTCAAAAAATAAATGATAATTTAGATGCCAAGGGCATAGTTGGTATTGCTACCTATCCAAGTGTTTTAGAATTAGCAGAAGCAAAAAATGCAGATATGATAATTGCAGTAACCAGAAATGATGAAACTAATATGATTGTATGTCAAATAGCACATTCTTTATTCAATGTTTCTAGAAAAATTGCGAGAATAAGATCTAAAGAATTTTTGAACCCAACTTATAGTAATTTATTTAGCAAGAACCATTTACCAATAGATACAATTATATCTCCGGAGTTCGAGGTAGCTAAATCTCTTTTAAGAAAAATCGAAGCTCCTGGCGCAATAGAAAGTTTTCCGTTTGCAAATGATACAATAAGACTAATTGAAATAAATATCGATAACAAATGTCCATTGGTCAATACACCTTTACAAAAGCTTACAGAGTCTTTTTCTGACTTAAACGCCAATGTAGTTGGAGTTCAGAGAGAAGATAAATTTATAATATTAAAAAAGAAAGATATTTTAATTGAAAATGATAAAGCTTTTATTTTAACTGACTCAAGTCAAGTTGAGAGAACCATGGATGTTTTTGGTAAGAATGAAAAAATTTCTGACAAAATATTAATTATAGGAGCCGGTAATATAGGTCTTGATCTTGCAAAATCTTTAGAAGACCTGCCAAGCAATCCAAGGATTAAAATTATAGAAAAAAACGATGAAAGAGCCCAGTATGTTGCCAATGAACTAAATGAAGCAATGGTGATCAAGGGAGATGGTTTAGATGAAAACATCCTAAAAGAGGTAAATCTTGAAGAAATTGATACAGTTTTGTGCATTACCGATGATGATGAGGTTAATTTAATGAGTGCTTTGTTATGCAAAAAGAAAGGCATAAAAAGAGTCATAGCAATTGCAAATAGTCACAATTATAGTTTGTTACAATCATCTCTGAAAATTGATGATATCGTTGACCCAAGAATGACAACAGTATCTACAATTTTAAAACACGTTCATAAAGGAAAGATTGATAGCGTATTTACGCTTGATGATGGTGAATACGAAATTATTGAGGCAAAAATTTTAGAGAATTCTGAGTTGGTTAACAAATCTATTGAAAAATCTTCTTTACCAGAGGGCATAAAGATTGGATTAATTGCACGAGATAAGAATATAATTGTACCAAATAAAAAATTCGAATTTAAATTAAACGATAGGGTTATTCTTTTGTCTTCAAGAAGTCAGCTTAAAAAAGTTGAACAATTATTTCGTATAAGTGAATATTATTAACATTTTAAATGAATATAAAGGCAATACTTTACTTTCTAGGTAAATTAAATTTATTAATAGTTTTTTTTAGCATAATTAATTTAATTTACTGTTTATATTTTAATTTTAATCTTAACATTCATGTTTATTTAATTACTTTAATTTTTTCTTTGATATTTTTCTATTTATCCAAAAAGATTAAATTTAATGAGGAAAATCTTAGATCATACAACCTAATTTCCCTTACTATTCTTGGTTGGATTATTCTACCCTTAATTATTTCAATACCATTTTGGTTGGGAGGTTATGAAAATTTTTTAAATTCTTATTTTGAAACACTTTCAGGATTCACATCTTTTGGTGCATCTGTTTTTATAGAAAAATTAAATTTTTTAGATTCTCCATTATTACTTTGGAGAGCCTCCACACAATTAATGGGTGCTATATTTTTTGTTATTACCATTATTCTTGTACTTGGAAATAAGGAAATAAATCTTTACCCGATTAAGTTTATAACGAAAAAAAAAGAAACTGTTTATTTTTCTATTAATTTTGAAAACATTTTTAATAATACTTGTTATGCTTTTGTAATTTTATTTTTAATCTCTTTATTTTTTTTAAACTTTACTGATTTAAGAATATTAGATAAATTTACTTTATCATTAACAATAATTTCTACTGGTGGTTTTTTTATTTCTGATTTAGTTTTATCTAATAGTGATAAGTTAATTATTTCTTTTTTATTAATTTTATCCTCTTTAAATATTTTTTTAATTTTAGGTTTATTTAAAATAAATAATACGTATACTTTTTTTGAAGATAGATACTTTTTATTAGCATATATATTTTTTTTTATTACTTTAGTTTTTTTTACTAATAATATTCATTATTCAGATTTATTAGTTCTTTTATCATCCTCTATATCTAATTCTGGTTTAAACTTTTCCAACAGTGATAGTAATAATTTTGTGTTTATATTGATATCAGCTTCTTTTTTGGGAGGTTGCCTAATATCTTCTACATCAGGTTTTAAAGTTTCAAGGATATTAATAATATTTAATAAAATTTATTCTGAATTAATTAAGCTTTTAACACCTTCTGCAGTAGTAAATTCTACAATTTTTAAATCAAATGAAAAAATTAAGTCGAAAGATTTTTATTCATGTTCATTATTATTATTTTTTTATATTTTAATGTTTGTAATTTATTCTTTTATTTTGACATTAGAAAATATAAAGTTTGAAGATAGTTTTTTAACCGCCGTTTTACTAACTTTTAATACGTTGCCTTCAAATATTTTTGTATCAGAAGACATAAATTTTAATAATTTTTCAAATTTAACAATAATTTTTACTTGTATTATGCTCATATTATCTAAAGTCACTCCGTTAAGCATAATTGCATTAGTAAAATATAGATTTTTAAAATAAAAAATGTTTGAAGTTTTGATAAAATTTTATATTAAACTTTTAGGCGCCCTTAGCTCAGCTGGATAGAGCAACGGTTTTCTAAACCGTGGGTCCCGTGTTCGAGTCGCGGAGGGCGCGCCATACAAATGTTTTATGTGTATCTTTTAATTAGTTTAGATGATTATAAACATACATATGTTGGCTACACAGATAATCTCAACAAAAGACTAAATCTTCATAATTGTGGCAAGGGTGCTAAATTTACTCGTGGCAGAAAATGGAAAGTTATTTACTCTAATAAATATAAGTCTAAGTCACAGGCTATGAAAGAAGAGATAAAACTAAAAAAAAATTATAGATTGAGAAAAGAGATAAAGCAAAAATTTATTTTAGCCAGTTAGGTGCTTCAAGACCCTTACTTTCTAAAAATTTTTTATTATAAAGTTTTGATGCATACCTTGAGCCATAATCACATAATATTGTAACAATATTTTTATTTGGACCAATTTTTTTTCCAAGTTCTATTGCACCAGCAACATTAATTCCAGAAGACGTACCTAAGCTTAAACCTTCATTTTTAAGTAAGTCAAAAATAATATCTAAAGCATATTGATCGTTTATTTGAAATGCTTCATCAACCAAAGAATTCTTAAAATTTTCAGTTATCCTTGATGTACCGATACCTTCAGTTATTGAAGATCCTGTAGCTGATAACTCATTTTTTTTTAAAAAATTAAATAGAGAGGATCCTAAAGGATCACTTAAAGCTGTTATTATATTTTTATTAAATTTTTTCAAACCTTCAGCAGTACCTGCTAATGTACCTCCTGTGCCGACCGAGCAGGTAAATGCATCTACTTTATTTTCAGTTTGTTTTAATATTTCTTGTGACGTAGTTTCTATATGAGCTAATTTATTAATTGTGTTATCAAATTGATTTGCCCAATATACTTTTTTTGAATTTTTTTTAGATAGTTCATCTGCTACATTTTTTGAGTATTTTACATAATTTTTTGGATCCGAGTAGGGTACTGCATCTACCTCTATTAATTCTGCTCCTAAATTTCTAAGTGCATCTTTTTTTTCCTCTGACTGTGTATTTGGAATTACAATTTTCGTATTTATACCGTAGAAGTTTGCAACCATTGCTATACCAATCCCTGTATTACCGGCTGTTCCCTCAACAATGGTACCACCTTTTTCTAGTTTGTTATTTTTAAGTGCATCGTTAATAATATAAAGCGCCGCTCTGTCCTTTACAGATTGACCAGGGTTTAAAAATTCAGCTTTTCCGTAAATATTACATCCACTTATTTCTGAAGGTTTTTTTAAATAAATTAATGGTGTATTTCCAATAAGATCTATTACAGAGTGATTTTTCATTAGTTAATTTTTTTTATATAAAATTGTGTAACATCGGTGTGATCTAATGAAAAGCCTGTTTCACAATAATCTAAATAATAATTCCATAGACGATTAAATTTATCATCAAAACCTAAATTTTTAAGCTTTATCCAAGAATTATTAAAATTTTTTTTCCATTCTAAAAGTGTTTTTGAGTAATCATGTCCAAAAGAAATTTTATGATATAGTTGAAATCCATTACTTTTAAAAAGTTTTGCCAAAATAGTTTTTGTTGGTAACATACCCCCAGGGAAGATATATTTTTGTATAAAATCAACATTCCTTAAATATTTAGAAAAAGAATTTTCGTTTATTGTAATAATTTGCAAGCATGCAGTACCCTTTGAGTTTAAAATACTATTAAGTTTTTCAAAATACTTTTTCCAATATTTTTGCCCAACAGCCTCAAACATTTCAATTGAAACAACATTTGAATATTTATTATTAATTTCTCTGTAATCAGTAAAAAAAACATTGTGATTATTGTTATTTACAAAATCATATTGATTTTTACTTATTGTATAGCCATCAATTTTAGTATTTGGATTGTAATTTTTTAAATTGTTAATGAATCCACCCCAGCCACAACCAATTTCACATACTTTGTCATTATCATTAATATTTAAATTTTCACATATAGAATTATATTTTTGAATTTGCGCGTCTTTTAGTGTGATGTCTTTACCTTTAAATAAAGCAGAAGAGTAGGTCATTGTCTCGTCGAGCCATTCTTTGTAGAAATTATTACCTAAGTCGTAATGAAAACTAATATTTTTTTTCGCCTGTTTAATAGAATTGCTTTTAAAAATAAAATTTACCTGTTCTAGAATTTTGTTGAATAAAGTTGGTGTATAACGGTTTTTTTTAAGTTGTTGATTTTTTAATAAAATTTTGAGTAAAGAGTTTAAATTTGATGTTTCCCATTTATTTTCTATATAACCTTCTGCAAAACCCAAATCACCTCTAAGGACTAAATCTTTATATAAAGATTTGTCTTTCACAATGATATTAGACTCAAGATTACCTTGATTTCCAGAGTAAATTTTTTCTAAAATATCATCAAAATTAAATTTTACCTTTCCCCATAAAATCTTTTTAAACTCTTTATCAACTAAATTTTTAAATAATCTACTCATGAGAAACTATTTGTATTAGTCGCTATTCTTTTTTTAAAATTAAATTTAGCTTTTTTTAACAATATTTTAATAGCTTGATAATGTATTAAAATAATAATTTTTTGAGCATAAAATAGTCTTTTTAAAGCAATATTTAACAAATTTTTGTCATTTAAATGATAATTTTTTAAAAACATCCCAGTTTTAAGAATTTCATTATTTTTATAAGCATCGATTAATATTTTAATTTTTTTTTTATGAATATTTAATTTAAAAAAATATTTCAAATCCATTTTTAAAAAAGGTGAAACATAAAGTTTTTTATTTATATAATGTGTTATATTTTTATTATTTCGTATTTTTTTAAAATACATATGCTTTTCTCCATGAGTGTTTCTTACTTCGTATATTACAAATTCAATTTTTTTTTTGTAAACGACAAAATAAATTGAAATTGGATTAAATATATATCCTAAAAATTTTGGAGATGTTAATAGGTAAATATTGTAATCTTTATTTTTCTTATATTTCTTATTAATCATTTTTATTAAAAATTCGTAAAGTTTTTGGTCATAGTTACCGTAATCTCCCAAATTAATACTGAAAATATTAAATTTATTAATCGATAAAAACTTAAGGTTTTTAAGTTTATTAATTTTTTTTAGATCAAAAATAACTGAGCAAATATTGTAAGAGAAATAATTTTTGAATGGTTTTATTCTTGAATGAAAAACTTTATTGTCACAAACATAATTACCTAACATTAATTAAATTATAGACATTTATTGCAGAATTTAAACCATCTTCATGAAAACCATATCCTAACCATGCTCCCGTGAACCAAATATTATTTTGACCCTGAGCTTTTTCAGAAAGTTCTGATATTTTTTTTTTTGATTTTAAAAAAATAGGATGTGAATATTCAATTTTTTTTATTATTTTTTCTTGGTTAATTTCATTTGAATTTAAAGTAACAAAGATATTTGTTTTGCATCTTAAATTTTGTAATAAATTCATCCAATAAGTTAAAACTAATTGTTTTTTTTGATATTTGAAATTCCATGAACTCCAATTGTTTTTATTTTTAGGCATTATAGATTCATCGGTATGAATTATAATTTTATTTTTCTGATAATTTACTGAAGATAATAATTGATTTTGTTCAAAAGTTTTATTTTTTAATAATTGAAATGTTTCATCAGAGTGTGATGATAAAATCAAATAGTCGTATTTATATTCATTATTATTTTCTGTTTTTATAATTTTTTTCTCCTGGTCTATAATTGTTACTTTGTTATTTTTTATAATATTAAAATTTGTTTTTTCTAATATTTTTTTTATGTACGTATTACTTCCATTTTTAATAGTGAACCAAATTGGTCTTTTAGCTAAAATATTATGCAGTCCATGGTTTTTAAAAAAATCTAAAATAAAACAAGCTTTATAGTTTTCTATTTGATTTAAATCTGATGACCATATTGAAGAACACATAGGAAAAAAATATAATTCTATAAATTCTTTTGAAAATTTATTATTTTTTAAAAAACTATTTAATGATATTTCCTCATCAGCTAATTTAGCTTCACATATCTTGGAAAACCTGATTATATCTTTTAAGACTTTTAAATATTTTAAAGAAAAAATGTTTTTAATATCTAGTATAGTTTTTATATTTTTTCCCGCCCATTCATAGCCTATGTCTTCTTTTACTACAGAGAAAGACATATCACTCTTTTGATATTCAACATTAAGTTCTTTGAGCAACTTAATGAGATTTGGGTAGTTTTTGTTATTCAAAACAATGAAACCGCTATCGTAATGAATATTCTCTTTTTTATAATAGTGCGTATGAGTATGCCCTCCAATATAATCATTTTTTTCAATCAGAGTTATTTCAAAATTATTTCTAAGCAAGTAGGCAGAGGCTAACCCAGAAATACCTGTTCCGACTATTGCTAATTTTTTCATTTTTTTGTGAATTCAAATGCTTTTAATGCCGCTTCTCTCGCTATCTTATGATCAACGATTGGCTCAAAATAATCTTTTATCAAATTGAAATTAATAAGTTTTGCTTGTTCCTCTGGTAATTCCCAAGGTTTATGAATAAATTTTTTTGGAACTTTTTTTAAATTAGGTATCCAGTATTTCACAAATTCTCCATTTGGATCAAATTTTTCTCCTTGGGTTATAGGATTAAAAATTCTAAAATATGGAGCTGCATCAGCTCCACAGCCCGCTATCCATTGCCAACCTGAAACATTATTGGCTGTATCATAGTCCAAAAGTGTATCTTTGAAATATTTTTCACCTTCGGTCCAATTAATTCTCAAATGTTTTACTAAAAATGAACCAACAACCATTCTAAGTCTATTGTGCATCCAGCCAGTTTCATATAGTTGCTTCATAGCAGCATCAACTATTGGATATCCAGTATTTCCTTTTTTCCATTTATCTAAAAATTTTTTATTTTCAGACCAGGGAAATTTATCAAAGTTTTTTCTTAAATTTTTTTTTAACATTATAGGAAAATGATTTATCAAATGATAAGCAAATTCTCTCCAACCGATTTCATTTAAAAATTTTGTAACTCCAATTTTTTTATTTTTTATCTTTGTACATTCGTCATATATTTTTTTAGGAGAAATTTCTCCAAAAGCTAAATGAGGCGATAGTTTAGAGGTGCCTTCTATTGATGGAAAATCTCTATTTTTATCATAGAAATTTATTTTTTCAGAATTGAAACTCTTAATTTTCTTTAATGCTATATCTTCACCAGGAAACCAATATTTCTCAAATTTTTCATACCATTTTTTTTTTGGCAATATGGTTTCAATTTTAGATTGATTATTATTTTTTAACGATTTTTTTGATTTTATCAGGTTTTTTTTATATTTATAATTTTTAAGATAAATCATTTCAGCATTTTTCCAAAATGGAGTGAAAACTTGAAAGGGAGTATTATCTTTTTTTCTGCATTGATCTGGATTTTGTAACAAATTTGAAGAAAATATCTTATATTTAATATTATTCTTTTCTAATAGTTTTATAATATTGTTTTCAATAGCTATCTCTTCAGGTGAAAATATTTTATTCCAACAAACTTCAGTAATTTTTTTATTTTTGATTATTTTTTCTAAAAAACTATACTCTAAATCGTTTTCAACAATAAATTTAACCCCAATTTCACTTAATTTTTTATCAAAAATTTTAAGCGTTTTATAAAGCCACCATTTTTGAGCTGATCTAAATTTATATTTTTCTTTATCATATGAAAAAAAGACAAAATCATTGTTTTCACTTGATAACAAATAAGACAATGCTTCATTATCATTAAGTCTAAAATCATTTCTAAGCCAATAAATAAGCATAATTTTCAAAAAAAAACTGTTAAATCAGTAACAAAATCAAGGAATTTTTTACATCTTTTTTATCTTTTTTTTGTTGCCTTGAATATCAAAAAGGTATTTAACATATATTCAAAGGGAGACATTGGTGAGTGCACTATTAAATCAACATTTAGGAAAAAAATTAAGATTAAGAAGAACCTCACTAGGATTAACTCAAACTCAAGTAGCAAAAGCAATAAACGTTACATTTCAGCAAATACAAAAATATGAAAAAGGAACAAATGGAGTTAGTTCCGCAAGGTTATTGCAATTATCTAGCTTTTTAAAGGTACCAATAAAGTATTTTTTTGAAGATTATCAAGATTTTGCTTCTTCGAATGAGGATAATTCTTCTTCTAAAGATGTAAATTATAGTTTTCTATTAAGAATTTTTAGTGATTTGGAGCCACAGCAAAAAGAAAAACTTCTTGAAGTGCTTGGTGAACAAAAAAATATTAAGAAAGCCATCTAGTCTGGCTCCCCGGGCCGGACTCGAACCAGCGACAAAGCGGTTAACAGCCGCTTGCTCTACCAACTGAGCTACCGGGGATCAATAATCGGATTAATATATTATTTTTTATCCAAAACAATATTTTTTTTGGAGGCCACGCCCAGAATCGAACTGGGATACAAGGATTTGCAATCCTCTGCGTAACCATTCCGCCACGTGGCCAATTTTTTGAAATTGTTATTTAAAAGGAGATATATATAAACTCCAGTATAATTCAATAAAATGTCTAGTTTTGGTTCATACAATCATAAAAATATTGAAGATAGAATTTATAAGTATTGGGAAAAAAACAAGTGTTTTAAACCAAAAAAAAACAAATCAAAAAAAACATATTCTATTGTAATCCCACCACCAAATGTAACAGGTAGCTTGCATATGGGTCATGCATTGAACAATTCAATTCAAGATCTTTTAATAAGATTTAATAGAAATAAAGGTATAGAAACACTGTGGCAGCCAGGAACTGACCATGCGGGTATTGCTACACAATTGGTTGTTGAAAAGCAATTAGCTGAAAAAGGCATATCTAGGAATGATTTAGGAAGAGAAGAGTTTTTAAAAAAAGTTTGGCAATGGAAAGAGAAATCAGGAAACACAATTACATCACAGCTTAAAAAACTTGGATCCTCATGTGATTGGTCAAAAGACCGCTTCACAATGGATGAAGGATTATCTAAAGCTGTATTAAAGGTTTTTGTTGATTTGTATAATAAAAAACTAATTTATAAAGATCTTAAGCTCACCAATTGGGATATAAAATTAAAAACGGCAATATCAGATCTTGAGGTTATACAAAAAGAAACTTCAGGAAAACTTTATTATATTAATTATAAATTTAAAAATTCTGAAAAAACTATTACAATTGCAACTACGAGACCAGAAACAATGTTTGGGGACACCGCAATTGCAGTACATCCTAAAGATGAAAGGTATAAAGATTTAATTGGTGAAGAAATCATTATTCCTATTTCGAATAGAATTATTAAGATTATCAAAGACGAGTATGCAGACCCTAATCAGGGTTCTGGTGCAGTAAAAATAACTCCCGCACATGATTTTAATGATTATCAAGTTGGAACAAGAAATAAGTTAGAATTTATTAATATTTTAAACAAAGACGGAACATTGAACGAGAATGCTCCAAAAGCTTATGTGGGTCTAGATAGGCTTGATGCGAGAAAAAAACTTATTCAAGAGTTAGAAGAATTAAACATTTTAGATAAAATTGAAAATATTAAACATACCGTTCCCTATGGTGATAGAAGCAATACTATTATTGAACCTTTGCTTACTGAACAGTGGTTTGTAGATGCAAAAAAACTTGCAAAAGATGCAATAAAAAAAGTTAAAAAAAAAGAAACAAGTTTTTTTCCAGATAATTGGAAAAAAACATATTTTCAATGGATGGAAAATATTGAGCCATGGTGCATCTCCCGTCAACTGTGGTGGGGCCATCAAATTCCAGCATGGTATACACCTGATGGTCATATTATAGTTGCCAATGATCTTAAAGAAGCTCACAAAATTTGTAAAAAAAAATATAAAAAAATTTTGGATCTTAAGCGCGATAAAGATGTTCTTGATACATGGTTTTCTTCTGCATTATGGCCGTTCGCTACGTTGGGTTGGCCCAACAAAACTTATGAGTTGAAAAGATTTTACAAAACTTCCGTATTAGTTACTGGCTTTGATATTATTTTTTTCTGGGTAGCTAGAATGATGATGATGGGGTTACATTTTATGAATGAAGTTCCATTTGAAAAAGTTTATGTTCACGCCCTAGTTAGAGATGAGAAGGGACAAAAGATGTCTAAATCAAAAGGCAATGTAATTGATCCATTAACTATAATAGAAGAATTTGGAGCAGATGCTTTACGATTTACTTTAATATCTATGTCTTCTCCTGGTAGGGACGTCAAACTCTCAATTGATAGAGTAAAGGGGTATAGAAATTTTCTAACAAAAATTTGGAATACATTTAATTATTGTACTATGAACAATGTTTTTAATATTAAAAAAAGTAAAATTAAAAATATAAAAAACCCAGCTAACCAATGGATTCTTTTCACATTAAATGAAAATAAAATTAAAATAAAAAAACTTATTGAAAATTTTAGATTTGATGAAGCGGCAAAGGAACTTTATTTGTATATATGGAATTATTTTTGTGATTGGTATATCGAATTTTCAAAACCTTTATTAAATTCAAAAAATAAAAATTTAATTTTTGAGACAAAAAATGTATTAAATTATGTTCAGAAAGAAAATTTACTTCTTCTACATTCGTTTATTCCATTTGTAACTGAAGAACTTTGGCATTTATCAGGTTTTAAAAAAACTGAAAAAAATGACTTAATAAACCATCATTTTACAAAAGATTTAAAAAGCAAATCATCAAAAGATGTAAAAGATATTTTGTTTATTATTAATTTTATCAATGATCTAAGGTCATTTAAATCAAAAATGCAAGTTCCACCAGGAAGTTTAGTAAGGGTTGGAATTCAATTTTTAGATAATAACCAAAAAAAAATAATAAAAAAAAATGAAAATATTTTGTGCAAGATAGGAAGAATTTCTACGCTAAATACTAATGATGGTGACAAAGGTAACATAAAAACATTATTGGCTGGTAAGCAATTTGTTATAAATTTTGGAGATGAAATTGATATAGATAATCAAATAAATATTTTGGAAAAAAAACTAGACTCAATGCAAAAACAAATATCTTCAAGCGAAAATAAATTAAATAATGATAATTTTGTAAAAAAAGCGCCTAAAGAAATTGTTAAACAGGAAAAAAATCTTTTAGATACAAATAAAAAAGAATATATAACTCTCCAAGAAATATTAAAAAGTTTAAAATGAAATTTGATAAATCTAAATTACCAAGCAGACATACAACAGTAGGACCAGATAGAGCTCCTCATAGATCTTTTTATTATGCTATGGATCTAACTCAAGAAGATGTAGCCAAACCTTTTGTTGGTGTTGTATCAACATGGAATGAGGCCGCTCCTTGCAACATAGCCTTAATGAGGCAGGCACAAAGTGTAAAAAAAGGTGTTCACGATAACCATGGAACGCCAAGAGAGTTTTGCACAATCACAGTTACAGATGGAATTGCTATGGGTCACGAAGGAATGAAATCCTCTCTAATTTCTAGAGAAATAATTGCTGACTCTACTGAGTTAACAGTACGAGGTCATTGTTACGATGCATTAGTGGGTTTAGCTGGCTGTGATAAATCTTTACCAGGTCTTATGATGGCTATGTGCAGATTAAATGTTCCAAGTGTTTTTATGTATGGTGGGTCAATACTGCCAGGAAAATTTAAAGGTAAAGACGTTACAGTCTTAGACGTTTTTGAAGGTGTTGGTATGCATGAAGCAGGAAAGATGTCAGACAAAGAACTTGAAGAACTTGAACTTGTTGCTTGCCCATCAGCTGGTGCCTGCGGAGGACAATTCACAGCAAACACAATGGCATGTGTGTCTGAAGCTATTGGCTTAGCATTGCCATATTCATCTGGAACACCAGCTCCATATGAGGAACGTGACAAATATGCAATTGAGAGCGGTAAACAGGTGATGGAATTATTAAAGAAAAAAATCAGGCCAAGAGATATTGTTACTATCGAAGCTTTAAAAAATGCTGCAGTTGTAGTTGCGGCAACTGGCGGATCAACAAATGCAGCCCTCCATTTGCCTGCAATAGCAAATGAATGTGGTTTAAAATTTGACATCATGGATGTTGCTGAAATTTTTAAAAAAACACCATACCTAGCAGACTTAAAACCAGGTGGAAAATACGTTGCTAAAGATTTATTTGAAGCAGGTGGAGTACCATTACTTCTTAAAACATTGTTGGATGGAGGATATTTAAATGGCGATTGTTTAACGGTTACTGGAAAAACACACAAAGAAAACTTGAAGGATGTAAAATTTAATGAAGATCAAGATGTTGTTAGGCATTATTCAAATCCAATAACACCAACCGGTGGAGTAGTTGGTTTAAAAGGAAATTTAGCAGAGGGTGGAGCTATTGTTAAGGTGGCAGGAATGAAAACATTGTTTTTTAAAGGTAAGGCTAAATGTTTTGATTGTGAAGAAGATGCTTTTAAAGCAGTTAAAGAAAAAAAATATAACGAAGGTGACGTAATTGTAATTAGATATGAAGGGCCCAAAGGTGGACCAGGCATGAGAGAAATGCTTTCAACAACAGCAGCAATATATGGACAAGGCATGGGTGAGAAAGTTGCACTAATTACAGATGGAAGATTTTCTGGTGCAACTAGAGGCTTTTGTATCGGACACGTTTCTCCCGAAGCACACGTTGGTGGAATGATTGGATTGTTAAAAGATGGAGATGAAATTGAAATTGATGCTGAGAAAGGTACAATTAATGTCAATTTGAGTAATGATGAGATCAATAAAAGAAAATCAAATTGGAAACATAGAGAATTAAATTTTGGAAGTGGAACTTTATGGAAATATGCTCAAAGCGTAGGTGATGCAACAAATGGAGCTGTTACACATCCAGGTGGTTCAAAGGAAAAAAAATCTTACGCAGATATTTAATGAAAGTTTTACCAGTTATAATATGTGGTGGTGCTGGTACAAGGCTTTTTAAAGAGAGTAAAGACAATTTACCAAAGCAATTTATAGATTTTGGCGGTTGGACAATGTTTGAAAAAACATTGGATAGAATTAATTCAAAACTTTTTTTACCACCAATCATAAGTACAAATGTTAAATATTTAAACTTAGTCAAAAAACATTTAAAAAAAAATAAAATAACTAATTATAAAATTATTCTAGAACCAAGCAAAAAAAATACAGCACCTGCAATTCTTTCTCCTTGCTTATTACCCGAAATAGCTTCTAATCAAATTATTTTATTTTTGCCATCTGATCAGTTAATCAAGGAAAAAAATAAATTTAATCAAGAAATTAAAAAAAATTTAAATAAAGTTTTTTATAAAGATATTTTTGTTTTTGGTATAAAACCTAAAGAGCCTTCGGATCAATTTGGCTATTTTTTTAGAAAAAAAAATTCAATAAATGTAAGTAAGTTTACAGAAAAACCTTCAATTAAGAATGCTAAAAATATAATTAAAAAAGGTGGTTTATGGAATGCTGGTATTTTCATGTCTACAAAGGAAAATATTATTTATCACTTTATGAATGAGCAAAATAAACTTTTTAAAAACTGTTTACTATCCGTTCAAAATTCAAATAAAAAATCAAATAGTATTTTCTTAGAGAGTCATTCATATAACAAGATCAAACCTATTTCTTTTGATTACGCAATTCTTGAAAAAATTAGTAATATAAAATCAATTAGATTGAATATAAACTGGTCTGATCTTGGAAGTTGGAAATCTTTATTAAATTTTTACAATATTAATAAGAAAAAATACTTTACAAAAACTAATCTCTTTAGAAGACCCTGGGGTACCTATAGAAATTTATTTAAGGGTAAAAACTTTTTAATTAAAGAGCTAATAGTCAATAGCAAGGGATGTTTAAGTTTACAAAAGCATAGACACCGAGAAGAGCATTGGTATGTCACTGAAGGACATCCAGAAATTATTCTAAATAAAAAAACTTTAAAACCCAAATTAAAAGACTTAGTTCATATACCCAAAGGTTCTATTCATAGAATACATAACAAACTTAAAAAACCAGTTAAAATTATCGAAGCTCAAATCGGTAAAATATTAAAAGAAACTGATATTATTCGTATTGAAGATGTTTATGGACGTATTAAAAATTAACTCGAATAGGTGAATGATCAGAAGGTTTATTCAAGCCTCGTGTAAACTTATCTATTTCAACATTTTTAATTTTAGAACAAATGCTATCAGTTATTAAAAAGTGATCAATTCTCAACCCTTTATTTCTTTGCCATGAACCCTGAGTATAATCCCAGAAAGTATACTGTTTATCCTCGGTATTAAATAATCTAAAACTATCTTTGAAACCAAGGTTTAGTATCTTCCGAAATTCTTTTCTAATCTCCAATCTATATAAAGCGTCATTTCCCCAATCTTCTGGATTTCCTACATCATTTGAATTTGGAATTATATTAAAATCACCACCGATAATGATTCCATCGTAATTATGAATTTCTTTTTTTATAAAGTTAATAAAATTATTTAACCACTTAAGTTTATAAGGATATTTGTCTGTATTTACGGGATTGCCATTAGGTAGATAAATGCAAATTAATTTGACTAATTTTCCTGCTATTTTTATATCAGCAGCTATCAATCTAGATTGTTTATTGGGGTCTTTAAAACTTTTATCAATATTTAAGAGTTTTTTTTTAGAAATTATTGCTACTCCATTGTAAGATTTTTGTCCAAATACATAACAATTATAATTTTTTTTTTCAAAAAAATCGTTTGGAAACTTGTCATCTTCACATTTAATTTCTTGAAACATTATTATATCTGGATCAATTTTGTCTAAATATTTTTCAATATTTTCTGTTCTTATTCTTACGGAATTAATATTCCAACTTGAAATAATCATAGTGAAAACGATATGCCGCATCCACAAGATGCTTTGGCATCAGGGTTTATGACCCTGAATGACTTACTCATTAAATTTTGTTCATAGTCTAATTTCGAGTTTTTTAAAAAATTATGACTTGTATCGTCAATTACAACTTGTTGAATTTGTAGATCTTTATCATTAGTCTTGTTATCTATGGTAAAGTTATATTTAAACCCTGAGCAACCGCCACCTTCTACTGATACTCTAAAAAAAGATCCTTTTGGCTCTTTTTTAAGCAGTTTTGCTATTTGTTTTTTTGCATTTTCTGTTATTTCAAATGTAGTCGTCATTTTATTTTTATAAATGAATAATAAATATATTTACTCTAATTTGGCATCATTTGCATCAAAAGATGATAATTTTCTAGGAAGAAAATATCCATGTTCGCCAACTTTATACAGAGGCGAATTTCAAAGAGATCGAGACAGGGTAATACATTCTAATTCATTTAGAAGACTGAAATTTAAAACACAAGTTTTTGTTTATTATGAAGGTGACCATTTCAGAACTAGGCTTATACATTCTCTAGAAGTTTCTCAAATAGCCAGATCTATCGCGCGAGCATTAAATTTAAACGAGGATCTTTGTGAAGTGATAAGCTTAGCTCATGATCTTGGTCATACGCCATTTGGGCATGCTGGAGAATTAGCATTATCAAACTGCATGAATAGCGATTGTTTTGATCATAATATCCAATCGTTACGTATACTCATTTTATTGGAGGATACTTATAAAGAGCATAAAGGATTAAATTTATCTATTAATTGTTTAGATGGATTACTTAAACATAATGGTCCAATAACAAACCAAGAATTGTTTAGTAATCAACTGCCTGAAATTTTCAATTATAATTTAAATTTTAAATCTTTAGGTAGTTTAGAAGCACAAATAAGCGCTTTAGCAGATGATATTGCATATAATTGTCATGACATAGATGATGGTTTGAGAGCAAATTTATTTAGTATAGATAATTTATTTGATTTAAATTTTATCAATGAACTTTTTGAAAATAATAAAAATATTCAAAAGGACGAAATTGTCAGAAATTTATTAAATAATCTTGCTACGGACTTAATAGAAAATTCAATGAATAAAATTCAAATAAACAAATTAAAAACAATAGATGATGTGTATAATGCCAAGGAAGCAATTATTAATTTTTCAGACAAAGTACAAAAAGGTTTAAATGAAATAAGAAATTTTTTGAAAGTAAAAATGTATAATCATAATTCTGTTAAAAAATGGAATTCCAAGTCAGAAATGATTATTGAATTTTTATTTAATTATTTTAAAAAAAACTATGATAAATTACCAAATCCAAATTCGTTGTTTAGCAAAGACAGAAATATAGCAGATTATATCTCTGGAATGACCGATAAATTTGCTCTGAACATTTATGAAAATATAAATTAATTATGAATATTTTTGATTATTATAAAAACTTATTTTTAAAAATTATAAAAGATATTCCAATTGATAAATCAATAATAAAAAAAATTACTGTAGAGACGCCAAAGCAAAAGATATTTGGTGATATTTCTTTTAATGCTCCATTAATTTTAGCGTCTTCTTTAAAAAAACAACCTATGCAATTAGCTAATGAAATTAAAGAATTAATACAAGCTGCTAATAATGATTTTGAAAAGATAGAAGTAGCAAAACCTGGTTTTATAAATTTTACATTTAAAAAGGAAATTTTTTTAAAATTTATAAAAATAATTGATAAAAATTATGGAAAACCAACCTCTACTAAATCAAATAAAATTAATATTGAGTTTGTATCCGCAAACCCTACTGGTCCTCTGCATGTTGGGCATTGTAGGGGAGCAATATTTGGTGATGTATTAAGTAATTTTTTAAAATTTTACGGTCACAATGTAGTAAAAGAATATTATATTAATGATTATGGCAATCAAATCTATCTATTTGTAAAATCTGTTTATTTTAGAATAATAGAGTTGCAAAAGGGGAAAGCTTTTCCAGAAGATCAAGGCTTGTACCCTGGCGAATACATAATTGATATTGCTAAAGATGTTTTAAAAAATATTAAAAATGAAAATATATCTAGTTTTGATGAAACTATATCAATATTAACACCTTACGCTATCAAGTCTGCATTAGATATAATTAAAAAAGATTTAGATTTAATGGGTATCGTTCATGATAATTTTGTATCAGAGAGTGATATTGTTAATAGGGACATCTTAAGCGAAGCTATTGAAAAATTAAAAAACAAAGGAGACGTATATACTGGGGTATTGCCTAAGCCAAAAGGTGATGCTGAAGATTGGGAACCCAGAGAGCAATTATTATTTAAATCTTCAAAGTATGGAGATGACGTTGATAGAGCATTACAAAAATCAGATAATACTTGGACATATTTTGCCAATGACGTAGCCTATCATTATGACAAGCTCAAACGTAACTTTGATTATTACATAAATATACTTGGCGCTGATCATGCGGGTTATGTGAAAAGACTATCTTCAGCGGTAAATGCATTAAATAATAATAAAACATTTTCGATTAAGCTTAGCCAAATTGTTAAACTTTATAAATCAGGTAAGCCGTTTAGAATGTCAAAAAGAGCAGGTGATTTTATTTTAGCAAAAGATTTAATTGATGCTGTAGGTAAAGACTCAGCAAGATTTATGATGGTTTATAGAAGTTCAAATTCTCAATTGGATTTTGATTTTGATTTAGTAACTGATACATCTAAAGATAACCCAATATTTTATGTACAATATGCATGCGCAAGGATCAATTCTTTATTTGATAAATCAAATTTTGATATTGAAAAACCTATCACTGATGCAAAATTAGAAAATTTAAAATACGAAACTGAATTCAATCTTATAAAAAAAATTGTAGAATGGCCTAAAATAGTAAATTTGTGTTATCAAAATTTAGAAGTTCATTACATTCCTTATTATTTATACGAACTTTCTTCTGAGTTTCATACTTATTGGAATGCTGGAAAAGAAAATGATGATTTAAAAATAATTGGACATTCTGATAAAGAGCTAATTAACTCTAGACTGTATTTACTGCAAAAATTATATTTAGTTTTAACTATAGGTTTAAATATTTTAGACGTTAAAGTTTTAAAAAAAATGTAATGAAGTATTTGAAAGTAATAAATTTAACAATATTTATTTTGTTCTTCTTTTTTATAATTAATTTTTATTTTTCAGAAAATTTTTTACAAATAAAAAATAAGAATAGAAAAAATTTTTCAATTTATTTAGATAATCAAATTAATAAAATTAAGGTAATTAATACCAAAAAGGATTTTAAAGAATTTCAAGATAATTCAAAATATTTCAAAAAAAATACAGAGGAGAAAAAATTTTGGCAGCTTTTAAAAACAAAATAATACCTGTTATTTTTGGACTTCATGGTCAATTTTTAAATAATGATGAGATTAAATTAATAAAAAATAATAAAATTTATGGTTTTATAATTTTTGAAAGAAATATTTTAAACCTAGAGCAATTAAAAAAACTTATTAAACATATAAAGTCTATTTCTCCAAATGATCCGCTGATAATGATTGATCATGAAGGTGGACGAGTAAACCGTTTTAATAAAATATTTTCTCAAAAAAAATATACTGCTGAGTATTTCGGTAAACTTTATTTAACTGATAAAAAAAATTTTTATAAAGAAACTTCTAATTTTTTAGATTTTAATATTGGTATTTTTAAATTTCTTGGCATTGATACAGTTGCTTACCCTGTTGCCGATTTAAAATACAAAAAAACACATAAAGTCATTGGAGATAGGTCTTTTTCTAAGAACCCTAAAATTGTTAACAAATTATGTGAATATTTTATTCAGAAGTACCAAGATAAAGGAATTAATTGCATTGCAAAGCATGCGCCAGGACATGGTTTAGCAGTTGTTGATAGTCATTTTAAACTTCCGATCGTAGAAGAAAATAAAGAAAATTTATTCAAAAAAGATTTTTTATGTTTCAAGAACCTGCGTTCAAAATTTCTAATGATAGCTCATATAAAATATATTTTTTTAGATTTTAAAATAGCAACTTATTCATCAAAAATTTTAACTTTAATCAGAAAAAAAATTAATTTTAAGGGCTTAATAATGACAGATGATATTTGCATGAAAGCTTTAAAAGAAAATCTTAAAACCAAAGTTACTCAACCTTTACTTGCAGGTTGTGATATTATTTTGCATTGTAATGGTAATATTAATGAAATGAAAAAAATTATAGGTATTCTTAAAAAATGGATGAGTCAAAAAATATAAATACTTTAGAGGATAATTATCCTAAAACTTCGCATGTAAAAAATACTTTAGAGTTGAGTATAGATAATTACGAGGGACCGTTAGAATTATTGCTTGATTTAGCTAAAACACAAAAAGTAGATTTAATGCAAATTTCAATTGTTCAATTGGTAGATCAATATATTTCATACGTTGATAAAATTAAAAAAAATTTAGAAATAGCAGCTGACTTTTTAGTAATGGCTTCATGGTTAGCTTATTTGAAATCTAGGTTGTTATTACCAGAGGATGATGATGAGGAATTTTCAGCTTCTAAAATGGCAGAAAAACTTAAACTTCAATTAAGAAAATTAGAAATGATAAGATTACTTTCAGATCAGCTCATGACAAAAAAACAAATGGGAGTTGATATTTTTTTTAGAGGAATAAAGGAAGGTATTAGAGCAAAGAGTACACCAAAATATTCTGTATCTTTATATGAATTAATTAAATCTTACGCTGATTTTAAAAGGAGAAAAAACTTTTCTTCCATTAATATTACAAAGTTAAAAACATATACTATGGAGGAGGCAATTAAGAAAATTACATCAATGTTCTCTAAATTAAAAGATTGGTGTGAATTAAAAGATATTGTGCCACAAATATTTAAAGCAAAAAAAAATCTAAGAAAAACAGGATTTGCAGGATCTTTTGTTGCAGGTTTAGAACTTGTAAGAGAGGGTGATTTATTAATAAAACAAGAAAAACTATTTGATAAAATATTTTATAAGGTGAAAAATGAAAAAAAATGAAAAAAATTTAATTGAAGCTATATTATTTTCTGCAAGCGAACCATTAGATGTTGGCACAATTAAATCAAAAGTAAAATCTGGAACAGATGTATTAAAAATTCTTTATGAATTACAAAAAGATTATGAAGATAGAGGTATTAGATTGGTTAATTTAGCAGATAAATGGTCATTTAGGACTTCCGACGATCTTTCTGGAAAATTAAAAAAAGAAATAATTATTCAAAAAAAATTGTCAAAGGCTGCTATAGAAACTCTTGCTATAATCGCTTATCATCAACCTGTTACAAGATCTGAAATCGAAGAGATTAGAGGTGTATCATTCAGTACTGGAACATTGGAGATATTGTTTGAATTGGGTTGGGTGAAGCCCAATGGTAGAAAAGAAATTCCAGGCAAACCATTATTATATGTAACAACAGATAAGTTCTTAAATCACTTTAATATTAATAGTCTAGATGACCTACCAAACTCAGATGAACTTTTGGCGGCAGGCTTAATTGATAGCAGGGTAGATAGCTCAATTTTTGGTACTTCAAAATTTATTGAAAGCGATCAAAACGAAAACAAAGAAAACATATATTCTAATATTGATGATATGATTTCTGATACGCTGGACGAAGATAAATAACTTCTTGTATTTATTTTTTTAATTAACTATAATTACCGATATGAGTATTGGATTTTGGCAAATAGCAATTGTTGTAGCATTAGTCGTTTTATTATTTGGAAGAGGAAAAATATCTGAATTAATGGGAGATGTTGCTAAAGGCATCAAGAGTTTTAAAAAAGGAATGTCTGACGATCCTGAAAATAAATCTATTTCTAATAACGATAACAATAAATCAGAAAGCTAATCTATGCCTCAGATAGGTTGGTCTGAGCTTTTGGTGATAATAGTACTAGCTGTGCTTATTATAGGGCCCAAGGATTTGCCCGTTGTCGTAAAAAAAATCACTTCATCAATAAAGAAAATAAAATCATATGTATCTAATATTCAAGAAGATATTGAAAATTCTGTAGATTTAGAAACTGAAATTGAAAAAGATAAGAAAAATAAAAATAAATCATAAAATTTATGTCAGAAAAAAAGTCTACTGTTAGTGAGCATTTAATAGAGTTGCGTAGTAGACTACTCAAATCAATAATTTTTTTAATAATAACATTTATTGTTTGTTATATTTTTTCTGACAAAATTTATAACTTCTTGGTTGATCCATACGCTCAAGCAGTTAAAGATGATGGTAATAATCGTAGATTAATATTTACCGCCCTGCATGAAACGTTTTTAACATATTTAAAACTTGCTTTTTTTGCTGCATTCTTTTTTTCATGCCCTTTAATTTTAATGCAAATATGGAAATTTGTTGCTCCAGGGCTTTATAAAGATGAAAAATTAGCTTTACTACCATTTTTAATTGCAACACCTGTTCTATTTTTGCTTGGAGGAATGCTTGTCTATTATTTGATTATGCCATTGGCCATAAAGTTTTTTTTATCTTTTGAAACAGCAGCTATAAACGGATCGTTACCAATTCAGCTAGAAGCAAAAGTTAATGAATATTTATCTTTAGTGATGCGTTTAATCTTAGCTTTTGGAATTAGTTTTCAATTACCTGTTTTTTTAACTCTCTTGGCAAAAGTAGGATTCATCACTTCTGAATATTTGAAAACTCGAAGAAAATATGTTGTTATTATTATATTTAGTATGGCTGCAATTTTAACTCCACCAGATCCTATAACGCAAATAGGTCTAGCTTTACCTTTGCTGCTTCTATATGAGATATCTATTTTTACAGTAAAATTTGTCGAGAAAAAATAATGTTAAATATTAAAGATATAAGATTAAATCCAGAAAACTTCATTCAGAATCTTAAAAAAAGAAATATTGATGACCCAAAAAAAATTATAAGCAATATTTTAGAATTAGATAAAACTTATAGAAATTTTTTAGAACAAAAAGAAAAATTGTTAAATGAAAGAAATATAATTTCTAAGGAGTTGGGAAAAAATAAAGATGATCAAAAAAAATTTAATGAACTGAGTAATAAAGTTTCAATGATAAAAGAAGAAATATTTAAATTAGATAAAATTACTGAAGAAAAGATCTTGTCTATAAATGAAATCCTAATGTCATTGCCAAACGTGCCACATGAAGATGTGCCAGTGGGAACTGATGATAGGCAAAATATTGAGATAAGAAAAGTAGGACAATGCAAAGTTAGTGATAAAATTATGCCGCATGATGAAATTGGGGAAAGAATTAAAAAAATTGATTTTGAAACAGCAGTGAAAATATCAGGTTCAAGATTTGTTATTTTGAAAGAAAATCTTGCAAAATTAGAACGGGCATTAATCAATTTTATGTTAGATGTTCATACTGAGGAAAATGGATATACAGAATATAGCGTTCCAGTAATTGTTAATGAAAAATCAATGTATGGAACTGGTCAATTGCCTAAATTTAAAGAAGATCAATTTCAGTTGAATAATAATCAATGGCTTATTCCAACTAGTGAAGTTAGTCTGACAAATATGGTTTCCGAAAGCATAATTGAGTACGAAAAATTACCTTTAAGATTTGTAAGTGCAACTCAATGTTTTAGAGCAGAAGCGGGTGCTGCCGGTAAAGATACTAAGGGAATGATTAGACAGCATCAGTTTGCTAAAGTTGAAATGGTATCTATTATTCAACCAGAATTTAGATTTAAAGAACTCGAGAGAATGGTTGAGTGTGCTGAAAAAATATTAAAAAAACTAAAACTTCCATATAGAGTGATGCTTTTATCATCAGGTGATATGGGATTTAGTGCTGAAAAAACTTATGACCTTGAGGTTTGGTTACCATCTCAAAATAAATATAGAGAAATTTCAAGTTGCTCCTCTTGTGGTACTTTTCAAGCAAATAGGATGAGAGCAAGGTATAAAACTTTAGATAAAAAAAATAATTTAGTAGCTACTTTAAACGGGTCTGGTTTAGCAGTTGGCAGAACAATTGTCGCAATTTTAGAAAATTATCAAAATGCCGATGGTTCAATTTCTATTCCTGAATGTTTAAAAAAATATATGGGCAATGTTGAGACTTTATAATGGCGGAGAGGGTGGGATTCGAACCCACGAATGAGTTGCCCCATTGCCGGTTTTCAAGACCGGTGCTTTCAACCGCTCAGCCACCTCTCCGAAAAAACGACTTATAAATTAACCATATAAAATTACAACAAATGACTTGGTCTTTTTGCTATGATAATATTATTTATGCGACAGTTGTATTTGATTCTCTCTCTTTTATTAATTTTTTCATCTATATCTAAATCAGATGAAAAATTTAGCACATGGTTAGAAAATTATAAAAAATACGCAATTAACCAGGGTGTTTCTAAAAAAACCGTAAATGAAGCTTTTAAGAATACAAAACTTTTAAAAAGAATTATTACTTACGATAGAAATCAACCAGAATTTATCGAAAAGACAGATGTATACGTTGCGAAAAGAGTGAATAAACAAAAAGTAATTTATGCAAAAAAATTAATCAACAATAATAAAAAGCTTTTAGATAAGGTTGAAAAAAAATATAAAATTCCAAAAAACTATTTAGTAGCTTTATGGGGCGTAGAAACAGTTTTTGGCAAACACAAAGGTAAAGTTGATATAATCTCAGCATTAGCAACTTTGAGTTTCGATAAAAGAAGATCTAAATATTTTTCCAATGAACTTATAATTCTTTTAAAGTTGATAGATAGACAAGTTGTAAACATATCAGATTTAAAAGGATCCTGGGCTGGTGCACATGGTAACTTTCAATTTATGCCCTCATCAATTAAAAATTATGCAATTGATTATAATCGAGATGGTAAAATTGACCTTTACACTTCTTTAGAAGATTCTTTTGCTTCAGCAGCAAATTACTTAAAAAAAATTGGATGGGATAAAAATCCTTGGGGATTAAAAGTGAAACTGACAAAAGAAATTAATAAAAAACATTTTACATTTGACGCTAGAAAACTTTCTGATTCAAAAAAAATTAAAGACTGGATTAAAATGGGTGTTGTATTGCCAGATAGCTATAAAATTAATTTAAACACAAAAGCAAAATTAGTAAAACCTGACGGAGAAATTTCTGATGTATATATGGTTTTTAATAATTATGAAAAAATTCTCAATTGGAATAGAT
This sequence comes from alpha proteobacterium HIMB114, assembly GCA_000163555.2. Classification (GTDB taxonomy): domain Bacteria; phylum Pseudomonadota; class Alphaproteobacteria; order Pelagibacterales; family Pelagibacteraceae; genus HIMB114. Next base: position 479,523 of record ADAC02000001.1, on the reverse strand, counting down.
CACTTAGATTTGCAATAACAATTGGTATTTTTTCTGATTACTTGAAAGATGTATAAAAAAATTTTACTTATATTTTTTTTTTTTATAGTTTCTTGTTCTAATAAATATCAAGTATATGAAAAAACCGGATTCGCTGGTATTTCCAAAAACAATAAAATAATTTCATATTTACAAAAAGATAGTCTGATCAAAATTACAAATAAAAAAAATAAAATTAGCAAAGTTTACAAAGTAGACGATCAATTAAAATCAACTGACCCAAGAATTATTTATTTGCCAGAAATTGTCTACGATGAAATTAGCTTAAGTAGAGAATTTCCACTTGTTCTTGTCCAGTCTGTGAGAGAGAATAAATCATTTATTGCAAAAAAAGCAAAAACTTTTGATGAAGAAAAAAAAATTAATAATAAAGTTAAGATAGAAACCATAGAGGTTTTGAAAATTGATAATCAAAAAGTTGTAACAAAAAAAATTTTTTTAGATTTTGGTCCATTTTATTACAAAACTTACTCTGAGACATTATTTAGGTTATTAAATTTGAATATTAAAAATAAAAAATTAATTTATAAGAATTATGCTCCTAAAAATCATATTATTTCTATAGGTCCATTAAAAAACTTAACGGAATACGATAATATATATTTAAAATTAGGAAAAATTGGTTTAATCGGTTTTAATATAAGAGTTCAATGATAAAAAAAATTTTCATAATTTGTTTTCTATTTATTTCTGTCAAATCTAGCGCTTTAGAAACAAGTGCAAAACAAGCTTATCTTATTGATGTTTTATCTGGAGAGGTTTTATTTGAAAAAAATAAAGAACAAAAAATATCTCCAGCTTCTATAACAAAAATTATGACAGCAATTGTTGCCTTTGATTTAATCAAAAAAGGAGATTTAAAATTAGAAGAAAAATTTAAAGTATCAAAAAATGCTTGGAGAATGTCTTCAAAAGGATTTTCTTCAATGTTTATTATGCCTAATGACAGAGTTAGCGTTGAAAATTTATTAAAAGGAATAATTATAGTATCTGGTAATGATGCCTGTATCGCTTTAGCAGAAGGAATTGCAGGAACAGAAGAAGAGTTTGTAAATATGATGAACAATATGGCTGAAAAAATTGGTTTATCCAATACTAGATTTGCAAATTCATCAGGCATTTATGATGGTAATAATTATTCTACAGTTGAAGATATTTCTAAAATGTCAATTTATTTAATAAATAATTTTCCAAATTTGTACAAATATTATTCTGAAAAAAAATTTACTTGGGACAGAACTGGTGGTGCACCTATTACGCAAGGTAATAGAAATCCAATATTATACAAAGATATGGGTGGGGATGGTATAAAAACTGGTTACCTAAATAATTCTGGATACTCATTAGCCGCAACAATAAAAAAAAATGACAGAAGAATCTTAAGTGTTGTAAGTGGAACAGATTCTAAAAATGCTAGATCAAGAGAAACAGTCAGATTACTTAGTTATGCTGAAAATAGATTTGATTTATTAAAAATTAATAAAATAGATAAAAATTACAAGATCAAAACTTGGAATTTGAAACAAAAAACTGTGCAATTAGAACTAAAGAATAATATTTATTTAACAATACCAAAAAGAAAAAAAAACAAATTAAAAATCGAAATTGATCATGAAAAAGATATACTTTCTAGTGAATTAAAAAAAGGTTCTCCAGTATCTAAATTGAATATTTATTATGATAATGATTTAATAAAATCAGAAATTCTCTATTCCTCTTTAAACACTGAGAAAGAAAATTTCTTTGTAAGATTTTTAAATTCCATAAGTCTTTTAATATGGGGATAGAAAAGGGTAATTTAATTACTTTTGAGGGTATCGAAGGTAGTGGAAAATCAACGCAAATTAACGAAGTATATAAATTTTTAAAAAAAAGAAAAATCAAGTGTATTAAAACTAGAGAGCCTGGTGGAACGAGATTAGCAGAAAAAATAAGAAAAATAATAATTAAAGATTTAAAAAATAATGAAGATAATTTAACAGAACTGCTATTGCTATTTGCAGCAAGATCTAATCATTTTTTAAAAATTAAAAAACTTATAAAAAAAGGGTATTTAGTTCTATGTGATAGATATATAGACTCTACATACGCCTATCAACATTACGAACAAGGACAAGATATTAAATTAATAAATTTTTTGCAAAATTTAATAAGTAAAAAAAGTTTTCCAAAAATTACATTCTTTATAGATATTCCAGTAAAGACTTCAAAATCAAGGGTAAAGGGTAGGGGTAGGCTAGATAGATTTGATAAATATGGAGAAAAAAAACTCAATAAATTAAGAAAAAGTTTTATAAATTTAAAAAAAAAACACAACAGAATAATCATGATTGATGGTACAAAAAATAAAAAAGATATCACAATACAAATTGTTAATTATTTAATTAAAAAAAATGCCATTAAAAATTTCAAATAAAGTTATCGGTTTTGAACGAGAGCTAAAACTTTTTAAAAATCTTTTTGATATTAAAAAACTACCGCAAACTTTAATGATTCAGGGGCTTGATGGTATTGGCAAATATACGTTTTGCCTGAATCTTGTGTCTTTGTTATTAAAAAAAAATAATACAAATATTGAGGATGAATTAATTTCAGATAGCAATGTTTTAATCTTAAAAAATGAAAGTTCTGAGCAAGCCGTTAAAATTGACGACATTAGAAATATAATAAATTTTTGCCAGTTAAAATCATTTAATGATTTGCCAAAATTTATAATAATAAAAAATTCTCAATTTTTAAATGTTAATTCAGTAAACGCATTATTAAAACTTATAGAACAGCCTGGTGAAAATATATATTTTATATTTACATCTAGTTTAATTGATCAAAATGTAGAAACATTAATGTCTAGATGTTTTGTAAAAAAATTATTTTTAAATAAGAAATATTATAAAGCTATTATAGCAAAATTTGTGTTTGATAATAATATAGATGATTTTTCAGAAAACATTAATCTCAATGATACACCTGGAATTTTTTTGAGAAAATATTTTTATAATTTAAACCCAAACTTAGAAAAATTAAAAAAAGATAATCAAAATTTATTCTATAAAATTTTTAGTACAAAAATATTGGATTCAGTAGATTTAAATCTAAATACATTGAAAAAAATTAAGCTTAATTTGTTTTTAAATAATGATATTAGAAAAATAATAAAAAAGTTTAATTAATGAATAAAAAAAAATTTTATATTACAACACCAATATATTATCCATCTGCAAAGCCACATATGGGACATGCTTATTCAAGTATTGCTAGTGATGTTATTGCAAGATTTAAAAGAATTGATGGATGTGATGTTTCTTTTTTAACTGGTACTGATGAACATGGATTAAAGATACAAAGGGCAGCAGAAGAGCATAATAGCGATCCTTTGTCTTTTTGTGATAAAATTTCACAAACTTTTATTGACCTAAGTAATACACTGAATTTAAGTAACACCGATTTTATTAGAACAACTGAAGAAAGACATAAAAATACTGTTAAAAAACTATGGTCACTTCTTCAAGAAAACGACCAGCTTTATCTGTCAAAATATGCAGGTTGGTATTCTGTATCTGACGAAGCATATTATTTAGAAAATGAAGTAGAAGAAATAGATGGCAAAAAAATTTCTAAAAGTAGTGGTAGCGAGGTAACCTGGATGGAAGAAGAAAGTTTTTTTTTTAAACTTTCTGAGTGGCAGCAACCATTGCTTGATTTTTATAAAAATAATCCAAATTTTATACAGCCAGAAAGTAGAAAAAATGAAGTTATAAGTTTTATTTCTGGAGGATTGAAAGATTTATCAGTATCAAGAACAACTTTTGATTGGGGAATCGATGTGCCAAATAATAAAAAACACGTCATGTATGTATGGTTAGATGCGCTTACAAATTATTTAAGCGCCACTAATTATTTTGATAATCATAACGGTTTCTGGCCAGCAGATGTTCACATAATTGGAAAAGATATTTTAAGATTTCATGCAGTATATTGGCCAGCTTTTTTAATGGCAGCAAAACTTCCTGTTCCAAAACAAATATTTGGGCATGGCTGGATACTTTCAGGAGAAGAAAAAATGTCAAAATCTAAAGGAAATATTTTAGATCCTTTGGAACTAATAAATCAGTATGGATCAGATGAAATTAGGTATTATTTAATGAAAGATGTAATTTTTGGTTTGGACGGAAAAATTAATATCGATAATTTAAGAATAACGCTAAACGATCTAGCAAATAATATTGGAAATTTATCTAATCGTATATTTACTATATTAAATAAAAATTATGAATGCAAAGTTCCTCAAATAAATGATGGTTACACTATAAATAGTGATTTGTTGGTAGATAAAAAAACAATCATACAATTTATTGATAAATACGAATTACATAATTATACAAAATTTATTCACTCATATTCATCTACCATAAATAAATACGTCAACGATAATGAGCCATGGAATAAAAAAAACAATTCAGAGCAAAATATTAAAAATATTCTGTTTTCAACCTTAGTAGCATTAAAAAATATTTTTATTTTACTTTATCCTGTGATGCCATTAGCAAGTATTAAATTTTTAAAAAGCTTAAATATAAATGAAAATCAAATAAAAATTGATAATATAAATGAAAAATTAACCATAAATGATCAGTTAACAAAACCTGATATACTTTTTAAAAAATATGAATAGTTTAATCGACTCACACTGCCACTTATATTACGAGCCTTATATAAACGATATACAAGGGACCATAGATGAGTGCAAAAAAAATAATATCTACAAACTTCTTTCTATTGGAGTTGATCTGACAACATCCAAAAAAAATATTGAGCTTGCGCAAAAATATAATGAAATTTTTTGCACTGTTGGTATTCACCCAAATTCAACTGTTAATTCCAAAAAAGAAGATCTTTTAGTATTAGAGCAATTAATAAAATCATCAAATAAAATTATTGGTATAGGCGAAACTGGTTTAGATTATTACAGAGATTTTGATAAAAATTTACAATTCTTTTACTTTGAAGAACAAATTAAAATTGCAATAAAATTTAATCTCCCTGTAATTGTTCATACAAGGGATGCAGAGGATGATACATATTTAATTTTAAAAAAATATTCAAATAATAATTTAAAATTTATTATACATTGCTTCTCAGGATCAGTTGATTTTGCAATAAAATGTTCTGGATTAGGTTGTTATATATCATTTAGTGGGAATATAACTTTTAAAAATGCAAATAATATAAGAGAGGCGTGTGAAGCAATTGACATAAAGAAAATATTAATTGAAACTGATTCACCCTATTTAACTCCTCATCCATATAGAGGAAAAAAAAATCATCCATCAAATGTAAAATATGTGTGTAACGAAATATCTAAAATCAAAAATATTGATTTTAATACTGCATCAAAAATTACAACTCAAAATTTTAATAGTATTTTTTTTAATGTATAAAAAAAGAGCTATAATTTTACCTTATAAAGAGAGCTTTAGTGTTGATAATGCTGGCGCGGCTTCAATTTTTGTCAAAGAGAGTTTGATAAATGAAAATATTAAAGAATTTATTATTTATGGTTCTAAATCAAGTATAAATAAAAAATTTAAAAACAGTTTTTTCTACAACCCAATTCAAAAAAAATATTTCAAAAATTATAATTATATCAAATATTTTATTAAAAAATTTTCTTATATTAATTTTGAAACCATAGAAATTCATAATAGGCCTGAATATATTAAAGAAATTAGAAAAAATTTCCCCACATCAAGAATTATATTTTTTTTTCATAATGACCCCGATACCCTTAGAGGTTCAAAATCTTATAAAGAAAAAAAATATATAAATGATAATTGTCAGATTATTTTTTTGAGCAAATGGATAAAAAAGAAATTTGAAAAAAACAACTTAATTAATAAAAACAATATAGTTGTTTACCCGGGTGTAAAAAAGTCAAATTATATACCAAAGAAAAAAATAATTTTTTTCTGTGGAAAGTTAAATCATTCTAAAGGTTATGATATTTTTGTTAAGGCAACTAAAAAGTTAAAAAAAATTAAGAAATTCTCAGATTGGAAAATTATTTCTGCTGGCACTGAATCCAGAAGAGTAATACCCATCGAAAATCATATAAATGAATTAGGTCAAATCAGTAATAAAAAAGTCTATAACATTTATAAAAAAGCTATGATTTCTATTGCTCCATCGAGTTGGGAGGAACCGTTAGGCAGATTACCAATAGAGTCTGCCGCGCATGGATCTATTGCTATAACCTCTAATAAAGGTGGTCTGCCCGAAACTAATTTGGATGGTTTTATTTTAAAAAATAATTCTTCTAATGCATTGTTTCAATTATTGATTAAGCTTTTGTCTAATAGAAATAAATTACAAAGTTTAAGCAGAAAAATTTATAAAAATTTTAACTTTTCAAATGAACGTTTTTTAAAAACTATATCAAAAATTAGATACAAAAATATTAAAATAAAAAAAGTTTTTTTAATTTCAAATTTAAACTTAAAAAATAAACATAGATTATTCTATTCTTTTTTTAACAAACTTAATCTTGGATTAAAGGATTATCCGTTAAAATTAATTAATGTTAGTGACAGAGATTTTATTAGAGATAACAGGGGAATTTTAGATATATCTGGAAAAAAAAGTTTTAATAATAACATTATTGATAAAGTTAAATCATTCAAACCTGATTTAATTATACTAGGACATACAGATAGAATTGATCTAAAAACTTTTGAAATAATTAGAGCTATTAAAAAAGATATAAAAATAATAAAAATTTTTATTGATTCTATCTCTGGTGAGTTTTTTAAATTTAAAAATGTTTTTTATGATTATAAATATTTAGATAGAATTTTTATATCATCAGATCCAAATAAACTAAAAAAACAAGATATATTACAAAAAATTAATTTCATTCCTTATCCAGTGAATAAGAAAATCGATAAACTTAAGTCATACAATTTATTAAAAAAAGAAATCGATGTTTTTTTTGCATTAAGTCATGGGCAGAATAGGGGAATTTTAAAACCAGGAAAAATTGACGAAAGGGAGTTTTTTTTAAAGAAAGTAAAAAAAATAATTCCAGATAATATAAAATGTTATTTTGTAGGAATAGAAGGTATACAACCAGTATGGGGATATAAATTTTATAATAAAATTCAAAATAGCAAAATCTTAATTAATCTAAGTCGTGGTAAATACAAAAAACATTATTCTAGTGACCGGATATCTACATTAATTGGTAATGGCTGCTTTGTTTTAAATGAAGAAAAAAATAAATATTCTGATTTTTTTAATAAAAATGAATTAATTAACTTTAAAAATGAATACGACTTAAAAAATAAGATACTTTATTATCTAAAAAAACCTAAATTAAGAAAAAAAATTTCAATGAGATCGTATTATAAATATCACTCTTTAATGAATACAGACCTTATTATAAATTATATACTAGATGTAATTTTAAGTAAAAAAATACACAAAAAATATCTTTGGTCTTGATTATATTTTTTTAATCGTCTCAAAGTATTTTAAAATTTGAATACTCAAAACTTTGATATTTTATTTAATGCATTGTTACTAAATAAATTGCTTTCTCTAATATAGCGCCTAACCATTGTCGATGATTTATGACCAGTCATACTCATGATACTTCTTTCATCAGCTCCTAAAGAAGCTGCTACAGTGGCAAAACCAGCTCTTAAACTATGTCCTGAAAAATTAATATTATTTATATCAGCTATTTTAGTATATTTTTTAATAATTAAGGCTACTGTTTGTCCAGTTAATCTATTTTCTAATAATTTTTCAGATTTAGAAATTTTTCTAAAAAGTGGACCACTTTTTATATTTGATATATTTATCCATTCTTTTAAGGATGTTACGGCACAAATTTGTTGATCATTTAAGTAGGGTATACCTTTTAAAAATCCATTACTATACTGATCAGTTTTTGATTTTTGTAAGAATATTTTCAATCCCTCTTTTACGAATTCTATATCCCCAAAGTCTAAAGATACAATTTCTGATCTTCTAAAACCACCTGAAAATCCAAGTAAAATAATAGATTTATCTCTAATTTTTCTTATTTTTGTTTCATTTTTTTCTATGGCATTTATTATTTTATGCAACTCCTCAAGTAAAATTGGCTTTTTACCTCTTTGATAATTTCCTAATTTTCTTCTAATGGATTTTAAATTTTCATCTATTACAGGATGTTTGGTATCAATATAGTTCCCATTGAGCTTATTTGCTAATGAAAGGGAAACTAATCTTCGTCTTATTGTGCTAAATTTATATTTTTTGTTAGATAAATCTGTTAAATAAAAGCTTATTGTTTTTGGGTCAGGTTTTAAATAATCAAAATTATTGTTTTTACAAAAATCAATAAAATCTTTGTAGTCAGATCTATATGCTCTATTTGTGTTTAAAGCCTTTGAATTTTTAATATTTTCAATTGTTTGAATTTCTAAATTTTTTTTATATATTAAGTCACTCATATTACTATTGATAACAATAAATTATCGTTACTAATAATACAACCAATAATAGATGTCAATACTAATAAAATGCATTTATTTCGTAATAATGAAATTATTAGTTAACAATAAAACAATTGATATAAGTCTATTAGATACTAAAACCGCTCATATCATAAGTAAATCAATAGAATTTAGTTCATTAATAAGCACATGGGGTGATGAAATTTATTTTAAAACTCCAATTAAAGGTATAAAATTAGAGGAAAATGCGCGAGATACCATGGAATTTGGAGAAATTGCTTATTGGGTAGAAGGTAATTCGATTGCAATAGGCTTTGGCAAAACGCCAGCGTCTATAAATAAGGAAATTAGGCTAGTTTCTAAAGTAAATATATGGGCAAAATTTGATACAAAAAATAATAATATCGACTTTTTCAAATCTATCCAAGAAGGTTCATTAATTAAATTAATAAATTAGAATATTAAAAAAAACGTTTATAATCAATATTTTATTAAATTTATATAAACTAAAAAATTAATAATTAGTAAACAGAATAATTATAGACAAAATAGCTAAAAAACATAAATAATAACTTTGCTCAAGAGAGTATAGCGATTTAGCCATCTCTGTTCCTCTTGAGCAGCTTATAGATCTGCAAAAATTATCAATAATTAGGATTTAATAGAGCCCGCTGACATTATAAATTTAGAAGCTTCCTCAAAAGACATATCTAAATACGTGACGTCTTTTTCAGGAACCACTAATAAAAAACCACTTGTGGGGTTTGGTGTAGTGGGAACAAAAATATTAATCATTTTCTCCCCTACTTTATTAGTAACTTCACCTGAATTAACGCTGGTTGCAAAGCCAATAGAATAAATACCTTTCCTTGGATACTCAATTAAAACCATTTTTTTCTTATTATTAGTGTCATCTGATGCAAAACTTTTGGTTAACTGAGTTAAACCATTAAAAATTGTTTTTAAGACAGGAATTCTATTAAACAACTTGGTATTTAAGTTTATAAAATATCTACCAACGAATGTAACTGATAACATTCCAATAAATGTTATAATGCAGAATGTTATAAATATTTCTAAACCAGGAATATCAAAAGGAAGAAAATTATTAGGATTTAAATATTTTGGTAATAAATTTGAAAAAGCCCTTTCTACAAATATTGAAAAATAAATTGTAATGCCTATTGGTATTAAAACTACAATTCCTGCTAAAAAATAATTCCTAATTTTAGCTAAAAATGATATTTTTTTTATCTCAGTATCTTTTGACATTATTTTATATGCTATGACCGGCTGAATAAATTATAAATGTCAAAATTAGCACTAAAATTACTATTAAAACTTTATTATTTAGATTCATGCTTAAATAATATAATATAATACAGTTAATGAAAAGAAGAGAATTTATTACTTATATAGGGTGCGGATGTTGCTCCGTATTGCTACCTTCATGTACGTCTGCACCTATTACAAATAGAAAACAATTAAAAATTATTCCTGAAGCAACAATAAATGCAAATGCAATAAAAGCTTATAATCAATTTAAAAAGAAAGCTAAAATGAGCAAAGATATAAAAACGCTTAATATGATTAAAAGAATTGGTGAAAAAATGGAGAAAGCAATTGCTTTTTATTTTAATAGTAAAAATCTAAAAGATCCAACAAAGAATTTTAAATGGGAGTATATATTAGTAGATGATGACAAAACATTAAATGCCTGGTGTATGCCTGGTGGAAAAATTGCTGTTTATACGGGAATATTAAAAGTAACTAAAAATGAAGATGGCTTAGCAAATGTTATGGGTCACGAGATTGCACATGCTGTTGCTAAGCATTCTGTTGAAAGAGCAAGCGCAGCAATGGCTTTAAATTTGGGTACCGCAGTAATAGATATATTTACTGGTGGTGCAATAAGCAGAACAAGAAATACTGTTGGCCAAAATACTGGTGTAGACATTCTACAAGTTGGTGTTTTTAATCCTTTTACAAGAAGTCAAGAAAGTGAAGCTGATTACCTTGGTTTAGCTTTTGCATCTCTTACAGGATATAATCTTTATGAGGGTGCAGAACTTTGGAAGCGTATGAAAAAAGAAATGGGCTCTGAAGTTCCTCAGTTTTTAAGTACACACCCTTCTCCAACGAATAGAATTAGACAAATAAGAAATTGGATACCACAAATAAGAAGTCAGTTTCCAAAAATTAAAAATATCTAATTTTTTTTTATTTTTTTAAAAGTCTCATTCAAACAATTAGAACAATAAACTCTTTTTTTTGATCTATAATCGTTAATCGAAACTTTCACAGAAGATTTACACTTAAAACAATTTAAAAAATAAAACATGCTTTTATGTGGTGAGCCCTGCAAGATTCGAACTTGCGACCCATTCCTTAAAAGGGAATTGCTCTACCAACTGAGCTAAGGGCCCACATGTTATGAAAACAATAACTTCATGTATTAAAAAAACCTATATATTTCAAGCTTTTTTAATAATTTAATTTTTCAATGTGTTGATTGTAAAAATCTTCAAAATTGCCATTTTTTATGGAAATTCTAATTTTTTTCATAAGATCTTGATAGAAAGCAATATTATGCCAAGTAATCAGTGTAGATGCCAAAATTTCATTACAATTTATCAAGTGATTCAAATAATTTCGTGAATATAGTTTTGATGCTGGGCAATCAACATTAATATCCAGAGGAGCATCATCTTTGGTATATTTTGCATTTCTTAAATTTAATTTTCCTTCCCATGTAAAAGCTAAACCTGTTCTTCCAGTCCGTGAAGGTAGAACACAATCGAACATATCAATTCCTCTTTTAACAGCTCCTAACAAGTCACTTGGAGTTCCAGTTCCCATGACATATCTGGGTTTATATTTATCCATTAGTGGAGATATTTCCTCAACTGTTTCGAACATTTCTTTCTGAGACTCCCCTACTGCAAGTCCACCAAGAGCATAACCGTCAAAACCTATGTCGATTAATCTATTTAGACTTTCTTTTCTAAGGTCATTAAATATTCCACCTTGAACAATACCAAAAAGCATTTTTTCATCATTATTTCCAAATTCAATCTTAGACCTTTTTGCCCATCTCATAGACAAATCCATTGAGTTTTTAATTATGCCTTTATCTTTCGAGTACTCAGGACATTCATCAAAAACCATAACGATGTCAGAATTTAATTTTTTTTGAATATCTATACTTGTTTCTGGTGACAAAAATATTTTTTTACCATCAATATGAGAATTAAATGTTACTCCATCTTCGCTTATTTTTGTATTTTTTGATAGTGACATAACTTGAAAGCCACCTGAGTCAGTAAGAATAGGTTTTTCAAAATTCATAAAGCCATGCAAACCTCCAAATCTTTCAATCCGGTCAGTACCTGGTCTCAAATAAAGATGATAAGTGTTGCATAGTATAATTTGCGACCCTGTTTGATTAACCTGATCAACAGTTAGAGCTTTAACAGTTGCGGCTGTACCAACCGGCATAAAGGCTGGAGTATCTATTGAGCCTCTTATGGTATCAATCCTACCAAGTCTTGCACCGCAGTCTTCATTTAATAATGAAAACGTCGCTGGCATTTATTTTTCAATTGTTATTTTTTCAATAATATCTGGATTATCAACAGAACCAGAGCCAGGTGCACCTTTTTTGATTTGATCAACAAATTCCATACCCGAAGTTACTTTGCCAAAAACAGTGTACTGTCTATCCAAGTGTGGATGTGTATCAAAACAAATAAAAAATTGACTATTTGCACTATCTGGATTTTGTGATCTTGCCATAGACAGAATCCCGCGTTCATGTGGAACATCATTAAACTCTGCCTTTAAATCAGGTAAATCAGATCCACCTGTCCCTACCATGGCTGGATTAAAATTATTTTTTGTATTACCGTGTTGTACATCACCGGTTTGAGCCATAAAACCATCTATAACTCTATGAAATGCAACACCATCATACTTGCCCTTTTTGCTTAATTCTAAAATTCTCTCTACGTGATTTGGTGCTATATCTTTGAATAATTCAATTTTTACTTCTCCGTATTTAAGCTTTAACGTTATTTTTGGATTTTCCACTGACTCTCCTTTTGTTGTGAATAATAATAAAAAAAAAACTAATAAAATTTTTTTATTTAAATTCATTATTTATATTTCTTTTTTAAATATATTAATGCTGGTCTCGGAGCAAATTTAGCAACATTGCCTTTTAGTGAGGCAATTTCCTTAACCATTCTTGATGAAATAGCTTGATTTTCGATATCTGCAGTTAAAAATATAGTTTGGATGTTTTTATCTAACTTGTTGTTCATGCCTGACAACTGAAATTCATATTCAAAATCTGCAACAACTCTTAATCCCCTGATTATTATAGATGCATTGATTTTTTTACAATAATTTACTGTAAGCATATTAAAACTAGTAACTTTTATTTTATTTTTTATATTTTTAGGGAGTGCATTAATAGTTTTCTTAACTATATCAATTCGTTCTTTTAAATTAAAAAGACATTTTTTTTCATTATTAGTAGCTATAGCAACATGCAACTCATCGACAATTTTTGTAGCCCTTTCAATAATATCTAGATGGCCAAAAGTTATTGGATCAAATGTTCCGGGGTATAGTGCAATTCTTTTACTCATTATTATCAGCTAATCTTACTGCAGTTACAACTTTTTCATCCGAAGATGTTTTAAATATTCTTACCCCTTGAGTATTTCTACCCGCTACTCTTATTTCATTTACTTTAACTCTTATCATTTGACCCTTGCTGGTTACTAACATGATATCATCGTCAGACTTAATTGGAAAAGAAGCAGCAACATTTCCATTTCTTTCGGTTGTTGAAATATTTATAATACCCTGTCCGCCACGGCCTGTTTCTCTGAACTCGTATGCTGATGACCTTTTGCCATAGCCGTTTTCAGTTATTGTTAAAATAAACTCCTCTTTAGATTTCATTTCATCTTTGTCAGAAGAGATAATGTTTGGGTTTAAAATAGATAAAGAAATTACACGATCATTATTTTTCAAGTTCATTCCTTTTACTCCTTTTGAACTTCTACCTTTGAACAATCTAATTTTTTTACTGTTAACTCTTAAACTTTTTCCATTATAAGAATTAATCATTACATCTTCATTTGCTTTAAGTAATTTTACAGAAACTATTTCATCTTCCTTGTCTAGTTTCATAGCAATCTTTCCATTAGATTGAATATTCTTAAAATCTTCTAAATTATTTTTTCTTATTTTTCCTAATTTTGTAATAAAAACTATATTTAAATCAGACCATTCATTTTCATTTTCTGGCAAAGGCATGATAGATGACACATAACTTTGATTATCTATAGGTAGTAAGTTATGTAAAGACTTACCCTTTGATTGATTTGAACCCTCTGGAATCTTCCAAGTTTTTAATTTGTAAACAATTCCTTTGTTTGAAAAAAATAATACAGGTGTCAAAGTATTCACTGAGAATAATTGTGTTACAAAATCTTCTTCTCTCGTAACTATGCCAATTTTTCCTCTTCCGCCTCTTTTTTGAGCTTTAATATTAGTTATTGGTGTTCTTTTAATATAACCTTTGTTTGTTACCGTAACAATTACCTGTTCTTTTTGAATAACATCTTCAACTTCTACAGAAGTAATTTGATCAACAATTTTTGTTTTTCTTGGTGTTGAAAATTTATTTTTTATACCAATTAATTCGTTTTTTATAAGATTAATTAACTCAGTTTTGTCATTTAGTATTTTTTTAAGTTTTATTATTAATTCATAAAGTTCTGATAATTCATTATTTATTTCATCATAACCTATTGCTGTTAATTTTTGCAATCTCAAGTCCAATATAGCTTTAACTTGAAAATCTGATAGTTGGTAATGATCTAAATCGCTTAATTCATTAATATTTAATATGTTTTTGTTTAATTTTGATTTTTTAAAATTCCAAGTTTTTTTTAACAATGATACCTTAGCATCATTAGGCGTTTTAGATTTTCTTATAATAGATATTATTTCATCTATATTTTCTATAGCAATAAATAAACCTATTAAAATATGAGATCTGTCTTTTGCTTTTTTTAAATCAAATAAAGTTCTTTTGATAATTGTTTTTTCTCTAAAGCTAACAAAAATTTCAATGAATTGTTTTAAATTTAATAGTTCTGGTTTTTTTTCATTTATTGCTAAAGTATTAAACCCAAAAGAACTTTCTAATGGAGAAAATTTATACAGTTGATTTATTATAATTTCTTGATTAACTCCTTTTCTCAACTCAATTACAATTCTTACACCCTCCTTATTTGACTCGTCTCGAAGATCTGCAATACCTTCTAATTTTTTATCTCTAATTAAAAAAGCTATTTTTTCAATAAGAACGGTTTTGTTAACTTGATAAGGAACAGATTTAATAATTATTAGTTTTCTATCTCGTGATCCTTCTTCAATTTCTATTTCACCTCTTATTTTAATTGAACCTCTGCCTTTCTCATATCCATTTTTTATTTCATTTTTTCCTAAGATAATGCCGCCGGTTGGAAAATCAGGACCTGGAATTTTTTTCATAATTTCAGATACAGAGATTTTGTTATTATCTAAGTATGCTAAAGTTCCATCTATTACTTCTCCAAGGTTATGAGGTGGTATATTTGTTGCCATTCCAACTGCAATACCACCAGCACCATTTACTAATAAATTTGGAAATTGAGCTGGAAGAACAACAGGTTCAGTTTCTGTGTCATCATAATTATTTTGAAAATTAACAGTATTCTTATCAATGTCAGAAATTAGAAATTCGGATATTTTCGCTAATTTAGTTTCAGTGTATCTCATAGCAGCTGCTCTATCACCATCTAAAGATCCGAAATTACCTTGACCTTCTAGCAATTTTGTATTCATTGAAAAATCTTGTGCTAAGCGAACAAGTGCATCATATACAGCTTGATCTCCATGAGGATGGTACTTACCTATTACATCCCCAACTACTCTGGCTGATTTTCTAAACTGTTTGGACCAATCATAACCACCTTTATACATAGCGTATATTATTCTTCTATGTACGGGTTTTAGTCCGTCACGAGCATCCGGTAATGCTCTAGAAACAATTACACTCATAGCATAAGACAAATATGAGGACTTCATTTCATCACTGATATTTCTATTGCCTAGATTTTTTGATGACATTTATTATTTTGATCTAAAAAGGAACTTCATCATCTAAATCACCTGATGAAACATTGTTGTCAGATGGCAAAGAACTTGAGTCTTGATTCATGCTGCCATCATCAATTTTATTACTACCAGTTGAACCACCAAGCATTGTGAGAGTAGAGTTATATCCTTGGAGTATAACTTGGGTACTGTACTTTTCTTGCCCATTATTATCTGTATATTTAGTAGTTTGGATTTGACCTTCTATGTAAACTTGGGCACCTTTTTTAAGATATTGCTGCACCACATTAACCAAACCTTCATTAAATATTACTACTCTATGCCACTCGGTTTTTTCTTTTCTTTCGCCGGTATTCTTGTCTTTCCATGTTTCTGAAGTAGCTAAACTAAGTCTAGCTACATTTTTCCCATTCGACATTTGCTTTATTTCCGGATCGTTACCTAATCTGCCAATTAGTAACACTTTATTTAAACTGCCAGCCATAATTATATGTTTTTTAGTGATTTAAATTGAACTATTTTTAACATATATCAGTGCAAGATATAAGTAATTATTAAATAAACCATCAACAGGCATGCTTAAAAACATAATAGTTAAAGGGGCTAAAGAACATAATTTAAAAAATCTCTCAGTTGAAATACCGAGGGAGAAATTAGTCATTATTACAGGGTTATCCGGCTCAGGAAAATCATCGCTAGCATTTGATACAATATATGCCGAAGGACAAAGACGATATGTGGAAAGTTTATCTGCATACGCAAGACAATTTTTAGATAAAATGAAAAAACCTAATGTCGAATTAATTGAAGGTTTATCGCCAGCAATTTCAATAGAACAAAAAACAACTTCAAAAAATCCAAGGTCTATAGTTGCAACGGTTACTGAAATTTATGATTATATGAGGGTTTTATATGCAAGGGTTGGTATCCCCTATTCACCATTTACTGGAAAAGAAATAAAATCTCAAACAGTTTCTGAAATTGTAGATAAAATTTTGGATTTTCCAAAACCATCAAGAGTTATAATTTTTTCTCCAATAGTTAGAGGGAGAAAAGGTGAATATAAAAAAGAATTACAAGCTTTAAAAAAACAGGGTTATGAGAAAGTTAGAATAGACGATAAAATTTATGATTTAGACGATGTACCAACTTTAAATAAAAAAATTAAACATAATATTGATGTTCAAATTGATAAATTTACAAATAAAAAAGACGAAATCAAAAGAATCTCTGAAAGTATTGAATCTGGTTTAAAGCTTTCTGATGGCCTCATTTATGCTGAATATAAAAATGAAAACTTACCTAAGGAACATCAAAAAGTTGAAAAAATTACTTTTTCATCAAAATTTGCGTGTCCTGAAAGTGGTTTTACGATTGAAGAAATTGAACCAAGATTATTTTCATTCAATTCACCATTTGGCGCATGTACTGAATGTGATGGTCTTGGAATGGATTTATTTGTAGACCCTAAATTAGTAGTACCAAATGATAAAATTACCTTGGCGGATGGTTGTATTAAGCCTTGGTCATCAAGTTCTTCTTTATATTATGCTCAAACATTATCATCTTTAGCCAAACATTATAAATTTTCTTTAAGTGACCCCTGGAAGAAAATTCCGAAAAAAATTCAAGATATTATTTTATATGGTTCTGATGATGAGGAAATTAAATTTTCATATGATGATGGTTATGGAAAATATTCTAGTACAAAAACATTTGAAGGAGTTATTACAAATTTAGAGAGAAAATATTTAGAAACTGAAAGTGACTGGAAAAGAGAAGAAATATCTCAATACCAAAGTGAAAAAGAATGTTCTTCTTGTAATGGCTTCAGATTAAAAGAAGAGGCACTTTGCATTAAAATTAATAAAAAAAATATCAGTGAAGTTACAAAATTATCAATAAAAGAAGCTAATCAATGGTTTTTGAATTTGCCTAATATTTTAACAGATAAAGAAAATGAAATAGCTAAACATGTTTTAAAAGAGATAAATGAACGATTAAAATTTTTAGTTAATGTAGGCTTAGATTATTTAAATTTATCACGAGCATCCGGTACTTTGTCTGGTGGAGAGTCGCAAAGAATAAGGCTTGCGTCACAAATTGGTTCAGGGTTGCAAGGTGTTCTTTATGTTTTAGATGAACCATCAATTGGTCTGCATCAAAAAGATAACTCTAAATTGTTAGAAGCCTTAAAAAGATTACGTGATCTCGGAAATTCTGTAATAGTAGTAGAGCATGATGAAGAGGCGATGTTAACCTCGGATCATATTATAGATATAGGTCCCGAAGCAGGTATTAATGGTGGAACTGTAGTTGCACAGGGAGATATTAATGAAATAAAAAAGAATACAAAAAGTATCACAGGTGATTATCTTTCTGGACGGAAATATATATCAATTCCCAAAACTAGACGAACTGCAAAAAATGGAAGATTTCTTCAAATTACTGGTTGCACAGGAAACAATCTACAAAACGTTAACTTGCATATACCATTAGGTACTTTTACATGTGTAACAGGCGTTTCTGGAAGTGGAAAATCAACGGCAGTACTTCATACATTATATAGAGCTTTAAATCTAATGATTAACAAATCTTACTCAAGACAGATGCCACAACCATTTAAAGGTATTAAAGGATTTGAGTACTTAGATAAAATTATAGATATAGATCAATCTCCTATAGGAAGAACACCAAGGTCAAATCCAGCTACATATTCAGGAGCGTTTACACCAATTAGAGATTGGTTTGCTGGTTTGCCAGATGCCAAAAGCAGAGGATACAAGCCTGGTCGATTTTCCTTTAATGTAAAAGGTGGAAGATGCGAAGCATGTGAGGGGGATGGTGTTATAACTTATGAAATGCACTTTTTGCCAGATGTTTTTGTACAATGTGATGTTTGTAAAGGAAAAAGATATAATCGTGAAACATTAAGCGTAACATTCAAAAATAAAAGCATTGCTGATGTGCTAGACATGAGTGTAGATGAAGGTGTCAGTTTTTTTGAAAATATTCCTGTCATTAAAGATAAATTACTCACATTACAAAAAGTAGGACTTGGTTATATGAAAATAGGTCAACAAGCGACTACTCTTTCTGGTGGTGAAGCACAAAGGATAAAGCTTGCTAAAGAATTGTCCAAAAGGTCTACAGGTAGAACTATTTATATCTTAGATGAACCAACAACAGGACTGCACGCTCATGATATAAAAAAATTATTAGAAGTTCTCCAGGCTTTTGTACAAAAAGGTAACACAGTTTTGGTAATCGAACATAATATGGATGTAATAAAAACTGCAGATTGGTTAATAGATATGGGTCCGGAAGGTGGTGATAATGGTGGTCAAATATTATTTCAAGGGAAACCTGAAGATTTAGTTAAAATTAAAAATAGTTATACAGGTGAATATTTAGAAAAAATTATATCAATAAATAAGTCTAAATTAAAAAAGTCTGCCTAAGGTGTTTTGTCTATAACCTCATTCCAATCTCTTTTAACATTAAAAATTAATATTAGAGGTGCAGCAATGAAAATTGATGAATAAGTACCGACAATAACGCCCCAAATTAAAGCAAAAGAAAAACCTCTCAATATTTCACCACCAAAAAAATAAATAGCAATTAAGGCTAATAAAGTAGTGATTGAAGTTTTTAAGGTCCTTGGCAAAGTTTCGTTAACAGAAATGTTTATTAAATCCAAGAGATCGCTCTTATCATCTTTTTTTAAATTTTCTCTTATACGATCATAAATTACAACAGTATCATTCATTGAATAACCAACTATTGTTAGAATAGCTGCTATTATAGAAAGATTAAATTCAAAACCAATTATGCTGAACGCACCTAGAGTTAATATGACATCATGTAACAAAGCTAAAATTGATCCTAAACTAAACTGCCACTCAAATCTAAGCCAAATATAAAAAAGCATTAAAATTAATGCAATTAAAACAGCATATATACCGCTTTTAGTTAACTCTTTACTAATTTTTGGGCCTACCATTTCGACTCTTCTAAAATTGATAGTTTCTGTCAAACTTTTTTCTAATTGTGTTTTTACATTTGGTATGAAGTCACTTTTTCCGCTTTTCTTTTCAAAAATTGCTAAAAAAGTTTGACTGTTACCAAATTCTTTGACTTTAACATCACCTAATTCTTGTTGAATAAGAGCTTCTCTAATATTTGTAGCTGAATATTTTTTATCAAATTGCATTTCAATGACTGTCCCACCTTTAAAATCAATTCCAAGGTTCAAACCATTTGAAAAAAAAGAGATAAAAGAAATAACTATAAGCAAAAAAGATAATAAGTAAAATTGCTTATAAAATTTTAAAAAAGAGATGTTTTTATTATAAATGTTAAACATTATATTTTAATCACCCCCCCCTTTTTTGACTTAACATATGAAGCCACAAACAATCTACCTAAGATAAATGTTGTAAATAAAGAAGTAATTATCCCAACTGCCAAAGTAACAGCAAAACCTTTAACTGGACCGCTACCTATAAAATATAATACGATTGCAGCGATTAAAGTTGTGATATTTGCATCTAAGAGTGTAGTTAAAACCCTTTTGTAACCATTATCAAATGCAATCATAATATTTTTTTCAATTAATAATTCTTCTTTAATTCTCTCATAAATTAAAACATTCGCATCAACAGCCATTCCAACTGTCAAAATAATTCCTGCTATACCGGGCAATGTTAATGTAGCTTCAATTAATGTTAATGTTCCCAAAAGTAGAATTAAATTTACTAAAAGTGATATATTGGCAAAAATACCCAGTATTCTATAATTAATTAAAATATAAATTATTACTAAAACAAATCCTATTATTAGTGACATAATACCTTTGTCTATACTTTCTTGGCCAAGGTCTGGACCCACGGTTCTCTCTTCAATGATAGACATTGGCGCAGGTAATGCACCTGACCTCAGGACAATTGCTAAATTATTAGCCTCCTCTACACTAAAACCACCTGATATTTGACCGCTACCAGCTGTTATTGCATCTCTAATTGTAGGTGCACTAACCACTTGATTATCAATTACAATTGCTAATCTTCTACCTATGTTATTTTTTGTTGCATAAGCAAATTTTTTTGCGCCAAAATTATCTAATTTAAAATTTACAACAGAGCTGTTGTTTATGTTATCAAAACCCGGTTGAGCGTCTGTTAAATGCTCACCAGAAAGTACCAATGTTTTCTCAACATTAAATTTTTCTAACCTACTTTTAGAATCCAAAATATCAAAGCTATTACTGTTAGCATCATTGTTTGCTAAAAATTTGAAACTTAATTTAGCTGTAGTTCCAATAATTTCCTTAATTCTTTTTGGATTTTTTATACCCGGTAATTCGATTAAAATTCTTTCCTCGCCTTGAGCAATAATTGTTGGCTCTCTTGTTCCTAGTTCGTCAATCCTAGATCTGATAATTTCTAGAGATTGCTCCATTGCATTTTTTTTAATCCTTTGAAGATAAGCCGCACTAAAATTTATATTTACAATATTGTCATTAATAACAAATTGAAGCTCTTTATTTGTTTCATCTACTCTGGAATTAATATCTTTATTATTTAATAATTTTTCAATTTCATTTTTATTTTCAAGATTTATTTGAAAAGAAATTGTTTGGGAGTTATTAATTTTAAAGTTTGTATAATTTATTCTTTCTGATCTAATTTTTTTTCTAATATCAAATGCTTTTGTATCAATTTTTTCTTTAAATAGAGGTTTAGAATCTACTTCGAGTAACAAATAAGATCCTCCTTGAAGATCTAAACCTAATACCACTTTTTTTTCTGGAAATATTTTTGAAGGTGTATTTAAAAAATTTGGTATAAAAAAAAATAAGCCTATTAAAATTGTTAACGAAATAAAAAAAATTTTTAATCGAGAAAAATGTAACACACTTAATTAATCTTTTGGCTCAGTTTTGCTTAAAACTTGAGTGATGGTGGATTTTATCACCTGAACGTTTACATTATCAGCTATTTCAATTTCTGCTTTTTCATTATCTATAACTCGAATAATTTTACCAACAATACCTCCAGAAGTAACAACATTGTCCCCTCGAGTTAGTGCTTCAACCATTGCTTTATGTTCTTTTATTCTCTTTTGTTGAGGTCTTATTAGTAAGAAATAAAAAATGACGAATATTAGTATTAAAGGTATAAATTGACCTAATGTTTTTCCATCCATGGCGAAGTATTTAAACTAATGAATAAATAATTCAACCTATAATTATTGTCTTTCCAAGTAACTTTTTATTTTTTTTGCTATTCCAATGTCTTCAATTTGTCGGTTAGAAATATTCATCACAAAATAATCAGTGAGAACTTTGTCACTAAATTCTAACAATTTCTCAAATTCATCCAAATCAGTAGGCAATAAACTTAAATAGTTATTTTTAAAAAAGCCACCAAGAACCAAATCCATTTCCTTGGTGCCCCTGTGTGATGATCTAAACATTAATTTTTTTACAAAGTCTGTATTGCTCACAATTAAAATAAATATAAAAATAAATAATATATTCAATGAAAAATAGCTTATTTGACCCTGTGTTAAAGATTAAAGGCATAGGTCCAAAAATACAGAAGAAACTGGAAGAAAAAAATATTTTTAACAAAGTTGATCTTTTGCTAAACCTTCCTACTGGCACAATAGATAGAAGATTTTGTCCAAAACTAGATCAATTAGAAATAGGAAAAATATCAACTATATTTGCAACACCAATTAAATATAATTTTCCAAGAATAAAAAATTTACCTAGTAGAGTTTCCTGTGTCGATGAATTTAGTAAAATTGATTTGGTTTTTTTTAATTCAAGAGAGAATTATATTAAACAAATTCTACCTTTGAATGAAGAAGTCGTAATAAGTGGAAAAGTAACATTTTATAAAAATAAATACCAAATTACTAATCCAGATTATATACGCTCAACTGATAAAGGCGCTGATATAAAAAAAATCATGTCAAAATACCCTTCCATATCAGGTGTATCCGACAAAACTTTACAAAAAATTTACAGTGAGGAAGCTGACAATTTATCTAGAATCGATGAATGGCATGACCTAAATTTTTTAAATAAAATGAAATGGTTATCTTGGCCAGAAAGTTTAAAAAGAATTCACAATCCTGTCTACAACGAAGATGTTAATAAAAATTCTCCTTATTATGAACGTTTAGCTTTTGACGAAATATACAGTAACCTTTTGATATTTAATGAAATAAAAAAAAGGTTAGAAAAAATAAAAAAAATACCAAAAAAAATTTCATTAGATCAAATTAATAAAATTAAAAAATTATTACCATTTCAATTAACAGACGATCAAAACAAATGTTTAGATGAAATTATTGAGGATATGAAATCTAATAAAAAAATGATGCGTGTTTTGCAAGGTGATGTTGGATCTGGAAAAACTGTGCTAGCGTTAATATCGTCTTATTTAAATTATTTATCAAATTATCAATCAGCTATTATGGTCCCTACTGAAATTTTAGCTATACAACATTACAAATTTTTTCAAAAAATATTTAAAAATCAAGATATCAAAATTGAATTGTTGTCAGGGAAAACAAAAATTAAAGATCAAAAAAAAGTAAGAGAAAAATTAAAAAACAATGAAATAAATATTATCATTGGTACCCACTCTTTATTTCAAGAAAAAATAGAGTTTTTTAATTTAGGCTTGGTGGTTATTGACGAACAACATAAATTTGGCGTCAAACAAAGAATAAATTTATCTCAAAAAGGATCTGATAATACAGATGTTATTTTGATGACCGCCACACCAATTCCAAGAACATTAGTTTTAACAAATTACGGGGATATGAATATTTCAACAATAAAGAATAAACCCTTTTCAAATAATAATATTGAAACACTTACCAAGCCTTTAAATAAACTTGATGAAATTATTGATTTTGTAAATAAAAAAATTAACGAAGGTGATCAGATTTATTGGGTTTGTCCATTAATAGAAGAAAGCGAAAAATTAAAATTAACCGCTGCAATCAAAAGATATGACTTTTTAAAAGATAAAATCTCCTGTGATATTGGATTAATACACGGTTCACTTTCAAAAAATGAAAAAGATTTAATTATGGAAAAGTTTATAGATGGAAATATTAAATGCATTATTTCCACTACAGTTATTGAAGTTGGAATAGATAATCCAAACGCAAATACTATTGTAATAGAAAACGCAGAAAGGTTCGGTTTGGCCCAATTACACCAATTAAGAGGAAGAGTTGGTAGATCCGGATCAAAAGCTTATTGTTTATTAGTTTATTCATCATCTATCTCAGAGACTGGGAAGAAAAGATTGAAAATCATGAAAGATTCATGTGATGGTTTCTTTATATCAGAGGAGGATTTAAAACTAAGAGGATTTGGTGATATAATTGGTTATAAACAAAGTGGAGAAAAAGATTTTACAATTGCGGATCCATTATATCACTCTCATTTATTTGATTTGGCCAAAGACGAAATAGAAAAATTAGATGAAGAGTCATATGCTAAATTTAAAATCTTGCTTAAAATCTTTAAAAAAGACAAAGTTTTAAATATTATCGATACTGGTTAAGCTATTTTTTTATATCCAATAGCGGTTTCAAATTCATTTAATCTTTTATAAATCGACCTTAACTCAGTAATAGTTGTCCAGTTTTGGGTAAATAACGAAAAGCTGCTGTGAACTCTTGAGAAAGCATTTGAGACTTGAATAACAAAACCAAGTGTAATTGCACCTGTAAATAATCCTGGAGCCATAACAAGATAAGGAACTATCACCATAAATTGGTCATAAATATTAATCCATATATCGAAGTAGCCGTAATGTAAAAATAAACGATGATAATTAAATTTAATTCCAGTAAATAATTGAAATACCGTGTCGGGTTTTGCATAGTTATCTCTGTCGTCCTCACCGTATACCAATTCTTTTCTAAACTTTGCTTCAACTTTTTGATTATTATATTCTAAGCCTGGCAATTTTATTCCGACAAACCAACTAATTAATAAACTTCCTAAACTTGTAGCAAAAGCAATCCATACTAAAGATCCTGGAATATTTTTTAAAAAATCAATTTCAACTTTTTCAGACAAACCCCATAAGATAGGTGTGAATGCAATTAAAGTCATAATGGCTCTAACAATTTGTAATCCAAGACTTTCTACAATCTTAGCAAATCTCATAGTATCTTCTTGTATTCTTTGAGCTGATCCTTCAACTTTCACTCTTCCAGAGGTCCAATAGGGAATGTAGTCAAAAGTCATCGCCTCCCTCCATCTAAACGCGTAAAGTCTTGTGAAATATGCTGTAAAGGTTGCCAAAATTACATATGGCATCGCCAAATAAACAAATTCAAAAATTTTGTCCCAGAATACAGAAATATCGTTCTCTGTAGGTTTTTGCAAAATATCGTAAAAACCTTTGTACCATTCATTAATTTTGACTGTAATTGTAACTTGAATTAACAAGGATAATATTAAAAACAATCCACCGCCCCAAGACCAAAGAAGCCATTTTTTATTTAAAAAGAAACTTCTTAGCATTAATTACGATAAAAAATTATCTGCGTAAGATTTAATAATTAATTTATTTTTTTTTGGTTCTATAATTTCGAATTCAATATTATATTTTTTTGCATAATCAATAGCTTGCTTCTTTGTTTCAAATAAAAGACTTACTTGACTCTGCGTATCAAATGAAGATGTCCAATTCATTAAGTGATCATAGCCTGATTTTACTTTATCAAATTTCAAAATCCATTTCTTACTATTGCCAATTGCTGATTGCGTTGCTGTTTTTGTTGGAATGTATATTTTTGCTTTTTTAATTATGGGCATGTTTATAGAAAATATTTATTATATTTTTTTAAGAACTTAACTCTGTATTTTCGTCTCATTCCAGCAAGGTGTATTATATTAGGCTGAAATGCAAATAAAGAAGTATTTTGTTTTTTCTTTAAAAAAAATTCTCTATTTGGTACTGAATTCCATTTTAGATCTAAAATTTCAATCTTGGACATAATTTTCCTATTATATAAATTTTTTTTTCTAGAACCTATTTCTGTATTGATACCCAGTATCGAAAAAAATGCAGATTGTTCCCAAAAGTCGGCATTAATATATCTTTTTTTACTCCAAATATCATTTAATAATTTAAATGACCATTCACAATTTTTTATTAAAAAAAAACCCATATTTGGTCCAAAATAAAAATTTGATAAAAATTTATTTTTATTTTTGAGTCTAGATTCAATATGGTGAAATACAATATGAAAATTCTTATCTTTATTAATTGAGTCTAAGATGTTTTCATAATTACAAAAAAAAGCGTCTGAATCTATCCATAAGAAATATTTATATTTTTCATTTAATATTAATTTTTTAAGTATATCGATTTTAAACCAAGCAGCTGGTCTTTCATAAAAATGTTTTATTTTAAATATTTCAAAATCAAAATTATTATAATTTGCATATTTTTTTATGTTTTTTTCGCTTAATTTTCCAATTTTAGAATATCTAAAATCATAGGCAGATATTATTTTGACTTCACTATTATTAATTTTTTTTTTGTTTATATTTTTTAAGAAGAACATTTTAATTTATGGTCGGGGCAGCAAGATTTGAACTTGCGACCCTCTGGTCCCAAACCAGATGCGCTACCAGGCTGCGCTATGCCCCGATTAAGACTGTTATATACATATTTTATTTATCTTTTAAAGAATTAAGAATTTCATTTTTAATTTCAAAATGATAATAAATATGTCGTGATTACAAAAATTTCTTCATTTTTTAGGTGGTATTTTAAGCACGAAACATCAGCGGGTGTGACACTTCTTGTCATGACTATAATTGCGTTGTTAGTGAGTAATTCACCTTTAAGCGATAGCTATTTCAAAGCGTTAAAAACTTATTATAGTCTAGGTTTTGGTGATTTTGTTCTTAAAATGTCAGTACATCATTGGATTAATGATGCTTTAATGGCAATTTTTTTTCTATTAGTTGGTTTAGAGATCAAAAGAGAATTTGTAGAAGGTGAATTGTCCAGACCAGCTCAGGCTGCACTACCAATATTAGGTGCAGTTGGTGGTATGTTAGTTCCAGCTTTAATTTATCTAGCTTTTAACTATCAGGATCCTTACACAATTAAAGGTTGGGCAATTCCATCTGCTACAGATATCGCGTTTTCAATTGGTGTTCTTTCATTATTAGGTTCTAGGGTTCCGCTATCATTAAAAGTATTCTTGGTAGCTTTGGCAATCATCGATGATATGGGTGCAGTGATAATTATTGCCCTTTTTTACACAACTGAATTAAATATTACTTTTCTTGGTTTAATGTTTTCTTGTTTTGCAATTCTTATGATTATGAACAAAACAAATGTAAAATATTTGTCAGTTTATCTTTTTGTAGGATTGTTTATGTGGTTCTTTACTTATAAATCTGGTGTGCACGCTACAATTGCTGGTGTTTTGTTGGCCATAGCAATACCACATAAATCAGATAAATCTCATCACAGCTCAATGTTAAAGCATTTAGAGCATACCTTAGCTCCATATGTTTCTTTTCTAATTATGCCAATTTTTGCTTTCGCGAATGCTGGTGTAAATTTTGATGGAATGTCAATAAATCAATTATTTGAACCTGTACCTTTAGGAATACTTCTTGGATTATTTGTTGGAAAGCAATTGGGTGTGTTTGCATTTTCTTATGGTGCAATAAAGTTGGGTTATGCTGAAAAACCTCATGGAGCAAGTTGGATCAGTTTTTATGCAGTTGGAGTTCTAACTGGTATTGGATTTACAATGAGTTTATTTGTTGGAAATCTTGCATTTCCAAATTCAGATGTAATTGATGGTGTTAAGATCGGTGTTTTACTAGGTTCATTATTCTCTACATTGCTTGGGTATGCAATGTTGATGTCTTGTACGAAGATCAAAAATGCGACTATTTAATTGTTTAATTATATCTCTTATATTGAATACTGTATCCTATTCATCCATGAAAACAGCCTATGATTTCAGTTTCAACAGTATTGATGGTGGTAAACTAAACCTTTCAGACTACAAGGGTAAGACGCTTGTTATTACAAATGTCGCGAGCAGGTGTGGGTTTACAAATCAATATGAGGGTCTTCAATCGATATGGGATGAGTATAAAGAAAAAAATGTAGTAGTTGTTGGCGTGTCATCAAATGATTTTAATCAAGAGCTGAACTCAAAAGAAGAAGTAAAAAAATTCTGTGAAGTAAATTTTGGTGTTAATTTTCCAATGACAGATATAACAAAAGTCAAAGGTAAAGATGCACATCCTTTCTATCAATGGGTAAATCAAACTCATGGAAGTAAACCAAAGTGGAATTTTTACAAAATTCTAATCAATAAAAATGGTCAAGTTGAAGATACATTTAGTTCATTTACAAAACCTGATAGTAAAAAATTTAGAGGTGCTATTGAAAAAATTTTGTAATTTTATTCCTGAAATAAATTGTCTAAATCAATAAAACTAACTAAAGATCCTATTTGGTATCTACTTAGAAGAGTAACAATACCCGCAAGTACCGGATCATTATTTCAAACTTTTTATAATCTAGTCGATACATGGTTTGCTGGCAAAATATCTGCTGAAGCAATTGGTGCTATAGCTAAATCATTTCCTATCTATTTTGTCATTGTTGCTGTTGGAGTGGGCATAAGTGCAGCTACAAATGCCTGTATAGGAAATCTTCTGGGTGAAAAAAAAGCAAAAAAAGCCTCGCTATTAATTGCACAGTCTGTTGTTTTTGCCGTTACTATTTCAATAATTGTGACCTTGATAGGTCTGAATTCTTCAAATTTTTTATTATCAATTTTAGGATCTAATGAGCAAAGTATAAGCCTAACTAGAGAGTATTTGGATATTATCTTTTATGGAACTTGTATTGTTTTGATTCAAACTTCTCTTAATGGTACTTTGAATGCTCAAGGTGATACAAGAAGCTACAGGAATGTATTAATTTTTAGTTTCTTTCTTAATATATTTTTAAATCCATTATTTATTTGGGGATACGGTATCGTTCCAGCTTTTGGTATTTCAGGTTTAGCAATAGCAACTGTAATTTCCCAATTAATTGGAGCGCTATATTTGTTATACAAAGTCAACTCTTGTAAATTAAAAAAATATTTAAAAATTAAGTGTTTTATTCCTAAGATTAGTCTTATTAAAGAGCTATTAGAACAATCGTTGCCAATTATGTTTAGTATGTTGTTGATTGGGGTTGGTATTTTTAACGTATTATATTTTATTGGACAATTTGGAGAACTTGCCGCTGCTGGTTATGGTGCGGCTTTAAGAATTGAACAAGTATTTTTACTACCTGTTATCGGATTAAATACTGCGGTTTTATCTATTGGAGGTCAAAACTTTGGAGCTAAAAATTTTGATCGTATCCGAGAATTATATAAAAAAGCTTTACTTTTTGGATCATCTTTTATGATCTGCGCTGGTTTGATTATTTTTTTTAATGCAGAATATTTTGTTTCATTGTTTACTGACAATACAGAAGTAATAAAACGTGGTGTTGTTTACTTACAGATAGCTGCTCTAATTGGACCAATATACCCAGTATTTTTTATCACCACTGCGGTTTTTCAAGCATTGAAGAAACCAATATACAGTCTGTATCTAAGTATTTTGAGATTAACCGCATTTCCTTTTTTATGTCTATGGTATGTGATTAATATTAGAGGTGGAGATTATGAAGATATTTTTTATACGATAATGGCAACTAATTGGATAATGGGTTTTGCTGTGTTGGTTTTCATTGGTTACTTTTTAAATAATGTTTTCAAACAAAATAAGAAACTTTTTATTTCCTAGTCTTTTTTTAATCTTTTCTCAAATTTTCTGACAAAGTAAGAAACAATTAATATTAAAATTAAATATTCTAAAATTAAAAAAGTATAAATTTCTAGAGGCCTATAAGTAGTCACAACAAGTTCATTTGCTTTTCTGGTTAAATCTCCAATACCAATAATTGAAACTAATGATGACATTTTTAAAACATAAACAAATTGATTACCTATTGCGGGTAAAATATTCTTTATAGCCTGCGGTAGGATGACTAATCTTAAAATTCTGTAAAAATTTAAGCCTAATGAGCTGCCAGCTTCCCACTGTGATTTTTTTATAGAATTAATTCCTGCTCTAAAAATTTCAGCTTGAAATGCGCTCTCGCTAATTGACAAAGCAATAATTCCTGAAACAAAAGGACTAAAGCTTATTCCAGTCATAATCGGCAGTCCATAATATATCCATAGAATCAAAACCAAAAGAGGAATAGCTCTTACAATTTCTACATAGCCAATATTTATATAAGTTAAGATCTTGTTTTTTGACAAAGATGGTAGAGCAACAATTAATCCTAAAAAAATTGAAATAATTATTGAGGCTACAGAAATAAATATAGTTGTAGATAAACCGCTTAATAAAAATTTAAGGTTAGTTAGTCCTTCTAAATTATTTGGTGATAGAATTAACCAATTCAATTCATTGCTACCACAAGATGTTAAAGGAAATACTAAAAGTAAAAAAAATAATTTTTTCACTCTAAAAGTTATAAAGTATTAATAATTAATTGCTAATTGATTATAAACTTTTCAAATTATATTTGGCTAATAATTTCTTAAAGAAACCAGATGACTTTTTCTTCGTTATCCAATCATTAACATAGTTTCTCCATTTATCATCGCCCTTCGCTACCATCATTGCTAAAAAAGCTGGGTTTTTTTCTCCATCTGGGACTATTGCTAATTGAGGATATTTGATAACCAGTTTATTTGCTTCTGTCGAACTTGTTATGTTTCCATCTGCTCTGCCTGCTAACACTTCTTGAAAATCCCTTGCTGGAGCTTCAACAGAATTTAATTTTGATTTTGGAAAAAATTCTTTTGCCTTTTCTTCTTGAGAGGTTCCTAAAGTTGTAGCTATTGTTACACTTTTATTATTGAGCGAATCCCAAGTTGAAAATTTGTTTAGATTTTTCTTTAAAACTAAAGGTACGGTTCCATATTTATAATAAGTGTTGGTAAAACCTGCAACCTTAGCTCTTTTAGGAGTTTTTGTTACACTTGTTGAAATATCATATCTGTTTGATGTTATACCTGAAACAATTGTTTTCCATTCAGCTGGTACAAATCTCACTTTAACATCCATATCCTTAGCCAGTTCATTCATCACATCAATGTCAAAACCCTTATACGTATTAGCGGAAGGGTCTTTAACACTCATTGGGTCCCAATCACCTGTGGTTCCGACTCTCAATTCACCAGAAGAAAGAATTTTGTTTAAACTAGACTCTGCTTGTGCTGACAAAGATATGATTATAAAAATTAATGCAGATAGAATTTTTTTCATAAAACTCTTATATCAATTTAAATGAGATTTTTAATTATTAATTTGCAATAATGCTAACCAACTTGACGCATGGGTATTTTTAAAGATATTAATTGAAGATAGTTTGACGTGGCGGTCCCTAGGGGAATCGAACCCCTCTTTCATGGATGAAAACCATGTGTCCTAACCGATAGACGAAGGGACCTAAACGACTGTTTTTATTTATTATTAACCTATAATCAATAAAAAAATTTAGTTAATTAATTGAATATCATCAATAATTAGCTCTATTTTTGATTTTCCATTCCACTCATTTAATTTAATTTTTGCTACTAAATTAAACTCTTTCTTAAAATTCATAAGATAATTTCCTAAATCTTTATTCTTTGAATTAAATGATATTGCATCGATATAAAAATTTCCTTTATTTAATACAACTTTTACATGATTATTTTTAGTTTCTATTACCTTGCTTACTTTAAATTTTTCAAAGCCAAATATAGGCTCTCTATTTCCTGAACCATACGGCTCTAAATGATTTAATTTTTCAATTAATTCATCATTAATCGCTGAACTTTCTAAATAACTATCAATTTCAATAATATTATTATCTTTATTTTTTTTTAATTTTAAAAAAAGATTTATGAGCTCATTCTTAAATATCTCAAGTTTATCTGATTTTAAACTAAATCCACCAGCCATTGGATGGCCGCCACCCTTTGTAATTATATTTAATTGTTTGCATTTAGTGATTGCCATACCCACATCAAAGCCAAAAATAGATCTTGCTGAACCTTTGCAGTCCTCTCCTTTTTGAGAAATTATAAAACTAGGTTTGTTAAAATGATCTTTTAATCGGCTAGCTACAATACCTATTAGCCCTTCATGCCAATCATTTTTACTCAAAAAAACTATTGGTTCATCATTATTTCTTTCCGATATACTAATTGCTTCCTCAACTATTTTTTTCTCTATATCTTTTCTTTTAAGATTTAAACTTTCAAGTTCACTTGAAATTAAATAAGCAGTTTCAGCATTATTTGTTGTTAAAAGGTTATAACCAAGTTCTGATTTTCCTATTCTACCACCTGCATTTATTTTTGGACCAAGAACATATCCAACCTCGTAAGTAGACAGTTTTTTCTTAATTTTTGAGTAATCCACCAATGTTTTAAGACCTAGATTATGCCTTTTAGAGGCAACTTTTAATCCTTGATGAACAAATGCTCTATTAAGATCCATCAAGGGAACAACATCACAAACTGTACCCATCATTACTAAATCAAGCAAATCTAAAAGATTTGGCTCTTGAACCTTAGCCTTATTAAAATAATAATTTTCTCTTAAAATTTTATTTAAACCTACTAAAAAAATAAATAACACGCCGGCTGCACACAAATAATAATAATCTCCAGTTTCATCAATCCTATTTGGGTTAATAATTGCGTTTGCAGCTGGAAATGTTTCCTGAGATTTGTGATGATCTATTACAACAACATCAATATTTTTTGATCTTGCATATTCAATTGCTTCAAAAGAAGTAGTGCCACAATCAAGTGCGATTATTAGATTTACATTTTTATTAATAATGTTGGTAAATGTTTTAACAGATGGACCATAACCATCTTTTTGCCTATCTGGAATAAAAACAAAATGATCTATATTTAATTGCTCAAGATATTTAGACATTATTCCACTCGAAGTTGCCCCATCAACATCGTAATCACCAAAAATACATATTTTATTTTTATTTTTAATATGTCTCGATATAATTTCTAGACCTTTGCCCATATCCTTAAAATTATAGGGGTTAGGTAAGAAATTTTTTATTTTAGGATTTAAAAAATTTTCAATATTTTTTTGATTGATATTTCTATTAGCTAACAATCTTGAAGTAAGAAAATCTAGATTATATTCTTTTGAAATATATTCAGCTAAATTTTTATCAAAATCTTTTAATACCCACTCTTTTCCTTGAACAGAGTCATTACTCATATATCGAAAGTTTTTTTTACTTTTTTAAAAAATTTTTGCGAATAATGGAGTGCAAATGTTTCTGAATGATATTTATTATCATCAATTTTTATACCAGATACTAGTTCTCCGTCTGTAACACCACTTGAACAAAATATAACGTCACCTTTGACTATATCATTGAGAAAATATTTTTTTTTAAAATCAGTAATACCAAGTTTTTTTGCTCTAGTAACTTCATCATCATCTTCAATTTTCAATCTAGCCTGAAATTGTCCACCAAGGCATTTAATTGCAGATGCAGCCAAAACACCTTCTGGTGCACCACCAATACCTACAAACATATCTACTTCTGAATTTTTAAGTGCTGAAAAAATTGATCCGGCAACATCACCATCAGAGATAAGTTTTAATTTTGATCCTAATGATTTTGCTCCATCAATGAAATGTTGGTGCCTATCTCTTTCAAGAATGCATATGCATACATCTTTTACATTTTTATTTTTAGCTTTAGCGAGATTTTCAATATTTTTTTTTATATCTTCATCAAGATCAACAATATTATCTGGTAAATTTGGTCCAACAGAAATTTTATCCATATATGTATCTGGCGCTTGTAGCAATTGACCTTCTTCAGATATTGAAATAACTGATATTGCATTGGGTTGATTGTTAGCTGCAAGTTTAGTTCCATCTAGCGGATCAACTGCAATATCTATTTTTGGCTCTTTAGTTTTTCCCAATATCTCACCAATATATAACATTGGCGCTTCATCCATCTCACCTTCACCAATAACAACTTTGCCATAAATATTCATGTTATTAAGTTCAGTTCGCATTGCATCAACTGCTGCTTGATCTGCAGCGTTTTTATCACCTTTGCCTTTTAATAACGAAGATTTGTAAGCAGCTTTAGCGGCTACATCAATAATTTGATCTAAAAGTTTTGGATCTAGCATTATAATTTTTTAAAATCTCTTACTCTAATCATTACAATTTTTGTAAAGAATTTTTTTTGCTTTGATAAAGATTTTAAAACTCTTTGAATATTTAACTCTTTAGAATTATGAGTAATTAGCATTATATTTGCAGTACCTTTTAAAGAAGGTTCTTGTAATAAATTTGAAATACTAATTTTATTTTTTGCTAAACTTGATGTTATTTTTGCTAGAACGCCAGGAACATCTTTTGTTAAAAAACGAATATAATATTTAGATTGATGATTACTAAAATTAAACAAGCTCATTCTTTTTTTAGATGAAGGTGACAAGCCAAAAGAAAATTCGTCATTGCCAAGCATAATAGATGTTATATCTGATATCACAGCTGATGTTGTAGGGCCTTTTCCTGCGCCAGGTCCTTCATATATTGTTCTCCCGATTGGATGACCGTCTACAACAATAGCATTTGTAACGTCATCAATATTTGCAACATCTAAATTGAAGGGAATCAAACAAGGATGCACTCTTTGTTTAATTTTATTTTTTACTCTTTCCGCAATAGCAAGTAATTTAATTTTATACCCAAGTTCTTTTGCAAATTTAATATCATCTATCTCAATATTTCTAATACCCTCGACTAAAAAACCTTTGTTAATAATTTTTGTACCAAAACCTATTGAACTTAAAATTGATATTTTATCTGCAGCATCATGGCCATTAACATCAGCTATTGGATTACTTTCGGCATAGCCCAATCGCTGAGCATCTTTAAGGACATTTAAGAAATTTTCTCCTCTTAGCTCCATTTCTGTTAAAATGTAATTTGTTGTACCATTTAATATTCCATAAATATGATGAAGTTTGTTTGCGATTAAACCTTGTTTAATTGACCTTATTATAGGAATTCCACCACCAACTGCTGCTTCAAATAATAAATTAACCTCATACTTTTCGGACAAAACAGATAAGGCATCTCCATGCTTTGCAATTAATGCCTTATTTGCAGTTACAACATGTTTCTTATTTTTTAATGCATCAAAAACAATTCTTTTAGCTATACCATCAGCTCCACCAATAAGTTCAACTATAATATCAATTTTTGGATCTTTTGTGATTTCAAAAGGATTTTTTTGTAGAACACTCTTCGAGAAGGAAATACCTCTTTTTTTATTTATATTTTTAGCTGATACCTGCACAACATTTAATTTGAAGCCTGTTTTCTTTTGAATATCAGATGAATTTTTTTTAATATTTTTGTAAACTTCTAAACCAATATTACCAAGACCAATAATGCCTATATTAAAAACTTTCATTATATTAACCCTAATTTTTCATCAAACCCAAACCTAATATTTAGATTTTGAATTGCTTGCCCAGCAGCACCTTTTAACAAATTATCAATACTACAGGAAATAATAAATGAGTTTTCTATATTGCTCTTGTGGATTGAGATTAATGTTTTATTTGTGTCAGCTATCTTATAAGTATTAATCATTACAGATTTAAACACTTCAACAAAAGGTTCATTATCATATTGTTTAACAATTGCCTTATACAGCTCATCTAAATTATGTTGTGATTTAATATAAATGGTAGAAAGCATACCTCTAAAAGTAGGTATTAAATGAGGTGTAAATGACACTTCAATTTTTTTATTAGAAAAAACAGATAAATAATGATCAATTTCAGGCATATGTCTATGCTGCCCTACTCCATAAATTGCAATATTTTCATCTAGATTTGGATATTGATCATTATTATAAATTTTTTTTCCAGCACCTGAGTAACCTGATTTGCTATCAATAATAATATTTTTACTTTCTATTAAGTTATTTTTTAATAATGGGTATAGTGGCAACAGAACAGATGTTGGATAGCAGCCAGGACACGCTATTAAGTTTTTAGATTTTATTTGGTCTCTAAAAACTTCAGATAAACCGTAAACTGAGTTTTTTTGCAATTCTGGACTTTCATGTTTAATTTTATACCATTTTTCGTAAACAGATATATCTGGTATTCTAAAATCAGCTGATAGATCTATAACTACAACATGACTTGAAATATTTTTTGCTATTTTATGTAACTCGGCATGCGGTAATGCTGGAAAAAAAACATCACACTCGTTTATTAATTTAATATCAATTTTTCTTAGATCGGGTAAATTTTTAATATTTTTTGGTAATTCTCTGTAAATATCTTCTTCAATACTATTTTTAACAAAAAGATATTTAATATTTACATTCGGATGGTTGTAAATTTTTTTAATAATCTCTAAACCAACAAATCCTGTTGCACCTGCAATTGCAATATTTAATTTCTTACTCATAATTTTTTAAACTTAAATGTGTTTGAATTTAAAACAATAAAAAACTAAAAGAGTATTATCTTTTAGAAAACTGGAACTTACGTCTTGCTTTTCTTTGTCCAGGCTTTTTACGCTCAACCGTTCGAGAATCTCTGGTTAGCATTTTATTTTTTTTAACAATTTTTCTTGTATCTGGTGATGTCACCACTAAAGCTTTTGAAATACCGTGTGTTACAGCTCCTGCCTGACCACTCATTCCACCACCTTTCACTGTAGCTACAATGTCATAAATATCTTTTGATTTTGTAATAGTGAGTGGTTTTTCAATAGCTAGTTGGTGAACAGATCTTTTAAAATACTGTGAAAAAACTTTACCATTTACAAAAATTTTACCAGTTCCTTTTAACATCCACACTCTGGCAACAGCATCTTTTCTTTTACCTGTTGCATAAATTGCATCTTTTGTGATTTTTATTACTTCTGTGCTCATATTTAATTACTTCTAATATTTTTTTTATTTAATTTTCCAAAAACAATATTTTGTATTTGCTGCGCTTCATGGGGATGTTTCTCCGAAGCATAAATTTTTAATTTAGTTAATTGTTTTTTTGAAAGAGGACCACCAGGTAACATTCTTTTTACTGCTAATCTTAAAATTTCTTCTGGTTTATTTTTTTCTACAAAATTAACAGGAGTTCTTTCTTTTATACCACCTGGCCAACCAGTGTGTTTATAGTATTTTTTATCTGTATATTTGCTTCCAGTAAATTTAATCTTTTCAACATTTGTTACCACAACAAAATCACCATTATCCATATTTGGTGTAAAAGTAGCTTTATTTTTTCCTCTTAGAATTTTTGAAATTTCTGCAGCAAGTCTTCCTACAACAACATTAGTTGCATCAATGTGAAACCATTTGTTTTCTAATTCGCTTTTTTTAATAAAATCTGTCATGTTGAAGGCTGCTAATTACTGTTTATAAACCGAAGTGTCAATTAAGTTTTGGTTATGATTAGTATAAAAAAGCCCATAAATAGCAGAAGAAATCAGTAAAACTGATCCCATTTGATGGAAGCTCGCCAGATAAATATTTAGACCACTAATAAGGGTTAATATTCCAAGAATTACCTGTAACGCCAATGCCACAAAAATATATTTAAACGGTAATTTTAAATTAGATTTTTTGAAATGAGCAAAATAAATTATAATAGAATAAAAAATTATAAAATATGCTAAAAATCTGTGCGCCAACTGAACATACGAAGGATTATTTAATACTGAAGCTGTTAAAATTTTTTTTAACATAATATCATCGGCAATAAAGTTTTCGTTCATTAGAGGCCACGTTTGGTAAAGTAACCCTGCATTCAAACCTGATGTAAAAGCTCCCCAAATTATTTGTAATAAAATTAGCAAAATCAGAACAATTATTAAAATTGTCGATTTATTTAACTTAATTTTGAAATTTAATTTTTGATTATTAAGCAATGCCCAAAAAATCATACCATAAATTATAATTGCAAGAGACAAATGTGCAGCCAACCTAAAATGACTAACATCTGTTTCGGAAATAAGTCCACTCTTAACCATATACCAACCCATAAATCCTTGGGTTAAAAACAAAGCTAAAACAAAAAATAAAAATGTAGATTTATTTCCATGTATTTGTTTTTTAAAAACAAAATACAGCAAAGGAATACAAAATGTTAAAACAAGAATTCTAGCTAATATACGATGTATATACTCCCACCAAAAAATTACTTTAAATTCATCAATTGACATGCCAAAGTTAATTTTTTGATACTCTGGAATCTTTTTATATAATTCAAAGTATTCAATCCATTTGTGATTTGTTAAAGGTGGTAGAATCCCACTAAAAACTTCCCATTCAGTAATAGATAACCCAGAACCGGTTAATCTTGTTAAACCACCGACCCAAATTAACGCAACAAGCAAAATACCTGTAGTAAATAACCAGATAAATGTCTTATCGTAATTTTGTTTTATTTTTAACATTTATTTATGTATATTTTTCTTAATGAAAAAAAAAACGATCAAATTGTCACCTGAAAAAAAATTAAAAAAAGTTAGAGAAAATATAGATAAATTAGATTTTCAAATACTAAAGCTATTATCAAAAAGACGTAAGCAAGTTTTACAAGTTATTAAATACAAACCCAAAAATAAAATTGTTGATCCAAAAAGAATTGCAAGCATGATAAAAGTTAGAATAACAAAGGGTAAAAAATTAAATATTGAAAGCTTTATTATTAAAAGGATTTGGCTAACAATGATTAACTCTTTTATTCAGCTAGAAAGAAAGAAATATAAATAATATTTACTATTTACTATGTGGTGGCAATTTTTTTTCCACAAACCATTCGTGTTTGCGAGTAGCAGGATTATATTTTTTCATTTTTAATTTTTCTTTTGCTTTTTCACCTGCGGTTGGTTTTTTGGCATAATAATAATATTTGCTATCTGGCTTTTCTTCTGGAACCAGTCTAACTTTTAATGAACTTTTTTTAGCCATTTAAATATTTTTTTAACTCTTTAATTTTATTTTTTAAATTTATTAATTTGTCAGTGCTTATATTATCATTAGAATAAGTGTCAACTGGGATATTTTTATTTAGAAGGACTTTCTTTGAACCTTTTATTGTATAACCTTTCTCTTTAAGAAGTTTTTTAATTTTTTTAACATAATCAATGTTTTTTTCTGAATAATATCTTCTACCTTTGTAAATTAAAGAAGGCTTAATTTCTTTAAAATGTTTTTCCCAAAATCTTAATACATGTGTTTTTTTTTTACCTGTTTCAGGGTCTATTAAACCTACAATTTCACACACTTCTCCAATAGTTTTAAATGCACCTTTTGATTTCATTATTTATTAATTTTTTTCGATAAAAATTTAGATGGTTTGAATGTTACAACTCTGCGAGAGGAAATTTCTTTCTCCTCTTTTGTTTTAGGATTTCTTCCTATTCGAGCTTTTTTATCTTTAACATCAAAAGAACCAAATAATGAAACTTTTACTTTATTACCCTCTTCAAAATTTTTAAGGATACTTTCAAAGACTAGATCAACAAATTTGATACATTCATTTTTAGAAATTCCTAATTCTTTATACGTTAAATCGTAAAGATCTTGTCGAGTGACATTATTTGACATTATTATTAATAAAATTGTTTTTAATTTTATTAATAAGATTACCATTTAAAATTCTAAATGACAAATCAAGAGAATTGTAAAAAGCGTATGCATCAGCACCACCATGACTTTTAATAACTGGAGCATTTAAACCTAAAAAAATAGCCCCATTGTATCTTCTGGGATCTAATTTTTTTTTAATTTCTTTAAATGCAAAATAACTAAAAATATATCCAATTTTTGAAAAAAATGATTTTGAAAATGATTGTTTTATTTCTGTTGTTATAAAGTTTGCTGTTCCTTCTGCTGTTTTTAATGCAACATTACCGGTAAATCCGTCCGTTACTATAACATGAACTTCTCCATTTTTAATTTCATTTCCCTCTACATAGCCCCTGTAATTAAAATTTAAATTTTTATTCTTTTCTAATTCAATGTGTGCATTTTTAATTTGATCATTTCCTTTGATTTCTTCTGAACCTATGTTTAGTAAACCAGCAACAACATCATCTTTGTTATAAATAGCTTTATATAATTCAGAACCCATAACAGAAAACTCAATTAGATTTTTATCTGAGCATTCTACGTTTGCTCCTAAATCTAAAACAATGCTATAGTTTTTGAAATTTGGCCAAATGCCTGCAAGTGCTGGTTTGTCTAAACCTTCAATCATTTTTAATATCAGCTTAGAGATTACTAATAATGCACCGGTATTTCCTGAGGATATCACAATATCGTTTTCTCCATTTTTAACTGATTCAATTGACATCCACATACTTGTTTTTTTACCAAGCTTAATAGCATCTCTTACAGAAACATTACCTGGCACTTTATCTGGCGCATGAATAATTTTTGAATTATTTTTATTAATATTTTTATATTTGTTAATTATTTTTTTAATATCGGATTCATTTCCATATAAATTAAAATTAATATTATGTTTTTTGTTTTCTTTAAAAAAAAGATCAATACCAGCTAAAACTTTTTCTGGTGCATTGTCCCCGCCCATTGCATCAACTGCAATGTTAAATTTTTTTGACATTATAGATTAGTTTTTAGTCTTAAAAATCTGTTTACCGTTATACATACCAGTAGTTTTATCTACATGGTGAGAAAGGCGAAATTCTCCACTTTTTTTATCTTCAACAACATTTTTAAAATCTTCTGCAAGATGAGATCTTCTCTTTCCTCTTCTAGCAACTGATAGTTTTCGTTTAGGTACTGCCATAATAATTTTCAGGAGGTTAACTATCATTATATGCAACATTATCAATAGCAAAATACTTATTCAATATCTCGATAAAATCTTCAATTTGTTCAATTTTAGAAAAGTATTTTGATAGTATTTGACGCTTATAATCCATAGCTTGATCTGGAAAATTTTTAAAATCCACTAGAATTGAATAAAATTTTGTCACTATAATTTTCATTTTTTTATTTACAGACATGTCTCCATAACCAAGCTCTCTTAAATCTATCTCAATCCTATTAAAGATATAATCAAAGAATTTTTGATAATTCTCATCATTTTTGGACACATTATTAAAAATTTTAGACAAAAAAATTAAAAATACCAATACTTTATGATTTAAATCATCGGGAAGATGATTTTTAAATATATCGGGATTTCTAGAAACTATTAAAGTTTTGCTATATAGGTTTTCTATGTCCATTTTAAAAAAATTATCTATTCCTCTTTTTACATTATTTTTTGCATCTTGCACATTAAACAAAATAGATAATGTTCATGGAGTATCAAATTTAAAGAATAAAATTAATTTGATAAAAATCAACAAAACAAACAAAAATGATATTTTAGAATTGTTAGGCCCTGTACCTATTGAAAATAAAAATGAAAAAAGATGGACATACTTTGAAGTAAGAGAAACAAAAACAAAATATGGAGTAAAAAAAATCTATATTAATGATTATGCAGAAATTTTTTTTGATAAATTTGGATTGATCAAAAAAATTGATTTTTATGATTTAAATAGTATGAAAAAAATTCAATTTTCCAAGAGCAAAACAAAATCATTAGCTATTGAGGACACATTCTCCAAAAGTATCTTAAGCTCTACGCGTAAGAGGATGGAGAATGCGCGAAAAAAATTTGATAAATAGCTACAAAAATTAATGAGCAATTATTGCTAAAAGCAATAATGCAACAATGTTAGTAATTTTTATCATTGGGTTAACTGCAGGACCAGCTGTGTCTTTATATGGATCACCAACAGTATCACCAGTTACCGCAGCTTTGTGAGCTTCAGAACCTTTGCCTCCAAATTTACCATCTTCGATATATTTTTTAGCATTGTCCCATGCTCCACCACCTGCTGTCATAGAAATTGCAACAAATAATCCTGTTACGATTACACCTAATAACATTGCACCTAAAGCTGACAATGCAGATGATTGGTCTGCAATATTTAATACAATTAAATAGACAGCTATTGGAGATAAAACCGGAAGTAGAGAAGGAATAATCATCTCTTTAATCGCAGCTTGTGTTAACAAGTCAACGGCTTTCGCGTAATCAGGTTTTTGTTTTCTTTTCATAATGCCAGGCATTCTTTTAAACTGTCTTCTAACTTCATTCACAACAGCACCACCTGCTCTACCAACAGCTTGCATTCCCATTGAACCAAAAAGATATGGCAACAAACCACCAATTAATAATCCAACAACAACATAAGGGTTTGATAGATCAAAACTTACTTTGATACCGCTTAATGCTGAATCTGCTTGAGCAGAAAAGTATTTAATATCTTCAGTATAAGCAGCAAATAAAACTAATGCACCTAAACCTGCTGAACCAATTGCATAACCTTTTGTTACAGCTTTTGTAGTATTTCCTACAGCATCTAAAGCATCAGTAGTTTTTCTAACACTTGATGGTAATTTAGACATTTCAGCAATTCCACCAGCATTATCTGTTACAGGTCCATATGCATCTAATGCAACAACCATTCCAGTTAATGCAAGCATACTAGTAACTGCAATTGCAATTCCAAATAAACCAGCTAACGAATAAGTAGTAATAATACCAACAACAATAATTAATGCCGGTAATGCTGTAGCTTCCATTGAAATAGCTAAACCTTGAATTACATTTGTACCGTGACCAGTTGTTGAAGATTGAGCAACTGATTTTACTGGTCTGTAGTCAGTTCCAGTATAGTATTCTGTAACCCAAATTATTAAACCAGTAATAATTAGACCAATTACAGCACAATAAAATAAATCAATACCTTGAAAAGATAAGTTCCCAACTTTTAAGGCTTTTTCTAACCCAATAATATTATCTGTCACCGGATACATAGCTACCAAAGATAAAACAGCTGTAGCAACGAAACCTTTGTATAAAGCTCCCATTACGTTTTTACTTCTTCCTAGTCTAACAAAAAAAGTACCAATGATAGATGTTAAGATGCAAATTCCACCTATGGCTAAAGGATAAACCATCATGCTAGAATTTCCTGTAAAGAAAATTGATGCTAAAACCATTGTAGCAACAACAGTAACAGCATATGTTTCAAATAAGTCTGCAGCCATTCCTGCACAATCACCAACGTTATCACCCACGTTATCAGCTATAACTGCTGGATTTCTTGGATCATCTTCTGGAATTCCAGCTTCAACTTTCCCCACTAAATCAGCACCAACATCGGCACCTTTAGTAAAAATACCACCACCTAATCTTGCAAAAATTGATATTAATGAAGCTCCGAACCCAAGAGCGACTAATGCATCAATAATTTCTCTTTCAGATGAATTTATAGAAACTAATAATTTATAATAAACTGTAATAGCTAATAATGCTAAACCAGCAACTAACATTCCAGTTACTGCTCCAGATTTGAAAGCAATATCTAAACCTTTTGCTAAACCTTTTCTACTTGCTTCAGCAGTTCTAACGTTAGCTCTTACCGAAATAATCATTCCAACATAACCGGCAACACCAGACAGAGCTGCACCAATTAAATAACCAGCGGCTACTAATGGACTAAATAGAACAGTGATTAAAACTAATACCACCGCTCCAACTAATGCTATCGTTTTGTATTGTCTGTTTAAATATGCTTGAGCCCCTTCTTGAATTGCTCCAGCAATATCTTGCATGGTTTTATTACCTGCACTTGCTTCTAAAATTTGTTTACTTGCGATCCAGCCATACGCTACAGCCGCAACACCACAAAGAACAACATAGTCTAGAATAATTATATCTGATGGGTTCATTTATTATTTCCTTTATATATTCTTGTTAAAAACAGGCTAATTGCCAAAAATTGCAATATAAATCAACTTAATTAGACGAATTTAACGATTTTGCCACGTTATCTAAAACGCCATTTACCAGCCTTTTTTGATCATTACCGTAAAATTGGGCTGTTACATCCAAATATTGATTAATAACTACTTTAAATGGAATTTTCTCACAAAACTTTAGCTCATAAATTGAAGTTTTTAGTATGATATTTAACAAGCTATCTAAATTTTTTTGCTTAATTTCAGCAGATAAAGATCTGCTTAAAATTTCATTAAGTTGTTCCTCTTGTTCAAAATATCCTTTAAATACTTTTTTTATATGCCTGATGTAAGGATCTTTTCCAAAATCAATAACCCCATCTGGATTTTTTGTTTTCTCATAGATTTTTTGAACTAGTTTGGTTCGCGTTCCAGACTTCATTAATCTAAATTTTTTAAAACTGAAATAAGTGCATTCGCTGCCTCAATACCCTTATTTTTTTTACCAGATGATCTTAATTTTGCTTGTGATTGGTTATTACAAGTTAAAACACCATTTGATAAAGGTAAATTATATTTCAAAGACAATTTCATAATCGCATCTGTAATTGCTTTGGATATAAAGTCAAAATGAGGAGTTTTGCCTTTTATTATACATCCTAATGCAATTGCAGAA
Source organism: alpha proteobacterium HIMB114 (assembly GCA_000163555.2). Taxonomy (GTDB): domain Bacteria; phylum Pseudomonadota; class Alphaproteobacteria; order Pelagibacterales; family Pelagibacteraceae; genus HIMB114. The sequence goes on along the minus strand of ADAC02000001.1, from coordinate 435,124 downwards.
TTATATTTTTTTGTTTTAATTTTTATATTAATTAATTGTGGAATCTCATAGGATCCATCAACAAGATAAATATCATGATTAATTTTATTTTTTTTTAAAATCGATATGCAACCTTTTAAAAGATTTTTGCTTATAGATTTATAATAATCAGAATATACGACTAGGCATTTTTTCATTTAAAAATCTTTTGTTTTTTAATCTTAATACCAAATCCATCTAATCCAACTATTCTTTTTTTTGATTTGGTTACCAATACTATATCATTTAAACCTAATTTTTTTATTATTTGAGCACCAACACCATAATTTCTTATCAAATTAGCTTCAAATTCTCTTTTATTGCCAGAAAAATTAATGAAGTTTTTATCCTCCTTCATTACTGAGCTTTGAATTACAATTAATGAAAAGTTATTTGATTTATTTAAATAACTAAGAGAATTTTTTACATCTTTATTGTTAAAAATATTTTGTGATAATTTCTCTTTTATTGATAAAACTCTAACTTTGCAGTTTGTTTTATTAGTAATTTTTGAAAATACTAGATGTTTGTTTTTATCTATTGAATTTTGAAAGATTTGTTTATCTAAAATATTTTTTTTAAATTTAAATATTTTTTTAGATTTTAATTTTAAAAAATTTTCTTTTTTAAAACGATATTCTATTAAATCTTCAATCTTAGAAATTTTTAATTTATGTTTATTTGCAAATTTAAATAGCTGGTCTCTTTTGGCCATTGTCCCATCTTCATTCATAATTTCACAAATAACAGCAGAAGGATTTTTTTTAGTTAATTTAGCAATATCAACCGATGCTTCTGTGTGACCAGCTCTAATCAAAACGCCACCATCTCTTGAAACAAGAGGAAAAATATGACCCGGTGTAACAATATCTTTTTTTGAAGAATTTTTTTTAATTGCAGTTAAGATTGTCTTTGATCTATCGTAAGCAGATATACCGGTAGTAACACCTCTTCTTGCCTCAATACTTACTGTAAATGCAGTGCTAAAACGTGAAAAATTTGAACTTGGCATTAATTTTAAACCCAGTTTAGATGATTGCTTCTTGTCTAATGCCAAACATATCAAACCTCTCCCATACTTTGCCATAAAGTTAATTTTTTTTGGCGAACATTTTTCTCCTAAAAATACAAGGTCCCCTTCATTTTCTCTTCTTTCATCATCAACCAAAATAAAAATCTCACCCCTTTTGGCAGCTTTTAGTAATTTATCTATTGGTGTGAATTTATTTAACATTTTGTTTTAAAAATTTAATTAACAAATCATACTCTATATTTACTGTACTATTTTTTTTTAATTTATTTAAATTTGTTTTGTTAAATGTATGAGGGATAATATCTACCCTAAACATATTATTTTTTATATTATTAATTGTTAATGAAATACCATTCACAGAAACAGAACCTTTTGTAATTAAAAATTTTTTAAATTTAGATTTAATTTGAATCCAAATTTGCCAGGAGTTTTTTATTTTTGTAAAAGACTTAATTTTACCAATATCATCAACATGTCCTTGAACAAAGTGACCAGCAATTTCATCACCAAATTTTAATGATTTTTCAATATTAAACAAATCGCCTATTTTACTGTTAATGAGGTTGGTAATTTTTAAGGTTTCTGGAGAAATATCAAAATATAAATCATGATTTCTTTTATTTTTACAAAACTTTACTAAAGTTAAACAAACTCCATTAATTGAGATTGAAGTACCAATATCTTTTTTTTTTACCGGTATCTTGCAATTAAATATATAAGAAAAATTATTTTTATTCTTTGATATTTTTTTTAAATTTGCGGTACTTTCAATAATTCCAGTGAACATATTTTGATTTGTAATTCAAAATCAAATCTTGTTCTAGGTTTAATACTTCATTTAAAGGTAATTTATTATTTTTTATAATTTTTTTTATGCTTAACAGGCCATTTTTATTAAAATTAAGCTTATTTTTCACATGATATAATTCGTTAATACATTTGCCCTTGAGGAAATATCTTAGTGTATTGGCTCCGCCTTCGATGAGAAGTTTTTTATATCCAAGTTGATATACAATTTTAAGTAAATCGTTAATTGGTTGATTTAGATCAAAATATATTAGTTTAAAAAATTTACCTACTTTTTTAATTTTTGTTTTATTTTTTTCAGAATGAAAAACATAAGAACCTTTTAAATTATTATTTAAAAAGACTTTTTTGTTAAAAAAAAGATTTTTATTTATTATAAAAATCGCAATTTTTTTTTCGATACCATTTAATCTGCAATTTAAACTTGGATTGTCGTGATTAATTGTATTTTTTCCAATCAGTATTGAGTCAGATTGATATCTTAATAAATGAGCAAACTTTAAAGCAGATGTACTTGTGAATAATCTTTTGAATTTATGCTTACTATAAAAATCACTACTAGATGCTATTTTTGCCACTACATAGGGTTTTTGATTTGAATTACAATAATTGTGAAGAATAGAAGGTTTTGAGGGCTGCTTAGTATACTTTAAAGAAATATTTTTTTTTTTTAATAATCTATTTGTTTTTCCTTTTACCCTTTCATCTAAATCTATAGATGATGAAAAAATTTTTTTTACTTTTTTTTTAATTATTAAGTTAGAGCAAGAAGGGTTTTTGCCTATATGGCAGCAAGGTTCTAAAGAAGTATAAAGTTCATTTATAAAATTTTTTTTTTTGTTTTTTAATAAAGCAAATTCTGCATGAGGCGATCCATTCTTTCCTGTAACTGCTAAATGTATATGATTATTTTTATCAATACCTGCAGCGCCAACGCATGGATTTGGAAATGTTTCGAATTGATTAATTTCTGAAAGTTTATTGGTTAAATTAACTAAATATTTTTTTGGTAAATTATTTTTTAACTTGGACATTAATATTGTCTACAAATTGCTCAAAATCTTTAGCTTCTTTAAAATCAGTATACACAGATGCAAACCTTACATACCCTACGTGATCTAATTCTCTTAATCCATCCATCACAAATTTTCCTATCGTTGAAGACATAATTTCGTTTTGTCCAAGATCTTCTAAATTACGATAAATTTTAGATACAAATTTTTCAATTGTGTCATTATCGATGGGTCTTTTTCTTAAAGCTGTCATGACAGATTTGGTAAGTTTTTCTCTGTCAAAAGGTGATTTTCTACCGTTTTTTTTTATAACAGTTAGCTCTCTAAATTGAACTCTTTCAAAAGTTGTGAATCTTTGCTTACCGCAACCACACAATCTCCTTCTACGTATTGCTGTCCCGTCTTCAGTTGATCGAGAATCTATTACTGAGGTATCTTTTTCTTTACAAAATGGACAAAGCATAATTTAGTAAATTGGGAACTTCTTACAAAGCTCAATTACTTTTTTTCTAACAGATAATTCTGCTTTTGAATTATCATCTTTGTTATCTTTTAAGCCTTTTAAAACTTCATCAACTAACTCAGCAACTTGTTTAAATTCAGCCAATCCAAATCCTCTAGTTGTGCATGCTGGTGTACCAAGTCTAATACCAGAAGTGACCCAAGGTTTCGCTTCATCATAAGGTATACCATTTTTGTTACATGTTAGGTTTGCATTAACTAAAGATCTTTCAGCTTCTTTACCTGTCAAACCTAATGGTCTAAGATCGATAAGAACTAAATGTGTATCTGTACCACCAGAGAAAATTTCATAACCAAGGTTTTTAAGTGTTTCAGATAAAATTTTGGCATTTTCAATTACATTTTTGGAATAAATTTTAAAATCGTCTTGTAAAGCTTCTTTAAAACAAACAGCTTTTGCTGCAATAACATGCATTAAAGGACCACCCTGTAAACCTGGAAAGACTGCTGAATTAAATTTTTTTGCTAGATCCTCATCATTTGTTAAAATTATTCCACCTCTTGGACCTCTTAAAACTTTATGAGTTGTAGATGTAACTACGTGAGCGTGATCACATGGATTTGGATATGCTTTACCCGCAACTAATCCAGAAAAATGAGCCATATCGACTAATAAATAAGCTCCTACCTTATCAGCTATCTCTCTAAATTTTTTAAAATTTATAATTCTTGAATAAGCACTACCGCCTGCAATAATTAATTTGGGATTATGCTCAATAGCTAGTTTTTCAACCTGATCATAATCTAATAAACCGGTCTTTTTATCTACACCATATGCAATAGCGTTAAACCATTTACCTGATTGCGCAGGTGGTGCTCCATGAGTGAGGTGTCCACCTTGATCAATACCCATGCCTAAAATTGTATCGCCTGGTTTTAAAAGAGCTAAAAAAACTGCTCCATTAGCTTGTGCTCCTGAATGTGGTTGAACATTTGCAAATTTAACATCAAATAATTTTGTTGCTCTTTCAATTGCTAAATTTTCAGATTTATCAACAAATTCGCAACCACCATAATATCTTTTACCTGGATATCCTTCGGCATATTTGTTCGTTAATACAGTTCCTTGTGCTTCAATGACCGCTTTGGAAGCAATGTTTTCTGAGGCTATTAATTCTAAATGATTTCTTTGGCGATTTAACTCTTCATCTATAGATGAAAAAACTTCTGGATCACTATCTTTTAATGATTTTTCAAAAAAATCTATCTCGGTTTTTAATTCTTTAGACATTATTAAATTTCTTTACCCTTCTTAAGTGCCTTCCTTTTAAAAATTTTGTTTTAAAGAAAACTTCCGTTATTTTTAAAGCATTTTTTTTATTTGTCACCCTTGAACCTAGCACCAAAACATTAGCATTGTTATGTTCTCTTGCTAATTTCGCTGTTTTAGAATTAAAGACCAATGATGCTCTGACTTTTCTATAACGATTCGCCATAATTGACATTCCAATACCAGTTCCGCAAACCAGAATTCCAAAATTAATATTGGTTATTTTCTTAGATAGTTTTTTAGCAAAGTCCGGGTAATCAACTGAATCTTTTGAAAATGGACCTAAATCTATAATTTTAATTTTTTTCTTTGAAATCTGATTAATTAAATATTTTTTAAGATCATAACCGGCATGGTCAGAAGATATGAATATTTTTTTAGTTATAAAAGTTTTAGACAAAGTGATTAATATTTATATATAAAAAAAATATTCTCAATACGAGAAAATACTTATTAACATTTAAAATGTTAGAATTTTTTTTTGGTAATATAATAATGGTTTTGTCTTTGAATTAACCAATATTTTTTTTACCTTTAAAAATATGGTAAAATGATCACCAGCTTTAATTTCTTTGAATTTATTACATTGAAGAGAAAAAACAGAATTATCTATAATTTTTTTATATTCCAAACCTGATATTTCATCATTTTGAAATGCCATTTTATTAACTAATTTCTTTTGATTTTGACTTAATAGTACTACAGTTTGTTTTTTTGAACTCTTAAAATTTTTAAACTTACTTGATTTAATATCCAAACTCCACAAAACCATGAGAGGTTTTAATGAAACTGAAGAAAATGAATTAATTATAATTCCATTATAATTGTTTTTTATATTCTTACTTAGTACACAGGCAATACCGGTTGGGTACTTTGAAAGAGCAGCTTTAAATTTTTTAATCATATACTTATAATAAGATTATTTTTAAGAATTCAATTTATAATATCCAGCAAAACCTTTGTTTAGTAAAATTTCTTTTTTTAATTTAATAACTTTACCAGATTTTCCTCTTTTTGATAAAAAAGATTTCAAATTACCTAATTCAATTTTTTTTGAATCAATATCAATTAATGAAAGATTATCATCTATAGAGCAAAAATTATTTAATTTGAAACCCTTTGTTTTAAATAAAATAACTCCAGATCCTTTTTGCAAATAAGGAACTTCTTTAAGTTCAAATATTATTAATTTATATTTTAAATTATCTTTTAAAAATAATACTATAAACTTATCTTTTTCTTTATTTATTAAACATGATCCATAAAACTGGTCATTTTTTTTAATATTAAATATTTTTTTTCCAGATTTTTTATTCGTAAACAAATCTTCTGATTTTACAAAAAAACCATACCCATTTTGCGATGACAAAATAATTTCTTGCTTTTCTTTGTAAACAAATAAATCAACAATTTTTTCTTCGTCTTTTAATTTTAAATATGATGAAATTAAAAATCCCTTTGTTGACCCAAATTTTAAATTAGAACAATTTAAAATATAAGATTTGCCAATATTAGATAATAAACAAATCTGATCTGAAGTTTTGCAATTAATAATTAGACTAACGTCATCGCTATTTTTTTCACTTCTTTTATAAGTACCTTTTTTAGATTTTAAAAATTTTTCATTAATAAGTGAAACATTTATATTTTCGATAACTTCAAGTTTTGACTCTAATTCATCATCTGTAAATTTAACAAATTTTTCAAGAATAGATCGTCTTGGTCCATAAGTAGAATTATCTCCAAATTCATTTATAACTTCTGTATACTCGTTGTTAATTTCTTTTCTTTGAAGTGTTTTTGAATTTAAAATTTTAGATAATCTTTTCTTTTCTAACTCTAGATTTTTAAACTCTTTTTTAATATCTAGTTCTTCAATTTTTTTTAAATTTCGAAGCCTCATCTCTAGGATTGAGTCAACCTGTATTAAAGTAAATTTGTATTTTTTTATTAATTCTTTCTTTGGATCTTTAGAGTTTCTTATGATTTTGATTATTTGATTTAAGTTTTTATATACGATTATAAAACCTTTTAAAATTTCTAATCTTCTTTTAATTTTTTTAAGCTTAAAATTAATTTTATTATTTAAAATAATATATCTATGCTTAAGTAATGATTTTAAAATTTCCTTTAAATTCATTACTTTTGGTTCATTTTTTTCGTTAAGAACATTCATATTTAAAAAAATTTTGTTTTTAAGTTCTGACTGTTCAAAAAGGGAATTCATTAAATCTTCAGGATTCACATTTCTGTTCTTGGGCCTCAAGACAATTCTTATTTTTTCATCCGATTCATCAGAAACATGATCTAACAATTTATTTTTCTTATTAATTATAATCCCAGCTAATTTTTCAATTAATTTTGATTTATTAACCGAGTAAGGAATTTCAGTAACAGCAATTTGATATAATCCCCTACCAAGATCTTCTACTTTATATTTTGATTTTATTTCAAAAAAACCACGGCCAGTTTTATAAGCTTTAAAAATTTCTTTTTTATCCTCGTTTAATATACCGCCAGTTGGAAAATCAGGTCCTTTGATAAATTTTAGTAAATCCTTTATGGAACAATTTGGATTATCATTTAAATATATTAACGCTTCGCATATTTCTTGTACATTATGTGGTGGTATTGACGTTGCCATTCCTACGGCAATACCTGAGGATCCGTTTGCTAAAATATTTGGAAATTGTGATGGTAATATCTCAGGTTCATCTAGTTCTCCATCATATGTTTTCTTAAAATTGACAGTCTCCTCTTCAATATCCGCGAGTAAATATTCTGAAGTTTTAGTTAATTTAGTTTCCGTATATCTCATGGCAGCTGCATTATCACCATCAACATTTCCAAAATTACCTTGACCATTTACTAATGGATAATGTGTAGAAAAATCTTGGGCCAATCTAACTAAAGCATCGTAGACAGATTGGTCTCCATGGGGGTGAAATTTACCAATCACATCACCCACTACTCTTGCGGACTTTTTAAATTGAGATTTTGGACTTAAGTTCAGCAAATACATTGCATATATTAATCTCCTATGTACTGGCTTCAAACCATCTCTAACATCGGGCAATGCACGTTGCGTAATTGTAGATAATGCATACGCAAGATATTTTTTAGCAAATTGATTTTGCAATTCATCTTTTACAATATTTTTACTCATTTAAATAATTTAGAATCTTTGGTCTATTTTTAAAATTTGTTATATTAATTACATCAACTAATCTATTAGATATTGTTTCACTATTTAAATTAAAAATTGCTTTTAAATCCTCAATAGTAAAGTCTATACTACTACCATTTAAAATACTTTTTATTACAGGGTTAAAGCCTTCTTCATTTAAATCTACTCCATAACCAATGTTTTTTAAGAAATTAAACTCCCATATTAAATATGACTTTAAACTATCACCCTCCAAAGATTTAATTAATTGATCATACTCATCAAAGCATTCAGTATATTTTTGCTGCTCTGGCATAATTTTTGAAATAACCTCAATTGAAATGATTAATAAATTTAGTTTTTTTAAATCATTAAAAAATTTTATTGATATATTTTCCATCAACTCTATAGAGAAATAACCTAGAGCATCTTCATTTTTGGAATTAAAATTTAATTTTATTTTATTACCAATTTGCAAATCTGGCTTTTTCTTTTTAGATGAACTGCCGTACACAACACCAGTAACGCAACCGTGCTCTCTTGAGAAAACCTTGACTAAAGAAGAATTTTCTTTAGTTGCGGATACTGAAAGCAAATATCCAATATCACTCCATCGCATTTATTTAACTTTTGACAATTTTAATTTTAAAAAAAGGTTTACTTTTTTTTTCAAAATTTTTTCAAGTTGAGACCTTGAGTAAATACCAATTTTTTTAATCATTTGACCATTTTTTCCTAAAATAATTTTTTTATGTGCTTCTGTTTTTACTATTATAGTTTGATTCACAGTTAAATATTTTCCCTTTTTAATACTATCAGTGACAATTAAAGATTTGTATGGAATTTCCTTGTGAATATAAAATAAAAGCGCTTCTCTTGTGATCTCTGAAAAAAACTTTTCCTTTGAAATGCGCTTTGTAAATTTTGTTGTTTCTTTTAATGATTTCTTTTCTATATAATTAAGTATTTTTTCAGTATTCTTTTTTTTTAATGCAGAAATATAAAAAATTTCATCAAACTTATTAATAAAATCTAAAGTTTTTATTTTCTCTAAAATTTCATCGTTATCAACTTTATCTATTTTATTAAAAACTAAAATTTTATTTTTAATTTTTTCTAAATTATTTTTTATTTTATCAAGATGTCTAAATTTATTATTAATATCTAGTATAAATATGACTATATCAGCTCTTTCCAAACCTTGGATTGCTTCTCTTAAATAATTATCATTAATGTTATCTTTGTAGAAACCAGGAGTATCAATAAAAATCATTTGTGTATTTTTAAAGTTAATCGAAAACTCAATATTAAAGTTGGTCGTTTGTATTTTTTTTGAGACAATTGAAACTTTTTTATTGGCAAAACAGTTTAATAATGTTGATTTACCTGAATTAGTAGGACCTGACAAAGCAATGTAAGAAGTTTTCATTATTTGATTTTTAAATACTCAATAAGTTTCTTTGCAGCATTTGTTTCAGCATTTTTTTTAGATGTTCCAGTTGCTACAAAACTCTTTGATTGCTCGATAGAAACAGACACTCTAAAATTTGGTTTGTGAGAAGGGCCTGAATTAGAAATATATTTGTATACAGGAAGTTTCTTGTAAAGTTTCAAAGAATACTCTTGAAGTTTAGTTTTTGGATCAATAAAAACTTGAGTAGTATTTTTTAAATTTTCTTTCCATATTTTTAATATGAATTTTTTTGTTTGCTCAAATCCTTTATCCATAAAAACAGCACCAATAATAGATTCGCACAAATCACCTAATATTTTTTTGTTACCTGCTTTGTTTTGTTTTTGAGCCTCACTGAGACTTAAAAATCTATCGATTTCTAAAGAGGAAATAATTTTGGAACAAGTTTCTTTATTTACTAATGATGCTAATTTTTTATCTAACACACCTTCAGAGTCTTTGGGATAATTATCATTTAAATAACTTGCTATAACAAGACCTAAAACTCTATCCCCTAAAAATTCAAGTCTTTCATTATTATTATTTATATTAACTGATTTACTTTTATGGGTAAAAGCTTGTTCAATTAAAGATTTGTTATTAAATTTTATTTCTAAAATTTTCTCTACTTGCGCAAGGTCATTTTTTTTCATTAAATTATTTTTTTTAATATTCTGTTAAAGCGTATTGAGTTATGCCATCTCCAAAATGTAAAAAAATTTCCAATACTTTGATCATTTGAAAAAAATAAAAATCTCGCTTTACCAACTAAATTTTCTTTATTTACATACCCGACACTCATTAAAAATCTACTATCTTTTGAGCAGTCTCTATTGTCTCCCAAAAAGAAAAAGTGATCCTTGGGTACCGTATAAGTATCAGTGTCTGTCATAGAGTCATTTGCAAAATACGCAATTTGATATTCACTTTTTTCATTAATTTTTTCTTTATATATATTTACTTCAATCTTTTCTTGACCGCATAAAACTGTATCTCTTTTAACAAATTCTTTCTCTATTTTTTTTTTATTTAAATAAAGGTCACCATTAACAAATTGAATAATATCACCTGGTTTGCCAATTAGTCTTTTAATATAGTCTGTTCTATTGTCAGCGGGGGTTTTGAAAACAATGACATCACCCCTCTCAGGCTCGGTATATAAAACTCTTTCAGATAAAAGTTTTATGCTAAATGGAAATGAGTGTCTGCTATAACCATAAGAATATTTTGTTACAAATAAACGATCACCTATTAATAAAGTATTCTCCATAGATGAAGATGGAATAAAAAATGGTTGAATTAAAAGGGACCTTATTATTATAGCCAATATCAATGCAATTATTAATGTTTTAACATTTTCTATAATTTTCTTTTTCATGAGTTATTTATTTCGATATAATAACTGTAGCCAAAGCAAAAGGATAATCATCAGAAATAGATATAAAAAATTTAGCTTTACTTACTTTTAATTTTCTTAAGACTCTTTTTTGAGCCTTTTTATCTATTTTAATGTCAGGTGCCCCGCTAGATTTATTGCAAATTATAATTTCATTAAAATTTATTATACCGCCAATACCAGTACCTAATGCTTTGGAAAACGCTTCTTTTGCTGCAAATTTTTTAGATAAAAAATTAGCTGTTATATTTTTTTGTTTTTTTTCCTCGCAATGAAGAATTTTATCTATGAATTTTTTCTTATCTTTTGACAAGATTTTTTCTATTCTTTTGATGTTTACGATATCAGTACCCAAGCCTAATAAAGTCATTATTTAACTAATATTTTTTTAAATTTTTTTACAACTTTTGAAAAACCATCAAATAAACTCTCACCAATAATAAAATGACCAATATTAAATTCGTTAATATTTTTAATTTTTTTTAAATAAGCAGCTGAGTCATAAGTTAAACCATGACCAACATTAAATTTCATGTGTGTATTTTGGCATTCAATTTGACATTCTTTTATTTTTTTGAATTCAATATTAGCTTTATTTTTATTTTTATTTTTTAAAGAAGATGCAAAAGTACCAGTGTGAATTTCAACAGCATTCGCTCCTAAAATGTGTGATCTTTTTACGTCTTTTAAATTAGGATTAATAAATAATGATACTTCAATTTTTTTATTCTTAAGTTTTTGAATTATATTTTTTAAGTTTTTTTGTTTTAGATTTAAACCGCCCTCTGTTGTTATTTCTTGTCTTTTTTCAGGAACTATACAAACATATTTTGGTTTTAATTTTAACGCGAAGCGCAACATATCTTCGGTTGGAGCCATTTCTAAATTAATTGGTTTATTTATTTTTTTTTTTAAAATTAAAGCATCTGTTCTCTTAATATGTCTTTGATCTTCTCTCACATGTATTGTGATTGAATCTGCCCCATTTTTAATTACCTTTTTGGCTGCACTTACAATATTTGGATGACCCTCGCCTCTTGCATTTCTTAAAGTAGCAACATGATCAATATTTACACCTAATTTAGCTCTCATATTACTAAATTTTTCTACTACCTGGTTTTACGGCTTCAATTTTTTTTAAATGTTCTGGTAAATTATCTTTAGAGTAAGTTGGTATATTAAAACTAATTTGTGAAATAATTTTATTAATTTCAGAATTGCCACCAGATCGATCTACGATACAGGCATATCCAACAATTTTTGAGCCTAAGTTTTTAAGACATTTGGCGCATTCTAAACTTGATTTGCCAGTAGTAATGACGTCTTCCAGAATTAAAATTTTTTTATTTTTGCAATCAAAACCCCTTCTTAAATTAAATATATTATCTACTCTCTCTACAAAGATATTAGGAACATTTAAATACTTTGATACTTGATAACCAACTAATATTCCGCCAATTGCTGGTGATGCTACTAGATCAAAATCAATTTTTTCAGTCTTAATTTTTTCTGCTAAAGACTCGCATACTTTCTCGGCTAAATCTGCATGCATCATTAATTGAGCGCATTGTAAATATTTTTCACTCCTTAAACCTGATGATAAAATGAAATGACCTTCTAATAATGAATTTGTTTTTTTTAAAATATCAATAGTTTGTTCTTCATTTAGCATTAATCTGATTTTCTATGTCTAATTATTTTAAAATTAATTGATCTGACTTTTAATTCAGATATTAAATTTGTAAAATCTTTTAAATTTTTAATTTCAATATCAAATATAAAACTCAGGAAATCCTCTTTTTTGTCAACTAATTCTACATTAAAAATATTGCATTTATGTTTACCTATTAAAGTGCATATCTCTCCTAACGTTCCAGCTTTATGACTTAATAGAACCCAAATACTTGATTTATGAATTTTGCTTTCATTTTGTACTGGCAGTTTATCATGCCAATATCTTCTGATCGCACTTCTGGCCTTCCCTGTTTTTGCATATGATAGCCAATGATATGAGGGTGATTTTTTTGTTGAACTTAAAATTTCAACTAAGTCACCATTTCTTAAATGTGTTTGAAGTGGCGAATGTTTTCCATTTATCTTACATCCAGTACAAGTGTCACCTAGATCAGTATGAACAGCATACGCAAAATCTATAGGTGTTGCTCTTTTAGGCAATCTAATTACTGCACCATTAGGGGTAAAACAAAAAACTTGGTCAGCATATAATTGCAACTTGGTATATTCGTAATAATGCTCAGGATTTTCGCCTGACTCTAAAAATTCAACAAGATCACTTAACCAAGAGTATTCATAGCTATTTTTTTTATCTATATTTTCATTTTTTTTATAAAGCCAATGAGCGGCGACACCTCTTTCGGCATAATCATTCATTTGCTGTGTCCGTATTTGAATTTCAACTCTTTGTTTTCTTGGCCCAATAATAGTTGTGTGTATCGACTGGTATCTATTAGATTTTGGTGTTGAAATATAATCTTTAAACCTACCTGGAACTGCACTCCATTTACTATGAAATATACCTAAACAACTATAACAATCTGCATTATTTTTAGTTATAATCCTAAAACCAATTAAATCTGTTATCTGCTCAAGAGAAATTCTTTTTTCGTTTACTTTTCTCCATATTGAAAAAGGAGTTTTTTCTCTGCCAATTACTTCAGCATCAATATTGTTTTGTTCTAAAATTTGTTCAATTTCCTTTAAAACCTCGTTAAATATTTTTTTTCTGCCTGGAGATATTTCTTTGACTCTATTTACGATTAATGATCTTGCTTCATCATTTAATATTGCAAATGATCTATCTTCAAGCTCATCCCTAACTTTATGCATACCCATTCTTTCGGCCAATGGCGCATAAATTTCCATTGTCTCTTTTGCAATTCTTTCTCTTTTTTCTTTTTTATCGATTGAAGTAATTGTTCTAATGTTATGTAACCTGTCAGCAAGTTTAACTAATAAAACTCTAATGTCTTTGGATGTAGCTAAAATTAATTTTCTAAAATTTTCACCAGCCGTTAAAGTTTTTTTTTCAACTTCAAGTTTTGAAATTTTTGTTACACCATCTACAAGATCAGCAATCTCTTCACCAAAATTATTTTTGACCTCATCATAAGTTGCCTTTGTGTCTTCAATTGTATCATGCAATAAAGCAGTAGTAATAGTGGGACCATCTAGCTTTAGTTCTGCTAAAATATTGGCAACTGCTACTGGGTGACTAATATAAGGATCGCCAGAATGTCTTTTTTGTGTCCTGTGTAATTCTGATGCATATTTATAAGCATTAATAATAACATTTTCATCAACGTAATTATTATAAGACTTGATCTTTTTAATTAATTGAAGCTCATCTGACATAATAAAATTATAACAATTTATAAAACTTTTTTAACAGATTTTAATTCATTTGGATCAAATTCTTTAACAAATTCATCAATAGTTTTTAAAAAAACAGGATGTTTCCAACTTTTGTCAAGATCTCTAAGGGGCAAAAAAACAAAAGGTCTTTTATGTAAATTTGGATGAGGAATAATTAAATTGTCATCATTAATAATTAAATCGTCAAAACATATAATATCTATATCTAATGTTCTTGGAGAGTTTTTTTCTTTTCTTTCTCTGCCAAATCTTTTCTCAATCTTTAAAATATTCAATAATAAATCATGGGGTGAAAGATTAGTATCAATGGAAACTGCTGAATTACAAAACAATGGATCAGATTTATTTGGGTAAGCTTCTGATTGATAAAAAAAAGATTTTTTTAAAATATTAATATTGAATTGACTTAGCGCTTTGTAGGCAGACTCAATATTTTCTTTCGTAGAGTTATTTTCAAAGGGAAGATTTGATCCAAAGGCTAAAATTTTCATTAACTTGATTTTCTAAAAACTCTTGATTTTTCTCTATTCCAATCTCTTTGTTTTTTTGTCTGTCTTTTGTCGTGCAATTTTTTACCTTTTGCAATTGCAATGTTAACTTTGGCAATACCTTTGGAATTAAAATAAATTTTTGTTGGTACCACAGTAAAACCATCTCTGTTAATTTTTCCAATAATTTTATTAATCTCTTTTTTATTTAATAAAAGTTTTCTCAATCTTCTTGGGTCGTGGTTATTATAACTACTTTGTTTGTATTCAGGTATGTAAGTATTGTGCAAATAAATTTCACCCTCACTATCCAAAGCATATGCGTCAGCTATACTTCCTTTTCCTGCTCTTAATGATTTTACTTCTGAGCCTAGTAATTCAATACCTGCTTCTAATGTATCCTCAAAAAAATAATTAAAACTTGCTTTACGATTCTGAGCAACAATGTTGCTAGATGCGTTTTTTTTACTCATTAAATTAAAGCTAGTTTTTTTAAAACTGCTTTAATTTTTTCTTTGGAAGAATTTTCAGCAGTGACAAGAGGCAATCTAACATCTTCTGACATCATGCCCATTAAACTCAGACTATATTTTGCGGGCACAGGATTACTTTCAACAAACATTACATCATGCATAGGTAGCAATTTTTCAAATAAAGTTTTTGCTTCGCCAAAATTACCTGCGTTACATAATTTGTGAAAATCTGAACACATTTTTGGAGCTACATTTGCCGATACTGAGATACATCCGACGCCGCCAAGTTTATTAAATTCAAGTGTATTTTCATCATTTCCTGATAGCATAATAAACTCGTCACCCATTTTATTTTTTTGTTGAGTAACTCTATCTAGATCACCTGTTGCATCTTTCACACCAACAATATTTTTTAATTCATAAAGTCGAGCCATTGTATCAACACTCATATCAACTACAGACCTTCCGGGAATATTATAAATAATTATTGGAATGCCACAGCTATCATTAATTTTTTTATAATGTTGATACAAACCCTCTTGAGTAGGTTTATTGTAGTAAGGTGTAACTATTAGTGCTGCATTTGCCTTTGCTTGCTCAGCAAACTTAGTCATTTCTACAGCTTCTTCAGTAGAGTTAGAACCAGTTCCTGCAATCACTGGTATTTTGCCACCAGAGGACTTAACTGCTATTTCTATTAAGCGTCTATGTTCGTCATGACTGATTGTTGGCGACTCACCAGTGGTACCACATGGTACTATACCATTAGTTCCATTGGAAATTTGAAAATTAATAAACTTTTCGTAAGCATTTTCGTCTAATTTATCACCTTTAAATGGGGTAACTAAAGCTGTTATAGATCCTTTAAACATAGTTATAAAATATAAAAATTTATATATAGATTTATTACATGATTAAAAGAAAAACTATACTAAAAATAGTACTTTGCTTATCTATATTTTTTTTTATTCAAAATAATTCATTTGCAAGATTAATTAAACCTGAACCAAAACCTAATGAATTTAAAACTCATACTTTAAAAACTAAAAATGAAATAAGAGAAACAAATAAGAAAAAAGAAGTTAGAAATATTTTTGAAAAAAAAGTAACTCCAAAAAAAATTGTTCCTAAAAAAATAGAGAAAACAATTTCAAAAAAAACTAATAAAAAACAACCTCCTAAAATAAATAAAAATGAGATTAAAAAAGACATGGAGGAAAACTTTAGTGTAACTAATAATATCCTACCTTTAAAAAAACCTGATGATCTAGGTGTGAACAAAAAAGATTCTAAAATACTATCTCAAAAAGATTTTTTGATAGCTCAAAAAACATTCGCTCAAATTAAAAGAAAAAGATGGAACTCTGCAAAAAAACAAGTTTCAAAATCAAAAAATCTACTTTTAAAAAAATTGGTGAATTGGATGTATTTAAAGGAGCCAATAAATCGCGCAACATTTCAAGATTATTCTGATTTTATAAAAAATAATCCTGATTGGCCAAGAATTAATAGATTGAGGTATTTGGCAGAACATAAAATTAACTTCAAAGAAACTAAAGCTAAAGAAGTAATAAAATTTTTTGCTGACCAGGAACCATTAAGTGGTTTTGGAAAGATAAAATTAGGTGAAGCTTTCTTAATACAAGGAGAGACAAATAAAGCCCATCAACTTATTGCTGAGGGTTTTAAAAGTGCAAATTTAAGCAGGGACGATCATAGGTATCTTAATAAAAAATTTAGGAATTTATTAACTAAAAATGATTACATTATTAGAGCTGAATATTTAGCTTGGGAACAAGATTTTTATGAATTAAGAAGAACATTAAGATATTTACCCCCAGGATACAAAGAACTTTATTTTGCAAGATTTGCGCTAATGACAAGATCGTATGGTGTTGATAGTGCAATTGCAAAAGTTCCGCCTCAATTTAAAAGTAATATTGGCTTACAATACGACAGAGCAAAATGGAGGAGGAAAAGAGGAAGATACAACAGTGCATTAGAAATCATAAACTCTCTACCCAATGACCCAAAACGTTTAGTCAAGCCTGATCTGTGGTTTAAGGAAAAATTTATTATAGCCAGAAGACATATAGATAAAAAAAAATATCAAGAAGCTTATGATTTATTAATTAATCATGGAGTTTTAGAAAGTAGCCTGTTAGCTGAAGCAGAGTGGCATGCGGGTTGGTTAGCTCTAAGATTTTTAAATAATCCTAAAGCTGCAGTTGAACATTTTAAAATAATGCATGATGGTGTTAACTACCCAATAAGTAAATCTAGAGGGGCTTACTGGTTAGGAGAAGCATATGAAAAACTTGGAGAAAATCAAAAGGCAAAACAATGGTATGCATCAGCATCTAAATTTAATACAACATTTTATGGACAACTAGCGGCAACAAAAATTGAAAAAGAAAAATTTAAAGTAAAAAACAGTTTCACATTTCAAAAAGATGAATTTAATAAATTTTTAAAACAAGAGCTTCCAAAAGTTGTGATCCTTCTAGATGAGTTAGATGAATCTCAAAAAGCTAAAGATATAATTCGACATCTTGGTTCTGAGGAAAAAACTATCAAAGAGCAAGTTTATGCTGGTTTGTTGTCACAAGAAATAAATAGATTAGACTTTGCTATTCAAATCGCAAAACAAGCATCTTATGAAAACAAAAATCTTTTAGAATTAAATTACCCTATTATCGAAACACCCAAAGTTGTTGCTAAAAAAAATATACTAGATCAATCAATAATTTTAGCACTTATCAGACAAGAAAGTGAATTTGATGGAAGAGCTAATAGCTGGGTTGGTGCAAAAGGATTAATGCAAATTATGCCTGCAACGGGAAGATTGGTGGCTAAGCAAGCAGGTTTGGGTTACTCAAGATCTAAACTTATTGAAGATGAATATTTTAATTTACAAATTGGATCATTTTATATTTCTAATTTAACATCAAATTTAGATGGAGCTTTGTATATGGCATTTGCAGCATACAATGCCGGTCCACATAGAGTAAAAAGATGGATACAAAGATTTGGTGATCCAAGAAAAGGAAAAGTTAGCCCAATAGATTGGATTGAATTGATACCCTTCTCAGAAACAAGAAACTATGTGCAAAGAGTTATAGAAAATATTCAAGTTTACAAATACGTAATTAATAAAAAAACAGTAACTAACGATATTGAAAAAATTCTATTTTGAAAAATAATCCTTAAAGGCGTAAGAAATTACCGCAAAAATAGTAATATAATTTAAATAAGATATGTAAAAAGACCCAACATCAAATAAAGGTTTGATAATTTGGTATAGGTCTTTGTAGCTTGTCATAAATGATAGTTGTAGCGTCAAGTAAATCATTGAAGGTACTAAAAAAATTATTGTTACAATAGTTAATAATAAAAATAATTTTGACCCAATTGAATTTAGTTCTTTAAAATCATACTTAAAATTAATACCAAGGACTAATTTTGGTAAAATAAATATTAATTTTAAAGATAAAATAGTTGTAAAAATCCATAATATTAGAAGACCAGAAGCATGGTCACTTCTAATAGTTAAAATGTTTTTCAAAACAAAATGTATCAATAATGGTGATAAGGCTATAATTGTTAAAGCTAAAAAATTAAAAAAATACTTAATGCTCCTTGGTGATAAAAATTCTTTTAAAAATACTATCTTAGACTTATTCAGTATTTCTTCATGAACGCAAACACCTATTGCACTTGAAATTATCATTGTAAAAATAAAGAAAAAAAAAATAGTAAAATTAGTAGCAATCTCATTAGAGATTAAATAATTTAATATATTAAAGGCTATGGTAATGAAAATCACTGCAGGTAAGCCTTCTTTTAATCTTTTGTCAAAATTTGTAATTAAAAATTGAAAAGAATTAGCTAACGT
The DNA here is from genome assembly GCA_000163555.2 of alpha proteobacterium HIMB114. GTDB lineage: Bacteria > Pseudomonadota > Alphaproteobacteria > Pelagibacterales > Pelagibacteraceae > HIMB114. Next base: position 416,197 of record ADAC02000001.1, on the reverse strand, counting down.
TTTTCCAATCGAGATATCTTTTTTCATATTTGTGGCGGACAGGGAGGGATTCGAACCCTCGTTACGATGTTACTCGTAAGGCTAGTTAGCAACCAGCTGGTTTCAACCACTCACCCACCTGTCCTGTTCGATTACTATTATTGTTTAATGCGGTTAATTGCAAGAATTTTAAGTTTTTATTTTCTTAAAAGACTTTGCTCTCTTTTGTTTAATTCTGTCAAAGTAATTTCTGAAGGATGCATGTGTAAAAAGTCACAACTAAATTCAAAGTTTAACTCTTTTTGGCCAGGGTCATGAATTTTGAATATTCCAGAATATTTTTTGTTATTAAATTTTACATAAACCTTAGTACCTCTGAAATTATGATTTCCTTCTAATTCTACTGAATTAAGTTTTCTCATCGTAACCAAAAAAGGTGATATATTAATTAAAGTTTTGTTATTTTCTTTTGCTATTTGAATTTGAGTTCCACTGGGAGGAAAAAAAAAGTGCCCTTGAGCGTCTTTTGAACCCTTGCAATTAAATATACCAATTTGATATTTGGCTGCATTTGCAGATGTGCAAAATATAAGTAAAAGAATTAAATATTTTTTCATCAAGTTTAGAATGGTTTAACCACTACTAAAATTACAATTAAAATTAAAAGTACAGTTGGAACTTCATTAATATATCTAAAATATTTAGAAGAATATTTTGATGGTTCGTGGATTAATTTCTTTCTAATAACTCCTAAATACATATGAAATGCAGACAAAATTACAACTAAGGTAATTTTAGCATGCAACCACCCCGCTGAACCAACATAATGGATTAATCCAATTCCAAAAACCCAAGTCGCTATCATCGCTGGGTTCATGATATATTTAAGCAACTTATATTCCATTGTTTCTAATGTTTTTCTTGTATGATCGTGATCTGCATTTTCTGTATGATAAACAAATAATCTTGGTAGATAAAATAGTCCTGCAAACCAAGCTACAAAAGAAATAATATGTAAAACTTTAATCCACTCGTACATCAATTCCACTCCGCTTTTGGAGGCATTGACATTAAAATAGCCTCAACATTTCCATCTGTTTTTAAGCCAAACAAAGTACCTCTGTCATACAATAAATTAAATTCAACATATCTAGATCTTTTGTGCATTAATTTTTTCATATCTTCTTCATTATAAGATAAATCTTTTTTTCTTTCAGCATTGTTATGAACAAAATCTTTAAAATAAACCCCTAAATTTTTAATAAAATCAAATTCGTTTTCAAAATTATCTTCATTTAAATAATCAAAGAAAATACCTCCTACACCCCTGGGTTCTTTTCTATGTTTTAAATAAAAATATTCATCGCATTCTTTTTTCCATTTAGGATAATCATATGAGTTCTTTTTGCACAAATTTTCTAAACCAGTGTGAAAAGATTTAGTTTCTTCATTTTCTGGTACAGCAGGTGTCAAATCACAGCCTCCGCCAAACCAAGATTTTTCTGTTGCAATAAACCTGGTATTAAAATGAGCAGCAGCTATTTTTGGGTTTTTCATATGCGCAACTATTGAAATTCCAGCAGCCCAAAAATTTGGATTGTTTTCAGTGCCAGGTATTTTTTTTCTAAATTCTTCACTAAACTTACCGTGCACAACAGAAATATTGACTCCAACTTTTTCAAACACTTCACCCTTCATAACAGCCATAGTGCCTCCACCTCCACCTGGTCTATCCCATGTTTTTTTTTCAAATTTTTTTGTATCTAAAGACTCAAATGAAACAATCATTTGATTTTGTAAATCTTGAAACCAATTTGAGGTTAATTTTTTTTTATCTTCTATATTTTTGCTCATACCCAACCCTGGAGTTCATTTTTAATTAAGGCTCCAATAAGGTTTATGTGATCAGGCTGATCATTTAAACAAGGAATATAGCTAAACTTTTTTCCACCATGTTCTTCGAAAATTTCTCTATTTTCACCATCTAGCTCTTCAATTGTTTCCAAACAATCTGCAGAAAATCCTGGTGCAATAATTTGAAGGTGTTCTACTTTATCTTTGGCTAATTTTTCTACAGTCTTATCAGTGTAGGGTTGCAACCATTCTTCAGGTCCAAAACGAGATTGAAAAGTTGTCATGGCAAATTCTTCTGATAGACCCATTTCTTCTCTCACCAATCTTGACGTTTTACTGCAAAGACAGTGATAAGGGTCACCTTTAGTAAAATACTTCTTTGGAATACCGTGGTAACTGAATAAAATTTTATCTGGTTTGCCATGCTCATCCCAATGCTTTTGAATACTATTTGCTAATGCCTTTATGTAATTAGGGTGATCGTGATAAGTTGATATAAACCTCAATGACGGTACCCATCTCCATTTTTGCATTGCATTTGATACGGCATCAAAAGTTGAACCAGTAGTAGCTGCACAGTAATGCGGGTACATCGGTAATATAATAATTTTATTACAATGTTTTTCTCTTAATTCTTCTAAGCCTTTTTCTATGCTAGGATTTCCATAGCGCATACCTATGGCAAACTCTAACTCTAGGTTTTCTTTTTTTAATAAATCTTGTGCAAGGTTTTTTTGCTTATTTAAAATCACTAAAAGTGGAGAACCTTCATCTGTCCAAACTTTTTGATAATTTTTTGCAGATTTTTGAGGTCTGGTATTCAAGATAATACCATTTAATATTATTTGCCAAATTAACTTTGGTGTTTCAATTACCCTGGGATCAGATAAAAATTCTTTTAAATAAACTCTCAATTCTTTGCGTTGAGGTTTATCAGGTGTTCCAAGGTTAGATAATAAAATACCAATTTTCAATTTAGTACCGTGTTTAAAATCAGGATTTCCAATAAATTTTGCCATTATAATTCTGTTCTAATTTTATCTATAAATAGTTTAACATTATGTTCTGGTGTAGTTTTTAAAACACCATGATCTAAACTGCAAATCCAGCCTGCTCTTTTGGCTAGATCTTGATCTTTTATATATTTGATAAAATTATCTAAATGCTTTTTAAATTCGTCAATATCTTCAATAGCAAGGTATTGATTGGGAAAATTACCTTGAAGAGATAGATCTGTATTTGATAATTTAGAAAAAATATCTTGATTAAAACCTACAACAGTCAATTTTAAATCTTTTATAGACTTTAGACTTTCGTATTTTTCATCATCAATATCTTTTGTAAAATATCCAATTTTACCAGGATACTTATGTGCAATTTTCTCAATAAACGGTTTTACGTTTTTATTAAATTCATCAAGATTTAAATGTTGAGCTTCAGTATCAAAGATCATTAATATATCTAAATCTACACTAAATTGTAAATCAATATTCTCTTCGAGAATTTTTTCTATGACAGGTAAAAAATTATTTAATAAATTTGAGTTTGATTGAGGATGTCTTTGTGCAAATTTAAATAAAGTATATGGAGCACCTACAAAACCGATTAAGGACTTATTATTAGGCAAAGTATCTCTAATTAAAGTCAAACCATCTATTTGAAATTTAATGTAATCAGAAAAACTTTGTTCTTTTTCTTTATTTAGGATTTGTTCAGTTAAAGGATTAGCAAACTCTGGTCCTGGATTAAAAGCCAAGCCCATCCCAAGATAATCTAGTGGAAACAAAATATCACTAAAGAGAATTGCTGCATCAAAATCAAAATCTTGAATCGGACCCATGGTTGTCTCACAAATAAGCTCTGGTATCTTACATAATTCTTCAAAAGTATATTTTGTTTTTAAATTTTGATAATGCGAATGATAACGACCCGCTTGCCTCATCAACCAAATAGGAGGAACTTTCTGTTCAATGCGATGTAATGCATTATAAAATTTTTGATTATAGATTTTTGGCAATGTCTCTAGCTCCATAAGTTATAATATAATCAGCACCAGCCCTATAAATAGCTAGTAAACTTTCTTTATAAAGTTTACTAAAATCACCAAGCTTATTTTTTGCTAAATATTGTAAAGAGGCATATTCACCACTTACTTGATACGCTCCCGTAGGTAATTTAGTTTTATTTTTTATTTCTCTGATCAAATCAATAGATGTGATACCGGGTTTTACCATTAAGAAAGAGGCTCCTTGCTTTGCATTCGTTAAAGAACTCTGTATTGCTTTTTTGCGGTCATTAACTGGTAATTGATAAGAAGATCGATCAAATTTTTTTGGAGAAGATTTTGCAGCATTTCTAAAAGGGCCATAAAAACTACTAAAAAATTTTGATGAATAACTCATAATTGGAGTTTTGAATTTTTTCTTTTTAAATAATGATCTTAAATATTTTGTTGTACCTTTCATCATATCACTAGGGGCTATGATATCAGCTCCTGCTTGAATAAAAGTATCAGCTGCGATTCCTAGTGATTTATGAGTTTCTTTTAAGTTTATTTTATTTTTATGAGTAATGCCACAATGTCCATCAGTTGTAACTGAGCATAAACATGTATCAACGATCATAATTATTCGTTTTCCAAATGTTTTTTTTATTTGAGATAATGATTGATAATGAAAATTAAAATCCTCTGGTTTTTTTTGCTTATTCTTTGGAACAATAAAAAAAATAAAATTTTTAACACCTTTTTTAATATCAGATGAAATAGTTTTTTTGGCGCTCTGGATTGTATGGCTATAATTATCCCCCAAACCTTTGATAACTTTTTTTGATTTCAAACCCTCTTCGATAAATATAGGTTGTATTAAATTGCTTGCTTTAAGCTTATTAGAATTAAAAAAATTTTTCATCTGGCTTGATATACACTCTCTTTAAAGTCTTTATAATTAAAAAATAATTTTAACCTTTTTTTAGGAATTTCTTTTTTTAATTGCTCAAATGTTGAACCTGGGCCGCTGCAATGCTGATATTTTGTAATATCTGGCTTAATAGCTTTTGCTAATTTAAAGGCTGAATAGCTCATCCAATAAAATACTTTAGCATTAAATAAATTATTTATGGTTTTAGAATTAATTTGAGGAATAAGCTCGTAACCATTAATTTGCTTGGTCTTATAAATCGACATGCTTTTTTTATAGGTAATTTTTTTTATATTTTTATAATTTCGATAATAAATTTCCGGCAGGCGATAATCTTCTCCCAAACCATCAAAACTACATTGTGGGATTTTATTTTCTTTGGCTGCTCTTTTCCATGTTTGTATACCGCTTGTAATAAAAAAATTATTATTATTTAGTTCTTTAATTGAAAAATCTGGTCTTGTTAGAATGACCGTTGAATTTTTTATTTTAGGAAGTTTTAACTCAATTCTTGAAAACATTTGATAATCTTTGATATTTTGAGGAAAAATAGATTTCGTTTTTTTTATACTTCTTTTATTTAAAATCTTATTAATATGAAATTCTTTCTTATTTCTAGCATCAACACCTTTACTGAATAAAAAATTATTATTTTTTATTTCCTCTATAGTTATTCCAATATCAAGACCACAACCACCACCATATTTTTTTAAAAGACTTCTTTCTTGATTACAAATAGATAATGTTTTTTTACAGTTAATTTTATTTAAAGTAGATTTAGTTTTTTTATCATTTTTTAAATATTCAACTGCTATCGCTCCTTGGCTAGCAGCAGTAGGAAAAATTGACAAAGGTAGAATAAATGGTTTAAATTTTTTAAAAAGATTTAAAAATTTTTTTGTCTCCACCTTATCTACTTTGTTTCCGTACTTAAAAATTCTGTCAATTGCAGCTTTAGCCATAAACACTGCATCATATTGATTTTTTGATATTACTTTTAATAATCGAGTAGTAACATTTCCTCGTATAGTTTTTGTTTTGATATCTTTTATTCCTGTTAAATCTTTTAAATCTTTAACGGATGATTTTCTTCTAGGTGATGATGTTCCAACAATAAATTTTTTCTTATTTAAACATTTTTTTTTAACTAAAAGTACGTCTCTGGGATCATCTCTTGTAATTACATAATAATCTGTTTTTGATTTTAAAACTGGTAAGTCCTTGTAAGAATGAACGACACAATTAAAATTTTTATTTATAAGCTCATTAGTTAATGAAGTTGTAAAAATTCCATATCCTAAATTTTTCCAAGGCATATGCCCTTGATTCTTGTCACCTTTAGTTGAATGATATTTGGTTGTAATTTTGATATTTTTAATTTTTTTCTTTAATTCTTGTTTTACGATAAAAGTTTGTATTTTGGCCAAAAAACTAGCTCTGGATCCTATTATTAAAGATAATGACATTGTCTAATTATACCGTTCTTAAATCATATGATAAGTGCGTCTATTTAGATATTTTAATAGATAATCGAATAGCTATAAACATTCATCATGTCAGGTAACAAAGCTCACAATTGGAAATCATCATACAATTCGATATTCGATCAAAAATTACAGGAAATAAAAAACGAGGGTCACTATAGATACTTCAATGAAATTGAGAGAAAAGCAGGTCAATACCCAAAGGCCCTACACCACAAAAACGGAAAAACTAAAGAAATTGATGTTTGGTGTTCGAACGATTATTTGAGCATGAGCCAAAACGATGAAGTGATGTCTGCAATGAAAAATGCAGTTGATCAATTAGGTGCTGGATCAGGTGGTACAAGAAATATATCAGGCACAACTCGATTTCATGTAGAATTGGAAGAAAAAATTGCAAAATTGCATGGAAAAGAAAGGGCTCTTGCTTTTAACTCTGGCTATAGTGCAAATGACTCTGCTCTTACTTCTATTTTATCAGCAATTGATAACTGCTTAGTCCTAAGTGATGAATTAAATCATGCCTCGTTAATCGAAGGTATTAGAGCAAGTAAAAGAGAGAAAGTTATTTATAAACATAATGATGTAGAACATTTAAAAGCTGTTCTTAAAGGCATTCCTTTTAACAGACCCAAGATGATAGTACTGGAGTCTGTATATTCTATGGAGGCAGATTTTGCTCCATTAAAAGAAATTGTTGAAGTTGCTCATGAACATGGTGCTTTAATTTATTTGGATGAGGTGCATGCGGTTGGGCTATACGGTGAGAATGCAGCTGGTATTGCAGAACAAGAAGGTGTTGCAGATCAGATAGATATTATTAATGGAACTTTAGCAAAAGCTTTTGGTCTAGCCGGAGGTTATATTGCTTCATCAAACTCTATTATTGATTTTGTAAGAAGCTTTTCTAAAGGATTTATATTTACTACATCCATGTGTCCAGCAGTTGCAGCGGGGACATTAAAAAGTGTTGAAACTGTTCAAGATAATCCTGAAATTAGATCGAGATTTTTTGAAAATGTGAAATTAGTTAAATCCGAACTTGAAAAAGCTGGAATACCATTTTTGGACTCTGGATCTCATATCATCCCTGTAATTATTGGTGAAAGTAAACTTTGTAGAAAAATAAGTGATTATTTATTAGAGGAACATCAAGTTTATGTACAACCAATTAATTTTCCAACAGTGCCAAAAGGAACTGAAAGGATAAGAATTACTCCTACCCCAAGTCACTCCAAAGAAGATATTAAAAAATTTGTTAACGCAATAACACAAGCTTGGATAAAGTTCATGCCAAAACATGAACAGCTTATTTCGTCAAATATTCAGCTTAAAAAATAATTTAATAATTAACGTTTGACTCTATTTCAATAGCAGAAGATCTAATAAAACTACCATCAGAACAGTACTGAGTTTGAGCAATAGATTGGGTTATATAAGGAAGATGGTTTGCGTTTCGATGCGCTACAGGTGGTTTTGTTAAACCTCTATAATACCATCTTGAATTAACAACTCCTCCTGAAGTTGCTTTGCCTCCTTCCAAAGTATCTGAATGAGTTGAGCCTACAACGTAATCTTCATTCATCGCTAATATGTAAAAAAGTGATTGTTCAACTTTACAGTTCCAACCAGACAATAAATTACCTGATCTATTACAGATAACCTGAACCATCCCCTTTTTTTGATTTGAGTGACCTTTGGAATTAATTGTTACCATTCTTTTGGTTGGAAACCACGGGTTTTTAAAATGTGCGAAATGTTCTTTTGTAGCTCTAACAAATTCTTCACATGTAGAGTCTGAGCTAATTTTATTACCTGTTTTATTTCCGCTGCCATCAACCTCATCTAATGCAGAGGATAATGAATTTGAAATAACAGTATATTCAAAATCAATTGCCCTTGTTATCGTTTGAACATTTTGTTCAAAAACTTTTTGTTTAGCATTTTCAACGTATCTATCATAACCAACGATACCCACGCCCGCTAACACTCCGATAATCGCAACAACAACCAAAAGTTCTACGAGAGAGAAACCTTTGTTCATACCGTTATACTAATTAAAGTATAACGGTATGTAAACTATCGATTTATATTAATTAATTGATGATATGTCAGCGTTCATAACTTTAGTCCACGCTTTAACAAAGTCTTTAACAAATTTTTCTTTGTTATCATCTTGAGCGTATACTTCTGCATATGAACGTAAAATTGAGTTCGAACCAAATACTAAATCAACTCTTGTTGCAGTGAACTTTTTATCATTGGATTTTCTGTCAACGATATCATATGAGTTTTTTCCAGTTGGGACCCATTTAAACTTCATGTCGGTTAAGTTTACAAAAAAGTCAGTTGTTAAAACTCCAGCTTTATCCGTAAACACTCCATGCTGAGAACCACCATGATTAGTTCCTAACACTCTCATTCCACCTAACAACACTGTCATTTCTTTTGCAGACAAGTCCATCAAAGATGATCTATCAAGCATTAACTCTTCAGGTGAAACTGCATAATCTTCTTTTACATAGTTTCTAAAAGCATCATGAATAGGCTCTAACACTGCAAAAGATTCTGCATCAGTTTGATCGTCTGTTGCATCTCCTCTACCAGTTTTAAATGGTACTTTGATATCTACTCCAGCTTCTTTTGCTGCTTCTTCAACGCCAACGTTTCCCGCTAAAACTATAATATCAGCTACACTAGCACCAGTTTTTGATGCAATACCTTCCAATACAGGTAATACTTTTGCAAGTTTGGCAGGCTCGTTACCTTCCCAATCTTTTTGAGGAGCTAAACGAATTCTTGCACCGTTAGCACCCCCTCTAAGATCAGTTCTTCTATAAGTTCTTGCACTATCCCATGCAGTGGAAACCATTTGGCTAGTTGTTAAACCGCTTTCTTTAATTAATTTCTTTGCAGCCTCAACATCGTAATCTGTTTTGCCTGGTTGAATAGGATCATGCCAAATTAAATCTTCTTTTGGAGAATTTGGTCCGATATAATTTACTCTTTTTCCCATATCTCTATGAGTTAATTTGAACCAAGCTCTAGCAAAAGTCTCTTCGAAGTATTTGTGATCTTTGTAGAATTTTTCTGAAATTTTTCTGTATTCAGGATCCATTTTCATAGCCATATCCGCATCTGTCATGATTGGATTATGTCTTTTGGAAGGATCTGCTAAATCTACAGGTTTATCCTCTTCTTTAATATTAATTGGTTCCCATTGGTTAGCGCCTGCAGGACTCTTCTTTAATTCCCATTCGTATTCAAGGAGTAATTTAAAGTATGAATTGTCCCATTTATCAGGGTGAGTAGTCCAAGCTCCTTCAATTCCACTTGTTACTTGTTCAACGCCTAATCCGCCCCCGTCAGCTCTATTCCAACCCAAACCTTGTTGTTCAATCCCAGCTGCCTCTGGCTCAGCGCCAAGTTTAGAAGCATCGCCATTACCATGAGCTCTACCAACTGAGTGTCCGCCTGCAGTTAATGCGCAAGTTTCTTCATCATTCATTGCCATTCTTGCAAATGTTTCTCTCACATCATGCGCGGTTCTTAATGGATCTGGATTTCCCATAACTCCTTCAGGATTTACATATATAAGTCCCATCTGGACAGCAGCTAAAGGATTTTCTAAAGATGATCGGTTCACACCGTCTTTGTCATATCTTTCTTCAGTTAACCATTCTTTTTCCGAACCCCAGTAAATATCTTTTTCTGGGTGCCAGATATCTTCACGACCATAACTGAAACCATACATCTTAAGACCCATAGATTCATAAGCAATGTTTCCAGCTAAAATCATTAGGTCAGCCCAACTAATTTTGTTCCCGTATTTTTTTTTAATTGGCCACATTAACCTTCTAGCTTTATCTAGATTAGTATTATCTGGCCAAGAGTTTAGTGGTGCAAATCTATGATTTCCCGTTCCACTTCCACCTCGTCCATCAGAAATTCTATAAGTACCTGCAGAGTGCCAGGCCATTCTAATCATTAATCCGCCATAATGGCCTAAATCTGCTGGCCACCAATCTTGATTGTCTGTCATTAATGCGTGTAAATCTTTTTCAAGAGCTTTAAAATCTAACTTTTTAACTTCTTTTTTGTAATCATAACCTTCGTCCATTGGATTTGTTTTTGTGTCATGTTGATGAAGTATGTCCAAATTTAAATTATTTGGCCACCAAGCTGTTGGGGTGTCGCCACTTTCTGTTAATGCTCCATGTACTACTGGACATTTTCCATTGCCGTTTGATTTTTTATACTCTGTGCTCATTTTTTCTCCTTTGAATTAAAATAAATTCTTAAAATATAATTAAAATTTATTTAATTATAATTAAGTAAATTTAAAGTTAAATTTTTATAAAACTTTAAGATCTTCAAAACCTTCAACTAATTCGTGCACACCTTCATAACCAAAGTATGCAGACATAATCAGTAAAAATACTGCTGAAGCTCTAAAGAACATGCCGATTGGTATGATTTTTGTTAAACGACTTAAACCATAGTACGATGCAACTAGAGCAGCTAATCCAATTACCGCACCAAAAACAACGGCGTTAATACTTTGAACCCCCGTTGAGAATAAAGCAGCATAAAATAAAACAACCTCAAAACCTTCTCTAACGATTGCTAAAAATACTGTAAAAGACAACAACCAAGTTTTTCCTGAGTCTATGGCTTTATCTACTTTGCCTTCAACGTGTTCTTTTGCATTATGACAAAATAATGCGCAATAAGCTAACATTCCTGATGCAATTAACATGACACAGCCTTCAAAAATCTCCTCATGAGCACCTGTCATGCCGTGAATTTTTCTAAAGCCTACTGCTAATAATAAAGATACTAAAACTCCTGCGCCCATTCCCCAAAAGACAGCTGGTCTTTGGTGTCTAGCATTCATCTTATCCAAGAACATAAATACTAGCATTGCAATTAACATCGCTTCAAATCCTTCTCTAAGGATTATGAAGAATGAACTCATAAAAGGTGTGGCTAACTCAGTCATTTAACTATCTAATTTCTCCGTTTTTAATTTCTTAAGTTTAATAATGAGAATGATTCTCAATGTCAACACTGTTAAGAATAATTCTTAGTTACAAGTCAACATGTAGCAGATTCGCTCAAATATTACAACTATAGGTAGTTTTTATAAGATTTATTTCTTATTTTCTGTCTATCTTCTCTAAATTTTTTAAGGTTTTTAATAGATTTAGTATGAACTCTTTTCCTCCAAAGCCTAAAGGATGATGGTTTTAACGTAGATCTCATGATTTTAATTACCTCAGACTCTGTTCTGCCTGTTTCTCTTTTTATGTCTTCAAAAGTTACTCTATCTGCCCATGCAGCCCAAATAATCCAGTCTTTAGATTTTTTGTTTTTTGGTTGAGGGTTAGATGTTTTTGTTACTGGTCTGGTAAAAGATTTTCGTGTTACCACTATTTATTTTCTTTAAGAAAATTTATCATTGTTTTTGGATCGCTTATATCAAATTTTCCATCTTCGTCTTTAAATAACTTTATTATATTCCCATCTTCAACATACATTGAGTACCTAAAGGAACGCGGCCCCATACCTGAAGCACTTCGATCTGAAATCATTTTCATATCGTTAGTAAAAACACCATTTCCATCAGGAATAAATTTAATTTTTTTTGCTCCAGAAATTTCCTTCCATTTTTCAATAACAAAAGGATCGTTCATACTTATGCAATAAATTTCATCAACACCTAAAGCTGTTATATTTTCATATTCTTCTTCATAAGCAGGAACATGGTAATTAGAACAAGTTGGAGTAAATGCACCAGGTAAAGCAAAAGCTACAATTTTTTTTTCCACAAAATAATCATAAATATCTTTTTTTATAAACTTGCCATCTTCTCTGATTACAATTTTTGAATTTGGTATTTTTTGTGTCATTTGTTATTATGTTTAATATTAAATTGTCTCATTGCAAATCTTTTTTTCTGATCAACTGTTAATTTATCATGGCATTTTGGACAACTTACTCCTTCAATATATTTATCAGATTTTTTATCTTCATTACTAACGGGTATCTTACATCCATAACACATAGAATAAGTTCCAGGCTTTGATGCATGTAACACAGATACTCTTTCATCAAAGACATAACATTCTCCGTCCCAGCTTGATTTCTTTTCTTCTGTATTATTTAAATAATTTATAATGCCACCTTCTAATTGATATACTTCATTCACTCCTAGAGTTTTAAGATGGTCAGCTGCCTTTTCGCATCGAATTCCTCCTGTGCAAAATATTGCAAGCTTTTTATTATTTTTTCTAGCAAAATCTTCAGAAAAATATTTTTTAAATTCTCTAAAACTATTTACTTTGGGGTTAATCGCTTCTCTGAAAGTTCCCATTTCATACTCAAAATTTTTTCTTATATCTATTAGTAACACGTCATCTTGGATTATAAATTTATCCCATTCTCTTGGAGTTAAATGATTTCCCAGTCTTTCACTTGTTTTAATTTCAATTGGGACAACTTCTTTTTTAATTTTAACTTTAGGTTTATTGAATGGAATAAAATCTGATGATGAAGAATTTGTAATATCAAATTTATCAATTTTTAAAGTTGATTTGACGAAATTTTCAAAATTTAAAAAAAAACCTGATAAACCAGAAATTGTTCCGTTAATTCCTTCGGGTGACAGAATTATGGTTCCTTTCAAAGAACAATCAATTAAATTCTTTTTAAACTTAACTCTTAAATCCTCATTAACTGCAATAGGACAGAATTTGTAAAAACTAACTATATCGAATTTCTCTTTTTGCATAACATTATTCCATCGCCTATGGAGATTAATGAAATTTCAAAATAATTATCATGTTTAACATAGCTGTTAAACGCTTTTATTTTTTCAACCTTTGGATCATTTGCGTCTTCTGACACCTTGCCTTTCCAAAGCACGTTATCAAAGGCCATAACGCCTCCTTCACTCAAAAGATTTTTGCATTTTTCATAATATTCAGCATTATTTGTTTTATCGGCATCAACAAAAATAAAATCATATTTTTCGTTTAATTTATCTAACTCTTCCGATGCCAGACCAGCTATTAACTTTATTTTATGATCAACTCCTGCTTTTTTCCAAAATTTAAGAGCAATTTCATTGGTTTTTTCATCCTTATCAATTGTGGTTACTCTACCTTCAGTGACCAGTGCCATCGATAGAGCGCTATAACCAAGATAAGTGCCTATTTCTAATATGTTTTTGTAACCACCAATATTAATTATTAATTTAAGGAACTCAGATTGCTCAGGTGATATTTGCAAATGAGCTGATTTAGAGTGTTCTATGTTATTATATTCTCTAAGTTCTTTTTCTATTTTTGTTTCATTAACTCCATTTTCATAAATATATTTCTCAAGTTTTTCATTGAGTAAAAAATTTCCAGACATTTTTATTATTATTTTAATTTATTTTTTAAAATATCGTTGATCATCTGAGGGTTTCCTTTTCCCTTCATTTCCTTCATTACTTGACCAACAAAAAAACCAAAAAGTTTATCTTTACCCGACTTGTATTGTTCTACTTTATCTTGATTTGTTTCTAAAACTTTATCAACGATGTTTTCAATTTCTTTTGGATCAGAAGTTTGTTTTAATCCTTTGTCCTCAACAATTTTTGATGGATCTACATCGTTTTTAATCATTTCTTCAAAAACTGTTTTGGCAATTTTTCCAGAAATTGTTCCGTCTTTAATTAAGTTAATCATCTTAGCTAAATTAACCGCACTCACTGGACTTTCGGTAATATCTTTGCCTTCTTTGTTTAAAGTTGCAAACAATTCACCCATTAACCACGTTGAAGCAAGTTTATAATCTGAATTTTTAGCTACCTCTTCATAATATGTCGAAACTGCTTGATCGGATATAATTACACTTGCTTCATAATTTGAAAGTTTAAACTCTGATATCAATCTTTGTTTTTTATGATCTGGTAATTCTGGCAAACCTTTTTTTAAGTCTTCGATATAAGAATCTTCCAGTCTTAATGGTAATAAATCCGGATCCGGAAAATATCTGTAATCATGAGCGTCTTCTTTGCTACGCATGGATCTAGTTTCTTGTTTTTTTGTATCAAAAAGTCTCGTTTCTTGATCAACTTCATTGCCCTCTTCAATTAATTCGATTTGTCTTCTGGCCTCATAGTCAATGGCTTGCTGCATAAATTTAATTGAGTTAACATTTTTAATTTCACAACGTGTGCCAAATTCTTTTGATCCTTTTTTTCTCACAGAAACATTCACATCAGCTCTCAATGAACCTTGTTCCATATTACCATCACAGGTATTTAAATATCTCATAATTGATCTTAATTTTTTTATGTATTCTCCAACTTCACCAGGTGATCTTAAGTCAGGTTTACTTACGATTTCCATTAATGCTATTCCAGATCGATTTAAATCTACAAAAGAATTTTTTGGGTCTTGATCGTGTATGCTTTTTCCTGCATCCTGCTCAAGGTGCAATCTTTCAATTCCAACCTCTTTTGTACCGTAAGGCATGTCTAATATCACTTTTCCCTCACCCACTATTGGATGTTTAAATTGAGAAATTTGATACCCTTGCGGAAGATCTGCGTAAAAATAGTTTTTTCTATCAAATTTAGAAAAGGTATTTATCTTTGCATTGAGACCTAAACCTGTTTTTACAGCTTGTTCTACACAAAATTTATTTATAACAGGTAACATTCCAGGCATCGCAGCATCAACCAAACTTACTTGAGAATTTGGCTCTGAGCCAAATTTTGTGGCAGACGAGGAAAATAATTTAGCATCTGACAAAACTTGTGCATGTACCTCTAAGCCAATTACAACCTCATACTCACCTTTTTCACCTTTTAAATAATAATCAAATTCTTTTTCTGACATTACATCCACCAATCTTTGAAATTTGGTTTAAAATTAATCGACTGTTCAATTGCATATGCATTATTTAAAACTGTTTGCTCATCAAAAGATTTTCCAATTAATTGTAGGCCTAAAGGAAGATTGTTTTGATCATATCCAGCAGGAATAGATATGGCTGGTAACCCCGCAAGATTTACAGGTACAGTAAGCACATCATTTAAATACATAGAAATTGGATCATCAACATTCTCACCAATCGCGAATGCTGCTGATGGTGTTGTAGGTGTTAGAATAGTATCTACACTTTTAAAGGCTTGATCAAAGTCATTTTTAATTAACCTTCTAACTTTTTGAGCTTTTAAATAATAGGCATCATAATAACCTGATGATAAAACATAAGTGCCAATTAAAATTCTTCTTTTTACCTCATCACCAAATCCCAAAGATCGAGTGTTTTCATACATTTCTATTAAATCTTTACCTTCAGCTCTAAAACCATATCTTACCCCATCATATCTTGCCAAATTAGAAGAAGCTTCTGCTGGAGCAATTATATAATAAGCTGGAAGAGCATACTTTGTATGTGGAAGTGATATTTCTTTAATTTCACATCCTGAAGATTTTACTATTTCAATTCCTTTATCCCAAAGATCTATTATTTCTTTTGACATACCGTCGATTTTATATTCTTTTGGTATTCCAATTTTTAAACCTTTAATATCTTTGGTTAACTTTTGACTAAAAACTTCTTGTTTTATTTGTGCAGACGTTGAATCTTTGTTGTCATGTCCTGAAATAACTTCCATTAATAAAGAAGCATCTCTAACATCTTTTGTCATTGGCCCTGCTTGATCCAATGAAGAGGCAAAAGCAACTATTCCCCATCTCGAACATCTTCCATAAGTTGGTTTTAAACCAACAGTTCCAGTAAATGATGCTGGTTGTCTAATTGATCCACCCGTATCTGTCCCAACAGTAGCCGATGTAAGATGGGCTGCAACCGCAGACGCTGATCCTCCTGATGATCCACCAGGTACTAAATCCTTATCATTTCTGTATGGGTTTATTACATTTCCAAAATAACTAGTTTCGTTTGATGAGCCCATCGCATACTCATCACAATTTAATTTACCCAAAAGATTAGCCCCCTCATCCCATAGTTTAGAAGTAACAGTTGACTCATATTCAGGTTTAAATCCTTCAAGCATCTTACTAGAAGCTGTTGTTTGAATACCTTTAGTACAAAATAAATCTTTTACTGCAAATGGTGCGCCAAATAATTTTTTACTAGTATCTATTTTGCCTGACTGATTTTTTGCCTTATCTAAGGCTTGATCAAATGTTTCTTCGATAAAACAATTAAGTTTTTGTGATTTTTTAGCTCTATCGACGTATGACTTTGTTGCTTCCTCGCAAGAAATTTCTTTTGATTTTATTTTTTCTATTAAATCATAAAGTGTAAGTTGATAAATTTCAGTCATTACTCAATAACCTTTGGAACAACATAAAAATCGTCATTTTCTTCTGGAGAATTAATAAGAATATCTTTCTTTTCATTCATTTTTTTTACTTCATCATCTCTTTTGATTAATTCTTGTTCAACAGTCGAAGCAAGTGGTTCTATATTTTCAATTTTTACTTCATTAAGTTGGTCAACGAATTTTAAAATTGCATTTAAATCTTTAATCATATTTTCTTCAAACTTTTCGTTTGAAGCAATCCTGGAAAGTTTAGAAATCTTCTTTACTGTATCTTTGGTAATTGTCATTAGACTTTGATAAAATTTGCGGTAAAATAACACTTTAATGGAAACTATCAACCTTTGCGATAATAAAGACTTTCTTATTAAAGTTGGAAAAAATTCTAGAATACTCGGAATAGACCCTGGAAAAAAAAACATAGGATTATCAGTTAGTGATCCTAATCAAAAAATAGCAACGCCGTTTAAAATTATTGTAATGAAAAAATTTAAACAGTTTTTAGAAGAACTAAATAATATAATTAGAGAATATGAAATCAAAGGTATAGTAATTGGTAATCCAATTAATATGGACGGGACCTCAGGACCAAGATCGCAATCAGCTAGAGACTTTGCACAAAATATTTCAAAAAATACGAAATTACCTATAACTTTGTGGGATGAGCGATTATCAAGTGAAGGAGCGTTTAATCTAATGGGTGATTTGGACATTAACTCTTCTAAAAAATCAAAAAATCTAGATCAACATGCGGCAGCTTTTATCCTTCAAGGTTATCTTGACTTTCTTAATAAATAACTTGCCTAATTAATGAAATAAGCCTATAGGACTGGCTTTAATGGCTTTATTCAAAACTAAACAAGCTGTTAAATATGAAAAGAAGCACCTTCTAGGTATTCAAGATTTATCTATTCCAGAAATTGTTCATATACTAAACGAAAGCCAATCCTTTGTTGAGCTAAATAGAAAAGAAAATAAGAAATTAAGCTTATTAAAAGGAAAAACTCAAATTAATTTATTTTTTGAAAGTTCTACAAGAACTCTTTCATCTTTTGAGCTTGCGGGGAAAAGACTTGGTGCAGATGTCATGAACATGAATGTTTCAAACTCTGCAATTAAAAAAGGTGAAACACTTATAGATACAGCAATGACTTTAAATGCAATGCATCCAGATATTTTGGTCATAAGACACGGAGACTCTGGAGCGGCAAATTTATTATCGAGAAAAGTAAATTGTGCAGTAATTAATGCTGGTGATGGTTGGAGAGAGCACCCTACTCAAGCTCTTCTAGATGCAATGACAATCAAAATGAAAATTGGAAAAATTGAAGGATTGAAAATAGCAATTTGTGGAGACATTATGCACTCACGTGTTGCAAGGTCTAACATATATCTATTAACAATGATGGGTGCAGAAGTAAGGGTTATTGCTCCCAGTACTTTAATGCCAAAGGAAATTCATCAGTTCGGTGTGAAAGTTTATACCAACATGGAAGATGGGCTTAAAGATGTAGATATTATTATGATGTTAAGGATGCAGCTAGAACGAATGGATGGATCTTATATCCCATCTACAAGAGAATATTATGAATTTTTTGCTCTAGATTATAAAAAAATTAAGCACGCCAAAGAAGATGCACTGATTATGCATCCAGGTCCTATGAATAGAGGGATTGAAATTGATGCGTCATTAGCTGATGACATTAATAGAAGTATTATTGTTCAGCAAGTTGAAATGGGTGTTGCAGTTAGAATGGCGTGTCTAAAAATTCTTATGGAGAACCAAATATGAAATCAGCAATTATCAATGCAAGAATAATAGATACAAAGAATGATATAGATGAAATTGGTGGAATATTAATAGATGAAAAAGGTTTTGTTGAGGCTATTGGAAAAGAAGTTACTAAAAATAATGTTGGTGATGTAAAAATTTACGACTGTGCAAATAAAATTGCAATACCCGGTGTAATCGATGGTAGAGTTTTTGCTGGGGAACCAGGTTTTGAGTATAAAGAAAATTATAGAACCTTAAGCCAAGCAGCTATTTCTGGTGGTGTAACCTCTGTTGTTACTATGCCAAATACTGACCCCGTTATTGATGATGTGTCTACATTTGATTTTATTAAAAGAAGAGCTCGAGATAAATCTTTAATTAAAATTCATTCTTTAGCTTCTCTAACAAAAAACTTAGATGGAAATGAAATTACCGAGTTTGGACTATTAAAACTTAGTGGGGCCGTAGGTTTTACTGACGGTATTAAGTGTGTTCAATGCAACAATGTAATGGACAAGATTTTTAATTATGCAAAAAACCAAAATGCTTTAATTGTTCAAATGCCTCAGGATAACGAATTATCCAAAAATGGTGTAATTAATGAAGGACTAATTGCAACTAAGCTAGGTTTAAAAGGTATTCCCGATTACGCTGAGCATGTCTTAATTGAGAGAGATTTAAGATTACTTAGTCAGTATAAATCTAAATATCATATTGCTCTACTATCATCAGGAAAATCATTAGAGATTATAAATGAGTGGAAATCAAAAAATATAGATTTTACAACTGGTGTTTCTATTAATCATTTGTCACTTAATGAAAATGATATTGGTGAATTTAGAACTTTTTTAAAATTATCACCACCTTTAAGAACTGAGCAAGATAGACTTGATTTAATTAGAGGTGTTAAAAATGGAACAATTGATATTATTGTGTCTGACCACAAGCCAGAAGATGAAGAGTCTAAAAGATTAACTTTTCAAAAGTGTGCTACAGGCTCTTCTGGAATAGAAACATTTTTATCTCTAGCCTTGGAGCAGTATCATAACGGGAATCTCGAACTTAAAACTATAGTTAAAGCAATTACTGAAAATCCTGCAAAAATTTTTGGGATCAATGCCGGTTCCTTAGAAAAAGGAATGCCCGCTGATATAGCGGTTATAGATCTTGAAAAACCCTGGGTAGTAAAAAGAGATCAAATGCAATCAAAATCAAAAAATACAGCAATTGAAGATAAAAAACTACAAGGCAAGGTTGAAAAGACTTTTCTCAATGGAAAGCTAGTCTTTGAGATATAATGGATATAACTTTAGTTATTTTATATTCGTATTTAATGGGCAGCATTCCCTTTGGATTAATTTATGCAAAAATTGCAGGATTAGGTGATATTAGAAATATAGGATCAGGAAATATTGGTGCAACTAATGTTCTTAGAACGGGCAATAAGCAGGTTGCGGCATATACTTTGTTATCAGATATTGCAAAAGGCAGTATTGCAGTATTAATTACAAATAAATTTTTTAGTGAGTACAGTCTTTTATCTTTTTTAATTGTATACCTTGGTCATATTTTTCCTGTTTGGCTAAAGTTTAAAGGTGGAAAAGGTGTAGCAACTTTTATTGGTGGAATATTAATAACAAATTACATTTTAGGATTAGTTTTTTTAATTACATGGGGATTGATTGCCAAAATTTTTAAAATATCTTCATTGTCAGCAATCATAGCTTTTATTGTTACTCTAGTTATAACATTTGTTTTTTATGATTTTAATTTAACTTTACTAATGTTTTTCTTTACAGTTTTTAGTATCTACACCCATAGAGATAACATCAAGAGAATTATTTCTGGCGACGAAAGTAAAATAAAAACTAAATAAAAGCACCATTTTATTGCTTTCAAACAACATTAAATTGACAATTATTAAAATATTTGAGACTAGATTTTGCTATGAATTTAGTAATTGTGGAAAGTCCTGCAAAAGCAAAGACGATTAACAAATATCTTGGTGAAGATTATATCGTGTTAGCAAGTTATGGTCATGTAAGAGATTTACCTTCAAAAAATGGATCGGTTGATACTGAAAATAATTTTAATATGACTTGGGAAATTGATCCTGGTTCTAAAAAACCTTTAAAAGAAATTTATGATGCGGCTAAAGATGCTAAAAAAATTATCCTTGCAACTGACCCCGATCGAGAAGGTGAAGCAATAGCTTGGCATGTTAAAAATATTCTTGATGATAAAAAATTATTAAAAGACAAACAAGTTGAAAGAGTTGTGTTTAATGAAATCACAAAAAAAGCAGTAAAAAATGGAATAGATAATCCTAGATCAATTAACACTGAGCTAGTTGACGCTTATATGGCAAGAAGAGCTTTGGATTACTTGGTTGGCTTTAATATATCGCCAATACTTTGGACAAAACTACCTGGATCTAAATCTGCAGGTAGAGTGCAATCTGTTGCCTTAAAATTAATTGTTCAAAGAGAGAATGAAATAGAACTTTTTAAACCAGAAGAATATTGGAGTATTCAATCTTTATTTAAAAATAAAGAAAATAAAGACTTAAATTCAAAAATTACCTTATTTAAATCAGAAAAAACAAATAAATTTTTCTTTAAAAATGAAGAACAAACTAAATCAGCGGTAGAAGAAATAAAAAAACACAATTTTAAAATCACTCAAATAGAAAAAAAACCATATAAAAGAAATCCATATGCACCTTTTACGACTTCAACAATGCAGCAAGAAGCTTCTAAAAAGTTAGGCTTTGGAGCTTCAAGAACAATGCAAGTGGCTCAAAGATTATATCAAGGATTTGAAATTGATGGAGAAACAGTTGGACTAATTACTTATATGCGAACTGATGGAACACAAATATCCAATGAAGCACTACAGACTTGCAGAACTTTTATTGAAAATAAAATTGGAAAAGAATATTTACCAGAGCAAGCAAGGAACTACAGTGGGAAAAAAGCAAAAAATGCACAAGAGGCCCACGAAGCAATTAGACCAACTGATATTAACAGAGACCCAGCATCCTTAAAATCAATATTAGATAGAGATCAAATGAGGTTATACGAACTGATTTGGAATAGAACTGTATCATCTCAAATGCAATCTGCTGAGTTTGAGAGAACTTCAGTTGATATTTATAATAGTGACAAAACTATAGGATTTAGAGCAAATGGTTCCATTCAAAAATTTGATGGTTTTTTAAAACTTTATCAAGAAACAAAAGAAGAAGATGAAAAAAAAGACGATAATGATGATGATGAAAATATTTTACCTAATGTTAATGAAGGTGATGAGCTAAAATTAGATAAAATTATAGATGAACAACATTTTACAAATCCTCCTCCAAGATATTCTGAGGCAAGTTTAGTTAAAAAACTTGAAGAACTAGGAATTGGCAGACCATCAACTTATGCAAGTATTATTTCAGTTTTATCAACTAGAAATTATGTAGAATTAATTAATAAAAAATTTACCCCAACAGACCGAGGAAAATTAATCACAGCTTTTTTAGATAAATTATTTAATAGATATGTTGATTATAACTTTACTGCAAATTTAGAAGATAGCTTAGATGAAATAACATCTGGTAAAATCAAATGGATCAATGTCTTAAGTCAATTTTGGGAAAAGTTTAATTCAAATGTAAATGAAGTCAAAGAGTTAAGAACAAGAACTATTCTTGATATGCTTAATGAAAGTTTAGCAGATATAATTTTTGATAAAGATGGAGAGGGAAAAGTTTTAAGAAAATGCCAGTGCGGTGGCGATTTAAGTTTAAAAGTTGGACGATTTGGTGCTTTTATTGGATGCTCTAATTATCCTGAATGTAAATTTACAAGACCTTTATCAAGAATAAAAGCTGCTCAAGAAGATTTTATGTCAGAGCCAAAGGAAATTGGAGAAACTGATGAAGGCAAAAAAATTATGCTTAAAAAAGGTAGATTTGGGCCATACCTTCAAGTTGGCAATGATGAAAAAGAAATGAAAAATTTTTCAATTCCAAAAGGAATATCGCCTAATGATGTTGATATTGAAAAAGCAAAATTTTTATCAGGATTACCAAAAGTTTTAGGAAAGTATCCTGAAAATAATGAGGATATTACTTTAAATAACGGTAGGTTTGGTCCTTACGTAAAGTGCGCCAACAAGTCGGCTACCTTAGAATCTCCTGAAGATATTTTTTCAATTGGAATCAATAAAGCAATTACTTTAATTGCTGAAGCAAAACCAGGAAGAAGGTCTTCAAACGAAATTAAAAACCTCGGTGAACATCCCGAAGATAAAAAACCAGTAAAAGTAATGAAAGGTCAATTTGGTCCGTATATTAAATACAAAACAATAAATGCAACCATACCTGATGATAAAGATCCAAATGATATTACCATGGAAGAGGCATTAGTTTATATTGATAAACGTTTAGAGTATGACGCTCAAAAAAAAGGTAAAACCCTCAAAAAAACAAAGAAAACTAAAAAAAAAAAATAATGTCTATTGAGGATAAACTTAATAATCTAAATATCGAAATACCAAATCCACCTGACCCTGTTGGGAATTATTCAGCTTTTATAAAATCAAATAATTTAATTTTTATCTCTGGACAGTTACCTATACTTCCAGACGGAAGTATAATTAAGGGAAAAATTAGTAAAGATTTAACAATCGAAGAAGGTGAACAAGCAACTAGAATAGCTATTCTCAATGCTTTAGGACAATTAAAAAAAGCAACCAATGATTTAAATCTAGTAAAAAGGTGTGTTAAAATTACAGGCTACTATAATTGCTCTGCTGAATTTAAAGAGCATGCAAAACTTTTAAATATTGCATCTGATTTAATAGTAAACATTTTTGGAGATAAAGGTAAACATGCAAGAGCTGTAATTGGTGCAAATACCCTACCCTTGGATGCAGCAGTTGAGTTAGAAACTATATTTGAAGTTTAATTTTTACCTAGAACTTTTTCTGGCTTTTCAGATTTTGAGAATTTTTTATAATTAAAAATAATTTTTTCATCTTTAACATCAACTTTAACATGTCCTCCATCTACTAATTTTCCATGTATAATTTCATCAGCTAAAGTTTTTTTAATATGCTCATCTATATACCTCGATATTGGTCGCGCGCCCATTGTTTGTGAATAGCCTTTTTCACATATTAAATCATTTGCAGTGTTAGATAGTTCAATCACAACATCTCTAGCATTTAATTGAGTCTCGAGCTCAAGAATAAACTTGCTGACAATTTGCTTAATTATAGATTTATCAAGTCTGTTAAAACTAATTATTGAGTCTAATCTATTTCTAAATTCAGGACTAAAAACTTTATTTATTGTCTGTTGATCGATTTCATTATTTTTTTTAGTTGAAAAACCAATTTGATCTTTTTCTAACTCTGCGGCACCAATGTTGCTAGTTAAAATTAATATAACATTTCTAAAATCAACATTTTTTCCATTTTGATCTTTTAATTTTCCGTAATCCATAATTTGTAAAAGAATATTAAAAATATCAGGATGTGCCTTTTCAATTTCATCAATCAAAAGTACACAATATGGATTTTTTTCTATAGACTCTGAAAGTTGCCCGCCTTGATCAAAGCCAACATAACCAGGAGGTGAACCTATTAATTTAGAAATGGTATGCTTCTCACTAAATTCAGACATATCAAATCTAACAAGTTCGACCCCTAAAGTTTTTGATAATTGTTTTGCCAATTCTGTTTTACCAACACCTGTTGGACCATTAAACAAATAATTCCCTATAGTTTTTTCTGGATTTCTTAAGCCAGATCTAGATAGTTTAATTGATGAACAAAGTGCATCAACTGCATGATCTTGTCCATATATTAATCTTTTTAAATTTTTATCTAAATCTTTAAGATAATACCTATCATTAGCGGTAATACTTTTTTCTGGTATTTTTGTTATTTTGGCAACAACTTGCTCCACATCACTTTCGTCTAAAATTTCTTTTCTATCTTTGTTTTCTTTTAAATTTTCAAATGCGCCCAGTTCATCTAAAATATCAATTGATTTATCGGGAAGTCTTTTGTTTCCAATATATTTAGCTGATAAATCAACAGAAGCTTTGATAGCATCATCACTGTATTTTACTTTGTGATATTCCTCGTATTTATCTCTTAAACCAAACATAATTTTATAGGCTTCGTCAATAGTTGGTTCAGAAACATCAATTTTTTGAAATCTTCTTTGTAGAGCTCTATCTTTTTCAAAATTTGACCGATATTCCGTAAAAGTAGTTGAGCCAATACATTTAATTTTTCCGGATTGTAAAGCTGGCTTAAGCATATTTGCTGCATCCATTGAGTTACCGGTTGTTGTACCAGCTCCTACAAGTGTATGAATCTCGTCTATAAAAAGAATGTAATTATCATTTTTTTCAATTTCATTAATAATTGTTTTTAGGCGCTCTTCAAAATCACCCCTATATCTCGTTCCTGCTAGTAATGATCCAAGATCAAGTGAAAATATCACAGAATCTTTTAATGGTTCTGGAACATTTTTATTAAAAATTCTTTTAGCTAAACCTTCAACGATTGCTGTTTTGCCAACACCAGGATCGCCAACTAATAATGGGTTATTCTTGGTTCTTCTGCATAAGATTTGAGCCATACGACTCACTTCCTCATCTCTACCGATCAAAGTATCAATTTTATTGGCTGAAGCCTTTAGATTTAAATTTACGCAAAAATTATCTAGTGCAGTTCGTTCATTTGTCCTTTGTCCAATTTTTTGATCTGTCTCTAAATTTTCCGTATATGAAAAATTCTCTATTTTGGTAATTCCATGAGATATAAAATTAACGACATCGTATCTGGTAACTTCTTGCTCTTGTAAAAAATAAGTTGCGTGACTTTCTCTTTCAGCAAATAAAGAAACTAAAATGTTTGCTCCTGTTACTTCAGATTTACCTGAAGATTGAACGTGTACTATCGATCTTTGAATAACTCTTTGAAAACCAGCGGTGGGTTGAGGGTCTGAAATTTTTTCAGAGTTAACTATATTATCTAATTCATGATCAATATAATGTTCCAAATTTTCTCTTAATAAACCTATATCAACGCTGCAAGCTTTCATTACATTTTGAGCATCTTCTTCATCCATTAATGAAAACAAAAGATGCTCCAATGTTACATACTGATGATTTTTTTCAGTAGCTAAGGCAAATGCGTTTGAAATTGATTTTTCTAAAGATTTTGTAAAAGTTGCCATTATTCTTTAACAATGCATTTCAAAGGTTGTTTATTTATTTTTGAAAAGTTATGAATCTTATTTTGAATCGTAACCGCAACATCTTTTGGGAAAACACCGCAGATTGCAGATCCTTCATTATGAATTTTAAGCATTAAAAAATTTGCTTCATGATTTGATTTATTTAAAAACATTACCAAAATCTTAACAACAAAATCCATTGTTGTAAAATCATCGTTTAGAAGAATTAATTTGAAAAATTTAGGTTTCTTGGTTTGTTCTCTAAATTCAAGTTGACTAAGTTTATCAAGCTTTTTTTTCATTCACAGGTCTGCCGATTGAATAATAAGTAATTTTTTTATTTGAAAAACTATCTGGCTGATATAAATTTCTCATGTCAAAAATTTTAATCTTTTTAGACTTTGCTTTTTTAAAATTTAACGATCTAAATTCATCCCACTCAGTATGTATTACTATTAAGTCATTTTGATTTAAAATTTCTTCAGAACTTTTTAAAAATTTTATTTTTTTTAATTCTTTTTTTTCACCAGTTGGATCATAATACGAAATTATAACACCTTTATTTAAAAGTTTAGGAAAAATTTTTAAACATTGAGTATCTCTCATGTCATCTGTATTTGCTTTAAAAGTAACACCTAAAAAACCAACTTTTTTTCCTTTGGGATTACCTAATATTTTTAATATTTTATCAGCAAGTTTTGATTTTCTTTTTTCATTACTTTTTATTACAGATTTAACAACTGACATATCCGTTTTAAGTTTGTCTCCAATTTTAGTAAGGGCTTTAGTATCTTTTGGAAAACAAGAACCGCCATAAGCAGGGCCAGCCCTTAAAAACCTAGACCCTATCCTTGCGTCTGTTCCAATACCAATGGCAATATCTTCAACATTAGAGCCAACCTGTTCACAAAGATTTGCTATTTCATTAATGAATGTAATCTTAGTAGCCAGGAATGCATTGGCTGCATATTTAATTAATTCTGAACTTCTTCTAGTTGTTGCTATAAATTTTGCACCTTTTTTAATAATTGGCTCATAAAGTTTTTCCAATATTGGTTTTGTTTTTGACAAATTATTTGATCCAATGACAACTCGATCAGCATATCTAAAGTCTCGAATAGCCTCACCTTCACGTAAAAACTCTGGATTAGAAACTACATCAAATTTTGAAGATGAATTATTTTTTTTTATAATTTTTTCAACTTCATCTCCAGTACAAACCGGGACGGTAGATTTTGTGATAATTATTTTGTACTTATTTATATTCTTAGAAATAACATTTGCTACTGCATAAACATTTTTTAAATCTGCGGAGACTCCGTCTTTGGCTGTAGGTGTTCCCACTGCAATGAATATTATATCTGAGTCTTTAATTGCTCTAGCTATGTTAGTTGTAAAAGATAATCTTTTTGATTTATAATTTCTTATTACCAGTTCATCAAGACCAGGTTCAAAAATTGGAATAATTCCTTTTTTCAAATTATCTATTTTTTTTTGGTCATTATCCACACATATTACTTTGTTACCAAAATCAGAGAAAAGCACACCAGAAACAAGGCCGACATAACCAGTACCTATAAAACAAATTTTCATTTTTTATTTATTTCTATAAATGAATTTATATACCCACTTATAGTTCCGCAGTCTAAATATTTACCTTTAAATTTGCATCCATAAAAATTTTCATGAAAAAGCATTGCGTTCATTGCGTCTGTAATTTGAATTTCTCCTAATTTACCACTTTTTTGTTTACCTAGATAATTAAAAATAGATTTATTCAATATATACCTTCCTATAATTGCAAACTGAGATGGTGAGTTTTTTACTGAAGGCTTTTCTACCATTTTATTAATCTTTAAATTTTTAAACTCATCAAACCCTACTATACCGTATCGCTTAACATTCTTTTTAATCACTTTTCTTATTGCAATAACTGAAGAGTTTGTTTTTTTATTTATGGAAATAAGTTCTTTGGAAGAATTCTTACCATTTATAATGTCATCCGGAAGTAATAGTAAAAAATGCTTTGATTTAATTAATTTTTTTGCACATAAAACAGCATGACCTAATCCTTTGGGTTTGTCCTGGTAAACAAATTTAATTTTTGAAGATATTTTATTTAAATTTTTTAAAGACTTTAAAAGCTCAGGTTTATTTTTAACTTTTTTTTCAAGAATGATATCTTTTTTAAAGTAGTCTTTTATTGATTTTTTTTTTTTTGAAATCACTAAAATGACTTCCTTTATACCTGCATCAAAACACTCGTCTAAAATGTTTTCAAGAATTGACTTATTCCCTAGCGGCCAAAGCTCTTTTGGAAAAGCTTTGGTCAAGGGCAGCATCCTTGTACCTAAACCGGCAAGTGGTATAATTGCTTGTTTAACCATTACTAAAAGTTTAAATGAAAATTATAAAAAAATCCAAAGAAATCAATTTACTTTTTAAGAATATCAAGAAATCTGGTTTTGTTCCTACAATGGGGTCTTTGCACAAAGGACATGAGTATTTAATAAAAAAATCTATCACAGAAAACAAGATAACAGTTGTGAGTATTTTTTTAAATCCAAAACAATTTAATAATAAGAATGATTTCAAAAAATATCCAAAAAAAATTAATGATGACATCCGTATTTGTAAAAAGCTTAAGGTAAACTACTTATTCATTCCATCTTTTAATGAAATTTACTCCTGGAAGTCAAAAAAAAGAAAATATCCAAAAATAAATAAAATTATGGAACACAAATATAGAAAAGGACATTTTAAAGGTGTTTTGAAAGTTATTGAAAAGCTTACTGATATTGTACCTTCTTCAAAAATGTATTTAGGAGAGAAGGATTTTCAACAATTAAAAATTATAAAAGATTTTATATTTCTTAATAAAATCAAAACTAAAATAATTAACTGCAAAACTATAAGAGATAGTAATGGGTTAGCTTTATCATCTAGAAATCAATTACTTAGTAAAGCAAATAAAAAAAGGGCTGCATTAATTATTAATTTTGTAAAAAAAATTAAAAAAAAGAAAAGTAAACAAAATAATATTTTAAAAGATATAAAAGAAAATTTTAAAAAAAATAAAATTAAGTATGATTATATTGAAAATATTAATTTAAAGACATTTAGAATTACTGATAAAATTAATAATCAATCAAGATTATTTGTTGCATTCTATTTAGGAAAGGTGAGGTTGATAGATAATATTTAAATACCAAGTATTATCCCAGCCAACCCTAAAAAAGATACAAATCCAACAACATCGGTAACAGTCGTAACAAAAACTGTTGATGCAATTGCAGGATCAATTTTAGACTTATCTAATATGACAGGGATCGCTATTCCAGATAATCCAGCACAAGCCATATTAATTACCATTGAAACAGCAATTAAAATTGAAAGTTTAATTTCGTAAAACCAAAAATAGACAAATAAACCTGAAATTAAAGAAAACAAAATACCATTTAAAAAACCTACGCTAAATTCTTTTCCAATTATTTTAAATAAGTTTTCTGCGGTAAGTTCTTTTGTTGCTATTAATCTTACAGTTACAGTTAATGTTTGAGTTGCAGCATTACCTCCCATGGATGCTACGATTGGCATCAAAACAGCTAAGGCGACTACTTTTTGAATATTGCCATCAAATAAACCAATGACGTATGATGCGATTACAGCAGTAAATAAATTTATTAATAACCATACAAATCTTTTTTTCGTAATTTTTACTGCATTGTCAGTAATAGCTTCATCTTGTACACCTGCTAACTTTAAGGCATCTTCTTCGGCTTCTTCTTTTAATACTGTTAAAATATCATCGGCAGTAATCATACCAATAAGTTTATTATTTTTATCAACTACACCAGCTGAAATTAAATTATATTGCTCAAATAAGTAACCAACTTGCTCTTTATCCCAGTCTCCATAAATAAGCATTTGAGTTTCATCCATAATATCCCTCATCTTTGTAGACCTTGGATTTCTTAAAACTCTTGATGAGGGAACTGAGCCTAATGGTCGTTTTTTATCATCAACAATAAATATTTGTAAAAATTCTTTAGGTAAATCATCGGTTTCTCTTAAGTAATCTATTGTTTCCCCAACTGTCCATTCTGGCGAGACAGAACAATACTCGGTTTGCATTATTCTAGCAGCAGAGTCTTCGGGATAAGCTTTTAATACTTCTTCTAAAAGTTTTTTGTCTTGTAATGGAATTTTTTCATATACATCAATCTTTTTTTCCTCATCTAAATTTGAAACAATTTGCAAAGCATCGTCTGACTCTAATTGATTAACAATTTCTGCCACATTATCTGAAGGCAATTGATTTAAAATATCTTTTTGAAGAGTGTTATTTAACTCTTTTACAGTATCAGGTCTTAAGTCTAACGCTTCAAGCAACAATAAATTGAAGCGAGCTTTTTCTGGAAGATTTGATAAGACTTCTGCGGCATCTGAGGGGTGTAATGCATGCAAAGAATTATTGATCTCGACTACCCTTTTTTCATTAATCAGGCTAACTAAATTATCAATAAGTTCTTTAGTGACTTCAAAAGTCTTTTTTTCTATAGTTTCTTCGTTTGACATAATAATAAATACTTTTAACAAATCTTTTTATGAAACTCGAAATAAAAATAAGCCAAAAACCTGTGGAATATCAGGATGCAATTGAATTATTAGAAGAACGAGTGAAAAAAATACAAAATAAAGAATCAAATAATCTTTTATGGATTCTAGAACATCCAAATTTATATAGTGCTGGAACTTCTGCAAAAAATAAAGACTTATTGAACAAAAATAAATTTCCAATTTACAAATCAAATAGAGGCGGACAATGGACGTTTCATGGTGATGGACAAAAAGTAATATATTTTGCAATTGATTTAAATACAGAAAAAAACATTAAAAATTTTGTAAGAAATATTGAGACTGTAATAATCAGGATCTTAGATAATTATCAAATCAAATCTTTTAGTGACCAAAATAATATTGGCATTTGGGTTAAAAATAAAAATAATTCTGAAAAAATTGCAGCTATTGGTATCAGAGTTAAAAAATGGGTAGCATTTCATGGTTTTTCACTAAATGTAAATGTTAATAAGAAAGACTATAATGGAATTGTTCCATGTGGCATCAGGGATAAAGGAATTGCTAACATGACAGATTTTATAGATTTTTCAGAAATCAATGATTTAAATGATATAATAATTTCAGAATTTAAAAAAACTTTTCCAAACATGTTTTGAAATTATCTGGAATAGTTGCCTTATATTTTTTGATCTTATTATTATATTCAAACTCTATTTCATAACTCAATAAACATAGTTGAGTGTTATTTTTTTTATCTCCATACTTTAAATCACCAACTACAGGATGGCCAATATCCGAAAATTGCTTTCTTATTTGATGTTTTCTACCAGTTATCAAATCAATTTCCAGATAAGAAAAGTTATTTTTTTTTGATATTACTTCAAAATAAAGCTTAGACTCAATTTCTTTTCCATTTACCTTTTCTTTTGAATGAATTTCGCCTTTATTTTTTTTAATTTTTCCATTTATAATCACAAGATATTTTTTTTTCACCTCTCTTGATTTAAACATTTCAGAAAATTTTTTAGCGTAAAATCTATTTTTAGCTAGGAGCATCAAACCCGAGGTGTCTTTATCTAATCTGTGAACTATATAGTAATTTTTTTTAGTTGAATTCAATATATCTATTACACTCAGTTTAACTTTTGAGCCATCTTGAGAAGCATATCCATAAGGTTTATTTAACACACAATAATCTTCACACTCAAAGACAAAATTTTTTTTTAATTCATTGTAATCATTAATATTAAAAATTTGTTTTTTTTTATTAATTTTATTTTCAATTTTCAGTTCAGTAAAAATATTTACAATATCGTTTATTTCAAGTTTGAATAAATTTTTAACTTTTTTATTATTTACTGTAATATTTTTTTTTCTAAGATTTTTTTCAAATAAAGATTGAGGAATATTTGGAAATTGTTTTTTAAGAAATCTGTCTACTCTAGAACCTTCAAAATCTTTATTGATAACAAAAGATTTTAATGGTTTTTTCATATCAAAATTTTAATTAATTTATAACCGACATAAAATAAAATTAAACTAACTATAATTGATAAAAATAAGTAAATAAAAAGATTTAAATAATCTCCAGTTTTTAAAAAATTAAACACTTCGTACGTAAAAGCTGAAAAAGTTGTAAACCCACCTAAAAATCCAAAAACAATTACTGATCTAAATTCATTACTTAAAATTTGTTTTTCAAAAAGTGAAGCTACAATTCCAATAAAAAAAGAACCAATTATGTTAACAAGAATTGTACCTATGGGAAAATTTAGATATATTAATTTTGGCGTTGCTTGAATTAAAACAAATCTAGATAAACTTCCTATTGCTCCAAATAAAGCAACAAGAAATAAGTTGCTCATTATTTTTTATCTTTTTTTACTTCTGCTTTTTCTGGATCTTTGTTTTCAACTTTTTTTTGTGATGGACCAGAATCTTGTCCTTTTGCATTAAAATCTTTATCAACTAGTTCAATAAAAGCTTTAGGTGCGTTATCTCCGTATCTGTAACCAGATCTTACAACTCTTGAATAACCGCCATTTCTTTTTTCATATCTCTTTAAAAGTGTTGTAGTTATCTTTTTAACAATACTTTGGTCTTGAAGTTTAGAAATAAGTATTCTTTTAGAAGCAAGAGTATTCTTTTTTCCTAATGTAATAATTTTATCTATCGCTACTTTTAATTCTTTTGCTTTAGGTAAAGTTGTTTCAATTTGCTCATGTTTAATTAATGCGTTTAGCATGTTTTTAATAAGAGCTTTTCTATGTTCAGCAGTCCTATTAAGTTTTCTATGAGCAATTTTATGTCTCATCTATTTATATTCTTCCTCTAATTTTTTAGATAGTTCAGCTATATTTTCTGGTGGCCAATTTGGAATTTCAATACCTAGATATAAAGACATTCCAGATAAAACTTCTTTTATTTCATTTAGAGATTTTCTTCCAAAATTAGGAGTTCTTAGCATTTCACCTTCAGTTTTTTGAACTAGATCTCCAATGTAAATAATGTTGTCGTTCTTTAAACAATTCATAGATCTCACTGAAAGCTCTAACTCATCTACTCTTCTTAATAAATTTTTATTAAATTCTGGCTCAGATTTTGTCTGTTGAGCAACTGCCTCTTTTGGTTCTTCAAAATTTATAAACATGCCAAGCTGATCTTGAAGTATTCTGGCCGCATAAGCTACACAATCTTCCGCTTCTACTGAGCCATTAGTTTCAACTTCCATTGTAAGTTTATCATAATCAATTGATAAACCTTCTCTTGTTTCTGATACATTGTAAGAAACTCTTTTAACTGGACTGTATACTGAATCTACAGGTATTAGACCTAATGGAGAATCTTTTTCTCTATTTTTTTCAGCAGATACATAACCTTTTCCAGTGTTGACTGTTAATTCCATATAAATTTTTGTATTATCATCAAGGTTACAGATAACTTGTTCTGGATTTAATATTTCAATATCTGCACTTTCTTTTAAATCTTTAGCTTTAATTTCACCTGGTCCTTGAGCATCTAATACTAGTTTTTTTGGTCCTGGATTTTTTAGCTTTAATGATAAAGCTTTAATATTTAAAACAATATCTGTAACGTCTTCTCTAACCCCGTTAATAGAAGAAAATTCATGCACTACACCATCAATTTGAATCGCAGTTACTGCTGTTCCTTGAATAGAGGAAAGAAGAATTCTTCTAAGAGCATTTCCAAGAGTTAAGGCAAAGCCTTTTTCTAAAGGCTCAATAGTTATCTTTGCATAACTTTTATCATCATTAGTTTGAACATCTAATTTAGATGGCTTTACTAGTTCTTTCCAATTTTTTTCTATCAATTTATTCTCCTTTTAATTTTTAATTAAACTCTTCTTTTCTTTGGTGGTCTGCATCCATTGTGTGGAATTGGACTCGTATCTTTAATAGAGACAATTTTAAAACCTCTTGCTTGCAAAGCTCTTAAAGCAGTTTCTCTCCCTGATCCGGGACCTTTGACTTCAACGTCTAGAGTTTTTAAACCATACTCTGATGCTTTAGCAGCAGCATCATCAGCAGCTACTTGAGCAGCGTATGGGGTAGATTTTCTTGATCCTTTAAAACCTTTTGATCCCGCAGATGACCAAGATAAAACATTTCCACTTTTGTCTGTTATTGAAATAATAGTATTATTAAATGTAGCATACACGAAAGCTTTACCCGACGTTACAATTTTTTTTTCTTTTTTCTTACCTTTGAATTTGCTTTTCTTTTTAACTTCTTCTTTACTCATTATTTTTTAGCCATTGTTAATTTTTTACCTGCGATTGCAATTGCTTTTCCTTTTCTTGTTCTTGCGTTAGATGATGTTCTTTGTCCTCTTACAGGAAGTTTTTTTCTATGCCTTGTACCTCTATAAGTACCCAGGTCTCTTAATCTTTTTATATTTAGTGAAATCTCTCTTCTTAAATCACCTTCGACAGTAAATTTTTCGTCAATAAGTTCTCTAATTTTTAAAACTTCGTCATCAGTTAAATTATTTACTCGTTTTGATTTTTCAATATTTAATTCTTTGCAAATCTTATCTGCATAGTGATCACCAATCCCATAAATATACTGTAAAGCGATATGCACTTGTTTATTTAACGGTAGGTTTACACCTGATATACGAGCCATAGTTTAGATTGCCTTATTTTTAAAATCGCTGGATTATAGTAATCGAACTATTAAAGTCAACGTTATAAGTTACTGATAATAGACTTTATTTCGCCTGTAACTTCATTAATTGCTTTCATAGCATCTACATCTTTCACGATTCCTTTTTTTCTGTAATAATCAAGTATAGGTAGCGTTTGGTCATCATAAGTTTTTAAACGATTTGTCACAGTACTTTCATTATCATCAGATCTTTTAATTAATTCTCTAGAATCACATTTGTTATTTGAACAGTTATTTGGTTCTACAGGTGGGTCGAAAAACTCATTAAATGGTTTTTTGCAAATTGAACATGAAACCCTGCCAGAAATTCTTTTCACAAGTACAGAATAATCTACTTTTAGATTTATAATTGCTGATATTTTTTGATTATATTTGTCAAGCATATCATCTAATGACTTTGCCTGTTCTAAGTTTCTAGGAAAACCGTCAAAAATTATATTATTTTTTACACTCGGGCCTGAAATTTTTTTCTCTATTAAATTATTGATTATATCATCTGAGACTAATTTTCCAGCATCCATGATTTCTTTCAATTGTTTTGATAAATCTGAGCCACTTTTTAGTTCTGCTCTTAAAAGGTCTCCTGTTGATAGTTGAAACATATTTTCACTCTCGACTAAAAAAGAAGATTGAGTTCCTTTGCCAGCGCCAGGTGGTCCAAATAATATTAAGTTCATATTTTATCTATTAAATTTAGTTTTTTTAATTAATGATTCATATTGAACACTCATTAATCTTGTTTGTATTTGCGTGATTGTATCCATGCCAACTACAACAACGATTAATAATGATGTTCCACCTAAATAAAATGGCACAGGATAGTTTGCTATCAAAACTTCAGGTAATAAACATATAATTACCAAATAGGCAGACCCAATAACTGTTAATTTAGTTAAAAGATTTTCAATAAATAAGGCTGTACGCTCACCTGGTCTAATACCAGGAACAAATCCACCATATTTTTTTAAATTATCTGCTGTTTCAGTTGGATTAAAAACAATTGATGTATAAAAAAATGAAAAGAAAACTATACCAGCTGCAAAAAATATCATGTAAAGAGGTTTTCCTTGACCCAACATTGAAGTTATTGAGATTAAAATAGAATTTTCTGAAGATGATGAAAAATTAGAAAGAGTTATTGGTAATAATAATAATGCTGATGCAAAAATTGCAGGTATTACTCCAGCAGTATTTACTTTTAACGGTAAATATGAAGATTCACCACCGTACATTTTATTACCTTGCTGTCTTTTTGGGTATTGAATCAAAACTCTTCTTTGAGCTCTTTCAACAAAAACAATAAAATAGATCGCTATTAATAAAAGCAATAAAATTAAAATTATTATTCCACTAGATATTGCCCCAGTTCTTCCTAATTCAAAAGTAGAAGCAAGAGCACCAGGGATCTCTGCAACTATTCCAGAGAAGATTATTAACGAGATTCCATTTCCTATACCTCTAGCCGTAATTTGTTCACCTAACCACATTAAAAATACTGTTCCAGTTAATAGTGTAACAGTAGTTACGAATCTAAAATAAAGTCCAGGGTCTTGTACAATGCCTTGAGAATTTTCTAAACTAATCGCAACTCCATAACCTTGTATTAAAGCTAAAATCACAGTTCCATATCTTGTATATTGAGTAATTTTTTGTCTTCCAACTTCACCTTGAGCCTTTAAATTTTTAAAGTACTCTGTTACTCCAGTAAGCAATTGAATTATAATTGATGCTGAAATATATGGCATAATACCAAGCGCAAATATTGCCATTCTTTGTACAGCACCACCCGCAAATACATTGAACATACCAAGAAGGCTTCTCTGATTACCGCCTACAATTTCTTTTAATGATGTTGGATCAATACCAGGCAAAGGAACATAAGTCCCAAACCGATAAATTATAAGAATTAATAAAGTATATAATATTCTTTTTTTTAAATCGTCAGCTTTTGAAAAGGCCCCTAAGCCACTTTCTGCATTTTGAGCAAAACCAGACATTTATATTATTTGACTAATTCTATAGATCCGCCAGCTTTTTCAATTTTAGCTTGCGCAGATTTACTAAATTGATCAGCAAGAATACTTACTTTCACTTTTAAATCTCCTGTACCCAGAACTTTTACTTTCAACTTTTTAGGAGCTTTTGAACTTAATAAAAATTTTCTTAAATCAATAGATTTTGATGAATCTAATTTTTTAGATTCTATTAATTTAGAAATTTTATCTAAATTTATAGCAATATTTTTTTCTTTTTTATAAATAGAGTTAAAACCTCTTTTCGGTAATCTTCTGTACAAGGGCATTTGTCCACCCTCATAAGCTTTGATCGCAACTCCAGATCTTGATTTTTGACCTTTTACACCTCTTCCTGATGTTTTCCCTAGACCAGAGCCAATGCCTCTTCCAACTCTTTTTTTAGCTTTATGAATTTTTTTGTTTAAAGTATTAAGTTGCATTCTTTATCTCCTTGAAACTATTTCCTTAATTTTTTTACCTCTAATTAAAGATATTTCTTTAGGTGATTTTTGCTTAGTTAATGCATCAAAAGAAGCTCTAACTAAGTTGTAAGGATTAGAAGATCCAATAGATTTTCCAACCACGTCTTGAATTCCTGACATTTCGCAAATTGCACGAACAGGACCACCCGCAATAATTCCTGTACCAGCTGGTGCGCTTCTTAATAAAACTTTACCTGCGCCATTTCTTCCCCTTACATCGTGATGAAGTGTTCTTCCTTCTCTTAACGCAACTTTTACTAAAGATTTTCTTGCAGCTTCAGAAGCTTTTTTTATTGCGTCCGGAACTTGTTTGGCTTTACCTTGACCAAATCCTACCTGTCCTTTTTGATTTCCAGTTACCACAAGCGCTGCAAATCCAAATCTTCTTCCGCCTTTTACAACTTTTGTAATTCTATTAATTGCAACTAATTTTTCTTTAAATTCACTTGTTTGACTCATACTTTAAAATTTTAATCCTCCAGTTTTTGCACTTTCTGCCAGTTGTTTGACTCTACCATGATACTTGTATTTACCTCTGTCAAAATAAACTTCTTTACATCCTTTTTCCAAACACCTCTCAGCAATTAACTTTCCTACTATCTCAGAAAGATCCTTTTTAGGTTTTTTTTCAATATTTTTTTCTACTGAAGAAGCGCTTGCTAGAGTTACTTTTTTATTATCATCTATAACTTGAGCGTAAATATTTTTTGCAGATCTAAAAATAGTAAGACGTGGCTTATCTTTGTTTACTTTTTTAATTTTAAATCTTACTCTATTTTTTCGTTTGTTACTTTTGCTTATCATTATTTCTTTTTACCTTCTTTTTTCAAAATAAATTGCCCCTCTGAAGTTATTCCTTTTTGCTTATAAGGTTCTACTGGTTTATAAAATTTAATATCAGCAACAGTTTTTCCAACCAATTCTTTATCTACACCACTGATAATAATCGTAGTTTGTTTATCAACTTTTAAGGTAATTCCCTCAGGTATATCGTACATAATGTCGTGGCTAAATCCTAGTTGAAGCTGTAATTGTTTACCTTTTAAATTTGCTCTAAAACCTACGCCATTTAATTTTAAAGTCTCTTCATAACCTTTTCCAACTCCAATAACCGCGTTATTAATCAAACTTCTTTGCAAACCCCAAATAATTTTATTTTGTTTTTTTGGATCTTTTGGAGCAACAATGATTTTACCTTCTTCAAAAGTAATATTTAAAAGCTCAATATTAATATCAAGAGACTTCTTACCTTTTGGTCCCTCTAAATTAATCTTATTACCATTGATTTGAACTTTTACATCACTTGGTACTGGTATATGTTTTTTTCCTATTTTAGACATATTATTAAGAAATATTACAGATTATTTCTCCTCCAACTTTTTTTTCTCTAGCTTCATTGTCAGTTAAAATTCCATAAGATGTTGAAATAATTGCAACACCCAGACCGTTTTGAACTCTGGGCAAACTATCAAATCTTGTATAAATT
Organism: alpha proteobacterium HIMB114; assembly: GCA_000163555.2. Lineage (GTDB taxonomy): Bacteria > Pseudomonadota > Alphaproteobacteria > Pelagibacterales > Pelagibacteraceae > HIMB114. The sequence goes on along the minus strand of ADAC02000001.1, from coordinate 377,840 downwards.
CTTCTTCCAGGTTTAGAGACTCTACTAATTTCATTAATTACTGGGTTACCATGAACATATTTTAAATTAACCTTTAAATGATCATATGAAGTATCCTCATTCTTAACTGTTTCATAGCCTGCGATAAATCCTTCTCTTTCCATCGCATCCAAAACAAATTTTTTAAACTTAGAAGACGGAACCATTACATGTGGATGGTTTCTTTGTTGTGCATTTCTAATTCTTGCAAACATATCTCCTACTGGATCGCTTATTGTCATAATCTATCTCCTACCAACTTGATTTTGTCATGCCTGGAATTTTACCCATAGAAGCAAGTTCTCGAAGGGCTATTCTAGACATTTTAAGTTTACGGTAATAACCATGTGGTCTACCTGTTATTTCACATCTATTTCTTATTCTATTTTTTGCAGAATTCTTTGGTAACTTTGCAAGCTTCAATGCTGCTTCAAATCTTTCGTTTAAATTTACTTTCTTATCCATAACTATTTTTTTTAACTTCTTTCTCTTAGCTTCATATTTCTTTGCTAACTTTATTCTTTTTTTATTTTTTTCTACAGCTGATACTTTTGCCATTAGTTAGCTCCTTTCTTTACAAATGGAAAATTGAATTTATCTAATAATGCTTTTGATTGGTTTTTATCAGTTGTTGAGGTTACTACTGTAATATCCATTCCTCGAACTTTGTCGACTTTGTCAAAATTTACTTCAGGGAAAATTACATGCTCTTTAACACCAAAGCTATAATTTGCATTATCATCAAAACTTTTTGGGTTTAATCCTCTAAAATCTTTAATTCTTGGTAAAGCAATATTAATCAATCTATCGAGGAAAAAGTACATATTATTTTTTCTTAAAGTCACCTTTAATCCCAAGGGTATCTTTGCTCTTGTTTTAAAGTTAGAGATTGCTTTTTTTGATTTCGTTACAACAGGTTTTTGCCCTGCTATATTAGCAAGGTCAGTTTCAATTGTTTTTAAAACCTTGTTATCATTTGCATCTAAACCAAGACCCATATTAATTACAATCTTTTCAAGTCTTGGAACTTGCATAACATTTTTTACTCCCAGGCTATCTTTTAATTGAGGAAGAATTTCTGATTTGTAGATAGATTTTAATCTTGGTTCCATTTTATTTTGCTACCTTTTTTTCACTGCAGTTTTTTTTGTTTTTGTTTCAGTTTTTTTTGCTTTTGTTTCAGTTTTTTTTGCTTTTGTTTCAGTTTTTTTTGCTTTTGTTTCAGTTTTTTTTGTGTCTTGTTTTTTTGATTTCTCTTGGCTTTTTTTACCATCAATAATTTTCAAGTTTGATAAATGAACAGGTTTTTCAATACTAACTATTCCACCTTTTTGTTCTTTAGTTGGTTTTTGATGTTTTTTCTTCACATTTACCCCTTTTATAAGAGCGCTGTAATTTTTTGGAAACAGCTTAATTATTTCACCTGACTTACCTTTGTCAGCACCTGTAGTTAATTGAACTGTTTGTCCTTTTTTAAGTTTTGTTTTCATTTTTATAAAACCTCTGGTGCTAGAGATATAATTTTCATATGTTTTTTATCTCTAAGTTCTCTAGTTACAGGGCCAAATATTCTTGTCCCAATAGGCTCTCCATTTGCAGCTATTAAAACAGCAGCATTTTTATCAAATTTAATAGCCGAACCATCATTTCTTTGAATTTGTTTTTTTGTTCTTACGATCACGGCTTTGTGAACATCACCTTTTTTAACTTTACCTTTTGGCATAGCATCTTTGATACTAACCACTACGATGTCACCAATACTAGCGTATCTTCTTTTAGAGCCACCAAGAACTTTGATGCATTCAATCCTTTTTGCACCAGTATTATCAGCAACTTCCATTTCTGTTTGAACTTGAATCATATTAATTCTCCAAAACTCTCCATTTTTTTAATTTAGAAATTGGTTTAGATTCAATAATTTTAATTTCATCTCCAACTTTAAATTCACCTGTATCATAATGAGCATGATACTTTTTAGATCTTTTTAAAACTTTCTTTAATACTGGGTGTCTAAATTTTCTTTCTACCTGAATTACTACAGTATTTTGATTTTTAGCACTTACAATTTTTCCTGTTAAAACTCTTTTTGGCATTAGTTATCTTTCTTCTTTTGGTTTAGAAAAGTTAAAATTTTTGCAATAGATCTTCTCACAGTTCTAACTCTAGCAGTATTTTGAACTTGAGAATTAACTTTTTGAAATCTTAAATTGAATTGCTCCTTTTTAAAATTCGTCAACTCTTTTTGTAGTTGAGCTACTGTTAATTTTTTAATTTCTGAGGTTTTCATTTCTATAAATTTAAATTCCTTTTGATAATTTTTGTTTTGATAGGCAGTTTAGAAGCTGCTCTATCAAAAGATTCTTTTGCTACCGTATCACTAACTCCATCTATTTCGAAAATTACTCGACCAGGTTTTACTCTATATACCCAATATTCGGGTGAACCTTTTCCTTTACCCATCCTAACTTCTATTGGTTTTTTTGAAACAGGAATATTAGGAAAAATTCTCAACCAAACACGTCCTTTTCTTTGCATGTGTCTTGTTAAAGCAACTCTGGCTGCCTCTATTTGTCTAGAAGTTACTCTTTCAGGTTCTAAGGCCTGTAGGCCATGTGACCCGAAATTCAAAGCTGCACCTCTTGTAGCTTTTCCTTTAATTCTACCCTTGTGTGCTTTTCTAAATTTTGTTCTTGATGGTTGCAACATTAATTAGCTTCCTCTTTTTTTTCAGCTTCAATTTTCTTTTGTAAATCCTTTTGGAAAACAACACCTTTGTATATCCAAACTTTTACACCTATAATTCCATAAGTAGTAGAAGCTTCAGCTTCGGCATAATCTACGTCTGCTCTTAATGTATGAAGCGGTATACTGCCTTCTCTTAACCATTCAGTTCTTGCAATTTCATTTCCACCTAAACGACCACTTACAGTAACTTTAATTCCTTTTGCCCCAAGTCTTAAAGCTGAAGACATAGCTCTTTTCATTGCTTTTCTATAAGCAACTCTTTTCTCTAATTGTTGAGCAATATTTTCAGCAACTAAGTATGAATCAAGCTCAGGTTTTCTAATTTCTTTAATATTCACACTTACTTCATCAATAGTAATTTTTGATATATTATTTTTTATCTTTTCAATATCAGAGCCTTTTTTTCCAATCACAAAACCTGGTCTTGATGTATAAATTGTTACAACACATTTTTTTGAAGGTCTTTCTATTAAAATTTTAGAAACACCAGAATTTTTAATTGTTTTATTAATGTATTTTCTGATTTTAAAATCTTCTATTAAATACGTCCCATAATTCTGCTTTTTAGCAAACCACACAGAATCCCAAGTTCTATTAATTTTTAACCTAATTCCAATTGGATTAACTTTTTGTCCCATAATTAAGCTCTTTTTCCTTCAGTTTCTTTTTTTTCACTTACAATAATTGTTAAGTTAGAAAATGGTTTTTTTATTTCACCAGCTCTTCCTCTAGCTCTAGGTCTATATCTCTTCATTACCATTCCTTTTCCAACATAAGCTTCTTTGATAAATAAATTATCAATATCTAATTGATTATTATTTTCAGCGTTTGCCACTGCTGATTTAATTGTTTTTGAAATTTCTTTTGAAACTCTTTTTTCTGAAAATTGTAAATTTCTTAAAGCGATATCAGCTTTTTTTCCTCTGATAGATCTTAAAATGTCATTAATTTTCCTAGGGCTTGATCTTAAATTTCTGTAGACCGCTTTTACAGTAGATAAGTCTTTTGTAGGCTTTATGTTTTTAGGCATTATTTAGCATCCTTTTTTGGTGCAGCAGCCGCGCCTGCTTTTTTATCAGCTGGAGTATGTCCTAAGAATTGTCTAGTAGGAGCGAACTCACCTAATTTATGACCAACCATTTCATCAGAAATAGTAATTGGGATAAACTTTTTTCCGTTATGTATTTCAAATTTCAAACCAACAAATTCAGGGACAATAGTAGAACTACGTGACCATGTCTTGATTGGTTTTTTTAAAGCATCACCACCTTTTTCTACTTTCTTTAATAGACTTGGGTGAACGAATGGTCCTTTCCAAACTGATCTAGCCATAAATTATCTTCTCTTTTTCTTTCTAGAAATAATAAATTGATCTGTTTTTTTATTATTTCTTGTTTTTAATCCTCTAGTTCCTTGTCCCCAAGGAGTGACTGGGTTTCTTCCGCCTGATGTTTTACCTTCACCACCACCATGTGGGTGATCTACAGGGTTCATAACTACACCTCTTACAGTAGGTCTTTTACCTAACCATCTATTTCTTCCTGCTTTACCAATTTTTTTGTTTTTATTATCTACGTTAGAAACTTGCCCGATTGTAGCTTTGCACTTTGATAAAATTTTTCTTGTTTCACCGGATCCTAGTTTGATTAGAGTATAATCATCATCTTGACCCATAACTGTTGCCGAAGATCCTGCAGATCTTGCCAATATTCCACCCTTTCCAGGAGTTAATTCAATATTATGAACTGATGTGCCTGCTGGGATGTTTTTTAACATCATTGAATTTCCTTTTTGAACCTCTGTTTTGTCACCAGAAACTACTTTATCGCCAATTTTAAGTCCTTCGACACCCAAAACATAACTTAAAACTTTGTCTTGATATTCTATAAGCATTATATTTGCACTTCTAAACGGGTCATATTCAAAACGTTTAACTTCAGCTGGAATATCATTCTTAGATCTTTTAAAATCAATTAAACGGTATCTTTTTTTATGACCCATCATTTTGTGTCTCGTTGTAATACGACCTTGGTTATTTCTTCCAACAGCTCTTTTTTTAAACTTTGTTAGACTTTTTTCAGGTTTTCCTTTCCACAAATCACTTCTATCAACCAATATTGTTGATCTTGTTGATTTTGTATAAGGTTTAAAACTTTTTAATGCCATTTATTAAACTCCTGCTGTCATATCAATCGTCTGACCTTCTTTTAAAGTGACAATTGCTTTCTTATATCCTGTTTTACTGCCAACTTTACCTCTCACCATTTTAACTCTTGGCTTTGATAAAATCGTATTCACTTTGATTACTTCTACTTTGTAAAGTTTCTCAATGCTTTTTTTAATTGAAGATTTATTTGCATCTTTCGCAACTTTAAAGGTTAATTTGTTTAATGCATTTAAATTTGTAGATTTCTCGGTAATGACTGGAGATAAAATAATATCAAATGCTGCGTTTTCGTTTTTCATTATTTATTTAATCTTTCTTCAATTGCTTTAAAAGATTCTTTTGTGAAAAGAACTTTTTCATATTTAATTAAATCGTAAACATTCGTTCCCACATCTTCTAACTTTTTTGAGTTTGGAATATTTTTAATACTTCTAACAAATTCTTTTGGAGCGTCTTTATGGTGAATAAATAGTGCACTTTTTGACTTAATATTTTTTAAAAAATCTTTAAAATTTTTAGTTTTTAAACCTGATATTTTTGGTTCGTTAAATATTGCAATTTGATCTGACTTCGCCTTTACCGAAAGAGCATGGACTAATCCTAATTTTCTAACTTTTTTATTTAATTTTTTCACTGCGTAATTACCTCTATGTCTTGGTCCGTGAGCAATACCACCACCTACAAATACAGGTGCAGTAATATTACCATGTCTTGCACCACCCGATCCTTTTTGTTGTACTATTTTTTTTCTTGAACCTTTAACTTCACCTCTGCTCTTAGTGTGACCAGTTTTTTTAAACATTCTATTTTGTTGCCAGTCAATCACTTGCTGAATAATATCTTTTCTTGGTTTAACTTTAAAAACTTTATCCGAAGCCTCTAAAGAACCAACATTTTTACCATCAATACTTATTTCATTAATTTTCATTACTTTTTCTCAGCCCCTTCACCTTCGCTTTTTTCAGTTGCGGGAGTTTCAGTTTTTTTATCTTTTTTCTTTTTATCTTTCTTAGTAGATTGCATTTCTGCTAATGAAGCTTTGTATTTTTCAACTCTTTCTTTAATTGATGATTTGTTTTTATTCTTGATTGCCTCTTGAATTTCAACGTAACTATTTTTGCTTCCTGGAACTGCTCCTTTTAGATACAGTAAATTATTTTCTAAATCTGCCTCAACTACCTCTAGGCCTAACGTAGTTCTGTATTTAGCCCCCATGTGCCCAGCCATTTTTTTACCTTTAAACACTTTACCAGGATCTTGGCATTGACCAGTTGAACCGTGTGCTCTATGAGAAATTGATACCCCGTGAGTTGCTCTCATACCGCCAAAATTATGCCTTTTCATTGATCCAGCAAAACCTTTACCGATGGTTTTTGCTCTTACGTCTACATATTTTTTATCTTTTAAAACGTCTAAATTAATTTCAGTTCCTGGTTTTAACTCTTTAGTGTTTTCTAATCTAAATTCTTTAAGAATTTTTTTGGGCTCCTGTGATTTTTTTGCAAAAAAGCCTTTCATTTGTTTTGTAAGTTTTGAATTTTTTATATGTCCGTACCCAACTAGAACAGCTGAATAGCCTCTTTTTTCTTTATTAATTACATCAACAACTTTCGCTTTTTCAATTTTTAATACAGTCACTGGCAGAGACTCTCCATTTTCAAAGAATCTTTGTGTCATTCCTAATTTTTTTCCTACCAATCCAATAGCCATAACTAAATTTTAATCTCCACATCTACACCTGCTGCTAAATCTAACTTCATTAAAGCTTCAATTGTAGCTGGTGTTGGTTCCATAATATCAATTAGTCTCTTATGAGTTCTTGTCTCAAATTGCTCTCTACTCTTCTTATCAATATGAGGTGATCTCAATACAGTATAAATTTCTTTTTTTGTTGGAAGTGGAATAGGTCCTTTAATTTGAGCACCAGTTCTTTTAGCGGTATTTACAATCTCTTCAGTCGATTGGTCTAATATTTTGTGATCGTAAGCTTGCAGTCTAATTCTGATATGTTGTTGATCCATTTGTTATTATCCTGCTAGTTTCTTTGTTACTTCGTCCTGAACATTTTGAGGAACTTTTTCATAATGAGAGAATTGCATAGTGTATTGGGCTCTGCCTTGAGACATTGATCTTAAGTTGTTTACATAACCAAACATATTAGCCAAAGGAACATTTGCATTAATCACTGTTGCATTTCCTCTTTTGTCAGTTGATCCAACTTGACCACGTCTACTATTTAAATCACCAATAACATCACCCATGTAATCTTCAGGGGTTACTACTTCAACTTTCATAATTGGCTCTAAAAGCTTTAGACCACCTTTTTGACATGCTTCTTTAAAACAAGCTCTTGAAGCTATTTCAAAAGCTAAGACACTAGAGTCAACATCATGGTGTAACCCATCAATAATTTGAACTTTATAATCAATAACAGGAAAGCCTGCTAAAATCCCAGAGTCTGCCACACCTTCAATTCCTTTTTCAACACCAGGTATGAATTCTTTAGGTATCGCGCCACCTTTAATTAAACTTTCAACTTCTCTACCCTTACCTGGTTCTTGAGGTTCTACAGTTAATTTTACTCTTGCAAACTGTCCAGAGCCACCAGACTGTTTTTTGTGTGTATAATCAACTTCAGCTGACCTTTCGATTGTTTCTCTATAAGCAACTTGTGGTGCACCAATATTTGCATCTACTTTAAATTCTCTTTTCATTCTATCTACAATAATATCTAAATGAAGTTCGCCCATACCTTTAATAATGGTTTGACCAGACTCAGTGTCTGATGACACTCTGAAAGATGGATCTTCTTTTGCTAGTCTCTGTAAAGCTTCACCCATTTTTTCCTGGTCACCTTTTGTTTTTGGCTCAACAGCAATCTCAATAACCGGGTCCGGAAACTCCATTGGCTCTAAAACAATCGGATTGTTTTTAACACAGAGGGTATGCCCAGTAATTGTATGTTTCAAACCTGCTAAAGCAACAATATCTCCTGTGCTTGCTTCTTTAATGTCTTCTCTATCGTTAGCATGCATCAAAAGCATTCTTCCAATTCTCTCCTCTTTATCTGTAGATGAATTTAATACTCCAGTTCCAGAAACTAATTTTCCAGAGTAAATTCTAATAAATGTAATTGTTCCAACAAAAGGATCATTGGCAACCTTGAATGCTAACGCTGAAAAAGGTTCGCTATCATCAAATTTTCTAACTAATTCTTCATCTGAACCAGGTTTTGTTCCTTTTATTTCATTAAGATCTAAAGGACTTGGAAGAAAATCAACTACTGCATCTAATAAAGGTTGTACACCTTTATTTTTAAATGCAGAACCAGTTAATACAGGTACAAAACTAAAATTTAATGTACCTTTTCTAATGCATTTTTTTAAGTCTTCTTCGCTAATTTCTTTCCCTTCTAAGTAAGCTTCCATTAATTTTTCATCTTGCTCGACTGCTGTTTCAACAAGATCTTGTCTATATTTTTCAGCTTTTTCTTTTAAGTCAGCTGGAATATCAACTTCATTGAACTTTGCTCCAAGATCTTCTGCTTCCCAAACCAGACCCTTCATTTTAATTAAATCTACAACACCTTGCAGATCAGATTCAGCGCCAATTGGAATTTGTAAAACTAAAGGAGTTGCACCTAATCTTTCTTTAATCATGTCTACACATCGGTAAAAATCAGCACCAGTTCTGTCTAATTTATTTACAAAGCACATTCTTGGAACTTTGTACTTATCTGCTTGTCTCCAAACAGTTTCTGATTGTGGCTCAACACCTGCAACCCCATCAAATACAGCAACAGCTCCGTCTAATACTTTTAATGATCTTTCAACTTCAATAGTAAAATCTACGTGGCCTGGAGTGTCGATAATATTAATTCTGTGATCTTTCCAAAAACAGGTTGTTGCAGCTGAAGTAATTGTTATTCCTCTTTCTTGCTCTTGCTCCATCCAATCCATTGTTGCTGCACCATCATGCACTTCACCAATTTTATGAGACTTACCTGTGTAATATAAAACCCTTTCGGTTGTTGTAGTTTTTCCAGCATCAATATGTGCCATAATACCAATATTTCTGTATTTATCTTTAGCGTAAACTTTGCTCATAATTTTCTACCATCTAAAATGAGCAAAAGCTTTATTCGACTCTGCCATTTTATGTGTGTCCTCTCTTTTTTTGATTGCTGATCCTTTGTTTGTTGATGCATCAAGAAATTCTTTCATCAATCTTTCCTGCATTGTTTTGTCACCTCTTTTTTTTGCAGCATCTAGTAACCATCTAATCGCTAATGCTTGGCCACGATCAGCTTTTACCTCAACAGGTACTTGGTAAGTAGCGCCACCAACTCTTCTTGATTTTACTTCTAAATTTGGTTTCACATTTTTAATTGCTTCATTAAAAACTTTGACAGGATCTTCTTTTGATTTTTCTTTAATTAAACTAAATGAATTATAAAAAATTTTTTCTGCAGTCGTTTTTTTTCCACCAATCATTAATGCATTTATAAATTTTGAAACTGATTTTAATCCGTAAATCGGATCATCTACAATTTGTCTTTTCGCTTGTCTTCTACGTCTTGACATTATTTAGGCCTCTTCGCTCCGTACTTAGATCTTTGTTGTTTTCTATTAGCAACACCTTGAGTATCTAACAGGCCTCTTACAACATGGTATCTAACACCTGGTAAATCTTTTACTCTACCACCTCTAATCATAACAACTGAGTGTTCTTGCAAATTATGACCTTCCCCTGGAATGTATGCGGTAACTTCAAATCCATTTGACAATCTTACTCTCGCAACTTTTCTTAAAGCTGAGTTTGGTTTTTTTGGAGTTGTTGTATACACTCTTGTACAAACACCACGTTTTAATGCGCAAGCTTGTAGTGCAGGAACTTTATTCCTAATCACTTGTTTTACACGTTTCTTTTTTAACAACTGGTTAATAGTTGGCATAATAATAATCTTTTTAAGGAAACAATTTGGTAAGCAGTTGGTAGTAGTTTAAAGCCAACTCAGCTTTACGTGCTACCTTAAAAAGTGCGCTATTAATACTGATTATTTTAAGAACGTCAACAATTGCGTGTGTGATTTAATGTAAAAAAATCGTTAATTTTTAAGGCTATTAGACCTCTGCTGGCTGTTCTTCAGTCTCAGAGGTAATTGCTTCAGCTGCCATCTTATTTTGTAGTTCAATGTCTTTGTCTTTAGCAATTTTATTGTATTTTTGTCTACTTTTTCCGCTACCTGCTGGAATTAATCGACCTACAATCACGTTTTCTTTTAATCCAATTAAATCATCAGCTTTTCCTTTAATTGAAGCATCAGTTAATACACGAGTAGTTTCTTGGAAAGAAGCTGCAGATATAAATGATTTAGTTTGCAATGAAGCTTTGGTAATACCAAGCATTACAGGATCAAATTCTATTTGTTTTTTACCTTCTTCTTTTAATTTAGCGTTTAAATGTTTAGCATCTATTTTATCCATCACTTCACCTGCTAATAAACTACTCTCCCCAGGATCTTTAACTTCTAATTTTCTTAACATTTGTCTTAAAATAACCTCGATATGCTTATCGTTAATCACAACACCTTGTAATCGATAAACATCTTGAACTTCGTTAACAAAGTAATCTGTTAGCGCTTCTATTCCTAATATTCTTAAAATATCATGTGGTGCTGGACTTCCATCTAACAAATATTCACCTTTTGTAATTTTTTCACCAGGATTGTAATTGATTTGCTTTCCCTTAGGGATCAAATAATTAGACTCTATTCCATCTTTTCCTTTAATAGTAATTTTTTGCTTACCTCTAATTTCTTTTCCAAAAATAATTTCACCATCATTTTCAGCAATTATCGCACCATCTTTTGGTTTTCTAGCTTCAAATAATTCGGCAACTCTTGGTAAACCTCCAGTAATATCTTTAGTTTTCGAAGTTGCTTTTGGCAATCTTGCTAACACATCTCCTGCGTTCACTTTATCTCCATCTGCCACTGATAAAATCGTTTCAGGAGATAAATAATATCTAGCTTCATTTCCATCTGCTTTTAAAACCACTTTGTCTTTACTATCTCTCAAAGTAATTCTAGGTTTTAAATCTAAATTTTTAGACTGAGATCTCCAATCTAAAACTATTTTAGATGAAATACCTGTTGCTTCATCAGTCTTGTCTGCAATAGATACTGCATCAACTAGATCAACATAATTTGCAATTCCAGATGTCTCAGCAATAACCGGTACTGTATATGGATCCCAGTCGCAAATTTTTTGTCCTTTTTTAACTTGTTCATCTGGCTTAACATATAATTTTGAACCATACGGAACTTTAAACGACGCGAAAACTACACCATCTTTTTCAAGGGTTAATTCGATGTTTCTTCCCATGATGATTAAGTTTTTACTTGAGTCTTCAACTAAGTTTTTATTAGATATTTTTAATGTTCCAGTATCTGGTGCTGTTATAGATGAATCGTCTTTAATTTGCGCAGTTCCACCAACGTGAAAAGTTCTCATTGTTAACTGAGTACCAGGCTCTCCAATTGATTGTGCTGCAATCATTCCAACACATTCTCCTATAGATACCGGAATACCTCTGGCTAAATCTCTACCATAACACTTTGAACAAACTCCTTGATTGCTTTCACAGGTCATTACTGAATAAACATTACAACTTTTAACTCCAGCAGCTTCAATATCTTCACACTTAAATTCATCAATCATTTGATTTTTTTTAACGATAACTTCACCTGTAAGAGCATTTTTAATATCTTCTGCAGCATTTCTACCTAATGCTCTTTCAGATAAGCTTACAACAACATTTCCACCTTCAATAATTTCAGAAATTGTAATTGATTTTTTAGAACCACAATCTTTTTCATTAATAATTACATCCTGAGATACATCACACAGTCTTCTAGTTAAATACCCAGAGTTTGCAGTCTTCAAGGCGGTATCAGCAAGACCTTTTCGTGCTCCGTGTGTTGATGTGAAATACTCTAAAATAGTTAAACCCTCTTTAAAGTTTGAAATAATTGGAGTTTCAATAATCTCACCAGATGGTTTTGCCATTAAACCTCTCATACCAGCTAACTGTTTCATTTGAGCAGGTGATCCTCTTGCACCAGAATCTGCCATCATAAATACTGAATTTGATTTTACTCTTCCGTCTTTATCTTGTTGAGGACTTGAGATAATTTCCATCATTTCAGATGCAATTTTGTCAGTACACTTGGACCATTGATCGATAACTTTATTATATTTTTCACCTCTTGTTATTAATCCTTCGGCATATTGGTTTTCGTATTCTTCAACCATTTTTTTTGCTTCAGAAATAATTGTCTCTTTACTCTCTGGAATAATTAGATCATCTTTTCCAAATGAGATACCTGCTTTAAACGCATTTTTAAAACCAAGTGCCATGATTTTATCACAGAAAATAACTGTTTCTTTTTGACCGCAGAATCTAAATACAATATCTATAACTTCTGATATTTGTTTTTTTGCAAGTACTCTATTTACTAAATCAAATTTAATACTTTTGTTTTTAGGTAAAACGTTTGCTAATAAAAATCTTCCAGCAGTGCTTGTGTATTTTAAAAACTTTTGATTTCCATCTTCATCTTTAGTTTCAAATCTTGAGACTATTTTAGTATGAATATTGATGTCTCCACTTTCTAATGCAAGCATGATCTGGTCAGTATTTAAAAAATATCCTTGAGGCTTATCTTCTTTTTTACCAAATGGTTCTTGTGATAAATAATATATTCCTAATACCATATCTTGCGAAGGAACAATAATTGGTTTTCCGTTTGCGGGATGTAAAATATTATTCGTTGACATCATTAACACTCTTGCTTCAAGTTGTGCTTCAATACTTAAAGGCACGTGTACTGCCATTTGGTCACCATCAAAGTCAGCATTAAATGCAGCACAAACTAATGGATGCAATTGAATTGCTTTACCTTCAGTTAAAATAGGTTCAAACGCTTGAACGCCTAATCTGTGAAGTGTTGGAGCTCTGTTTAATAAAATTGGATGTTGTCTAATTACATGATCTAAAATATCCCAAACTTCTTGCTTTTCTTTTTCAACAATTTTTTTTGCTTGTTTGATTGTTGTAGCATAACCTAATTTATCTAATCTTGCGTAAACAAAAGGTTTGAATAACTCTAAAGCCATTTTCTTTGGTAAACCGCATTGATGAAGTTTTAACTCTGGTCCAGCAACAATTACTGATCTTCCAGAATAATCTACTCGCTTACCAAGTAAGTTTTGTCTAAATCTTCCTTGTTTTCCTTTTAACATTTCAGCTAAAGACTTTAATGGTCTTTTACCTGTTCCAGTAATCACCCTCCCTCTTCTACCATTATCAAATAATGCATCTACTGACTCTTGAAGCATTCTTTTTTCATTTCTTACAATAATATCAGGAGCTCTAAGGTCCATCAGCCTTCCTAATCGGTTGTTTCTATTTATCACTCTTCTGTACAGATCGTTTAGATCTGATGTTGCAAATCTACCACCATCTAAAGGAACTAAAGGTCTTAGCTCTGGTGGAATTACTGGTAATGTTGTAAGTACCATCCACTCTGGTTTATTTCCTGAAACTGCAAAAGATTCTAATAGCTTTAATCTTTTTATAGTTTTTTCTAAAACAACTTTTGAATTAATTGTTTTTATATCTTCTCTTAATTTATCTCTCTCTGCTTCAACATCAATATTAGCCAAGCATTCTCTAATCGCTGCAGCACCAATGCCAGCAGAGAATTGGTCTTCGCCATATTCATCTTGGGCTTTTAAAAACTCTTCTTCTGAAATTATCTGATTTTTTTCTAATTTTGTAAGACCAGGTTCAATGACAATAAAGTTTTCATAGTATAAAACTTTTTCTAGGTCTTTTAGTTTTAAGTCCAATGATAATGCTATTCGACTTGGTAAAGATTTCAAAAACCAAATATGTGATACAGGAGTAGATAATTCAATATGCCCCATTCTTTCTCTTCGAACATTGGATTTAGTGATTTCAGTTCCACATTTTTCACAAATAATGCCTCTGAATTTCATTCCTTTGTATTTGCCACATAAACATTCGTAATCTTTAACTGGTCCAAAAATTCTTGCACAGAAAAGACCATCTTTTTCAGGTTTGAAAGTTCTATAATTAATAGTCTCTGGTTTCTTAATTTCACCAAATGACCAGGATCTTATTTTTTCTGGGCTTGCTAATGAAATTTTAATCTTTGAAAAGTCTTGTTTATTAACTTTTTTTGAAAATAAATTTGTTAATTCTTTGCTCATTAATTTAACTCCAGATTTAATGCTAATGATCTAATTTCTTTTACCAAAACGTTAAACGACTCTGGAATACCAGATTCAAAATCATCATCACCTTTTACAATTGTTTCATAAACTTTTGTTCTACCTGCGACATCATCTGATTTAACAGTTAAAATTTCTTGTAATGTGTAAGCTGCCCCATAAGCTTCTAGCGCCCAAACTTCCATTTCACCAAATCTTTGACCACCAAACTGAGCTTTACCACCAAGAGGTTGTTGAGTAACCAAACTGTAAGGTCCAGTTGATCTTGCATGAATTTTATCATCAACCATGTGATAAAGTTTCAACATATAAATAATACCAACGGTTACTTCTCTATCAAATTTTTCACCAGTTCTTCCATCAAATAAAGTCGTTTGGCCACTTTCAGGTAAATCTGCAAACTTTAACATTCCCGTTACATCTTCAACACTAGCTCCGTCAAAAACTGGAGTGGCAATAGGTACTCCACTTGATAAATTATGAAGAAGGTCTTTGGTTTCATCTTCTTTTAACTTTTTAATTTCTTTATCAATTTCACTATTATTATAAATCTTACCAAGCGCGTCTTTTGCTTGCTCAAATGTTTTTTGTTTAGCTTTGTATTCGTTGTATAGTTTATTAACTTTTTCACCCAACTCAGAACATGCCCAGCCTAAATGAGTTTCTAAAATTTGACCTACGTTCATACGACTTGGAACGCCAAGTGGATTTAAACAAACATCAACAGGTTTTCCGTTAGCCATATAAGGCATGTCTTCAACAGGAACTATTCTGCTAATAACACCTTTATTTCCATGTCGACCAGCCATTTTATCGCCAGGTTGAAGTTTTCTTTTCATGGCTACAAAAACTTTTACCATTTTCATCACACCAGGTAACAATTCATCACCTCTTTCAATTTTATCAACCTTATCTTCAAATCTTGATTGGATATCTTTTTTTGCCTTGTTATACTGCTCTTTCAATGCAAATAAATCTTCATTTGATTTTGCGTCATCTAACTTTAGTTTGAATATATCTGATAGAGATAATGTTCTAACTTCATCATCACTTAATTTGCTTCCTTTTGAGAAAGCCCTGTAGTCTTCAGTTAAGCTTGTTTTGGATAAAATTTGTTGAGCTCTAATTTTTATATTTAATTCTAAAATACTTTCCTCAGCTTGCTTATCTGACATTACAGCTTCAATTTCAGATTTTTCAATTGATAAAGCTCTTTCATCTTTTTCAATTCCATGTCTATTAAACACTCTAACTTCAACAACAGTACCACCTGTTCCTGATGGCATTTTTAATGATGTATCTCTCACGTCAGTTGCTTTTTCTCCAAAAATAGATCTTAACAATTTTTCTTCTGATGAAACTTTTGTATCTCCTTTAGGTGTAAGCTTTCCAACTAAAATATCTCCAGGCTTAACTTCTGCGCCCACATACACAATCCCAGATTCGTCAAGATTACGCAGAGCCTCCTCGCTAGTATTTGGAATATCTCTTGTAATTTCTTCAGGGCCAAGTTTCGTATCTCTTGCCATAACCTCATATTCTTCAATATGAATAGATGTAAATACATCATCAGAAACACATCTTTCTGAAATTAGAATAGAGTCCTCAAAGTTATAACCAAGCCACGGCATAAATGCTACGGTTACGTTTTTACCAAGGGCTAATTCACCAAGTTGTGTAGATGGTCCATCAGCAATCACATCACCTTTTTTGATTACATCACCAACTTTAACTAAAGGTCTCTGGTTAATGCATGTATTTTGATTTGATCTTTGGAATTTTAGTAAATTATAAATATCGACACCTGATTTTGTTAAATCTTTATCAGAAGTTGCTTTTACAACTATTCTTTTTCCATCAATTTTTTCGACTACACCATCTCTTTTTGCAATAATTGTTGCGCCTGAATCTAAAGCTACATCTTTTTCAATTCCAGTTCCGACTAAAGGAGACTCATTTTTAATTAAAGGAACTGCTTGTCTCATCATATTAGATCCCATTAATGCTCTATTCGCATCATCATTTTCTAAGAATGGTATTAAAGCTGAAGCAACTGAAACAACTTGTTTTGGCGAAACGTCCATAAAGTCTATATTTTCTGGTTTAGCCAACTCAAAACCAAGATTTCTTCTACATGACACAAGTTCATCTTTAAAAGTTCCATTAGTATTTAACACTGAGTTTGCCTGTGCAACAGTATATCTTCCTTCTTCCATGGCAGACAAATAATGAATTTCTTTTGTAACTTTTCCATTTTTTACAGATCGATATGGGCTTTCGATAAAACCGTATTTGTTTACTCTAGAGTATGTTGCTAAACTGTTAATTAAACCAATATTTGGTCCTTCTGGAGTTTCAATTGGGCAAATTCTTCCATAATGTGTTGGATGAACGTCACGTACTTCAAATCCAGCTCTTTCTCTAGTCAAGCCTCCTGGACCTAAAGCTGAAACTCTTCTTTTGTGTGTAATTTCAGATAAAGGGTTAGTTTGATCCATAAACTGAGATAATTGAGATGTGCCATAAAATTCTTTTAATGATGCTGCGATTGGTTTTGAGTTAATCAAGTCTTGTGGCATCACAGTATCGATTTCAACTGAAGACATTTTTTCCTTGATAGCTCTTTCCATTCTCACAAGACCTATTCTAAATTGATTTTCAACAAGCTCTCCAACCGATCTAACTCTTCTGTTTCCAAGATGGTCAATATCATCAACTTCTTCTTTTCCATCTTTTAATCTAAGCATTGTTTCTGCTATTTTGAGGATATCTTCTTTTCTCAATACAGTAATTTTTGGATCACAATCTAAATCTAATCTTGAGTTTAATTTAACTCTACCAACGTCAGAAAGATCGTATCTAGTATTATTAAAAAATAAATTATTAAATAAATTCCTTGATGTTTCTAATGTAGGTGGCTCTCCTGGTCTCAAAATTCTATATATATCCATTACCGCTTCATCAGCAGTATTGTTTTTGTCTACAATCAAAGTATTTCTTAAGTAAGAACCAATATTTAAACCATCAATTTCAGATAAATAAAAAGATTTAATATTTAACGCCTTTAATTTTTCTAAACTTTCTTCAGTAACCTCATCCCCAGATTCAAAATAAACTTCACCAGTTTTTTCATTAAAAATATCATCAGCAAAATATCTTCCATGAACTTCCTCTAATGATGCAAAAATATTTTTTAAGCCTTCTTTTTGCAGTTTCATTGCTATAGGAATATTTACTTTTGTACCTTCTTTCAAAACTTTTTTTTTATCATCAGCATTTACAAGATCGTGTTTTAATTTATAATTTTTGTATCTTTGTGGAATAAATTTAGTTTTAAGCTTATCTTTATCAACAAAATCAAATTTTATTTTTTCATGAAATAAATTTAATAATTCATCTCTTGGGTAACCAAGAGCCATTAATAAAGTAGTTGATGGAATTTTTTTCTTTCTGTCAATTCTAAAATATAAAATATCTTTTATATCGTATTCAAAATCTAACCAAGACCCTCTGTATGGAATTACTCTACAATTAAATAAAAGTTTACCACTTGAATGTCCTTTTCCTTTATCGTGATCTAAGAAAATTCCTGGACTTCGGTGCATTTGGTTTACTACTACTCTTTCAATACCATTGACAACAAAGGTGCCTCGAGGTGTCATTAACGGAAGATCACCCATGTAAACTTCCTGTTCTTTTGCTGAAAGAATTTGCTTTGTTTGCTCTTCCTCATTTACATCGTAAGCAACTAATCTTAACGTAGCTTTTAGAGGAGCAGAATAAGTTAATCCTCTTTGTTTACACTCTTCAACATCATATTTTTCTTTTTCAAATCTATAACTAACGTATTCAATTGTTGCTAAGCCAGCAAAATCTTCAATTGGAAAAACTTCCTTAAAAACTTTTTCTAATCCTGATTTATTGTCTTCGTTAAAATGCAAAAAACTATCGTAAGACTTTTTTTGAACTTCGATTAAATCTGGTATGTTGACAATATTTTCTAACTTACCAAAACTTTTTCTGATCTTTTTTTTATCAGTAAACGATAATTCCATATATAATTGACCTGATTAAATAAATTAATCAGGCTGTTAAATTCCTAGTTAGTTACTTAAGTTCTATTTTAGCGCCTGCTGCTTCGAATTTTTTCTTAACTTCTTCAGCATCTTTTTTATTTACGCCAGCTTTTAACTCTTTTGGAGCACCTTCAACTAAATCTTTAGCTTCTTTTAAACCTAATCCAGTGAAAGCTCTTACTTCTTTAATTACTCCAATTTTGTTATCACCTGCTGCAGATAGAACAACAGAAAATTCATCTTTTTCTTCTGCTGGTGCTCCGCCTGCTGCTGGAGCCGCTGCTGCTGCAACTGGTGCTGCTGCTGTTACGCCCCATTTATCTTCTAATAACTTTGAAAGCTCTGCGGCTTCCACAACTGATAAAGTTGATAATTCATCAACAATTTTATTTAGATCTGCCATTTTTTTTATTCCCTCGAGGTTAATCTTTTTTCAAACTTTTAGCGTGCGCCAAATTAGCTATTTTTCGTCCCGGCGCAAGTAAAATACTTAATAATTTTTGCTGTGGTGCCTGTAAAATTCCAACGATTTTAGCTCTTGCCTCATCTAGTGTCGGTAATGTCGCAATTTCAGCCACATCTGAAGGGGCCAAAAGCTTGGTATCCATTATTCCGCCAACTATTTTTAGTTTATCATTACCTTTTTGAAAATTTACTAAAATTTTTGCTAAAGTAATTGGGTCTTTTGATAGAGCTACTCCTGTTGGTCCAGTAAATAAATTTTCAGCTTCAGAATAAGACGTTTCTTTTAAAGCTAACTTTGTAATTCTATTTTTTGTTACTTTTAGCAAAGCTCCTGCCGCTCTCATTTTTTCTCTTAATTCATCAAGTTGATTAACGTTTAAGCCTTCGTAATGATAGACCATCATTGCATTATTTGCCTCAAGATCTTTTTTAAGATTATTAATATAATTCGTTTTTTCTATTCTATTCATAATAACAATTATGCTCCTAATGCAACTTTTGTAGATGGGCCCATTGAACTTGTAACATGAGCTGAGTTTATAAAATTGCCTTTAGATCCTGTTGGTTTTTCTTTTTCAACAACTTCTAAAACACTTTTGTAATTTTCAATAATCTTTATATCATCAAAATTAGCTCTTCCTATTGATAAAGATAAATTTCCGTCTTTATCGCATCGAATTTCTACTTTTCCTTTTTTAATATCTTCAACTGCCTTTTTAATATTTGGAGAAACTGTTCCAAATTTTGGATTTGGCATTAAACCTTTTGGTCCCAATACTTTTCCTAATTTTCCAACTTTAGACATCATATCAGGTGTGCAAACCAATATATCAAAATCTATTTTTCCATTATTTATAGATTCTACTAAATCTTCAGAACCTACCTTTTCCGCTCCAGATGATTTAGCTTCGTCTATTTTGTCATTAGCGCAAATAACAGCGACTGAGATCTTTTTTCCATTTCCGTGCGGAAGATCTACTGTAGTTCTTAAAGTTTGATCTGATTTTGTTTTCTCAATATTTAGATTTAAACTTAAATCGATAGACTCAATAAACTTTGTTTTAGATCTATCTTTAATAAGTTTTACTGCTTCCTCAATTTTATATGATTTAGACTGATCAAGATCTTTTAAAAGTGATTTAAATCTTTTTGATTTTTTTTCTAAAGACTTCATAAATTATTCCTTGACTTGAATTCCCATTGATCTTGCTGATCCCGCAATAATTTTAATAGCTTCTTCAATATCAAAAGCATTTAAATCGGTCATTTTAGCTTCAGCTATTTTTTTTAATTGCTCCTTTGTAATTGATCCAGCAACTACTCTTCCTGGCTCTTTTGATCCAGATTTTAATTTAATAGCTTCTTTAATTAAATGTGAAGCTGGTGGAGTCTTGATTACAAAGTCAAATTTTTTATCTTTATAAACTGTGATAACTACAGGAACAGGTTGGCCCATTCTATCTTTGGTTTTATCATTAAACGCTTTACAAAATTCCATTATATTAATTCCTCTTTGTCCTAATGCTGGACCAACCGGAGGAGCTGGATTAGCTTGACCACCCTTAATTTGTAACTTTAAATAACCTGCAATTTCTTTAGCCATAATCTTCTAAACCTTTTCAACCTGTGAATAATCTAAATCCACCGGTGTCGGCCTACCAAATATAGAAACAGAGACCTTAAGTCTAGATTTATCTTCATCAATTTCTTCAATTGAGCCATTAAATGAGGCAAATGGGCCATCGCAAACCTTAACTTGCTCACCAACTTGGAAAGTAATGGATGAGGATGGGTTTGCTACACTTTCCTCCATGTTTCCAACAATTTTATTTACTTCCTCCTCTGATATTGGAGATGGTTTTCCTTGCGGACCTAAAAACCCGCTCACTTTTTTCAATGATTTGATTAAGTGATAAACGTCATTTGTCATATCCAATTTAACTAAAATGTAACCTGGAAAGTACTTTTTCTTTACTACAGATCTTTTGCCTTTTTTTATCTCTGTAACATCCTGGGTTGGCACTAAAATTTCACCAAATTTTGATCCTAAATCTGCCTTCTCAAGCTCTTCTTTTATCTGTTCAGAGAGCTTCTTTTCTGCACTAGCGTGTGCTTGAACAATGTACCATTTCATAACTTAACCTATTAAAAACCCCAGCCCAAATTTAAAAATCTGATCCAAAAGTAAAAAAAACAATGAAGCAATGATTGCCATGAAAATTACTGTAACTGAACCCATCAATGTCTCTTTTCTTGATGGCCAAGTAATTTTAAAAGCTTCTTGTTTTACAGATCTAAAAAAATTTATAGGGTTTTGCATTTCAGTTTTAGCTTATTGGCAGGAGCGGAGGGACTTGAACCCTCAACCCCGGGTTTTGGAGACCCGTACTCTACCAATTGAGCTACACTCCTTCTTTAATGTTATAAAGTGAAGCTTACTCTATAATCTTAGTTACTACTCCAGCTCCTACTGTTCTTCCACCTTCTCTAATTGCAAATTTTAAACCATCATTCATTGCAATCGGATTAATTAAAGTAACGGTCATTTTTGCGTTATCTCCAGGCATAATCATTTCAGTACCCTCTGGTAATGTTACTTCTCCAGTAACGTCAGTTGTTCTGAAATAAAATTGAGGTCTATACTTTGAAAAGAACGGAGTATGTCTTCCACCTTCTTCTTTTTTTAAAATGTATGCTTCTGCTTCAAATTTTGTGTGGGGTTTAATTGAACCAGGTTTTGCAAGAACTTGTCCTCTTTCAACTTGGTCTCTATCAATACCTCTCAATAAAGCACCGATGTTATCTCCGGCTTCACCAGTGTCTAGAAGTTTTCTAAACATCTCAACTCCAGTGCAAACTGTTTTTTGAGTTTCTTTAATACCAATAATTTCTAATTCATCGTTAGTATTAACAACACCTTGCTCAATTCTTCCGGTCACAACTGTACCTCTTCCAGAAATTGAGAACACGTCTTCAATTGGCATTAGGAAAGGTTTGTCTTTTGGTCTTTCAGGTTGAGGAATAGTTTCATCAACCGCTTTCATTAATTCTTCAATTGGCTTAACACCTAATTCAGCATCACCTTCAATTGCTTTTAATGCAGACCCTTTGATGATTGGAATAGTGTCTCCTGGAAACTGGTATGATGTCAATAGTTCTCTAATTTCCATTTCAACTAATTCTAATAATTCTTTATCTTGTACAGTGTCTACTTTATTTAAAAACACAACAATCGCTGGAACACCAACTTGTCTTGCTAAAAGAATATGTTCTCTTGTTTGTGGCATGGGTCCATCAGCTGCGTTAACAACTAAAATCGCACCATCCATTTGTGCTGCACCAGTAATCATGTTTTTTACATAGTCAGCGTGACCTGGACAGTCGACGTGAGCATAGTGACGTTTTTCAGTTTCATACTCAACGTGAGCTGTTGAAATTGTAATTCCTCTTTCTTTTTCTTCTGGGGCTTTATCAATCTGATCATAAGCAACAAAATTTGCTCCACCCTTTTCAGACATAACTTTTGTTATAGCTGCTGTTAACGTAGTCTTACCATGGTCTACGTGTCCGATTGTACCAATATTACAATGCGGTTTACTTCTATCGAATTTTTCTTTTGACATCTTATTTTATTTCTCTCCTAATTATTTAATTTTCCAATCTGGAGCGGGTGATGAGAATCGAACTCACGCAACCAGCTTGGAAGGCTGGAGTTCTACCACTGAACTACACCCGCGTAAAGGGGGTATTTACTCATTTGGCCCCTAGTTTCAAGAGGTTTTTTGTGGTGGAGGGGGAAGGATTCGAACCTTCGAAGACCGGAGTCAACGGGTTTACAGCCCGCCCCATTTGACCGCTTTGGTACCCCTCCTAATAACAAGTTTTGCTGTCTATAAATTAAATTTATATATATGCAATAAATTATGACTAAAAATAATGATATGAAGGAATTTTGGCTAGGTGGCAAACATACTGTGAACCATGCTCTAAAAAATGAGAATAATGCAATTTTTAAAGTCTTCTTATCATCAAAAAACAATATAAACGAAATACCAAAAAAATATTTAAATTTAATATCAATTAAATCACACCAAGAAATTGATAAATTATTTAGTACAAAAATAAATCACCAAGGATATGCGGTAAAGATAAAGGAAAGAAAGACATTTCAATTTTCTGAATTAAGAAAAAACATCATAAAATATGATGAAATTATAATTTTGAACAATGTTTTTGATGATAGGAATATCGGATCAATAATCAGAAGCTGCGTTGCTTTTGATGTAAAGTGTCTCATAGTAGAAAAAAATAACTTTAGAGCAGGTAGTGAATTAATGAATAAATCTGCTTCTGGGGGTATGGAGTATATTGATATTTATTTGGTATCAAATCTTAATAACGTAATAAAAGTTTTACAACAAAATGCCTATTGGGTTTATAGTTTAGATGGAGAATCAAATAAAAATATATTTGATATAAAATTTAATAAAAAGTCAGCATTCATCTTTGGGTCTGAGGGTGATGGGATTAAATCCTTGGTAAAAAAAAATTCGGATGAAATTATTTCTATTCCGATTAATAAAAAAATTGAAAGTTTAAATTTATCTAACTCTGTATCTATTGTTTTATCGAATATAAAAAAAGCCCGCTAATAAATTAGCGGGCTTTTATTTATACAATTCTAAAGTTAATTAAAACTTGTAAACTGTTCTGATTTGTACACCTTCTACATCATCAGCATTTGAGTGAGCTAGGTTATCAGTTTCTGCATACATAACTTCAACACCAATTGGTCCTAAGTTATAACCTAAAGATATACCAAGTGTTTCTTCATCTGTTGCAGAAGTACCAGTTCCCTCAGATTCAGCAGTTACTGACTGAATTCCTAATGAAACTTGATCATTAACCGCATAAGTAGCTGTTAAGTAAGTTACTTCATCAGTAGTACCAGCAGTTGCAGTTGAGTCTCCATCATCGAAATCTCTGATAGATGCACCTAATGCAAATTGACCTGCAGAGTAAGAAACCTGATAAGTTTTCTCAGTTTCTTCTGAACCACCTGAATTTGCTGCTTCAATCTTCTCTTGACCAATTAGGAAGTTTACGCCTTCCATGATAGATCCTTTAAGAAGCATTTCAGTAGCACTTCCACCAGCGTCAGTTTTATTTGAGTCACCTGCACTGATACCATTGTTTGATGGTGCATAGTTAACAGCAGCAGTCATGCCACCTAATTTTGCATCAATACCAATGTGTTGTACATCGTGTGCTTCGTAAGTTGTGAAACCATCATCACCTTGTGCACCAGTTACAAACCATACAGAGTCACCTACAGTTGGGTTAATCTGTGTGTGGATTGTAGAACCAGTATCAGCACCGATTTCAAAACCTAAAGTATCACCAGACACTTTAATGCTTGAATGGTCAACAGATCCATCTTCTGATCTAAATGAACCTTTGATAGATAGTCCGTTGTCTAACTCACCAGAAGAAGAAACTGTTAAGTTAGTTTCTTGTCCCATTGAGCCAGTTCCTTTGTGTTCATTTGCTGCTTTGTTATAGCTTCGAGAGTTAATTGTTTGTTCGATTGAACCTTTTACAGTAACCTCAGCTAAAGCAACAGAAGCGAATGAAACAGAAACGATAGCAGTTGTTGCTAATAGTTTTTTCATAGTTTTCTCCTATTATTTGTTTAGATTATGATATCTACAGAAAAAAGAGGTCGGTTAAAGATTATATAAGCTATTTCAATTATAATTTTATATTTGTTGCAAAATTACAACAATTGTATTTAAAGCTTGTTTAAAGGGTTTAATTGACTAATAAACGTTATTTTAACTTAAATGATACGAAATTATTTCAGAAAAAATAGTTTTTTCAAACTAAATAGTATTTTCTTTCTGGTTTTTCTGGTTCTTTTTGCATGTGCAAAACCAGAAAATAGTGATGAAATTAAGACTGAAAACAAGAAAGTATTTAACCCAAATATAGATCAGAAAGCAGAGGAGGCATCAAAAGGATTTATATTGGGACAAAGAAAAAATACGATTTATGAATTCTCAAGTGCGAATCCAATATGGAGAGCAACTTTAAAAGTTTTAGAAGATATTCCATTAAATACAGCAAATTATGCTGGTGGTATTATATCTACTGATTGGTACACTACAGGCAGTTCTAAGGAGTCCGTAAAAATACAAGTTGTTTTTTACGAAAATAAAGTCGCTGTTTCAGCTTTTGATGTTAAAACTTTTAAAAAAAATTGCGTAAGCAACATTGATTGTAGAGTTAGTAAAGGAAGCGAAAGTTTTAATAATAAAATTAAAGACAGTATCATAAATAAAACTAGAGAATTAACTATTCTAGAAAAAGAACAAAAGAAAAAATAGTTTAATAAATATCGAATTTGGCGGGAGTGACGGGACTCGAACCCGCGGCCTCCTGCGTGACAGGCAGGCGCTCTAACCAAGCTGAGCTACACCCCCGGTTGTGGTGGGCGGTGAGAGACTCGAACTCCCGACCCTCTCGGTGTAAACGAGATGCTCTACCAACTGAGCTAACCGCCCGAAATTTTTGAATTACACTATTTTATTCTTAATTGCACTATAAATTTATTTAATCTTTAATGAGAGCTTTTTGGTTCACTTAATGAGATTTTCTCACTTTTAACGTGATCAACTTCTATCCATTTAACAGGGTCTAATTTCTTAGACAATGCAATTTTTAAAACCTCATCTACGTTTGTAACGGGTATTATTGTTAATCCATCTTTAACATTTTGCGGAATTTCTTTTAAATCTTTTTCATTCTCACTTGGAATAATAGCAGTTTTAATACCGCCACGAAGTGCAGCTAGAAGTTTCTCTTTCAAACCACCAATTGGCAAAACTCTACCTCTAAGGGTGACTTCTCCTGTCATCGCAACATCTCTTTTCACTGGAATATTTGATAAAGCAGATACAATTGAAGTAACCATTGCAATACCTGCTGACGGACCATCTTTTGGTGTAGCACCTTCAGGTACATGGACGTGAAAATCTTTCTTTTCAAATGTCGGGGGTATAATGCCATAGTCAATACATCTAGATCTTATAAATGATTTGGCTGCTTTGATTGACTCTTTCATCACGTCTCCAAGTTTTCCAGTATATTCTAATTTACCTTTGCCTGGCATAACAACAGTCTCGATAGACAATAACTCTCCACCAACTTCCGTCCAAGCTAAACCTGTAACAATTCCCACTAAATCTTCACTTTCAATTTCACCGAATTTAAATTTTTTAACACCTAAATACTCATCTAAATTTTTATCGTTAATCTCAACTTTTTTAGACTTATTTGTAACAATTTCTTTAACACTTTTTCTTGCCAGTTTAGATATTTCTCTCTCTAAACTTCTTACACCAGATTCTTTAGTGTAACCTCTTATTAACTCTAAAATTTGCTTATCTTGAATTATTAATTCTTCTTTTTTTAAACCGTTATCTTTTATTTGCTTTGGTAAAAGGTATTTCTTTGCTATTTCTAATTTTTCATCTTCTGTGTAACCAGCTAATCTAATAGTCTCCATTCTATCCAATAAGGGTCCAGGGATATTTAATGTATTTGCTGTCGTGACAAACATCACATTCGACAGATCATAATCAACTTCTAAATAATGATCATTAAAATCTTTATTTTGCTCTGGATCTAAAGCTTCTAACAAAGCAGATGAAGGATCTCCCCTGTAGTCCATTCCAACTTTATCAATTTCATCTAACAATATTAAAGGATTTGTTTTTCCAGCTTTTTTCATCATTTGAATAATCTTGCCAGGCAAACTTCCAATGTAGGTTCTTCTATGCCCTCTTATCTCAGCTTCATCTCTAACACCACCAAGAGACATTCTTACAAATTCACGCCCTGTAGCTTTAGCAATAGATTTTCCTAATGATGTTTTTCCAACACCTGGTGGTCCGACTAAGCATAAAATAGGTCCTTTAATTTTTTTAATTCTAGACTGAACAGCTAGAAATTCTAAAATTCTATCTTTTACTTTTTCAAGACCATAATGATCTTGATCCAGAGTTTTTTCAGCTTTCACCAAATCTGTACTTACGACAGATGCTTCGTGCCAAGGAACAGAAATCATCCAATCTAAATAATTTCTTACAACCGTAGACTCAGCAGACATGGGGCTCATTGTTTTTAACTTTTTTAATTCAGAAAAACATTTTTCTTCAGCTTCTTTTGACATTTTTGCTTTTTTTATAGACTCTTCTAACTGCTTTAATTCATCTTTACCCTCTTCTATTTCACCCAGTTCTTTCTGAATTGCTTTTAGTTGTTCGTTTAAGTAATATTCTCTTTGGGTTTTTTCCATTTGATTTTTTACTCTTCCCCGAATTCTTTTTTCAACTGACATTAGCTCTAGCTCACTATCTAAATGCCCAATGATAATTTCTAATTTTTTTTGAACATCTAAGGTTTCAAGAATTTTCTGCTTTTCATCAAGTTCTATGCCCAAGGTCGAGACTGTTTTGTTGGCAATCACGTCTGGATCTGAAATATTCTTAAAGTTTAAATTGTTTTCATCATTAAATTTTTTAGATGTTTTTGATAATTTATTAAATTTGTTTATCAGCGCTTGAGAAAGAAGATTATTATTTTTTTCTTCAACTAATTTACAACCTTCAATTTTTGCATCTAAAAATTTATCATTTTTATTATACTCTAAAACTCTACAAACAGATTTTCCCTCAACTAATATTTTGACTGTACCGTCTGGCAGTTTTAACAACTGAAGAACTTCAGCAATTGTTCCAAAATTGTAAAGATCTTGATCTTTAGGATTGTCAATATCTGCATTTTTTTGGGTTAGTAAGAGAATTTTTTTTGTTTTACCCATAACAAAGTCTAAGGCATTTATTGATTTTTCACGACCTACAAATAACGGTGTGGTTACATTTGGAAAAACAACTATATCTCTTAATGGTAATACCGGTACTGAATCTAAGGTAAATGACATTCTTTAAACATAATTATTAAATGTCATAAAACAAGGTGATTAATGGTATTTTATACCCAGCTTAATTAGCTATTTTAGTATCTTTTTCCTCTGCTTTAGAAATATTTTTTGAGTAAATCATTAATGGTTTTGTATTTCCGTTAATAACTTCTTTATTCAAAATAACCTCGTCTACACCTTCAATTGATGGTAAATCAAACATCGTTTCAAGTAACACTTCTTCAATTATTGATCTAAGTCCTCTCGCACCAGTTTTTCTAACTATTGCCTTTTGTGCAATTGCTTTCAACGCATCTTTTGCGAAAGTTAATTTTACACCTTCAATTTCAAATAATTTTGAATATTGTTTTGTAAGTGAATTTTTAGGTTCTTCTAAAATTTGAACCAGACTTTCTTCATCAAGATCTTCCAAGGTTGATATTATAGGTAATCTTCCAATAAACTCTGGGATTAATCCAAATTTTAAAAGATCTTCTGGCTCAACATCTTTGATAAGTTCACCTACACCTTTTTTAATTTTATCTTTGATTTTTGCACCAAATCCAATTGAAGAGCCCTGCCCTCTGTCTGATATGATCTTATCAATTCCAGCAAATGCACCACCAACAATAAAAAGTATGTTAGTAGTATCGACTTGTAAAAATTCTTGTTGAGGATGTTTTCTTCCGCCCTGTGGAGGAACGCTTGCAACTGTGCCTTCCATTATCTTTAACAATGCTTGCTGAACACCTTCTCCAGATACATCTCTAGTAATTGATGGATTTTCAGTTTTTCTGCTTATTTTGTCAACTTCATCAATATAAACAATTCCTCTTTGAGCTTTTTCAACATTGTAATCTGCTGCTTGAAGTAATTTTAAAATAATATTTTCAACATCTTCACCCACATAACCCGCTTCTGTTAAAGTCGTTGCATCAGCCATTGTAAATGGAACATCTAAAATCTTTGCAAGAGTCTGTGCTAACAAAGTTTTTCCACATCCAGTTGGTCCAATTAGAAGAATGTTTGATTTAGCTAGCTCAACATCATTAGAAGATTTTTCTGTATGACCCAATCTTTTATAATGATTATGTACTGCAACTGATAAAATTTGTTTAGCTTTCTTTTGCCCAATTACGTATTCATTTAAAATTGAAAAAATTTCTTTTGGCGTAGGTACACCCTCTTCATTTTTAGAAATTTGACTTTTACTCTCTTCTTTTATTATATCCATACAAAGTTCAACACACTCGTCGCAAATAAAAACAGTGGGACCTGCGATTAATTTTCGAACTTCATGTTGGCTCTTTCCGCAGAAAGAACAATATAATGTGTTTTTATTTTCTTTAGACATTTCGAATCAATAAACTTAACAATAACTCAGTCAGAGTCATATAATCAAGCATTAGTTGTATCGAATATTTTTAATTATCTCGTTTTTCAACGACTTTATCTACAAGTCCAAACTTTTTTGCCTCTTCAGCACTCATAAAGTTATCTCTTTCAAGAGCTTCTTTAATTGTTTCTACAGTTTGGCCAGTGTGTTTAGAGTAAATTTCATTAAGCCTTTTTTTTGTACTTAAAATCTCTTTAGTGTGTATTTCAATATCAGTAGCTTGCCCTTGAAAGCCAGCCGATGGTTGATGAACCATTATTCTTGCGTTCGGTAGTGACATCCTCAAGCCTTTTTCACCTGCCGCTAACAAGAAAGAACCCATTGATGCAGCCTGACCGATGCATAATGTTGATACAGTCGGTTTGATAAATTGCATAGTATCATAAATTGCAAGACCGTCAGTTACAACGCCACCTGGAGAATTAATATATAAATAAATTTCCTTAGAATTATTTTCTGATTCTAAAAATAATAACTGAGCAGAAACTAAACTTGAAATGTATGAATTAATTGGTCCTGTTAAAAAAATTATTCTTTCTTTAAGTAATCTTGAATAAATATCAAAAGACCTTTCTCCTCTTGGTGTCTGTTCAATTACCATCGGGACTAATGTATTCATGTAAATATCAAAAGGATCTTTCATACGAATCGATAATATAAATTTATATGTATTGATTATTTTTTACTAGTTTTTTTAGCACTAGACTTCTTGGTTTGAGCCTTTTTAACAGTTTTTGTCTTTGATTTGGTTTTTTTATCTGACTTAGGACTCATGATGTTTTGAAGTTCTTCTTTGGTAATTGATTTTATTTTTGTTTTTGCTTTCTCTTTAATCAAATTCATTACTTTATCTTCAAATATTGGTCCTCTGAGCTTCGTAAGTTCTGAAGGATTTTTTTGATAATATTCTCTAATTGTTTTTTCTTGACCAGGGTACATTCTTAATTGTTTTTCAAGCTCTCCTTGAAGTTCTTGTGAAGAAACTTTTATGGAATGCTCCTCTCCAATATTAGCTAATACTAAAGCAAGCTTAACTCTTCTCTCTGAAATTTTTTTCACTTCTTTTTTATCATTCTCATCCAATTTAATTTTAGAATGATCTTTTTCACCTTGTTCATGCATTTTTTCATGGACCATTGTGTGCTCAACAGTTTTAAGTTCAGCTTCAAGCATTCCCTTTGGTAAATCAATTTTAAATTGTTTATCTAACTGATCCAAGATTTCTTTTTTACAAAGCTGGTCAGTAATACTTTCGAATTCTTTTGAAATTTGTTTTTCAATCATTGATTTTAAATCTGATAAATCTTTTGCTCCCATGTTTTTAGCAAAGGCATCATCAATTTTTTGTTCTTCGGGTGATTTAATGTTTGTAATTTTGCATTTAAACTCTGAAGCTTTGCCCGCAAGTTCTTTTTTAGGATAATTATCTGGTAGATTAATTTTAACTGCCTTTTCATCATTTTTCTTAACACCAATAATCTGCTTATCAAAACCTTTGATAAAAAGATCTTTTCCTAAAACAATTTGGAGTTTTTCACCTTTGTTTCCTTCAAAAGATTTTCCATCCACTGTAGCTTCATAATTAAATTCAACCAAATCATTATTAGCGGCAGCTTTTGATGCATCTTTATCATTATATTTTTTAGAACTTTCAGCTAATTGATTTAATCTTGTTTCTAAATCTTTTTTATCTGCTTTAACTTCATATTTTTCAATCTCTATTTTGCTTAAATCAACTTTTTTAATTTCAGGAACTTTTTCAACTTCAATAGTAAATTCTAAATCTTTATCTTCACCTGAGGATTTAATATCTATTTTTGGTTGACCTGCAGGTTTTATATTTTTATCTTTTAAAGCTTGAAATGCAGAGTCATTTAAAGTTTTTTCTATGACTTCACCGTATAAAGCTTTTCCAAATTGTTTTTTTAAAAGTTCTCTTGGAGCTTTCCCTGGTCTAAACCCCTTAAGGTCAATCGTATCTTTTACTTCATCGAGTTTTTTATCAATTTTTTCCTGAATTTCTTTTTTAGTTACAATTACACTTAATTTTGACTCTAAACCCTTTGATGATGTTACGTTTACTTTCATTTTAATCCTTAATGGTGCGGGAGAAAGGACTTGAACCTTCACTCGTTGCCGAACTAGTTCCTAAGACTAGCGTGTCTACCATTCCACCACTCCCGCTGTTAAATTTTCAGCTTTTATAATGTTTTTGATCATTTTATCAATTATCGATTTTTCCTTGATTTATTGAGCTGTCCAGGCACCATCTATCGATAAAGCTGAACCTGTAATTTCAGACGCTTCTTTTGAACATAAAAAGTAAATTAATTTAGCAATTTGATCCTTTTTAACAAAATTTAGTGACGGTTGCTTTTCTTTTAATAACTCAATTTCAGCGTCTTTGTTTGATAGTCTTTTATTTTTTGCGATTATATCAATTTGATCTTGAATTAACTCAGTCAATACAAAGCCCGGGCATATTGAGTTACAAGTAATATTCTCTTCTGCAGTTTCTAAAGCAACTACCTTGGATAAACCAACCAATCCATGCTTTGATGCAGTATAAGCTGATTTTTTCTTTGAAGCGATTAATCCATGGGTCGAAGCGATATTAATTATTCTTCCCCAATTATATTTTCTCATAAATGGCAGAGTTTCTTTAATAAAAAGATAAGGAGCGGTAAGGTTTATATCTATCATGCTCCTCCATACTTTCTCAGGGTATTTATCTATGCTTTCAACATATTGGATTCCAGCACAATTAACTAATACATCAATTGTTTTAAATTTTTTAACTGTAGCATTTATAACCCTCTTTACATTTGAATTTTTTGTTAGGTCGATATTAAAAAATAAAGCCCTAGAAGATTTGAATTTCTTTTTTACGCTTTTAAGTTGTGAAGGCTTACATTTGCCATTTATAATTACATTGTAGCCTTTTTGGTAAAAATACTCACTTATTGATAGTCCTATAGCCCCTGTTGATCCAGTAACCAAGATAGTCTTTTTTCTCATATATTTTAACCTCTTTAATATATGCATAAATGCATATCTGACATAACTAAAAAACACTGCAATATTAAACGTTTTTAAATATCTAGCTGATATCGGAAAATTAAAAAAGGAGTAAAAGTATGAGCGCATCTGATATTTTAAAAACAATTAAAGAAAAAGAAGTTGAATACGTAGATTTAAGATTTACGGACCCTAGAGGTAAGCTTCAACATTTAACCCAAGACATCTCTACAGTTGATGAAAATTTATTAAATGATGGAGTATTTTTTGATGGTTCATCAATTGCTGGTTGGAAAGCAATCAATGAATCTGATATGGTTCTAAAACCAGATACAAGCAGATCATTTATTGATCCATTTATGTCTCACAATACATTAGTTTTATTTTGTGACATTTATGATCCAATTACAAAAGATAAATACGAAAGAGATCCAAGATCAACAGCTAAATTAGCTGAAGAATATGTAAAAAAATCTGGAGTTGGTGACACAGTATACTTTGGTCCAGAGCCAGAATTTTTTGTATTTGATGATGTAAGATTTGCTAACTCAATGAACAAAACAAGTTTTGAAATTGATAGTAGTGAAGGACCTTATAATACAGATAAAAGATATGAAGGTGGAAACTTAGGTCATAGACCCGGTATCAAAGGTGGTTATTTCCCAGTTCCTCCAGTAGACAGCGCTCAAGATTTGAGAGCTGAATGTTTAAAGGCATGTAAAGATATGGGTGTAAAAGTTGAAAAACATCACCATGAAGTTGCTCCATCACAACACGAGCTTGGAGTATTGTTTGATACTTTAACTAGAAACGCGGACAACATGCAGGTTTATAAATATGCTGTTCAGCAAGTTGCAAACTCATTTGGTAAAACTGCAACGTTTATGCCAAAGCCAGTTAAAGGTGATAACGGTTCAGGTATGCATTGCCACCAATCAATTTGGAAAGATGGAAAACCTCTTTTTGCTGGTGATGGTTATGCAGGTTTATCTGATACTTGTTTGCACTACATTGGTGGAGTTATTAAACATGCAAAAGCAATTAACGCTTTTACAAATTCAACAACTAATAGCTACAAAAGATTAATTCCTGGTTTTGAAGCACCAGTATTACTTGCTTATTCATCTAGAAATAGATCTGCAAGTTGTAGAATTCCTTTTAGCACAAGCCCTAAAGGCAAAAGAGTTGAAGTACGATTCCCAGATGCAGCGGGTAACCCATATTTAACTTTTGCATCATTATTGATGGCTGGATTAGATGGAATTAAAAATAAAATTGATCCAGGTAAACCTTTTGATAAAGATTTATACGCTTTATCAGAACAAGAGCTTAAAGGTGTACCAACTGTGTGTGGCTCACTAAGAGAAGCTGTTATATCGTTAGACTCAGACAGAAAATTCTTAACTGAAGGTGGAGTTTTCACTGATGATCAAATTGATGCATACATCGACTTGAAGATGGAGGAAATTCATAATTTTGAACACACTCCTCACCCTATCGAGTTCCAGATGTATTACAGCTCATAATATATTAACAATTTTTCGATAATTAAAACCCCGGCTTAAACCCCGGGGTTTTTTTTTATAATTGATAATTTCATAATTTTACTTAAAGGTTTGTTATGGCTATTTCAAAAACTTATTCGGCTAAAGACATTGAAGTCCTAGAAGGTCTAGCTCCAGTTAGAAAACGTCCTGGAATGTATATTGGTGGAACAGATGAAACCGCATATCATCACTTGGCAAATGAAATATTAGATAACAGTATCGATGAAGCAGTTGCTGGTTATGCAAAAGAAATAGTCATTAAACTAGTTAATAAAAATACCATTATAATTTCAGATGATGGAAGAGGTATACCAATAGATAAACATCCAAAAAAAAAGAAAACGGCTCTTGAGGTGGTCATGACTACACTTCACTCAGGTGGTAAATTTAATGATAGTGTTTATAAATCATCAGCTGGATTGCATGGTGTAGGGCTTTCGGTTGTTAATGCTCTTAGTTCTAAATTAAATATTCAAGTTACAAAAAGCTCTAAAATATATTCTCAAGATTATTCTAAAGGAAAAATATTAAATAAATTAAAAACTAAAGGTAAAAATAAAATAAAAAACGGTACGCAAATTACATTTTCTCCAGACCCTGAAATTTTTGGAAAAGATGTAAACTTTAAACCAGAAAAAATTTATGAATTAGCTAAAAACAAAGCGTATCTTCAAAAGGGCATTAAAATTAGCTGGGAATGTAACAAGGACTTACTTAATAGAAAAAGTTCAGTACCCTCAAAAGAAACATTATTATTCTCAAAAGGTTTAGAAGATTTTTTAAAAAATGAAATTAATCAAAACAATGTTCTTCATGAAAAGGTGAGTTTCCAATCTGGTAACTTAGAAGACAAAAAAGGTAAAATCGAATTTGCGCTTCAATTTAATAAGGAAAAGATAAAATATAATAAAGCATTCTGTAATACCGTTTATAATATGAATGGTGGTACACATGATGCAGGATTTAGATCTGGAATAGCAAAATCAATTCGAAAATATGCAAAAAATAAAAATAACAAAATAGTAAGCAAAGCAACTCAAGATGATATATTTGATCAAGCGGCATATATCATTTCAGTTTATATCTCTAACCCGGAATTTGAAGGTCAGACAAAACATAAATTGTCATCTAATTTTGTTCAAAAATATTGTGATAGCTTTGCAAGTTCAGCCTTTGATGAATGGTTAAACAGAAATTCAAAAGCAGCCAAAAATATACTTAATGTTTTAGAAGAAAAAATTAGAGAAAAAAACATTTATGATTTAAATCAAAATGTTGAAAGACAGAGCGCATTTAGAAAAATAAGACTTCCGGGAAAATTATCAGATTGTACAAGTGATAAAACAGAAGGAACTGAACTATTTATAGTAGAAGGAGATTCGGCGGGTGGTTCGGCAAAACAAGCACGAGATCGAACGACTCAAGCCATACTTCCTTTAAGGGGAAAAATTCTTAATGTTAAAAGTTCAAATGCAGCAAAAATTTTAGCAAATAGTGAAATTAATAATTTATTGCAAGCATTAGGTTGTGGAAGGGGTAAAAATTATAGCAAAAAAGATTTACGATATGAAAAAATTATTATTATGACTGATGCTGATGTTGATGGTGATCATATCTCAACGCTTCTTTTAACTTTTTTCATTTCAGAAATGCCTCAATTAATTTTGGATGGTCATTTATATTTAGCAGTTCCACCACTATATAAGTTGAATATTTCTGGAAAATCAACCTATGCTATTGATGAGAGTGAAAAAAATAAATTATTAAAAGATAATAAAAAAGCGAAAATAGAAATTAGTCGTTTTAAAGGACTTGGTGAAATGATGCCAGCTCAATTAAAAGAAACAACAATGAATATAGAAACTAGAAAATTAATTAAAGTTGTCCTGCCCGTCCAAAAACCTAAGATGAAAAAAACAAATAAACTTGTAAGCGATTTAATGGGAAAGAACGCTGAACTTAGATTAAAATTCATTTCAGAAAATGCTAATAAAAGTCTAAGTTTAGATATTTAAAAACGAACAATAACCAAATCTTAAAAATAAAAATCTTTGAAATACAAGGCTAATTTGGGTTCGTTTGCCCAATTCATAAAGTCATGTAGGAAAGTATAGGATTCTATAAGATGGTGCCCTCGGCCGGACTCGAACCGGCACTCCGCAAGCGGCAAGGATTTTAAGTCCTTTGTGTCTACCAATTCCACCACGAGGGCACGTTAGGTTTTTTATTTAATTTACAAATTAAATGCAACTTAATTGATGATATAAGTTATTTATATATTTGAATTAACTTTTTAACTTCAGTTTCACATTTTTTAATTTGTATCTCATCGACAGATCTTAAAACTAATACTGTACCAGGTTTGTCTTTAAAATAGGGATAGCTTCCAATATCTATATTTTTATATTTGTTTTGAATTTCTGACAGTCTATCTGCCAAAACACTTTCTCTTAAACCAGAGTCAATTGATATTGACAATATTTTTTTTCCATTTTTAATAATTTTATCTAAATAAGGAACCATGACTTGCAAGATGTTTGGTACTCCAGGTAAAACAAAAACATTTTCAACATAAAAACCAGCAGCAAAAGTTTTTGGATTAGGAATTAATTTTGCATTCTCTGGCATTTTTGCCATTTTTTTTCTTCCTTCATTAAAATCTTGATTTTTATAATAATCTTCAAGTAACTTATAGGCTTCCTTATGATATTGGTACTTTTGATTAAAAACTTTCGAAATAGATTCTGATGTAATATCATCATGCGTAGGTCCTATCCCACCTGTGGTAAAAATATAAGCAAACTTACTTCTAAACTCATTAACTGTATCAATGATTATTTGTTCTTTATCTGGAATAACCCTAACTTCCTCAACGCTAATACCTTTTTCATTTAACCACGTTGCAATAAAAGATGTATTCTTATCAACAGTTCTTCCCGACAAAATTTCATTGCCAATAATAATTATTCCTGCTGTAAATTCTTTTTTAAATTCCATATGAAAATTGAGCCTAAATTAATACACGTTAAATTTCTCAAAAGATACAAAAGATTCTTTACTGATGTAATACTAAATAAAAAAAAAATAACTACACACTGCCCCAACTCTGGTTCAATGCTTGGACTTCTAGATGAAAATAATGATGCATGGATATCTAAAAGCGATAACCCAAATAGAAAACTCAAATATACTTTAGAAATTATTAACGATAAAAAAAGTAATGTTGGTGTAAACACTCATAGAGCTAATAGAATAGTTGAGGAAGCTTTAGAAAATAAAAAAATTAAAGAACTTGAAAAGTTTACATCAATTAAGAGAGAAGCAAAATTTTCTAAAGAAACAAGGTTTGATTTTTTTTTAGAAAACAAAAATCAAAAAGCTTTTTTAGAAGTAAAAAACGTTACTCTTTGTAGACAAAAAAATATATCTGAATTTCCAGATGCAGTTACAACAAGAGGTAAAAAGCATTTGGCTCATTTACAAGATGCTATAAAGCAAGGTTTTGAAAGTTATTTGCTTTTCTTGATTCAAAGAGAAGATACTAAATCCATAAGAATAGCTTCTGATATTGATCCAGATTATTTTGATGAAATAAAAAAAGCAAAAGAAAAAGGTGTCAAAATCATTGCCTATTCTTGCAAAGTTAAAGATAACGAAATAACAGTAAACAAAAGTATAAAAGTTATAATTTAATGGCTAAGTTTAATAAATATTACCCTGATGAATTTAAAAAATTAAGAAACGCTGGAAAAATATCATCGCAATGTTTAGATTTTATTTCTGACAAAATTAAACCTGGAGTGACAACACAAGAGATTGATAATTTATGTGTTAATTTTCTAAAAAAACATAATGCAGTATCTGCACCGCTTTTTTATAGAGGCTTTCCCAAATCTATTTGTACCTCTGTTAATCATGTCGTTTGTCATGGAATACCATCAGAAAAAATTTTAAAGGAGGGCGATATAGTTAATGTAGATATAACATCTTTTTTTGAAGGTTTTCATGGTGATACTTCAAGAACATTTTGTGTTGGAAAAGTATCTGTTAAAGCAAAAAATTTAGTTGAGATTACAAAGGAAGCTTTGGAACGATCTATTAAAATTCTAAAACCTGGCGTTTTTTTAGGTGACATAGGTTTTGAAATTCAAAATTTTGTTGAAGAAAATGGTTATTCTGTTGTCAGAGATTTTTGTGGACATGGAGTTGGCAGAAATTTTCATGAGGAACCAAATATTCTTCATTATGGAAAAAAAGGAACAGGGCCCAAACTAGAAGAAGGAATGGTTTTTACAATCGAACCAATGATAAATGCTGGAAAATATGAAACTAAACTTTTAAATGATGGTTGGACCGCAGTCACAAAAGATAAATCATTATCAGCACAATTTGAACACACTGTGGGTATAACAAATAATGGGTATGAAATTTTTACTCTTTCATAATACAATAGCTTAATGATTCCACGATACTCAAGACAAGAGGTGGCTCAAATTTGGGAGCCAATGAATAAATTTAAAATTTGGCTAGACATTGAAATATTTGCTGCACAAGCAATGGAAAAATATAAGATTATTCCAAGAGGAGTAGCTGCAAAAGTAAGAAAAAAATCAAAAATTAATATTAAAAGAATAGATGATATTGAAAAAAAGACTAAGCACGATGTAATAGCTTTTTTAACATCTATAGCAGAAAAAGTTGGTCCGGAGGCAAAGTACCTCCATCAAGGAATGACATCATCTGATGTGTTGGATACTTGCTTTAATTTGCAACTTAAACAAGCTGGAAAAATACTTATTCAAGATATTGATAAAATTTTAAAAACATTAAAAGCTAAATCAAAGAAGTACAAGAATACTATTACAATTGGACGTAGTCATGGAATTCATGCTGAGCCGGTAACGTTTGGTTTAAAACTCGCAACTTATTATGCGGAATTTAAAAGAAATAAAAAGAGATTGGAGCAAGCAATTGAGGAAATTTCAACTTGTGCAATCTCTGGAGCTGTTGGAACATTTGCTCACATAGGGCCTAATATCGAAAAGTTTGTTGCAAAAAAACTTGGCTTAAAACCAGAGCCGATCTCCACACAAATAATTCCAAGAGACAGGCACGCTCACTTTTTTAATACTCTTGCATTAATTGCTAGTTCAGCAGAAAGATTAGCGACTGAGGTTAGACATTTACAAAGAACTGAAGTCTTAGAAGCTGAGGAATATTTTTCATCAGGACAAAAAGGTTCATCTGCTATGCCACATAAAAGAAATCCAGTATTGTCTGAAAATATTACTGGTTTAGCAAGGTTGGTAAGGAGTTATTCAATTCCTGGAATGGAAAATATAGTTTTGTGGCATGAAAGAGATATTTCTCACTCGAGCGTTGAAAGGAATATTGGACCTGATGCCACTGTTACTCTAGATTTTTTACTCATTAGATTAAATAATGTAGTTGCAAATTTAATTGTTCATCCAAAAACAATGGAAAGCAATCTAAATAAATTTAAAGGTTTAATTTTTTCTCAAGGAGTTATGTTAAAACTTACTCAAAAAGGAGTAAAACGAGAAGATGCTTATAAAGTTGTTCAAAAAAACGCAATGAAAACTTGGGATAAAAACGAAGATTTTTATTATAATTTAAAAAAAGATAAACTAATCCAAAAAAACTTAACCGCAAAAGAACTCAAACGGTTATTTGATGTTAATTACCATAAAAGGTATATTAATCATGTATTAGGAAGAGTTTTAAAATAATGAGAAGAAAAAAAATATACGAAGGTAAAGCAAAAATTTTATACGAAGGTCCTGAAAGAAATACTTTGGTTCAGTATTTTAAAGACGATGCTACAGCGTTTAATAATAAAAAAAAAGCAGTTATAGAGGGAAAAGGAGTTCTTAATAACAGAATTTCTGAATTTTTATTAAGTCAGTTAAACGATATTGGCATTGAAACGCATTTAATCAAAAGATTAAATATGAGAGAGCAATTAATTAAAAATTGTGAAATCCTACCAATTGAGTTTGTTGTAAGAAATATTGCAGCCGGATCTTTATCTGCAAGATTGGGAATAGCCGAAGGAACAATGTTAAAAAGACCAATTATAGAATACTATTATAAAAATGATGATTTAGATGACCCGCTTGTTACTGAAGAACATATTGAAGTAAATGGATGGGCATCTACTTTAGAAATAGCTCAAGCTTCAGAGACCGCATTTAGAATTAATGATTTTCTGATCGGTTTATTTAGAGGCGTAGGTATCAAACTGGTTGATTTTAAACTTGAGTTTGGACGAGTTTGGAATGCTGATGAAAGTCGAGTTATTCTTGCTGATGAAATAAGTCCTGACACTTGCAGATTGTGGGATACAAAAGATGAAAAAAAATTAGACAAGGATCGTTTTAGAAAAGGCCTTGGAGGCTTAGTTGAAGCTTATACTGAAGTTGCAAAAAGATTAGGAATCATGCCAGAAGGCAGTAATATAATGGAAATAAAATCTGGGATTTCCAAAACTATTAAACTTAAAAAAAAATAAATTGAAATTCGAAGTATTTGTAACACTTAAAAAAGAGGTATTAGATCCTCAAGGTAAAGCAGTTGAAAACGCACTTGGTGATATTGGTTTAAATACTATAAAAAATATTCGACAGGGAAAATATTTCACACTAGAGGTAAGTGAAAATGATGAAAATAAAGCATCTGATTTAGTTAAGTCTTCATGTGAGAAATTACTAGCCAATCAAACTATAGAAAACTTTAAATTTAATAAAATTTAATGAAGGCCAATGTCATAGTTTTTCCAGGATCAAACTGTGACAGAGATGTAAAAGTTGCGTTAGAAAAATTTCAAATACAAACTACAATGGTTTGGCATCAAGAAAATGAGATGCCAAAATCTGATGTGGTTGTCTTACCTGGTGGTTTTTCATATGGGGATTATTTGAGGTGTGGAAGTATGGCTTCAAAATCGAACATAATGAATGAAGTGATCAAGCATGCGGATAAAGGTGGTTATTTAATTGGAATTTGCAATGGTTTTCAAATTTTAACAGAAACTGGTTTGCTACCTGGAGCTTTGTTAAGAAATAAAAAGCTAAAATTTATCTGCAAATATGTGAACCTTTTAATTGAAAATAACTCAACACCATTCACATCAAAATATAAAAAAAATGAAAAAATAAAAATCCCAATTGCTCATAATGAAGGAAACTATTTTGCTGATGAAAAAACATTAAATGAATTACAAAACAATGAACAAATTGTACTTAAATATTGTGATGAAAATTTAAATATTAATGAAGAAAGCAATCCAAATGGCTCTTGTTTAAATATTGCGGGAATTATTAATAAAAATAAAAATGTAATTGGAATGATGCCCCACCCTGAACGATGTGTTGAAAATATTTTAGGAGGAACTGATGGTTCAGGTATTTTTCAATCGTTATTAAATTAATGACAGAAGTAAATTTAGATTTAGCAGTACAGCATGGTCTAACACCAGAAGAGTATGAAAAAATTAAAATTTTAATTGGACGAAATCCAAACTTTACTGAACTTGGAATTTTTTCAGCAATGTGGAATGAGCACTGTTCTTATAAATCTTCAAGAGTGTGGCTAGGTACATTACCAACCAAAAATGACAGGGTAATTCAAGGACCAGGTGAAAATGCAGGTGTAATTAATATTGATGATGGTGATGTTGCTATATTTAAAATTGAAAGTCACAACCATCCATCATTTATTGAGCCATATCAAGGTGCTGCTACTGGTGTTGGTGGAATTTTGAGAGATGTATTTACTATGGGCGCAAGACCAATTGCTAATTTAAATGCAATTCGTTTTGGATCACCTAATCACCCAAAAACTAAACATCTTTTGAATGGTGTGGTTGCAGGAATTGCAGGGTATGGAAATTGTATCGGAGTTCCTACTGTTGGTGGAGAGGTGGAATTTGATAGCTGTTACGATGGTAATATCTTGGTTAATGCAATGAACATTGGTTTAGCAAAAAAAGATAAGGTGTTTTATTCGATTGCAAGTGGAGTGGGTAATCCGGTAATTTATGTAGGCTCAAAAACTGGACGAGATGGAATTCATGGTGCATCCATGGCGTCTCAGGAATTTGACTCGGATTCAGAGTCAAAAAAACCCACGGTTCAAGTTGGAGATCCTTTTGCTGAAAAATTATTATTAGAAGCATGTCTTGAATTAATGCAAACAGATACAATTGTGTCTATTCAAGATATGGGGGCTGCAGGTTTAACTTCTTCTTCAGTAGAAATGGCTTCAAAAGGAAATATTGGAATTGAATTAGATCTTAACAAAGTACCATGCCGCGAAACAGGCATGACTCCTTATGAGATGATGCTATCTGAAAGCCAAGAAAGAATGCTTATTGTTCTTAAAACTGGAAAAGAAAAAGAAGCTGAAAAAATTTTTAAAAAATGGGACTTGGATTTTTCTGTAATTGGAATTTTGACTGACTCAAAAAACCTTACTTTAAAATATGATAATAAAACTGTTTGCGATATACCAATTTCTGCATTAGCAGATGAGGCTCCAAAATATGAAAGAGAATGGATTGAAATTAAAAAACCAGAACAAACTGATCTTGAGAAAAAATTAGATGATGTCAATTTAGATCAAACGATTAAAAATTTATTATCCCATCCAAACCAAGCAGATAAATCATGGGTATGGGAGCAATATGATCATATGGTTATGTGTGATACCGCTCAATTTCCAGGCGGCGACGCTGCGGTTATTAGGGTTCATGGCAATAATAAAAAAGCAATTGCAGCCTCCGTCGATTGCACGCCAAGATATTGCAATTCTCATCCTTATACTGGAGGAATGCAAGCGGTATGCGAAACGTATAGAAATTTATGTGCTGTCGGTGCAGAACCTATTGCGATTACCAACTGTTTAAACTTTGGCAATCCTGAAAAACCAGAAATCATGGGTCAATTTGTTGGTGTCATCAAAGGTATGACGGAAGCCTGCAAGAAATTAAATTATCCAGTGATATCAGGAAATGTTTCTCTTTATAATGAAACTAACGGCGTTGGTATTAACCCCACTCCAACGATTGGTGGTGTAGGTTTAATTAAAGATATTTCAAAAGTTAAAAGTTCAAGATTTAAAAATAAAAATAATAATATCTATATTATTGGTAAAACAATAGGTCACCTAGAACAGAGTGTACTTTGTTATGACATTTTACATTTAAAAAAAGGTCCTCCGCCACCTATTGATTTGAATGATGAATTAAAAAATAGTGAAGCAATCAGATCGCTAATAAATAAAAATTTAATTGAGTCATGTCATGACATATCATCAGGTGGTCTAATTTTATGTTTATTAGAAATGAGTATAGCTTCTCAAATTGGTTTTAAATTAAATACGAACAAAAAATCA
Organism: alpha proteobacterium HIMB114; assembly: GCA_000163555.2. Classification (GTDB taxonomy): domain Bacteria; phylum Pseudomonadota; class Alphaproteobacteria; order Pelagibacterales; family Pelagibacteraceae; genus HIMB114. Next base: position 334,691 of record ADAC02000001.1, on the reverse strand, counting down.
TTGGATAGAGTTAAATTTTTATTTGGTGAGGATCAGTCTAGATATATTGTTGAGGTTGATGATCAAAACAAAAATAGCTTTGAAAAAAAACTTGTAGATTTAAATGTTTACTTTGAAAATATTGGCAAAACATCAGAAAAAATTAACATAGATGATGACTTGAAATTTGATTTACAAGAATTATCTAAGCTAAATAAAGAATGGTTTTATAAATACAATAATTAATCTCATGGCAATAAAACAAGAAGAAATTGAAAAATTGTTAAAAGAAGGTTTTCCTGATGCAGACATTGAAATTCAAGATCTCGCAGGTGATGATAATCATTTTTCTGCAAAAATTAAATCATCACAATTTAAAGGTAAAACCCGTGTACAACAACATCAAATGGTTTATAAAGCTTTAAAAGGTAAAATGGGCGCTGAACTTCATGCGCTTGCCTTAACAACAAAGGAAAAATAATGTCAGAAATCAATAAACAATTAGATGAGATAATTAAAAATAATAAAGTCGTATTATTCATGAAAGGTACCCCTGATATGCCTCAGTGTGGTTTTTCAATGGCTGTTGCAAATGTTTTAAAACATTTAGAAGTGCAATTTACCGGTATTAATGTTTTAGATGACGAAGAAATTAGAAATGGAATTAAAGAATATAGTAATTGGCCTACTATTCCTCAACTTTATGTTAATGAAGAATTTGTTGGAGGGTGCGATATTGTTAGAGAAATGTTTGAAAAAAAAGAACTTCAAAAACTTTTTGAAGACAAGGGCATTAATTTTAAAAAGTAATTATCTAGAATAATATTCAACTACCAAATTTGGTTCCATTATCGCTGGGTATGGAATTTCATCAAACTTTGGGACTCTTGCCAATTTAGCTGTCATTTTTTTATGATCTGCAAAAATATATTCAGGAACATCACGTTCTTTTAATTGCGTTGATGCTAATACATAAGCAAGTTGCTTTGAAGATTCTTTAATCTCTACTTCATCTTTGTCGTTTAACTTGAAACTTGAAATATTTACTCTTTTACCGTTAACTTTTACGTGTCCGTGATTAATTAACTGTCTAGCTTGAAAAACAGTTGTTGCAAATTTTGCTCTATAAATCACAGCATCCAATCTACTCTCTAAAAGACCTACTAGATTCTCTCCGGTATTTCCTCTTCTGCGATCTGCTTCTCTGTATAAATTTCTAAACTGTCTTTCATTTAAATTTCCATAATAATTTTTTAATTTTTGTTTTGCTTGTAACTGAACTTTGTAATCTGATGGTTTAGCTGAAGATCTTTGTCCATGTTGACCTGGGCCGTAAGCTCTAGAATTAAATGGACTTTTTGGTCTACCCCAAATGTTAGTCCCTAACCTTCTATCAACTTTATGCTTAGATTTTATTCTTTTTGTCATTTATAAAAACTGGAGTTATAGATATCAAAAACCTATTGTCAATTGCTACTTGAAGGAGCATTTTCCTTAAAAAGCTTATAATCTATGCTATCTAACAAAGCCTTGAATGAAGCCTCTATTATGTTTGGTGATACACCGATGGTAAACCAACTTTTGCCTTTGTCATCAGAACTTTCAATTGATACTCGAGTTGTTGCATTTGTGCCTGTGTTTAAGATTCTAACTTTATAATCAATCAATCTTAAATCTTTTAAATAATCTGAATACTTTCCAATTTTATCAAGATTGGATCTTATCGCTTGATCTAGTGCATTTACAGGACCGTTACCTTCACCCTCGCAAAGAATTTCTTTTCCATCAACAATTAAATAAGCTTTGGCAATAGAGTTAATATTTTTTTTATCGGTATCTTTTACAATTTTAACTTCATAATTTTTAATTTGTACATAATTTGGAACTTCTCCTAACAATCTTCTTGTTAAAAGTTCAAAAGAAGCATCTGCTCCATCATAAGAATATCCGGTAAACTCTCTATCTTTAACTTCATCTAAAATAGTTTGAATTTTAGGATCATCTTTATTTATTTGAATATCAAGCTTTTCTAATCTTGATAAAATATTTGATCGACCTGCTTGATCAGAAATTACAATTGATCTTTCGTTACCAACTTGCTCTGGCTCAATGTGCTCATATGTTTTGGGATTTTTCTGAACAGCAGAAACGTGCAATCCTCCTTTATGTGCAAAAGCTGATGCGCCAACATATGGAGCATGTTTGTTTGAAGTTTTGTTTAAAACTTCATCTAATAATCTAGAACAATTTGTAAGTTTTTTTAGTTTTCCAGTATTAATGTTTGTTTCAAAATTTTTATTAAATGAATTTTTTAAAATTAATGTAGGTATTATTGAAACTAAATTAGCATTACCGCATCTCTCACCTAATCCATTTAATGTTCCCTGTATTTGTCTTGCTCCCGCTAATACTGCAGATAATGAATTTGCAACTGCGTTACCAGTATCATTATGAGCATGTATACCTATATGATCATTTGGAATTATTTTTGATACATCGGACACAATTTCGGTAACTTCATTAGGTAGTGTTCCACCATTTGTATCACAAAGAACAATCCATCTAGCTCCATTATCATAAGCAGCTTTTAAACAAGATAGAGCATAATCTTTGTTATTTTTATAACCATCAAAAAAATGTTCAGCATCAAACATGAATTCTTTATTATTTTTAATAAAATATTTAGTTGTATCTTTAATATTTTCTAAGTTTTCTTCTTTAGAGATGCCAAGAGCAACATCAACATGATAATCCCAACTCTTTCCAACAATACATACATGATTAACATTTGCGTTTACAATTGACGATATACCAGGATCGTTTTCACAACTTCTGCCAGACCTTTTCGTCATTCCAAAAGCAACTAGGTTACTTTTTAACTTTGGTGGTTCGTTAAAAAAACTAGTATCTGTAGGATTTGCACCAGGCCACCCACCTTCAACATAATCTATACCAACTTCAGACAATGCATTAGCAATTTTAACTTTATCATCCATACCAAAATCAACGCCTTCAGTTTGAGCGCCATCTCTCAAAGTAGTATCAAATAAATAAATTTTCTCTTTGCTCATTTGTATTCCCAGGTCGTAATACCATCTTTGTCTTTAATTAGAACACCTTTGCTTACTAACAAATCTCTAATTTCATCTGATGTTTTAAAATCCTTTTTAGATCTAGCTTTATTTCTCTCTGATATTAATTTTTCTATTTCTTCTGCAGTAATTTTTCCTATTTTTTTAAAATTTTTCCATTCATCGTGGGTTTGATTAAACAAGCCTAAAATTTTGCATGAGGATGATAACTGTTTAGCCGACAAACTGTCTCCAGTTTTTGCTTTTTTATATAACTCATGGATATTTGAAATCATTAAAGGTGTGTTTAAATCGTCTAATAAAAATTTTAAATTTTCTTCGCTTATTTCTTCTTTTTCATCAGAATAAAATTCATACCATTTATCTAAGCTTTTTTGAGATACGTCTAAAATTTTTTCATTCCAATCAAATGGTTGAGTATAATGTGTGCTTAGCATAGCAAGTCTTACAACCTGTCCATTATAATTTTTTTTTAATTCATTAATGGTAATGAAATTACCAAGTGATTTTGACATTTTTTGTTTTTCAACAGTAACGTAACCATTGTGTAACCAATAATTAGAAAATTTTTCATTATTATTTGCGCAAGTAGATTGGGCAATTTCATTTTCATGATGAGGAAAAATTAAATCTAAACCTCCGCCATGAATATCAAAATGATTACCAAGATATTTTTCAGACATTGCGGAACATTCTAGATGCCAACCTGGACGTCCTTTTCCAAATGGAGAGTCCCAACTAGGTTCATTTTCTTTGCTAGGTTTCCAAAGAACAAAGTCTCCTGGTTCTTTTTTGTTGTCAGAAACCTCAACTCTAGAACCAGAAATTAATTCTTCAATTTTTTTATTGGATAAATTTCCATATTTTTTAAATTTTGTAACTTGAAAATATACATGCCCATTAGACTCATAGGCAAAATCATTTTGAATTAATTTTTTAATTAAATTAATCATTTCATTTAAATGCTCTGTAGCTTTAGGTTCTATTGTTGGATTGAGGCATCCTAGGTAATTACAGTCATCATGAAAGTCTTTTGTTACTTTACTTGTAAGATCTTGAATTGAAATTTTAGATTTATTTGATGCTTCAATAATTTTATCATCAATATCTGTTATATTTCTTACATATGTAACTTTAGAAGTTGAATAAATTTTAGATAATAATCTAAATAATAAATCAAAAACAATTAATGGTCTTGCATTTCCAACATGAGGATAATCATATACTGTTGGACCACAAACATACATTCTGATATTTTTTTCATCTATTGGTATAAATTTTTCTTTAGATCGAGTTAAAGTATTTGAAATTTTAAGTGCCATTAAAATAATTAATAAACACCTTAATTAAATTTACAAACAGGTATTTCCTTCATTTTATGAAGGTTATTTTCTCTAATTTTTTTATATTTTTCAAAATTTTTAGAATCTGGATTAATCATGGCTTCTTCTAAATCTTGATAAGACATGCCTAGTTGATCCTCGTCATTTCTTCCATCAGTCCACAAACCATCTGTGGGAGGAGCATCGATAATCTTTTGGTCAATTTTTAAGAATTTTCCCATATCCCAAACTTGTGTTTTGGTGCAATCAGCTATTGGAGAAATATCAACTCCTCCATCTCCATATTTCGTGTAAAAACCTACGCCAAAATCCTCTACTTTATTACCAGTTCCAACTACAATTCCATTATTTGAGCCTGCAACTTGATACAAGGTTGTCATTCTTAGTCTTGCCCTAGAATTTGCAAAGGCATGTTCATTGTCATTTGATCCAAGAGCGTTTTCAAAATTTGTAAAAACGTCATCAAGATTAATATTTAGATAAGTTGTGTTTTTAAATTTATTTTCTAACCAGTTACAATGTAATTTGCTTAAATCATCTTGTGATTTTATTTGTCTAATTGGCATGGACAAAACAATTGTTTTAATACCAGTCATTGAAGAAATAGTACTTACTACTGCAGAATCTATTCCACCAGATACACCAACAACTAAAGTTGATGCTTTTTTTGGCATACTGTTAACATAGTCAACAATCCAATCTTTAATTATGCTTACTCTTTTTTCAACGTCCATAATTCCAGGTTATCAAGGATATAAAAAACTACAATTGCAGTTATGACGCTTCTTGTATGCCATTTTTAGAAAAATTAGCATTTTTCTTAATTTCTTCTGAAATTAAAAAAGCAAGTTCTAATGCTTGGTTAGCATTCAATCTAGGGTCGCAATGAGTATGGTATCTATTCGATAAATCCTTATCAGTAATATTTTGAGCGCCACCTGTACACTCAGTTACATCTTGACCTGTCATTTCAATATGCAAACCTCCTGCAAAAGTACCCTGGTCTTGGTGTACTTTGAAGAAATTCTTTACTTCACTCAACACATTATCAAAAGGTCTAGTCTTAAAACCTGTTGAAGATTTGATTGTATTTCCGTGCATTGGATCACAGGACCAAATTACATTTCGCCCGGCTTTTTTAACTTCTTTAATTAAATTTGGTAAAAATTTTGTAACTTGATCGTGACCAAATCTTGCAATCAAAGTTATTCTACCCGGTTCATTATCAGGATTTAAAACCTCAGTTAATTTTACAATTTCTTTAGGATCAGATGTAGGTCCACATTTTATACCTAAAGGATTTTTTATACCTTTACAGTATTCAACATGTGCACCATCTAATTGTCTAGTTCTATCTCCAATCCACAGAAAGTGTGCAGAAGTATTGTGATATTCGCCAGTTGTAGAGTCTACTCTTGTCATTGCTTCTTCTACAGGTAACAATAATGCCTCGTGACTTGTATAGAAATTAACAGACCTTAACCTTCTATTATTCTCTGAATTGATTCCGCAAGCTTCCATGAAAGCAAGTGCGTCACTAACTTTTTCAGCAATTTCTTTATATTTGTTTTTTGCTGTCTCATTAACAAAAGACATATTCCATAAATGCACCTTATTCAGATCAGCAAAACCTCCTTGTGAAAAAGCACGTAGTAAATTTAATGTTGCAGCCGATTGAGAATAAGCTTTTAACAATCTTTCTGGCTGTGGGTCTCTACCTTCTTTGGTAAATTCCATTGAATTTATGTTATCACCTAAGTAACTTGGTAATTCTTTTCCATCTTTAACTTCAACTGGTGAACTTCGAGGTTTTGAAAATTGTCCAGCTACTCTGCCAACTTTAATAACAGGTAATTTTGAAGACACCGTTAAAATAAGCGACATTTGCAACACCACTTTAAAAAAATCTCTGATGTTATTTGGATGAAATTCTAGAAAACTCTCTGCACAATCTCCACCTTGAAGCAAAAATGCTTTTCCTTGAGAAACTTCGCCAAGTTTTTTCTTTAATGATCTAGACTCTCCAGCAAAAACTAATGGAGGAAAAGTAGACAACTCTTTTAAAACATTATCTATCTTTCCCTGATCAGCATAAATAGGTTGATGCTTGATCGGTTTAGATCTCCAACTATTTAATTTCCAATTACTCATACAACCATGAGTATATAAACTCTAAGATGTAATTAACAAGAGAAATTATTCTACGGTAACCGACTTTGCTAAATTTCTAGGTTTATCAATATCGTAACCTAAAGAATTTGCAGCGTAGTAAGCAAGTAATTGCAACGGGATTGTTACAAGAAAAGGAAAAAGATCTTCTGAAATTGTTTCAACTTGAATTTTTTTCCATAAATTTTCTGAACTTATTTCATCTGTACTTTTGTTCGATATCAATAGAACTTTACCACCTCTAGATATTACTTCCTGCATATTAGATACGGTTTTTTTATAGAGCTCATCACGTGGAGCAATCACAACAACTGGCATCCCATTTTCAATTAAAGCTAAAGGACCATGTTTCATTTCACCCGCTGGATAACCTTCAGCATGAACATAAGCAAGTTCTTTAAGCTTTAATGCTCCCTCCAGTGCTATTGGAAAAGAGTATCCTCGTCCTAAAAACATCGAACCTTTTGCTTTAGAAAAATCTTTAGAAGCTTCTTGAATTTCACTCTCACATTTTAAAGTACCTTCAATTAATTTCGGAAGCTCCAAAAGATTATCGATTTTTTTACTATAATCGTTTTTAGAAATTTCATTTCTCAAAAAAGATAATTTTAATGTTAATAAATATAATACTAGCAATTGCCCAAGAAATGCCTTTGTAGATGCAACACCGACTTCTGGACCGCAATGAATAGGTAAAACATAGTCAGAGTCTCTTGCAATTGAACTTTCAACAACATTTACAACAGAGCAAGTGTTCATTTTATTTTTTACACATAAATCTAAAGCTGCATAAGTATCTGCGGTTTCACCTGACTGAGATACAAAAATGTATAATTGTGAACTCTTAAATTTATTTTTTCTATACCTAAACTCAGAGGCAATATCAGTTTCAACTTCAATATCAGTCAATTGTTCAATCCAATATTTAGCCATTAAACAAGAATGATAAGCGGTTCCACATCCAATTAATTTAATACTCTCTATTTTTTTACTATCCCACGGGAAATTAATGATATTGACGTCTTTATTAATTTTATCGATATACTCTTTTAAACAAGATTTAATTGTATCTGGCTGTTCATGAATTTCTTTTGCCATAAAATGTTTAAAATTACCTTTGTCATAACCTTGATCATCAGTTGAAACCTCTAATACCTCTTTATTAACTTTTTCACCTTCCGAATTAAAAAAATCAACTTGATTTTTATATATAAAACAAAATTCACCATCATTAAGGTAGCTGACTTTATTCGTCATAGTTTTTAAAGCATAAGAATCTGAACCTAAATAATTTTCATTTGGTCCATAGCCAACAGCTAATGGAGAACCTCTTCTTGCTCCAACAATAACATCTGGAAAATCTTTGAATATAATTCCTAGAGCAAAACTTCCATGTAGCCTCTTTAGCATTTTTAATATTGAAGTTTTTAAATCATTTTTTTTTAAATATTCTGTAATTAAATGAGTAATAACTTCAGTATCAGTTTGAGATTTAAATTCATGACCAGCTCTAATTAAATGTTTTTTTAATAAAGTTGAATTTTCAATAATACCATTGTGAACCACAGATACTTTTTCCGATGAGTGAGGATGTGCATTAATTTGACTTGGCTGTCCATGCGTTGCCCATCTAACATGACCAATACCAATAGGTCCGTCATTTTTATTTTTAAAAATTATATTTTCTAAACTCTCTACCCTACCTTCGCATTTTGTTTCATTAATGAAACCATCTTTAAGCGTTGCCACTCCAGCTGAGTCATATCCTCTATACTCTAATTTTTTAAGAGAATTTAATATAATTCCAGTTACAGGTTTGCTACTATTTATTCCTACAATTCCACACATTTTATTTTTTATTTCTTTTTTCTTAAATTTCTTTGTTCAGCTCTTGTTAATGCCAAACTATTATCTTTTACACTTTTACTAATTGAAGATCCTGCGCCAACTAAAGAATTTTTACCAATTGTAACTGGAGCTATTAATGACGTATTTGAGCCGATAAATGCTGAGTCCTTAATAGTAGTTTTAAACTTATTTTTACCATCATAATTACAAGTAATTGTTCCTGCTCCAATATTAACTTGCTTTCCAAGCAAAGCATCTCCGATATATGAAAGATGATTTACTTTTGATCCTTTGCCTATTTTAGATTTTTTTATTTCAACAAAATTTCCAACTTTTGAATTATCCTCTAAAATTGAACCAGGTCTTAATCTAGCATAAGGACCAACCTCAACTCTATTTTTAATCTTTGTATCTTCTAAATGACTAAAAGATTTTATAATTACATTATTGCCTATGGTTACTTTTTTTCCTATCACTACAAATGGCTCTATTTTTACATTTTTTCCAATTTTAGTATCTGATGACAAATAAACCGTGCTAGGATCAACAAACTTAACACCTTGTTTAATAAATTTTTTTCTCAATCTATCTTGCATAATTTTTTCTGCTTCTAGTAATTCGATTTGGTCATTTACGCCAACAGCATTTTTCTCGTTCTGGGCTAAAACTAAGTTAATTTTAAGGCGATATTGCCTCGAAAGCTTAACTATATCAGTTAAATAGTATTCTTTTTTCCTATTTTTATTATCTATTTTTTTTATAAGATTTAATGATTGGCAATCAAAAGCCATTATTCCAGAATTGCATGTTGTTAATTTCTTTTGCCTTGTATTGGCTTCTTTAAATTCAACAATCTCACTAACTCCATTCTTATTATGAACAATAATTCCATATGACTTGTTATCTTTTTTTTTGAAACCCAATAAAACTAAATTACTTTTTTTAATCTTGTCATACATTAATTGAATGTCTTTGCTTTCAACTAGTGGGTTATCACCATACAAAACTAACAATTTTTCACTTTTTTTAATTGTAACCTTGTTTAAAAAAACTTGAACTGCATGACCAGTACCTAGCTGAGGATGTTGAATTAAAAAATTTTCTTTTGGAAATAATTTTTTAATAAATGTCATTTGTTTATTTATTAAAATAAAAACTTTTTTGGGCTTTAACAATTTAGACTGATCCAAAACATGTTCTAACATTGTTTTTTCATTGAGTTTATGAAGGACTTTTGGCAATTTAGAATTCATTCTAGTTCCCTTGCCTGCAGCAAGAACAAGAATATTTAGGTTATTTGCCATAAGTGATTGTGTAATATACTAATATGAGTCAGTATTAATTCACAAATTGTTACTTAATTAATTGATGAAAAATTGTTTAGTTTTTGACCTTGATGGTACTTTGGTAGACACCGCTCCAGATCTTATGACGGCTCATAATTATGTTATGAAAAAACACGGTTATGAAGAAAAACCACTAGAAAGTATTAGACATTTAGCAGGTCGTGGAGCTGCAGCAATGCTAATTAGGTCAATCGATGCTCAAGGAAATTTGATTAAAAAAAATCCAATTGATCCTGAAACTCACAAGCAAATGACCGATGATTTTATATCTTTTTATAGAAAAAATATTTCCGGACATTCTACAATTAGAAAAAATGTAATCTCTCTATTAGATTGGTGTAAAGAAAAAGATATTATTTGTGCAGTCTGCACAAATAAAAGAGAAGATCTTGCAATCAAACTTTTAAAAGAAATTAATCTTTATAAATATTTTGACTATGTGGCAGGTGCAGACACATTTGATTATAGAAAACCAGATCCAAGACACCTTACTGATATTTTAGATATTTTAGATATCGATAAAAAAAATTCTATTATGCTTGGAGACTCTGAAACAGATGCAAATACCGCTAAAGCAGCGAAGGTACATTTTATTTTAATTAACGATGGCTATACTGAAAAAAAACTAGAAGATATTCATCATAACCATTTAATTGAAGATTTTGAAGTAGTTAAGCAGATAGCGTCAAATTACCTTACTATTTAATAATTATTATTATAATTATTGTAGTATAAACCGAGCATGCATTTTGTAGAAAAAAATCCTACTGAAAAAAAAGCTAAATTTGCAAAAAAATTAAAAAGCGGAAAACTTTTGCGCTTTCCTGGTGCTTATAATCCTTTAGTCGCAAAATTAATTGAACAAATCGGATATGATGGAGTTTATGTATCTGGTGGTGTTATGGCTAATGATTTAGGTTTTCCAGACATCGGACTTACAACATTAAATGATGTAGCAAATCGCTCACATCAAATAGCAAGAGTAACAAACCTTCCAACGATTATTGATATTGATACAGGATTTGGTGAAGCGATGAATGTCTCGAGAACTATTCAAACTATTGAAACATTAGGTGTTTCTGGGTGTCATCTTGAAGATCAAACTAACCCCAAAAGATGTGGTCATTTAGATAATAAAGAGCTTGTTTCAACACAGGATATGGTTAAAAAAATAAAAGCAGCAGTTGATGCTAGAGTTGATAAAAATTTCTTAATTATTGCTAGAACTGATGCAAATGCAGTTGAAGGCTTAGATAAAACGATAGATCGTTGCAAAGCTTATGTTGATGCTGGTGCTGATATGATTTTTCCAGAAGCCATGAAAGATGAGAGTGAATTTGCAAAAATGAGAAAAATGTTAAAATGTTATCTTTTAGCTAACATGACAGAGTTTGGAAAATCTAAACTTTTAACTAAAGAAGAACTAGAAAACCTTGGTTATAATTTAGTTATATACCCGGTAACTACACAAAGATTAGCATTGAAAAACGTAGAAGATGGACTTAGACAAATTTTTGAAGAAGGACACCAAAATAATGTTATTGATAAGATGCAAACTAGAAAAAGACTTTATGAAGTAGTTGATTATGAAAAATATGGAGAGTTTGATCAATCAGTATTTAATTTTTCACAAAAAGGACATGAATAGTGAGCGATGAAATTAAAAAAGGCTTAATTGGAGTTATATCAGATGAAACAAAAGTTTCTGAGGTAATGCCTGAAATTAATTCATTAACTTATAGAGGTTATACGGTTCAAGACTTATGTGCAAAATGCAAATTTGAAGAGGTGGCTTACTTATTGCTTCATGATGATCTTCCGAATTCAAAACAATTAGAAGATTTTAAAAAAGAGGAAAGATCAAACCGACCTATATCTGAAAATTTAAAATCTATTATCAAAAACTATCCAAAAAATGCTCATCCAATGGATACGACAAGAACATCAGTTAGTCATATGGGGTTAGAGGATCCTGATGCTGCGGATAACTCAAAAGAAGCAAACATGAGAAAATCAATGAGACTTTTGGCTAAAATATCTACTGCTGTTGCTGCAAATTTCAGAGTTAGAAAAGAACAGGATATTATTGATCCTGATCCAAAATTAGGATTTTGTGAGAACTTTTTTAATATGTGTTTTGGCAAGGTGCCAAGCCCAGAAGTTGTAAAAGCGTTTGATGTTTCAATGACTTTGTATGCAGAGCATAGTTTCAATGCTTCAACTTTCACTTCAAGAGTAATCACAAGTAGCTTATCTGATCTTCACGGTGCAGTGGTAGGTGGAATAGCAAGTTTAAAAGGGCCATTACATGGGGGTGCAAATGAAGCTGTTGCACATATGTTAAATGAAGTTGGATCTCCCAATAAAGCTGAAGAATTCATATTAAACAGAATTAAGAATAAAGAATTAATTATGGGATTTGGTCATAGAGTTTATAGAAACGGAGACTCTAGAGTTCCAACTATGACTGAATATTATCATAAAACTGCAGAGTATTATCAAAACAAAGAATTACCTGAGATTTCAAGAATACTTGAGGAGACGATGCTTAAAGAGAAAAAAATTAAGCCAAATTTAGATTTTCCAGCAGGTCCAACGTATTATTTAATGGGTTTTGATATTGATTTCTTCACACCAATTTTTATTGTTTCAAGAATTACAGGCTGGTCAGCACATATTATGGAGCAGTTTGAAAATAATAAATTAATCAGACCTCTTTCAAAATATACTGGCGCTCCACACAGAAAAATTGAAAAATAACACTTTAGATTTAGAAAAATACCTTTGGAAAAAAAGGTTAATACTCATAAATAAAAATCACTCTAAAATTAAAGAAATACAAGATGAAATCAAAAATAATAAAACTAAACTTTCTTCATATAAAATTGAAAGCATTTTTATTCGAAATGAGTTTAAATCACCTATTACATTAATAGGATTAGATGGCCTAATAAAACTTGAGGAAGAAGATCTAAACTTAAATAAAATATTTAAACTCATATCAACAATGCCAATGGCTAATTTTTGATATTATTCTTTTTATATAGCGGGGCAATTTGAGAAAATATTACTGCAAAAATAATCAGAAATATTCCAAAGATTTTAATCTCATTTAGAAATTGATCTAAAATAATCCAGCCTGCTAATGCTGCTATAGCGCCTTCCAAAGAAAAAATAATAGCAACTGGTGCTGGGCTTAAATTTTGCTGACTAAATATTTGAAGCATAAAAGCAAAGCCACTAGATAAAATACCAACGTATAAGATTTCTTTATATTCTAATAAAATATTTGAAAAAATTACCTCTTCAAAAATTAGTGCAGGTAAAAAAGTAAAAATTGAACCAATTAAGCATTGAAGACCTGCGATTGTTATTGGATAATTAAAAATTCTTAAAAGTTTTGAAATAAAAACTATGTGAAAAGACCAAAAAAGAGCATTAAATAATGCAATACTATCTCCTAATCTTACTACAACATTATCAAGCTCAGTTAAGAATAGACCTCCTAATAAACATGTAAAAATTGAAGGCCACACGGACCAATGAATATTTTTTGAGAAATAAAAATAAGAAACAAATGGTACAAAAACAACATACAAAACAGTAAATACAGCAGTATTTGCTACATCAGTATAAAGTAAAGCATATTGTTGAAGAGCATTGCCATAAGCAATTAAAAAACCAATAAATAATAGATAAATAAATACCTTTTTAAAATCATGCTTGTCTTGTTTTATTTTTTTAAAATCAATGATTATTAAAAATGGTAATAAAGTTAAAAAACCTAAAAATAATCTAGCTGAAGTAAATGTAAGTGGACCAATATGATCCATGCCCATATCTTGTGCAACAAATGCTGTACCCCAAATAAATGATGTTATTAAAGCGCATAATAAAGAAAATAATTTTTTATTCATTTCACAAAAAAAACTTACTGATCTTTAAAAATGTAAGCAAAGCGATTAAATTTTTTTCCAACTTTTAGAGTGTTTTTCTTACAAAAATCATTAATTGCAGAACTAACCTCTATTATTTCAAAGTTTTCGCAGTAATCGTCACATAAAATATGAGAATTTTTTGGTAATTTTTGCATAAGTATATTTAAGTCACTATTTACTGTTTCATAGCTGTGACCACCATCTAAAAAAACAAAATTAATTTTTTCCAAAGGAATTTTATTTAAAGTCTCTTTTGTGTCACCTTTTACTAACTGTATATTATTTGAAAATTTTTTTAGAAATTTTGAAACACTTTCCAAAGAGTTTAAATTTTCTTTAAGAATATAGTTATAGTAAATTTTTTTTAATGGATTTGAAAAATTTTGATTATTTAAAAATTTAGGTTCAATTTCATCAATATTATTTTGTTTTTCTGAACCAAAAAGATCTAATCCAAAATAAGAAAAGTCATTTTTGTGATTTTTATTTAAAAGTTCGCAAATATTCCTTGCTGTTACTCCACAAAATACACCAACTTCTAGAACATTTTTTGGATTAATATCATTTAAGAAAGATAAAAACTGGTCTCCGAAGGGTTTTTTGAGACCAGTTTTTCTCCAATAATTTTTATATTTCAACTTACCTTGTGAAATCGAATGCTTCAACCCACGAACCTTTTGTAGAAGCTTTTGAATATTCTGTTGCTCTACCTTCAAAGAAGTTCATGTGCTCAACACCATTCAACATGGTATCAATCCATTCTAGTGGATTTTCTTTAACATCATAAATTTCATCCAGTTTTAACTGAACTAATCTTCTGTTTGCAATCCAACGAATGTAGTCTTTAATTTGTTGAGCTGTTAATCCTTCAATTGGACCCATTTCAAATGCAAGATCAATAAAAGCATCTTCATGCTCAACGATTGTTCTACAAGCGTCTGTGATTTCTTTTTTTAAAGATTCATCTAAAAGACCCGGGTTCTCAGCACAGAAAGTATTAAAGATTTTGATCATTGAATTACAATGCAAAGTCTCGTCTCTTACTGACCAAGTTACTACCTGCCCCATTCCTTTCATTTTATTAAACCTTGGGAAATTCAATAAAATTGCGAAACTTGCAAACAACTGAAGACCTTCAGTGAAGGCTGAGAATACTGCAACTGTTTTTGCAATCTCTCTTTTATTATTTACATTAAAGTTTTGCATGTAATCATACTTATCTTTCATTTCTTTGTACTTTAAGAAAGCTGAGTACTCAGACTCTGGCATTCCAATTGTATCAAGCAAGTGAGAATAAGCTGCAACGTGAATTGTTTCCATTGAAGCAAATGCAGTCATCATCATTAAAACTTCTGTAGGCTTAAATACTGTAGTGTAATGTCTTAGATAACAGTTGTTTACCTCAACATCAGCTTGAGTAAAAAATCTAAATATTTGAGTTAATAGATTTTTTTCATGAGCTGTTAAATTCTTTTGCCAATCTCTAACATCCTCAGCTAATGGAATTTCTTCTGGTAACCAGTGAATTCTTTGTTGAGTTAACCAAGCGTCATAACACCATGGATATCTAAATGGTTTATAAACTGCTTTTTCTTTTAATAATCCTTCGTTATCACAATACCCATCGTAATAACCTGATTTTTCTTCTAATTTAGGCGCTACTGACATGATAAACACTCCTCGTAATCGTTTGTTTGTTGGTTTTCTTGACTTTTTTGCTTTTTAGTTTTTGCAAAACTTGTATTCACAACTTCAGCTCTTTGGATTGATTTAGATCTACAATAATAGAGGCTTTTTAATCCTTTTTTCCAAGCTTGATAATGAATCTGGTGAAGGTCCTTTTTATGAATATCAGCAGGTATAAATACATTAAGTGATTGAGCCTGCGATATGTAAGGTGTTCTGTCTGCTGAATGATCAATTAACCATCTTTGATCAATTTCAAAAGCAGTTTTAAATACATCTTTTTCATCTTGAGATAAAAAATCTAAATGCTCAACTGAACCTTGGTTTGTTGTAATTGAAGACCAAACTTCATTTGTATCTTGATTGTACTTTTGTAAAATTTTTTTTAAGTATTTATTTCGAACGTTAAAAGAACCAGACAAAGTTTTGTGCGTATAACTGTTTGCTGCTACTGGCTCAATTCCTGGCGATGCTCCTCCGCAAATAATAGAAATAGATGCTGTTGGTGCAATTGCAGTCTTATTAGAAAATCTTTCATTAATTCCATACTCAGCTGCATCAGGACAAGGTCCTCTTTCTTCAGCTAATTTTTTTGAAGCAGCATTTACTTCTTTGTCGATGAACTGAAACATTTTTTTATTCCAAACTTTAGCCATTACAGATTCGATTGGTATCATGTGTCTTTGCATGTAAGAATGGAATCCCATAACCCCAAGTCCAACACTTCTTTCTCTCATTGCAGAATATTTTGCATCTTTAAATGACTCAGGTGCACGATTAATAAAATCAGATAAAACGTTATCTAACATTCTCATTATATCTTCAATAAACCCAGGCTCGTCTTTCCATTCATCGTAATTTTCCAAATTTAAAGATGACAAACAACATACCGCTGTTCTATCTTTTCCGTATTTATCAATTCCAGTTGGTAGAGTTATCTCGCTACATAAGTTCGATGTCTTAACAGTGAGGCCAGCAAGTTTATGATGCTGAGGTATCATTCTATTAACAGTATCAATGTAAACAATGTACGGCTCGCCTGTCTCAACTCTTGCAGTTAATAATCTAATCCATAAATTTCTTGCTTTAATTGTTGATTGAACTGTACCGTCATATGGACTCTTTAAAGGCCAGTCAGCATCAGTTTCAACAGCTCTCATAAACGCATCTGTCACGAGTACACCGTGATGCAAATTTAAAGCTCTTCTATTCGGATCTCCACCAGTTGGTCTTCTCATTTCAATAAACTCTTCAATCTCAGGATGATCAATTGGAAGATAGCATGCTGCTGAACCTCTTCTTAAAGAACCCTGACTAATTGCAAGTGTTAAAGAGTCCATTACTTTGATAAACGGAATAATTCCTGAAGTTTTTCCAACTCTTCCAACTTTTTCTCCAATAGCTCTAAGGTTACCCCAGTAGCTTCCAATTCCACCACCTTTTGCAGCAAGCCAAACATTCTCGCTCCACAAATTTACAATTCCATCTAATGAATCTGCAGCTTCATTTAAAAAACACGAAATAGGCAAACCTCTTGATGTACCTGCGTTTGAAAGCACAGGTGTTGCTGGCATGAACCATAATTTAGAAATATAATTATAAAGTCTTTGTGCATGAAGGTTATCATCAGCATAAGTTGCAGCTACCCTTGCAAACAGATCTTGGTAAGACTCATTTTCACTTAAATATCTATCTGTTAAAGTTGCCATACCAAAATCAGTTAGATTAGCGTCACGTGATCTATCGATTTTGATAGTGATTCCTTCTTCGTTTTGAAATAATTCAGTATCGTTTGAAAGGCTAAATAGGTCTGGCCTCTTCAAATCAGCATTGATTTTGCTAGATTCTTCTACAATTTTGTCCTTGTTTTCTTCCAAAGCATTCTTGATAGCCAGAGCGATGTTATCTTGCATTTTTTTGCCTTTTTGTTACGTTTTTATGTAAAAACAACTATATGTTGTGTCTATAAAGCCTGAGTATACTAATTGTATGTTCCAAGCAAGAGAACATAATATGAACTTATAAATAAATCAATAAGAAAATTAAGGCCTGTTAATTATTGGCTTTCAAAAGAACTGCTAATTCATTAATGGTTTCTTATGCCTGATTCTACTATCCACATTAATCACAACGGGTTCAGAGAATATGATGCTAGATGGCTTTATCCTGACGATATCAATCTAGCTGGAATTAAAAATTTAGGCTGCGGATTGGGTTCACAAATTATTTCAGAAACAAAAAAACAAAACCCAAGAGTTGTGGTTGGATATGATTATAGGTCTTACAGCGAAGAAATTAAAAATTCCTTAACTGAAGGTTTAATTTCAACTGGATGTCATGTTGAAGATTTAGGACTATCTTTGTCTCCAATGGCCTACTTCGCGCAATTTGAGTTAGAAGCTGACGGTGTAGCAATGGTTACAGCCAGTCATAATGAAAATGGGTGGACAGGAGTTAAAATGGGAATTGCAAAAGGCTTGACCCATGCTCCCGAAGAAATGCAAGAACTAAAAGAAATTGTATTAAATAAAAAATTTATGTCGGGTAAAGGAAGTATAAAAAAAATAGAAAATTTTATTGATATTTATAAAAAAAATTTAATTTCAAAAAACAAAATACAAAAAAAAATCAAAGCTGTTGTTGCATGTGGTAATGGAACTGCCGGAATATTTGCTCCAGATATTTTAAGGGGCATTGGGTGCGAAGTGATTGAGATGGACTGTAACCTGGATTTTACATTTCCAAAATATAACCCTAATCCAGAAGATCTTGAAATGCTTCATGCTATTTCAAAAGCAGTAAAGGAGAATAATGCTGATGTTGGATTTGGTTTTGATGGAGATGGAGATCGTGTTGGAGTCATTGATAATAATGGTGAAGAAATATTTTCTGATAAAATTGGATTACTAATCGCAAGGAACTTAGCTCCTCAATATCCTAATTCAAAATTTGTAATAGATGTTAAATCAACTGGTCTGTTCTCTCACGATAAAATTTTGAAAAAAAATAATTGTGAAACTATTTTATGGAAAACTGGTCATTCACACATAAAAAGAAAAGTTAACAAAGAAAAAGCACTCGCAGGTTTTGAAAAAAGTGGTCACTTTTTCTTCAATCAACCATTAGGTCTAGGTTATGATGATGGAATTAATTCTGCAATACAAGTTTGCCACTTATTAAATAATCAAAACAAAAAAATGAATGAAATTATTAATGAACTTCCAAAAACTTTTCAAACACCAACAATGGCTCCTTTTTGTAAAGATGAAGAAAAATATCAAGTTGTTGATGGGCTAGTTAAAAAATTTATAAAATTTAAAAATGACAAAGTATTAGTCGATGGTGAAGAGATAAAAGATGTATTGACAGTAAATGGTGTAAGATTTTCTTTAAGCGATGGATCCTGGGGTTTGATAAGAGCTTCATCAAATAAACCTTCTTTAGTTGTAGTTACTGAAAGTCCGACCTCAGATAAAAGAAAAAAAGCAATCTTTGATTTTATTGATAAATATTTGCAAGAAACTGGCAAGATTGGTGAATACGATCAAAAAATTTAATTAAATAATTTTTTTTAATTTAGATAATATTTTTTCTAGTTCTTTTTTTGGATATGGCTTTGGTTTAGTTACCCAAACTGGTAATGGCCACGTTCGATCCTTTTTATGCCGTGGAATTATATGAATATGTAATTGAGGTATGATATTTCCAACTTTTTCCACGTTTAAATTGTTGCACTTAAAATGTTGTTTCATTTTTTTACTACAATGTTGGATTTCATTTAAAAGTTGAATTTGATCTTTTTTATTTAAATCTAGAATTTGAGATACCCTTGCTCTTTTAGGAATTAACATTATCCATGGAAATTTAGAATTATCGTGAAGCCTTACATGGCAAAGCTTTAATTCCTTAATAAAATAGCTGGTTTTATTAAATTTATTATTAAGCTTAAACACTAAGCTACAATTCCTCGTGTTTTGTAATCTTTAATTTCTGTGTCTGAATAACCATAATTTTGCAAAACCTCATCTGTGTGTTCGCCAAAAACTGGGGCTCCTGTGCTATTTTCAATCTTTGTTTTCGAAAATTTAATTGGCATACCAATAGCTTTAGATTTTCCAGCTTTTTTGTTTTCTACTTCTATAATCATCTTTCTATCTATTGTGTGAGGATCATTATGCATTTCGGTTATTGAATTAATTGGACCGCATGGCAAACCTTCTTTGTCAAAAATATCTATCCATTCTTTAGAAGTTTTTTTTAAAATTTCTTTTTGAAGAACTTCAACTAAAAAGTTTAGATTGCTCATTCTATTATCGTTACTGTTAAATCTTTTGTCTTCTTGTAACTCTTCTTTATTTAAAGCTTTGATTAACCTTAACCAAGTTTTTTGATTAGATGCTCCAACTGTAATCCAATTATCTTTAGTTTTAAAAGCTTGATAAGGCGCTGTAAGAGGATGTGCCGAACCTAATGGGCCTGGTGATTTACCCGTTGCAACTGCAATCGCAGATTGCCAATATGTATGAACGATACCCGCTTCAAATAAAGATGTATCTACCCTTTGGCCTTCTCCAGTTTTTTCACGATTAATCAATGCAGCCAAAACACCTGTTGCTCCAAGTATACCAGCGGTAATATCTGTAAGTGGAGCTCCAACCTTCATTGGTGGTTTATCTTTACTTTCACCGGTAATACTCATCAAACCACTCATGCCTTGAGCAACCAAATCAAATCCACCTTTGTCAGAGTAAGGACCTGTTCTTCCGTAACCTGATATTTCACAATAAACTATTTTTGGATTAATTTTTTTTAATTCATCATAACCAATTCCAAGTTTTTCCATCGTTCCTTTTCTAAAATTTTCTATAACAACATCAGATTCTTTGATCATTTTTTTTAAAATATTAATTCCATCTTTTTCTTTTAAGTTTATTGCAATCCCTTTTTTATTTCTGTTCATCATCATATATGCAGATGCTTCACCGTTAATATCAGGTGGTAAAAACCTTCTCGTATCATCTCCACCAGGTATTTTTTCTATTTTGATTACTTCTGCTCCAAGATCTGCAAGCATTAATCCACATGTTGGTCCAGCCATAATTTGAGCAAGTTCTAAAACTTTTACTCCTTGTATCGGACCCGGCATTTTATTTATTTTTAAATTTTGGTTTTGTTTTTGTTAAAAAAGATTTATAACCTATTTGAAAATCTTTTGTGTCATAGCACTTATAACCAAGATTATTCAACTTACTTGTGACTTTTCCAGTTTTGAGTATCTCTTTTGCAAATTGTTTATGCCACCTTGCTACTTTTGGTGCACCTCCACAAATTAACTCCGCAGTTTTATACGCTTCTTTTTCAACATCTTCATCTGGAACAACTTTATTTACTAAATTTTTTTCATAAGCTTCTTTTGCACTCATTATCCTTCCTTCAAGCAAAATCTCCATAGCTATTGAGTAATTAGTAATGCCAAGCAAAGCTTGTAACTCTTTTGCCGCCATAGTTAAGCCTAGCCTTTTAATTGGAACTCCAAATCTTGAAGATTGGCCACAAACTCTCAAATCACAACACGCTGCAATTTCCATACCTCCACCAACACAAATTCCCTCGATCAATGCAACAGTTGGTATTGGACAATCTTGAATAGCTCTTAAAGTTCCATGTAAAAAAACTCCGTATGCTTTAGCTAATTTACTGTTAGATCTTTCTTTCTCAAACTCTCCAATATCATTTCCGGGTGAAAAAGATTTCCCCCCTTCTCCTCTGATTACAATGCATCTTAAATCTTTATTTTTACTCAGTTTTTTAAAAACACTTCCTAGCTCTTTCCACATAGGTTTGGTTAAAGCGTTTAATTTTTCTGGACGGTTTAGGGAGACCTCTATTATGTAATTGCTTATTTTTTTTTGTTTAATTAAAGCCATTTATGATCTGTAAAAATACTCAACTAAAGTCATTGGCACCGCTGGAATATAAGTAACAATTAAGAGTAAAAATAATAAAACTGCAATAAACATAATATTTGCTCTGGTCACTTCCCAGATATCAGCTTTTGCAACTGAACACGCTGTAACTAGTACGCTGGCTACTGGAGGAGTTTGTTGTCCAATAGCTAAGTTTAAGGTTACAATAATTCCAAAGTGCACCGGATCAATTCCAACAGCATTTACTAGTGGCATTACTATTGGGACAGTTAAAATAATCGCAGCAGCAGAGTGTAAAAATAATCCAATTACTAATAAAAACACGTTTAATATCATTAGAACAAAATATTTATTATTTGTTATTCCAATAATAGACTCTGCAACTTTTTGTGGAATTTGCTCGATCGTTAAAAATTCACCAAGAAGCACAGATGCTCCAACTAACAACATTACTATAGCGGTTTGAGTTGCTCCTTCAGATGCAGCTTTATAAAAACTTTTCCAATTTAATTCTCTATGAATGAAACCTATAACTAAAGCTGCCAAAACTGCTAACCCAGCACCTTCTGTTGCAGTTACTACTCCACCAAAAATTCCACCTAAAATTATTAAAGGTAAAGTGAACGCTAATCCAGCCTCTTTTGCAGTTTTTTTAAGATTTTGAATATCAAAAGCTTCTTCTACGGGTAAATCTTTTTTACGAGCATAAATATATGCTGCTAGCATCATTAAAAACCCACCTAGAATTCCTGGAATAATTCCAGCAACAAATAACTGAACAACAGAGCTTTGAGCCATTACTGCATACAAAATCATAGGTATTGATGGAGGAATAATTATTGCAAGTGAAGCTGAAGATGATGTCACCGCGGCAGAAAAAGCACCGGGATAACCTTTCTTTTTCATTGCGGGAATTAAAATAGAGCCAAGAGCTGCAACATCTGCAACAGCTGAACCTGAAATTTCAGCAAAGAACATTGAAACAGCTATATTAATCATGCTTAATCCACCTTTGATAAAACCAACCAAGGCAGATGCGAACGCAATTAATCTTCTTGATATGCCTGCGGTATTCATAATTGATCCTGCTAAAATAAATAATGGAATTGCAATTAAAGGAAATTTCATTGTTCCATCATAAAGAACAATTGCAGTATCTATTAAAAATGATGGACCTTGGTTAACCACCATTGCAATAACTGTTGTAATTGCAATACCTACAGCAATTGGCACATTAATACTTAATAAAAATAACAGTATGGAGAACATAATGAGCAACATCATAATTTTACTTCTTCGCCTCCATTACTCTTCTCCTCCTACAATTTTTCCTTCCATCATTTGTTGATAGCTATCTTTAAAATTTAATGTCTCAGATAAAATGAATAATATTGATGCAACTGGAATAACCGATTGTGCTAGTGGTTGAGGAAACCAGTCCAGTGTTGTTAATGTTTCACCTTGTACGATGAACATCACTTTAAAACCGTAATAGGTTAGTAAAATAAAGAAACTATATACAAATAATTTTGATAAAAAAAACAAGGGTTTTCTAATATGTAATGGAAATGATTTTAAAATACTTGGTACACTTATATGGCCACCCTTTAGTGCCGCGTAAGCAGAGCCATAATAAGTCAACCACGCTAACTGCATTGATGCTACTTCATCATACCAAGTCAAGGCGTGACCAGCCCATCTAAAACTAACACCTAAAATAACAACAGTTGCCATAGCAACCATCATTGCAAATAAAACAAATTCTAAAGCTTTATCGTATTTTTTTTTAAATTCTTGAATGTTCATTAAAAAAAACCGGCCCTAAGAAAAGGGCCGGCTCCTTTAAAATTACTTATTTAGCTAGACCAGAAACTTTTTTAATTAATGCGTTTCCTGAACCAACTTCGTCACCAAACTGTTTGTAAACAGCAGCACTTCCATCAACAAAAGCTTTTCTGTTAGCTTTGTTAACTTTTACGCCTGCATCTTTAATTACTTTTAATAAAGATACCTCTAACTCTGCTGCTCTTTTGTACACAAACTTTTGAGTGTCTTGAGCTGCTTTTTCTACAATTTTTCTCACATCAGCTGGAACTTTGTTCCACTGATCTTTGTGAACTACAACATAAGCAGGTGTGTACACATGCCCTGTTATAGATAAGTACTTTTGCACTTCTTGGAATTTTGCACTAGCAATTTGTGCATATGGGTTTTCTTGTCCGTCCATAGTTCCAGTTTTAAGTGCAGTAAACACTTCCGAGAAAGCCATTGGAGTTGGGTTTGCACCGTAAGTTTTGAACATTTTTACTCTCCATTTAGACTTAGGTGTTCTTAATTTTATTCCATTTAAGTCTGATGGAGTGTTTATTGGTCTTTTGTTATTAGTAATATGTCTAAAACCATTCTCCCATACAGCTAAAACTTTGTATCCAGTCTTCGATTCTAAGTTCTTGAAGATCCCTGGTAACACTTGTTTTTCAACTTTAGCCATATGTTTTCTGTCTTTGATCATGTAAGGCATATCAAATACACCGAACTCATCATGTACAGATGACATCACTGATGAAGGTAATGAAAAGTTAACAGTACCTGCTTTAACTTTTTGAAGTAACTGTTTATCTTTTCCTAATTGAGAAGATCCAAAAGTTACTACTTTACCTTTTTTTCCTAATCTTTTATTTGCAAGATTTTTAAAATGTTCAGCTGACTCATGAAACAAAGATCCTGGTTTACCAACGTGACCAAACTTTAGCTCGACACCACCGTGTCCACCTGCATGTACCACTGAAGATAAAAAAAGAACTGAAACAATTGTCGCGAACAATGTTTTTATGTTTTTCATTTTTCCCCCTGTTAAATTATTTCTATTGATTTTAGTAAATATTAAAGAAGATAGCTAGTGATATATTTTGACTATTTAGATAAATAATCCAGAGCTGCTAAAATACCACCCTTTTTAAATGGAACTCCTGCTTTAGCTAAGCCCATTTCAACGCCCGCTAAAGTCCCTGACAGCATTAGATCATTAAAATCTCCTAAATGTCCAATTCTAAATACTTTTCCTTTGACTTTATTTAACCCCATCCCAAGAGACATATTATAATTATCAAGTATAACCTTACGTAACGCGTCAGCATCATGGCCATCAGGCATCATAACCGCTGTTAAAGAATTTGAATACTCATCAGGATTTTTACAAAGAATTTCTAAACCCCAAGCTTTTACTGCTAACCTTGTCGCCTCTGCATGTTTTTTATGTCTTGCAAAAACATTTTCTAATCCTTCCTCAAGAAGCATATTTATCGCTTCATCTAATCCATAAAATAAATTTGTTGCGGGAGTGTAAGGAAAAAAACCATTTTTATTATTATCTAACATTGGTTTCCAGTCCCAGTAAGATTTTGGTAATTTAGAATTCTTATAAGCTTCTAATGCTTTTGAACTTATTGCATTAAAAGATAATCCAGGAGGTAATAATAATCCCTTTTGAGATCCACCTACAGTAACATCTACTTTCCATTCTTCATGTTTATAATCAATAGAAGCAAGTGAAGAAATAGTATCTACCATAAGTAATGCAGGATGATTTGCATTATCCATTGCTTTTCTAATTTCACCAATTCTACTTGCAACACCAGTTGAAGTTTCATTGTGAACTACAAAAACAGCTTTGATTTCTTTATTGGTGTCTTCTTTTAATTTCTTCTCAACGATCTCCGGATCAGCTCCCGTTCTCCAATCACCTTCAACAAAATCACTCTTTATTTTTAGTCTCTCAGCAATATCCCACCATTTTGTAGAAAATTCTCCAGTCTCAAACATCAATACTTTGTCACCCTCGTTTAGAGTGTTAACAATTGCAGCTTCCCAAGCTCCTGTTCCCGAACCTGGATAAATAATAACTGGTTCAGATGTTTTAAAAATTAATTTAATTTTATCTAAAACTCTTTTGGCAATTTCGGCAAATTCTGGTCCTCTATGGTCAATAGTTGGGTAATCCATAGCTCGTAAAACTCTATCAGGTACGTTGGTTGGTCCTGGAATCTGCAAAAAATGCTTACCCGGTTGAAAAGAATTTGATTTAGGCATATGGCCTTATATGTTAAAGGATCTTCTTTAGCAATTATGAAATTTAATGACCAACAAACAGAAAAAATAGGAAAAGAAGTCCAAGGACTTATTAAGGGCAAAGCGCTTTTTGACCCGTTTTCAAGAGGTAGATACAGTACTGACTCTTCTTTGTATCAGATTAAACCTATTGGTGCAGTTTTGCCTAAAGATCATAATGATATTTTAAATTTGATGGAGTACTCTCAGAAAAATTCAATTCCTTTACTTGCTAGAGGAGGTGGAAGCTCACAATGCGGACAAACTGTAAGTGAAGCAATTGTATTAGACTATTCAAAACATCAAAACCAAGTTTTAGAGCTTAATGTAGAAGAAAAATATGTTTGGGTTCAGCCTGGAATTGTACTTGATACTTTAAATTCTTATTTAAAACAATTTGGTCTTTGGTTTCCAGTAGATGTATCTACAAGCAGCAGAGCAACTATTGGAGGAATGACGGGTAACAACAGCTGTGGCTCAAGATCTTTGTATTATGGAAATATGGTTAATAATGTTCTCGCTGTTGAAGCTATATTAGATGATGGAACTATTCATACTTTTGAGGATATCAATAAAAACTATCTTGAAGCAAAAAATGATCAAAATAGACAATATGAAATTATTAAAAAATTTTTAGATCTAAGAGAAAATGTTAAAGACGATATTTCTCAGTTTTGGCCTCAAACACAAAGAAGAGTTGGTGGATACAATATTGATTTAATTAATCCGGATGGCTTTAATACCTCTAATATCTTAGTTGGTTCAGAAGGAACATTATCATTATTTAATAAAATTAAACTTAAACTTTCACCAATTCCAAAACAAAAAGTGTTAGGTGTTTGCTATTTTGAAAGTTTTGCACAAGCGATGGAATTAACAAAAGAAATGGTAAAATTAAAACCTACCACTGTAGAACTTTTGGATCATAATTTAATTGATCTTGCGAAACAAATTCCAATTTATGCAGAAAGTATAAAAAAATATATTTTAGGAAATCCAGAGGCAGTTCTCATGGTAGAATTCATTGATGACGATTTGGATCTTGCAAGGTCTAAATTAAAAGATTTAGAAAGTTTAGTCAGAGCGCAAAATTCAAATAACAATTATAAAAGTTATGAAGATTTATCAGACCAAAAAGAAATTTTTGAAATTAGAAAAGCTGGCTTAAATATTTTAATGTCTTTAAAAGGAGATAAAAAGCCAGTCGCTTTTATTGAAGACTGTGCAGTAACCTTAGATCATTTGGCTGATTATACATCAAGATTAAAAGATGTTTTTGCAAAATATAACACGAGCGGGATGTTTTATGCTCATGCTTCAGTTGGTACTTTGCATGTAAGGCCTGTACTTAACATGAAATCAGATCAAGATATTAAAAACATGAAAGCAATTGCTGATGAAGCGTTTGACATGGTTAAAGAATATAGAGGATCACACTCTGGGGAACATGGCGATGGAATTGTCAGGTCTGAGTTTCATGAAAAAATGTTTGGTAAAAAAATATTAAATGCTTTTGAAGAAATCAAAGATACATTTGATAAAAAAAACTTACTAAACCCTCACAAAATTGTAAGAGCATATAAATCAGATGATAGATCTTTGATGAGATATAAATCTGATTACAAAGCAGAAAATATATCAACTCATTATGATTGGTCTGATTGGGGTCAATTTTCTGATGCGGTAGAAATGTGTAACAATAACGGAGCATGTAGAAAACTAGACTCAGGAGTAATGTGCCCTTCCTACAGAGTCACTAAAGAAGAAAAAGATTTAGTGAGAGGAAGAGCAAATACTCTAAGATTAGCACTATCAAATCAACTACCAGAGGGATCATTTGTCTCAAAAGGTATGTATGAAACAATGGAACTATGTGTAAGTTGTAAAGCTTGTCAAAGAGAATGCCCAATGTCTGTGGACATGGCTAAAATGAAGAGTGAGTTTTTATCACACTATTACAAAAAATTTTCAATGAGTATTAAGGATAAAGTAATTTCGAATATGCCAAAATTAATTTGGTTATTAAAAATTTCAAATCCAATTGTTAATTTTTTAAACAAAGTTCCTATTATCAATCAAATCATCGAATGGTTTGGTTTTTCTTCAAAAAGATCTCTACCAATTGTAGAAAATCAAAGTCCTCTTAGAGAAATTTATAATTCTCAACCAAATTTGGAGAAAAAAGTAATTTTGTTTGCAGATACTTTTAATATTAACTTTGAAATAAAAAATCTAATGTATGCAATTAGAGTTATAAACAGATTTGGTTATCAAGCCATTATACCAAGTTTTCAAAATGACAATTTGAATAGACCTCTTTGTTGTGGAAGAACCTATATTTCTATGGGTCAACTAGATAAAGCTAAAAATGAATTAGAAAGGTTTACGAGTTACATAACTGAAAATGGATACAATGAGCTTCCAGTTATTGGTATTGAGCCTTCGTGTTTATTAACCTTTAATGATGAGTTTAAATCTTTTTCAAAATTAGATGGTCGAGACAAAATCAAAAATAGTTTTTTATTGTTAGAAGAATTTGTCTTAAATGAAATAAAAAATGGTAACCAGATCAAACCTAAAGATTTTGATAAAAAAGTCCTCATCCACGGACATTGTCATCAAAAATCACAAAATAGAACCAAAGGCCTAACTGGTTTGCTTAACGAATTAAACATTAAAAACTCAATGATTAATAGCAGTTGTTGTGGAATGGCCGGATCTTTTGGATATAGCTCAAAGCATTATGATGTTTCAAAAAAGATGGCGTATCTTACTTTGATACCTGCGATTAATAATTCAACAGAAGACGATTATGTTGTTGCTAATGGTACAAGTTGCAGACATCAAATATCAGATTTTTCTAATAAAAAACCAAAGCATATTTCAGAACTTTTATTTAATTTATTTGAAACAATAAATTAATTTACTTTGGTTTATTTGCCTACAGCTTTATATTCACCTGCTGCACTAGAAGCTGACTTAGCAATTTGATTTAAATCCACCGGTTCCATAATTTCCATTTCTGAAAAAGCACCAGATGACATCGTAATCATTTTTAATGCTGCTGCGGCTTCAAAATTAGGTAATTCAAATTCAGCAATAAAATCATATTTGCCTCTTACAAATGTGATATTTACTACTTTTCCACCCACTTTGGACGCTGCTCCATTGGCTGCTGCAACCCTGTCTGAACTAGGCTCTTTAATCCATCCGGCCATTGCTTGTGGTGAGTACGTCGCTGCTATTAAATATTTTGGCATATATCTCCTTTTTAAAAAGAATATTATACTTTAAAACTGTTAGCTTTGTATTACAAAAGCTCACCTTTTAAGTGAATGAAAAAAATTATACTAAAGATTGCGCTTGATATAAAGGATATCTGCATACCCCTTTATAAAATTTTAATTCCATTCGTATTCATCGTTAAACTCTTAGAAATTTCAGGAGTCATAGAGTTTTTAGCCGAATTAATTCAACCATTAATGTCTTTGGTTGGTTTGACTCCAGAGCTTGGCTTAGTTTTAGTAACTGCCATTTTAGTAAATATGTATGCTGCAATTGTATTATTTATAAATCTGATACCAATCTTAGATGTAAATGTTGCGCAAGTAACAATATTAACGACAATGATATTAGTATGTCATAATATTCCAATAGAAAGTGCGGTTTGTAAGGCTGCAGGAATAAGCTTTACTTACACAGCAGTACTTAGATTTTTTTCAGCCTTTTTATTGGGTTTTATCCTAAAATTAATTTATTTTAATTTTGAGTTATTGATGGAGCCTTTTGATACACTCGTAAAATTGGATCCATTGCCTACAGAATTTTGGCCCTGGTTATACTATCAGTTTGTAAACCTTGTTTATGTTTTTTTCATTGTTTGCATCATGGTAATCATTTTAGAAATCCTAAAAAAAATCGGTATTGAGAGACTATTTGAAATTATTTTTGTACCTCCTTTAAAATTATTCGGCATACAAAAAGAAGCAATGAATATTATTATAGTTGGTATGACTATCGGAATTCAATATGGAGGTGGTATTTTAATTAAAGATGTTAAGTCTGGGAAAATAGATAAGCAAAGTGTTTTTCTAGCAGTATCGCTACTAAATCTTCTTCATGCTATTATTGAAGATACTATCTTGATGGCGCTTATTGGTGGTCATATTTCAGGAATATTATTTGCAAGAATAATTTTTAGTTTAGTCTTAAGTTATTTAATATTTATGATTTACAAAAGATACTTTAAAGCTGTATAAGCAGTTATGGTTAAAGTCGTGGAAATTACAGAATTTGGTGACCCTTCAGTTCTAAAAATAACAAATAAAGATACTCCTAAATTACAAGCCAACGAAGTTCTAGTTGAAAATAAATCTATTGGCTTAAACTTTATTGATACTTATCACAGATCAGGGCTTTACCCCATTCCACTTCCATCTGGAATTGGTTTAGAAGCTGCTGGGATTGTGAAAGAAATTGGATCTAATGTTAAACTTTTAAAAGTTGGTGATCATGTATCACACGCTTCAATGCCAATTGGCGCATACTCAGAAATGCAAGTGATGCCAGAGGCTAAATTAGTAAAAGTACCTAAAGAGATTAGTTTTGAAGATGCGGGCGCTATTACGTTAAAAGGCATGACATGCGAATATTTACTTCATAGAGCCTATAAAGTGACTAAGGATGATACAATACTTTACCATGCTGCGGCAGGTGGCGTTGGTCAAATTTTTTGTCAATGGGCTAGAGCGATTGGCTGTACTTTAATTGGTACTGTTGGATCAGATGAAAAAGTTGAGATTGCAAAAAAAAATGGTTGCGATCATGTTATCAATTATTCCACTCAAGACTTTGCCAAAGAAGTTTTGGAAATAACAAACGGCAAAGGTGTTGATGCTGTCTACGATGGTGTTGGATTAAGTACTTTTGAAAAATCTTTAGAAGCAATTAAATTAAGAGGAATGTTTTTATCATTTGGTAATGCTTCTGGTATGGTGGCAAATCTTGATGTCAAAAAACATTTAGCACCTAAAGCTATCTTTTTTACAAGACCATCTGTTATGCCTTATACGGCTACACGACCAGAATTAGAACTTTCTGCTGATAGGGTATTTACTGCGATGAAAGAAGGTAAAATTAAAATAAATATTGCACATAAATATTCTCTTGACGAAGCTCAAAAAGCTCATGAAGATTTGCACGCAAGGAAACTGCTTGGTCCTGCAATTTTTATCCCTTAATATTTTTTAAGATTTTTTTGATAGTTTTTTTGCACAAGAAAAACAAATTAATGCAAACCCGACTTTATTAAACAAGTCACCAAAGTTATAAATCATTTCCCTCATTAAAGCAGTGTCAGATGCACCATCCCAAAAGGATACAAAAAGACCCAAAGGATAAATTGCCCATCCATAAATAATTAATTTTTGTACAAAGCCCAAACATTTTAAACAATAATCTGAATTTCTTTGATCATTAACTTTTACAACATGGCCAGGCAAAACTTTGATAAAGATATAGATAATTCCAACCCAACAAGCCATACCTACTCCAAATAAAAAATACGAAAATACATAAGTGCCTGAGACCATCGGCATCCAACCATTAGAATATGCACTTTCTGAAAAATAACCTGAGACAATCATTAAAAAATTTAAACTAATTGTTAAAATCACTATTGGTTTTGCGTATCTACTTAGCTTCGTTAAAACAAAATACGTATAAAGCATTATCGGTGTAGCGATTAACCAGGTTATGTACCTATATTCTGTTGGAAAATTTAAATCAGGTTTTGATAAGTTTTCTATAGTAAAAAACTCTCTCATATTAAAATACTCGATGACAGCAAGTGAAGTAGTTAAAATTGCAAAAGTTGAAACTGGTTTATATTCGTCACTTAATCTGTATCTCTCAAGTAAAAAATAAATTGTCGCTGCTATCATTGTAATAAGAGCAAACTCAAAAGTGTAAGATGTTACTAATCCTAATACATTCATTATTTATCCCTTTCGATGTCATCAAAAATATCTAAATTTGTATAAATTGCGATTACTCCACTTAAAATCATCAAAAAAATCAAAATTGCCGTAAAAATATCCTTTGGTAAAATGATAGCTAAAATTGCTAGGACTAAAAAACCAACTGGTGCTAAAGATTTAAAATTCATTATTATTTCTTATATTTTAAAAAATCAAAATCACAACCTTCATCTGCCTGCAAAACAGTGTCGTAATAAAGTTTTAAATATCCTCTTTTAATTATTGGCGCTTTGATTTTTGTATTCTTGAGCCTTTTTTCTAATTCTTTCTTTGATAACAAAACATTTAAAGATTTATTTTTTACACTTAACTTAATTTTATCACCTGTTTTTAAAATTGAAAATGGTCCTCCAACCGCTGATTCTGGAGAAACATGAAGAATAATTGTTCCAAATGCAGTGCCACTCATTCTTCCATCTGAAATTCTAATCATATCTTTTACACCACTTTTTAATATTTTTTTTGGGATAGGAAGATAACCGGCTTCTGGCATGCCATAAATTGTTTTTGGTCCAATATTTTTAAGTACTAGAATATCATCTTTAGTAATTTTTAGTTTTGGATTATCAATTTTTTTTGTCATTTCTTTAATGTCTTCAAATACAAAAGCAGTTCCTGTTTTTTCAAACAATTTTTTATCAGCTGCTGATCTTTTTAATATTGCGCCTTTAGGGCAAATGTTTCCAAATAATGAAACTAAGCCACCTTGTTTTTCAAAAGGCTTCTTTTTTGATCTGATAACTTCTTGATCATGAAAACAATTAGAGTTTTCTTTTATCACTGAACTTAGTTTTTTACCTTCAATTGTGAAAGTTTCTTTTTTTAATAAACTTTGAAGTTCTTTTAAAACAACTTTCATTCCACCTGCATGATAAAAATCTTCCATATAATAACTTCCTGTTGGCTTTAAATTTACGAGAACAGGTGTTTTGTTACTTATTTGGTTAAATTTTTTAAGATCAATATTTATTCCAGCTCTTCCCGCAATAGCAGTTAAGTGAACAATAGCATTAGTTGATCCACCTAACGCTAAAAGAACCACTAAGGCATTATAAATATCTTTTTCATTAATTTTTTTTATCTTTTTAATTTTTTTGTTTGCTATTTTTGCTGCAACTTCTCCTGTTTGTTCGGCTAACTTTAACCTTTCAGAATATACTGCAGGAACACTTGAAGCATCTGGCAAACATAAACCCATGGTTTCCACAAGACATGCTACGGTACTTGCAGTTCCCATAACTGCACATGTTCCAGAACTCGCCGCCAACTTACCTTCTACTTCTTTTATTTTTTGATCAGAAATCTCTCCTCCTCGATATTTTCCCCAATATCTTCTACAATCAGTACACGCGCCTAATCTCTCATTTTCATATTTATTTGTAATCATTGGACCAGCTGGCATAACAACATAAGGTTTGCCTGCAGAAATTGCCCCCATGATCATTGCTGGTAAAGTTTTGTCACAACCTCCAAGCAATACAACAACGTCTACTGGCTGCGCCCTAATCATTTCTTCAACATCCATAGACATTAAGTTTCTAAACATCATACTAGTTGGTGATAAATAAACTTCTCCTAATGATATGACTGGAAAATCAACCCCTAAACAATTTTGGCTTTGAATACCTCTTTTTAAAGCCTCGATCATTTCTGGAAAATGTCTATGGCAACTATTTAATCCACTTGCAGTATTTACGATACCAACAATTGGTTTATTTAAAGACTCGGTTGTGTACCCCATCGATCTAGCAAAAGATCTTCTTAGATATGAAGAAAACTCTTTGTCTCCATAATTTGTGAGACTTTTGTCAATTCCTTGGTCTTTGATTTTTTTTGCCATTAATAAATTTTAAATTTTGTATATTTAGGAACAAGGTAATCTAAAATACCGAGTGATCCACCTTCTCTACCAAATCCTGATTCTTTTACACCTCCGAAAGGTATTTCAGCAGATGCTAACAACATATCATTAACCCCAACCATGCCTACTTCTAAATTTTCTGATGCCACATGTGCTCTTTTTAAAGACGAAGTAAATACATATCCAGCCAAACCAAAGTTTGTACTATTTGCCATTTCAAAGATTTTACTCTCATCTGTAACTTTTATTATTGGCGCAACTGGACCAAAAGGTTCTACTGAAAGAATATCGGCATCATCAGGTACATTTTTTAATACCGTTGGTTCATAAAAAAAGCCTTTGTTAAATTTTTTACTTGGTGAACCTCCTGTAAGAATTTCAGCTCCTTTATTTTCAGCATCTCTTACAAGTTTATCAATATGATCTAGTCCCCTTTTATTTGCCATTGGTCCAATATTTGTATCTGGATCAAGTCCATTTCCTAATTTAAGTTTTTTTGTGTTCTCTGTAAATTTTTTACAAAATTCATCGTAAATTTTTTCCTGTACATAAAAACGAGTAGGCGAAATACAAACCTGACCACAATTCCTAAATTTTGTATTGGAACATGTGGTTGCAGCATAATCAACATCTGTATCATCATAGACTAAGACTGGAGCATGCCCTCCTAACTCCATAGATACTTTTTTGATACCTTCTGCGGCCATTTTTAAAATTTCTTTTCCAACTTCAACTGATCCCGTTAAAGATACTTTTTTAATTACTGGAGATTGAATTAAATATTTTGAAATAAAACCAGACTTGCCAGTAACAAAGTTTACTACGCCTTTTGGTATTCCTGCATCATGGCACGCCTTGATGACTTCCATGCAAGTACCTGGTGTTTCACTAGCTGGTTTTACAATGACTGAGCATCCAGCAGCAATTGAGGCTGCAATTTTTCGCGCCGGTAGTAGTGCTGGAAAGTTCCACGCGCTAAATGCAGCAACAACCCCAACAGGTTCATATCTCACTTGTAAACGAGTATCTTGAGTTCTTGACTCAATTAACTGTCCATAAATTCTTTTGGTCTCCTCAGAAAACCATTCAAATTGATCTGCGGATGCCATTGTTTCTCCTTTAGCTTCAGCCAAAGGCTTACCTGTTTCAAGGGTCATTATATTAGCAATGTCATCTGCTCTTTCCCTTATTAAATCTGCAATTTTTTTTATTATCTTTGATCTTTCCCATGGAGAAGTTTTTTTCCAACTTTCCATGGCTTGTTTTGCAGAATTTAAAGCTTCATCTAATTCTTTTTCAGTAGATGAAGGAATAGTTCCAAGAACTTCTTCATTAAAAGGATTGAATACTTCAACTTTATCTTTTGTATTATTAGACCATTTACCCTCAATAAAATTTCCTAAATTTTCGTACATGATAACCTTTCTATTTAAATTTTTTGTTTTGCATATTCAGCTTGAACATTTTCACACCAATTTCCAACATTCCAAGATCCGTATGCCCCCATACCACCTAACTCATCTGTACCGCTATAAACAGGAACATGAACTACAGATAGTCCATCAAATTTATATGCTTCCTCTAATGCTGCATTAAACTCTTTGGAATTATAACCACCAAAAAATCCTTTCACGCCTTTTACTGAATTTGCCATTTGAACATAGTCAACTTCAACCCCGTCATTAGTTTTGAATTCTTTTTCATATTGAGCATATTGAAGACCAGTAATTGCAGCCATTCTTCTATTGTCAAAAATAACAACCATTCCTTTTAATCCTAAATAAACTGCATCAATTAAGACCTGAGGATTCATCATAAAAGATCCATCTCCTGTAAAACTAATTGGGTATTTTGGTTTATCTGCAATCGCCGATGCTAGTATGGCACTAGCTGAAAATCCCATGTAAGATGCGCCTGTTTCAGTGTATGTATCTGAAGGCTCGTTATCTTCAGCAATTTGAAAACCATTTGCCTGTACATCACCCGCATCAAAAAATTTTACGCACTTATTTTTATTTGAAAAATCAACTGCAGTCTTTATTGCGGCAGGCTGAGTGAGTAAATCTCTGCCAAAGGCATCGTCTTTTAAAACTTCATTTTGATAAATTCTACTTTTGAAATCATTCCACTCTTTTTTCTTTTTTCTACAATCTTCAATCCAATTTTTTTTGGTATTCGATCTATTAATTTTTTTTGATTTTAATGCGGAATTAAGCTGTTTTAAAATAACACCAATATCGCCATTTAATCCTAATGTATTATTATAATGCATCATGTCAGATAGATCTGCGTTAATATTAATTACAGTCTCAGCATTAGGGTAACCAATTCCTGAACAATCTGATTGGCATACAGACCTAGAGCCAATTGAAATTAATAATTTTGCATTCTGCATAGCGTAATTTCCAGAAATTGAACCTTTGCTGCCTCCAACATGCATATTGTTTTCATGAGCATCTGGTAAAATACCTAAACTTCCTGGTGCTAAAACTACAGGAGCGTTGAGATGTTCTGAAAATTCTGTAAGTTCTTTTGAAAACTTTACAGATCCACCGCCTGCTTTGATAACAATATTTTCATACTTATTTATAATTTTTTCAAATGCTTCTACTTGATTATCATTTAAATTGTTTTTTAATTCTAAACTGTCTCTTCCTGGTAATGTTATTAAATTCAATCCTTTAATAACTTTTGGTTGAGTATTAATAGGTAACATAAAATAAAACGGTCCGGCTTTATAAGGATGTTTTGTTTTTAAATATCCTTTTCTCATCGCATCTCTTATAGACTCTGGAGTATGAAAAACATGCGACTCTGACATGAGAGCAGTTATTTTGCCGTAGATATCCTGTTCTCTTTTAGGAACTTGTTGCATGTTATAACCTTCTCCATGAGTCGTTTCATCACCATAGATATGATACAAACCAACACCATTTGAAGAAGCGGCAAGTGATCCGGCCATAGCTTGTAAAGCGCCAGGTCCTATTGATGTCACAACTGCTGGGACTTCATTATATTGCCAACGTAAAGCTGTAGCTGCATGCGCCATTTCAACTTCATTTCTAAAATTATATGTTTTAGTAACACCTTGCTCTTCATAAATTCTCAAAATTTCTGCAAAGTCAGTTGAGCCATGACCAAAGATAGCAAAATATTTTCTAACATTTTGTTTTAAAAAACCTAAAACTATCCCCTCTGATAATGAAACATCAATATTTTTAGGCAAAGCATTTTTATCAATACATTGATTTAAATCATTATTGTTTTTCGCAATTATTTTAGCTCTTTGTTCAACTGCTTTTAATGAAGTCATATTTGCACTTGCTCCTTAAGTTGTTTTTGTTTTTTTACATCTTGCATTCTTTTTTTAATTTGAAGCGCTATAGTTAGAATAATTAATCCAAAAAATAACAAACTAACAACAGAGCTAAAAAATATTGTGGGATCACCAGCTGAAAGAGACATTGCTGTACGGTATTCACTTTCAATAGTTTTTCCCAAAACCATTCCAAGAACAATAGGTGTTACAGGTAATTGAATACGATTAAAAAAATAACCTATTAAACCCATCAAAATCATGACATTAACATCTAAAAAAGAGTTTCTGATTGCATAAGATCCAACAATCACCATTACTAAAATACCTACTCCTAAATGATGTGGTTTGACCTTTAAGATTTTTACAATATGTTTAATGAAATTTACCTGAAAAATAAAAACAACAAGATATGCAATTAATATTGCTAGATAAATGGAATAAACTTGAGGTGCATTTTCAATAAATAACATTGGTCCAGGTGAAAGACCATGAATTAACAATCCTCCTAAAATAATGGCTGTTGCTGGATCACCAGGAATCCCAAGTGATAACAATGGGACCATAGCTCCGCCAGTTACTGCATTGTTTGCCGTCTCTGGAGCTACAACTCCACCAATATGACCTTTACCGTACTTTTCTTTTTCTTCAGGATTTTTTTCTGAATTTTTTGCATGAGAATAAGCTAAAAACGCAGCGATTGGTCCTCCTGATCCTGGGATTGCACCTATTGAAGTACCAAGACCTACACACCTTAACATTAAATTAAAGTATTTTTTTAATAATGCAAAACTTGGTAACTTTGTTTTAACAATATCGACTTCAAAGTTAGTTTTGTCCTCTCTGTTTAGTCTTAAATTAAAAACTTCTAAAATGTGTGGAACAGCAAATAAACCAATCATTGCAACTAATAAATTCACTCCCTGTAACATTTGTGTACTACCAAATGTAAACCTTGATATTCCTTCAATCTCATCAGTACCTATTGTCATAAGCATTAAACCTAGAACACCAGCAACTAGACCCCTAAATAATGATCTTTCTGAAAGACCACATATCGTAGAAAAACCAAATAATACCAACATGAAAATTTCAGCAGGGCCAAATTTAATTGCAAACTGTGAAATAAAATCAACGAGCACAATCATAATAACAAGACTTATAAAACCGCCAATAGTTGAGACTATAACTGCTGTTCCTAACGCAATACTTGCATCGCCTTTTTTAGTTAGTGAGTAACCATCAGAAACAGTTGCGGCCGCAGATGGAGTTCCTGGGATACCGATTAAAATTGCAGAGATTGATCCACCTGTCATTCCACCAATATAAGTTGCAAGTAATAATGATATTGCTGTTACGGGCTCCATTGTAAACGTAAAAGGAAGCATTAATGCAAGTGCCATTGAATATGTAAGTCCTGGAATTGCACCAAATATAATTCCAGCAAATGCACCGATTGAGATTGCAATCATTACCTCAAAGGTTCCAATTAAACCAAGAGCTGTAATTAAATTTTCCATTAAAAAATTTCACCTCTTGGTAATGAAGATTTTAATAATATTATGAAGATAAAATAAATTAATCCAGTCATGGCTATTGGAAATAAATAGTTAAGTTTCCAATTTTTTTCGCCAAGTAAAAATCTTGTAATAAAAAAAACAACGATTGGAGTTGAAATTAAAAAACCAAAGTACTTTAATAAATAAGAATACGAAATGAATACAATTAAACAAAATATGATATTTCTAATTTCATTTTTTTGTAATGGGTTTGCTTTATTTTTTGGAACATAGCCAACTTTATATTGATACAAAAATACTAACCCTAAAATAGACATACATATTCCTAGAAAAAATGGGATGGTTCTGGGTGTATTAGCATAGCCACCCAAATCACCCTCTATTTGAAAAAAAACCAATGTGATCCAAATGATTGAGAAAGCAAGAACACCCAATCCTAAGAATAGATAGAACTTGCTTTCTCTCATTTGAAAATTTATTTAGCTTTTTTTGCTAAACCAAGATCCTTCATAAGTTTCTTGATTTTTTTATCGTCTTTTGCAATTTGCTTACCAAACTGTTTTGAGTTTAAGTAATTAATTGTAAATCCGATTTTTTTAGACGCAGCTTTAAATTCTGCGCTATTAGCATAAGCTTCAGCAGCTTTTTCTAAAGCTTTAATTTGAGCTTTAGGAGTTCCTTTTTTAGCTGCTAACCCTCTCCACATAGTTACATCAACTTTTTTGTAACCAAGTTCCTTCATAGTAGGAATGCTAGAGTCAGATGCAATTCTCTCCTGACTAGTAACAGCTAACATTTTTAGCTGACCAGCTTTATGAAAAGATCTAAATTGACCAGGCCATTGAACAGCAGCATCAATTCTTCCAGCTAAAAGTTCTGCAGGCGCTTTACCTTTTCCGTATGGAATATAAGTAACTTTTGCACCCAAAGTATCAAAGATAATAGCAGAAGTTAAATGTGTAAAAGCACCTTTACCACTGATACCAACTTTTAATTTTCCAGGATTCTTTTTTGCATAATCAGCTAATTCTTTAACAGAATTAAATGTGCCTGATTTTACAGCTAGAACAGGAACTTCAATTGACATTGCCGCAATTGGAGTAAATGCTTTGTAATTAAATGAAGTTCTACCTCTATGGTGAGACGTGCTCACAGAGTTCGAATTCCATACAATATCATAACCTGATGCTGGTCGTGACTGAATATATTTATATCCAACAGCTCCACCACCACCTGGTCTAGATACTGGAACAACTGTTCCACCAAGATTTTTTTCAAGACCTTTAGCAACTAGTTGTCCAACACTTTTTGCAGTACCACCAAATAAAACTGTCATTTCTATAGTTTTACTTGGGAATTTTGAATGACTTCCTGCAAAAGAGTTTGTAGATGCGCCAGCAAACAATAAAGTAATTGCAGCTAAAGCTCCTACGATTTTTTTTGTTAGTTTCATTTTTCCCCCTTGTGTTTAGTGTAAATTTAAACCTAATTAAATTTACGACTTCCGTTTTGCTTCTTCTCCTTAAGAGCGTTTAAGATTTTTTCAGGTGTCGCTGGTAATGATTTAATTCTAACTCCAATAGCATCATAAATGGCATTCATGATTGCTGGAGAAGTTGGAACCATTGCAGGTTCACCGATTCCTTTTGCTCCTAAAGGACTGAGAGGATCTGGATCCTCAACAATTTTTGATGTTACTTTTGGAACATCTAATGAAGTTGGCAAAATATATTTTGCAAAACTTCCAGATTTAGTTCTTCCTTTTTCTAATTCATAATTTTCCATCAAAGCTTGTCCGACAGCCTGAACAACGCCACCTTCAATTTGGCCCTCTACACCTTTTGGGTTAATTGCTTTGCCAACATCGTGGCACGCCCAAATTCCAAGTAACTGCACCTCACCCGTAGCGGTATCAACTTCAACTTCAGCAACTTGGCCACCAAAAACATATGCTTGCCATGGACGGCCTGAGCCATCAACTGGATCTAAACCTGTATGATGAGATGTATAATTCTCTCCAGCAACTGGGATCACACCATATTTTTTTTTGCAAATATGAATAGATTCACTCATTTCCATTTTGTAATTTGTTCCCTCGCTCCAAATTTCACCGTTATGCGCTTTGATCGTATTCGCATCCACCTTCCACTCTTTTGCCATGACATCGAATAATTTTTGCCTTGCCCCTCTGCAAGCTAAAGCAACTGCATTTCCAATCATGTAAGTTTGTCTCGTAGCTCCAGCATGTGCAGCCTCTGGACTTCTTGAGGTATCGTTTTCACCGATCATTACGTTTTCAGGTTTAACCCCTAATTCATCTGCGGCTACCTGAGCTAAAACTGTTAAAATACCCTCTCCAATTTCTGTAACACCAGTTGATATTTTTGCTGATCCACCATCGTCAATTTCTGCCCATGCACCAGCTTGATCCATTGCAGCAGTTCTTGCTATTCCGTACCAAGACGCAGCTACTCCTCTTCCTCTTTTTTTTGTTAAACTCATCTTGCGACCCTCTTGCCATTTCCGTTTGTTTTTAATCTAGCTCCAAGTTCACATGCATCTCGGTTATCTTTACTGAACATATCTTTTCTTGAATTACCTCTTGATTGAGGAGAGCCTTTTTCCCAACTAGCTAATTTTTCTAACTCATTAAGAACAGTATTAATACTAGCTGAATTTAATTCTTGTTTTGTGTGAGTTATATTTCCTTTTACAAAGGCATTAATTCTTCTAATTTCAAAAGGATCCATATTTAACTTTTCTGCTGCAATATCTAACATCGACTCTGTAGCAAACTCAGTTTGCAAAGCTCCGAAGCTTCTAAATGCACCGCTTGGAGTATTATTGGTATAAACTCCACGCGTATCCATTTTTAAATTCTCGATATTATAAGGACCAGCTCCTAGTATAGCAGCCTTTCTCATTACACCTTCTGTTGAACAACCATAAGCACCTCCATCAGCTAACATACTAATTTCTGCTGCAAGAATTCTACCCGCTTTTGTAAGACCCATTTTGTACTTCGTTCGACTTGGGTGTCTTTTGGCTGTAGAAACAATATCTTCTTCTCTTGTCATTACATATTTAATTGGTTGTCTAGTTTTTGTTGCTAATAAAGCTAACATTCCTTGGTAAATCATATCTTCTTTACCTCCAAAACCACCACCAACTGGAGACATAATGAATCTAACTTTATGAATTGGAAGATTCATAATTTTTGCCATCATATGTCGGTGATGAGTGATATTTTGGCTCGGAGAAACAATTGTTAAAACACCATCTTGATCAATGTAAGATACTCCTGCCATTGGTTCCAAATATGCGTGCTCGACAGGCTGAGTTGCAAATTCATCTTCAATAACCACATCGGCTTTTTTAAAAGCTTCTTCAGTATTACCTTTTCTAATTGGAATGTGTTTTACTAAATTAGTTTTATAATGCTCATGAATTAAAATCTTTTCCTTCAACGCCTCTTCAGGATCATATAGCGCTGGAAGATCTTTGTATTTGATTTTAATTGCATTTACCGCATCTTTTGCTTGTTCAAGTGTATCCGCAGCTACAGCAATAATAGCTTCACCAACGTATCTTACTTTATCTTTTGCTAAGACGGGTTGATCTTCGATGAAAACTCCAAAGTTATCAATTCCTGGAACATCATCGCATGTTACAATTCCTCTTACTCCTTCAATTTTTTTTGCTTTTGATAAATCGATATTTAAAATTTTCGCATGAGGTCTATCACTTCTTAAAACCTGCATATGAAGCATGTTTGGCATCTTCATATCTGCTGCATATTTTAATCTTCCAGTAACTTTGCTTGGAGCATCAATTCTTTTTACATTTGCGCCAATAAAAGAATTTGCTGGTTTGTCATACTCCTCAAATACTTTTTCTGATTTTTCTTTATTAATAACGTCTCTTGCCATCTCAACCGCATCAAAGATTTTTTGATATCCAGTGCATCTACAGATATTGCCGCCCATTTCTTCTTTAATTTGTTCTAAGCTCGCTTTTGGATTATTTCTCAAAGTTGATGTCGCTGCCATCACCATACCTGGTATACAAAATCCACATTGGCTAGCACCCGTAGCGCAGAAAGCTTTTTGAATTTCTGACATTTTCTCAGGATTGCCAATACCTTCAACTGTCTCAATTTTTGCACCTTCCGCTTTTGCAGCAGGTACAAGACAACTTTTAACTAATTTACCATTGATAAAAACTGAACACGTTCCACACTCGCCTGCACCGCATCCCTCTTTGCTTCCAGTTAAATCCAAATCTTCTCTTAAAAAATCTAATAATCGGTAATGAGATTGTGTTGTTTTTTTAATTTTTTGTCCATTAACTGTTAATTTTAATTCCATACTAGACATGAGCATCCTCCATTTTTAGTTCTATTTTGTTGTCGAATTTCTGAATTGTTTCATTGATGTTGGTTTTTCCTAAAGACTTTAAAATTGATCTTATGATAAAATTTTGTAAAACTTCTCTTCTATATTCTCTTCTTGATCTTGATTGAATGACATCTAAATCTAGTTTTGAAGCTACGTAAATATTATTTTCATCTATAGATTTTCCTTTTAAAAAATTTTCTGTTTTAGTTAATCGAGTTGGAACTTCACAAACCCCACCAACAGCAACTCTAACATCTTGAAACTTATTTTTATTTAATTTTACTAGTGAAGATACGCACACAGTTGAAATTACTAAAGATCTTCTGTGTCCAACTTTTTCAAAGCATGCTCCATAACCATCTGTATTTTCTACTTCAAAATCAACTAAAAGGTCATTTTTGTTTAATGCAACTTTATTTCTACCTTTAACAAATTTTTCTAAAGGCATTTTTAATTTAATAATTTTTTTATTTTTAAAAGAGGCAACTGTAACTTTAGTATTTAAAGTTAGAAACGCCGGCATGCCGTCGCCTGCGGGAGAAGCGTTAACAATATTACCACCAATGGTAGCAAGTTCTC
Source organism: alpha proteobacterium HIMB114 (assembly GCA_000163555.2). Classification (GTDB taxonomy): domain Bacteria; phylum Pseudomonadota; class Alphaproteobacteria; order Pelagibacterales; family Pelagibacteraceae; genus HIMB114. Next base: position 291,545 of record ADAC02000001.1, on the reverse strand, counting down.
TAATTTGGTCATCTGCAAACCAGACTGATACTTGGGGTAATACTTTTAAACTTTTTCTAATTTTTTTATCAAGAAAAAGTTTTTGGTAATTAGTTGCAGCTCCTAATAAAATCTTTTTTGATCCAAATTTAAATACGTTTAACTCTTTAATTCGACTTACATCGACAACGTTTTTAAAAAAAACATCGCCTCCTCGGCCCTCTCTAGCCCAAGGTAACATATCAGTACATCCTGCTACGATACGACAATCTTTAACCTTTGATGTTAATTCAAAGTATTCTTTGAGTGTCTTTGGAATAAAGTAATTGTCGTATCTAAGCATAAAATATTAAGCTAATTTTTGATCGTTTCTAACAACAACCTTGATAGCGTCCTCGATCCTTTCTTTTGTGTATTTCAAACCTGTTTCCAAATCTTTCATTGGAAATGTATGAGTATGTATTAGTTTTGCATCAAAACGCTTTTGAGCCATTAAAGCCATTGCTCTATGACAAGCAGATTTACCTTCTCCTCTTGTTGCAAAGATATAAGCGTTATTTCTAACCAAATTTGCAATATCAACAGTTACAGGTTTTGAAGGGAAAGCTGCAAGACCAATTTTCCCCCCTCTTCTAATCATTGAAGAAGCGTCATTAATTGCATTTTCTGCACCAGAACACTCAAGTACATAGTGTGCACCAATTCCACCGGTTAGTTCTTTAACTTTTTTAACCGCATCCTCTTTTTTAACGTTTATCACATGAGCTGCTCCAAGTTTTTTACCAATCTCAAGTCTATTATCTCTTGTACCTGTTAAAATAACTTCAGCACCCAATGCACTTGCAACACCAACTGCACATAATCCAATTGGACCAGGTCCAGTAATCACTATAGTTTGACCAGCATACAAACCACCCATAACATCAAGCGTATACATACTAGTTCCAGCAGTTACACAAAGGGTAGCTTCTTCATCTGACATACCATCTGGGACTTTAACTAATGTTTGAGTCCTATTTGTCATATATTCAGCAAATGCTCCGTCAGTAGTGAAACCGTTTGCTTTATGTCCTCTGTCAGTAAAACTGTAATTTAAACAAGAAGTGTACCAACCTTTTCTACACATTTCACATCTGCTACATCCTGCATGAATTTCCACACATACTCTGTCACCAGGTTTAAATTCGTGAACACCTTCACCTAACTTTACAACCGTACCCATCGCCTCATGGCCAAAGGTAAAATTTTTATTAAAAGGTAATTCACCATTAATCATGGCTGGTAAACCATGGGACATGATTTCTAAATCAGTTGCACAAATAGCAACTGCATCGATTTTTAAAAGTACCTCTCCTTCTTTTGGTTCTGGAACAGGTTTCTTTTTGATCGTAATATTGTTTGGATCATTAAGAACCCATGCACCCATTTGTTTTGGGATTTCAAATTTTTGATTATGTCCCAACATACTGTTCTCACGCGGCATGTTTATCTCCTTTTTTTCTAGTTTGTTTAAAGTATTTTCCAATTTCAAGGGCAGAAAATTTCACAGAATTTTTTATTTTATCTAAATATTTTTTATCTGATGTGATTTTAAATTTTGGTGAAGAACAACTAATCGAGGCAAAAGGTTTATTTTCATTATCAAATATTGGATAACCAACACAAAATACACCAGGTTGAAATTCTTCATCATCAGTTGAAAAACCATTTTTTTTAATTTTTTTAAGTTCTTCGCTTAATTGTTTTATATTTGTTATTGTAAAACTCGTAAATTTTTCTAACTTATTTTTTAAAATCTTTTTTTGACTACCATCTGACATATAAGCTAACATCGCTTTACCTGATGCTGTAGCATGAAACGCATTATCTTTATTTAAAAAACCATGGTCGACTCTGACTGGATGTGTTGACTCCAACATGCTTAAGGTAATTAATTTTGTGCCTTCAAAAGATGCTAGATGAACAGCTTCTCCGGTAGCATCATTAATTTTTTTTAAAAATGGATCTGCAAAATTAATAAAAGAGTTTGCATTTAGATCTATAACTTCACCAAATTTTTTTAACTTAGATCCTAGAAAATATTTTTTACTTTTTAAATCTTGATACAAATAACCTTTATCACAAATAGTAGCCAACATGTGGTGTGCAGCTGATTTTTTAAATCCTAAATGATCACAAATTTCTTTTAAGCTAATACCCTTGGATGAGTCTGATTCTAAGAAATAATCTAAAGTATCCATTGTTTTAGATATAGATTTAACTGACATGATTTAAAATTAGCGAGATCAATATAGTTTGTCAATAATAAATAATAGTTTAATATTATTAAACTTATAAGTTTGTTAATAAAAAACTTTTTTTCACAAATAATAAATACTTTAATTTAAACTTATGGTTGTAATTAAAAGTTTAAGAACTCAATAAAAGCTCGTATTGATATAATAATAAGAAATGCTCCAAATATTTTACTCAAGAGATTTTTATCTATTGAATGAACTAATCTAGCGCCTATAGGAGCCATTGTCATTGTAACAGGTACAAATACTAAAAAACCTGGAATGTTTACATACCCAACTGATAATGGTGCAGCAAAGTCAGAAAACATCAAACCACTAAAAGCCATGGATGATGCGCCAAACAATGAAATGATAAAACCTATAGCTGCTGAGGTTCCAATTGCTTCCCTTATTGGGTAACCAAATAATCTCATAAAAGGAACTCCCAATGAACCACCTCCAATTCCAAGAGGAACAGACATAAAACCCATGAAAGCACCTGTGATACTTTTAATAAAAGTCCCAACTGATTTTGGTTTTTCACCCATTTTTTCTCTTATAAAAATAAAAAATAAACCAACGCAAAATGAAAATATAGAAAACATTAATAGAAGTTGGACAGTTCTTAAATGGGTAGCCATAAAAGTTCCAATAAAAATTCCAATCACAACTGGCAAGCCAAATGATTTGATTAAATCAAAATTTACAGCGTTAAATTTATAATGAGTTTTGGCAGACATTATAGATGTTGGAATTATGATAGCTAAAGATGTACCTAATGATAAATGCATAATAATATTTTCATCAAAATTTAAAGTTGAAAATGCATAATAAAGAGCTGGCACCATTAAAATTCCACCACCAACACCAAGTAAACCCGCAATAAATCCAGATGCAGTAGCAGCAATGGCTAATACTGTGATCAAAGTTATCAGTTGATTAATTTCTAAAGTAATCAAATTATGTAACCGCTTCTATTTTTTCGTTATTTTGCACAACGTTTAAAATATGTTTTACTTTTTGAAAATCAGAGTCTCTTGCCATCATATTATCTGATAGATACCTCTTCCATCTACCTGCACCTCTTTGTCCATGATACAAGCCAACCGTATGTCTCATAATTTGATTAACTCTTGTTCCTTTGTTAACTTCTGTATCTACATATTCGACTAATTTTTCTACGATTTGTTCTCTTGTTAAAATGTCATCATTTTTAAAAACATCTTTTTCAATATCAGCTAAAAAGTAAGGTGATTGATAAATAGCTCTTCCAATCATTACTCCATCAACTTTTTCTAAATGAGATTTAATTTGATTAGTATCTGTAACCGCTCCATTGATAATAATTTCAATTTCTGGGTTTGATTTTTTTATTTCATACACCATATTATAATTTAGTTTTGGTATTCTTAAATTCTCTTTTGGACTTAAACCTTTTAAAATTGCTTTTCTTGCATGAAGAATGATTGTTTTTACTCCTGTATTTTTAATTTTTTCTACAAATGAATTTAAATAATCAAAATCTTCAACATCATCATAACCAATTCTAGTCTTTGCTGTAACTGGTAGTTTCGTAGATTGAGCCATTGCAGAAAGGCAATCAGCAACTAGATCTGGTTCCTTAATTAAACATGCGCCAAATTTATTTTTTTGAACCTTTTTACTCGGACAACCCAAATTCAAATTAATCTCATCATACCCAAAATCTTCAACAATTTTACAACACTCCACTAATTCTTTTTTATTACTGCCGCCAAGTTGTAGTGCTACAGGCTTTTCAAATTCGCTAAATTCTAATATTTTTTTTTTATCTCCATTGAGAATTGCTCCGGTTGCAATCATTTCTGAATATAAAAAAATGTTTTTACTGATTAATCTTAAGAAATATCGATCATGACGATCTGTACAATCCATCATTGGAGCCATGGAAATTTTACGATTTAATTTAGACATATTTTTTTATTTTATCAGAATATGAAATAATACCTTTGGTAATAAAATCCTCATGAATTTTCTCTAACTTTTCTAACTGATATCCATAGTTTACCATAATACCGAAAGACTCTTTGTATCCATAGTCGCTAATATTTCCATTAATTATAATGTTATAAATACTAGCGCCATTTCCAAGGTGAAATCTTGATACTGGATTTAGAGGTTTGTTATTAATTTTTTCATTAATTAAATAATGAGCTACTAATTTTTTAATAGCTGTTTTCTCCTCTATAATTTTAGGCTCTCCTATTTTTAAATCAGATGATCTTAAAAAATTTAATTTTGTGATGTCATAATCTTTTAATATATCTTTTAATTTTTCGTCGTTTAACGATAAAAACCAATCAGAAAAACCAGGTAAAGGAGAAAGGGTTCCAAAATTTTTTATTTTAGGGTTTTCCTCCTGAATTTCAAAGACAACTCTTTTTATTAAAAAATTTCCTAGTGTCACTCTCATCAAACCTTCTTGGCAATTGCTGATTGAATAAAAAGTAGCTGTATCATAATTTGAATTATCATCTGTTTTTGGCTTAACAATTTCTTGTATAGAATTGCCAATACCTTTTGTAAAAGCAACCTCAACAAATATTAAAGGCTCATCTTTTAATACTGGATGAAAATATGCAAAAAATCTTCTATCTTCTTGCTGCAATCTACGCTTTAAATCATTCATGTCTTTAATTTGATGAACTTTTTCGTACTTTATTATTTTTTCTAAAATTGCTGCTTTTGACTCCCAAGTTATTTTTTCTAGCCTTAGAAAGCCAGGATTAAACCATGATTTAAATAAGTGCCTAATATCTTCATCTAAAGTTTTAAGCTCAGGATTAATAGGTAAAAATTTTATCAAATCTTCTCTCATTGAAACAAGGAAGGGAGTACCGTTTGGGGCCATATTTAATCTTCGAATAAGTTCTTGTCTATTTCCTTCAACAGCAGTTCCTAATTCATTTAATGACTTTTCATTTTTTTCTTTAAGATATTCTGCAATTTTGATTTCAACTTTTTCTTTATTTGGTGAGAATTTTTTATTTAATTCTTTAAAAAAATTTAATTTTTGATCTGTGTTAAAGACACTATAAATCTCAGTGATCTCTCTAGCAATTGCAATACCTGAGGCAATTCCTTTAAAAGATATTAAATCATCACATAATTGAAGTGCAGTTGGTAAATCTTTTTTAACAGTTTTTTTCCCTATTAAATTCTGACCTGCGTCTGCTATTGAAGAAAAAAGTTTCTTAAAATCCAGCATCTTTACCCATTAACTTGTCTGGTAACCATGTAACAAGCTCAGGGAAAATACATAAAATCACTATGCAAATCATCATCATTACCATGAAAGGAATTGATCCTCTTAAAATTTGGTTTAAGCTAACATCAGGAGTTATACCTTTGATGATATATAAATTAAGACCTACGGGTGGTGTTATTAAGCCAATCTCCATATTAATTGTAAATACAATCGCAAACCAATAAGGGTCAAAACCAAATTCAGTAATAATTGGAAGTAAGATTGCAGACGTCATAACAATAACTGCAACTGGCGGTAAAAAGAAACCTGCGATTAATAAAAAGATATTAATATAAAAAAACAATAACCATTTGTTTAAACCCATCTCAACAATAGTTTGAGCAATAGATTGTGTTACGTACAAAGATGATAAACTAAATGCAAATATATATGAGCCAGCAATAATGAACATTATCATTACGCTTTCTTTCATTGAAACTTTTACAATATCCCATATTTTTTTTGGTTGATAAATTTTATAAACTACAGCAATCATCACAAAAACAAGGAACGCACCTACGCCCGATGCTTCAGAAGGGGTAGCAATACCTCCGTAAAGTACATAAAGAACCCCAACTACTATCGCCAAGAAAGGAAAAACCCTTGGGATAACTTCTACTTTTTCTTTAAAAGTTGGTGGAATTCTATTTCTGGCTCTTTCAGCATAGGATTTATCAATAAAGTAAGAATAAATATAAGCCCAGAGCATAAATAATCCGGCAAGTAGTAAGCCCGGGATTACACCACATAAAAATAATCTTCCAATAGATGTTCCTGTTGCTAAACCATAAACGATTAGAACAATACTTGGTGGTATTAAAACACCAAGAGTTCCACCAGCAGCAATACATCCAGTAGCAAGTTCTGCCGAGTATCCTCTTTTTCTCATCTCGGGTATCCCCATGGTTCCAATCGCAGCGCATGTTGCTGGGCTTGATCCGCTAAGAGCTGCAAATATTGAACAAGCTCCAATGTTAGAAACTACTAAACCACCTGGTAATCTCCAAAGCCATCTGTCTAAACCAGTATATAAATCTTTACCTGCAGGGGAATTGGCAACCGCCATCCCCATAAGAATAAACATCGGAATAGACAGTAAAACGAAAGAATTTAAACCTGCATAAAAGGTCTCTGCATAAACATTAAGAATTTGAAAACCTTCAGCTAAAAATAAAAAAACTAAAGATGTAACACACAGTCCAAATGCAATAGGTATTCCTGAAAATAACATGGCTACGGTAAAAAGACCGACTATCAAACCAAGTAATAATGGATCCATATTTGCGATAAATTCCATTAAAATTCCTTTAACTTTCTAAAAAGTTTAATAATTTGAGCTACATAAGATATCGTCATCAAAAATGCTCCTATCAGCATGGACGAGTATGGTATCCACAACGGAGGGCTCCAAATTGTACCTGTATTATGATTGTTTATAAAAGCATCAGCTGTAATCTCAAAACTCACATAAAGTAAAATTAAAAAGAATATTAAACACAAACTATCGGTAAAAATTTTTAATTTAGTTACACTTTTTTCAGACATGAAAGTATACAAGTATTCCATATTAACATGCCCTTTTTCACTTAAAACCCAAGCACTTCCAATAAAAGTAGATGCAACAAGCAACATCGTAACTAATTCGGTCTGCCATGTAATTGCGTTTCTAAAAAGATAACGCTCAAAAACTAATTCTGTAATTAAAACTATAGATAATAACAAACAACCTGCAGCAAATATTCCGCAGATTTTTGCAACTTGTTCAGTAAATTTTATAAATTTATCAGTCATAAAAAAATACCCCTGCAATTAGCAGGGGTATTAATTTTAAGCTTTTATTTTACTGCTAAAGCTTGGTCAATTAATTTTTGACCACCTGGAACTTTGGTTGCAAAGTTCTTGTATGATGTTTTTTTAGCGATAGCTAACCAAGCATCAAAATCAGCTTTAGTCATGTAAGAAAGTTTAACACCAGCTTTTTTATAAGCCTTTTCCATAGTAGTGTCTAAACCAGCAGCTTCTCTTGTCATATACTTTTCCGCAACTTTTCCAGCTTTCATTAAAGCTTTTTGTTGCTTTGAAGTTAAAGAGTCAAAAGACTTCTTTGACATAAGAATTGGCTCATACATAAACCATAGTCCATATTTACCTGGAGGTGTTGCACACTTAACTTGTTCATAAATTCTGTAAGATACAAAACTTCCTGAACTTGTATTTGCGCCATCAAGTACTCCAGTTTGAAGACCATTATAAATTTCAGAAGATGGCATTCCTTGAATACCAGCACCTGCACCTTCAAGCATTTGGTTAAATGCTTTTCCTGCAGCTCTGAAAACCTGACCTTTAACTGACTCTGGATTCGTAATACAATTTTTCTTTGATACGAAACCACCTGCTAACCAAGCATCAGATAATACTACAACACCCGCATCATTGATGATTTTTTTAATTGTTTTCATCATTGGTGAGTTATTTACTCTCAATGCATGCTTATGATTTTTAACCATTCCAGGCATTAATGTAATATCAAACTCTGGATGGAATTTTGCAGCATAAGCTAATGGAAATGCAGAGATATCCAACTGACCAGTTGTCATCGGCTTCCATTGCTCTTTTGGTTTATAAAGTGATTTAGCTGGATAAATTCTAATATTTACTCCAACATTTGCTTTTTTCATTTCATCAGCAATGATTTGAACCATTTCGTGACGAACATCGAATTTACCGTCTTTTCTTTTTGTACCCGGCCATTGGTGACTTGCTTTTAATGTTTTAGCAAAAGACTCACCTACTCCAGCAAATAAGAAAACAGCAGCAAATAAATAGATAAATGATTTTTTAAATTTCATTTATATCTCCCCTGTTTGTTAAATTATTGGCTATTGAACTATATTTTGATATCAAGATCAACATGAATAAAGGGCCATTATCTGGGTTATTAGTGCTAGATTTAACAAGAGTCTTGGTTGGACCCTACTGCACCATGATACTTTCAGATCTTGGAGCTAGAGTGATAAAAGTTGAGGCTCCAGGTGTGGGAGATGACTCTAGAGGCTTTGGACCTTTTATTGAAGATCAATCAGCATACTTTATGTCACTTAATCGTAATAAGGAAAGTATTGCTCTAAATTTAAAAGTTGAAGAAGATAAAAAAATTTTTGAAAAAATTTTAGATAAGACCGACATTCTTGTTGAGAACTTTAAACCAGGTACTCTAACCAAATGGGGTTATGGTTGGGAAAATTTAAAAAATAAATATCCAAAATTAATTTATGCATCTGCATCTGGTTTTGGTCAAACAGGACCTTTAAAAGAATTGCCTGCATACGATATGGTTGTTCAAGGTATGGGTGGGTTAATGAGTGTAACAGGTCAGCCTGATAGCGAACCAACAAGAGTTGGAACTTCAATTGGAGATATTACAGCTGGGTTATTTACTGCAATTGGAATTAACGCTGCTTTATATGATAGGCAAAAAACAGGTAAAGGAATGTATATTGATGTATCAATGTTAGACTGTCAGATAGCTATCCTTGAAAACGCAATTGCAAGATATTTGTCTAAAGGTGAAATTCCAAAACCAATGGGATCAAGACACCCGTCTATCTCTCCGTTTGAAGCTTTTAAGACAAAAGATAGTTACATTATTATTGCCGCTGGAAACGATAAGTTGTTTGAGGGTATGTGCAAAGTATTTGATTTAGAATTATATAAAGATGCAAAATTTAAAACTAATGCGGATAGAAATAAAAACATAGAAGAACTTAAAAAAATATTAGAAGAGAAACTTAAAGACAAAACAACATCTGAATGGTGCAAAGTGCTAGAGGCTAAAAGAATACCTTGCGGTCCAATTAATAATATAAAAGAGGCTGTTGAAAGCCCTCAAACTAAAGCGCGTAATATGATTGTAAGTGCAATGCATAATAAAATTGGTGAATTTAAAATGGCTGGTAATCCAATCAAAATGTCTTCATATGAGGATAAAAATACCAGAGGCGAAATACCTAATTTGGATCAGCACCGTGAAAAAATACTAAAAGAATTTGGAATTTAAGAGTTTTGCTCTTCAGCAGGAGTATCGCTTACTTCATCTGCATTATCATCTGAAAAGTCATCATCATCATCTGTAACATCATTTGCTTTCATGCTTGGGGTAGGAACTTTTCTAGATCTTTTTGAAGGCAATATAGCTTGACCAGATTTAGAAACTTCACCTTTGTAAATTTCTTCAAATGCATCTCCTTCTGGAGCATCATACTCTTCTTGTTCCATTGCATCTTCTGGATGTTCTCTTGCTCTATCTACAGTTTGTGTTTCTAAAGTCTTTTGGTCTAGTAATTTGTCTCCAATTTCTCTTAGAGATAAAACTGTTTTTTTATCATTATCTTCAGAGACCATAGGTTTATCACCTGCACCTATTTGCAAAGTTCTCTCTTTTGCTAAAATAACTAGATCGTATTGGTTATCTACAACTTCTAAACAATCTTCAACTGTGACTCTTGCCATTGGCGAGGCTTATAATGATTTTGTCATGAAATTTCAAGCGGTAATAACAGGCTTATAACTCTTTATTTTGAGGCAAAAAAGAAGGTTGGCAAATATTGCATATAAAACCATAAATAAAAATATATTTTGAGCATTTAACCCATCATCAATTAAGTATCCAAATAATATAGGAGATAAAGAGGTTGAAAAAACCATAAGTGCAACTGTAACTGATCTAATTGCTCCAAGATGTTTGGTGCCGTACATTTCTGACCATGTAGAGGTGATAAGCACATTTGCTGTACCATTTGTAATTGCAATAAAAATAAAAAACAAAACTGGTGATAGTGAAAATTGAAATAAATAAGAAATCACAAAGCCTGTTATCATAGGCAGGAGATAAAATGGCAATACTTTAATTGCGCTAAATCTATCTATTAAATACCCGGAAACTTGCAGAGAAATTAATGTAAAAATTGCATAAGCAGTAAAACTTGGCGCTATATAACTAATGCCCCACCCTGAACTTTCAAATAGGAAAGTCTGATTGATAAAAATACCAGTTATTAAAAATGGAGGACAAAGAACAGCTGGTAGTAAAAAATAAAACTTTATATCTTTTAAAACCTCTCCCCTTGTCCAGTTTTTAATGTTTAAATTTACTTTTAATTGATCTGGTTCTTCAGAATTATCTTTAAAGTCTCTTAAAAGATATAAAATAAGTGGCATTACAAAAATAAAAAGAAAAGTCGCAATAATGATCCAAACTTTTTTCCATATCATAAAATTTAAAAGTAAAATTACTAGACCTGGCAAAATACCTTCACCAAATGTTAAACCAAGCCACGCAATACCAAGAGCCTTTCCTCTATTTCTATTAAAAAATTTTGCCATAGCTGTACTAGAAGTATGGCTCATTAAACCCTGTCCAAATAACCTTAAAAAAAATAATGCAAAAATAAGATGTAAGAGACTCGATAATTGACTTATAAAAATAGAAGCAAAAAATAATGATAAACAAACAAAAATTGCAAAATTTCTAAGTTTAAAATCATCTATCTTCTTACCTAACCAAATAATACTTAAACTACTCACAAGTGTTGCAATTGAATAAATTCCACCAAATTCAGAGTGGCTTAAATTTAAATCTTGTCTTATAAACGGGTTAAAAATACCTAGGAAAAAAGTTTGCCCAAAGCTTGAGCAGAAAGTCATTAGGAAACCAAAAAGTAGGTATTTAAAATTTGATTTTATAAAATGAAAATTAAACATTAGTAATTATAAGGAGTTATTTAAATGTCTCACAAAGTTGCTTTTATCGGTTTAGGTGTCATGGGTTTTCCAATGGCTGGATATATATCAAAAGCTGGTCACGATGTAACAGTTTATAATAGAACTTCAGCAAAAGCTGATAAATGGACTGGTACTTACAAAGGAAAAACAGCAGCAACACCTGCCGAAGCGGCAAAAGATGCTGACTTTATTTTTACATGCGTTGGAAATGACAACGACTTAAGAGAAGTGACAACTGGTTCAGATGGTGCATTTCAAAATGTTAAGAAGGGAGCTGTATTTATTGATAACACAACAGCTTCGGCTCAAGTTGCAAGAGAATTATTTAATACAGCGACTGAAAAAGGTTTTGGTTTTTTAGATGCCCCAGTTTCTGGTGGACAAGCTGGAGCAGAGAATGGTGCACTAACTGTAATGGTTGGCGGACAGCAGTCAGATTTTGAAAAAGCTGAACCAATTATTGATTGCTACAGTAAAAAAATTAAACTTTTAGGTAGCGCAGGAAGTGGACAGCTCGCAAAGATGGTAAACCAAATTTGTATTGCTGGATTAGTACAAGGATTATCAGAGGGATTAAGGTTTGGGCAAAATGCTGGTTTAAATGTTGAAGATGTAGTTGAAGTTATTTCTAAAGGTGCTGCTCAATCTTGGCAAATGGAAAACAGATTTAAAACAATGTTAGATGATAAATTTGATTATGGTTTTGCAGTTGACTGGATGAGAAAAGATCTTGGAATTGCAATGGAAGAGGCAAAAACAAATGGATCAAAACTTCCTGTAACTGAAATTGTAGACCAGTACTATTCAGAAGTTCAAAAAAATGGTGGTAATAGGTTTGATACCTCTAGTCTAATAACCTTGCTTCCAAAAAAGTAATCAGGTGAACGAGAAAGTTCCAGATTTTTATAACAATAAAGATTTAATCTTTGATGAAATTTGGACTCTCTTATCAAGGGGTGTAGTCGATAGATCAGAGGATTTTAGGTTACCTGTTGTCATTGTTAATAAAGGGCAAATATCAGATGGAAGGATAGTTGTTTTAAGGGGAGCTTTCAAAGATAGAAGAGTATTAAGATTTCATACTGACCTAAGATCATCTAAAATAGAAGCTTTAAAGAAAAATAATAATATTTATTTTTTATTTTATAATAAAAAAAGAAAAATACAGGTAAGAGCAAAAGGAGAAGCTACTATACATTATAAAGATAAAATTACTGATGAGGCTTGGAAAAAAACAATGATAATCAGTAGAAAATGTTATCTCGCAACAAATGCACCAGGGTCAGTTTCTGAAAATCCTCACCCCGGTTACCCAAAAGAACTTGAAGGTAAAAATCCAAAAATTGAAGATACCGAAATAGGTTATGACAACTTCTGTGTAGTGGAAAGTAAAATTAGAGAAATGGAATGGCTATACCTTGCCTCTCAAGGTCACCGTAGGGCAAAAATAAATATTGAAGATAATGGCTCAGTTAACACTGAGTGGCTAACACCTTAGTTTATTTAAAACCTTTTTCGTAATTTTTCCAATTTGCAGAATATCTTCTTGCATTTTCTTTTATCGCTTCAATTTCTTGATCTGTTACTTCTCGTATGATTTTACCAGGAGAGCCCATAACTAAAGATCTGTCTGGTATTTCTTTGTTTTCTGTAATTAGTGAATTTGCACCAATAATACAATTTTTTCCAATTTTTGCGTTATTTAAAATTGTAGCTCCCATTCCAATTAAACTATCATCTTTAATTGAGCATCCATGAAGTATTACCATATGTCCAACAGTTACACCTGAGCCAACTATACATTCACATCCATCATCAGTGTGTACAACGCTATTATCTTGAACATTAGTTCCATCACCTATTGTGATTTTTTCAATGTCGCCTCTTAAAACAGCTCCAAACCAAATACTGCAATCATTTTTTAAATGAATGTTACCTATAACTTTAGCACTATCTGCAATCCAGTTCTTTCCATCTCTTTTTACGATTTTATCTCCAAGTTGATGAATCATAATTAAGGTATATATATAATAATATTTACTATGGCACTTGAAAAAACACCTATTTGTAGCTTTGGGGAAAAAATTTATGATTTTAATTTAAAGTCTGTAGATGAAAAAAATTATACACTTAAAGATATTAAGGGAAAAAATGGAACACTCGTTATGTTCATTTGCAATCATTGTCCGTATGTTAAGGCCATAATCAAAGAACTCAGTTCAACTGCCTTAAGTCTAAAAAAATATAACGTAAACTCAGTGGCAATTATGTCAAATGATACTGCTAATTATCCAGATGATAGTTTTGATAATATGAAAAAATTTGCACAAGAAAATTATTTTAGCTTCCCTTATTTATTTGACGAAACTCAAGAAATTGCAAAAAAATATGGAGCTGTATGTACTCCTGATTTTTTTGGATATAATTCCAATCATGAACTCCAATATCGTGGTAGGTTGAGGGAAATGAAAGACTTAGTTCCGGTTGATGGAAGTAAGAATGAATTGATGGAAGCCATGATAGAGATTTCACAATCAAAAAGTGGTCCAAAAAACCAATATCCAAGTATGGGATGTAATATTAAGTGGAAATAAAGTGATAATAATTACTACTCGAAATTTTCTTCCTGAGATGGGTGGAATGCAAATTTTAATGTCAGATATTGCTAAGCATTTATCTAAACATTCTAAAGTGAAAGTTTTTGCGGAAGATATAAAAAATGCACATGAATTTGATAAAAATCAAAAATATGAAATTCAAAGAATTAAAGGTTTCAAATTTATAAGAAAGTTTAGAAAAGCAAATCAAATACAAGATTATTTTAACCAAAATAAAAATATCTCTGCATTAATATCAGATCACTGGAAGAGTATAGAAAAACTATCTAAAAATATTTGCCAATCAATACCAACAATTTGTTTAATTCACGGAAAAGAAATTAATCACCCTAATGGCTCCTTTTTGAATATAAGAATGAAAAATTCATTATCTAAAACTAAGTATATAATTGCAAATTCTGAATTCACTAAAAACCTAGCTATCGAAAAAGGAATTCCGGAAGAAAAGATTAAAATAATCAACCCCGGAACTGATAATATTAATGAAGATTGTGATGAGAGTGCAGCCTTAGAAATTTATAACAATGCAAATCCAAAAATTATTACAGTCTGTAGATTAGAAAAAAGAAAAGGTTTAGAGCAAACACTTCTTGCCTTAAAAAATTTTGAAGCAAGATATGAAAATTTTAGATTTATTATTATTGGTGATGGTGAAGAAAAACAAAATCTACAAAAACAAGTAGAAAATCTTAATTTAAATAAAAATATTATTTTTTTAAGTGAGGCGTCTTTGGAGTTAAAAAATTCATTAATTAAAACAGCGGATTTTTTTATTATGCCCTCAATACAGGTAGGAAAATCAATTGAAGGTTTTGGAATATCTTTCTTAGAAGCAGCTAAATATGGAACTCCCTCTATTGGAGGAAAAGCGGGTGGCGCGGCTGATATTATAAAGCATAATGAAACTGGTTTATTGTGTGACGGAGAAAAGCATGACGAAATTTATAATTGTTTAATTAATATTATGGAAAATAATAAATTTGAATCCATGGGCGATAAAGCAAAAAAATTTTCTGAAGAATTCTTTTGGGATAAACAAATTAAAAAATATTTAGATCTTATTCAAATTTAACTTAATGAACTTTGTAAAAAATAATTTAAAGTGGCTTGGTACCATCTTGGTCTTCATTGGGATATTATTAATGTACTTAAATATTTATCCGTTAAATATTTTTTTTCATGGTCCCGGAATTGTAGCTTGGACTATTCATGGGTATATCCATAAGGATAAGGCGGTGCTAACAAATTTTGCCCTACAAATTCCTTTTTCGATTATTGGTTTTTACAAATATTTTTTTATGTAAAAATTTTATCTTTCACAAACTTTAATACCTGTTGAGGAGTAATTTCCCTAAGGGAGTTAGATTCAATAACTTTAAATTTTTCTGTTTCAATACTTACTTTTTTTGCAGAAGTATGATGACCAAACAATGCAACACCCTTGCACCCTAAGTGAGCAGCAATATGAGCTGGTCCTGTATCATTTGCTATAACAAAAGATGACTGCTTTATTACTTTTGCAAGTTGACAAATGCTTGTTGGTTTATCATTATTTAAAATCATCTTAAGACCTATATCTTTACATTGACCAATCTCACTTGGCCCTGGTGCTGTTATTAATTCATATTGAGGTAATTCATTTTTTAATAACTCAATTAATTCTTTAAAGTATGGCCAAACTTTATGTTTTAATTTTGGAGAACTAAAAGGTGCTAAAAAAATATATTTTTGCTCTTTGATTTGAAAACTTTCTTCAATTGCCCATGAAAAATCAGGTTTCAATACATGACTTGTGTCATTAATATTAGATCTATCTAATTGAACTTTAAAACGTTCTATAACACCCTCCTGATCAAATTGTTTTTTTGTTTCATCTTTTTGTAAAACTGTAAGTGAAGAAGACCAATTCTTAATTTTAAAATTTTTTCTATAAAAATTTGTCCTTGAAGAATTCTGAAGGTCAAAACAAATCTCAAAATTAAAACTTCTGATATTTTTTATTAATTTTAATAAATAGAAAAAATTCCATCTTGGTAACCTTTTATCTACTATTACCTCATCAATGAATGGACATTCTTCAAATAGATTTTTAAATTTAAAAGTTGTTAATATAAAAATTGTACTATCTTTAAATTGATTTCGAATATCTTGTAAGGCGCCCGATATCTGAACTATATCACCAAGAGAACCATGTTTAATAATTAGAATATTTGACATAGACTGATTTAGTATTATCAATTAGTTATGAATTCAGCTAATAAAATTTTTGCCGAAATATCAGTAGGTGAGCTATTAGATAAAATAAGTATTTTAGAAATTAAGCAAAAAAATCTAAAAGACACTGAAAAAACAAAAATTGTCACCAAAGAACTTGAGAGTTTAAATAATACTTTAAAAAATGATGTAAGTATTACTGATGAAATTAAATCTTTGTACAATGATTTAAAAGCTATAAATTCAAAACTATGGGACATCGAAGATGGTAAGCGAGACTGTGAAAGAAATAAAGATTTTGGAGAAAAATTTATTAAATTAGCAAGAAGTGTCTATATTGAAAATGACAACAGAGCTAAAATAAAAAATAAGATCAATCAATTATCTGGGTCAAATATCTCAGAAGTTAAAAGTTACGATAAATATTAATCAAAACTTATACTTGGAATCTCTGACCTGATTTTTTTAACTTTCTCAATATCTATCTCAGAAATTATCAAACCAATGTCTTCTTTTTTTTCAGATAAAACAACACCATCAGGTGAAACAATCATTGAATGTCCGTAAGTTTCTCGATTATTAAAATGTTTTCCAGTTTGAGCCGGGGCTAGAACATAACAAAAGTTTTCTATAGCTCTAGATCTTAGAAGAATATGCCAATGTCTTTCACCAGTGTTTTTTGTAAATGCTGATGGTACCGCTAAAAAATCAGCACCTTTTTTCATTAATTGCCTATAATGATTTGGAAATCTTAAATCATAACAAATTGATAAGCCTAAATTTCCCCATGGTAATTTTGTTACTGATAAACTTTCCCCAGCTTTAAATTTTTTAGACTCTTCATAACTTTCTCCATTTGGTAAATTTACATCAAACATATGAATCTTATCATATGTTGTAACTATCTCTCCCTTTGGACTAATTAAAACTGATCTATTAAAAATATTATTATTTTCTTTTACTGGTGTTCCACCAATTAAAAACCAAATTGAATTAGATTTTGCATATTTAACGATTTCATTAATGCAAAATCCTTTTTCATAATCTTCAGATTTTTCCTTCAAAACACCTTCATCTAAAGTGAGTAGGAAAGTATTTTCCGGAGTTAAAATAATTTGAGCTCCATCTTTAACAGCTTGATCAGATAGTTTTATAACTTGATCTAGATTTTCTTTTGGCTGATCATTAGATGTCAGCTGCAAACAAGCAGCATTAAATTTCATTATTTATTAATTGAACTTATAAAATTCCAACTACAATCAAAGCTTGGAATGTAGATTTCTGAAATCTTTGAATTGCCAAATGCGCTTTCTAAAGTTTCTTTCCAATTATTAACTTGAGATGGTTTTTTATCTTTTGATCCAACTTGAGCAGTAATAACTCCATTTTTCTTTGTAATTCTCTTAATGTCATTTATGTTTTTTGCTGCAAGATCAATACAAAATTGGTCATCGTTTAAATCTATAAACAAATGATCATATTTTTCATTTTCGCAAGAAACTATATTTTTAAAAGCATCACCCCAAATACAATTTACGTTATTGCTTTTGTGAATATTTTTAAAGACCTCAGGTAAATATTGTTGGCATGCATCTACAACTTCTTTATCCAATTCAAACCAATCAATATAATCAAAATTATTTTTTACACACTCTCTAGCGACTCCTCCATCACCTCCGCCTATAATTGCAGCGGTTGAGTTTTTCGAGGATAACCCAAGTCCTGATTTTACAAATGTACTTGAGTATAATTCTTCATCTTTCTCAGCTACTTGAATTTCACCATCTATAAATAATGCATTACCAAATTCTTTAAGCTTTAATATTTCGATATGTTGTCCAGCTTGAGATTTAAAGTTTTTAATAACTTCTTCAACCATATAAAACTTTTTAATACCTTCAGAACTATAAATATCTTTATAATGATGAACGGTATCTCTTTCGAAATCTTTTTTAATTACTGATGTATGAGGTAATTCTTTTTTTAAAATCTCTAATGATACACTTGGACTAACAGCACCACATGTAAAAAAATCAAAACTCACAATCCCTTTTTCGGGAAAAGTATGAAAGCTCATATGACTCTCTTTAAGCAAACACAGTAAAGTTACACCTTGTGGAGTAAAAACATATTTGGAAATATTTACTATTTCAACTTTTGCAACTTCGGCAATTTTTTTAAAAATTTTTTCGTAAAATTCTACAGAGTGATTTTCATATACTCCAAGAAAATCTAATGTGATGTGTTCGCCTACTTTATTCATTAGGCCTCCCTTCTTTCAAAAAAATTAAAGCTTGCTAAAGCTTAAACTTCAAAACCTTGTTCATCAGAGATCTCGACAAGATTTTTAGCCCTTAACCGCGGTATACAGAGACTCTCAGTATTATCAACCTTTTTTGATTACTGTTTATAATTTTTAACTTTGGCTAAAACTTTATTCATTTCAGAATTTGCTAAAATTTTAGGTTTGCCAACTCTCAAACATTCCAGGTACTGCTCAGCTAAATGCTCAACTTCTTGGGCTAATTCAAATGCATTTTCTAAATTATTTGAAAATGAAACCTGTCCGTGATTTTCTATCAAACAGGCTGAGCGCTCTTTTAAAGCTGTGATAATATTTCTAGATAATTGACTGGTACCATAGGTTGCATACTTTGCGCATCTAATATCTACGCCACCTGCTACAGCGACCATGTAATGAAATGCAGGTATCTTCTTTCGAATGCATGAAAGAACTAAGGCATTTTTAGAATGGCAGTGGACTATCGCTTTGCTTTCATTTCTGTTTTTATAAATATCTTTGTGAAATTTCCATTCGGATGATGGTTTATTTTTACTCTTATTAAACTCTCCTTTCATATTCACAAATACAATGTCTTTAGTTTTTAATTTCTCATATTTCATACCGCTTGGAGTTATTAAAAAACCATTTTTGCACCTTACTGAAATATTTCCTGATCTTAGTGGCGACAGGTTAGTTTTATTTAATAATTTTGAAAATTTAATTATTTTTTTTCTTAAAAATAATTCATTCATTTAAAATTTTCTCTTAACTCTTCTGGTTTAAAAATTCCCTTTTCAGTTATAAATCCTGTAACAAGCTCAGCTGGAGTAATATCAAATCCTAAATTAAATCCTTTGCTATTCTTTGGATAAATATTTACCTGTTTTAATTTTCCATCTTGATCAAAACCATTCATTAACTTTAACTCATCATCAGATCTTTCCTCAATTGGAATATCTTTTCCTTTAAGAATTTTTTTATCGTAAGTTGTACTTGGTAAAGCAACATAGAAAGGGATATTATTATCTTTTGCAGCTAAAGCTTTTAAATAGGTTCCAATTTTATTTGCAACATCCCCATTTTCACTAACGCGGTCTGTTCCTACAATGCACATATCTACCATGCCTCTTTGCATTAAAAGTCCTCCAACATTATCAGCTATAATTTTATGCTCAATTTCTTCATTTAATAATTCATAAGACGTAAGTGATGAACCTTGGTTTCTAGGTCTTGTTTCATCTACCCAAACATGAATATTGATACCAGCATCTCTAGATTTATAAATCGGGGCAGTTGCGGTTCCCCAATCTATTGTTGCAAGCCATCCAGCATTACAGTGCGTAAGAATATTTACTTTCTCTTTTTTAATTTTTCTAATTAATTCTAAACCATGATTTCCAATACTTTCTGAAATTTTGATATCTTCTTCACAAATTTTTTTACATTCATTTAAAATTGAATTTTTAATATT
The DNA here is from genome assembly GCA_000163555.2 of alpha proteobacterium HIMB114. Taxonomy (GTDB): domain Bacteria; phylum Pseudomonadota; class Alphaproteobacteria; order Pelagibacterales; family Pelagibacteraceae; genus HIMB114. The sequence goes on along the minus strand of ADAC02000001.1, from coordinate 271,636 downwards.
TGATCTATCAATATTTTTTAAAATACGATCAGCTGCCCATGCTAAATTTACCGCTGTAGGTCTTGCGGTTTTAATATTTGTAATTTTTTCATTTATATAATCAAAATTTTCATTCTCTTTTGCCGCAAGATAAATGCTATAAGCTGCAGTCGCTCCAATTAGTGGAGCACCTCTCACAAGCATATCTTTTATTGCTACAAAGCCATCCTGGTAAGTATTTAATTTTTTTATTATAAACTCAAAAGGTAATTTTGTTTGATCTATTATACAAACATTACCTTCATTTTCATTGTGCCAAATAGTTAAATAATGCTTACCATCAATTTTCATTTAACTTTTCAAAACTCTTCCAGCAATATTTTTTAGCTCTTGTTTTGTTGACTCTGTCCAATGTGAACGATCAGTGATTATTGCTGTATCTAAACAATTATTTGCTGGATCTTTTGGATCGACAAAGTTCTCAAAATTTTTAACAACTTCTACTATCATTTTTCTAGCGTTATCTGCATTGCTCAACAATGTCTTTATAACTTGCTCAACAGAAACATCCTCGTGATCTTCGTGCCAGCAATCATAATCGGTTACCATTGCAACAGATGTGTAACGAATTTCAGCTTCTCTGGCTAATTTAGCTTCTGGCATGTTAGTCATTCCAATCACGTCACATCCCCACGAGCGGTATAAATTTGATTCAGCTAGAGATGAAAACTGAGGACCCTCCATAACTAAGTACGTTCCGCCAACCTTGTATTTTAAACTTAGTTTTTTTAAAACCTCCTCACATGCCTTCATTAAACCTGGACTTGTTGGTTTTGCCATAGAAACATGGGCTACAATTTCTTTATCAAAAAATGTTTTAACTCGTGCAAAAGTTCTATCTATAAACTGATCAACTAGAACAAATTTTCCTGGCTCTAATTCTTCCTTTAACGATCCCACAGCTGATACAGAGATAATGTCAGTTACGCCAAGTTGTTTTAAGGCATCAATGTTTGCTCTAAAGTTAATATTAGACGGATTAACTTTATGTCCTCTTGCATGTCTTGGCAAAAAATAAACTTGCTTGTCTTCAATTTTTGCTTCTAAAATTTGATCTGAGGGTTTGCCCCAAGGTGTATCTACGTTTAACCACTTCTCATCTTTAATACCATCGATATTATAAAGGCCACTGCCTCCAATGATTGCTAATTTATTCATATTTGTTTAGGTATATTAAATATTAAAAAAATGAAATTAGAAAAAGCTATCAGAAGTATTCCAAATTATCCAAAAAAAGGAATTTTGTTTAGAGATATCACCTCGTTACTGGAAAATAAGAAAGCATTTAATTTTACTATAAAAAAAATGCTTACAATTTCAAAAAAATTAAAATTTACTAAAATTGCAGCAATTGAATCAAGGGGTTTTGTGTTCGCTTCTGTATTATGTTTTTTACTTAAGAAACCTTTGGTTTTACTAAGAAAAAAAAATAAATTACCTGGAAAAACGTTTTCCCAAAAATTTAAGCTTGAGTATGGTTATGATATAATTGAAGTTCATAAAAACTCTCTGAATAAAAATGATAAAGTGCTAATAATTGATGATCTTATAGCAACTGGTGGAACTGCATTGGCAGCTGCCAAATTAATTGAAAAAACAAAATCAAAAGTTGTAGGATTTATTTTTTTAATAGATTTGTTTGACTTACCTGGAAATAAAAAACTCAATAACAAAGGTTATAAAACCTTTTCGTTAATCAAATTTCCTGGCCACTAAACCTTAATTATTTTAAATTCAATTTTAAAATTTGGATGTTTTTTTAAAAGTTTTGATTTTATTTTATTAAAAGAAATTTGATGAATTTTATTTTCATTTTTAATTGAAAATTCTTTTTTACCATTTGCAATTTTTGCAGCTCCACAATCAGTATGATTAAAAACAATCAATTTTTTTATTCCATGTAATTTAATAGAAATATCTAAGTTACTCCAAAACACTTTATGCCAATTTTTAAACTGATTTGCAGTAACACCAATGGCTGCTCCAGCAATATTAAAAGCGCTGTATTTATTAGTTAATTTTTTCTTTTTTAAAATATTATATACTTTTGATTGGCATCTTGGGTCTATGCATGAGAGCACCATTGCTTCGTATTTTTTTTTCATATTTTTGGTAGCGGGAGGCAGAATTGAACTGCCGACACCGGGCTTATGAGTCCCGTGCTCTAACCAACTGAGCTACCCCGCCATTGCTGGATTATCTACAATATAAAATCCCACTTGTCACGCCTGTGTCTTAACAAAATAACATTAAAGTACTAAAATCATAACCGCTACAATTAATAAAAGTATTGAACTAATTTGATTTAGTTTTTTTTGAGCAGAAGGGTTTTGCATAAGCTGTCTTACGGGTGATACTAATGCAATTAATATTATGTTACCAATAAAGGGAACTAAAGCAGAAATTGATGCAATTATTACTGCATCAGTATTTGTTAATTGATTTAATACAAAAAAACCTGGCATAATACTTATGTAAAAAAGAATAGCTTTTGGGTTTGAAAAATTAACTAGTAAACCAGTCAAAAAACTTTCCAAATAAATAGAATTAAATTTTAATTTTGATGAAACCTTTGATAATTTAATATTATTTAAATCATAAGATGGTTTTAACCATAACTTGATTGCTAAATATAAAAAAAATCCTGCAGCAACCCAAGTTAATGTTTTTGTTATAGATGGTATAGCTTCGCTAATAGAAGATATAGATATTACTGCTAAAAAAGACCAAGTAAAATCTGCAATAATAACTCCACAAGCTAATGGTAGCCCACCCGACCATCCATTTGAAAAAATTCTAGCCAAAAGAACAACCCAAACAGGACCTGGGGTGAGAAACAAAATAAACATCGCAAATGCATAAAAATACAATTCAGTGATCGACATTTATTTAATGATTAGTGAGAAGCTTTTTTTTCTAATCTTTTCTTGTGTAAGATTGGCTCAGTATAACCAGATGGTTGAACTTTACCTTCAAAGACTAAATCACATGCTGCTTTAAAAGCAATCGAGTTATCAAAATTACCATCCATTGGTGTATAGTTTTGATCTCCAGCATTTTGACCATCAACAACTTTTGCCATTTTCTTCATAGTATCCATGACTTGTTCTTTGGTACAAATTTCATGATGTAACCAATTTGCAATATGCTGAGATGAAATTCTAAGTGTTGCTCTATCTTCCATTAATCCAACGTTATTTATGTCTGGAACTTTTGAACAACCAACACCTTGATCAACCCATCTTACAACATAACCAAGAATACCTTGGCAATTATTTTCAATTTCTTTTTGAATTTGCTCGGCTGACCAATTTGGTCTGTCCGCTACAGGAATAGTTAAAATGCTATCTAAATTTGCTCTACCACGTGATGCTAATTCTTTTTGTTGATCAAAAACATTAATTTGATGATAATGGGTTGAATGCAGTGTTGCCGCTGTTGGTGATGGTACCCAAGCACAGTTAGCGCCTGATTTTGGATGACCAATTTTTTGCTCGATCATATCTTTCATTTTATCTGGCATAGCCCACATTCCTTTTCCAATTTGTGCTTTTCCAGAAAAACCACACTCTAATCCAACATCAACATTCCAATCTTCATAAGTATTTAACCAAATTGATTTTTTCATATCACCTTTGAAGATCATAGGACCTGCCTCAAAAGATGTGTGCATTTCATCACCAGTTCGGTCTAAGAAACCTGTATTAATAAATACTATTCTTTTTATTGCATTTCTTATTGCTTCTTTTAAATTTACAGTAGTTCTTCTTTCCTCATCCATAATACCCATTTTAATAGTATTTGGTTCAAGCTTGAGAACCTCTTCTACTTTAGAGAAAATTTTATCTGCAAAAGCTACCTCTTCCGGACCATGCATTTTTGGTTTAACAATGTAAACTGACCCAGTTCTAGAGTTTTTCTTTAATTTAAAATCATGTTTTGCACATAACACAGTTATAAAAGCATCCATTATACCTTCAGGAATCTCTGAACCATCGTTCAATTTAATTGCTGGATTGGTCATAAGATGGCCGACGTTTCTAATTAATAATAAAGATCTACCATGAAGTTTTGCAGGATTATCATTAATATCTAGAAACTCTTTATCTTCATTTAATTTTCTAACTATTGTTTTTCCACCCTTTTGCATTTTTGCTTCAAGGTTGCCTTTCATAATACCAAGCCAATTTGAGTAACATTTTACTTTATCTTCAGCATCTACCGCGGCAACAGAATCTTCTAAATCCATGATAGTTGAAATTGCAGATTCAGATACAATATCACTGATATTTGCTTTATCTGACTTACCTATTGGATGATTTGAATTGATTTGAATTTCTATATGAAGATTATTATTTTTTAAAAATATTGAAGTTAAACTTTCTTTATCTCCCTTATAACCAACAAATTTTGAAAGATTTTTTAATTTTGTGAACGAACCATTTTCAAGTTGCATATTTAGATTATTACTTTCTTTTGCAAAAGATTTCACATCTGACCAACTACCATTTTCTAATTTAAAATTAACATCTAAAAACTCACGACCAAGCGCGATAACCTCTTCACCTCTTTTAGGATTATAACCACCAGATTTTTCTTTACCATTATCTTCGCTGATAATATCTGTACCGTAAAGAGCATCATATAAACTGCCCCACCTCGCATTAGCAGCATTTAGCGCATATCTTGCGTTATCAATTGGAACAACTAATTGCGGACCTGCAATTTTGGCAATTTCGTCATCGACATTTGATGTTTCGATTTGAAATTTCTCTTTCTCTTCAACCAAATAACCAATTTCCTTTAGGAACTTTTTATATTCTTCAAAATTAATTTTATCTTTATTATTTTTATGCCACTCATCTAATTTTAATTGGATCTCATCTCTTTTTTTTAAAAGATCTCTGTTTTCAGGGGCAAGTTCGTTTGCCGCTTTAACAAAACCGTCCCAGAACTCTTTTTCGGTAATATCTGTACCTGGTAGTATTTTAGAATTTACGAATTTATATAATTTTCCATTAATAGTTGTTTGACTAACTACAGTATCTTTTTCACCTGAGAAAATTGAAAACAATTTACTAAAAACCATAAGCGCTTAAATGAACCAAGGGTTTATAAAAGTCAATTTGAATTTGATTTTATTGTGAATTAACTATCTTTTTTTAAAGGCTAGGTATTCTTCGTAGCTAATCGACTTATTTCCATTTTTATCAACTCGCTTGAATTGTTTTTTACCTTGGGCCTTGTCTTTGAAATAATAAAGATACTCTTTTAAAGATATTTTTTTATTACTATTATAATCAATCTCAGCAAATCTAATTTGTACTTCTTTTTCGTTAAATGATGATTGATTAATAGCTTTTTTCTTTTTTGGAATATTTAAAGCTTTTACTTCTTTGGTCTTTTTAATATCTGAAACTTTGTTTTCTTTTACTACTTGTGAAGGAGTATTGTTGCTTGTTTGATTTCCACTTGGGAAAGCAAAAATTATCAGAGCAACAATAGCAGCAGCTAATGCTCCATAAACTATAAGATTAGTATTATCTGAAGATTTTGCAGAAGCAGATCTTCTTGAAACTTTTCTTTTTGAAACTTTTTTAGACTTTTTTGTCTTTTTGGTTTTTTTCTTTTTTACCATAAGTAATTCAGCTTTTAGTTGAATGTTAAAGTTTGGTCAATACTATTCACCAAAAATATGAGAGAAAACTGTTCTATTTTGCTGGTTTGTTCTGTGTTCAAATAAATAAATGCCCTGCCAAGTACCTAAAATCATTTTACTATTCTTAATGCTTAACGTTAGGTGAGTGTTTGTTAAAGCTGTCTTTATATGGGCTGGCATATCATCTTTGCCCTCAATACCATGGACATATAACCTTGGATCCATAGGTACTAACTTATCAAAAAAATTTAATAAATCTTTTTGTACATCAGAGTCGGCGTTTTCTTGAATAATTAAAGAAGCGCTAGTATGTAAAATGCTTAAATTTAAAATTCCATTATTAATTTTAGAACTTTTTACAAACTCAAAAACTTCGTCTGTAAAATCAATTAGTTTTTGACCATTTGTATTTAAATTAATGTCTTTAAAAATTTGTTTCATATTAAAATAAATGCTGAAGTTAATATTAATAAAATAGCCATTAAAATTTCAATAAATTTTTTTATTTTATTATTGGATATAAACACTTTTATCGTTGCACCAAAACCTGCCCATGTTGTAACAGCAATAACTTCTAACAAAGGAGCGCTTAATGTTAAAAATAGCACTCCAACTATAAAATTTTCTTGATTTGGAAAAAAAACAGTTACAGCTGTCATCGAAGCTACCCACGCTTTAGGGTTTAGGTATTGGAATAAAATAGATTCATACATTTTCATTGGACGACCAGATAACTTGTCTTCATTAGTTTTTGCATTTAATGAACCGAACATTTTATAAGCAAGATAAAATAAATAAATACACCCTAAGATTTTTAAAATATTTTGAATATCAGGATACATTTGAAAAAATTTTCCAAGTCCACATGCTACTAGTGCAATTTGTGTAACATGACCCAGTGGAATACCAATCATATGGGGAATAGTTTTTTTAAAACCAAATTTTATGCCAGATATAGTTAACATAATGTTATTTGGACCTGGTGTCATAAACATTACAAAATAGAAAGTAATCAACCCGATAAAAAGTTCGGTAGTAATCATAAAAAAGTTATTTTTATTTTAAGAATAAATTATAGCAACAAATGCTACGATAAAAACAGCTGCAGCAGATACGAATAAAACACTTTGGACTTTTTCTTGCTTGTCCTCTTTGGCTCTATCTTCTTTTAAATTGAAGTAATCTATATTATTTTTTGAGTTCTCTTCATTTTTAGTGAAATCTAAAGGTTTGTTATTTTTAAAAGTTGAACTCATATTCGATCTAGTAAATAAAATAAAAATCTGCTAAATACAACTTTTAATTTAATAAAAAACATAAAATGGGATATCCAAAAAAACATCGAGGTCGAAGAAAAATCGGATCTAAGAGAAGAAGAAATAGAAGAAAAAATAAAAAGAAATAATTATTTCTCCGTTCTATCTATCCATCCACCTCCATACACTCTCATTCCAAACTCATCCTTTTTATAAAATACACATGCTTGACCAGGTGAAACTCCTGTCTCGCCGCTTAAAAGCGTTACTTTATGTCCATTATCAGACACATTACACTCTAATAGATTTCCTGTAGATCTCACCTTAACAAAAAAATCGCCATTTAATTGCTCTTTATCGCAAAGATAATTTATGTCTTTTAAATAAATAGTTTGAACTGAAAGTTCTTCTCGTGATCCTATAACTACCTGATTTTTCTTAGGATCAATTCTTATTACAAAGAAAGGATCGATTGATGATACTTTTATTCCTTTTCTTTGTCCTATTGTAAAATTTGCTATCCCATTATGTTTTCCTAATATTTTTCCCTTAGTATCTACAATTTCACCTTCAACAAATGACTCTGGTCTTAGCTTTTCTACAATTGTCTTATAATTACCGTTTGGAACAAAACAAATATCCTGGCTATCTGGTTTATTTGCAACTTGTAATTTTAAATCTCTGGCAATATCTCTAGTTTTGGTTTTTGGTAATGAAGCTAAAGGAAATCTAAGATAATCAAGTTGTTCTTGGGTAGTATTAAATAAAAAATAGCTTTGATCGCGATTTAAATCCTCTGGTCTATACATCATGGCACTATGATTAAATATTCTCTTAACATAGTGTCCCGTTGCTAATGCATCAGCATCTAAATTTTTTGCCGATTTAAAAAGATCTCTAAATTTTACAGTTTGATTGCAATCGACACAAGGAATTGGAGTTTCTCCTTTTATGTAACTATCTGCAAATTTTTCTATGACCTCTTCTTTAAATATCGACTCATAATTGAAAACTTCATGCTTAATTTCAAGTTGATCACAAACTTTTTTTGCATCATAAATATCTTTCCCAGCGCAACATGTCCCTTTTGTTTTTCCAATTTTTCCGTAATCAAATAACTGGAGTGTAATTCCAATTACATCATAGCCATCTTTTTTCAAAAGAGCTGCAACTACAGAAGAATCAACGCCTCCCGACATTGCAACAACGACTTTCGTTTGAGATTTATCTTTATCAAAACCAAGTATATTCTTCTCTGTAATATCTGTGATTGCTAAACTCATAACATCGGTATATCACGATAATCATATTTTAAAATGCATGTATATGACTATGATCCCGGTGACTTTGTAATCCACCCATCTCACAAAGATTGGGGTATCGGTCAAGTACAGTCAATTGTAGATAATAAGGTAACAGTAAATTTTCAAAATGCGGGGAAAAAAACTATAAATACCTCCGAAATTACTTTAGAAAAATATGAAGAATAAAATTGATACACAAAAGCTAATCAAAAAACTTATTCCAATTTTTTATAAGGCGGGATCTGAATCAATACAATGTGCAAAAAAGCTAAAAATATTTACCAAAGATGATGGAACACCTGTTTCCAATGGTGATTTAGAGGTTGATAAAATATTACAAAAGTTTTTAAAAAAAATATCACCTGAAATAGAAGTTGTTTCTGAAGAAACTATTAAAAATACAAAAATTAAAAAAAGACAAACTTTTTGGTTAGTTGATCCAATCGATGGGACAAGTTCATATATAAAAGGTGGATCAGAATATACAATTAATGCAGGCTTAATTATAAACCAAAAACCAGTAGCTGGTATTATTTATGCGCCAAAAAAGAAAAGATTGTTTTACTCGTTTGGAAAAAATAAAGCCTATGAAATTTTTGATAAAAAGAAAAAAATCAAATTAGATTGTTCAAAGATAAAAAAAAGAGACAAAATTGCATTAACAAACTCATCAAAACCATCTGAAATTATAAGACGAATTTTAAAAAAATATAAAATTAATCATTTTGTGAGCATGAGAAGTTCTCTAAAATTTTGTATGATTGCAAGTTCAGAATTTGACTTTTATGCTGCCAGAGCACGAGCAAGAGAATGGGATTATGCTGCTGGTCATGCTATTGCAGAAGGTGCTGGAGCAATTGTGAGAACTCATCAAAATAAAAAAATACTATATGGCAAAAGGGGTTTTAAAAATCCTTCATTATTAATTAGAAGGAATTCAAAAATATAATGGTCAAGACTATATTAATCATAATCGTAAGTGTATCAATTTTTGGCATCATTGTTTTTAGTGTTGTAAGACAAACCATGCAAAAAAAGATAAATGAATTAGTTGAGGAAGAAAAGCGAAAGAAAGGTAAAAAATAAACTAAAGCTTTTTCTCATAAATTTTGAGTTGTTTTCTGTCTAAAGCTAAAACTTCTTTTGATAAATCATAACTAAAACCTGATCTGGCTAAAACACCCATATCTTTTTTATAAAAAATTTCTTTATTAGCATCTGGACGGTATGGTCCTAGTCTTCTCTTTTTGCATATTCTTATTGCAGAATAAAAATCAGGATTTGTATGATCATTTTGAATTTTCTCAATAGTTTGCTTTAAAAGTTCACTTCCGATGCCCTTTTGAGACAAATGTTGTTTTATTTTATTCAAAGAGTAACCACGTTTTAAAAAATTCTTTGATTTAATTTCAGAGTAAAGAGTATCATTTAAAATACCTTTTTCTTCTAAATCATCTAAAACAATATCAATTTTCTTTATAATCTCACTTTTTTCAATTGTATTACTCTGGGCATCAATCGCTTTTCTGAATAAATAAATTTGCAAACTTTTTTTTGAAGGTTGATATTTATCTAAATACTTTAGTGCCAATTCCTTTATTTCTTCTACTGTATCTAAGTTTTGATGGATTGATTTAGATTGATTCATATATAAACTAGGACGTTACCATATGTTAGAAACGATCAAAGATTTTTTTACCTTAGAAATGATATACCAATTTGCAAATATTGGTGTAATTCCACTTTGGCTGTTAATTATTTTTTCTCCAAGTTCAAAAATTACTCAGGGTTTAGTTAACAACCTATTTATCCCTTTTATTTTAGCACTCACATATGGCTATTTAGCTTTTGAGCAAATTTATCCCTCTGGAGCATTTGAGAATCTAATAAAAAAAGATCCTCTCGATGTCTTAAATAACTTTAGGCTTTATTTAGGGTTAGATGAGCTAATGTCTTTAATGGATAATACCCTGTTTGTTTTAATTTTTTGGATACATTTTTTAACATTAAGTTTATTCCTCGGTGCCTGGATAGCAAATGATGCGATGAGATTAAACATTCATAAGTACATTGCAATATTCCCTCTAATTTTAACTTATTTTAGTGGACCAGTAGGTTTATTTTTATATTTATTTTTGAGATTATTAATTGCTCAAAGATTAAAGCTGCATGAATAATGAAAAAAATTGAATTTTATTTTGATATTAGTAGTCCCTACTCCTACCTTGCTCATGAACAAATAAAACGTTTTGAAAAAGAAAATAAAATTAAAGTTAACTATATGCCAATACTCCTTGGTGGAATTCATCAATTAGCGAATATTACAGCGCCTGGATTAAATCCATCAAGAGCCAAACATATGATTAAAGATTTAAAAATTTGTGCAGATTGGTTTAAGGTTAAGTTTCAGTTTAATAGATACTTTCCATTAAAGACAGTAAATATAATGAGAGGTGCTTTAGTCGCTGAAAAAGAAGGGTTTCTTAATAATTATGTTGATCAGTTTTACAAAGCTGCATGGGTTGACTCGCTTAACTTAAATGATGGTAAAATTTTAGAACGTTTTATTAAAAACATGGATATTAATCCAAAAAGTTTTATTGAAAAATTAAGTGATCAAAAAATTAAAGATGATTTAAAAACAAAAACCAACAATGCTTTTAAAAAAGGCGTTTTTGGAGCACCCACTTTCATTGTTGGATCTAAAATGTTTTTTGGTCAAGACAGATTAGAGTTTGTTTTTCGAGAGGCAAAAAAATAAATTATTCAATTATTTCGGTTTCAAAACCCTCATCTACCATAGCCTGAAATCCGCCTTTAATATGAGAAACATTATTAAAACCCATTTCTTGAATTGTTAATGCAGCTAAAGCACTTCTCCAATTTGAAGCGCAATATAAAACTTTTGTCTTATCTGGCGTGATATCTTTTTTATAATATGGACTTTCTGGATCTAGCCAAAATTCAAGCATGCCGCGTGGCATGTGTTTTGCACCTTTGATTTTTCCTGTTTTCTTAAGCTCCCTAATATCTCTAATATCAATCAATACTAAATCTGGTTTTTGTTTTTGTAATTCTTTAAGTTCTAAAGGAGATAAAGTTTTAATTTTATCCATAGCTTCATCAACAAGCTCTTTAGATGTTTTTAATTTCATAATAGGACATTATAAATTTTAAATTATTATGATTAAAGAAAATAAATTATTAAAAGACTTTAAATTACCATCAACAAATGGAAAGATTTTTCACTTAAAAAAAAATTTAAAACAAAATTTAATTATTTATGTTTATCCAAAAGATAATACGCCAGGTTGTACTACCGAGTCTATTGAGTTTGCAAAAGATTATAAAAAATTTAAAAAATTAAATACCGAGATTATTGGTGTTTCAAAAGATAGCATTGAAAGTCATTTAAAATTTAAATCAAAGTTTAAATTTCCATTTAAATTGCTATCTGATGAAAATATTAAACTTATAAAAGAACTTGGTGCCTGGGGTGAAAAATCAATGTATGGAAAAAAGTTTATGGGCATAAAAAGAACAACTGTTCTTATTGGAAAAAATCAAAAGGTAATAAAAATTTGGAATAATGTAAAAGTCAAAGAACATGTTAAAGAGGTACTTAATTTTCTAAAAAATAATCTAGTTTAAATCTGAAATAATTTGATTATAAACTTTTTCAACATTTAGTCTTCTCATGCCCTCCCTGTCTCTGTAAAATTTATCCTCATAATCATCAGGCAATATTGGACTTATATTGCTATTTCTTAATTCGCTTACCTTATCATTGGCAATCAAACCAAAAGCTCTAATATTTAACGCTGAGGCTAAATTTAAAGGGCCAGAATTATTACCCACAAAAAATTTTGATTTTTTTATTACTTTTATTACTCCTAATAAGTTTAGTTTTGAACAATTATAAAATATATCTCTTTTTGAAAGATTAATTATTTTTTTTACAATCTGTGAATTAGCTTTAGATGATATTAAAAAAATCTGATCTGTAATACCAGCATCATTTAACTTGTTAGCAAGTTCTGCAAATTGCTCTTCAAACCACATCTTATAAGGTTCAAATGAATCTACACCAAAAGATACAAAATTTTTATTATTTAAAATTATTTTTGGCTCAATACTCTTTAAACTATCTTCATGGATGTTTATTCTCGGTATTTTATCTAAGACATTAATACCATTTAAATTTAATACCATCTCAGACTGCTCAGAATAATTAAGTATTTTATATTCGTTTAAACTTAAGTAACTACAACATGTGAGCCATTTTTTTTGATTTTTGACACCTGGACCAATTATGTTTTTTATACCAGCTAGCTTAGCAGCAATTGCCGGTCTAGATATTTTATCCAAGATATAAACATGAGAAAAATTATTCTTTTTAAAAAAATTAAATAAAATAAAAATTTCTAAAAAATACCATATTCCTTTGCGGAAATTACAATAAAAAAAATTATTAATATAATTTTCATCTTTTAATATATCTTTTGCTTGCGTTGTTGGTCTTGTGATCAAGGTGATTCTGGAGTTGTGATGACTGCTTATAGATTTAATATACGGTAACTGCCAAATTAAGTCCCCTAACTTATGATGAGAATATATAACGCAAATTTTCATTTAATTTTAAATTATAAAATTTTCTTCTTTTATACCTAAAAAATATAGAACTGTTTCTAAATTTGTAAAATTAATTTGATTTAAAATATTATTTTTTATGATCTGATGCGCATGATATCCAATACCTAGGCCTGAGTGTTTAAGCATTTCTAAATCATTTGATCCATCGCCAACTGAAACCATTTCTGCGAATGGGATATTTTTTTCTTTGTTAATTTTTTCCATATACATATATTTTGAATTTTTTTGTCCAGTAATAGGAACATAGTCCCCAGTAAAACAATTATTCTCATCGAAATTAAATTCATTACTAATTACATTTTTAAATCCTAGCTCTTTACCAACGTATGTTGAAATTGGTTTAAAACCACCGGTTATTAGATTGCTTTCAAATCCTAAATTATTAAGTGTACTCACTAGTGTTTTGCCGCCAGGATTAAATTTAATACCTTTTAATACTTCATTTATTAAACTTTTTGGCTGACCTTTTAGAATTTCCACCCTATTTTTAAGTGTAGTTCTAAGATCAATTTTACCTTCCATTGCTAACTTGCTTGTCTCATCAACATTATAGTCTGAGCCAGTAATTTTTACTAAATCATCTAATGTTTCATTTGCAATCATGGTTGCATCCATGTCACAAAGTAAAACTTTAAAATCTTTGAAATTTTTATCTCTAATACAAAAATCAATTTGTTTCTGATTAAAAATTTTATTTAAATCTTGAGTTTTATTTATATCAAAATTTTCTATTTCAACCTCTAATGCATGGTTTGAAAGAGTTCTGGTGCTTAATATTTTAAAAGAAAAATTTTCTTTACAAAAATTTATTAATTCATCAGCTACAAATTTTTCATTTGCAACTAATGATAAAAATTTATTATTCATTAAAAGTGAGTGTTTTTGCTTGAATAACCAGTGGTAATTTTTTTATACCATCTAAGACTTTTTCTTCTATCGGATTGTCTGTAGATATAAGGGCAATGGCTTCTCCGCCACTATCTTTTCTTCCAAGATTAAATGTTGCGATATTAATATTATTATCTGACAATATTTTAGATAAATTACTTATAAAACCTGGTTTATCTTCGTTGCTAATATAAAGATTATGCTTAGCAAGTTCAGCTTCGATTTTGATACCTTTAACATTTACTATTCTTGGCTTACCACCAAATAAAGTTCCCGAAACTGATCTTGTTTGTTTATCTGTCTCGATAGTAAGAGTTACACATGATTGGTATTCGCATGCTTTTTCATGCTTGGTCTCTGATATCTGAATAGATTTATTTTTTGCAACTAGAATTGAATTAATAACATTCACACCATCAAAATTTGATTTTAACAGTGCGCAAATCATAGTTTGCATTAATGGTTGAGTATTTATTTGTGATACCTGACCTTCAAACTCTATTTCAATTCTTTTGATAGCATTCTCTGTTAATTGACCGGCAAATCCACCTAATTGCTCAGAAAGTTTTAAGTAGGGCTGTACAGAATTATACTCTTTGGCTGTTAATGAAAAAGTATTCACAGCATTTGTAATAGCACCAGTTTTTAAATAATCTGAAATTTGTTCTGCAACTTGCAAGGCAACTTTTTCTTGTGCTTCAGTTGTGGATGCCCCTAAGTGAGGTGTCATAATTAAATTTTTGGTTCCAAGTAAAGGACTATCTTTTGGGGGCTCATTTATAAAAACATCTAATGCAGCACTTGCAACATGACCACCTTCCAGATTTTCTTTCAGAGCTTCTTCATCAATCAATCCACCCCTTGCACAATTTACAATTCGAATACCTTTTTTCATTAGTTTAAATGAATCTTTATTTATAATATTTTTTGTCTTCTCAGTTAAAGGAGTGTGCAAAGTTATAAAATCAGATCTTTTAAATAAATCGTTTAATTCAACTTTTTCAACTCCCATATCCTTTGCTCGATCATCTTGTAAAAATGGATCAAAAACAATCACTTTAAAATGTAATCCTAAAGCTCTATTGGCAACAATTGAACCGATATTACCACAGCCAATTATACCTAAAGTTTTTCCGGTTACCTCTACTCCTTTGATTGAAGATTTTTCCCATTTACCTTCATGAGTAGTTTTATCAGCAAATGGTATTTGCCTCGCAGTAGATAGAATTAATGTGATTGCGTGCTCTGCAGTTGTTATAGAATTTCCAAAAGGAGTATTCATTACAACTTTTCCATTATTGGTAGCGGCCTCAAGATCAATGTTATCAACTCCAATACCAGCTCTTCCAATCACTTTAAGTCTTTTAGATTTTTCAATAATATTTTTGTTAGGCTTTGTTGCGGATCTAACAACTAGGCCATCGCAAGTTTCTAATTCTTTTATTAATTCTTTTTCACCTAGACCAGTTTTCACAACTGCTTCAATTCCATTTTCTTTAAAGATGCTTACTGCTTCCTCACTAAGCTTATCTGCAATTAAAACTTTATACATTTAGCTGCTTACTACAGCATAAGCCCAATCTAACCAAGGTAATAAATTTTCAATATCAGAAGTTTCCACAGTTGATCCACCCCAGATTCTAAAACCAGGAGGTGCTGTTCGATATGAATTAATGTCGTATGCTACTTTTTCTTTATCCAAAAGATTGTTGATTTCCTTAATTTTATTAGATTGTTCTTCTTCACTTAACTTTAAAAAGTTACTGTCTTTAACTTTCAGACAAATGCTGGTTGAAGATAAATTTGATTTATCCTCACATAAAAAATCTGCCCAATCACTTTGTTCAACCCAATATTTGACTGCATCAAGATTTTTATTCGATCTATCAATCGCACCTTTTGCACCACCTATAGACTCAATCCAAGCTAGTGCATCAAGAGCATCCTCTACACAAAACATGGATGGGGTATTGATAGTTGCACCTTTAAAAACTCCGTCAGCCAACTTTCCTTTTGACGTTAATCTATATATTTTTGGTAATGGCCATTTAGGATTGTGTGTCTCTAAACGCTCAATTGCTTTTGGAGATAATGCAATCATCCCATGGGCACCTTCACCGCCTAATACTTTTTGCCACGACCATGTGATAACATCAAGCTTTGCAAAATTCATTTCCATGGCAAATACAGCGGATGTCGCATCACATAAAACTAAACCTTTTCTATTATCTGGTATCCAGTTTGCATCAGGAACTCTAACTCCTGAGGTTGTTCCATTCCAATTAAAAAGAACATCTCTGCTAAAATCTACTTTTGATAAATCTGGTAATTTACCATAATCAGCTTTGTGAACATTACTTCCTTCGATTTTTAATTGGTCAGTAACCGTTTTTGCCCAGTCCAATCCAAAACTTTCCCAAGCTAAAACTTCGGCACCATTTGGTCCAAGTAAATTCCACATTGCAGCCTCAACAGCTCCTGTGTCTGAGCCAGCTAATATTCCAACTTTATAATTAGCTGGTAAGTTTAAAATTTTTTTTGACTGTTCAATAACTTGTAATAATTTTTCTTTTGCAGGTTTTGCTCTATGTGATCTTCCCAGTGTTTCCAAGTCAAACTTGGATGTATTCCAACCGGGTCTTTTTTTACAAGGACCTGAAGAAAAATATGGACTATTAGGCTTTGTTATTGGCTTAGACATTTAGATTTTAAGCGCAGCCGTTTTGTAGGGCTACGCTTTTAAGAATTAATTATTTAGGCTGCACACTCCAAAGGTAATTTGTGCTTTAAAGCCACTCCAGATAAAAAGTTCCACATAAATTTAGCAGTCGTTAGTGCTGCTTTTTCTGCTTTTGCTTGTTCTTCTAGAGTAAGTTCATCCAAAAGTTTTTCGCATTCAGCTCTATGGATTACATCTGCATCTTTATGAACTTCAAAAAACTGTAGCCCTTTTTTGGTATCGACACCATAGTGTTGTTTTAATCCAGTAATTTTTACATCAGCAACTTCTGGAACTTGTCTTTCATAGGTATAAAAAGAACCAAGTCCTTCGGCATAACTTGATCTTGCTTGTTTGAAAAAATTATCGATCATATCTTTTGTGAAACTATCTTGATCTTTTGTTTCAATTTCCTTGTCATCAGCTCCCAACGCCATTGCAAACTGTTTCCAAAGTTTAGGATGATCATTGTCTCTATCTTCTTCTTCTTGTAAATTTTCCAAAAGCACTTTTCTTTTTGAAATATCTTCACATAAAGAATGTGTTGCACTGATATATCTTGGGAAAGCTTTTACGTGCTGATAATACTGCTCGGCATAATCTTTTATAATTTCTCTATTTAATTTTCCTTCATTCCACGCCTGGTAAAATGGATGTTTTAATAGATGATATTCATCTAATTTATCTGCTAATTTTTTTGAAAACATGTCGACTCCTATATAATTAATTACATTAACTTTATTTTTATTGATCAATAATTCAATCAATAAAAACGTGATTTATTTAATTGTGTGAAAAAAATAAGATTTAAAACAGCCTTATTTTATCGAAAAATAAGGCTGTTTTGAAAGACTATTTATTGAACATGTCTTTTAAAGCTTTTGCAGGTAAAAACTTCACTTTTTGCGAAGCTGAGATTTGGATAGTTTCCCCAGTTCTTGGGTTTCTTCCTTGTCTTGCTTTTCTTTTTGCTACTTTGTAAGTACCAAAACCTGCAATTTTTACCGCGTCATCATCTTTAAGCGCATCTAAAATAATATTAGTTATACTATCAAATGTCCTCTCGGCATCAGCTTTGCTTAAGTTTAGTGTGCTAGAAATTTTAGCAACAAGCTGTTTTTTGTTCATTTTGGTCCTTTCGAATCGTTAATAATTAACATTCTTTCAAAAACTCAATAAAATCAACGAAAAATCATTTTGGGGGACTTTTTAACCACAGATTTCAACTAATGGTTTGTAAAAAAGGACTTTTTAAAACAATCCAAGACTTTTAAGATCATTAAAAGTTGCAAAAAACATTAGAGTAAACAAAACAGCCATTCCAAATTTATAAAAATAAATTTGAATATTTTCACTTAATGGTTTTCCTCTTAAAAATTCAATTAAATAAAAAAATAAATGACCACCGTCTAACAAGGGGATTGGAAATAAATTAATTAAGCCTAAGCTGATTGATATATATGCCATGATCGATAAGAAAGGTATCAATCCATGTTCAGCTACCTTTCCTGAAATTTGTGCAATTTTAATAGGACCTCCTAATTGATTAGCACTTTCTTTTCCAACAATCATTTTTCCTAAATAAGATAGTGTCATTGAAATTGTATTATAGGTTTCTTTAATAGATAAAAATATCGCTTTTGATGGACCAAGTTTTTCTTTTTCCATTTTACCTTTAAGAGGAGCTATTTTTATTCCAATTAATTTTCTTTCAATATTATTACCAAAATTATCCTTAGTAATTTTTTTTTCAGGTTCAATAATAAAAGATAAAGGTCTTTGATTTCTTAAAACCTCTACCTTTACTTTATCGGATTTACTTGTGGTTATGTACAAAGCAACATCATTAATGCTTTCAATTTTTTTCTCATCAATAAAAGTAATTTGATCATTACTCTTCAACCCAGCTTTTGAAGCAGGTGAATTTTGTTGAACTTCAGTTATAATTGGAACAGTAATATCTTTTCCAACAGTCATAAAGATTAATGAGAAAATAAAAATAGCTAATATAAAGTTAGCTATTGGACCTGCGGAAACAATTATTGCCCTTTGATATAATGGCTTTGTAGTTAATAATTTGGAATGATCTTTATCGTCAATTTTGGATAAACTGACAGGTTGAGAGGCTGAATTACTATCTCCAAAAAACTTTACATATCCACCAAGTGGAATTGCGCATATTTTCCATCTTGTTCCATCTTTGTCGTAAAAACCAAATAATTCTTTACCAAAACCTATAGAAAAATCAGTGACGCCAACTTTATATTTCTTTGCAAAATAATAATGTCCATATTCGTGAACAAACACAACAACAGAGATCAAAACAACAAAAGATAAAATATACTGCAACATTAAAAACTCTTTATACTTAAAACAAGTAATATTCCAAAAATAAAAACTAATGAACCGGAAATTAAATTAATTTTTCTTAAGAAATTTGAAGTTAATTTATCCTTTAATTTTATTGATAAAGATGAAAGCGCTAACCACCAAAAAAAAGAGCCAAAAAAAATACCTGTAATTATAAGCAAAGATCCAAAGTAACTGATTTCTTCCATTAAATAATTAACGTAAGAAAGAGCAGCCACAAAGGCAATTATGGTCATTGGATTGCTAATTGTTACTAAAAAGCCAGTTAATGAATCCTTGAAGGCCGTTTCATGAAGTGTATTATCAGAATTTGTATTTGGAACTTTGGTCATCATTCTTAAACCAATAAACATAATGCAAAATGCTCCTGCTAACCTTAAAACTGGTTGATTTTCTAATGTCTCTCCTGAAATTGCAAAAAGTCCAAATACTGCAATAAAACCGTAAACTAAATCTGCAGTTGCAACTCCCAAACCAGTAAATACGCCTGCTTTTAAGCCATATTGAATTGATCGATTTATACATAATAAAGCAGCAGCTCCTACTGGTAATGCAACAAAAAAACCTATTATGAGACCTGTAAAAAGATAAATCATTACAAAAAATATCAATTTACATAATAATTTGACTGGATTCTATTAATATGTTGTTTTATAAAATCTTATTAACAAAAAGGAATTATAAAAATGGCAATTTTTGACGACGAAAATAATAATCAATCTACTGGAAGCCCTTTTACAAGGTCTACTACTTCAAGAACATCATCAATGGACGGTACCAAGGAAGGTAATATTCATATCGGTTCTGGTGTTTCTGTAAATGGTGAAATTAATGCTCCAAATGAAGTTATTGTAAATGGTAAACACACTGGGAAAGTTGCTGCTGGAAAAATAAGTGTCAAAAATGGTGGCGGTGTCGATGGGGAGACGGCTGTTGAGACTGCTGAAATTGAAGGTAATTACGATGGTAACTTACAAGTTGCTGGTACATTATCTGTTTCTTCTTCAGGAGTAGCAAAAGGAGAAATAAGATATAAAGATTTAGAAATTGCTTTAGGTGGAAAGATTAGTGGAACAATTGCTGAAATGTCAGATGAAGATTTCCAAAAATCAAAAATCAAATTAGTAAAAGACGAAGAAGAAACGAATAAAAAATCTGGTGGTGGTTTCTTCGGTACAGCTAAAGAAGAAGATAATTAAAAATACAAAAGTCTAAATGGCATCATCAAATTCAATTCTTTTACCTGATGTTGAATTAAAAGGTAAAATAACTGAAAAAGATGATATCATACTTGGGTGCAAATTTGATGGCAACATTGCAGCACATAAAGTAAATTTATCAAAAACTGCAGAAATCAATGGTGATATCAATGCAGATGAAATTGAAGTAAATGGAAAAATCAAAGGTTCTTTAGCGGCAAAGAGAGTCAAAATTAAAAGAGGGTGTAACTTCGAAGGAGATGTTGTTGGCGAAAGTATATCAATCGAAGATGGTGCCAACATAAAAATTCAAGCATTAACAAAAAAAGGAGCTTAATACGGCTCTGTTATTAAAAATAAGTATCATTTTACTTATCGTTTATTTTGTTATTTTATTTTCCTTTCAATTAATATTAAAATCAAAAAAAAAAAATCTCAATCATAGTTATAAAGCAAAACAAAAAGAGCTTAAAAATAGATATAAATTACTAAAAAACCTTCAAACAAAATTAAAAAAACAAAAAAAACCTAGGTTAAAAAAAAGAGTTTTGAGTGCTTAAAAATTCCATTCAGCAACTTTATTAAATATAAAGTCTCTAAAAGCTTTTACTCTTGCAACATTTTTTAAAGATTGTGGGTAGACAAAATGCGCTTCATATTTTGGTCCCTTTGTTTCAGGAAGAACTCGGACTAAACCTTTGTTATCACCCACCATATAATCAGGTAACGCTGCTAGACCAGCTCCAGCATCAACAGCTAACATTAATGAATAAATATTATTAACTTTCATTACAGGTTTTCTTTTTTGTTTAGATCCTAATTTTAAAATCCATTCTTTTTCAGATAAAGGTGAGGGTGTACCTTTCCCGTAAGTAATTAAATCATGTTTATCTAAATCTTTTGCAGTTTTAGGTGTCCCTTTTTTTGCTATATATTTTGAAGAACCATAAATGTGGTAATTAATATCAACCAGCTTTCTTTGAATATAATTAAGTTGTTTCGGAGGTCTCATCCAAATAGCTATGTCAGCTTCTCTTAAGCTTAGGTCTAACTCATCGTTTGTAACAACTAACTCAACTTCAATATCTGGATTCTTATCCCTAAATTCTTTAATTCTTGGAGTAAGCCAAATTCCACCAAAACCAACAACTGTGGTAACTACTAATTTTCCAGATGGTTTATCTTTTCTCTCAACAAGGTCAGTTTCTACCTCTTTAATTTTAGAAATAACTTCATTTGCAGTTTTATATAAAGTTTCTCCATTTTCAGTTAAAGACAGTCCTCTTGCATGTCTTTGAAAAAGACTGCATTTAAGTTCATATTCTAAAGATTGAATTTGCCTACTTATTGCAGATTGACTTAAATTTAATACTTCCCCAGCTTTAGTAAAACTTCCTGCTTGGGTAACAGCATGAAAAATCTTTAACTTATCCCAATCCATATTATTTATTTACGTTTATAATAACTCTTCCTGAGATTTGGCCTTTTAATATTTTAGATGAATTTTGAATTAAATTTTCAAGACCCCATTCTTGGACACCCTCGGATAACTTATTAAAATCAATATAATTAGTCGCTTGTGACCATAGAAACTCTCTTCTTTTTGCAGGAGCTGTAACAGAGTCTATTCCCCAGAGCTTAACTCCTCTAATAATAAAAGGCATAACAGTTGTTTCTAATTTGTAACTACTAGCCAATCCACAAGCAGCTACAATACCATTTGGTCTTGTATGAGATAATGCTTTTGCAAGTATTTTCCCACCTGTTGTATCAACTACCCCGTCGTATAAGCCTTTATCAATTGGTCTTGCATCTTGATCAAGTTCTGAACGATCTACAATATTATTTGCTCCAAAGGATTTTAAAAAATCTGATTTATCTTTTTTTCCAGTTACGGCTGAAACATTATAACCAAGTTTACTAAGCGCTAAAACTGCAACACTTCCAACTCCACCTGTAGCACCTGTCACTAAAACATCTTTTATTGGCTCACCTAATAAAATTGTCTCTCTTGCTTGAATAGCTAAGACACACATTAAAGCTGTAAGGCCTGCCGTTCCTAATATCATTGCCTTTTTACTATCTAGGTCATTTGGCATTTTAACTAAAAAATCATCTTGAACTTTTGCATACTGAGAATACCCACCAAAAAAAACCTCGCCTACTCTCCAGCCAGTTAATATGACTTTGTCACCCTTTTTGAATTTACCAGACTCGCTTTCCTCAACGGTTCCTGCAAAGTCTATACCTGGTATATGAGGATAATCTTTAACCAGGTTTCCTCCATTCTTTAAAATCATGCCGTCTTTAAAATTTAAAGATGAATAATCTACTTTAACCAAAACATTACCATGAGTTAAAAAAGACTTTTCAACCTCTTTAAGTTCTCTGGTAAAATTTTCACCATCCTTATTTAAAACTATAGCTTTAAAACTCATAAAATTTTAATTTGATTGATGTTCTAATTTACTTTGTCTTTCATTATAAAAAAATACTCTGTCCGTATCAAGATCTGCGTCCTCTTTTAAAATAAAGCAAATATTACAGTATCCACAAACTACATATCCTTCGTTTGGTTTGATTTTATAATAAACTTTAGGGCTATCTATTTGTGTCGCTACATGAGTTGTATCAACATAAACTTTTTTTAAATTTTTATATTTATCAGGAATATCAAACATTACTTTTGGTTAATATAAGATAAAAATCTTTGCTGAAGTGACTGACTATCTCTAAATGAGCCTGTGAAATAGTTTGTTACAGTTGATGCGTTTTCTTTCATTACTCCTCTAGTCGTCATGCATTGGTGAACAGCATCAATACACACTGCCGCTCCATGAGCTTTTAAACCTTTGTTAATCGCATTGGCAATTTGCATAGTTAATCTCTCCTGGGTTTGCAGTCTTCTTGAATACGCCTCAACGACTCTAGCTAATTTGCTTAAACCAACAACTTTTTCTGAAGGGATATAAGCCACATGAGTAATTCCAATTATTGGTGCCATATGGTGTTCGCAATGACTTTGGATAGAAATGTTTTTTTGAATAACCATATCGTTATATCCTTCCACATCTCCAAAAGTTTTTTCCAAATATAACTGGGGGTCTTCTGCATAGCCTGAGAAATATTCATCAAAAGCTTTGATTACTCTTTTTGGGGTTTCAATTAGGCCTTCGCGATCAGGATTTTCCCCAATGTATTTTAATATTGTTTGAATAGCTTTTTTTGCTTCCTCTTTACTAATCTTTTCTACTAATTTTGCTTTAAATTCTGTTACATTTTTATTTGTCATTTAGTCCCTGTATAATTAAATTTGATTAATCTAATATACAATTATAGATACACATAACAATGTTTAAAAAAAGAATATCTGTAGAACAAGTAGAAGAAGGTAAAGAATTATGCCCAAAGTTTGATCAAAATGGGTTGATACCTGTGATCACCACTGATTATAAATCTGGGGAAATTTTAATGCACGGTTATATGAATGAGGAAGCATTTAAAAAAACTATTGAGACAAAAGAAGCACATTATTTCAGTAGATCAAGAAATGCTATTTGGCATAAAGGTAAAACAAGCGGATGGGTTCAAAAAATAAAATTTATAAGAATAGATGACGATCAAGACTCTTTGTGGATATCAGTTGATATTGGTGATGGAGCGAGTTGTCATGTTGGATACTACTCATGTTTTTATAGATCAATACCGCTTGAAAATAAAACTGATGATATTGAGTTAAAGTTTGAGGAAAAAGAGAAAACATTTGACCCTGAAATTGTATACAAGGGTCAACCAAACCCAACGAAGCTTTAAAATGAAAGTTCTAAGCCCTTTTGGACCAAAGATGGGTAAATTTAAATTACCTCTTTCTATAATTAAAAAAATAAATACTGAAGTTGATAGAATATTAGAAAATAAACAGTTGGTAAAAAAACTTAATTATTCAAAGAATCTAGTTGGTGAGGTGAAACAGGAATTTGAATTGCCAAAAACTTTCATAAAGAAAAACCTATCAAAACTTATTGCTAAAGAAGTAAAAGTTTTTTTAAAAAAATCTATTAATAAAAACGCAAAAAAAATAATAATTAAAAACCTCTGGGTAGTAAGACAGTTTCAAAATGAATATAACCCTATTCATTATCACGATGGACATTTATCTGCTGTAGGATACCTGAAGATCCCAAAAAATTTTAATAAAAGTAAAAAAAACATCAAAACAAATGGAACAATTGATTTCATCAATGGCTCTAAGAATTTTTTAAGTGATAGTATTTATAATCATGTTCCGAAAGTTGGGGATATGATATTATTTCCAAATTATTTGATGCACACAGCCTATCCATTTCATACAAGTGGCGAAAGGCGATCCTTTTCATTAAACATTGAATTAGAAGAAAAAATTGCAAACGTCTTTCATGACTAAAAATCAACTCAATGTTCTTGGTGAAAAATTAGAAAATTGCTCATTAGATCCATTGACAGGCTGGTACAGAGATGGATGTTGCAATACAGATGAAAACGATATTGGCACTCATACTGTATGTGCAAAAGTAAACGATGATTTTTTAAAATTTTGCAAAGATAACGGTAATGATTTGATTACACCTAGACCAGAATATAATTTCGTAGGATTAAAAAATGGTGATAGCTGGTGTGTTTGTGCAACATGGTTTAAGAGAGCAGTAGATGCTGGTCATCCATGTAAGATTTTTATTAAAAGTACCAATAAAAAAACTTTAGAAATTATAAATTTAGAAACTCTTAAAAAATTCGCTATCGATTTATCGTGAATAAAATTGAAAAAGTAATTTTTGATCTTGGGAAAGTCATAGTTAAATTTGATCCAAGAAATCTATACTATAAAATTTTTAATACCCCAGAAGATACTGATTTTTTTTTTAAAAATATATGTCCTTGGGAATGGCATATTCAACAAGATTTAGTTTATGACACAAAACCCGCAACTTTAAAAAAAATTGAAGAATATCCAGATTATAAATATGCAATAGAATCATTTTACGGTCGCTTTCAGGAGATGATAGTTGGTGTTTATGAGGAAAATCTTAAGATTGCATTTGATTTAAAAAAAAAGGGCATTCCGATTTTTATTTTAAGTAATTTTCCTGGTGATCAATTTGATATTTATGCATCTAAAAATAAATTCGTTAATGAGTTTAATGACATGATTATATCTGGAAAAGTTGGTCTAAAAAAACCAGATGTAAAAATTTACGAACTAGCAATTAAAAAATTTATTTGTGATCCTAAAACAACACTTTTTATTGATGATAGAACAGAAAATACTGAATCAGCAAAAAAAATAGGTTTTCAAACAATAACTTTAGACAAACCAAATAAGCTAAAAGAATATTTAAAAGAATTTACTTTTTAAAATCAGATTTTTTATCAAAATCAATTAATATTGAACTTGATGAAATATTAACTTTATTAAAATTATTCATTAGAAGGATTTTTTTTGCTCCCTGATCACCTTTGATATTTTTGATTTTAGATTTAAAGCTGATTGGAAAGCATACTGGATTTCCATTTCTATTTTTATAGCAAGGAACACAAGGAATTTTTTTGTTTTTATTAAAGTGATTAATAATTTTATTATAAGTAGAAGATTTTATTTTTGGCATATCAGATAAACACACCATAAAGCCATGGCTGCTTTTATTTATTTTTTTCAAACCAGCCAGGATAGAAGATGCCATTCCTCTTTTATAATTTTTATTAAAAATGACTTTAATTTTTCTGTTCTGAGGAACTTCTTCTAGTATCTTTTGTTTATCTTTACCAAGTACAACAACAATATCTTTGACTTTGCTTTTTAATAAAGCTTTTAAAGAATATGACAGTAAAGGTTTTTTTTTATATTTAACAAGAAGTTTATTATCTTTCCCATAACGTGATGACGTACCGGCCACTAGTAAAATTGCAGATATCACTGCTTGTAAATCTCAGTCATCAGTTGAAAAATAATTGATAAAGCTATCTCTGGTGCAGATCTTCCTCCAAATTTAATTCCGATTGGTCCAAAAATTTTTTTTATCTCTTCTTTTTCAAAACCATTTTCAATCAAACGATTACATCTATTCTCATGAGTTTTCTTACTTCCTAGCGCACCAATATAAAAACATTTTTTATTTAAAGCCTCTTGTATTGCGGGATCATCAATTTTTGGGTCATGGGTTAAAGCAATCAAAGCCGTATTTTTATCTAATGTACAATGTTTAAAAGCCTCGTCTGGCCACAAATTAATTATATTTGCTGACGGAAATCTTTTCTCAGAAGCAAAATAACCACGCGGATCAATAATATAAATATCCAGATTAAGCGATTTTGCATACTCAACGAAAAATTGAGATATATGAACAGCTCCAACTATTACGACCTTGATTGGTCGGTGATAATTTTTTACAAATAAGTCTGTTCCTTTTATTAAGCCATCTTTTCTAGATTTATAAAGTTCAATAATTTTTTTTTCATTTTCTTTTAGCTCTTCTTGTATTTTTTCGTTTAATGAAAAAATATAACTTTTAGCATTGCTGATATCAGTAATAACTGAAAATTCTTTTTTAGAATTTTTTAAATTAATTATTTCTTGAAGTAAGTCTAAATTCATTTTTTTAGTTTTTCTAAAAAGATGGCAATCTCGCCTCCACATGCAAGACCAACATTCCAGGCGCTTTCATTTGAAACTTTGAAATCAATTTTTTTAAAATCATTTTTATCATTTAATAAATCTAGACATTGTCTTACAACCTCACCTTCTACGCATCCACCAGATACTGAGCCAGAAAAATCACCAGAATTATTTACAATCATCAAGCTTCCTATTGGCCTTGGTGAAGAACCCCATGTTTGAATGACTGTTGCTAGAATAACTTTTTTATTTTGCTCAATCCATTGTTGAGCTTCATCTAGAATTTTTTCATCAAAGGTATTATTCATAAATAGTACCTTATCAGATTATGATAAATTATTTAAATTATTTGCAATTAGCGACTGCTTTTTGGGCAGCAGATAAAACTAAACTTGCTCTATATTCTGCTGATGCATGGATATCTGAGTTCATTTCGCTATAATCTAAATTTAGGTTATTTAAAGAATCTGAAGAAAAATTATTACCTAATTCTTTTTCAATTTCCTTGCATCGATAAACCACTGCTTGAGCGCCAGTTACTGCACAGATTACATCTTTTTTGTGTTTAGCAACATAAACTCCAACCATTGCATATCTTGAAGCTGGATTTGGAATTTTAACATAGCTTGAACTTTCTGGTATTTTAAACTCTACAGCTGTAACTAATTCATCTTTTTTTAGTGCCGTTTCAAACATACCTTTAAAAAACTTTGAAGCCTCTATTTTTCTATCAGATGTATGAACTGTAGCATCCAATGCGATGCAAGCAGATGGGTAACACGCACTCGGATCATTATTAGCAATCGATCCACCCAATGTTCCTTTATTACGAACTTGAGCGTCACCAATCATCCCAGCTAAATGAGAAAGGGACGGAATAGCTTTTTTTACATCTTTAGACGCAGCTACTTCAGCATGTGTTGTTGCAGCACCTATCGTAACAGATTTACTACTAACTTTGATACCTTGAAGATCTTTTATGTTTTTGACGTTAATTACATCATCAAAACTAGATAACCTTAATTTCATTGAAGGAATTAAAGTCTGGCCTCCAGATAAAAAAGCAGATTTTTTTGATGAAGCTTTGACTGCATCTTTTACGTTCTTTGCTTCGTGAAAATTAAACTGTTTCATTTAACCCCCTTATGCCGCTTTTTTTTGAGCTGATTTTTTATCTTTTAATGCTCTCCAAACTTTTTCAGCAGTTGCAGGCATTGTAACTTCTGTTCCAATTGCATCTACTACTGCGTTCATTACAGCTGGAGGAGAAGCGATTGCACCTGCCTCTCCACAACCTTTAACACCTAATGGGTTTGAAGTTGCTGGCGTGCATGTGTAATCAATTCTAAACTCTGGAAAATTATCTGCTCTTGGCATACAATAATCCATGTATGATGCAGTTACTAACTGACCAGTTTCATCGTAATAAGCATTTTCATATAATGCTTGTCCAATTCCTTGAGCCAAACCACCATGAATTTGGCCTTCAACAATCATAGGATTGATTAAGTTTCCAAAGTCATCAACACAGGTATAAGTATCAACCTTTGTTTCTCCAGTTGTTGGATCAATTTCTACTTCACAAATATGTGAACCTGCTGGGAAAGAGAAGTTTACTGGATCGTAAAATGCTGTCTCTTTTAAACCTGGCTCCATACCTTCCGGTAAAGGTGATTTTATTTCACCATATGTTCCTGGTAAATAACAAGCAAAAGCAATTTCACCCATTGTTTTTTTCTTATTAGTATTAGGTACAATGAATTCTCCATCTTTAAATTCAATGTCCTCAGGTTTAGCTTCTAGCATATTTGCAGCTACTGCCTTTCCTTTTTCTACAATTTTATCACAAGCTTTTGAGATTGCAGAACCACCTACAGCAAGTGATCTAGAACCATAAGTACCCATACCAAATGGACCTTTATCCGTATCTCCATGTACGATTTCAATATTTTCAACTGGCACACCCAACTTGTCGGAAACTATTTGGGCAAAAGTTGTATCATGACCTTGGCCATGACTATGTGTTCCTGTAAATACTGAAATATTTCCAGTTGGATTAAATCTAATTTCGGCAGACTCCCATAAACCAACACCAGCACCTAATGACATGACTGCTGCTGATGGAGCAATACCGCATGCTTCGATATAAGTTGAAAAACCAATACCTCTTAGCTTACCTTTTGCTGCAGATTCTGCTTTCCTTTTTTCAAACCCAGCATAATCAGCTAGATTTAATGCTTTATCGAAGTGCGCATCATAATCTCCTGAGTCAATGTTATGAACTAAACATTGTTGATGAGGAAACTGTTTAATAAAGTTTTTCTTTCTAAACTCCGCTCTATCCATACCCATTTCTTTAGCGGCTTTATCCATTATTCTTTCAATTAAATAAGTAGCTTCTGGTCTTCCAGCACCTCTATAAGCATCAACTGGAGCAGTATTTGTGTAAACTGCTTTTACGTTACAGTAAGCAGCGGGTATATTGTAAAGTCCTAAAACTAATGGACCATATAAATATGTCGGTGTTACAGTTGCAAATAAAGATGCATAACCACCTAAGTTTGCAATTGTATCAACTTTTAAACCAGTAACAGTTCCATCACTTTTAACTGCAACAGCTGCTTTTGTGATATGATCTCTTCCGTGACAGTCTGAAAGGAATGACTCTGTTCTTTCACAAACCCATTTGACTGGACGCTGCAGTCTTTTTGCTGCCCAAGCAATAACAACATCTTCAGAATAAGGATAAATTTTTGATCCAAAACCTCCGCCAACATCTGGAGCAACAATTCTAAATTTATGCTCTGGATGAAGTGCGTTAAATGCTGACATTACTAATCTTGATAAGTGAGGATTTTGACTTGTTGTATACAAAGTTAATTCATCTGAAGATGAATTGTAATCACCAATAGATGCTCTAGGTTCCATAGCATTTGGAACTAATCTATTGTTCACGATATCCATCTCAACAACTTTATCTGCACTTGAAAACGCTTCGTCGACTTTTGCTTTATCGCCAAGCTCCCAATCAAAACATAAATTTTTATCAATACCTTCGTGTATTGCTTCAGCGTTCATGGCATCGCCTGTATTTGCAACTGCCTTTAAAACTTTGTAATCAACATTTACTAAATCAGCAGCATCTTTTGCTTCTTGTAAACTTTCAGCGATTACTAATGCAACATGATCACCTACATAATTAACTGTATCAGTAGCTAATGCAGGGTGTGCGGGACATTTCATATCCGTTCCATCTTTGCTGACAATCTTCCAGCCTGCGATCAAGCCTCCAATTTTATCATCTGCTAAATCTTTACCTGTTAAAACATCGATAACTCCAGATGCTTTTTTTGCTTTCGCTGTATCAATTCCTTTAATTTTTGCTCTTGCGTGAGGAGAACGAATGAAAACTGCATATGATTGGTTATGTAATGTTATATCCGCAGTGTATCTTCCTTTTCCTGTTAAAAACTTTTTGTCTTCTTTTCTTTCAACTTTTGAACCAATCATACTTGCCATTTTTATTTCTCCTTTTGTTAAACTTTTCCAATTGCACCTTTAACTGATGCAACAATATTTTGGTAACCTGTACATCTACAAATATTACCTTCTAAACCTTTTCTAATTTCTTCTTCAGTTGGGTTTTTGTGTGATTTTAATAAATCAATAGAACTCATAACCATTCCTGGAGTACAATATCCACACTGTAAACCATGATGCTTTTTAAAAGACTCTTGAACAGGGTGTAATTTTCCATCCTTTTCCAATCCTTCTATAGTTGTCACCTCTGAACCATTAGCGTCAACAGCAAACATTGCACAACTTTTTACTGATTTGCCATTAACATGAACTACGCAAGATCCACATTGGCTTGTATCGCATCCAACATGTGTTCCTGTTAAATTTAAATTTTCTCTAATAAAAGAAACTAATAAAGTATTATCATCAACTTCTTTTTCTATTTTTTTTCCATTAACTTTAAGTGATAATTTCATCATTATTAAACTTGTCTCCCTAGAATCATCTTCTCATACTGAGATGAAAAAACAAGTGCGTCAGAAAATTTCAATTAAAAGTTGTTTAAAAAAATGCTAATAAAATCAGGCCCACAGAAACTAATGTTGCAAACGCATAAATTAATTTTTTGTTAAATCCTTTTTTTTCAACAGAAGTTTTTGTTGTAGATTGCGAAGTTTGGCTTTGAGGGGATATTGTTTCGGAAAATTTGCCAAAAAAAATATCAGCCATTTTTTTTGCCGTCATATCAATCAATCTACTACCTACTTGTGCAATCTTTCCTCCAACATTTGCCTCAACATCATAAGTCAAAACAGTATGACCCGCATCCTCGGCCAAGGTTACTTTAGCTTCTCCAGATGCAAAACCTACTGGTGAATTACCTTGTCCTACAAGCTTATAACTATGTGGAGGATTGAGATCTTGAAGTTCAACATCACCGGTAAAACTTGCATTAAATGGACCAATTTTGTTTGTGGCAGTTGCTGTAAAACTAGTGTCAGAATTTTTTTTAAACTCTTCGCACCCGGGAATGCACTTTTCTAATATCTCTGGATTATTTAGCGCTTCCCAAACTGACTGTTTATCGGTTGGAATTTTATAAGAACCTGTTAGTTTCATTAAACTTCTTATAATTATTTTTATGGACGAAGCTACAAAAAAAGAAATTCAATCACAGGCATTTGAAAGACTTGTTAATCATTTAAGAGAGAGAAAAGATGTTCAAAACATTGATCTTATGAATTTGGCTGGTTTTTGCAGGAACTGTTTATCAAAATGGTTCAGGGAAGAGGCTGAAAAAAAAGGTGTTGAGATCTCTGATCCAGATTCAAGAGAAATGATTTACGGAATGCCATACTCTGAATGGAAAGATAAATTTCAAAAGTGAATATAAGCTTAACTGATATTTTACTTTTTTTTATTTTAGTAACGTTACTTAGTTATTATTTTATACCTTGGAAAAATTTCGAAAAAGCTGGAACTGCGATTTTGTTAAGATTTTGGTGTATCATATTAGTAATTACAAGCTTTGTCTTGATATCAATTAATTTTCTTTTTAGTAAATTTGTAATTTAAATGATCGAATTTGCTGATCTTAATTATAGAGAAGTAAAAAGTATTTTTTCCAATAATTTTAATTTAGATAAAAAAAAATCTTCAATGAGAGCCAATCAAGTTTGGAAGTTTTATTATCAAAAAGGATATTCTGATCCTAATCTCTTTTCAAACTTAACTCAGAGTTTACGTGATGAATTATTAAAAATAGTAAATTTTTCCAGACCTAAAATTAAAAATAAACAAGTATCAAAAGATGGAACTATTAAATGGTTATTAGAGTTAAATGATAAAAATTTAGTTGAAACAGTTTATATACCATCTGAAACTCATTCTACACTTTGCATTTCTTCGCAAGTTGGATGTACTTTAAATTGTAAATTCTGTCATACCGGTATTCAACCACTTGTAAAAAACTTATCATCAAATGAAATTATTAGTCAGATCTTGATTGCAAAAGATGAATTGAATGATTGGAAAGAGCAAAAAAAAATTAACAATATTGTTTATATGGGCATGGGTGAACCATTTTATAATTTTGAAAACATAAAAAAGTCAGTTGAAATTTTAAAAGATGAAAATGGTCTTAACTTTTCAAATAAAAAGATAACTGTATCAACATCCGGGATATCTCCAAATATCAAAAAAGCTGCAAATGAAATTGGAACTTATTTAGCATTATCTTTGCATGCACCTAATAATGAAATCAGAAACGAAATTATGCCAATCAATAAAAAATATAATATTGAGAATATAATTGAACATTGCAGTCAATATGCAAAAGAAAATGGAGAAAAAATTTTTATTGAATATGTTCTTTTAAAAGATGTGAATGATACTGAACAGTGTGCAAAAGAGTTGTCAAAAATCATGTCACAATTTCCATGTAAATTAAATTTAATTCAATTTAATCCATGGCCAGGGGTTAAATATAAAACTGCGACAAAAGAACAAACTTCTAAATTCATAGAAATAATAAAGAAGAATGGTCACGTTGTTACTCTTAGAAAATCAAGAGGTGACGATATTTTAGGAGCTTGCGGCCAACTAAAGACCGCAAGCGAGCGTGAGAAGAGGTCAACACTTTCTAAGTGAATTAGATAAATTATTTAATAATTGAAAGTAAAGATCTTTATTATTTTTAAGATCT
This sequence comes from alpha proteobacterium HIMB114, assembly GCA_000163555.2. Classification (GTDB taxonomy): domain Bacteria; phylum Pseudomonadota; class Alphaproteobacteria; order Pelagibacterales; family Pelagibacteraceae; genus HIMB114. Next base: position 238,677 of record ADAC02000001.1, on the reverse strand, counting down.
GCACCAAGAGGGTCTAATACACCAGTTTTAATATTTGTATCTTTTGCAATTGCCTTAATTATTTTTGGATTAAATTGAGGCTCTGAAAATATACATTTTGCATTTTCTCTTTTAATAACTTTTCTTATATCCTTTAATTGCTCTGCGCCTGGGAGTACATCTGTATTTACAGTCAAAGCACCAAGTGTTTTAAGACCAAAACGTCTTTCGAAATATTGATACGCATCATGAAAAACTACATATTTCGCATTTTTATTAATAACCCTATTAATTTCAGAGACTAAACCGTCTATTTTTGCATTAGCTTTTTTTAAATTTGAGTCATAATTTGCTGAATTTTTCTTATCCATTATTTTCATATTCTTAGCCATAACATTTAAGATCACTTTTGCATTCAAAGGATCTAGCCAAATGTGGGGGTCATGTTCACCATGGGCATGTCCATGATCATCGTGTTTTTTGTGTCCGTGATCATCGTGTTTTTTGTGTCCGTGATCATCGTGTTTTTTGTGTCCGTGATCATCGTGTTTTTTGTGTCCGTGATCATCGTGATGATCTTTATATAAATTTTTTTCTCTAAATTTTATTTTTTTTATCTGGCTGATTTCCATCAATTCAATTTTTTTCGCTTTTTTAGCGACTGTACGAAGTGGTTTTTCCAAGAATGCCTCGATGTCTTCACCTACCCAAAATACTAAGTCAGCATTTTGTAGCATTTTTGCATGTGAAGGTTTTAGGGTAAAATTATGTGGAGAGTTGCTACCATCAACTATAAGTTTCGGAGCACCAATACCGTCCATTAACATGCTTGCCAAAGAGTGTATAGGTTTTATAGAGGTTACCACTTGTAATTCAGCTTTAGCATGTGAAAAGCCTAAAAATAGTGTCAAAAAAACTGAAAAAAAGAATTTGTTTATTTGATTTTTCATGGTTAACATCGCAAATTATTGTTATAATATAACTTGTTATAATATAACACTTTTATGAAGTCAACAGCTATATGAAAAAAAATAATAAAAAAACTTTAGTCAAATTAGAAAATGCAAGTGTTGAAAAAAATAAAAAAATACTTGTGAAAAACATTTCATTTGAGGTGAAACAAGGAGAAATTGTAACTCTTATCGGGCCAAACGGATCGGGTAAAACAACAACTGCAAAAATGGCTTTGGGTATAAATGAAAACTTTGAAGGTAATGTTCAAAGATATACCAGTCAAATTGGTTATGTTCCTCAAAAGGTAGTGATTGACTGGACATTGCCAATAAGGGTTAATGATTTTATGCAATTAACTTCAAAGATCAATCCGGAGGAAATCAATGAAGCATTAGACTTTACCGGTGTAGATCATTTAAAAAATAAGAATTTAAATGAATTATCAGGTGGTGAATTCCAAAGAATACTGATTGCGAGAGCAATAGCAAAAAAACCTGAGCTTTTGGTTCTTGATGAACCGGTACAAGGAGTAGATTTTAAAGGTGAAATTTCACTTTATGAGCTTATTAGATCTATATCTAAAAAAACTAATTGCGGTATTTTACTTATATCCCATGATTTACATGTAGTAATGTCAGCTACTGATTATGTTGTGTGCCTCAATGGACATATATGTTGTTCTGGTACCCCAAAGAAAGTAGCAAATAGTGATCAATACAGGGAGTTATTCGGAGATCGAGCTTCTACGATGCTTTCAATTTATGAGCATAATCATGATCATAGTCATTCAACTGATGGAACAATAAAAAAAAATAATTAGTTATGTTAGATGATTTTTTTATAAGAGCGTTAATTGCAGGTCTTGGCGTTTCATTGATTACAGGTCCAATGGGTTGTTTTACAATCTGGAAAAGACTTTCTTTTTTTGGAGATACCCTAGCCCATTCTGCCTTACTTGGAGTTACAATGGCATTAACATTTGAATTAAATATTCCATTCGCTGTATTTGTTATCTCATCAATAATTGCTGTAATGCTTTTATCACTTCAAAAAAATACACGTCTTCCAGGAGATGCTCTTTTAGGTTTATTAGCTCACTCATCATTAGCAACTGGGTTAGTCGTTATCGGTTTTTTATCAAATATAAGATTTGATGTTATGGGATTACTTTTTGGAGATATCCTTGCAGTAAATAAAATAGATATTTTAATTATTTGGATTGGTGGTGCAATAATACTAATTATTTTAAAATTTATATGGAAATCTCTTTTTGCGGCAACTGTTAATTATGATCTTGCTGAAGCTGAAGGTATGAAACCGGATAGAGCAAATGTCATTTTTATAATTTTAATGGCTGCCATGATTGCTATAGCTATAAAAATGGTAGGTTTATTATTAATCACTGGCATGCTGATCATGCCAGCTGCTATGGCCAGAAATTTATCTGATAGTCCAACTAAAATGGTAATTTTATCAATTGTAGGAGGAATAATGTCAGTATCAATTGGTTTATTTGCATCGCTAGAATTTAATTCACCATCAGGTCCATCAATAATAACAGCTGCATTAATTCTATTTTTGCTGTCTTTGATAAATTTTAAAAAATCAAATAAAGTTAAAAATTATTAAATATAAAAATGAAATCTCAAAAATTAAGCAAAAATGAAAAAGTGGTTTTAGAGGTAGTAAAAAAATCAACCGGACCAATAAAAGCTTATACAATCTTATCTGATGTTAAGAAAAATGGTTTAAAAGCGCCACCTCAAGTTTATCGAGCTTTAGACAAATTAATTAAAAAGGGTAAAATTCACAGAATTGAAAGTAAAAATGCGTATTTAGATTGTCAAAATTCTAAATGTAAGACCTCATCAAAAACAGCTTTTTCAATCTGCCAAAGGTGTGAAAAAGTTACCGAGATACTTAACACAAAACTATCAAAATTTTTATCAAGTTTTAAAGATGATGCTGGAGAAGAATACTTAGAATATAATTTAGAATTTTATGGTATTTGTAAAAAGTGCAAATCCTAGTTTTGTCTACTCTTCATTGAGTCTTGGGATTAATTCAATAAAATTACAGGGTCTAAATCTAGAATCTAATTGAAATTTTAATATATCTTCCCATGCATCAGTTACTGCACCTGATGAACCTGGTAATGCAAAAATATAGGTTCCTTTTGCAAGCACTGCCATCGCTCTTGATTGGATCGTCGAAGCACCAATTTTTTTATAACTAATTAATCTAAATAATTCCCCAAATCCTGGAATATCTTTATCCTTAATTTCTTCTAAAGCCTCAGGAGTAGTATCTCTGCCCGTTAACCCCGTTCCACCAGTAGTTAAAATGACATCTACATTTTTATCATTACACCACTCTAAAAGAATTTTTTTAATATCATCTTTGTCATCTTTAACAATTTGCTTATGAGATAACCCGTGACCCTTTTCTTTAATTTTCTTTGCTAAAATTTGGCCGGATTTATCAGTAGCCTCAGTTCTAGTGTCTGAGATTGTTAAAACAGAAATTTTGATTGGCTTAAACTCTTTAGTGCTATCAATAGGCATGAGATATTTATACTATTAAAAAATTATCTTGGAAGATCAATAAATAAAATTTCACTATCTTCTAACGATGTTATTTCAACATCTTTTAGCTCTGTAATTTCTGCTCCATCGCCTTTTTTAATTTCAGTATCATTAATTTTAATTTTTCCTTGTGAACATAATACGTAAGCTTGATCTCTATCGATAGTTTGTTTCACACTTTTACCTTTGTTTACTCTTCCTGCATAAATTACAGCATCTTGGTGAATTTTTAACGAGTCTGAATGATTGTTATCAAAACCAGTAACCAAAGGTTTTAACTGTCCTTCAACTGGTTCTTTGGGAAATTCTTTTGCATCCCATCTTGGTTTTACATTTTTTTTATTTGGAAACATCCAAATTTGATAGAGGTTTGTATCCTCATCTTCTAAATTATATTCTGAGTGAACAACCCCAGTTCCAGCCGACATAACCTGAACATCACCTGCACCAGTTTTGCCTTCATTGCCCATATCATCTTTATGGGTTATTGCTCCTTTTCTCACATAAGTAATTATTTCCATATTGTCATGTGGATGAGGATCAAAACCAGTTTTTGGACCTACTATATCATCATTAATAACTCTCATTGGACCAAATCTAACTCTATTTGGATCTTGATAACTTGCAAAACTAAAATGATGTTTAGCTTTTAACCACCCGTGGTCTGCTCCACCTAGATCTTCATATTTGATTACATTAATCATAAATTATTAATTTTCTCCTGTGCTTTTTTTAAATTATCATCATTTATATTTAATTGAGATGAGTCAATAATTTCTATATCAGAAATACCTAAAAAATTTAATGCTTGCTTAAACCATGGTGTACAAAAATCTACAGGACTATCAACTGGAACTCCACCTGAGGTAACTACTAAATAAACTTTTTTACCTCCACCTATCAAACCAATTGGGCCAGTGGGCTCATATTTGAAAGTTTTTCCTGCCCTTGCAACGAGATCAAACCAAGCCTTGGCAGCTGCCGGTGGCCCAAAATTATAAATTGGCGTTGAAATTACAATTGTATCTGCAGCTAACACTTCATCGACAAGCTCATCTGAAAATTTAAATAACTCTTTATCCTGTTCAGTTCTATCCTCTTCAGGAATTATAAAACCTGCACCTTTAATTCCTGCTACAAATGGGATATTTGAAGAGATATCTCTGTAGACCAATTGATCATTATTTTTTTTTAATTTGTTAACCAGTTCTTTGGCGAGTTTTCTTGATACTGATTCCTCTTTCCTGGCACTAGAGTCTAGATGTAAAATATTCATTAGAGCTATTTAGTAATTGCTTAAGTAATTACAAGGTTTATTAGGTCTTTAAATGAAAAATATTTTTACAAAAAATTTCATAATACTTGATGGTGGAATGGGACAAGAACTTCTAGCTAGAGGTGTAAAGCCTGTATCAAACTTATGGTCTGCAACTGCATTGATGGAAAAAAAATATCACCAAATTATAAAAGATTGCCATCTTGATTTTATCAATGCCGGAGCTGAAATCATATTAACAAATACTTTTGGATCTAGAAGAAGGCGACTTGAAGATAATCAAATTGAAAACCGTTTCGAAGAATTAAACTTTACGGCTTTAAAACTTGCAAAAGAATCTGTGAAAGAGTCTGGAAGAAAAGTGCTAATTGCTGGCAGTTTGCCTCCACAAAACTTTACTTATCTTCCTGAACTTGGCGACATAGATAAAATGAAAAAAAACTTTTTTGACCAAGCGAAAATTTTAAATGAAGGAGTAGATTTGTTTTATCTTGATGTTTTAAGTAGTTCAGAAGAAATCGAAATTGGTATTCAATCAATACAAACTTTCAATAAACCTTTTGTGGTTGGAATTCATTTTAAAAAAAATGGCTTATTACCCTCGGGTGAAAAAATAAAAAATGTTATAAATAAAATAAAATCTTATAATCCTTTAGCAATAACCGGCTCTTGTGTAGCTTATGAAGATGTTATTGATGCTAAAAATGGTTTCATAGAGTCTGGTTTACCTTTTGGATTTAAAGTAAATGCATTCAAAGAAATACCAAAAGGATGGAAGCCTGACTCTTCAAATCCAAATTTAGCGCTGGGTAAAAATGAAGATTTAACTGCTTTTAAATTTCAAGAAATTTCAAAAGAATTCATTGATATGGGTGCAAAACTAATTGGCGGATGTTGCGAAATTACACCGTCACATATATCCAAAATTCAAGATTTAAGATGATAATTTTAACAATATTATTTTTAATAACTGCCTGTATCTATTCAAGCGTTGGGTTTGGGGGTGGATCAACTTACTTAGCGTTATTATTGCTTTGGGGAATTCCGTTTACTTTTTTTCCAATTATCGCGCTTTGTTGTAACATCATTGTCGTTACAGGAAACTGCATTAATTACACAAGAGCTGGAAACTTAAATCTTAAATTACTTGTACCTTATTTAATTGGATCTGTTCCTTTAGCTTTTTTTGGTGGAACCCTTTCGATTAATAAAGAAATATTTGAAGTATTACTTTTTGTAATTCTCACAATTGCAGGATTGCTATTATTAATCAATTTTAAAAAATATGATGATAATGAGAAAAGTTATAAAAAGATTTCATATCCAATTTCAATTGGGATTGGCTCAGTGCTTGGTTTTATTTCTGGTGTTGTGGGAATTGGTGGAGGAATTTTTTTAAGCCCAATTCTCTTTATAATAAGAGCTGGCAAACCTAAAGAAATTGCGACAGCTGCCTCGCTGTTCATATTAATAAATTCTATATCAGGTGTTTTTGGTCACCTCTCTAAAAATTTTGTATTCAATGAATTATTAAATTATTGGCCTTTATTAATAAGTGTTTTTATCGGTGGTCAAATAGGTAATTTTGTTAATATAAGAATATTGCCTACAAAAGTTCTTGCATTTGTTACAGGCGCACTTGTGTTGTTTGTTGCAATTCGAATGGGTATGAAGATTTTGTAGTTAACTAGATAGTTTGGCTAGCTCTAACTGTTTGACTAACTTCTTTAGATACCAATCCTAACTCTTCAGCTTTCTTCTCAACAGTTTTAAGCTGTTTTACTGAACGTTTGTATAAAAAGAATGTTAAACCTAGTGCAAAAAAATAAGCTGACCAAACAAAAGCTGCGTAACCGCCCATATTTAAAATTTCCATAATTACTTTATATACCCGCTTTGCAGTTACTTTTGCAACATAAATTGAAGCAATTTCAATTTTTTAAAGATGAATAAAATAAATAAGTCATAAAAAAATCTTTAAATTATTGGATAAAAACAGTACTCTAAAACCATGGGGGGAAAACTAAGAGATACATTTGGGCGCACCTTTCCTTATATTAGATTATCCATCACCGATGTCTGTAATTTCAAGTGCGGTTATTGTCTGCCAAATGGTTATTTTAAACCAAATAATCATCCTGGTTTTCTAAATATTTTTGAAATAGAAAATTTAATCAATGGTCTTTCAGATTTAGGTGTCTCTAAGATTAGAGTCACAGGCGGAGAACCAACGGTGAGGAAAGACTTTTTTGATGTAATGAAATTAATTAAATCAAAAAATGGAATAAAAAAATTAGTTGTTACTACTAACGGTTATAAACTTAATCAACTTACAGATAAATTTCTTGATGCAGGCATAGATGGCATGAATATTAGTATTGATTCATTAAATAGGTCAAAATTTAAAGAGATCACAGGTCATGATCGATTACCAGAAATTTTAGAAGGTATAAAAATTTTACAAGATAAAGGATTTAAAAATATTAAAATTAATGCTGTTTTATTAAAAAATATAAATGATAACCAAGAAGAGTTTGATGCTTGGTCAGAATTTATAAATCAAAATGATATCAGTTTTAGATATATCGAGCTAATGCAGACTGGTGATAATTTAGACTATTTTAAAAAGTATCATCAAAGTTCCAAAGTGTTCAAAGAATATATTGAGGCTAAAGGTTGGAAAAATATTGACCGAGCATTAGATGATGGGCCTGCTTTAAATTACAAAAATGAAAATTTAAAAGGACAATTTGGAGTTATCGCACCTTATTCTAAAGATTTTTGTAAAGCATGTAATAGACTTAGAATTACTGCCAAGGGTGAGTTAAGACTTTGCTTATTTGGGAACACTGGCACTGATTTGAGAAAATATTTACAAAATCCTAAACAAAAAGATGAGTTGGTTGATCTAATCTTAACTCAATTAAGATTTAAAAAAGAGTCTCATCACCTTGAGCTAGGAAATACAGGTATAACTCCTCATCTAGCATCAGTAGGAGGATAATTTGAAACTTAAAATTGTAACAAAAGAAGATCTTAAAGATTGGACAAAAGAACTCTTCCAGGAAAAGTCTTTCAATATGATTGATGTTTCTGATAAGGAAATTACTTTGAGAAGAGCTTTGGCGACAGGGTCAATTATAGTTGGAAAAGAAGTTTTCAATTTAATTAAAAACCGCGAGATGCCAAAAGGCGATCCAGTTACGCTTGCAGAGGTTGCTGCTGTGCTTGGTGTAAAAAGAACAAGTGATCTTATTCCGCTTTGTCATCCATTGCAGATAGATCATACTTCAACAAAAATTGTCTTAGATGAAAATAATTTTGCATTAGATGTATATTGTTTGGTATCGGCAAATGCAAAAACTGGTGTTGAGATGGAAGCTATCATGGGTGTGAATGCCGCTTTAATAACAATTTATGATTTAAGTAAAATAGTTAATCCAGATTTACTGATACAGCAAACTCGACTTTTAGTTAAACAAGGAGGAAAGAGTGGATTATGGATTAATCCAAATGGTGTTCCTGAATTTTTATCTCACCTTAAATAATCATGACTTCGTATAAAGAAGCTCTTCAGAAAGTTCTCAAAACTTCAAAAAAAAATAAAGTAAAAAAATACACTAAAGATTTAAATAATGAGGTTTTAGCTGAAAACATCAAAGCAAAAAGAAATAACCCTTTTTATAATAATAGTTTATTAGATGGATTTGCGTTCAAATCTTCGGATACAGTTAGAAATAGCTTTTTTAAAATTAATGGAGAGCTTGCAGTTGGAGAAAAAAAAACAATTCAATACGTTAAAAATACCTGTTACCGCATAAGCACGGGTGGAAAAATTATAGCCCCTTTCGATTGTATGCTGCCTTATGAACAAGTTGAGGTTATTGATGAACTGGTTCAAATTCCTAAAAAAATAAGGAAATATCATAATGTAAGATTAGAAGGATCAGACTTTAAAAAGGGCAAGATGTTAATAAAAAAAAATGAAAAACTATCTCCAGCAAAAAAATTATTAATTAAATCATCAGGAAATCACATCACATCAACTTACGAAACACCAAACGTTGTATTATTTAGCTCTGGCGATGAAATTTCAGATCGTATTGAAAACAATGAAAAAGTTATAAATTCTATACCTGAATATTTTAAAAGCTTTTCATCAAAATTTAACTTTAACTTTACTTACCTTGGGATAGTCAAAGATAACCAAAAAGCAATTAATAGTATTTTTTCTAAAATTAAAAATTTAAAAAATACAATTATCATTTCAACAGGCGGCGTATCAGCTGGACATAAAGATTATTTTCCTAAATTTTTAAAACAACAAAAATATAAAATCCAATTTCATAGAATTGGAATGCAGCCAGGTAGACCTACCCTATTCGCAGTTAAGGATAGTAAATATTATTTTGGCTTACCTGGAAATCCTATATCAACTATCGTAGGATTTCACTTCTTAGTTATTCCTTTAATACTTTCTATGCAAAACCGGAAGGTTAGTTTTAAAACTACAAAATTATTGCATAATTATAAAAAAAATCCTCAATTAACTGAATTGCGAAGAGCATTTGTTGATCAAAAAGGAGTAAAAATTATTCCTGATCAAGAGTCTTACAAGCTTAATAGTTTGGTCAAAGCAAACTGCTGGTTACTACTTGATCAAAAAAATAAGGTAATTAAAAAAGGTGATCTAGTAAAATTTATTGATTATGAAAATTAAAGTAGAATTATTTGGTGTTTGTAGAGAGCTTTCTGATAAAGATCATATTGATCTTGAGTTAAATGAAAATTCTAAAATTAAAGATGTCAGAGATCAAATGATTGAAATTGTTAAAACTAAATTTCCAGAAAATAATAATTACTTAGAGATGGTTGAGAAATCTGCATTTAGCTCAAAAGATGAAATTATTGAAGATACTTATAAATTAAAAAATAATGACGCTGTATCAATTATACCGCCAATAGGAGGTGGTTAATGTTTCATTGTGATGTAGTAGATATAAAAAATATTTCTTTAGATAAAGCTCAAAAATTTATTGAGTCTCATAAATGTGGTGCGTCTTTATTTTTTATTGGAACAGTAAGAAATCATAATAATGAAAAAGAAGTTACAGGAATTACCTATGACTCTCACGATGCAATGGTGAAAAAAAGTTTTGAGGAGATATATAATGAAGCAATTAAAAAATTAGATTTACAACATCCAGTAGCATTCGTTGAGCATGCTAAAGGCTATGTACCACTAGGTGGAATTTCAATTATTATAGCTGTTGCATGCAAACATAGAAAACAAGTTTACGATTTTTCAAGATTTATAATCGAGGAAATAAAAAAAAGAACACCCATCTGGAAGAAAGAGCATTACAAAGGTGAGGATGCTGAGTGGTTAGATGGACAAAAATTAGAAATTAAAAAGTAAATGCTCTATATATCATAGCTGCACCACCTAATATAACGCACACTTCAATTATAATTGTATGTAATTTGACACCAAGTTTATCAGCAATTTTTTTAGCAGTATAAGACCCAAAAATTGCAACAATTCCAATCATTGAACCGATATAAAGAGCATCAAGATTTAACAAGCCAAGATTCCAAAATGAAATTAACCGAATGATAACATTAATTAACGTTATAAAAGAATCTGTTCCTATAATTTGTGCACCGACCATTCCATTTGCAGCTAATGCTGTAAGTAATACTGATCCAGGTCCTAAAATAACTCCGCTTATAGTGCCGTAAAAAACAGCCATTACTCCCAAACCAAACCATCCAATATTTAGATTAATTTTTTTGAATACTCTTCTTAAGATAACAATAAATGCCAATCCAAAACCTAGACAAAAATATAAAGTCTTTGGTGAAACTGCTGCATAAAAATTTGTACCAGCAATTAAAAACGGTGTTGAAATAGCAGCAAAATAAATACCTTTTTTCCAAAAAATATTTTTTCTGTAATAGTACATTCTTGAAAAATTAGAGAATAAAACAAAAACTGACATTAATGGAACAAGTAACTTGATTGGAATAAATGGTGACACCAAAAGACCAAGTGTCATTCCACCGCCGTATCCAGATATTCCTGAAACTACTGATGCAAAATAAGCAGTTAAAATTAAAATACTCAATTCAAAAAAACCAAGGCTTACAAATAAAGCTGCTATATCAAAATCAGGTTCCATAATATGGATTATTGAATAATAATTTTTGTAAAATCTGGTTTTTCAAAAATTGTATCAACAAAAGAATTTAAATTTTTTATCTCTTTATCGCCTATTTTAGAAAATTTTAAATTCGCTTGATATTTTTTCTCAATATCTTCTTTAGTAACAGGTTGTTTTCGACCACCTCTAAAACAAGGTTGATGTTCTTTAAAAACTCCATCATCAGTTTCACAAATCAAAGTCCCAGTATAATTTTTTGGGTATTCGTCATTTGGATCAATCTCATATTGAACTTTGCCAGCTAATTCTAAGATCTCTTTGTCTTTAATACTTTGTTCATTAAATTCACTTAGACCCGCATCGCCTCTTAAAAAACCAACAGCAACGCAATACGGAACTGAGAATTTAGCCGAATATGGAGTGGATGGATTTTTCTTTTCTTTTGAAGGCTCCCATAATCTATGAACAGTACCTTCTCCAACTTTTGCTAAAATTGATTTAATTTTTTTTGGATCTTTTACTTTTTCTTTTAATTTTACCGCGCAATCTACAAATGGTTGAGCCATAGTTCCGCAAGCATACGGTTTAAATGCTAAATTTTCTGTCTCCCATCTTGATCCTAACTTGTCAGTTAAATGAGAATAATCTCTTTCAATTTCTCTTAATGCAAATGCTTTGAAGAAACCATGTTCACCTTCAAATACTGTTCTTGGACCATAAAAATCTGACTTTGCTATTAAAGCTGCATTCATTCCTGAATTTGCAGACCAGCCTGGGTGCACTCGTTTAGTCCATGATCCTTCAGCTAAGTATTCAATAATACCAGAAGTAAAACTTCCAGCCACTCCAAGTGCGGATGACATTTGTTTTTCTGACATATTAAGAACTGATGACAAACCTGCTGCAACTCCAAAGGTTCCACATACAGCTGTTGGGTGAAAACATTGTTTGTGCATTGCTGTGGGAGCAACTAATGCTAATCTGCAAATTAGTTCAGAACCTACAATCATCCCTTTTAAAATTTGATCTCCAGATAAATTAAATTTTTGTGCTGCAGACAACATCGCTGGTATCATGGATGCTCCAACGTGCATTGGATTACCTTCAAATGTATCGTCAAAATCTTCTCCGTGTGCAGCAGTGCCGGTAATTATCGCGGCTGAAGACATATCAAAATTTTTTCCGTGGCCAAGAGAGATTAGAGAACCTGTTCCTTTATATGTTTTTACTAAACTTTGAACATAATTTTCATTTCTTGCCGAAACAATTACTCCACAAATATCTTTAAATAGAAACTCTAAAGTTTGTCTTGATTTATCTGAAATATCTTTTGTCGAAAGGGATTTTGCCCAACTTGAAAACTCTTCAGCAATTGTCATGGGGTAAAGCTACCACCATTCACATGTAATGTTTGGCCATTAATATAATCCGCTTCCTTTTTACACAAATTGGCAATCACCTCTGCAACTTCGTCAGGATTACCAAATCTATTAAGAACAAGATTTGGTGTCTGAGGATGTCTTAACCAATGACCTTTAAGAGCTTTTTCTTTGCTGTCAAAATCTTCTATAAAACCAGGTACAACGCAGTTACATGTCACGCCCCTTTCTAAAAACTCCATACTTATAGCTTTTGTTAAGCCAATTAATGCAGCTTTTGAGGTTACAACATGCGCTCTTTCTTTTGCTCCAATATGTGCTGACAAGCCACCAATATTAATTACTCTTCCCCATTTTTGTTTAGTCATATGACCTATCAATGCCTGCGTACAAAGAAATGATGCATCCACATTTACAGTCATTACTCTCTTCCAATCTTCATAGGTGATTTTCTCAAAATCATCATGAATTCTTAAACCTGCGTTATTAATTAAAACTGAAGGAGTACCCAGCTTTTCTGCAGCACTTTTAATTTTATCAATTGTTTTAATATCTGCCAAATCTCCATCAATAAAATCAGATTGAACTCCATATTCCTTAACAATATCTACTGTTTTTTTTGCTTCATCAATACTTTTGCCGCCTGTATGAATAAGAATATTAAAGCCTTGATCAGCTAATTTTTTAGCAGTAGCACGGCCAATTTTTTTTGCCCCACCTGTAATTACAACTACTTTATTCTTTGAAAAATTGTTGCTCAACTTTTTAAGATTTTAACTTTTTTCTTATCGTACCCCAGAAAGGTGTTGAAAGACTTATAACAGTTAAAACCATAAACAAGATAAAGACACCACTATCAAAGAATGACATGAAATTACTATCGTAAATAACCATGGATTGAGTGAATGTTTCTTCAACCATTTTACCAAGAATAAGTCCCATCACAAATGGTGCTGGTGAAAAACCATTTCTTAACGCAAAGTAGCCAATGATACCTGAAATTAACATAACCCAAACATCAAAAAACGCTGAACTATAAGCATAAGAACCAATTAAAGAAAATACAAAGACTGATGGCCATAAAAATCTTTTAGGGATGAACGTGACATAAGAGAAAAACCTTGCTCCTACTAATCCAATTCCTAAAAAACCAATGTTAGCAAATAACATAGCTCCAAATATTGCGTGAACCAGGTGCGGTGTTTCAGTAATTAAATATGGACCTGGTCTAAACCCGTGCATTACTAACGCGGCTAAAATAAGTGCAGTTGTTCCACTACCTGGAATACCTAATGCTAATGTAGGAACCATTGCTCCTCCAGCTGCTGCATTGTTAGCTGCCTCTGGACCGACTATTCCTTCAGCATGTCCTGTACCAAATTTTTCCGGGGTTTTTGAAAATCTTTTTGCTTCATTATAACCCATCATAGCGGCGACTGTAGAACCTTCAGCTGGTAAAATTCCAATAAAAGTTCCAAGACCAGAAGATCTAAGAATTGTTCCCTTTAAGGCTTTTAATTCTGCAATTGTTGGCAGTCTTAAAGCTTTTGCATTCATTCTTTCAACCGCAGCATTTAAAGTTCTTGATTGATTCAGTAATTCTGACATTGCAAATAAACCAATTAAAACTGGTACAAATTTTATTCCTTCAGTTAACTCTTGAACTCCAAAATCAAATCTCTCAACTCCAGTTGCAAGGTGTACTCCTACTGTAGAAATTAAAACGCCAAGAGTTCCAGCAATTAAGTTCCTGATAGATGACTTTCCGCTCATTGCCGCTAGCATTGATAATGCGAAAACAGATAAACCAAAATATTCAACTGGACCAAATTTTAAAGCAATTTCTGCAAGCAAAGGTGTCGCCATTAAAAATATGAAAATTGCAATGATACCACCTATTACACTTGATACTGCTGCTAAACCCAGTGCTCTTCCTGGCTCACCATTTTTTGCCATCTGGTATCCATCTAATGCAGTCGCAACTGCTGGTGGCGCACCTGGAGCATTAATTAATATCGCTGTAATCGAACCCCCGAACGTACCAGCGCAATATAGAGCAGCCATCATTGAAATAGAGGCCACTGGATCAAGGCTTATTGTAAATGGCATTAATAATGCAATTGCCATTGGCGAACTTAATCCTGGTAGAGCGCCAACTAAAACTCCAATTAAAACACCACCAAATATAAGTGCAATGTTTTTAAATTCTAAGATTAATCCAAACCCTTTAATTACATCTTCCATAACTATTTAAAAAATACCTCCAATAAACCAGGTGCAAAATATAAACCTAGAATTTGATTAAATAAAAACCAAACAAACGCTGGAAATAAAAGTGCATAAATTGCAACAGCTACATAATTTTTTTCACCCCAAACAAGAGGTAACAGTAGACAAATTACAAACATGGTTAATACTGCGCCAAGAAAATCTGTTAAAAAAACAATTGTAAGTAATAGAAAAATAGTAATCCAAGTAATTGGAAGAGTTTTTTGATCACGTTCTTTATCAATCTTTGCAACTTTTTCTGGAGTCATTTTAAATTCAAATGGGATGATAGCAGTAAGAAAAAGTAAAATAATAACTAATATTTTTGGAAATACGTCAGCGTTAATAGTGTCTCCTAATACTAAGGGTGCTGGAGGAAACTTTCCAGCTTCATAATATACAAATGCTCCAAATGCGACGAGCACAAGAGCTAAATATAAATCTTTTCGGTGGAATAATTTTGCGCCTGTTTTATCAGGCGCAAAATTAGATTCGTTAGACATAGATATTAACTATTTAGTTAAACCTAAACCTTTTAATGCAGCAGCAGCTTTTTTATAATTTTCTTTTAGCTGCTTATCCCAAACTTCTGTACCAGCTGGGCTAGTAGCAGGGTCTAGAGATGCACCTTTAAGGTAGTTACCAAACGTTTCATGCTTCATAGCTTTCACCATACCTTTTGAGATCTCATCGATCGTAGATTGTGGTGTACCTTTAAGCACCGCATATCCTCTTGTAGTCACAACTTTTACTTTGTGACCCATAGAGTACGAAGTTTTCACTTTAGGGTAATCAGCTAAAGATTTATCGTGCAATAAAACGATTGCTTTAATCTTTTTGTCAGCAATTAATGCAGCTGCTTCAGAAGGGTTTAATAAAGAAGCTTCAACTTTACCAGATGCTAAAGCTTGTAAACTTTGTGCTCCTGATCCAAATGAAACTGCTTTAAATGGAATGTTTGCAGCCTTTGAGTATGTGTACATACCAATGTGCTCTGTTCCACCAATTGATGCGATTGCAACGCTAATTGGTTTCTTCTGTGCTCTTTTCTGCATTTTTTTTACTGTGCTAAGCTCTTTATTTTTAGCGTTAACAACAACAAATGTTGGCTCTTCCATAGCTCTTGCAACACCAACTAGATCATTAATCTTCATATTAGATTTACCTCTAGCCATTGTGTACAAGTGAGACTCAGTTAAAGCCATAACTGTACATCCATCTTTAGGTCTTGTTAAAGTGTAGTTCTGTGCTTTTGCTCCAGATCCACCTCTTTTACCTACGATTTGGATATCTGTGTTTAAAGTTCTTCTTGTTCTGATTGACATCATTCTTGCAGTAGTATCAGTACCACCACCGTATGATGCGTGTATCACAACTTGAATTTGTCCATTACAAACTTTCTGAGCATAAGTTGGGTGCTTCTTTGCAAAAGACTGACCAGTTAGTGATGTAAAAATCAGAGCGAATAAACTGAAAAAGCCAAAAAGCTTTTTTAATTTTAAATTGAACATTTATCCCCCTTTGTGTTTAATTGATCAATTAATTTACATAAACGTAACACAAGTCTATAAGATATCAAGATGCAAAACATAGTTTCACATTATGAAACAAAAAACAAAATATGAAAAATTTTAACATTAAAATTCAAAAACCTGGCGATAAATTAAAAAAAGAAAATCAATTAGCATATCGCATCGCAGTAATGTCATCTGAAGAATGGAATTTAACCAATGAAATTACTGAAATGGTAGGTAATAGAATTATAGATAATGCAGGTGTTGCGGTGGCAGCTTTAAACAGAGAAGCGGTTAAAATTGCAAGAGCGCAAGCAATGCAATTTGAAAATAAGAATGGTGCAACCCTCTTTGGCCTTGAGGATAATAAAAAATATGATTGTCAGTGGGCTGCTTGGGCTAATGCAGTTGCAGTTAGAGAATTAGATTTCCATGATAATATTATGGCTAAAGAAACTTGTCATCCTGGAGATTGTATCCCAACAATTTTAGCTGTAGCTCAACAACAAAATTGTAACGGTGACGATTTGGTAAAAGCAATATCTACAAGTTACGAAACGCAATTAAGATTATCCATGTCAATTGCACTTAACCCAAACAGAATTGATCATGTTGGTCACTTGGGTCCAGCAATCACTAGTGGGATAGGTAAACTTTTAAAGTTAGACGCTGATACTATTTATCAAGCAATTCAATGGAGCGCACATACATCAATTTTTACAAGACAGGGAAGAAAAGGTGAGTTTTCAAGCTGGAAAGCTTATGCGCCAGGACTAGTTGGTAAAAATGCAATCGATGCTATCGATAGAGCAATTCGCGGTGACACCTCACCTAGTCCAGTATGGGAAGGAGATTACGGAATCATTCCAATATTATTAAAAAAAAATAATGATGATTTAGATATTGAGTTACCTGTTGGAGATGAACCTAGAAAAGGAATTTTAGGAACATTTACTAAAGAACATTCAGCCGGATATCATGGTAACTCTTTAATCGATATTGCATTTAATATGAGAAAAAAAATTAAAGATACCAAAGAGATTAGTAAAATTAATATTCATAGTAAACAATATACCCATATTGTAATGGGTAGTGGAAGTAATGATAAGGAAAAATATAGCCCTAAAGCAACACGTGAAACATTAGACCATTCAGCTATGTATATATTTGCCGTAGCATTAGAGGATGGAGAATGGCACCATGAAAAAAGTTACAGCGAAGAAAGAAAAAACAGAAAAGAAACTGTAGAACTTTGGAATAAAATTGAAACTTTTGAAAGCCCTGAATGGAATAAAAAGTATTATGATGAACCAGATCCTTTAAAAAAAGCTCAAGGTGCAAAAGTCGAAATTATTTTAAACAATGGTGAAAAAATTATTGATAGTTTAGAATTCGCAAATGCACATCCAAGTGGCAAAACCCCATTTGAAAGACCAGAATATATTAAAAAAATGGAACCTTTGTTTGAAAACATGGTAAATGAAAAAGAACAAAAAAGATTTTTAGATTTAATAAATAATTTAAAAAATCTTTCTTCTGATGATGTAAAAAAACTTAATGTAATGTGTGATGAAAATAAAATTAATTTTGATAAAAATAATATTAAAGGAATTTTTTAATGGACATTCAACAAACGCTCACAAAATATATATCTGAAGCATTATCACACGAATTACCGAAAGAGACTGAATTAAATACAAGGTTTCATCTGTTAGATACCATGGTTGCTATTCTAACAGGAAGACTTTTGCCTCCGGGTAAAAAAGGTTTTGAATTTTCTAAAAATCAAGGCGGTCCTAAAGAAGCAACACTATTAGGTAATGATATTAAAGTGTCTGCAATTCATGCAGGATTTGCAAATGGAATGGCAGCGCACGCAAACGAAACTGATGACTCTCATACAAATGGCAGATTTCATCCTGGATGTGCAATTGTTCCCGCAACATTAGCAATTGCTGAAAGAGAAAATTTAAGTTCTAAAGAAATTTTAAAAGCAATCGCACTTGGATATGATATTGGCGTTAGAATTACCACAAGCTTAGGTTATGAAACTCCAAAAACAACAATCTTTGCAACACATAGTTTAGGTCCAATTTTTGGGTGTGCAGCTTCAGCTGGTGCATTGTTAAAATTAAACCACCAACAATGTAATTATTTATTATCCTATACGATACAACAAGCTTCGGGTTTAGCTTGTTGGAATAGAGATCCTGATCATATTGAAAAGGCATTTGTATTTTCTGGAATGACAACAAGAAATGCAATTTATTCAGCGCTTCTTGCAAAAGAAAACTTTACATCTGTTACTGATCCACTTCTAGGAGAAAGAGGCTTTCATGAAGGTTTTGCTCATAATCCTAAACCTGATTTAATAATAAGTGAACTTGGAAAAAAATTTGAGATTGATCATTCATCTTTAAAAAAATGGTCAGTAGGATCTCCTATTCAATCTATGATGGATGCAGTTGAACATCTTCTAAAAAATAATGATTTTGATCATAAAGATATAAAAGAGCTTACAATTGAAATACCATCAGATCGTTTTCATATTGTAAATGACAGAGAAATTCCCTCAATAAGTGCACAACATTTAATTGCTGTACATTTAATTAAAAAGACTATGGGATACGAAGAGGCTCATGATGAAAATCTTTTTAATGATCCAGATGTAGTAGCATTAAGAAAAAAAATTAAATCAGTATCAAGTGATGAACTGGCTAAAGCTAGACCTGAAAGACAATCAAAATTAACAATAATACTAAATGATGATAAAAAGCTTTTTTATCATGCAAGTTCAGTCAGAGGTACACCAGATAATCCAATGGATAAAAATGATATCACTGCAAAATCTCAAAGATTATTTAAAGTATTTAATAATTCTAAAACTGATGATCTAATTGATTGTATTTTAAATAAGGACTTTACGATTAAAGAACTTGTTGAGCTTTCAAACTTAAATATTTCATGAAAAAAAATTTTTTAATTGCTACTTTTATTGTAGCGATAGCCGAGTATATATCTGTATTATTATCTAATAATTCAATTGAAATATCATCTGCAATTATATGCATCCTTGTGGGGCTTTTGATAAATCATTTTCAAATAAGTAATTTTGAGAATATTAATAATATTTTAACCAAAAATTTTTTAAAAATTGGAGTTGCTTTAATTGGAATTAAAATCAGTTTTTTTGAGTTTTATAATTACGCAAGTATTTCTTTTTTTATTATCGTTTTAAATTTTATTTTAATTTTTATTTTGATTAAAGTTTTAAACTCATTTCTTAATTCAAATAAAGGAATGATAAATTTATTAGGAATTGGTTCTGCAGTATGCGGTATTACAGCTATTATGGCAGCAAGCTCGGTCATGAATAATAAAAAAAAAGATATTACATGCGCAGTTGCTGTGATTACTCTAATTGGTACTTTGTCTGTATTTTCTTCTCCATTTTTTGCAAATCTGATTTTTGAACAAGAACAAATCAAAGCAGGCATACTGCTTGGTGCAACAATTCATGATACATCTCAAGTAACAGCTGCAGGCACTATTTTTCAAAATATTTATGGTGATGCTCAATCTTTTAATTCAACAATATCAACTAAATTGCTAAGAAACTCTTTTTTAATTATTTTGATACCTTTACTGGCGTTTTATTATTCATCTCAAGAGCAAAAAAATAAAATAAAATTTTTTAATCTACTTCCGCCCTTTATTATTTTTTTTATACTTTTGGCAGCCTTAAGAAGTATAGTTGATGCAACAATTGAAGTCTCAATGTTATCTAATTGGGAAAAAATAGTTAGTTTTGTTTCAACGGTTTCTAAATATTTGATATTATTTGCATTATTTGGACTTGGATCTAGTATTTCCATTAATGATTTAAAAGGATTTGGTTTTAAACCTTTCTTAGTTGGATTTTGTATTAGTGTGATATTAATTATTTCTACGACTATTTATTTGAAATTAATTTAGTGGAATCAATAAATTTATATTTACCAGATACCGTATCCTTTGCTGGAGCTTTAGCGTTAATATTAATCAATTTATTATGCTCATTTATTTCAACTGCACTTAGCTTAGGTGGAGGACTTTTAATGTTAGTAAGTTTATCCTTCATTGTACCTCCGGTAGCTTTAGTTCCTGTGCATGGAATAATTCAACTTGGTTCAAATTTTGCAAGAATATTTGTTTCCCTCAAAGATTTAGATATAAAAATAATATTACCCTTCATGGGTGGGACGCTAATCGGATCATTCCTTGGAGCAAATGTTGTGGAAGTTTTGTCTCCTGCAATTGGACAAATTGGGGTAGGATTATTTATTTTATACTCATTATTTGGAAAGTTCCCAAAGCTTGGAAAAAAATATATTTTTTTTGGAGGAATTGCCTCATCAACCATGTCAGTAATGTTTGGAGCCTCTGGACCGCTTGTTGCAACTTTAATAAAAAATATGAATTTTAATCCTGTAAAGCATGTTGCAACACATGGATCAATGATGACTTTTCAGCATTTATTTAAATCTTTTGCGTATTTTTTTATTGGGTTTTCTTTTCAACAATATTTGCCGTTAGTCACTGTGATGATTTTAGTAGGTTTTCTTGGAACTTACCTTGGAAAATTGGTTCTTATTTCAAAGGGTCAAAGTTATTTTAAAAAGATCTTAAGTATAATTTTGTTTTTTGGAGCAATTAGATTAATTTATTTTGGTTTTCAGAACCTCTAAAATTTGACTATAATTTAAAAAATAATTAATATTATTTTATGGAAATTATCAAAAGTGGTCTAGCTCTTGGTGCTGAAGTCAAAGGTATGGACTTAAGCAAAGATTTGAGTTCAAATGAAGTCGACCAGATTAACAAAGCATGGGATGAAAATTTAGTTTTGGTTTTTAAAAATCAAAATTTAACTGATCCTGATTTAATCAAATTTAGTAAAAATTTTGGTAACTTGGATCACCCAGCGCCAAATCCATTTGGTATAAATTTTTCTCCAGAATATCCAGAAATCAATGTAATTTCTAATGTAAAAAAAGAAGGTAAACCTACTGGAATTTTAGGAGATGGTGAAGCAACCTGGCATTCTGATATGTCTTATCAAGATGTGCCTCCTAAAGCTGGTATTTTGTATTCTTTAGAAGTTCCAAAGGATCAAGGAGATACTCATTTTGCAAACATGATCGCAGCTTACGAAGATATGCCAGATGATTTAAAAAATAGAATTGAAGGAAAAATTTTAATTCATGACTCTGCGCACAACAGTGCTGGACAATTAAGAAAAGGTTATGAAGAAGTTTCCGACCCATCAAAAACACCAGGTGCAAAACATCCAATAGTCTTTAAAGACCCTAATACTGGAAAAAAAGCTCTTTTTATTGGGAGAAGACCTCACGCTTACGTTATTGGATTGGAACTAAGTGAAAGTGAAAAATTACTTGATGATATTTGGGCACATGCAACTCAAAAAAAATATACCTGGACACAAAGATGGCAGGCAAATGAACTACTAATGTGGAAAAATCTTTTTGTTCTTCATAAAAGAGACGCTTTTGATCCTAATACTAGAAGAGTAATGCACAGAACCCAAGTTACGGGTGAAATGAAAATTTCAGCTTAGACTAAAACTTCACCTCTCATAAGAGGTCTGAATGTTCTATACATAATAGCTGATTTTGCATGAGGCTTCCCATCAACCTGTTCAATTACGGCTCCAGCAGTCATAACTCCCGATGGATTTCCGGCTCTAAGCTCTAAAGGGTTTGAGCCTTTTCTTTTTATTAGATTTGGAATTGTGCCTTCAATTGCTGCTGCAACTCCAATATTAACTCCAGCGGTACCCATAATAGCTTTATGAGTTTTTCCCATTGAAAACATTCTTGCGGTAATATCTTGATCATCACCTTTAACATTTGATTTATCTAAACTGATATAATCTTTAGGCGATGTAACAATACCAATTCGAGGAGTGTTCATTGGAGCTTCATTTTCTGTTTTTGATAGACCAGTCATAAAAGCACATTTTCTTCTTATCTTTTGAATGATTTCCATTTTTTCTGTATTACCGTCTAGCTCATCAGGACTTTCGGTTCCTTTAAGGCCTAAATCCTCTGCTTGAATATAAATAAGTGGTGTAGCGGCATCAACAATACTGACTTTTATTTTTCCAAAGCCATCAATTTCAATTTCATCTATGACATTTCCAGTTGGTAATAATTTACCAGTACCAGATCCACCTGGCTCTAAATAATCAAGTCTAACTTTTGAGCTTTCACCATAAACGCCAGCGATAGTATAATCACCTTTAATTTCAGGTTTTCCATCTTTAACATTAAAAGTTGAATGAATAATTTTATCGGTATTAACTTGATAAATTCTTATTTTATTTTCACCCTCTTTTGGTTTTATAATACCTTCTTGAACAGCATAAGGACCAACTGCACCTGATAAATTTCCACAATTATTATTCCATTCTGCAATTGGTTGGTCTACTGCAATTTGAATAAAATTATAATCAACATCTGCATCATCTCTTTCGGATGGACTGATGATTACACATTTTGATACTGAAGAAACTCCGCCACCCATACCATTTAATTGTCTTCCATTTGGATCGGGACTTCCAATAACTTTTAAGAATATTTTATTTAATTCTTTTTCATCTTGAGTTGGTAAATCTTTTTTTTGAAAGAAAACTCCTTTACTAGTTCCGCCCCTATAATATGTTGCTTTAATCCAGTTTTGACTCATTAGGCTTCCTTATAAGCTGTAGGTAAAATACCTCCATTTTTCCAAAAAGTAACCTCTTCAGGAACATCTAACCTAACATTTAATTTCACATCTATCACATCGCCACTATCTTTGTGAATTTTCATCGTAACTTTTTTATTATCATTACTAATTTTATCTAAACCAATGATGCTAAATTGATCAGTACTCATTATCTTCAATTCCTCTATACCCTGTCCTTTTTCGAACTCTAAAGGTAACAAGCCCATACCTACTAAATTTGATCTGTGAATTCTCTCAAAGCTTTTAGCAACTATAGCTCTAACACCGATTAACAATGGACCTTTAGCTGCAACATCTCTAGATGATCCACATCCATAATTTTCTCCCGCTAAAACAATAATTTCTTTATTTTCTTTTTGATAACCCATCGCGACTTCATAGAGTCTCATAGTTTTATTCTCTGGATACTTAACCGTAATACTTCCTTCCTGATCGGGGGTCATAAGATTTCGCAATCTTAAACTTGCAAAAGTAGATCGTGCAACAATCTCGTGGTTTGCTCTTCGTGTTAAATAATTATTAAAGTCTTTTGGATCTAATCCTAATTCAGTTAAATAATCCCAAGCTGCAGTTCCTTTTGTAATTACACTGGATGGAGATATGTGATCTGTTGTTACAGAGTCTCCTAAAAGAACGATAGGCCTTGCTAAATTAATATCTTTAATCACATTATTTTCAGTATTACTCATATATGGAGGTTTTTTTATATAAGTACTTTCTGGCCAATCATAGTTACTAGAATTTGAAACTTGAAGACCTTCCCAAAGATCCCCCCCATCATTTACCTCTTTATATTTTTCACTAAAGGTCTCCGATTTATAAAATTGATTAATAATTTTATTTACGTCTTCATTTGATGGCCATACATCTTTAAAATAAACATCTTTACCATCTTTATCTTTTCCCAGGCTATCTTTTGTTAAATCTTTTTTTATTGTCCCTAAAATAGAAAATAAAACTATCAAACCTGGTGACGCCAAGTAGGATGCTCTAATATTTGGATGAATTCTACCTTGAAAATTTCTATTTCCAGACAAGACGGCAATTGAAAAAACTTTTTCTTTCTCAATAGTATTTGCAATATTATCGTCTAATGGTCCTGAACTCCCGTTACAAGTTGTGCAACCAATACCCACCATGTTAAAACCAAGCTCATCCAAGTATTTTTGCAAACCTGTTTGAGATAAAATTTCAGCGGTAACTTTGCTACCTGGTGCAAAAGATGTTTTTACTTTTTCATTTCTCTTAATCCCAAGCTCTACTAATTTTTTAGCAATCAGTCCTGCTGCAATCACATTTTTAGGATTTGCAGTGTTTGTACAACTTGTTATCGCTGCAATCATTATGTCTGCGTCTTTAATTTTAAAACCAAGTTTAGGAACTTCAAATTCTTCATTACGTAAATCTTTTTTGTAAAGCATTTGCGAATGTTCATTTGCCAAACTTGAGAATTGATCTAGATTAATCTTATCCTCAGGGTTTTTTGGACCAGAAACACATGGGGTTATTGAATCAAGATCTAACTCTAAAACTCTATTATACATTGGAGCGTCTCCAGGATTTCTCCAAAGTTTTTGATTTTTAGAATATTCTTCAACAATTTTAATCTCCTCATCTGTTCTGCCAGTCATTTTTAAATAATCTAAAGTTGAATTATCTACTGGAAACAAAACATTCGTTGCTCCATATTCTGGTGCCATATTGGAAATAGTTGCTCTGTCGCCAACTGTTAAATTCTCAACACCATCTCCGAAAAACTCTATGAAACTTCCAACAACTTTGTTTTCTCTTAACAATTTAGTGATATGCAAAACTAAGTCTGTTGAAGTGATACCTTCTTTTAAGTTATTTTTTAAATTAACTCCGACAACCTCGGGCACTGTCATTGGAATAGTTCTGCCAAGCATTGATATTTCTGCTTCAACACCTCCAACACCCCAGCCCATTACACCAATTGCATTAACCATAGGGGTATGGCTATCTGTTCCAATGCATGTGTCTGGATGCATTAAATTATGACCTTGTTTTTTCTCTCTCCAAATAACTTTTGATAAATATTCAATATTGACTTGGTGACATATTCCTACTCCTGGAGGTATGACGTTTACTTTATCTAAAAATTTTGAGCACCATCTTAGAAAAGAAAATCTTTCAGAATTCCTTTCATACTCTTTTTGTAAATTTTTAATTTTAGCTTCATCATTACCAAAAAAATCAACTTGCAAAGAGTGATCAATAACAACATCAACTGGAACATCAGGTTGAATTGAATCAGAACTAATACCTTTTTTTTGTAAAGCTTCTCTGTATGCTAAAAAATCAACTAGCATAACTTTTCCTAGAATATCATGACTTAAAATTCTGTTTGGTGCAAAATTAATTGCAGAACCAATCTTATTATCCAAAATAGATTTTACTTGTTGATTTGCGTTTTCGTTTCTTCCAAGTAAACTTTGTCTGATAATATTTTCAATTAAAATTCTGTAAGAAAATGGAATTTTCTGAATATCATTTATATTGCTAATATCGGCAACATCATAATCTTGATTTTGAATTGTGATTTTTTTAAAACTATCTGGTATCATGCATGCTATTGTAGCATGTTTCTTAAAACATACTGAAGAATTCCACCATTAATGTAATATAAAACTTCATTATCCGTATCAATTCTACAAGTCGTATCTATAGTTTTTGCAGTTCCATCAGCGTATTTGATTTCAACTTTAACATCTTGAAGAGGTTTTAAACCTTTCTCCACATCAATAACTGTAATCAATTCAGATCCAACTAATTTTAAACTTTTTCTATCCATACCTTCTTTAAATTGTAACGGTAAAACTCCCATTCCAACTAAATTTGATCTATGAATTCTTTCGAAACTTTCAGCAATAACAACTTTAACGCCTACTAATTGAGTGCCTTTTGCAGCCCAGTCTCTTGAAGACCCTGTTCCATAAAGTTTTCCACCAACAACAACAAGTGGTGTTCCTCTTTTTTTATATTCCATGACTGCATCAAAAACTGTTGCGTCTTTTCCTTCAGGATAAATTTTAGTAAATCCTCCTTCAGTACCTGGAGCCATTTCATTTTTAATTCGTATATTTCCAAAAGTTCCTCTCATCATCACTTCATGATTTCCTCTTCTTGCTCCATAAGAGTTAAAATCTTTTTGAAGAATTTGATGTTCCATAAAATAATTACCTGTTGGACTATCTTTTGGAATAGATCCTGCGGGTGATATATGATCAGTTGTAATCATATCTCCTAAAATTAATAATGGTCTAGCGTCTTTAATTTCTTTAAAACCTTCAGGCTCATCTGGCATACCATCAAAAAATGGTGGTTTTTTTACATAAGTTGAACCTGGATCCCAAGAATAAATACTAGACTCTTCTGAAGTAATTGATTGCCATTCTTTAGGACCTTCGGAAACTTTTGAATATCTAGATTTGAACATGTTAGCATCTAAGCAAGACATTAGAGTATCTTCAATTTCTTTATTTGTTGGCCATATATCTTTAAGGAACACATCTTTTCCATCTTTGTCTTGTCCAATCGGATCTTTGTATAAATCAATATTCATTGATCCTGCAATTGCATAAGCAACAACGAGTGGTGGTGATGCTAAAAAGTTTGCTTTAACCACTGGACTAATACGACCTTCGAAGTTTCTGTTTCCAGATAAAACTGAAACAGCTAATAAATCGTTATCTAAAATTGCGTTATTTATCTCATCTGGTAATGGACCAGAATTACCAATACAAGTCGTACAACCATAACCAACAGTATTAAAACCTAATTCATCCAAATAATGAGTAAGGCCTGCTTTATTTAAGTAGTCCGTAACAACTTGAGAACCTGGCGCTAATGAAGTTCTAACCCAAGGCTTAGATTTTAAACCTAACTCTGCTGCTTTTTTTGCAACTATTCCAGCGCCAACTAAAACACTAGGATTTGATGTGTTAGTACAGGACGTAATTGCCGCAATAACGATTTTTCCGTCTTCAAGTTCAAAGTCATTGTTTTCAACTTTAACAGACTTAGGGTTATCTCTTTTTGAAATATCTTTTAAAACATTTTTAAACGTAGCCGCAGCTTCAGTCAGTAATACTTTATCTTGTGGTCTTTTAGGTCCAGATATTGTTGGAACCACAGTTGACATATCAAGAGATACCGTATCAGTATAAACTGCATTATCATCAGCCCACAAACCTTGTTCTTTTGCATAAAGTTTTACAAGTTCAATCGTTTCATTATCTCTACCAGATAATTCTAAATATTTTATTGTCTCATCATCAATTGGGAAGAAGCCACAAGTTGCTCCATACTCAGGGGCCATATTTCCAATCGTAGCTCTATCTGCTAATGTAAGATTCTTTAAGCCTTCTCCATAAAATTCAACAAACTTTCCTACAACTCCTTTGTCTCTTAAAATTTTAACAACTGTTAAAACTAAGTCAGTCGCGGTTGTACCTTCAGGTAATTTTCCCTTAACTTCAAATCCAATAACTTCAGGAAGTAACATTGATATAGGTTGTCCTAACATTCCTGCTTCAGCTTCAATACCACCTACGCCCCAACCTAAAACAGATAATCCATTAACCATTGTTGTATGACTGTCTGTCCCAACTAGTGTATCTGGATAAGCATATGTTTCTCCATTAACATCTGCTGTCCAAACTACCTTCGACAAAAATTCAAGATTAACCTGGTGACAAATTCCAGTTCCTGGAGGGACGATTCTTAAATTATTAAAAGCTTGCTGTCCCCATTTTAAAAAAGAATATCTCTCACCATTTCTTTCAAACTCTTTTTCAACATTTTTTTGAAGCGCATCTTTAGATCCATTGATATCAACTTGAACTGAGTGATCAATTACTAGATCAACTGGTGATAATGGATTAATCTTATTTGGGTCTTTGTTTTTTTCTTTTACGATTTCTCTCATTGCAGCTAAATCTGCAACTGCAGGAATACCAGTAAAGTCTTGTAATAAAACTCTTGCAGGTCTGTATGCTATTTCTTGTGGCGACTTCCTATTTTTTAGCCATTCTTTTAAAGCTAAAATTTGATCTTTATTAACTGATAAATCGTCTTCAAATCTTAAAAGGTTTTCTAAAACAACTTTTAACGATTTTGGTAATTTTTCAGTACCATCCAAACCATTTTGTGCTGCTTTTTTAAGATTATAATATTTGAATTTTTTTGAACCAACTTGCAAGTCTGATAAAGACTTAAAACTATCTAAACTTTTCATGGACAGCTAAATATTGAAATAAAACAATAAAATCAAGAATAAGAGCTATAATTACCCTGTGGCATAAACATCTATCAACAACCTATAATTTAACTTTATCGTTATTTTAACTTACTTTTTTGAACGTGTACGTCTCCAGACATGATTAGTCTAGCGTGCCTCGTTGTTCCAGCAACTAAATTAATAATTTCATCACCTTTATAATCAATTTCTAAATTTAGTTTTGAAATACCTGTTGGATGTTCAATTTCAAATGAACCTTTATCAGAATAATCTGAATAAAACTCAGAACAAATAGTGCCTCTTGATTTTGAAGCAGCCATTAAACAAATTGATCCTGTGATAGCATATCCGTTATGACAGCTCCATGGCATAAAATATCTTGATTTAATAGATCCCTTGTCTGGTTTTGATACTAAAGCTACTTTTGGAATCACAGATTTGCTTACATCTCCAAATCCAATTCTTTTTCCAAGTTCTATTCTTATTTTACCCATTTCATCAATTAAGTTTTGATTTTGATTTAATTCCAAATGACTTTCATTTCCAGTTACTCCAAAATCTGTTGCTCTGAAAAAAACTACTGGCATAGCAGCATCAACGAGCGAACATTCTTTCCCATTAATTTTATCTATTTTGTTTCCAGTGGGGAAAAGTTTTTTTGTTTTAGATCCAATTGAATCTAAAAATCTAATTTCAACAGGTGTTCCAGAGTTTGGAACTCCATCAATTTTAAAATCACCATCATAAGAAACCTCTCCGCCTGGTGTCTGAACAATTTCTTCTATTTTCATTCCAGTATTTACATCTCGAATTGTTACTTTTGTTTCATCTCCGCTTACTTTAACCAAGCCTCTTTCAATAGAAGCTGGTCCAACTCCAATTAACATATTTCCACAAGATGGCTTTGTATCTACAATCGGTTCATCTATTTTAACCTGTGCAAAATGATAATTCACATCAACACCTTCTTCATCTGACTTTGATAATATAGCAACTTTACTTTTAACTGGATCAGCTCCACCTATTCCATCAATTTGTCTAACATCAGGTGATCCCATGATAGCTAATAAAATTTTATCTCTTTGACTTAAATCTTCCGGTAAATCAGATTTTAAAAGATATGGACCTCTTGAAGTTCCACCTCTCATAAACAAACACGGAATTTTAATTTGATCAGTCATAATTTAGTTAATTGGCCAAGGTAATTCTATAAAACTTTGAATTATTCCTGGAGGAAAATCCATTACCATAAAATGTGAAATTAACGCTAGGACAATCCATACCCCAATACCTCCAATAATAGATTTCTTTACACTAACTTTAGCTATCTTAATTAAGAATATTATTACAAACAATCCTATAGAAATATAAAAACCAATAAATATTGATAATAATAGGGGTGAGATAAACCAAAATATAGGTAGCCAAAAAGGTCTAAGATCTTTTTGTTTTAAAAGACTTTGCTCGTTGTCAAATAAAACTGAAGAATATTCATTTGAAAAGTACATTTGAACTGCAATTGTAAATGATAAAACAAACATTATTACTGAAACAGAGACTGGATAAACCATGCCTAAATATTCTAAGTTTTTAGTTGCTAAAAATGTTCCAATTGAAATCAGCATCATAAGGATAACAAAGATCCACTGCGGAGTTTTTGAGAAATTAAATGCGGAAACCTCATCACCTTTGATTTGTCTAGATTTTCTAATCACAACAATTCCTGAGTAAATTGATAATAGTGCAATAATTATCAAGACTATAAATATTGGACGAGTTATCAATTCTCCAAAAGTATAAAACTGCATAGTTTGATATAAATTTGTTTCAATTCCATCGCTCAAAACAAATCCAATCATTAACGCTACTCTTGAGTAATCAAATCTCTTCATAAATACCGCAATTACTCCAACCATAAGGGCAAAAATTAAGTCACCCCATGATCTTGTGGAGTTAAAAATAGCAAACAAAATCAAAGAAATTAAAAAAGGAGCCAATAAAGTAAAATTAATTGTTGTTAGATTTGATATTGGCTTTGCTAATGTTGCGCAAATAATTGCTCCAAAAATATTTGCGACTGCTAAAGACCAAATAATTGTATAAACAAGATCTAATTTTGTTTCAATTAACTGTATTCCAGGATCAACACCAAGTAAAATTAACCCGCCCATCAATACCGCTGTTCCACCAGAGCCTGGAATTCCAAACAACAACGTAGGTATTAGAGCTCCACCTTCTTTTGAGTTAGAGCTAGATTCTGGACCGATAACACCTCTGATATCTCCTTTACCAAAATTATCAGCATCTTTTACAGTTGTTTTGGCATGACTATAACTTATCCAATCAATGCATGAACCACCAATACCTGGTATCATCCCAATTAAACTTCCAATAAATGAACATCTCAAAACTAAAAATTTATTTGCTAAAAAATCTTTAAAACCTTGTGCCCATCCAGTCTTTTCTAAACTTGCTTTTTCGCTGACTGGTTTATTTGTTCTTAATAATTCAACTATTTCAGGAACAGCAAAAATTGATATTGCAATTACCATCAAATGTATCCCACCACTTAAATATGAAACAACTGGATTATGAACATCTAAGAATGTACTCATATCCAATCTATATTCTGAAGTAGCAGGAGCAATACCAATCGCTCCTATAATTAAACCAAGACATGCAGCTACTAAACCTTTTGCAATACTTGAGCCTGTAAGAGTTCCTACAATTGAAATTCCAAAAATCGCAAGCATCAGCATCTCACCAGTTCCAAATGCCAATATTATAGGTTTAGCGATTTGAATAATCATTGTTAGTAGTGTTGCCCCAAATAAACCGCCAAATAATGAAGCAAAAAAAGCTGCGGATAAAGCACGAGCTGCTTGTCCTTTTTTCGCAAGTGGAAAACCATCCATTACAGTAGCTTGTGCAGATACAGAACCTGGCACACCAATTAAAACGGCAGGAAATGTATCAGAGGTGGCTACAACCGATAGTAAACCCATCATCATTGCAATTCCAGAAATTGGTTCCATTCCAAAAACAAATGGAAGCAGTAAAGACAAGCCCACTGTTCCACCAAATCCTGGTATGACACCAACAATCAATCCAATAACTACACCTAATATTAAAAAGAAAAAAGATTGACCTGATAAAACTGTAACAAGTGCACTTAAGAGAGATTCAATCATTTAATTTAGAATTAGTTAATGTGGATATAAACCTTATTTTTAAAATAATTGTATCAAATACTTTATGCATAATTTTTATCTAGCCAATTCATAATAAAATTTGATACTTCGTTACTATTTTTTTCATGCATCATCATATGACCATTTCCTTTAATTTCATGATCTTCTAATCTTATAAAATCATGATTAACACCAGCTTGTTTTAAAAAATTACTAGTCCCATGGTCATACGGAGCATGATACGAGGATTCTGCAGTCAAAATTAAGATATTGGTTTTAGCTAAATTCACCAGTTTTCTTGCAGGTTCTTTTTGCAAAAAACATTGTGCTAAATTTTCTGGTGTTTTTTGAGTATCAATCTCCGGTATTAATTTTTCACCTTGTTTGAGTGGTGGATCATACGTTAATGCAGAATAAGTTATACCGCATGGTCTATCTGGTTCTGAACTAGTTTGGTACCAATCTTTATCAAAATCATTCTTTTTAAAAGTTTGTTTATCTAAGTGCGAATGTTGAATACCTCCATAAGACACATTAAAAAAAGGTGGACCGTTAGGTTCTACGGCAACACATGCTTTTACTTGTTTCGGCCTAACATCAGCAGCAAGCCAGCAAAATGGTCCTCCTTGGCTATGACCTAAAACTGCCGTATCGCCTATTTGATCAATTAAGTCTGACAATGCAATTTTAGACATTTCTTCAATATCAATTCTATCAGCCATCGTATTTACTTGTGAGGCCATGTACTGTTCAAAAACCTGGTCTCCTCTAAGGCCATTACTAGGCCACTGTGTATGTGTCTTTGCTTGAGGCCAATTTCCTTTTACAGCCATTGCTGTAAAGCGTCTTTCAGCATCATCTAAATTTGTTTCCCTTTCTAAGTATTTGCCATATAAATTTTCTGAATAACCAGATCTTGCTCTACCTGGCTGATCAACTATGTAAACTTCATAGCCTTTATCTAAAAAGTTATGTAACCATCCTCTTCGACCATCAGCAGTTGAAATAAATCCTGCACCTGACTGGCCACCACCATGAATTAAAATAATTTTTTTTCCATTAGAATTTTTTGGCTTAAAGGACTCAACATACATTTGCCCTCTTTTAAAAACTTTATTATTTATTTTAAAATCAGTACCACCTACAAAAAATATTTTGTGATCTTTTAAAACTATATCAGAGTTTTGATTCATATAATTTAGAGGGGCAAATAATTGCCCCTCTAATATTTAGAAATTACTTCTTAGCTTTCCAAGCTTGTAAAAACTTGTTTGAAGCAGAGTCGATTGAAGTTGCTTTTTTAAGAGCTGGCTTCAATGCTTTTCCAGTAACTTGGTCATATTTTCCAAGCTTTTTGTTAATCACTTTCATTGCTGAAGGGTCATTAACAATATTCGCTGCCGCTTTAGTCCAAGCTTTTTTTACACTACCTTTTGCAGATTTTGGCAACATAATATATTTTTGTGTTGCAAATCCTGCTGTAAACATTGCAGTCCAAGCTTTAGCTTCTGTGCCTTTAAATTTTTTACCAGTAACTTTCTCGTATACTTCTGGGAAAGAAGGTAAATTTGGAAAATTAGGATCTCTAACTACTTTTCCATTTTTTAAAGCACCCCAAGTCATTAAAGGTACCATTTCACCTTTTCCAACAAGTGGTTTTACGTGTTTTAAATATGAAGCAGTCGTTTGATAATCGATTGTTGTTTCGCCTCTAAGGATAGCAGCTCTTCCACCTTTTCTACCTTTCATTCCGTAAACAACTTTCGTATTCATGCCTAACATATCAAATGCTAAAATTGGAACTGCATCTAAAGATGTTTTACCTTGAGATCCATATACCAACTTAGAAGATTTTATTTTATTAAAATCTTTTATGATATCTTTAACACCAGAGTCGCTTCTTACGTAAACAACTCCACCAGTACCACTTGCAAATACCGGATACATATCTTTGTATCTGTATCTAACTCTTTTATCTTTGAAGATAAAAGGTAATTGCACCGATCCTGAAGTACCAAATACTACAACACCGTCTTTATCTTTACCGTGTTCAGCAAAATATTTATTTGAAGCACCGATTGCTTTTCCTTCAGTTACGTTTTTAACTACAACTGACGGATTGCCAGGTAAACTTTTACTTAAGATTGGAGCTAAAGCTCTTGCCCAAGTATCAGATCCACCACCAGCTTTGAATGGAATCCACATTGTTACTGTTTTGCCTGAATAATCAACTGCAAAAGCAGAAGAGATCATCATGACAGAAGCAACTAATGTAGCGATTAATTTGTTTAACATTTTTTGTATTCCCCTATGTTAAGTTTGTTATTATTAAATTTAATAATGATAGTTAATAAACAAATTTCACAATGTAAAACAACAGTCAAAATTAAAATTTGATAATGCAATGCAAAAAAAAATTAAAATCTATAAACTTAAATCATTAACTCAAGCAATACTTAAAAAAGTAGGACTAAACTCTATTAACGCAAAAGTTGTGTCTGAAATGTTGGTTAGAGCAGATGAGCGAGGGGTATGGTCTCACGGTATTGTAAGACTTCCAGTGTACGTTCAAAGATTAAATAAAAACGCCGCCAACCCAAAACCAAAATTAAAATTTAAAAAAATCTCACAAAGTGCATTTCATTTAAATGGTGATAACGGGCTCGGATTTATTTCTGCTAATGAAGGAATGAAAAAATGTATTCAGCTTGCTAAAAAAAATGGAATTGGTTTAGTAGGAATAAGCAATAGTAATCATTTTGGAATGGCTGCTAATTATTTAGAATTAGCTGCTAAAAATAATTGTATATCTTGGGTTTTTACTAATGCGTCTAAAGCGCTTCCACCTCACGGTGCTATGGCACCTTTTTTTGGAACAAGTCCATTTGCATTTAGTTGTCCTACAAAAAATAAAAATAAACCATTTATTTTAGATATGGCTTCATCATCAGTTGCAAGAGGAAAATTAAAATTTGCAGCTCAAAATAATATTAAAATCCCATTCGGTTATGCTTTAGATAAATTTGGCAAACCAACTAATGATGGGCAAAAAGCATTTGAAGGTATTATGTTGCCCTTTGGTGGCATGAAAGGTGCGGGATTATCTTGGATGATGGATATTGTTGCAGGTATATTTACTGGCGCTAATCATAGTGGAAAAGTTAAAAATGCAATTAATGATTTTTCTGGTCCAGCAAATGTAGGACATCTAATGATTTGCATGCGAACAAATCTTTTTCAATCTCATAAAAATTTTATTAAAAAAATTGAATATGGAATTAAACAGGTTAAACAATTAAAAAAAGCTAAAGGTTTTAAAAAAATTTTACATCCTGGTGAGCCAGAGTATCTTAACGAAATGAGATTAAAAAGATCAGGTATTAATTTATCTAAAGAAACAGTAATTGAATTAAAAAAACTAGCTAGTCAGTATAAAATTAAGAGTCCTTTTTAAACTCTTGCTGCAGATTGTCCTGCAATCTTACCGAATACAGCTCCTGAGGTTAAACCGCTTCCGCCTGGATAATTAAAATAGAAAATTCCACCTATCATCTCTCCAGCAGCATAAAGACCTTTAATAGGTTTCATGACTTTATTTAATACTTGGCACTTATTATTAACTCTTAAGCCACCAAATGTGAATGTAATACCACATGTAACGCCGTACGCATAAAAAGGAGCTTGATCTATTTTATTAGCCCAATTTGTTTTATTTACTTTTAATCCTTCTGTGCATCTTCCATCTTTAATTGTTGGATCATACTTAATGTCGTCTCTAACAGATTCATTATATTCTTTGATTGTCTGTAAAGCTTTAGCGCTATTAACTCCTGAGAGTTTTTTTACTAATTCTTCAATTGTTTTAGCTTTAACCATAGTTGCAGATTTTACATCATATTCTGGATACAGCATGTGTCTGACTTTTTGATCAAAGATCTGCCAGCCAATCTGATTTGGTTGCTTTATGACCTCTCTTCCAAATTTAGCGTAAGTATAATTTCTAAAGTCTTCACCCTCATCAACAAACCTTTCTCCATTTGCATTTAAAACAATCCCCCAAGGGTAACTAATTTTTCTATACTTATTACTTATTTTTAAATCGCTAAACTCAGGTCCATTCATGTCATGAAATACTGCATGGCAGCCTGACCAATTTCCGTAAGGAGAAGCTCCTACTTTTAAAGCCATGGTTAAACCATCTCCAGTATTATGCTTTGTTCCTCTAACTTTAGCCATTTCCCAGCCTGGTCCTAAATATCGTGTTCTCATCTCTGAACTAGACTCGAAACCTCCACAAGCTAATACAACTGACTGGGCATAAATTTTTTGAGGTTTGTTTTTATATAATACTTCTACACCTTTAATTTGATTATCCTCGTAAATTAAATCAGTGGCCGCTGAATCATATTGAATTTTGATTCCGTTTTTTTTTGTAATTTTTAATAATGAATCCACAAGTTTTTCACCTTGACCATTAACTTCTAATGTTAAACCACCCCAATATTTCATTACTCCATTTATTTTAAAAGACTGTCGACCTTCTATCGGTTTAAACTTCAAACCTTTTTTACTTAGCCAATGAATTGTTTCAAAACTTTTTGAGGTCAATGTTTTTGACAATACTTTATCAGTTTTACCGTCAGTTACTTTTTTCATATCTTTTAAAAAGTCACTCACAGTATATTTCCCATAATCTATACTGTTTGAATTTTTTAAACTTGGAATAATTTTTTTTAAATCTGAAAATCCATTATAGGCAAATCTATATGCTCCATTAGTATATCTACTATTTCCGCCACGTTCTTTTTGTGAAGCTTTTTCTAATACTAGAATGTTTTTTGCACCATTATCTTTTGCTGCCAGCGCAGATGATAGTGCGGCATTACCTGCTCCAACGACGACGACATCATATTTGATCATGGGTGAGTATTTAATATAATTTATTTTATTTGAAAGAGAAAAATTATTTTACAATATGAAATCATTCATCTATTTTGAAATCGATGTCAGATTTTAAAAATAAAAATATTGAAGAATGGAGAAAAATTTTAGATCAAGAACAGTTTCTGATTATGCGCGAAGAAGGAACTGAACCTCCAGGTAGTAGTAAATTAAATTCTGAAAAAAGGACAGGGACATATCATTGTGCCGGATGTGATACTTTATTGTTTGATTCTGAGAAAAAATATGAAAGCGGGAGTGGATGGCCATCTTTCTTTGAAAGTAAACCAGAGGTATTTGAAACTAAAACAGATCATCACGTAGGCTATCCTAGAACAGAGTATCATTGTGCAAAATGTGGTAGTCATCATGGGCATATATTTGATGATGGTCCAGAGCCAACTGGTAAAAGGTTTTGTAACAACGGTAAAGCGCTAAAGTTCAAGCCAAAAGATTAAAATTAAAAATTATTTTTTTAAATTAGAAATTAATACATCTGTAAAATCAGTAGTTGATAAATTTCCACCAATATCTGATGTTCTTGTCTTTGGATTGATTATAGTTTTATCAATTGCATCTTCGATCATTTGCGCAATTTCTTTTAATTGTTGATTATTATTCTTCTTACCCAACCAGTCTAACATCATTGCAGTAGATCCAATTAATGATACTGGATTTGCAATATTTTTACCTGCAATATCAGGAGCTGATCCGTGCTGGGCTTGGGCAATACAATAATTTTCACCTGCATTTATTGACTCTGCTAAACCAAGGCCTCCAGCTATTTCAGAAGCTGCATCGGAAAGATTGTCTCCAAATAAATTTGTAGCTAAAATAACATCAAAGACAGAAGGATCTCTAATTAACATTGCAGACATTGAGTCTACAATTTGCTCTTTATACTCTACCTCAGGATATTTTTTAGAGACCTGCCTTGCGCACTCTAAAAATAAACCATCACTATAGCGAAGTACATTTGCTTTATGGATTGCTACTAATTTTTTCCTTCTTTCCATTGCGTACTTAAAACCAATTTCTGCAATTCTAGTTGAGCCTTTTCTGGTGATATTTCTAATGGAAATCGCTACATCAGGAGTTGGCATTAACTCCCCTACCCCTTTAAACATATTACGGTCTGAATAAAATCCTTCTGTATTTTCTCTCATAACTAAGCAATCAATACCCATTGGAAATCTTTCTAATTTTCCTAATCTATTTTTTGCTGGTCTTACATTTGCATATAAATCAAAATATTTTCTGATTACCCCTGATGGGTTCAAACCGCCTTCCTCAGTCGGAGGATAATCATTGTGAGAACAGGTACCTAAAATCATACCGTCACATTTTTCTGCTATTTTTAAAACTTCACTTCTAAAAGTTGTTTTGTGTTTTTTCAAAGAAGCAAAACCTATTTCTTCATATACGAGATTAACTTTTAAATCATATAGTTTTAGTGCTGCTTGTAATACATCAACTGATGCTTTTGCAATTTCAGGACCAATTCCATCGCCCTCTAATACTAAAAATTTAAGATTACTCATTTTCAACTTTTTATATATATATTGAAAAAAATGAAACAAATTAAAGAAAAAATTTTTAAAGAACAAAAAATTAAACCCATTAAAAGGTTTGGTAGCGTAAAAACTAAAATTTTTATTAACAAAAAACAGGGATCAAAAAAAATGATTAGTGGAATAACAATAATTCCTCAAAATAAATCTATTAACTTACATTATCATAACTGTGAGGAAGCTGTGATGATCCTTGAAGGTACGGCTATAGCTGAAATTAATAAAAAAAAATATATTCTAAAAAAAGGAGAAGTTAGCTGGATACCAGCTAAAATTCCACATCGTTTCATGAACAAAAAAAAAGAGAAATTAAAAATTTATTGGACATATGCAAATGCTAATGCAACAAGAACAGATGTACTGACTGATAAAACTAATAAAATTTTAAATGAACATAAATAATCAATGACTGAGAATTTTAGAAATATAAGCAAAGTTGGTTTCATGAAACACAACGGTGGATTAGAGTTTAGGAAAATATCAGATACTGAATTTGAGTTTACTACTACTATCAAAGAATTTCATATGAATGCCGGTGGTGTAACTCATGGTGGTTTTGTTATGTCGATGCTGGACTCAGGCATGGGTACCTCAGCACATCAGGTTATTAAAGGAAGAGCGGTGACTATTAGTTTAAATACTAATTTTATTGGAGGATCAAAAGTTGGAGATAAAATCATTGGATACGCAAAAATAAAAAAACATACAAATACATTGATCTTTATGTATGGAGAAATTAAGTGTGAAGATAAACTTTTAGCTACAGCCGAAGGTATTTGGAAAAAAATATAATTTTATTTTTTAATTCAAAACTCTTATTGGGCTTCCATCTATAAAAGCCTGAAGATCTTCTGCCATTTGAGTGTACCATTTCATATAATTATCAACTGTTACATATCCAATATGAGGCGTTAACAAAACATTAGGTAAAAATCTTAACTTATGATTTTCAGGTAGTGGTTCTATATTATAAACATCCAAACCTGCTCCTGCTATTATCTCTTCTTGAAGAGCTTTAATCAAATCATCTTCATTTATAATTGGTCCTCTTGATGTATTAATTATAAAAGCTGTTTTTTTCATTTTTGCTAAATCTTCATACTTTACTAAATTTTTACTCCTTTCACTCAAAAGATAATGTATTGATAAAAAATCTGACTTTTCAAATAGCTCATCTTTTGTAACAGCCAAAGCACCATTTTCTTCTGCGTGTGACATTTTTAAGTTTTCACTCCAAGCTATAATATCCATCCCAAAAGCCTTCCCAACTTTTGCAACCATGCAACCTAACTTTCCAAGCCCCATAATTCCAAGAGTTTTTCCTTTAAGCTCAAAACCAATAGTTGTTTGCCAATAACCTTGGTACATATTTTCAGATTCCTGTTTGAGATTTCTTGATAATCCTAAAATTAATGCCCACGTCAACTCAGCAGTAGGATTTTTATTACCTTCCGATCCTGAAACAATTATTCCTTTAGATTTTGCATAATCTAAATCGATACCCAAATTTCTCATTCCACTAGTTGCAATAAATTTTAATTTTGGACAACCATCAATTAGTTTCTCTGTAATTGGTGTCCGCTCTCTCATAATTAAGAGAGCCTCAAAATCTTTTAAGTTTTCAATAGCATGTTCTTCATTCTCAAACGGCTGGTTAAAAACTTTAACATCACAGCTATTTTCAAATCTAGACCAATCAACTAGTTGATCAGCTATAGCCTGATAATCATCAAGTATAGCAACTTTCATGAAAAATTATTTAGATAATAAGTTGGTTAATTTTCTTATATCCTTTAATTTTTCCAAATGTCTTACAGTTTCGATAATTGCCTTTGACTTTTTAGTAGGCCATTTAGCAAATTCACAACATCCTAAGAATTTGTCTGCTACTTCATCATAAGACATTGGGATCATTGGACTTCCTTTTCCAAAATCACCTCTACCAGATATTTTCTTTCCATTTTTAAGATAAATGTCAATAATAGTTGTCATCTTGTCATAACCTGCAGCCTCAGCAACTTTATTTTTATAGAAATTAATTTTTCTTAACATTTTCTGAACATCTGGTTTATTAATTCTTTTATCTTGGTATTCAGGTATGTAAGCTCTTCTTTGAACCAACAAAATTGCCATAGAATATTCCATACTAAATTTCGCTTGAAACTCATTAGTTGGCCTATGGTGTATTAATGCATTTTGCATGTTATGGTTTGTACCCACATCAACTTTAACGACGTCTTGTGGTTTGATGTCATGTTTTAAAATTAGTTCTAACATTTTTGTCATTCCAGG
The DNA here is from genome assembly GCA_000163555.2 of alpha proteobacterium HIMB114. Taxonomy (GTDB): domain Bacteria; phylum Pseudomonadota; class Alphaproteobacteria; order Pelagibacterales; family Pelagibacteraceae; genus HIMB114. Next base: position 198,514 of record ADAC02000001.1, on the reverse strand, counting down.
GTGTGTTAAAGATCCGCATGGATGTGGCTTAATTGAAATACCTGGTTTAGAAAAAGTCCAAGGTCTACCTAGCTGGCCTTTGATTGAATTTAAATTATATCCACCACCATGAGCTTGAAAAAAACCTCTTGGCGACTCTAAAATTTTATCAGTTGCAGACCATCCATATCCAACTAAATCACAAGCAACAACTCCACTCTCAGCTGCTCTTCCAGCGTGAAGTGGTTTTGTCATTGTGCCAAAGTTTTCTCTTAGTCCTGCACTTAATGATGCAGCAATTGCTAGCGATCTCTGAATTTTATCAACATTATAGCCTCTGATTTTTGCAGCTGCAGACGCAGATGCTAAAGTTCCACATGTTGCAGTAGAGTGAAAACCATGCTGGTAATGTCTTGGAGACATTGCCTCTGAAACTTTACACTCAACATCCACACCAATTAAATATGCATTTAAGAAATCTTTACCATTAATTTTTTTTAGTTCACCTTCTGCTAAAGCGCTTGGTAGACATGGTGCTGTGGGGTGAGTAAGCAAACCATAAACTCTATCTTTTTGGACAGCAAGTTGTGTATCATCATAATCATCTGAGTGGATACCTGTACCGTTTGCTAATGCTGCGAAACGCGAGGTCACTTTCATCTTAGAACCAATTACAGTTGCTCTACCTTTTGCTGAATTTTGTTTAATATGCTTAAATAAATAATCTCCAGTTCTTGCGACTGACCCTGATAATGCTAGACCGAAGCCGTCTAAAATATGTTTCTTTCCTAATTCTACTACTTTTTTTGGTATTGAGTTGTATTTATTTTTTTTTACGAACTCTGCTACGTATTTTGTTAAGTTTTTACCTTTATCTGATTTGATATTTGGTGTGTAAGCTTTGCCCATCTTTGTCCCCTTTATTTTAAAAAAATATACTTCAACAAAAATAATATAGATTGTCAACAAATTTTATAATATAAAATGTTGTTTCACATTGTAAAACATTATGAGTACCATAAAAGTATTAGATAAAGCTTTTCAAATTTTAAATTCATTCGATGATGCAAATAAAAGTATTTCTTTAAAAGAATTAACAGTGATCACTCAATTAAATAAATCAACAATATTAAGAATATGCAGTTCTTTAATTAAGCATAATTTCCTAATTAAAAATGAAATTAATGGAAGTTATCGTTTGGGTCCCGGAAGTTGGAAACTTGGTTCAATTTACAATTCAAATTTTAAAATTGGAAATGAAATAAAAGAAATCCTAAGTGAAATTTGTGAAACCACAGGTCAATCAACAGGTTATTGGGTAAAAGCTGGAAGTAAAAAAGTATGCCTATATCGTGTAAATTCTAAGTCTGAATTAAATCATTATGTCGTAGAAGGTACAACTTTTGAATTAACATCTGCTACGGGAAAAGTTTTACTTGCTTATACTGAAGATAATTCAGAGCTAAAAAATCAAATAAGTAAGAAGGGATATATTTTTACTGCAGGTGAGAGACTAGATAATATAGCAAGCGTAGCTTTGCCTGTTTTTGATAATAAAGATAATTTTAAAGGAACAATTAGTGTTTCAGGATGGAAACAATTTTTTACTAACAAGTCAGTATCAAAGTACTATAAAATACTATCAAGCTATCAAGATAAACTTAAAACATTATTATCAAATGAATAAAAAAACTTTACTTTTAAGAAAATATTTAAAAGACAAAAAAACCCATCATCTTCCTACTTGTCATGATCCTTTATCTGCAAAATTAATCCAGAATAAAGGATTCAAGATTTCATTTATTGGAGGTTTTGCTTTGTCCTCTGCAAGCTTGGGTTTTCCTGATGCTAGTTTAATCACTCAAAAAGAATTAGTTGATGCGACTAGAAAAATTTGTAACCATACAAAATTACCAATAATTGTAGATGCAGATACTGGATTTGGTGGTCTTGCTAACGTTTATAGGACTGTAAAAGATTTAGAAGATGCGGGAGCTTCAGCACTAGTGTTAGAGGATCAGGTTTTTCCAAAAAGATGTGCATTAACCGATCATGTTAAATTATTAAACCTTAAAGAAGCAAAAGAGAGGGTTAAAACTGCAGTTAAAGCTGCAAAAGAAAATAAAAATATCCTAGTTGTTGCAAGAACAGATGCTTTGACTGCAGGTTCGCTTGACGAGGCTATTAAAAGAGCTTTGCATTTCAAAAAGCTAGGTGCAGATTGTATTTTCATCACCGGCATTAACTCAATAAAACATTTAAACATGATAAACAAAAAAATAAAAAATATACCTTTAATGCTTAACATTACTCAAAATGTAAAATTTACTTTAAAAGATGTAAGTAAAAATAAATTTAAATTTGCTTTATTTTCTCAACAGATATTAAATGGATATATAGACTCAACTAAACAAACTTTAGATTTGATTAAAAAAAATATAATTCCTAAATATAAAAACAAAGCAAGTGATACTTTAAATTTATTAGATTTTAAAAAATACATAAAAATTGAAAAAGGAAATAAATAAACGTGGCTGAATACTTCAAAGCAATTAAAAAAAGTTACAAAAGTGTAATTATTGGAATAATAGGTGGATATCTAGGTACATTAATTCATTTGCCTTTACCTTGGTTATTAGGCGCACTACTTCTTAATTTATTAGTTTCTTTCACAAGTTATAAAATAACTTTTGATAAAAAAATATTCCTACCAGTTCTTTTAATCATTGGTGTGATTTTAGCTGGATCGTTTAATATCACGTTATTATACAAAATTCATTTATGGATCTATTCATCTATAGCGATGATCGTATGTACGATCATTGGTTCAATTGTAGTTGCGTTTTATTTTTATAAAGTTTGTAAATTTAGAAAACTAGTTGCCGTATTAGCTGGATTGCCTGGTGCTTTTGTTGTTATAGCTGCAGCAATCAACCAGATGACTGATAGTAAGAAAGAAAGTGGACAGGTTGTTATTCCGCAAGCAACAAGAGTTTTGTTTATTGTATTAATCTTACCTTTTGTGTTTGTTACTCAAGTTGGTTACCAGGAAATCTCATCACATGGAAATAATCCAGATTATAGTTTGAGATATTTTCTCGAACTAATTTTTTTATTAGGAATAGCGCAACTAGGATCAATGGGATTAAAAAGATTAAAAGTACCTTCCGCACCGATTTTAGCGGCTATGATACTCTGTGGAATTTTCTACACATTTGAAATAACAACTGCAAGGTTTCCTGACTTCTTTATTAATATTGCATTCGTATTTCTAGGATCTGCAATTGGATGTCGTTTGAGTGGTTTACCAATTAAAGAAATAGGTTTTTATTCTTTACATGGATTTATTGTTTCGGTTTTGCTTTTAGGTATTGCAGCAATCTTCGCTTACCTTTTAAAAGTTTTTCTAGGTTTTGATTTCATGGCAGCATTTCTAAGTTTTGCACCTGGAGGTTTGCACGAAATGGTCGTTATAAGTATAGCCTATAACATTGACCCACTATTTGTGACTTACCATCACTTTTTAAGAATATTTTTAATTATTTTTTCTATTCCTTTTATTTTAAAATATTTTTCTAAACATTAATTCCAGATTTTTTTTAATCTTTGAACTCGACCACAAGTAGTTTTGTAATACTTATATCTTAATGGATTTCTTTTATAAAAATCTTGGTGGTAATCTTCAGCTGGATAAAAAACATCTAATTTTTTTATATGAGTAGCAAATTCCGCAACATCTTTTTTGTTCAACCTTTTTTTAGACTCTTCATAAGCTTTTTTCTCGTCATCATTTTGATAGAAAACTGCAGATAAATAACTCGATCCTTTATCGCAAAATTGACCTTTGGCATCATATGGGTCTATATTTTTCCAAAAAACATCTAAAAGTTGATCATAAGAAATTTTATTTGAGTCATAAATTACTTCAACAGCTTCGTAGTGACCTGTTTCTTCGTATGTTACTTGTTCATATGTTGGGTTTTTTACATGTCCACCAGTATAGCCTGATTTAACTTCTTTAACTCCATCAGTTTTTTCAAATGCTTCTTCAACACACCAAAAACATCCACCTGCAAAGTATGCTTTTTTTTCATCTGCCATTGTTAAATTATTTAAACTAAATAAGATTAAAAAAAAGATTATAAATCTAATCACTTATAAAAAATACCTCTTTGTCTAAGAAGTTCTCTGTATAGTTTAGGATGTGGTTTAAACGCTTTTCTTCCATGTAACATAAAATAATTATTTGAAAAAATTGCATAACCAGGGGGTAATTTAAAAGATATTAATTTTTTGCTTCCCTCCAAAGACTCTGACAAACTATTTAGATATAGACCCTGCTTTAAACTTTGCGGCTCTGGAAACTGATCAATATATGAAATGATAGGTTTTCCTTGTCGATCCGTGGAAAAAATTGGGTGTTCTATTTTGTAATCTACATTTTTACTTTTTGGAGAACCCCAGACAAAATTTTCTTTTCCAATCGGATCAGTAAAAAACTTTTCACAATCTTCCCAATCATCTAAATGTAACAATGTACTTTCTCCGCCCTCTGAATTTTCTTCTTTCATTTTCATCATCAAAAGCCAATCGGTTTTTTCTTTGACGTACGTCCCATCTGTATGAAGATCTAATTTTTTTGCTGCCTTTCTTAAATAGCTGTCACTATTATCAGTATTTTTAACTTCAAACCTTGCATAATATTTTCCATACATTGCATCAAAGTTAGGTATACCAACAAGATGCGTAAGAGCCGTCGATAGCTTAACCAAAAAATCAGTGTCGTATTTAGATTGATCCATTGCTTCTGGGCCTATTACAAATGCTCCTTGATTTCTATTTAATAAAATAGTTTTAGTTAAACTTTGAATTTTCTCATTAAAAATTTTGTTAAATATATCGGTAATATGAAATCTCAAAAAAGGTTTATATTCAATATCAAGTAAATCAAATTGATCAAACTGCTCTTTAACTTTATCTAGATAATCATTTTCGATTTTAATATCTACTAGTCTCTGACTAGATGAATGATTATTAACTATTAATCCTGTGACCTTTTCCATTACAAAACATGATTTAGTATCACAAAACATATTGTACTGCTAGATACTGCTAATATTACATTTTTTTTGAATAAAAAATAAACGACTAATAAAATTAAGGTACAAACAATTCGTACCAACATAGTAGACTCGGTTAATATACCAACTGGAAAAAAAACTATTCTTGCAATAACAGCAGCAATGACAGCCATAGAGACACATCTAATCCAATGAAAAATAGGGCTATCTACTTTAATATTTTTGGCACTAAACATGCCAAAAGCTCTACAAAAATATGTACCAACACTTGCGACCAATATTGATAAGTAAATAAATTGACTACTCATTATTCTCTTTTCTGAAGATAAAAAAACCTAATGTTCCTGCTAAAACTCCAGCAATTAAAACTGACCAGCCAGGAAAAACATCATTTAAAAAAATACTTAAAGTTGCTCCAACTAAAATTGAGCAAATAATCTTTTTTTCTTCTAAATTACTTACTGTCATGACTAAAAAATACATTGGATTAATAAATACAAGAGCAATTAAAATTTCATGAGTAACCAGATTGGAAAACAAGTACCCTGCTACCGTACAAACAACTGAGTTAGCCCACAAAAATCCTCCTAATCCAACAAAATAATTAAACTTTTCATCTTCCTTAATATTTTTTTGAACAGAGAAAAAATTAAACCAAGATGTCACTGCAATGAAATGCGCTCCAATATATTGTTTCCATTTAGGAACGTTTGAATTTCTAATTAATGGAGTGATATTGACAGTCATTGGGTATAAACGACTATTCGTTAATAAAACAGCTAGAAAAATGTTTAACAAAGTTCCTCCAGCTAAAATTGTCTCTGCCATCACAAACTGACCAGGTAAAGCAAAAGTAAAAAATGTTGAGAAGAAGCTCTGATAAATATCAAAACCAGCGCTATGTAAAAAAGCTCCAAAAGCAAACATGCTTGAGCCAAGTCCTAAGGCTGGAACACCAAAGGCGTGCTTAACTCCGTCTTTAAAAGATTGCGATGAAAACAAGATTTAGATTATCCTCCAAGGAATAATCTACCGACATCCGGGTTATTTAGCAATTCATCACCCTTACCAACAATTGCTAACTCTCCTGAAACTAAAACATATCCAATATCTGCAAACTCAAGACCTTTTTTTGCATTTTGCTCAACTAAAATAATTGTTTTCTTTTCATTTTGTTGAAGGTCTCTTAAAATTTCAAATACCATTTCAATATACCTTGGTTCTAAACCAATTGATGGTTCATCGACCAATAAAACACTTGGCTTCATAACTAAAGCTCTTGAGATTTCTAATAGCCTTCTTTCACCACCAGATAGAACTTTAGCAGGTTGGTTTCTTCTATTTCTTAGTCTTTCATATTTTTCTAATACTCTTTGTGCTTCTTCATAAGCTTCTTCTGTTTTATCTTTTGTATAACCTCCCATTAACAAATTTTCTTCAACGGTCATATCTGGGAATACAGAGTTATCTTGTAAAATATACGCAATACCGAATGACTTTAATTTCTCAGCTGGTGTTACGTTTGTAACTTCTTTTCCATCAATATTAATTTTTCCTGAGAAGATATTTGTAAAGCCATAAATAGAATGAAGAATAGTTGACTTACCTGCTCCATTTGGGCCAATTAAACAAAGTGATTGAGCTTTGCTGCATAATAAATCTATATTATGCAAAATTTCCATTTTACCATATCCAGCTGTTAAGCCTTCAATTGTGACATGGGTTTCACCAGAAGATAATTTTTCTAAATCTGATTTAGTTGGTTTTGCGCCTAATACTGAATATTGATCTGCCATTATTGTGCTCCTAGATAAGCATCAATTACTCGCTTATCGTTTTTAATTTGATCTGGATTTCCTTCAGCTAGAAGTTGACCGTGCGCTACACAGAAAATTTTTTGAGCTAGTTGCATAATAACTTTCATATTATGCTCGATCACCAAAAGTGTTATGCCGTATTCTTTATTGACAGAAATTAACCTTTTAATGATACCATTAATTAAAGTAGGATTAATTCCTGCAGTTGGCTCATCAAGTAATAACATTTTGGGATCGCTCATTAATGCCATAGCTAACTCTAAAAGTTTTTGCTGACCAAAAGATAAATCTCCAGCTCTTAAATTTCTTTTTTGATAAAGCCCTACAAATTTTAAAATATCTTCTGCCTTGGCTGTTAAATCAGCAGGTATTCCTGAAAAAACCGTGAAAACAGTTTCATCTCTTGGTTTATGAGAAATGAGCATATTTTGAACACAGTTAAGCTTTCCATAAATTCTTGTTTGCTGAAAAGTTCTAAGTAATCCTAATTTTGCAATAGACGGAATAGTTAACTGGGAAATTTCTTTTCCATTAAAATTAATTGAACCCTGGTCAATTGGATGTGTTCCAACTATTGAATTAAATAATGTTGTCTTTCCAGAACCGTTTGGTCCAATAATTCCAACAATAGATCCTTGCTCAACTTGCAGTGAAATATCTACATTAGCTTTTACACCGCCAAAAGATTTTGAAACATTTTTGACTTCTAATAATGCCATTAATCTAAACTGATCTGAGCCTTTCTATCTTTTTCATCAATAACTTCTCCAAACCACTCTGGTTTTTTTTCTCTTAAATATCCCATTAAACCTTCTGGGAAATAAATAACGATTACAATGATTAAAACTCCAAGAGCTACATATTGCCAACCTAAAAATAAAGTCCAGAAACTTTCTTTAAATATATGAAACGCAGAAGCTCCAATTATTGGTCCCCATAAAGTTCCTTTTCCTCCAAGAATTGTCATTAACACCATAAACACACCCATTTCTCTTCCATCAAAGGCTACTTCAACTGGTTCTATGTAACCAACCATTGTTCCTACAAGACCTCCTGCTAAACCACAGAAAAATGCTGAAATCATCCAACCAGTAATTTTATAACGCATGGTTTCAATACCCATCGCTTCAGCTTTGTCCTCATTGTCTCTTATGGCATTTAAAACCAATCTAAATCTCGTCGTGTATAACCATCTTATGAAAGTAAACGTAGCAACTAAAAGAATTAAACATAAGAAATATAAAAACTCTCCTCTCGTTTCTAAATCTCCCAGACCTTTTGGGAATGGTGGTGCTGTCATGCCTTGTCCTGCTCCAATTAATTCTATTCCACCTGCCAATTCACCTGATGCAATACCAATTCCTAAAGTACAAATTGCAAAATAATGTCCTCTTAATCCTAAAATTCCATAACCAATTAAACCCGCAATAATTGGTGGAATCATCGCAGCAAAAGCTAAACCTAGTGCTAAACCTTTAAAATATTGATCCGGTTCATGAACGAATGTTTTTTCTCCACCACTTTCTGTCCATTCAGCTAAAGGGAAATATAAACCAATTTGCATACTCGCACACAAATACATTCCGACTCCAAAAAACATTATGTTTCCAAAAGAATTGTATCCCATTTCTCCACCTTGAATATTCCATGTCATTGCAAGAATGATAAGTATTAACATGAATGCTAATTGTAATTTAAAATTAACGAATACAAATGGAGCAACTAATAAAAAAAGTAAAAGCGCACCACAAATATAAAGTTCTCTTTTTGTAAAAGCTAACATTGATTTATTTTAGATATTCCCTCGTTTTGGCAAGTTTAAATCTTCTATAAACTAAAATTAATACTAATAAAAAGAATACAGTTGCAATTCTAAACTCTGTTCCAAGTAAATAATCAGCAAACTCTTCAAATACTCCCAAGCCCATACCAGACATTGCAACACCAGGTAAGTTTCCAAGACCCGCTACAATTACTATCATGAAAGATCTTACTGTATAGGGCAAACCAACATAAGGGTGTAAAGTAAATGTTATAGCAACCAACGCACCAGCTACACCACATAATGCAGCATTAATTCCAAAAGTTGAAGCATAAACTTTTTCAGTATCTACACCTAAAATTTTTGCTGCCCTTGCATTCTGAGCTGTTGCTCTAATTGCACGACCAAGTTTAGATTTCTTCATATAAATAGTAAGTAATACTGCACAAACAATACTTACAACTGCTGAGAAAATTTTTGAATTTGGAAGTGTAACTGAATTATTAAATAACATTGTTGTTCCAAAATCTGACTGCGCTACAACAACGTCTGAACCAAAACCAAAATTCATTAATTGCATCATTAAAATGCTAATTCCAAATGTTGCTAAAATTGAAATAAACATGTCGCGGTCAACGACTTTGTTTATTACAAGTTTATAAATAAATACTCCTACAAAAAACATTATGATGGGTGATACGAAAATACCCCAAGCAGGATGAATGCCCGACATATACATGAAATAGGCAATGTATCCGCCCATAATAACTAGTTCTCCTTGGGCAATATTAATAATGTTCATTACACCCCATTGAAGAGCCATACCGTAAGCAATTAAGGCGAATAAAATTCCTAAAAGAATTCCATCAAGAATTGCCTGGGCTGTTAAAGCTGGAACTTGAAATACTAAAAAATCCATTTCAAAAAAACTGCCCCCTTCTAAACTAAGAAGAGGGCAATTTCTATATCTTAATTATCTTTTTGACCAAGGTGGTATTGGATGAATTAATTCAGCCGCTGCCCATTTAGTTGGAGCAACAACTACGTTTTCACATTTACCACTTTTGCACATAACTTGGAAAAGCACCATTGGCTTTGCCGTATTTTGTCCACCTGATCCAAACTTTATATTTCCATAAAAAGTTTGCATTTTAGTCTTTGCTAATGCATCTCTAACTTTTTTAGTATCGAAAGAGTTAGCTCTTTCAAATGCATCTTTAAAAACTAATAATGCTGCAGAAGACTCTGCTGCTTGATATGGAGGCGCATAACCGTAAGCTTTAGTAAAGTCTTTGTCATACTTTATACCATCACCAAAGAATTTATCTTTGTAGGTTAAAGTTTTATGCCACTGAGATGCACATAAAGCAAATTCAGATTTTGCACCGTGTTGTTTTGCTAATTTTGAAGCGTCACAGTGTGTCATTGCTAACATTGGAACATCAACTTTCATTTCTGAAATTTGTCTGATCGCAGTTAACGCACCTTTTGAGTGACCTGACACAACAAGAACATCTGGCTTTACAGCTTTAACTTTTGCTAAAGTTGCTGCCATATCATTAAGTTCTTTTGGAAGCTTATCGTCAATGATGATTTTTGATCCAGTTCTTTTCGCTGCATCTAAAACACCCAATCTAACGTCTTGTGAGAATGCATCTTGCTCGAAAGCTTGCGCAATTCTAACTGGCTTTCCACCGTTCTTTTCAACTGCTAGATCGATTGCTACTTCAAGATACTGGTTTGCAGGTGATAAAACCGCGAACAAGTATTTATATCCTTTAGTAAATAACGATCTTGATGCACCATTTGCTTCAACCATAGGAATTTTATTTTCCTCAGTCACTGGCGCAATCGCTTTTGTTAATCCTGAACTGTAAGGTCCAAGCATATATTTAACACCATCTTGTTTGATAAGTCTCTCTGCTAACTGAGCAGCTCTTTTTGAGTTAGACTCATCATCATAATAAATGATTTTAAACTTATAGCTTTTTCCTCCAACCTTTACTCCACCCATACTATTAATTCTATCAACGGCAAGGTTGTAACCATTTTTAGTATGCTCACCATTTGTAGAATATTTTCCAGTTAAAGATACTGCTGCGCCAAGAACAATTGTATCGCCCTCAACTTTTGCATTTGCAGTTCCAAAACTAAAAACTAATGCAAGTACAGAGATAAAAGTTAAGATAGATCTATATAGATTTTTCATATTCTCCCCTGTTTGTTTTTGTTAATTAACCTTAGAGAATTACATTTAAAAATAATTGTAATCAACTTGAAAAAGCTAAATTAAAAAAACAACTTTTGATTGAATTATACTTTTATGGCAATAAAAATTGCAATTACAGTAAGCGCTGCAGCAGAAACATAATTTAATGTTTTTGGATTTGACTTTAATTGATCAATAATTTTTTCAGCTACCTTTGAGTAAATTGCTAGTGTTAAAAAATCTAAAGTTACCCAACTGATTAGCATAACAATAAAGTGAGTAATATAATTTTCACCAGTTAAAAAAGTTGGAAACACAGCGGCAAAAAAAACGATGGCCTTTGGACTAAAAAAAGCAATAAAAAATCCATCTCTAAATAAAGCAGTATTAGATTTAATTTGTTTTCCAGTTTTAATATCTAAGTTTGCTTTAGATTTAAAAAAACCATAAGCAACATATAATATGTATGAAATACCAACCCACTTAAAAACTGAAACAATATTTGGAAATATTTCTATCAATGCACTTAAGCCAAAAAGAACAAGTAACATCTGTACAGAATTTGCTGTAACATCACCAAAAGCTGTCCATAAACTTTTTTTAAACCCATAATTTATTGACTGAGACATGATTAGAACTCTAGGTCCTCCCGGAGTAACAAACATCACAATAATTATTTGTAAAAAAAGCAAGTAGTTTTCTGGGAGCATTTCAATAATATACATTAAAGTTATTTAGTTTAAAAGAATTGAAAATGTACAAAAAATTTGAAAATAAAAATTTTACTGCTGATAATAAAGCTAGAGCTTTTATAGAGTCTAAAAAATTAAAAACTTTATGGTTCAATACAGGAACACTTTGCAATCTAACTTGTAAAAATTGTTACATTGAATCAAGCCCTAAAAATGATCGCTTATCTTATCTTTCTTTTGATGAATTTAAGATGTTTGTAAATGAAAGTATTCAAAATGAAATGGGAACTGAAGAAATTGGATTTACTGGTGGTGAGCCATTTATGAATAAAGATATTTTTAAGATGATTAAATATTCTCTTGATAACGGGTTAAAAACTTTAGTGCTTACTAATGCAATGAAACCAATGATGAATAACAATAATGATTTGAATAAATTAAATCATTTAAACCTATCAATAAGAGTTTCAATTGATCATTATAATAAAGATAAGCATGAACAAATCAGAGGTCCAAATAGCTGGGGTCCTATGATTGAAGGATTAAAATGGTTGTCTGAGAATAAATTTAATTATTGTTTGGCAACTCGGTTAATGTGGAATGAGGACGAAGAAACAACAAGAAGAAATTTTAAAAAATTTATTGATCAATATCAACTTACTTTGGATGTGGCGAATAAAAACCAACTAGTGACTTTTGCAGAAATGGATGAAAAACAAGATACTCCAGAAATAACAACTGAATGTTGGGGAATTTTAAACAAAAGTCCGGATACTGTAATGTGTTCAACTTCTCGAATGATTGTTAAGAAAAAAGGAAATAAAAACCCAAGTGTAATTGCATGTACTTTGCTTCCTTATAAACAAGAGTTTGACTTGGGCGACAGCCTGAAAGAATCGATGAAAAAAATCTACCTTAATCATCCGCACTGTTCAAAATTTTGCGTTTTAGGCGGTTCTAGTTGTAGTTAATGACTAATAAAATTTTTAAAATTTTTATTATTTTAATCTTTGTAGGAACCATTTCGTTTGGATTACTTTTTGATTATAGCCAATACTTTTCTTTTGAAACGATTAAAAGCCAACATGATAAATTAAATGAATTTATCAAATTAAATTATTCTTTATCTGTAGTGGTATTCTTTATTATTTACGTAATAGTGACAGCATTTGCGTTACCTTTTGGAGCATTGAAAACAATCTTGGCTGGAGCTCTTTTCGGCTTAATTCCAGGTGTGATACTAACGTCATTTGCAAGCTCGATTGGTTCAACTTTATGCTTATTAATGTCCAGGTTTGTTTTAAGAGATTATGTAGAAAAAAAGTATTCCAAATATTTAGAAAAAATAAATGAAGGAATTAAAAAAGATGGAATTTATTATTTATTTTTCTTAAGATTAAGTCCGATATTTCCATTCTTTATTATAAACTTGGTATTTGGCCTGACTAAGATGAAAGCACTGACTTTCTATTTGGTGTCTCAAATCGGCATGTTTCTTGGAACTATAATTTTTGTAAATGCGGGTGTTCAATTATCAAAAATTAGCAAAACTGAGGATATACTGAGTATCGAGATAATTATTTCATTTATATTGATAGGTTTAGTTCCATTAATTATAAAGAAATTGATAGAAAAATTAAAAAAATGAGCAAAGATATCACTAAATACATCAAAACAGAGTGCGGGTTATCTGAGTATTACTTGCTAAAAGCAAGAAAAGGTTTTTTTAATAAGCTAAGGTTCTACTGGTTTGTGGCTATAGCAACATTAAGAGATCTACCTAAAAAAAAACCTGAATTCAAAGATAATTAGTATTTACATAAGATAATATTTAATTATAAACAATCTTAAGCGCTGATTTATATCAAATTGCGGGCGCTATATAAAATCTGCTAAAGCGATTTAGACCACCGCTTTAGCCGGTGGTTTTTTTTTACTCCCCGGCAAATTTGAAACTAAAATTATGAAAGAAGAATTAAAATTTAGTTTTGAATTTTTTCCATCCAAAAACGCAGAGGATGAAGTTGCTGCGTGGAAAAGTTTAAAAAAACTTGAAAGCTTTGATCCGCAATTTTACTCTGTTACTTTTGGTGCTGGTGGTGGCGAAAGAATAAAAACTGACAGTTTTGTTAAAAAAATTAAAAAAGAAAGTAATGTTCCAGTGGCGGGTCATTTAACATGCGTTGATATGTCGAAAGATGAAATCAATGATATCGCTGTTAACTGGTTTGAAAAAGGAATAAAAAGAATTGTCGCCTTAAGAGGAGATGTTCGTAAGCCAGGTGAACAGTACAAACCTCATCCTGATGGATATAAAAATGCAGCTGATATGACCGCTGGTTTAAAAAAGTTAGCAAATTTTGATATTTCAGTTGCAGGATATCCAGAGATACATCCAGACTCAAAAAATAAAGAATTAGATTTAGATAACCTAAAAAGAAAAGTAGATGCAGGTGCTGATAGAATCATTACTCAATTTTTCTTTGATGAAAATATATTTTTAAAATTTAGAGATGATATTGCAAAACAAGGAATTAAAATTCAATTATTACCAGGTATCATGCCCATTCAAAATTATAAGAGAGTTAAAAATTTCAGTAATAAATGCGGAACTTCTGTACCTGCCTGGATAGAAAAAGAATTTGAAGGATCTGAAGATAATCCAGATGTTCAAAAAATGATAGGTTCTAGCATTGCAACTGACTTGGTAAAGAAACTTCAAAAAGAAGGTGTTAATGAATTTCATTTTTATACTTTAAATAAATATGAATTAAGTTACGCGGTCTGTTCGAGACTAAAATCTTACAAAAATTTTTTAAAAATAAAGAAAGAAAAAGAAAAAGGAGAAATAAGAATATGATCACAACTGCAACTATTGGCTACCCAAGAATTGGACCAAAAAGAGAGCTTAAAAAAGCATTAGAAAGTTTTTGGAAGGGAGATGTTTCAGAAGCCGAGCTACAGAAAACTGCTGCAGAACTAAGAAAAAATGTTTGGCAAGTTCAAAAAGATAACGGAATTGATTTAATTACTTCTAATGACTTTTCATTTTATGACCAAGTCTTAGACATGATCTGCTTATTAGGCGCTGTTCCGGAGAGATACAGATGGAATGGAGATGATGTAAATTTAAATACTTATTTTGCAATGGCTAGAGGATCTCAAACAAAAGATCTTGATGTTGGTGCATTAGAGATGACTAAATGGTTTGATACAAACTATCACTATTTAGTTCCAGAACTAAAAAAAGATCAAAATTTCAAAATTAGTTCTCAAAAACCTTTCGATGAATTTAATGAGGCTAAAAATGCAGGTTTTGAAACTAAGCCAGTAATACTAGGGCCAATTACATTCTTGCTTCTAGCTAAATCCATAGATGGGTCTAATACAATTGATCTGTTAGATAAAATTCTTCCAGTTTATATAGAGATTGTAAAAAAACTAAATGAACTTGGCGCAAAATGGATTCAAATTGATGAACCAATTTTTGTAAAAGATTTAAATGATGATGTTGTTTCAAAAATTAAAAATACATTAAATGAAATAAAATTATCAGCAGGTGACTCGAAAATTCTTTTAACTACTTATTTTGAAAGTATTAATAAAAAAGTAAAAGATGAAGTTTTTGCATCAAATATTGATGCTGTTCACCTTGATTTGGTTAGAGGAGAAAAAAATAAAGATTACATAAAAAACTCTAACAAAACATTATCCCTTGGAGTGGTAAATGGAAGAAATATATGGAAATCTGATTTATCAAAAATTATTGATGAGCTCAAAAAAGTAAGTAATGATTTTATCATATCTAGCTCATGTCCATTGCTCCATACACCTTATGACTTAGATTTAGAAACAAAAGTCCCAGGAGAGATAAAAAAATGGTTAGCTTTTGCAAAACAAAAATTACAAGAGTTAAATATTTTAAAAGAGAATATTAATGATGGTAAAGCTAAAGATCAGCTCTCAGAAAATAAAGCTGATATTGAAGATAGAAAAAAATCTAAACTTATTCATGATGAAGCTGTTAAAACAAGAATTAAAACAATTAATGATAGTGTTTTAAACCGAGTTTCAAAGTATGAAGAAAGAGCAAATATTCAAAGAGAAATTTTTAATCTTCCTTTATACCCAACAACTACAATTGGATCTTTCCCTCAAACAAAAGATGTAAGGCAAGCTAGAGCTAAAAATAGAAGAGGTGAACTTTCTAATGAAGAATATGAAAAGTTTTTAGAAGAAAAAACTATTGAAACAATAAGACAACAAGAAGAGTTGGGAATTGATGTTATCGTTCATGGTGAATTTGAACGAAATGATATGGTTGAATACTTTGGTGAAAACTTAAAAGGGTTTACTTTTACATCAAGTGGATTTGTCCAAAGTTATGGATCAAGATGTGTGAAACCACCAATTATTTTTGGAGATGTATCAAGACCAAATTCAATGACTGTACGGTGGTCAAAATTTGCTCAAGAACAAACTTCATCAATTATAAAAGGAATGTTAACAGGCCCAATTACAATTCTACAATGGTCATTTGTAAGAGATGATCAGCCAAGACAAACAACCGCTGAACAAATTGCGTTTGCAATTAGAGATGAGGTTGAAGATCTTGAAAAAAATGGAATTAGAATGATACAAATTGATGAACCTGCTTTGAGAGAAGGTCTTCCATTAAAGCGAGCTGATTGGAACCAATATCTAAAATGGTCTGTAAATGCATTTAGAATTTCTGCCGCTGTAGTTAAGGATGAAACTCAAATTCATACTCATATGTGTTATGCTGAGTTTGAAGATATTATTGAGTCCATTGCAGCACTTGATGCTGACGTCATTTCGATAGAAACATCAAGATCAAGAATGGAATTATTAAAAACTTTTGAACAGTTCAAATATCCAAATGAAATTGGACCAGGAGTTTATGATATTCATTCTCCAAGAGTTCCAAATAAATCAGAGATGGTTGAGCTTATCAAAAAAGCTTCTAAACAAATTGATCCAAAAAGATTATGGGTTAATCCTGATTGTGGTCTAAAGACAAGAGGTTGGCCGGAAACTATAGATGCTTTGAAAGAAATGGTCGCTGCTGCAAAAGAACTAAGGGGATAAATTGAAAAACAAGGAAACAAATCTCGTAAGAGGGGGTTTGCAAAGATCTCAATTTAAAGAAACGTCTGAGGCACTATTTTTAAATTCAGGATTTGTTTATGATAGTGCTGAGCAAGCTGAAGCTATTTTTAAAGGAGAAGAAACTGGCTATCAATATTCAAGATATGCCAATCCCACAATTGATACTTTTGAAAAAAGATTGGCACTCCTAGATGGATATGAAGATTGTTTTGCAACTGCTAGCGGCATGTCAGCTGTTTTTGGTTCCATGATGTGCCAACTTAGAACAGGAGATCATGTTATATCAGCATCAGCACTCTTTGGTTCTTGTAGATATATATTGAAGGAAATACTTCCTAAGTTTGGAATTGAGGTAGACTTTATTGATGGCAGAGATCTTGAACAATGGAAAAATAAAATTAAAAAAAATACAAAAATATTTTTCTTAGAAACTCCATCTAACCCATGTTGTGAGATTATAGATTTAAAGAGTGTTTGTGATCTTGCAAAAGATAATAATATCTTAACTATTGTCGATAATATTTTTGCTACTCCAGTATTACAAAGTCCAATTAAATATGGCGCAGATATCGTGGTGTATTCTGGAACAAAGCATATTGATGGCCAAGGAAGAGTTTTAGGAGGTGCAATACTTACATCAAAAAAATTCAAAGAAGAAACGTTAAAACCTTTCCTTAGACATACAGGTCCATGTATAAGTCCTTTTAATGCGTGGATTTTATTAAAAAGTTTGGAGACAATTCAGCTTAGAGTTAATTCTCAATCAGACAATGCTTTTGAAATTGCAAAATTTTTAGAAAGTGATTCGAATATCGAAAAAGTAAATTATCCATTTTTAGAAAGCTTCAAACAAAATGATTTAGCGAGAAAATTTATGAGCAAAGGTGGAACAATAATGAGCTTTAAGATTAAAGGTGATAAAGAGAAAACATATAAGTTTATTAATAATCTGAAGATTTTTGATATTACAAACAACATTGGAGATACCAAATCACTTGTTACTCACCCTGCAACAACTACTCATAGAGTTTTGAGCGAAGAAGAAAGGGCCAATTTAGATATTACTAATAACTTAGTCAGAATATCAATTGGACTTGAAAATATTGAGGATTTAAAACAAGATTTATATCAATCGCTATCAAAATCATAAAAAATCTTAATTTAGACAAATTCAATTATTATTTGTAATTACATGTTTAAGACATCTGTAATTTTAATTTGCTTATTGCTTTTCCCTTTTAATACTTACGCGGGTAATTGTCTGAACTTAATGAAAGAAATTGATAATTTATTATTAGAGACTAAACAATTATCAAAAGATCAACTATCAGAGATTAGACAATTAAGAGCTCAAGGTGAACAGGCCCACAAGTCTGGTGATCATAAAGAATCTGAAGAAATGCTCAAACAAGCCTTAGATTTGCTTGATGGTTAGCGGTCAAAAAAAAGTCAAATTTACCCAAAAACTCAGTCACATTTAAAACTTATATACATATGACATATGAAAAAAAATAATTTAATAAAACTAGCTCAAGTTGATCCAATTGAGATTGATCAAAAAACCAATTCTTTTTTTAATAAAGGAACACAACTACTATTAGGGGCAAATTTAGTTGTAATGGTAATGATTTATTTAGTTATTTACTAATTGTCAGTTTTTACCATAAATCTTATTAAAAATAAAAAAATTGTTTTTGGTAAAATTTTAAGAGTTTTAAATATTAAACTCATCATAAAAGGAAATGTAATATCATATTTCTTTTTCTCTAGTCCTTTGTGAATAATTTGTGCAGCCTTTTCAGCAGACATTAAAAAAGGCATTTCAAATTTATTCTGATCAGTAAGTCTTGTTTTAACAAAACCAGGATTGATTAAGCTCACATATATATTGTTTTTTTTACAGTCATTATAAATAGATTCTGAATAGTTCATCATAGCAGCTTTACTTGGTCCATAACCGGATGAATTTGGTAAACCAAAAAATCCTGCTAAAGAACTAATCATAGCAATATGACCTTTTTGTTGATTTTTCATAACAGGCAAAATTACGGACATCACATTAATTAAACCCATAAAATTTACCTCTATAGTTTTTCTATAAAGATCTAAATCTACATCAAAAGTATTATTGGGTTTATAAAAACCACTAGAATAAATTACTAAATCAATATTTTTTACTTCATCTATAACTGAAGTTAAAACTCCTCTACATTCACTTGCTGAAGTTACATCAAGTTTTTTTGTAATTACTTTGCAATTTTCGTTAAGAAAATCTTCAGATATTTGTTCTAATTTATCTTCATTTCTTCCAAAAATGATCAAATTTTTAGAATTTTTTAAATAAATCTTTCCAAGTTCAAAGCCTATACCAAAAGTTCCACCTATTATTAATGTGTTCATTGTTTTTATTAATTTAATATATATATATAAATTATAATCAAATATGTCTTCAAGAACTGAATTTGATAGTTTTGGTAAAATAAAAGTTCCTTCAGATAAATACTGGGGAGCTCAAACACAAAGATCTATAAAAAATTTTAAAATTGGCAAAGTAAATGTGCCTCTTGAACTAATTCATGCGATCGGAGTAGTTAAAAAATCTGCAGCAATAGTTAATGCTAAATTTAAAGACTTAGATAGTAATTTATCTAAATATATTCAAAAAGCTGCTGATGAAGTTATAGTGGGAAAACTAGACGATCATTTTCCTTTAAAAGTTTGGCAAACAGGTTCTGGTACACAAACAAACATGAATGTTAATGAGGTAATTGCAAATAGAGCAATCGAGATGCTTGGCGGCAAATTAGGATCAAAAAAACCAGTTCACCCAAATGACCATGTAAATATGGCTCAATCTACAAATGATACATTTCCAACTGCAATGCATATAGCCATTGCAATACAAACAAATAAAAAATTAATACCTTCCCTTTTAAAATTGGAGAAAGCTCTTTCAAAGAAAGCTAAGCAATTTAAAGACATTTTTAAAATTGGAAGAACTCATTTGCAGGATGCAACTCCATTAACCTTGGGTCAAGAATTTTCAGGTTATCATATGCAGATTAAAAACTCTTTAGAAAGAGTGCGTATAGCATTAAAAGAAATATATTATCTTGCTCAAGGAGGAACAGCTGTAGGCACAGGAATCAACACAAGAAGAGGTTGGGATAAAAAAATTGCTAATGAAGTCAAAAAAATTACTAAACTTCCATTCAAAACAGCGAAAAATAAATTTGAAGCACTCGCAAGTCATGATCCAGTGGTCAATTTTTCTGCGAGCTTAAACACAACAGCTGTAGCACTAACAAAAATAGCTAACGATATTAGATTTTTAGGATCTGGTCCAAGAGCAGGTTATTCAGAACTTGAGCTTCCTGAAAATGAACCTGGTTCATCTATTATGCCTGGAAAAGTTAATCCAACTCAATGTGAGGCTATAACAATGGTTTGTACTAAAGTAATAGGTAATCACACAGGAATAACTATTGCTGGAACTCATGGACACTTTGAGCTTAATGTTTTCAAACCAATGATCGCACATAATATAATTCAATCGATTGACCTCATAGCTGACTCTGTAAATTGCTTTGTTGATTATTGTGTAAATGGAATAAAACCAAATAAGAAAAAGATAAATGAACTTTTAAATAACTCTTTAATGCTTGTAACAGCTCTATCACCAAAAATTGGATATGATAATGCAAGCAAAATTGCAAAAACAGCACATAAAAACGGAACAACTCTTAAAGAAGAAACTTTAAAAACTGGCTTAGTAACAGAAGCAGATTATAATAAGATAGTTGATCCCAAAAAGATGGTAAGGCCAAAATAATTTATAGCAAAGTAAAGTATCTTGGTAGATCAAATAAATTTTCAAGTTTTCCGAAGATTACAATCGAATTTAGATGTGTATTTAATTTTTGAATCTCATTATCATTAAATTCCCTATTTACAAAATTTTCTTGGACAGTTATTTTTGATTTATTAATATTTAAAATTCCTTTTGATTGTAATTTAAATTCACCATCTATAGCTTTATCAATTAAAAATTTGTCATCACAAATTTGCTTACAAAGTCTTTTTAAATTTTTTGTTGAAAATATAACATCATAAAAAAAAAGATTGTCTTTTTGATAAGTTACATTTCTTCCCTTAATATTAATTGTATTATTATCTGAATAAATATTTATATCTTCAAAAAAAACATCTCCATTTTGAAATAAGACATTAAACTTAATATTTTCAAAAATTTCTTTATCACTCTTGAAATTATTAAAGCTTAATTTTACCCTACCATCGAAAAGATTGGCCAATAAATTAAGGTTTTGTGATAAAAAAGTTGCCAAGTCTGTATTACTAATTTTTTTAAATTTAGAATCTTCAAAATATCCATCGAGTACAATTATATTTTTGTCATTATTATTATTTATATTGATTAATCCACTAAATATATTTGTTTCAAATTCTTTAGTAATCAAACTAAATTTATTTTTATTTTGCTCATAAGTAAAAGAGGCAAAAATACTATCAACTCCTGGAAAAATAGAACTATTATTGTAATCTAATTTTATCAATTTTTTTGGGTTTAGAAAATTTTCAATGCTAGCTTTGAAATTTATTTCGGGAGATTTTAAACTTAACTGATTTTCTTTAAATTTAATTTTAAACAAAATCTCACCAACATAAAATTTTCCATTTATTTTATCTATTTTCTTATTTTTATATAAAATATTACCTGAAAATTCGTTTATGCTGAAAGAATGCTTATTATCAAAAAACTTAATATTAACCTTTTCAAAATTAATTTTTTTATTATCAAATTCTTCAATACTCGATAAAACTTCCAAATTATTCAGATTAATTATAAATTCTCCACTATTAATAAGAATATTTTTGTATGAGAATTTATTTTTTAATAAATCAAAAATAGATACATTTAGAACAATTTTATTCAGAATACTGTTTTCTTCATCATTCGTTATATGAACTTCAGAAATTTCCAAACTAGGTAGAGGATATAATTTATATTGAATATTGCCCTTAATGTTAACTTTATAAAGTATTAACTCAGATATTAAATTTTCAATTCCGGTTTTCTTATCATAATTGAAATTAATTAAAAAAGGTGAGCAGACATAGGCTGTTACAGAAAAAACTAAAAATAAAATTGATATTAACAGCTTTTTTGCATTTTTTTTTAACATTTATTTTTGTTGTGCTAATTTAATTATTAGATGAGTAGTTATTTAAATTCATTGAATAATCAACAAAAATTGGCCGTCTCAAACACAGAGGGGCCATTACAAGTATTGGCTGGCGCTGGCTCAGGAAAAACTAAAGTTCTAACTTCAAGAATTGCTTATTTAATTCAACAAAAAAAATGTTTTGGACAACAAATACTTTGTGTGACTTTTACAAATAAAGCCGCAAGTGAGATGCGTGAACGGGTTTTAAAATTAGTTAATTCTAAATCAGTAGCATTTCCGTGGCTTGGAACTTTTCATTCAATTTGCAATAAAATGTTAAGAAAAAATTCTGAAGCAGTTGGTTTAAAACCAAATTTTACAATTATTGATACCTTAGATCAGATTAAGTTAATCAAGAATATTTTAAGTGCAGAAAATATAGATATTAAAAAAAATCCACCTAAGCAAATTGCATTTTATATTGATCAATGGAAAAACAAAGCTTTGTTACCTGAGCAAGTAAAGTTAAAAAATCAAGAATTTAATTTAGTAAATGCACTTAAGGTATACAAAATCTATCAAAAGAAATTGTTAGTGATGAACTGTGTAGATTTTGGTGACTTAATTTTACATGTTGTAACAATTTTAAAAAAATTTGAAGATATAAAAAAAATATATCAAAGAAACTTTAAATATATTCTTGTAGATGAATTTCAAGATACTAATTATGTTCAAAATTTTTGGCTTCAGTTATTAACTTCTGAAAAAAAAAATATTTGTGTTGTGGGTGATGATGATCAATCAATTTATAGTTGGAGAGGTGCTGAGGTAAAAAATATATTAGAATTTAAAAATAATTATCAAAATACTCAAACAATAAAATTAGAACAAAACTATAGATCTACAGAAAATATACTTAATAGTGCAACTTCTCTAATTTCAAATAATGAAGATAGACTGGAAAAAAATATTTGGTCAGAATTAGGTGATGGAGAAAAGGTAAAAATAAAATCTTATTTTGATGGTATAAGTGAAGCAACAGGTGTCTCAGATATCATTGAGCAAAATTTATCAAAAAAATTTAAACTTAATGAAATTTCAATTTTAGTTAGAGCTGCATTTCAAACAAGAGAATTTGAAGAAAGGTTTATAAAAATTGGACTGCCATATAGAATTATTGGAGGTTTGAAATTTTATGAAAGGTCAGAAATTAAAGATGCCTTAGGTTATTTAAGACTAATCAATCAGTCATCTGACGACATTTCATTTGAAAGAATAATTAATAACCCAAAAAGATCTATAGGTGACAGCTCAATAAAAAAAATTCATGACTTTGCTAGAGAAAAGGATTTATCACTTTTTGATGCTTCTAAAGAAATATTAAAAGAAAATATACTTAAACCAAAAACAATACAAAATCTTAAATCTTTTTTAGTAAATATGATTTCCTGGAAGCAAAAATGTAAAGATATTGATCACATTTCATTACTTGAAATTGTCCTAGATGAATCGGGTTACTCCTCTATGCTAAAAAATGAAAGAACGCCTGAAGCTGATGCAAGATTAGAAAATCTAAAAGAATTAAAATCTTCAATGAAAAACTATTCATCTTTGAATGAGTTCTTAGAAAACATTTCTCTTCAGACTGCAATAGATGAAGAATGGGATGGTGAAAAAATCAATATTATGACTATTCATTCAGCTAAAGGTTTAGAATTTGATGCAGTCTTTTTACCTGGTTGGGAGGAAGGTTTGTTTCCACATCAAAAGTCAATTGATGAAAAAGGAGCAGACGGTATAGAAGAGGAAAGAAGATTAGCGTATGTAGCTATTACAAGGGCAAAAAAAGAATTATTTATTTCTTTTGCAAATCAAAGAAAATTTTATGGAAGACAAAATGATAATTATGACTTTTATTCTTCATTGCAATCACGCTTTATCGACGAAATAGACGATAAATATACTAAAATATCAATTGATGATTCTACAGAGGATGAATTTATATTTGATCAAGATTTCAATATTGAGGGGAAAAAAAATAGCCCAGGTTGGAACAGATTAAAGAGCAGCTTTGCAAATAAAAATGAGGAAAATATAAAAACTATTTCTTACACTGAAAATTTCACAGATTTTACTGTAGGTGAAACTGTAAAACATGAAGGTTTTGGTTTAGGAAAAATTATTCATATAGATGGAAACAAATTACTTATAAACTTTAACGAGCAAGGTGAAAAAAAGGTAATAGATAAATTTATTCAAAAAACATCTAATGAATAGCGTATTAAAAATTAAAAATTACTTAAAAAAAAATAATATAGAAGCTTGTTTGATTTCAAAAAATAATACTTTTTTAAATGAATTTGTACAAGATAGAGATAATTTTTTATTAAAAATTACAAATTTTACAGGATCACTAGGGTATGCAATCATATATAAAAATAAGCAAAATTTATATGTTGATGGTCGATATACCCAACAAGCCAAGATACAAACAAAAAATTTTATAATTAAAGATATATCTTTACTAAAAAATGATATTGGCAAAATAACAAATTATAATAAAAAATTACTTGTTGATCCGAAAACTTTTACATTCAGTTTTTTTGGTAAATTCAATTATAAAAACCTTCACTTTTTTAACTCAAATAAAAATTTAAAAAAAAAAGAAAAACTCTTTTACCTTTCAAAAAATTATAGTGGGCAGGACTCTTTTGAAAAATTGAAGAAAGTTAATAAGAAACTCACTTTAAAAAAAAATGAAGTTTTTCTAATTACGTCACCTGAAAATATTGCATGGTTAAGTAATATCAGATCTTATGATAAAAAATTTAGTAAAATTTTTAATTGTATTGCATTAGTTAAAAATAAAAGAATTTATATTTATTCAGATCAAAAAATTAATTTAAAACTAAATAAAATAATGTTTAAAAAAAACAGTGAATTTAAAAAAAACCTCTTAAATATAAAAAAAATTTATACAGATAAAAAGTACCTGTCTCTTTATTATCATAATTTTTTTATAAAAAATAAAATAAAAATTAAATTCATTAATGATCCGATTGATCAATTTAAAAGTATAAAGAATAATACAGAAATTTTAAATTTAAAAATTTCACATATTTTTGATGGTATAGCCTATTGTAAATTTTTATATTGGCTTAAAAATAATAATTTAAAAAATACTAGCGAAATTGAATGCCAAAAAAAAATTGAATTTTTTAAAAAGAAAAATAAATTTTATCTTGGACCAAGCTTTGAGACTATTTCTGCAACAGAAAAAAATGCATCTATAATTCATTATAATGCTAAAGACTATAAAAAAGCAAATTTAAAAAAGAAACATCTTTATCTTTTAGATTCCGGTTCACAATATTTGTATGGAACTACAGATATGACTAGAAGTTTTTCACTGGGTAAACAAAATCAATTTAGAAAAAAAATTTATACATTAGTTTTAAAATCACATATTGCGGTTTCTGTTGCTAATTTAAAAAATATGACAGGAAAAAAATTGGATCAAATAGCGAGAAAAAATCTTATTAAGTTTGGATATAATTATAATCATGGTACAGGCCATGGTGTAGGTTATCTATCAAATGTACATGAAGCGCCACCTTCAATATCAAAACTTTATAATAAGAAATTTTTAGTAAATCAAGTAATGTCTAATGAACCTGGTTATTATAAAGAAAATGATTTTGGAATTAGATTAGAAAATTTAATTTTTAAAAATCATAAAAATAAATTTGAAAATCTTACATTAGTTCCATTCGAACAAGAAATGATACTTAAATCTATGCTAACTAAAAATGAAAAAAATTGGATTAATCATTATCACGGTGAAGTCTACGAAAAAATTCACAAATTTCTAAGTTCTAGAGAAAAAGCATTTTTAAAAAAAAATTGTTTAAAAATTAATTAATTTATACCAATCTTTTTCTTTTAAAATTTTAGTACCTAAATCCTTAGCCTGATTTATTTTTTTTAGAGTTGGCTTTGAGTCTCCTGCGACTAAATAATCCAATTTTTTTGATAGAGAACCTAAAACTTTTCCACCTTCATTCTCTACGATTTGTTTTGCTTCAGATCTACTCATCTTCTCCATACCACCAGTAAACATAAATGTTTTATTTATAAACTTACCTTTACTTTGAATTATAAAGTCTAAAATAGATAAATTCTTAATTAGTTCTTCAAAAACTTTTTTATTAGTATTATTTGAAAAGAAGTTTCTTAACGAGTTTATTTGCGTTTCTCCAATACCATCAAGTTCTAATAAATCTTTAAATAAATTATTTTTTTCAAATACAAGTTTTTTGAAAATTTTTATAGACTGAAAGAATTTGGCTAAAATTTTTGCATTTTCTTGTCCAATATGTCTTATGCCAAGTGAATAAATAAATTTTTCTAGACTAATTTTTTTTGTTTTGTTAATCGACTTTTTTAAGTTATTTGCAGAAATTTTGCCCCATCCTTCTAGTTGTGAAATTTTTTCAAAATTTAATTTATATATATCATGTGGTAGTTTTACTAAATTTAAGTCCCAAAAATTTTCAACTACTTTTTTACCCAAGCCTTCTATGTTCATGGCATCTTTTGAAACATAGTGTTTTATTTTTTCTTTGGTAATTAAATTACATTCATAACCTTTATCTGGACACCTTCTAACAGCATCATATTTTTTTGTTAATTTATTAAATTCTTTTATTGTTTCAAAACCACAAGGACATTTTTTTGGAAAAATAAATTTCTTAGAGCTCTTGTCTCTTTTAGATTTATCTACCTCAACAACTTGGGGAATGACATCTCCAGCCCTTTGAACAACTATAGTATCTCCAATTCTAATATCTTTTCTCTCTATTTCATCTTCATTATGTAATGTAGCATTTGATACTATTACTCCTCCAATATTTATAGGGTTGATTTTTGCTACAGGAGTAAGGGCACCAGTTCTTCCAACTTGAATTTCTATATTTTTAATTTTTGAAATTCCTCTTTCAGCAGAAAATTTATGTGCTATTGCCCAACGTGGAGAATTAGTTAAATTACCTAGCCTTTGCTGTAATTTAAAGTTATCTACTTTGTAAACAATACCATCTATATCGTAGTCTAGTTCTGATCTTTTATTTTCAATTTTAGTATAATTTGCAAATAAATCTTTTTCATCTTTAATTATTATACCCAAAGGGTTTATTTTAAATCCTTCTAACTTTAAAAAATCTAAAAATTTAGATTGCTTACTCTGAAGATTATGGTTCATGAAAATCGTACCATAGGCAAAAAATCTTAATGGAATTTTGGCTGTATTAGTTGCATTTTTTTGTCTTAATGACCCTGAAGCTGCGTTTCTCGGATTTGCAAATTTATCTGAAATGTTTTTAAATTCAGATTTAGGAATATAAACTTCGCCTCTGACTATTAGTTCACCTGAATTAAATTTTTTTAATCTCTTTGGTACATCGTCTATAGTTCTCAAATTTTCTGTAATATCTTCACCAAATTGGCCATCTCCCCTCGATAAACCTTGAATTAAATAACCGTTTACGTACTTTAAACTTGCAGAAATTCCATCTATTTTAGGCTCAGCAAACAATTCTTCTCTATGACTACTTTTAAAGTTTAAATAATTATTAATTTTCTTATAAAATTCGAAAATATCTTCTTGATCGAAAGCGTTTTCCAGAGATAGCATACTTTCAGCATGCTTTACTTTAGAAAATTTTTTTGAAGGACTAAAACCTATTGTATCTGATACTTTTTTTTCTTTTTCTGAAATTTGATTAGTTTTTTCGTAAAAAATGAGTTGTTTTTTAAGCCTATCATAAGTTGCATCATCAATTTTTGGTGAGTTTTTATCATAATAGAATTTATTATACTCAAATAATTTATTTTTCTTTTCTTGATACTCTTTAAAATTTTTTATCATTTTGAAAACTTAAAAATTTTTTTTATTTTATCCTTAAGCTTTCTATTTTGTTTTTTATTTTCTATTATATAATTTTTATCTTTAACAATTCTATATGTTTTTTTATACCAGTCACTATCATTAAAATTATATCCTAATAAAGCAGCATATTTTTTTGCCTCATTAACATTTCCCAATCTATAATAAATTTCTACCAATCGATGTAATGCTTCTGTTGAATAAATTGTTGTTTCATATTTTGATAATACAATGTTGAGTCTTTTTAAGGCAGATATCCATTTATTTTTATTCATATAATACCTGGCTAAATACATTTCTTTCCCAGCCAATTGTTCTAAAATTAAATCAATTTTAAGCTTTGACTCTTTGGCATATATCGAATTAGGATATTTTTTTATTATTTCTCTAAATTCTTTTAAGGCTACCTCAGTATAAGTTTGATCTTTGGAAACCACGTTTATTTGTTCATAAAAAGTCATTGCTCTAATAAAATCAACGTAACTAATTTCTTCTCTACCAGAATATAGTTTTTTAAATTTTTCAACATATCTTAGCGTTTGAATACTATCGTTACTATCGTAATGAATATAAAGTATCATCAAAGTAGCGCGTGGAGCCCACTCGGAGTAAGAATACCTTGTTTCAACTTTTTGAAAAAGTTCAACTGACTCAGTCCAATTTCCCTTTTCAAACTCTTTATATGCATTAGTGTACAAAATATTTAATGGTGGAATTGTTTCTGGTTTTTTTACTAAATTTGCTTTTTTTGAACATCCCAACAAAACTAATACAAGAAAAATAAATATTAATTCATGATATTTTTTGAACATTTTATTTATATTAAATATTTAATTAATTATTATTAATTATTTTAATACAATTATATAACATCAAAATTGTCTTTATCTTCAAAAATTTTTTTTAATAACATTAAATTGAGCTCATGACCTCCTCCAGATGTAGTTACTTCACCTAAAATTTGATGCTCAGACAAATATAGATCTCCAATACAATCTAGAACTTTATGCCTCACAAATTCATCTTTATATCTTAAACCTCCTTGATTTAAAATTTTATTTCCAGATACGACTATTGCATTTTCCAAAGATCCGCCTTTAGCTAAACCCATGGCAAATATTTTTTCAAGATCTTGTTGTAGGCAAAATGTTCTCGCTAGATAAATTTTTTTATAATCCTCATAACTATGATTATACAAGAATTGTTGTTTTTTAATTAATTCATCTTTATAGTCTATTGTATAATCTATTGTAAATTTATTTTCATTAGTTGGTACTATTTTAATAAATTTTTTTTTATCTTCAAATGTTATGGTTTTTTTTAATTTGATAAATTTTCTTTTTTTTTTTTGTTCTTTAAATCCAATTTTTAAAATATTATTTACAAAATCCTTTGCACTTCCATCTAATATAGGAACTTCTCCAGATGAAATTTTAATTAATAAATTTGTAACACCTAGGCCACAAAGTGCTGACATTAAATGTTCAATAGTGGAAAGATATACATTATCCTTTTTTATTTTTGTACAGAGCTGGCTAATTTCAGCATTTTTCCAAGATGCTTTAATTTTTTTTTTTTTATAAAAAAAATTTATTCCAGTATCAATATCATCAGGTAATAATGTAATATTAACAAGTTCACCACTATGCAACCCAATTCCAGAAAAGCTGACTTCTTTCAGAATTGTTTTTTGATTTGAAAACACATCATCTTGATTTCAAAAAAAAAGCTTAATATCTACTCAATAATTATTTCATTTATTTCAAAAACATGGAATAAAATTTATTAAAAAAACCTTTTTTCTGATAGCTTTGCTTTTTAATTTCATCACTTAATGGAAAAAATATTAATTTTGCTATTCCTAAGCAAACCATAAATTCTGAAAAAACATTAAACTCAGTATTCTTTATTGGAAAAGATTGTTTCGCATACTCAACCGGAATTTTTAATTTTTTAGATAGCCTATGTGATAAAAAATTTAATTCAGAGCCTCCACCATTGATAATAACTTTTCTTGCCGCTTTATTTAAAGATTTACAATAAATAATATTATTATAAATATGATCTATAATTTCATCAACTCTAGCCTCTACTATTTTAATTATCATTTCCATTGAAACTTTTTTATTTTCAATTTCTAATTTGATTGAATTATCGATTTGACCTTTTAAAATTTTATCAAAGTTAATTTTTATTTTTTCTGCTAAACTTTTGTCAATATCGATTGCCTTAATAAGATCATTATTTATATGAATTGATCCAATGGGTACAGTTTTAGCAAATAAAATTTTTGAATTTTCAAACAAAGTTATTGATGTTTTGTCAAAACCAAAATCAATATTCACAAACCCCTTTTCCAAAAATGATTGATCAGCAGATAAAATACTACTTGCCAAAGGAGAATAAAAATATCGGTTTACTTTTAAGTCTTGTATTGAAAATAATTTATCAAAATTTGCAATAGTATTTTTTTCTAAACTTAAAAAACTAAAGTTTACATCAAGAGTTTTAGATTTCAATCCGAGTGGATTTTCTACATGATTTATTTTATCAAGATAAAAACCAGAATTAAAAAAATGAACAATTTTATTATTCGGAAAATTTTGATAAAAAATTCCAGCCGCTTGGTCTATTAAATTTTGTAAATCTTTTTTTTCTTCAATTTCGTACGAACCAATATTTCTACTCAGACCAAATGTTAAAAAATTAAAATTAATTGAATTGATACCAACATAAATATTTTTAATTTTAAAATCTAATTCTTTTTCAACTATATCAATTATTGATTTAATATTAATTCTAAGTTTATCTATATCTACTATGTCTCCCTTTTTAATACCTGAAGCATTAATTGAACATTTTGCATGAATATCTATATAGTTATTGTTATTTAAAGATATGACCAATAATTTTATTTTATAAGATCCTAAATCCAAAATACAAATTTTTTCATTTTTCATTTATGATAATTATTCCTTCAACTCTTAAATCAATATTTGTTAAATTTTTTTTTTTATTTAAAACTTCAACTAATATATTAACTTGTTTTGCAATATTATAATCTCCCATTTTTACATGAGCCTTATTCTTAAGATATATATCCAACCTTCCAAGTTTTAAAAAATGCAACTCTGTTATTTCATTGAATATTTGAGAATTTTTTAAGTTGGTAAAAACTTTTTTAAACTTTTCTCTGTCAAAAATACCCCTAATATAAATTAAATTTGGATATTCTTTATTATAGATTTTATTCGTAACAACATAATCATCATTAATTAAAAAAAAACTATTTTGTAATATTGCTACAGGCTTATGCTCTTTAATAATAATATCAATATGATCTGGATATTTTTTCTTAATTTTATAAATTTTTACCCATTTACTCTTATGAAATAATTTTAATAATTTTTTATCTTCTAAATTGAAAATATTTTTTTTTAATAAGAAATTTATAATTTCACCTTTAATATTTTCTTCAAAATTATTACTTCCAATAAAATTAACTGTTTTTACTTTAAGTATTGGTAAGAAATAATTTTTTTTAAAATGATATGTTGTAAGAAAAAAAAAAATAAAAATTACAAATAAAAATTTTTTTTTACCTATTAATACTGGCATCTTTAATCATCCAATCCACTAATTCAGTAAAACTTAAACCAAAATTTTGAGCAATCTCAGGAACTAAAGATAAATTTGTCATCCCAGGTTGCGTATTTATTTCTAGTATATATATTTTGTTATTTGGCATAACTCTAAAATCAGATCTCGTTACACCTCTGCATTTTAGAGATTTGTGAGCGATAAGAGCAATTCTTTTAATTTTATTATCAAGTCTCTTTGGTATTTTTGGAGGAATTATATGTTTAGTTTTCGCAGATAGAGAATACTTTGCCTTGTAATCATAAAAATTTCTTTTAGGAATAATCTCGACAGATCCTATTGCCTTGTTACCTAGTACTGCAGTTTGAATTTCTCTTCCCTCTATATATGGCTCCTGGATCAATATTTTATATTTTTTTATAAGCTTTTTAATTTTTTTAAAATTTTTTGATGTAGGGTATTCTGGAAAAATTTGTACTCCTAAACTCGAGCCTTCATTTATGGGTTTTAAAATAAATTTAGATTTAGAAATTTTATTTTTAATATCAGAAATTTTTTTAATAATCTTGAAATTTGGTGTAATAATTTTTTTTTTAAAAAAAATTTTTTTAGATTTAATTTTATCCATGGCTACTTCTGAAGCTTTTACTCCAGAGTGAGTATAGGGAATTTTCAATTTTTCCAAAATTTTTTGAATTTTGCCATCCTCTCCATATTTTCCATGCAGACAATTAAATACAATATCTGGATTAATTTTTTTTATATTATTTTTAATATTTTTAATTGGATCATATTTATATACTTCATAACCAATTTTTTTAATTGCTTGATAACATGCTTTTCCAGAATCAATACTTACGGATCTTTCTTTAGACCTACCGCCCATTAAAATAAGTATTTTTTTTTTATTTTTCACCAATAATTTTGATTTCAGGTTCTAAAATTATATTAAATTTTTTTTTGACTTCATCAATTGTGAAATTAATTAATCTTTCAATATCTGCACTAGAGTTTCCATCATTTTCTATAAAATTACAATGCATTTTTGAAAATTTAACTTTACTAAATTTTTTTCTATCACAGCCACTTTTTTTAATTAATTCCCACGCTTTATTTTTTGAGTCTGGATTTTTAAATGTGCTTCCACCAGTTTTTATTTTTGAGGGTTGGGCTGCTTCTTTTTTTTTTTTAAATAGTTCAATTTTATTTTTAATTTTTTCTTTAGAACCGTAATTTATTTGAAATACTACCTCTGTTATTATTAAATCGTCTGGTAGATCTGTTTTGCGATAATCGAATTTTATTTCTTTTTTTTTATATCTTACAAATTTTAAATTTTTCTTACTAAATCCACTTACCTCGTCTATAATATCTTTAAATTCACTTTGAAAACACCCTGCGTTCATTATAACTCCACCTCCAATAGTTCCGGGAATGCAACTCAAGAATTCAAAATTAATAATTTCATTGTCTAATGCAAATTTTGATAATTGTTTTTTTAAAACTGCAGAACCACAAAAAATTTTATTATTTTTTATATAGATATTTCTAAAACTTTTGCCTAATTTTATAATAGTCTCTTTGCAACCTTTATCCCTAAATAAAATATTAGATCCTGATCCAATAGAATAATATTTTTCATTAGTATTTTTTTTTATATAATTAGATAATTCATTTACATCATCAGGCGTAAAAAACTTATTTGCTTTTCCACCAAGTCCAAACCAGCTATTTTTGGATAAACTATAATTTAACTTTATATTGTTCATCAAATTTTTTTTGAAATATCTCTTATCCAATTACTAATATTTCCTGCTCCCATAGCAATCACTACTTGATTATTTTGAAAATTTTTTTTCAAAAAATTTTCTATATCATCCTTTGAATTTATTCGAATAACTTTAGTTTTAGATTTTAAAAGTATATCTTTGCAGAATTTATAATGATTGAAGTTTTTTACTTTTTCGCCCGCTGAATATACCGGAGATACTAAAACCTGATCTGCATAAATGAATGATTTTATAAAATCTTTATACAAAGATATAATTCTTGAAAATCTATGCGGTTGAAAAATTGCTATTATTTTTTTATTTTTAAAATTATTTTTACAAGCACTTAATACAGCTTTAATTTCTGTTGGATGATGTGCATAATCATCATAAATCAATGATTTTTTATTCTCATAAATTAATGTAAGCCTTCTCTGAACACCAGAAAAGCTAGATAATGATTTTTTAATTCTTTCAATTTTAATATTCAAAAGCAAACCTATAGCAAAAGTTGCGGTTGCATTGAGAACATTGTGTTTTCCTAAAAGATTAATGAATATATTTTTTACTAATTTTTTTTTACCTGAAGAGTTTATAGAAATATCAAATTTCATCCCCATATCGACATTTCTGATATTTTTACATTGTAAATTAGCGTTCTTTGCAAAGCCATATGTTAAAAAATTTTTTTTATCTATTTCTTTGATTAATTTTTTAATGTTTAAATCATCAATACAAACAATATTTTTTCCTAATAATGGTGTTTTATTTAAAAAAAATTTAAAACTATTAATTAGATTTTGAGTAGTTTTATAATAATCCATATGCTCAATATCAATATTGCTGACTATTGAAAAAATACTTTTAAATTTTAAAAAACTACCATCTGACTCGTCTGCTTCAACGACAGACCATTCACCTTTTCCAAGTTTAGCATTGGATTTAATAGAATTTATTATTCCTCCGTTAACAATAGTTGGGAAAAATTTATTATCTTTTAGTAAGTGTGAAACCAAAGATGTAATTGTAGTTTTTCCATGTGAACCTGAAATTATTATATTTTTTTTCAAGTTTATTAAATGAGCTAACATATCGGCTCTTTTGATTATTAATTTATTACTTTTTTTCGCTAAGTTGAATTCTTTATTATTAGGTTTTATTGCGGTAGATATTACAACAATATCTGCTTTTAAAATTGATTTAGACTCGTGACCTTTGACAATTTTAACTTTATTTTTTTTTAATTCTTCTATTACTTTGTTTGAACTAGTTAGATCACTGCCACAAATGTTATAGCCTAAATTTTTCATAATCAATGCTATCCCGCTCATACCAATTCCGCCAATGCCTACAAAATATATTGTACTTTTTTTATTAATTTGAATTTTCATATAATTATTTTTAAATAAATTATTTAACGTTTGTTTATTTTAATTCTTAATTTTTGTTAACGCTAAAATTATTCCCATAATAAAGGAACTAGTAATAATTGATGAGCCTCCATAACTTATAAAAGCAAAAGTCATACCTGTTGATGGTAATAAATTAATTGTAACCCCAATATTAATAAATATTTGCAATAGTATAATGGTGGATAAAGTAACTAATGTATATTTTTTGAAGTTTGAAATTTCTTTCTGACAAATTGCAAAAACTCTCATAAATAAAGAAAAAATAATTATTAAAATTAATATTATTATAATAATACCATATTCTTCACTTATAGACGCCAATACATAATCAGTATGAGACTCGGGTATTCTCTCTTTTAAAATGCCCTCTCCAATACCTTGGCCAAAGAAACCACCATGTTGAATTGCATCTAAAGATTTTTCTGATTGATAGGAAATATCATTTACATTAATCCATTTTTCGAACCTTGAAATTATATACGAAAATTTTTTTTTAAAAATTATTAAGACCGAAGTCATAAACCCTATAAGTAAGAATAATAAAGAAAAAAATATGGCTAAGTTTACTCCAGACATAAATATTAAAGTAAACCAGATGACTAATATAATTAATGACTGCGTATAATCGGGCTGTAAAAGAAGTATCAATACACAAGTAAATGAAATGAAACCAGATAATAAAAATTTATAAGAAAACTTAATATTACTAGAAAATACACTTGATAAATAAATTATTAAAGACGGTTTCAAAAGCTCAACTGGTTGAAGATTTAAAAAAATAAAATTTAACCATCTTTTTGACCCCTTTACTTCTACACCTATTGTTAATGTCAAAAATAAAAGAAAAAAAGATATTAAAAAAAAAATTTTTCCAGATTGCTTATAAAAATTTTCATTAAATAGAGAAGAAAAAAAAATTACTAATGATCCCAAAAATACAAATAAATAAAATTTGTTAACTAAAATTTTTGGATCATCATATAATTTAGAAGATACAAAACCCAAAGTTGAATTTGAATTAAAAATTACTCCCAGGGTAATCCATGTAATCAGTAAAAACAAAATAATCTTATCGATACTTAAAAACCACTTAAATAAAAAAGTGTTACTAATTTTTAAAAAACTCATAAGTATATTTTTTAAATTTATTACCTCTGTCTTCAAAATTCTTGAATTGATCAAAAGATGCGGCTCCAGGACTAAATAATACTGTAAAGTTTTTTTTACTGTTTCTATTTTCCAAGTAGTGTTTTTTGTAGATATTCTTTAAAACAGTTCTTAAGTTATAAAAGCAAATAAATCGTATTTTTTGTTTTGTTAAACTTTTTTGAATAATATTACTTTTATTTCCAAATATATAGATCTCTACCAAATTATTACTTAAATTTTTAAGATTATAACTATCTCCTTTTTTTAACAGACCTCCAATTATAAGAATAATATTTTTATATTGCTGTATAGCAAATTTAGTTGCATCAAAATTTGTAGATTTTGAGTCATTTATAAATTTGAAATTATTTTTTTTATAAAAAAATTCAACGCGATGTGAAAGTTTATTTTTAATTTGATTATGATAATTTTTATGAATTTTTACATTTTTTCCCAAAATATTTCTTAAAAAAATTTTATTCAAATTGGAAAAGCTTTTAATTTTGTTTTTATTTTTTAATTTTGGAAATGATTTTTGATGATAGTAGCCCCGTCCATTTTCTTTCAGAAAGTTAAATATTTTTAGTTTTATTTTTTTATAATTTGATAATGAATTATGCCTTTCCAAATGATCGGGTGAAATATTTAAAATACAAGCTTTGTCTAATTTTAAATTTCTTGAATAATCAATTTGATATGAGGATAATTCAATGATACAAATTTCATCACTCGAAACTCTTTTATCTAATACTGGTATACCAAAATTTCCTAAAATTTTAGACTTTATATTGTTTCTATCTAAAATATCTTTTAGCAAATTACAAAAACCTGATTTGCCATTAGTACCAGTAATACCTATTGTATATTTATATTTTTTTTGAAAAGAAAAAAAAATATCTAAATCAGTAATAATTCTTTTTTTGTTTCTCCGAAAAAAATTTTTTTTTTTATGATTATAAATATTTATACCTGGGCTTAAAATTATAAAATCATAATTATTTTTGTAAAACTCTTTATCAAATAATTTTTCTTTTTTATTTATATTATCATCATAAATTGAATAATTTAATTTAAATTTATCTAATAACTTCGCTGCGGATTTTCCTGTTTTTCCGTAACCAAAAATTAAAATTTTTTTATTAAAAAAATCTCTTGGAAACTGCATCTATCTTAACTTCAAACTAGATAATGCAATTAAAACTAAAATTATAGAAATTATCCAAAATCTAATTACTATGGTTGACTCTTCCCAGCCTTTTTTTTCAAAATGGTGATGCAATGGCGCCATTCTAAACACTCTCTTCCCGAATAATTTAAAAGAAAATACCTGAATAATAACTGACATTGCTTCTAAAACGAATACTCCGCCAGCAATTAACAATACAATTTCATGTTTTGAAATTAAACTTACAGTTCCTAATAATGATCCTAGCGCCAAAGAACCTGTGTCGCCCATAAATATTTTAGCTGGAGGTGCGTTAAACCACAAAAACCCTAAACATGATCCAATTGTCGCTCCAAGCAAAATACATACTTCAGATATATTTTTAATATTAATAATTTTTAAATATTCTGAAAAAATTACATTTCCAGATAAATAAACAATTAAAGTAAAAGTCAAAGCAACTAATATCAATGGTACAGTTGCTAAACCGTCAAGACCATCGGTTAAGTTAACAGCATTAGATGAACCGATAATAACTATGGCAGCAAAAGGAAAATAAAAATACCCTATATCAAAAATCAAATTTTTATAAAAAGGTAAGTTTAATAAAAATCTTTGTTCACTATTAATTGAGATAGAGATTAAATAAAAAATCATCAAACTAAAAAATAATTGAAAAATTATTTTTGAAAGTGCAGAAATTCCTCTAGAATTTTTAAATTTAATTTTTAAAAAATCATCGAAAAATCCAATCAATGCAAAAGATAATAATGAAAATAAACAAATTAAAACAAAAATATTTTTAATATCAGACCACAACAGAGTAGAAATTAATATTCCGAATATAATTAATATCCCGCCAAAAGTTGGTGTCCCAGCTTTTTTTATTATATGTGAGACAGGACCATCATTTCTTATAGGTTGATTAAAATGTGCTGATTTTTTTAAATATCTTATAAAAATTGGTCCAAAAAGAAGTACAATAAACAAAGAAGTAAAAACTGCAATTCCAGTCCTAAAAGTTATGTAAGAAAAAACATTTAAAAAAGAAAAATTTGACGATAGCTCTTGAAAAATATAATTTAACATTAATAAATTTTTTTATTTAAAAGTTTATTTAATCCAACTCCATTTGAAGCTTTAAACATTATAATAGAGTTTTCTATTAAAACATTTTTAAAATATTTTGAAAAAATATTAATATTTTCAAAATACTTGCACCAAAATGTGGATTTTATTTTTTTATAAATTTCTTTTGAATCTTTTCCAACTAATAAGATTCGGTTAAATCCCATTTTAGATAAATAATTGCCAATCTCTCCATGTTTTTTTTTCGAAAATTTACCTAATTCTAACATATCTCCAATTACTAAAATTTTTTTCTTTTTCGTAGATAATTTTTCGAATTGATTAATAGAGCTCTTTAATGAAGACGGATTAGAATTATAACTATCATCAATAATTATTATTTCTTTTCTAAATTTTACTATGTTTCCCCTTCCTCTAGTATTTTTAATTTTATTAAAATAATTTTTAGATTTTCTAATATTTAACTTAAAAAAACTTAAAACCAAAATACAAACAAGCATGTTATTAATCATATTTGGATTTATATCATTCAGTTTTAACTTAAATTTTAGATTATTTAATTTAATTTCTATTTCATTTAATGAAATCACTTTATAACTTACTGTTGCTTTTGAAGTTGATCCAAAACTTAAAACTTTAATTTTATTTTTTTTTGATATTTTTTTTAGTTGATTAAAAAATTTACAATCATGATTTAAAATTATCGTACCTTGTTTTGTAATATTTTTAATTATTTCAGCTTTTGCTTTGGCTATATTTTTTATACTTCCGAGGTTTCCTAAATGAGCTTCTCCAATATTTGTGATTATTGCAAGATTTGGTTTTAAAATATTTGATAAAGAATCTATTTCACCAAAATTATTCATTCCAAGCTCATAAATATTAAATTCAGAATTGATATTTTGATTTACTAAAGTGTATGGAAGACCAATATTATTATTATATGATTTTTGCGATTTATAAGATTTTTTATATTTATTTAAGACTGTAAATAAAAGATCTTTTAAACTTGTCTTTCCTGAACTACCAGTAATCCCAATAAAATTTTTTGAATTTAAAAGATATCTCTTAATTCTAGCTAAATTAATTAAAAAATCTTTTGTGGAATTGCAAAAAATTACTCTATTACTGTTTTTTAAATTTTTTAAATATATAGAATTTTTTTCACAAATTATAATTGTTCTTTTAAA
Organism: alpha proteobacterium HIMB114; assembly: GCA_000163555.2. GTDB lineage: Bacteria > Pseudomonadota > Alphaproteobacteria > Pelagibacterales > Pelagibacteraceae > HIMB114. Next base: position 159,340 of record ADAC02000001.1, on the reverse strand, counting down.
TCTATCTAAAACTAATTTTGCATATTTATGCCCGTCATTATTTGGTCCTTTAATGCAAAGAAAAACTGAATTTTCTTTTACTAGTCTACTGTCAATATAGAATTTTTTTTTTAATATTTTATTAGTAATATTAAATTTCATATAAATAGATTTTTTTTTGCAACATCAAAATCTGAAAAATAAATAATTCTATTTTTAAATATTTGATAATTTTCGTGACCCTTCCCAGCAATCAATAGCACTTCTTTCTCTTTTGTAATTTTAATGGCTTTTTTTATTGCTAGTTTTCTATTATGAATAACTTCTGCCTTTTTAACTGATTTAAATATTTGTTTTGTTATATTTTTTGGGTCTTCTTCTCTTGGATTATCATTTGTTAAAATAACTTTGTTACATAATTTATTAGCAATTTGACCCATTTTTTTTCTCTTATCTGTATCTCTGTTTCCACCGCATCCAAAAACAATATTAACTTTTTTGTTATAATGATTTTTTAAAGTTTCTAACACTTTTTTTAAACCATCGGGAGTATGAGCATAGTCGATACAGATCGTTTTTTTTTTATTCTTAATTATATTGAGTCGTCCTTCAATAGGCTTAACCTTTTCTAAAACTTTAAAAATTTCTTTAATTTTTAAGCCTGATGATAATGCCAATATTATGGATTGGTATAAATTTTCAATTTGAAATTGTCCTATTAAATTAATGTTAAAGGTATAAATATTATTTTTAAAATTTAATTTTATTAAAGTTTTACTATTATTTTTTTTAACATTAATTATTTTAACAGGATATTTAATTTTATTATCCAAAACATATTTAAAAGAAATTTTAGAAATTTTATTTTTAATAAGTATTTTTTTTATATTATCATTACAAACTATATTTCCTTTTTTTTTCAAGTTTTGTCTAAAAAGTTTTAACTTTGAATTTAAATAAGCTTTCATTGATTTATGATAATCTAGATGATCTTGAGAAAAATTTGTAAATACAACTCCCTTGAATTTTAATCCATTTAATCGATCTTGATCTAGACCGTGACTTGACGCTTCTAAAATAACTGTTCTAATTTTTTTTTTATTAATAAAATTTAAAAAATTATAAATATCCAGGTTGCTGGGTGTTGTTAAATTATTTTTTTTTCTTTTTTTGTTATAGAAATATCCAAGGGTTCCAATGTTTGCGCAAGGTTTTTTATTTAAAATATGTAATTGATAAAAAAAATTAGCAACAGATGTTTTTCCATTTGTACCAGTTACAGCAAAAATATTTTTAGGTATTTTTTTATATTTTTTTTTTATTAATGATAAATATAAATTTCTTATATTTTTAGAGATAACTGAATTGCGGTAATTTACTTTTATAGATGAAAAAATTAAACTTGGTTTTTTTTTAATTATACTTTTTAAAAATGGGTTTATTTTTTTTGAATTAGATAAAAAATCAAAAAAAACGTCATTTCTTTTTAAAAGTCTAGAATCTGTACAAAAGTTTCTATTTATAATTTCTTTTATCTTCATTAATTTAATTTTGCATAATCATTAATTTTTAATGTGTTCAAAATTGGACCTATTTTTTTTATAATTTGCCCATTTATAAAACCTGCATTCCATCCAGATTCTCTTCTATTATGACCCCATAGTTCTGGCGCCCCTTTTGGTTCATCCATAATTACTGTTAAAACATATAAATTTTTATCTACGTCAAACGCAGACACAAAAACATTCATTATTTCATTGGAATATCCTTTGTCTATTTTTGAAGGTTTTTCTGCAGTACCTGTTTTTCCCATCACGTTATATCCATTAATATCTGCTTTTCTTCCACTGCCTCCTCTGATGTAATTATTATCAACGTTTGTTCTTAAAATTTTTTTTATTATCTTGCTATTTTCTTTTGAAATTATTTTATTTTTAATTTTAGTTTTTTTATTTTTTAGCAAAGTTGGCTCTAGAAGATTCCCGCCGTTAATTATTGAGGCATATGCCCTAGTTAACTGTAAGGGAGTGGTATTTATTCCATGTCCATATCCGGCAGTAAGCGTTCTGCACATTCCCCACCTTTTTTTTGTAGAAGCAGAAACCTCTGGTAATTCAATTCCAGAATAATCAAAAATCTCAAGTTTTTCTAAGAAATTTTGATAAGTCTCCAATCCAGAATCCTGGATTATTCTAATTGTACCTATATTTGATGACTCAACTAAAATATCATTTACAGATAAATTTTTTTTATCTTTTGAATATTTATACTCTTTAATAAAAAATTTTCCGCATGTAACTTGGCTTGGTAAATTTTTATAAACTTTATCTCTAGTTACTTTTTTTAGTTCTAAGGCATTTGCTATTACAAAAGTTTTAAATACAGATCCTAGTTCATATAGACCTTTTGAGTTTTTATTAAATAAATTCTCCTTATTTTTTAATTCAGATCTATCATTTGGATTATAATCTGGCAGAGATACCATTGATAAAATTTTTCCGCTGCCTGCCTCCATCAAAACTGCTGATGCACCCTTGGCGCTAAAAATATTTATACTATCTAATAAAGTTTCACGAATTATGAATTGGACACTCTGATCAACTGAAAGAACTATAGGAATATTAATTTTTTTTTTATCTAATATTTCATCATTTAAAAACAATTCAATACCAGATATACCCTGTTGATCTATATCAATATTTCCAAGGATGTGGGAAAATAAGTTTTTATCTGGATAAATTCTAGTTTCATTTTCAACAAGTTCTAGAGACGGTTCTCCTAAACTTAATGCATTATTATACTCTGCAGGACTTAAATTTTTCTTAATTACATGAAATGATCTTTTGTTAAAATTTTTAATTTTTTTAAGATCAACCTCAGGAAATTTAATACGTAATTTTAAATTTAAATTATTAAAATTTTTAATTTTTTTTGTTCTAATCAAAAGATCATGTGTTTTAATAGAATAAGCCAATAAATTATTATTTTGATCGACTATTGATCGTCTTTTTAGTTCCTGCTTTATATAATTATCCTTTAAACTTAATTCTTTTTTATCAAAGCCTAAAAAAATAAGCTTAGACAATGTCAAAAAGCTTAAAAGAAGAAAAAATGAAATAATAACGTTTATTCTAGTATCTAAATTTTTATTTTCCTTTTTTTGATAAATACTTTCATCAAAATATAAATTAAGTTGATTATTTTTTTTCATTAAGTTCTAAATATTCAATATTTTTTTTTTCAAAAAAAATATAATCTTTACCAAGATATTCGTTTGCTAATTTTTTTATATTTTCTGGTGATTTTAAAAATATATTTTCTTTTAACTCTAATTCATTACTTTTTCGTAGTTTGTAAATAAATTCTTTTTTTTTAGCTATTTTTTCCTCTAAATTTTTAGATTTATTTTTATAGAAATTTGTAAAAGAAACTCCAAAAACTAATAAAATCAACGGTATAATAAAATTTTTAAACATATAACTCTTCTAAAGAAAAATATTTTTCCATATCTAAATCTGATCTATTTAAAATAAAATCAGGTTTGCAAATTTTAGTAAAGGCTCTAAGTTTTGCTGAACGAGAGCTTGGATTTACATTAACTTCCTCTGAATTTGGTTTAATAGCTTTGTTAGTTAAAATTTTTATAGGCATTTTTTTAATATCCGAGTCTTGTGGTAAGTATCTCGAAGTTGAAGTTTTTTTTCCATAAAAATTTATTATTTTTTTAACAAGAAGATCTTCAAGAGAATGAAATGTAACAATTATAATTGTTGAGTTTTCTTTACAGTTTTCAATTATAAATTTTAATGATTTGTATATTTCTAATAATTCTTGATTTACAATCATTCTTAATGCTTGGAAAGATTTTGTTGAAGGGTGAGTCTTGTTTTTTTTAAATTTAACAGTTTCTATAATTTCAGCTAATTTTTTACCAGATGATATATTTTTGTTTTTTCTTACATTAATAATTTTATTTGCAATTTTTGAAGCGAATTTTTCTTCTCCAAAAAATTTTAAAATATTTTTTAAATCCTTTTCAGAAACTTTTCTAATTAACTCCTCTGCATCCAGGTCTGTTAAACCCATACTCATGCTTAAACTGTCATCTGAACTGAATGAGAACCCACGCTTCATATCTTTCAATTGAAAGTGCGAAACACCAAGGTCAAAAATAAAATAATCTATTTGATTTATTTCTTTTACTTTATGTATTTCAGAAAATTTAAGATTTTTAAAAACAAAACGTTTTAAATATTTTTTTTCTAACTTTTTTGCAAATTGAATAATTTCAATATCTCTATCTATAGCGATGACTTTTGAATTCGAATAGTTTTTTAAAATTTCAGAAGAATACCCGCCTCCTCCAAAAGTACAGTCTAATATTAATTTATTGTCTGAAAGAAAATTAGTAACTTCTCTCAACATCACTGGATAATGTTTTATTGTATCCAGTGACATTGAGCATAATCTCTAATTAGTTTGTCTTCTTAAAAATGCAGGAATTTCAAGATCATCCTTATCGTCAAAATTAATATCAGACAAATCCGTATCAATTTCATCGGCTAATGATTTTTCTTGATCATGATCTCTTATCTCTTCGTCTCCAGTGAATAGCTGTGGAGCAGCATTTTCAGTTTCTACATTATTATTTTCAATTGTATTTTCTTCTATGTTTAGTGAAGACTGTTCCTCAATGGAGCTTGCATCAAGACTATCAAAATTTTGATCCTCACTAATAAAATCCTCCGTTACAGAATTGTCTACAGGAGCGCTTTTTTGTAACTTCTCATAATTTGTGTTGATTTCATGAGTAACATTCTGCTCTGTTTTATAGATAGAGTTAACATCCAATGCATTTGAGCCTGAAATAGGTGCTGAATGATTAGTTGTTGCACTGGCCATAGGGGCGTTACTTAAATTAGCTTGATGACCATTTTGTGTAAACGCTTGTTGGCTATAATTTGAATATGGTGTGTGTGCATCATTAAATAGATTTGGTCTAGAATAACCATGATTTCTATTTTGAACAACACTTAAAGTTGGTTTGTTTTTTACAACTTCTCCACCTAATCCTGTAACAACAATTGAAACTCTTACTTTGCCATTCATAGATTCATCAATAGTTGAACCGATTAAAATATCTGCAGTAGGATCTACCTCAGCTCTAATTTTATTTGCCGCTTCATCTACTTCAAATAAAGTAATATCATTTCCACCAGTTATATTTACTAGTAAACCTTTAGCTCCTTTAAGAGTATAATCGTCAATCAAAGGATTATTTATAGCAGCTTCAGAAGCAAGCTCTGCTCTTTTTTCTCCTTCTGCCTCTCCAGTTCCCATCATAGCTTTTCCCATTCCGCTCATGATAGTTTCAATGTCAGCAAAATCCAAATTCATTAATCCAGGTTGTACAATCAAATCTGTTATTCCTCTTACGCCGTGCATTAAAACATTATCAGCCATTCTAAATGCTTGAGGAAATGTTGTTTTATCATCTGCGATTTTAAATAAATTCTGGTTTGGAATAATTATGCTCGTATCAACAACTTTAAAAAGATTTTCTAAACCTGCTTCGGCAACTCTTATTCTACCAGGTCCTTCAAACATAAAAGGTTTAGTAACAACCGCTACGGTTAAAATATTTAAATCCTTTGCAGCCTTTGCAATTACTGGTGCTGCACCTGTTCCCGTGCCACCTCCCATTCCAGCAGTTACAAAAACCATATTTGCACCTTGTAATAAATTTATTATTTCATTCATTGACTCATCGGCAGCTGCTTGTCCAATATCAGCTTTTGCACCAGCACCTAAACCTCTTGTCAAATTAGCACCTAGTTGAATTTTACAATCAGCTTTATTCTTTTTTAAATCTTGTGCATCTGTATTTGCGGCAACAAACTCGACACCTTGGATACCAGAGTCAATCATATTATTGATTGCGTTTCCTCCTGCTCCTCCAACTCCTAAAACTACTATTCTTGGTTTTAATTCTCTTAATTCAGGTGCTGTTATATTTATTGCCATCGTTTTCTCCTTTTTTAGTTTGATTGTTTCCATTTCAGTTCTGATCTTTTTAAATTTGCTTTTTTTCTTGCATCATCACTGAATTTTTTAAATAAAGTTGGCTCCCACATCTGAAATGTTTTTCCTTGACCAACAAATAAAACTTTTTCTTTTATTTTAGAGTGCTCTAATAATTTTTCATTTAAAGTAATTCTTCCATCGCCATCAAAATTAAGTTGAGAACTGTTTGCTAAGATTGATGTAGAAAAGATATCTCTATTTTCTTCAAAAGGATTTAGTGTTTCAATTGTTTCAATAATTTTTTCTAGTCTGTCTTGAGGGCAAAACTCAATAGATGAATTTGTAAAAGATGGGTAACAAACAACTCCATTATAACCAAGGGTAGATAAATGAGACCTATAAGCTGCAGGCACGGACACCCTTCCTTTTTTGTCTAGTTTGTTTTCGTAAGTAGAAATAAACATATAATTTATTCATCAAATTCCCTTTTATGGGATTTCATGGGAATATATGGTTTTTAATAAATAGTCAATTTATATTCAACTATTAGTTGTTCTTATATTGTTCTATTTATAATTGAATTTGCTAGTTGGTCTATAAGCTGGGTTCTGTCATTTAAAATGGTAATTTATCTTGGCTGATTATTTCTAAACAGCTCCAGCAACCAACCCGGATAGCAAACTTAGGATGTTTGATCAAAGATCGTGCTATCCCTATTTGGTCTTGCTCCAAGTAAGGTTTTCCTTGCCCTTTTTATTACTAAAAAGGCGGTGAGCTCTTACCTCACCGTTTCACCCTTGCCTTGATTAGGCGGTCTATTCTCTGTGGCACTATCTCTAGGATTTCTCCTGCCAGGAGTTACCTGGTACTTTTTCCTATGGAGCCCAGACTTTCCTCTCTATTACAATAGAGCTACCATTCAACCAACTAGCATAATGCTTATAGTCAAAAAACAAGTAAAATCAATGCTTTTTTGTAATTTTGTGATTATACAATATTTTCCAGGGAAATTTTGGACCTGGATCGGTTTTTCTACCAGGAGATATATCTTCGTGTCCAAGAACATAACTGGGTTTGATTTTGTATTTTTTTTTTAGGATTTTTAAAATTTTTATTAACGCCAAAATCTGTTTGTTAGGAAAACTTTCAAACCCTTTGTTTACTAATTCAATTCCAATTGATTTAGAATTTAAATTAATGTCTTTACCCCATTTTGATTTTCCAGCGTGCCAAGCAACATCTAGGTCTTGAACCATTTGATAGACTTTACCTCCTCTGCTAATTAGATAATGGCAGCTAACTTTTGCAACTTTTGATTGCAATCTTTTTATCGCAGATTTCTGGTCCCTCATGCCCGTATAGTGAATTATTACATACTTAATCCTTCTATCTTTTAATTTGTCAAAGTTTTCACTGGGTTTTTGCGTTATTTTTAAATGCATTAATTGCCTTTTTTTACTCTAGTTTTAGCTACAAATATCACTATATACTCGCTCAAATATAAAAAAATGAAAAAATTTTTAAACACTTTATTAGTTACATCTTTAATAACACTGACATCTACTATTTCGTTTTCAAAAACTGAGGATTGTTTTGAACCAGTTAACAGAGCTATTTTTTCTTTTAATATGGGTTTAGATAATATTATTTTTAAACCAGTTGCAAAAGGTTACTCATACCTACCTGATCCATTGAAAACTGGAGTGAAAAATGCAACCAATAATGTTTCCTACTTTGTTCAAATTCCAAATCAATTTCTTCAAGGTAAATATAAACAAGGCATAAATGATACTGGAAGATTTATAATTAACACAACTGTTGGAATATTTGGAATATTTGATCCAGCATCAAAACTGGGGCTTAAAAAAAATGAAAATGAAGACTATAGCCAAACGCTTGGAGCCTGGGGCATTGGACACGGATGTTATGTAATGTTGCCTGTTCTGGGGCCTGCAACTTTAAGAGATGGTGTTGGTAAAATTGGTAATGCAATACTTGATCCTTTTTATTTAAGCACAGTTGGAGATAAAGAAATGTTACTTGGAAATAACCTGGGAGATGGAACCTACTGGGGTGAAACAGCTCTTGATAAAACAAATTGGCGAGCTGAAAATTTAAATACACTAGATAATTTAGAAAAAAATTCTGTAGATCTATATGCATCGGTTAGAAGTTTATACCTTCAAAGAAGAGACTATTTAACCAATGATGGTAATTCTTCTGATGAAGATCAATGGAAAGATTTCAAATAGTTTTTAAAATAAATGCTAAGAAAAATCTTTTTTTTAAATATATTTTTCTTTATCACTCTAACTTTTAATAGTTACTCATTTGAAAAAGAGGCGGAACAACTTATTCAATCAACAACTGATAATGCTAAAAAAATTATCTTAGACTCAAATATTAAAATAGCTGATAAAAAAAAAAAAATTGAAGCTATTGCTTTAGATGTCGTTGATGTTGATGGTTTAGGTCGATTTACCTTAGGATCTTCAAGAAAAGATTTGAACGAAACTCAATTAAAAGAATATGCAGAGATTTTTAGAGTTTTTTTTGCAAAGAACATCTCAAGTAGATTACAAAATTATAGTGACCAAAATATAAAAGTTACTGGATCAAAAAAAATTAGTGATAATTATGTTTTAGTAAATTCAAAAATGATATCTAAAAAAGACAACCAAGAAATAAAAATTGACTGGAGAGTTTTTAATATAAAAAATAAGTTAGTTATTAGAGACTTGGTTGTAGAAGGTCTAAGCTTAGCAAAAACCCAAAGAGAAGAGTTTTCGTCAATATTAGCTAGTAAAGGCTTTGATGGTTTAATAGCTAATCTGAACGATTTTATTTCAAAGAATTAGCATTATAGCCTTTTTGCAAAATCATTAACCCTAGTACTGTAATTACTAGAGATAAAATCATATTTTCAGTAAAACTTTCATTTAAAAATATCCAACTAAAATATACTCCAAATATTGGAATTAATAATGAAACTTGGGACATGAATACAATTCCATTATCGAAAATTAATTTTATTCTTATCATAAAAGCCAACGCAGTACTAAAAATACCCAAATAAATTAGACTTATTAAACTTTTTAATTTGAATTGACTATAATCATAAGTAGCCATTTCATAAATGCAGAATGGAGCTAGAATTAAAGTTCCACAGGACATTGATAATAGGGAAATTGTCTGATTTTTAAATTTATTATATCTTTGTATAAATACCGCGCCGATTACATAGCTAAGAGACGCCATCATTACTAAAAAGACTGAATAAAAGCTACTCGATTGATTTAAATAAACTTGGTCATAAACCAAAATAAAAACACTAAAAAAACCAGTAACTGTTCCTAGAATTTTAAATTTATTAAATTTATCGTGTCCTAATAAATTAGATAAAATAATTGCATAAAAAGGGCCCGCCCCCATCAATAATGCGGCGAGGCCACTGCTCATACCGTCAATACCAAGAGCTATTAATGAAAATGGTATAATATAATTAACTATTCCAATTAAAAAAAATACATAAAAATCTTTTGTAAAAATTGGGCTGTAATCAATTTTTTTGTGCAAAATAGAGATTAAACATAAAAATATAGCCGCAAAAAATAACCTACCTGCAGTTAGAATATAAAAATCAAAACTTTCTAAAACAATTTTATAATTAAAAAAAGCAGACCCCCAAATTGAAGCTAATATAAAAAGAAGGATATAGCTTTTAATATTTGGTTTTGTCATTATTTAATGGTGGGCCCGGAGGGATTTGAACCCCCGACAACCCCGTTATGAGCGGGGGGCTCTAACCAACTGAGCTACAGGCCCGGAAAATATTAATTTTACACTAATGTTATCAAAAATAAATAAATTATTTTAGTTATCTAAGAAACTTTTTAATTGCCTAGATCTACTTGGGTGTTTTAGTTTTCTTAATGCCTTTGCTTCAATCTGTCTAATCCTTTCTCTAGTAACTGAAAACTGCTGGCCAACTTCCTCTAGGGTATGATCTGTATTCATACCAATACCAAATCTCATTCTCAATACTCTTTCTTCTCTTGGAGTTAAAGAAGCCAAAACTTTAGTCGTTGTGTTTTTTAATGCAGTTTGGACTGCAGCATCTACAGGTATTAATGCATTTGAGTCTTCAATAAAGTCACCAAGAGTACTATCCTCTTCATCCCCAACAGGAGTTTCTAGTGATACAGGCTCTTTTGCTATCTTTAAAACTTTTCTAACTTTTTCAAGTGGCATTGCCAGTTTTTTTGATAACTCTTCTGGCGTAGGTTCTCTTCCAAACTCACTCATCATTTGTCTTTGTGTTCTTACAATTTTATTTATTGTTTCTATCATATGAACTGGAATTCTAATCGTTCTAGCTTGATCAGCAATGGATCTTGTGATGGCTTGTCTTATCCACCATGTTGCATATGTTGAAAATTTATATCCCCTTCTATACTCAAACTTATCTACTGCTTTCATTAAACCAATGTTGCCTTCTTGAATTAAATCTAAAAACTGCAAACCTCTATTTGTATATTTTTTTGCAATCGAAATAACCAATCTAAGATTGGCTTCGATCATTTCTTTTTTTGCAATTCTAGACTCTCTTTCCCCTTTTTTAATTTTATTCACTAAAATTCTAAAATCAGAAATTGACATTCCAATATTGTCACTTAGCTCAATAAGTTTATCTTTTAAATTTGCAAAAAGTTTTTTTTCTTTAGTAAAGAAAGCTAACCAACTTTTTTCTTCACTTAAAAATTTTTCAAAATTTGGATTAAGTTCATTGCCTACATAAAATTTAATAAAATCGTCTCTTGAAATACCATGTTTATTTGCCGCTCTCATTAGTTCACCATCATAAGAAAGGATTTTTTTATTTTCAGCATAATTTAAAGCAACCAAATCTTCTTGGGTAACTTGGTTAAGCTGAAGCTTCAAAAGTTCTTCCATAATTTCTTTTTTTACCTTTTCGTAACTTTTCTTTTTACTGTCACTTAATGCTTGATTTTTTAAAACACATTCAAGCTTATCTCTTTGGTAAGAAATTAGTTTTTTATAGTTTTTTGTAATCCTGCTAAAAGCTTCTAAAATTTTTGGTTTTAACTCAATTTCCAATGACGCAAGAGATATATTAAATTCATCATCTTCATTACTATCTTCTGACTCAGTGTCTATATTTGGATTTTTTTCTTTAGCTTCTTTTTTGCTCTTCTCTTTAATTGACTTTGCTAATTTTTCATCATCAATAAAATTTGTATCGAGATCAATAATATCTCTTACAAGCATTTCATTGTTAATTAATTTCTCTTCCCAATCGAATATTTTTTTTGCAGTGATTGGACTTTCTGATAATGAACTGATCATTACATATCGACCAGACTCTATTCTCTTAGCAATTGCTGTTTCACCTTCACGCGAAAGAAGCTCTACGCCACCCATTTCTCTTAGATACATTCTTATTGGGTCATCGCTTCTTTCAACTGTCTTTGTTTGCTTCGCAGTTTCAGACTCTTGTTTTTTTACCTTAAAATCAGATTTATTTTGGACTAAAGTGATTGCTTGATCAAAAATATGAACTAATGCAGTGTCCAAACTTTCTACATTGCTGTTTCTTTTACCTAAAGATTTTTGCAATTCTTCATAAGTTATAAAACCTCTATTCAGGCCTTTCTCAACAAGTCTTTCAAAGGATTTTGATATTAATTTTTCCACAATAGTTGCTGGAATTTATATTTTTTTAATAAAAAATAAACGGAAGATTTTTAACATTTTTAGCTATTTTTTAGAGATAAGTAGTGATTATAACTAGCCTCATCAGGGTTCTTTAGTAGCTCCGACTCAAGACTAGAAATCTGTTTATTTTTTTTGGCAACATTTAATTCGTCAACATAGTCATTGAAAAAGTTTAAGTAAGACTCATCATTAAGATTAACAATAATACTTTTGTTATTTGAATACATTTCAATTTTTTTAATAAAAGAGGCAAAGTTTATTGTTAATTTTTTTTTTAAATCTTCTTTAGTTTTTATATTTTCATTTACTAATGAATTGATAAGTTCAGATATAAAAATATTACTTTCTTTAAAATTAAATTCCAAAAGCGATATATCTTCGATTTTACTTTCACTAAATTCTGGATAATTTAATATTAAATTAATGAAAGATAACTCTACTATTTCTTCTTTAGAAAGCATTAATCGCAAACTTGCCTTTTTTATCTCTTCCTGACTTTGAGAATTATAATTTTTCTTCTTAATAATATTTTCAAAAATTTTATTTTTAAATGCACTTTTTATATATTTTTTTGAAATTTGATCTTCAATTTCATCAGCTATATTAAATAACTTTTTTTCTAACAAAGCAATATCTGAAGGTTTTGATTTATTAACACCTAATGCATGATGGTTAAAAATAACATCTACTAAATCTTTACTTTGACTTATTAAAGAATTGAAACCTTCTTTACCAAATTGATTTACAAAATCATCTGGATCTTGGCTGTTAGGTATTTTTGCAAAATAAATATCTTTTCCTGGTTTTAATATTTTTAAAATTCTTTCTGCGGCACGATAAGAAGCATCTATTCCACTTTGATCACCATCAAAGCAAATAATAATTTTATCAAAGTTCTTCCAAGCTAAGCTTATCTGGGAAGTTGTCATTGCAGTACCTAAAGTGGCAGAAACATTTTTTATTCCTTTATTAAATAAAGACACTACATCCATATACCCTTCAACAAGAATTAGGTTATTTGAATTTAAACTTTCTTTTTTTGCATTATTTAAATTAAACAAATTAAAACCTTTTTTAAAAAAATTTGTTTCAGGAGAATTTATATATTTTGCCAAAGCATTGGCTAAAACTGTTCGGCCTCCGCAACCAATAAAATTATTGTAATAATTTTGTATCGGAAAAGTAATTCTATTTTTAAAACGGTTAACTAATTCATCTGTGCCGTCTTTTTTATAATACATTCCAGATTTTATTAATTCATCTGAAGTAAAACCGTTTTCAAAAAGTTTATTTTGTATCTTTTTGCTATTTTCACAAAAACCTAATTTAAAATAATTTATAGTTTCGATTTTTAAACCTCTATCAATCAAATATTTAAGATGGGTATCTTTATATTGAGAAAATAAATCTTCTTTGCATTGGTTAAAATAGATTTCAAATAATTTTTGAATTCTCAAATTTTCTTTTTCAATTTTTTCATCTTCTTTTGTAAAACGATATGGTTGCATTCCAGCTCTTTGAGCAAGCATTTTAACCGCTTCTCCAAAATTTAAATTTTCTAATTTCATAATGAAATCAAAAATATTCCCATGTTCCGCTGTACTGAAACAATGATAAAACCCTTTTTCATCATTAACAGTAAAGGAGGGAGTTTTTTCATTTTTAAAGGGAGAGAGCCCAATAAATTCTTTTCCTCTTTTTTTTAAATTAACTTTTAATCTAACTACATCAGAAACTTTTAACCTATTTCTAATTTCATCAATGTAAGTTTTTGGATACTTCATTAACCTTTGAGCTTATCCTTTAATATCTTACCGGCTAAAGAAAAATCCATTTTGCCCAAATATTTTTCTTTTAATACTGCCATTACCTTTCCCATATCTTTAAGGCTTGATGCGCCAACATTTGATATTGCTTCATTGCAAATTTTCTCAACTTCTTCTTGGCTGAGTTGTTGTGGTAAAAATTCTTCTATGATTTTTATTTCAGCATTTTCTTTATCAACTAAATCTTGTCTGCTTGCTTTTTGATACATTTCTATTGACTCTTTTCTTTGTTTTAGCATTTTATTTAAAATAGAAATCATATCTTCATCTGTAACTTCTTTCTTATCCTGAGTTCTTTTTTCGATTTCTTTGTCTTTTTTTGCTGATACTATTGCCCTTAAAGTAAGCACTCGATCACTTTGCTTGCTTTTTAGCGATTCACTTAAAGCGTTGTTCACATTTTCAAAAATTGTCATGACGATTATTTAATTTAGTTTCTTGACGAGTGTAAGACTTTTTCATAATTAACGCCAAAGTTTTTTTGTAAACTTTGATTCTTAACCTATGAGTTGTATTTTTGTTTAATAAGGAAAAAAAGGCAGATTTAAATTTTTTATCATCACAACCCACAGGTATTTTAGTTTTCGAAAATGGATTATCTATTCCTGCAATAGGCATAGGTCATGAAGGCCATTCTGTTGGAGAGGTTTGTTTTAATACTTCAATGACTGGCTACCAGGAAATTATAACTGACCCATCTTATTCTGATCAAATCATAAACTTCACCTTTCCTCATATTGGAAATGTTGGGACAAACTTTGAAGATATAGAGTCAGAAAAAGTTTGGCTAAAAGGAGTTATATTTGCAAAGGAAATAACTGAACCTTCAAATTATAGATCATTTGAAAAACTAAATCATTGGTTAAAAAAAAATGAAGTTGTAGGAATTGCAGGTGTCGACACCAGGGCTATTACAAATTTAATTAGAAATAATGGTGCTTTAAAAGCTACAATTGTAAATGGTGATATCAATGAAACAAAAAAATATCTTGAAGAATGCAAAAGCTGGCCTGGTTTAAAAGGAATGGAACTTACTAAGAAAGTTACAACGCAACAAATTTATAATTGGAATGATGAAGGATTATGGTCAAAAGAAAAAGGTTATAATAAAAATAATGAACATAAATACCATGTTGTAGTTTTAGACTTTGGTTGTAAAAAAAATATTTTAAGAAATTTCTCAAATTTAAAAACAAAATTAACAGTTGTGCCAGCTGATACAAACTTTAATAAAATATCAGAGTTAAAACCTGATGGAGTTTTTCTGTCAAATGGACCAGGAGACCCTGCCGCTACCTCAAAATTTGCAAATGAAACTATAAAAAAAATATTAGAGAGCAATATTCCAACCTTTGGTATTTGCTTAGGTCATCAATTACTTGCACATGCTTTAAACTGTAAAACAAAAAAAATGCATCAAGGACATAGAGGAGCAAATCATCCTGTAAAAAATTTAAATAATAACCTTGTTGAAATTACATCACAAAATCATGGTTTCGAAGTTGATAAGGGTAATATTCCTAATGATGTAGAGGTAACTCATATATCCTTGTTTGATCAATCTATCGAAGGAATTAAATCAAAAAAATATAAAGCTTTTTCAGTACAATATCATCCAGAAGCAAGTCCTGGTCCTCATGATAGTCATTATTTATTTTTAGAGTTTATTAAAGAAGTAGAAAAAAATGCCAAAAAGAACTGATATTAATAAAATCATGATTATTGGTGCTGGTCCTATTGTGATAGGACAAGCTTGCGAATTTGATTACTCTGGATCACAAGCATGCAAAGCATTAAGACAAGAAGGATATAAAATTATTTTAGTTAATTCTAATCCTGCAACCATAATGACCGATCCAAATGTTGCAGACATTACTTATATTGAACCTATAAACGATCAGGTTCTAGAAGAAATTATAAAAAAGGAAAAGCCTGATGCGATACTGCCAACTATGGGTGGTCAAACTGGGCTTAATGCTGCAATGAGTTTAGATCAAAAAGGAATATTAAAAAAATATAATGTTGAATTAATTGGAGCCAATGCTGAAGCAATTGATAATGCAGAAAATAGAGAAAAATTTAAAAAAAATATGAATGAAATTGGTCTTGAGTCGGCAAGATCATACATATGCAGAAATGAAGAAGATGCAAAAGAAGCGTACAAAAATATTGGAGTTCCTTCCATCATTAGACCTTCATTTACACTCGGTGGTACAGGTGGAGGTGTAGCAAACACAGAACAAGAATTTTTTCAAATTATAAAAAACGGTCTAGATTTATCTCCAACTAACGAAGTTTTAGTTGAAGAGTCTTTGGTTGGTTGGAAAGAATTTGAAATGGAAGTTGTAAGGGACAAAAAAGATAATGCAATTATTGTTTGTTCAATTGAAAACTTGGATCCAATGGGAATACATACGGGTGACTCGATTACAGTAGCCCCTGCCCTAACTCTTACGGATAAAGAGTACCAAGTCATGAGAAACGCATCAATTGCATGTCTTAGAAAAATTGGAGTTGAAACAGGAGGTTCAAATGTTCAGTTTGCCATTAATCCAAAAGATGGAAGAATGATTGTAATCGAAATGAACCCAAGAGTTTCAAGATCATCTGCATTGGCGTCAAAAGCTACTGGTTTTCCTATTGCAAAAGTCGCAGCCAAGTTAGCAGTTGGATATACATTAGACGAGATACAAAATGATATCACAAAGGTAACACCGGCGTCATTTGAACCAACTATCGATTATGTTGTTACTAAAATTCCAAGATTTGCATTTGAAAAGTTTAAAAAAAGTAAAGCAGAACTAGGAACTGCAATGAAATCAGTTGGCGAAAGTATGTCGATTGGAAGAAATTTTAAAGAGTCTTTGCAAAAGGCGCTGATCTCGCTTGAAGTTGGCCTATCCGGTCTTGATGGTATTGACTGTGATTTAAATACTATAAAAGATCAATTGAAAAAAAATATACCTTTAAGAATTTTATATGTTGCTGAAGGATTTAGAAAAGGACTAAACTTAGAATCTATTCATCAACTCTGTAAAATTGATCCATGGTTTTTAAGACAAATAAAAGAAATTGTAGATACTGAAAATGAAATTATTAAAAGTCCATTCCAAAAAGATACATTTAAATTAATTAAATCAAATGGTTTTTCAGATCAAAAAATTTCTGAGTTATCAAATAAAACTTTAGATCAAGTTGAAAAATATAAAAAAGATAACAAAATTAATATTACATATAAAAAAGTTGATACATGTGCTGCTGAATTTTCCTCATTAACACCATATATGTATTCAACTTATGATCATGGTTTAATGTCAGATGGAGAATGTGAAGCTAATCCATCTGATAAAGAAAAAGTCATAATAATTGGTGGCGGACCTAATAGAATTGGCCAAGGTATTGAATTTGATTATTGTTGTTGTCAGGCAAGTTTCTCATTAAAAGAAATGGGATTTGAAACAGTTATGATTAATTGTAATCCAGAGACTGTTTCAACAGATTATGACACTAGTGACAGACTTTATTTTGAACCTCTTATTGATGAATATATTATTGAAATACTTAAAAAAGAAAGTTCGTCTGGAAAAATAAAAGGTGTAATTGTTCAGTTTGGTGGACAAACACCAATCAAATTAGCTAAAAAAATTCATGAATCTGGTTTTCCTATTTTAGGAACACAACTCGAGTCAATTGATACTGCTGAAGATAGAGAAAAATTTAATCAAATCGTTAGTGAACTAAATTTAAAACAAGCAGAAAGCGGCCTGGCAAGAGGCAAGGAAGAAGCAAAAACTATTGTTGAGAAAATTGGCTACCCGATAGTAATTAGGCCTTCTTACGTATTAGGTGGTCGTGCTATGGAAATTGTTCACGATGATGAACAATTTAATACATATATTGAAGAAGCTGTCCAAGTCTCTGGTGATAGTCCAGTATTAATTGATAAGTTTTTAAATGACGCAATTGAGATTGATGTTGATGCTGTTTGTGATGGTCAGGATGTATTTATCGCAGGCATTATGGAGCATATTGAAGAAGCTGGAATTCACTCTGGTGACTCAGCGTGTTGCATTCCTCCATTTTCATTAGATGAAAAATTAATTCAAGAATTAAAACAACAAACAACATCTCTTGCTAAAAAATTAAATGTAATTGGTCTCATCAATATTCAATTTGCAATTAGAGGAAGTGATATTTATATTCTTGAAGTAAATCCAAGAGCTAGTCGAACTGTTCCTTACGTCTCAAAAGCTCTTAACATTCCAGTTGCAAAAATTGCTTCGCAAGTTATGGCGGGTAAAAAATTAAAAGAATTTAAAAATTTAGACAAAAAGCTAGATATATTTGCAATCAAAGAAGCTGTATTCCCTTTCAATAAATTCCCAGAAGTGGATACGATTTTGGGTCCTGAAATGAAATCAACAGGAGAAGCAATGGGAATTGATAGTGATTTTGGAATGGCATTTGCAAAAAGTCAAATGTCAGCTGGAAATGACCTTCCAACAGAAGGATCTGCATTCATATCTGTAAAAGATGAAGATAAAGAAAAGGTTTGTGAATATGCAAAAAATCTTTTTGATATTGGATTTAAAATTTTTGGAACAGGCCGCACTGCTGATACTTTAAATAAACATGGAATTGAATGTACAAAAATCAACAAAGTAAACCAAGGAAGTCCTCATATTGTTGAGTATTTAGATGATAAAAAAATCTCTCTCGTCATCAACACTACATCGGAAAAAAAGTCTATTGAAGACTCATGGTCACTACGTAGAGCAGCTCTGAATAATAAAATCCCTTATTTTACAACTCTTGCAGGCGCAAAAGTATGTACTCAAGCAATAAACTCTTTAAAAAAGAATTCCTTAAAAATTAAAAGAATTCAGGAATTATAATTATTTTTGAACAGGATAATCAGTTTCAAAAGTTACGTAATTGACTTGTAGACAACGTCTTTCATCTTTAATTACTTTTTTATCCAGACCATGCCAACTATTCTCATCAGTTGTAAATATATAACCATAGTTATCTTTATACGGAACAGTATAAACTTTTTCCAATTTCTCATTATAAAAATCAGTTCCAAGTTCTTCTGACTCTCCATTTCTATTTACAAATAACATCGAAGACATTAATTTTTCTTTGATATCGCAATGAGGCTTAAGCCAAAAACCTTTTCTATCACAACAAATTTCTACTCTTACAAAAGATTTTGATAAATCTTTTTCTATCATTTCACCTATAAATTGATGAGTTTCTTTTTTTTGAAGATCTTTTACTAATTTTAACAATTCAGGATAGTTTTGTTCATTTTCTTTACTTATAAAACATCGAAATTTTAAAGCTTTTCCGCCAGACTTTATTCCCTCTCTTAATTTTCCATCTCCGCCATCAATTGCTCGAGTACCATCATATTCGATGTCATGAGCCGTTGGATCATCAAGTTTGGCATCGTAAAGTTCTTTGATCATATCTTCGGTCAATGGTTTATCAAATTCCCAATATCTAAATGGTTTGACACCATGTTTGCTTGTTTTCAAAGAATTTAAAATGCTCATTTATCTAAATTAAATTTTTCTATAATTATTTTAGCTATTCTTTTACTCTCATATAATTTTTCATAAGTCCAGTGTTCTAAGTTACCATTGAACTCCTTTATGATGTTTAAATCTTTAAAGCTTTGTAAAAATTTTTCAAAACGGTAGTCATTCCTAAAATTGGGTAATTTAGCTACATATAATGGTTTTCCAGTTATAGCCGCTTCAGAAATCATTGAAGTTGAGTCACAAGTTACTACTATGTGAGAAGCCTCAGCATAAGCATTTGTATAATTTTTTTTATTTAAACTAAAATCATAACAAAATTCTAGGCGATTAAATTTTGAACTTAAAAAATTAAAGACAGATTTGGGTGTTCTTCTTGATGCTATAACATTAATTTTTTTTAAATTTTTATTATTATTAATTTTTTCAAAATGAACTTCTAAATCTTCTTTTTTAAAATTATAATATTTATTTGGTCCACCTAGTACAAATGTAATAACATTTTCTCCATTATTTTTATTTATAACCTCTTCTTCATTTAGGTAATGCAATGCCCCAACTGATCGTATTATATTTTCAGAGTTAATTTTATTATCGTGCTGTGGAGTGATAATAAGGTCAAAGTTTTTAGGTGATATCTTTGGGTCTTGAATATGAATATTTTTTAAATCTTTATTAAATTTTTTTTTAAAATATTTTTTTAAAACAATATTTGGAATTACACTCTTTCGTCCACAGGATATAATGATGTCTGGAACTGGGCTGTCATCTTTAACTATTTCATTAAAATTAAAACATTGTTGAATTTTTGGAGTTAAGAATGGGGGTAAAAATTTAAATAAAACTGGCAGATCAATTGTATGATGATCGAAAGTTGTATTTAAAGATTTTGCTAAACCCTCAACTTGACTAATCATGCCATGGGCGCCCTCTGTTAATAACCAGCAGTGTAATGCTTTCATTATAATAAATTATATTTTATTAGATTGTTTCTATAAATTAATCAAATGAGTCAAAATAAAGAGTTTAAAACTAAAGTACTAATTATAGGATCGGGTCCTGCAGGTTATAGTGCTGCTGTTTATACATCAAGAGCAATGCTAAAACCTATAATGGTTACTGGTATGGAGCCTGGTGGTCAGTTAACTACGACCACTGATGTTGAAAACTATCCTGGATTTGCAAAAGCTATTCAAGGTCCATGGTTGATGGAAGAAATGAAGAAACAGGCCGAAAATGTTGGTACTGAATTTGTAACAGATATAATTAGTGATGTTGATTTTTCAAAAAGACCATTTGTTTGCAAAGGGCAAAATGGAAATACATTTATATCTGATACAGTAATAATCTCTACTGGCGCCCAGGCCAGATGGCTTGGAATTGAAAACGAGGAAAGCTTCAAAGGTTTTGGTGTAAGTTCATGTGCTACGTGCGATGGTTTTTTTTATAAAGGCAAAGAAGTAGCGGTAGTCGGAGGGGGAAATGCAGCTGTCGAAGAGGCGATCTACCTATCTGGTATAGCGTCAAAAGTATATTTAATTCACCGAAGAGATGAATTACGTGCAGAAAAAATGTTGCAAGAAAAAATATTTAAAAATAAAAAAATTGAAATTATTTGGAACACCGTTGTAGAAAAAGTAAACGGAACCGATAATCCAAAAAATTTAGAGTCCATTACGATTAAAAACGTAAAAGATAATCTAACAAAAGAATTAAAAATTCATGGTTTTTTTGTTGCCATCGGACACAATCCAGCAACAAGTATTTTTAAAAATCAAATTAAAATGGATGATGAGGGATATATCATTACAAATCCAGACTCTACAGCAACAAATATAGAAGGTGTTTTTGCAGCAGGTGATGTTAAGGATAAAATTTTTAGACAAGCAATTACAGCAGCAGGCATGGGATGTATGGCTGCACTAGAAGCAGAAAAATTATTAAATCATTAACTTAATTTAGAACAGAAATCAGATATTCTTTCGACTGCCTTTTCAAGGTTTGTCATTGATGTAGCATATGAAATTCTAAAAAAACCTTCTAAGCCAAAAGCTGACCCTTGAACAACTGCAACCCCAGTTGACTCTAGTAATTTACTTACAAAATCAGTATCGTTTTTGATTTCTCCAAGCTTAGAGTGAGCTTTACCTATACAATCTTTGCAGCTTGGAAATACATAAAATGCACCTTGTGGATTTAAACATTCAATTCCATTAATTTTATTCAATTTAGAAACAACAAAATCTCTTCTCTCTTTAAATGCATCAGATCTATCTTTAATAAAAGATTGATCTCCACTCAAGGCTTCAACTGCTGCAGCCTGGCTAATTGATGAAGGGTTAGTTGTAGATTGAGATTGTATCTTTGCCATAGCTTTAATTAAATCTTTTGGACCACCAGCATATCCAATTCTCCAACCCGTCATTGCATATGATTTGCTAACACCGTTGATGGTTAACGTTCTATCAGTAACATTTTTATTTTGAGCAATAGTATAAAATTTAAAATTATCATAAACTACATGCTCATAAATATCGTCGCTCATTACCATAACTTCTGGATAGTCTTTTAAAATATCTGCTATTGCATCAATTTCATCTTTTGAATAGCACGATCCAGTTGGGTTTGATGGAGAATTTAAAATAATCCATTTCGTTTTACTGTTTAAGTTTTTCTTCAGTTTTTGAGGTGTGATTTTGAATTTATCTTTCTCATCACAAATAACAATCTTAGGAGTACCACCTGCTAATAATACAATGTCTGGATAAGATACCCAGTAAGGTGCTGGAATTAATACTTCGTCTTCTGGGTTTATAGTAGATAAAATAGCATTAAAAATTACTTGTTTACCACCTGCGCCGACATTAATTTGATCTTTTGAAAACTCTAGACCATTTTCCTTTTTAAATTTTTTTATTATAGCTTCTTTAAGCTTAGGAGTTCCATCAACAGCAGTATATTTTGTGTCACCGCTATTAATTGCTCTGATTGCGGCTTCTTTCACATTATCAGGAGTGTCAAAATCAGGTTCTCCTGCTCCTAAAGAAATCACATCAACACCTTTTTCCTTTAACTCTCTAGCTTTTTGAGTAACAGCTATTGTTGGAGAAGGTTTTATTCTTGATAAAGAACTTGATAAGATGCTCATAAAATATGTCAGTATTAAATACAATTAATAAATCAGAAAGCAAGGATACAAATAAATTATCCTTGAACAAACTTGAGGGTGGAAAAGATTTTAAAATAACAAGTAACTTTAAACCATCGGGTGATCAACCTATGGCTATAAAAGAGCTTTGTTCTGGTCTCAATGATCAACAAAAAAATCAAGTGCTTTTAGGAGTCACTGGATCAGGCAAAACTTTCACTATGGCTAAAATTATAGAAACATTAAATAGACCAGCGATCATTTTGGCTCCCAATAAAACTTTAGCAGCTCAACTTTATGGTGAAATGAAGAGTTTTTTTGCAAATAACTCTGTTGAGTATTTCGTATCTTATTATGACTACTATACCCCAGAAGCTTATGTTCCAAGATCAGATACTTATATTGAAAAGGAGTCATCTATTAATGAGCAAATAGATAGAATGAGGCACTCAGCTACAAGATCTCTTTTAGAAAAAGATGATGTAATCATCGTATCAAGTGTTTCTTGCATCTATGGTCTTGGATCAGCAGAGTCATACAGCAAAATGACATTTACATTTATCAAAAATGAAAATTATGAAAGAGAAAATATAATCAAAGGTTTAATAGAACTTCAGTATAAAAGAAATGATCAAAACTTTCAAAGAGGAACATTTAGGGTCAGGGGGGAAAACATAGAAATTTTTCCATCTCACCTTGAGGATAGAGCCTGGAAACTTAGCTTAGATGAAGGTAAATTAGTTTCTATTAAAGAATTTGATCCACTCACTGGAGATAAAACTGAAAATTTAAATATAATTAAAGTATACGCTAATAGCCACTACATCACCCCTCGCCCTACAGTAAATCAAGCAATAAAACAAATTAGAGAAGAATTAAGACTAACCATTGATAAATTTAGAGGAGAAAATAAACTTTTAGAAGCACAAAGAATTGAGGAAAGAACAAGATTTGATCTAGAGATGATAGAGGCAACAGGATCTTGTTCAGGAATTGAAAACTATTCAAGATTTTTATCAGGAAGAAATAAAGGGGAGCCACCACCAACATTATTTGAATACCTACCTGATAATGCACTTGTATTTGTTGACGAAAGTCATGTTACTGTACCTCAATTGAACGGAATGTATAAAGGTGACTATACAAGAAAAAAAACTTTATCTGATTATGGTTTTAGATTGCCATCATGTATGGATAATCGACCATTAAAGTTTGAGGAGTGGGATTTGATGAGGCCACAAACAGTATTTGTATCTGCTACCCCAGGTCATTGGGAAATGGAACAAACAAAAGGTGTTTTTGCAGAACAGATTATTAGACCAACTGGTTTAACTGATCCCGAAGTTGAAATACGACCCGCAAAAAATCAAGTGGATGATCTTTTAAATGAATGTCAGGGAATAATAAAAAAAGAGCAAAGAGTTTTGGTTACTACACTCACAAAAAAAATGGCTGAAGATTTAACAGAGTACTTTGACGAAAATGGTATTAAAGTTAGATATATGCACTCGGACATAGATACACTAGAAAGAATAGAAATAATCAGAGATTTAAGGCTTGGTCACTTTGATGTTTTAGTTGGCATAAATCTTTTAAGAGAAGGGCTTGATATTCCTGAATGTTCGTTAGTTGCTATCTTAGATGCAGATAAAGAGGGTTTTCTTAGATCAGAAACTTCATTAGTTCAAACAATCGGAAGAGCGGCTAGGAATGTTGAAGGAAAAGTCATTTTATATGCGGATAAGAAAACAAAAAGTATAACTAAAGCAATTGAAGAGACTGACAGAAGGAGAACAAAACAACAGGAATATAATAAAAAAAATAATATTTGTGCATCATCAATTAAAAAAGAAATTGGGGATATATTAGAGAGTGTTTATGAAAAAGATTATTTAAATACAGATAAATTCACTAAACCTGGACATAATTTAAAAAAACATATGAAGGCATTGAAAAAAGATATGCAAGGCGCTGCTGATAATTTAGAGTTTGAAAAGGCAGCTGAAATAAGGGATGAGATTAGAAAATTAGAGCAGTCTGATATGGGTCTAACCGTAAATTCATTTACCAAGAACTATAAATCTAAAAATGCTGGTAGATCCACACAAGGAAGAGCTGGTACAAGAGCAGGCAAAAGGTACAAAAAAAAATGAATATACTGATTACAGGTGCCGGAAAAAGAATTGGTAAAGAAATCGCAGTTGGATTTGCAAAAAAAGGTGCAAATATAATACTCCATTATAATAAATCAAAAATAGATGCTGAAAATACAAAAAAAAATATTTCAAAATATAGTAAGGCAATTCTAATAAAAGCGAATTTAGAAAAATATCAATCTGTAAAAAAACTTTTTCATGATGCTAAAAAAAAAGTTGGTAAAATTCATCATTTAATTAATTGTGCTTCAGTTTTTGAAAATGACGATATCCTAAAATTTAATGAGAAAAGTTGGAACAAACATCTAGATACAAATGCTAAAGCACCGGCAATTTTAATTTCTAATTTTGCTAATCAAAAGCTTAATAAAAGTGATAATGCGACAATAACAAATATACTTGATCAAAGAGTTTTTAAACTTACTCCTTATTTTTTTTCTTACACTGTAAGTAAATTAATATTATTTAATATGACAAAAACAGCAGCAATGAGATTGGCGCCAAAAATCAGAGTAAATGCTATTGCACCAGGTCCAGTAATTAAAAATACTAGGCAATCAACAAAACATTTTAAAAAACAGTATTTAAATACCTTGTTGAAAAAACAAGTAGATAAAAAAGAAATTTTTAATGCTTGTAATTTTTTTATACAGAATCAATCTATAACTGGTCAATCAATAGCGATTGATAGCGGTCAAAGTTTAAATTGGCAAACTAAAGATTTAATAAATATAAATGAGTGAAAAAAAAGTAATTAAAATAAAAAATAATATCAAAACCTCTGAAGAGGTAATCATTATTAAAAACTTAAAATTAAATGCAAAATTTGGGTATTATCCTCATGAAAAAATTACAAAACAAGAACTAGTTTTTAATTTAAAAATTTTTACAAATGAAAATTTGTATCAAGATAATTCTTTAAATGAAATTATAGATTATGACCAAATCATAAAAATTATAAAAAAAATTTTGAATGAGGATATTAATTTTCTAGAGACTTTGTCTGAGAAAATTATTACTAAAATATTTGACGATCAAAGAGTGAACAAAGTCAAAATTAGAATTGAAAAAACTCAGGCCGTAAAGGAATGCGAAAGTGTTGGCTATGAGATAACAAAAAAAAGAATTTAGAAATATGAACTCTTTAGAACAAGGTAAAGAGATATTTAAAAATAAATCTAAACTATGCTCTAATAGTCCTGGGGTTTATCAAGTATTTGATGAGAAAAATAAAATCATTTATGTGGGTAAAGCTAAAAACTTACCAAACCGATTATCGAATTATTCCTCCAGTTCTACACAGCCAATTAGAACAGAGAGAATGATAGCATCTACAAATAGAATAGATACAATTAGCACTTTAAATGAATCTGAAGCACTCCTTTTAGAAGCAAATTTAATAAAAAAAAATAAACCCAGATATAATGTCTTGCTTAAAGATGATAAATCTTTCCCATATATTCAAATTAGATCAAGCCATGACTATCCTCAGATAACTAAATTTAGAGGTAAACATAATGATAAGGATATTTATTTTGGTCCTTTTGCATCAATCGCGTCAGCTAATTGGACAATTAAAATGCTTCAGAAAGTTTTCCAGATAAGGGTTTGCGATGACAACACTTTCAAAGGAAGGTCTCGACCCTGTATTTTATATCAAATTAAAAGATGCTCAGGACCATGCACTGGAGAAATTACAAAAAGCGAATATTCTAAAACTGTTGATGAATGTTCAAGTTTTTTAAATGGAAAATCAAGAGATATACAAAAAAAAATGTCACAAGAAATGGAAAAAGAAAGTGACAGACTTAATTTTGAAAAAGCAGCTATATTAAGAGATAGAATTAAATCCTTAACTTACATCCAATCATCTCAAAATATTCAAAAAAATAATTTAAAAGATGCAGATTTAATTGTTAGTCATAGAAAAGAAAATATAACGTGTGTAGTAATATTTTTTTACCGATCTAAACAAAACTGGGGCAGTCAGTATTTTTACCCAAAACATGATCATGAGGATAGTGATGAACATATCCTAAAATCTTTTTTAACTCAGTTTTACGAAAACAAAGAACCTCCGTCTGAATTAGTTCTAAATTTAACTCCTGAAAATCATGAGTTAATAAAATCTGCATTTGAAAAAAAATATAACAAAAAAATTTTAATTAAAATATCGCCAAAAAATTCAATGGTGAAAAATGCTGTTAAAAATGCACAAGAACAACTTCAAATTAAAATACTTTCACAGGAAAAAAATAATGATCTACTTATTTCAATGGGTGAAAAATTCAAATTAGGTTTTACCCCATCTTTAATAGAAGTATACGATAATAGTCATAATCAAGGAGATAGTAATATTGGTGCATTAATTGCCTTTGGAAAAGATGGATTTATTAAAAATAGATATAGAAAGTTTAATATCAAAAATACTAAAATAAAATCAAACGATGATTATGGTATGATGACCGAAGTCATACAGAGACGTTTCTCAAAAGTAGACTCGCTAACAGATGAGAATGTACCTGATTTATTGCTCATTGATGGAGGCAAAGGTCAGTATTCAGTTGTGAGAAATAAATTAAATGATTTAGGATTTCATGGTCTTAAGATTATCGCAATATCTAAGGGAAAAGAACGTAATAAAGGTAATGAAAAATTTATTAGTGAAGATGGTGTTATAGAGTTAGACAAAAACGATCCCGTGCTATTTTTGACTCAAAGAATAAGAGATGAAGCTCACCGATTTGCAATTACTACTCATCGAAAGAAAAAAACTAAACAAATGTTTAAATCTCCTTTAGATGAAATTGATGGAATTGGATCAAAAAGAAAAAAGGCACTTTTAAGTCATTTTGGATCTGCAAAAGCGATAGAAGGTGCTAGTTTAGATGATATCAAATCTATTGATGGAATTAATGACAGTTCAGCAGAAAAAGTTTATAATTTTTTTCATAAAAAGAAAAATATCCTTTAATGTTAAAAATACCAAATATATTAACTATAGGACGAATAATTTTAGTTCCCATATTAGTCTTTGTATTTTTTTTACCCGGTACACTTGGTGACTGGCTTGCATGCGGAATTTTTGTTTTGGCAAGCTTTACTGATTTTGTTGATGGTTTTCTTGCAAGACTTCTCAAACAACAATCTAGGCTTGGAGAGATGCTAGATCCAATTGCAGACAAAATTATTGTAGTTACAGCTTTAATTCTATTAGTTAAAAATGATACGATTACAAATACCAACATTATCGCAGCAATAATAATTTTATGCAGAGAAATTTTAGTATCAGGTTTACGTGAGTACCTTGCTAAATTTAAATTAAAAATGCCAGTTTCTCAACTTGCAAAAGTTAAAACTTTTTTTCAAATGTTTTCAATCTCAATTTTGCTGGCGGGAAATTCTGGAGATAAATTATTAGGGGGTTATGGTTTGGAAATAGGTATTACTTTGTTATGGCTCTCTGCAATTCTTACTGTTTATACTGGTTATGATTATATAAAAAAAGGCATTGATCATGCCCTCGATTAAGCAAGAACTTTTCGATTAACTATTTCTAAGTACTTATCAAAAAAACTTCCTATAGAGTTTGTAACTTTAAAATTATAATCCCCAATTTGAGAAACAGGTGTTACTTCAGCTGCTGTGCCAGTTAAAAAGCAAGCTTCAAAATTTTTCAATTCTTCTAGCTTAATTTTTCTCTCTATAATTTTAAAACCTTTTTCTTTTGCAATATCAATTATAGTTCTTCTCGTAATCCCATCTAAAAAACAGTCAGGTATTGGGGTGTGAATTTCTTTAGTTTCTTCATTCAAGAAAAAAATATTTGCACCAGTTGCTTCAGCTACAAAGTCCTCATGATCAAGCATCAGTGAGTCATTAAATCCATCTTTTTCTGCTTCATGTTTTGAAAGTGTACAGATCATATACAATCCTGCAGCTTTTGTATCCCAGGGTATTGTGTTTGGAGCTGGTCTTCTCCATTTAGAAACATTTAATTTAATTCCATGTTCTTTAATTTTTGGGTCAAAATATGATCCCCATTCCCAAGTGGCAATTGCAAAATGAATTTTATTTTTTTGTGCGGATATTGCCATCATTTCACTGCCTCTCCAGGCAACAGGTCTTACATAACCATTTTGAACATTTTGAATTTTAATAATCTCATTACAAGCTTCATCAATTTGATCTACTGTGAAGGGTATTTCGAAACCCATTCTTCTAGCTGAATATATTAAACGATCAGTATGTTCTCTTAATTTAAATATTTCTCCATTATAAACTCTCTCCCCTTCAAATACACAGCTGCCATAATGCAATCCATGAGTAAGGACATGAAGCTTGGCGTCTTTCCAATCTATAACTTGGCCGTTAAACCAAATTTTTCCATTTCTTTTATCGTACGGGACAGATTCCATATTGAAGTAGATAGAAATTATATTTGAATGTAATATAAGTCAATAATACTGACTAATATCTTATGCGAAAAGATTCTCTCTACCTTAAAGAACAAAACCTTAAAGAGGTTGTTGAACTATTATTAAAGGCCTATACAGCCTCATTTTCTGACAGCGAACAAACATTAAAAAGAAATGCTTTAGGTAAAGCTCACCACAGATTAATTATTCTAATTAATAATAACCCAGGCATTAAGGTCACTGAAATTTTGAATAATTTAAAAGTTACTAAACAGAGTTTAAACAGAGTATTGCAAGATCTAATCAAAAAAAATTTAATTTTACAAAAGAAAGCTGAAAAAGATGGAAGAGAAAAAGAAGTATATTTATCAGAAAAAGGCTTAGAACTTACTAATAGCTTATTTAATTCTCAAAAAAATAGAATACTAAATGCATTCAAAAAATCGTCACCAGATGAAGTTAATTACTTTAAAAATGTGTTAAAAAGAATCATAGGATGAGTGAAGAAAAAAAACATATATTAATAATTGATGATGAAGAAGGTATTCGTGAACCATTAAAAGAATATCTAGAAAGTGAAAATTTTTTTGTGTCTACCGCAAAAGATGCTGAAGATGCAAAAAATAAAATTCAACTTTTAGAATTTGATCTATTAATTGTAGATATTATGATGCCTGGTCAATCTGGTTTAGAGTTAACTAAAGAAATTAGAAAAGATAAAGACACACCTATAATTTTTTTAACTGCAATGGGTGAGTCTGCTAGCAGAATTCATGGGCTAGAAACTGGAGCAGATGATTATGTTCCAAAACCTTTTGAGCCAAAAGAATTGGTCTTGAGAATTAAAAATATTCTAAAAAGAGTTAAAAGTTTAAAAGAAGGCACACACCTCATAAAATTTGGTGAAAGAAAAGTTGACTTAAAAAAAATGACTATAACTTTTAAAAAAAATGTTGAAAAAATTAATCAATCCGAAAAGCTGCTACTTGAAAAGATGATAATGTCTTTGGGTAAAGTATTTCAAAGAGAGGATATATCCAAAATAATTAATTTAAACAAAGAACGCGCTGTTGATGTAGTAATAACCAGATTAAGACAAAAAATAGAAACTGATCCAAAAAATCCAATATACCTTCAAACTGTTAGGGGTAATGGGTATGTTCTTTGGGCCGACTAAATGATTAAAAAGTTTTTACCTAAAACTTTATTTTTTAGATATTTTCTTATCATAATAGCACCCGTAATTTTATTTCAGATTTTGCTTTCTGTTGTTTTCTTTGACAGTCTATGGCTGAAAACAAATAAAGGCTTAGTTAATTCTTTATCAGATGAAATTGTAACCTTCATTAAGTTATATGAAAATGAAAAAGATACAGAAAAAAAAAGAATGATTCTAAAAGCATTTCAAGATAGTCAACCTTATGTAATAAAGGTATCGATTGGAAAAATATACCAAGAATCAAATTATTCCAAATTTGCTTTTTATGACAGGTTGCTAAATGAAGAATTTCAAAAAAATTTAAATTATAAATTTTGGTTTAATACCAAAATACATAAAGATTATGTTAAAATTTTAGTCGAATTTAATAATCAAATAATTGATTTAATTGTACCTAAATCAAGAATAAGAAATACTTCAGGAAGGATTTTTCTACTCTGGATACTAGTTCCAGCTTTTTTACTCATTATAATTTCCTTATTATTTTTAAGAAACCAAATTAGACCAATAACAAACTTGGCTTCTGCAGCTGAGAAATTTGGAAAAGGTCAATATGTTGCTGAAACAAAGCCATCTGGAGCAATAGAAATAAGAAAAGCAATAAATGAATTTGAAAAAATGAAACAACGAATATTAAGGCATATTAGCCAAAGAACATCTATGCTTTCAGGAATAAGTCATGACTTAAAAACACCATTAACAAGATTAAAACTACAAATAGAAATTTTAAATAAAGATGGCAAATTAAATAAAATAAAAGAAGACGTAAACGAAATGCAGAAAATGATTACTGATTATTTAGATTACTCAACATCACAATCTGAATTATCCTCAAATAAATTTAATTTATCAATTATGTTAAATGAAATTTTCCATAAATTTAGTGGTTCAAAAATAAAACTTGATTGTAATAAAAATTATTTTCTCATAGGCAGACAACACCTAATTAAAAGATGCATTCTCAATGTTGTAGAGAATGCTTTGAAATATGGTAATTCAGTAGAAATAAAGGTTAAGGATACTAAAGATAAAGTAGTAATTATAATCGATGATGACGGTCCAGGAATTCCAGATCGCGAAAAAGAAAGAGTTTTAAGACCATTTTATAGATTAGATAAAAGCAGAACTTCAAGCTCTGGGAGTGTCGGACTTGGATTGTCAATTGTACAAGATATCGTCAATTCTCATGGTGGACAAATAGAGCTTCAGGACAATCCTAAAGGCTCTGGATTAAGAGTAAATTTAATATTCCCATCATAATGTTCGTTAATAATTTTGATCCAGTTGCTTTTGAATTTTTTGGATTTGCTATTAGATGGTACTCTTTGGCATATATCTTTGGTTTAGTATTCGCAATTCAATATGGAAAGTGTTTAATTAAAAATAATAATTATTTTAATTTTGAACCTAAAATACTGGACGACTATCTACCATTTGCAATTATTGGAATAATTATTGGAGGAAGGATTGGCTATGTATTGTTTTATGATTTTCAATTTTACTTAGCTAATCCAATTGAAATATTCTATGTTTGGCGGGGTGGTATGTCTTTTCATGGAGGTCTTATTGGAGTTATTTTAATTTCAATTTATTTTTCA
Source organism: alpha proteobacterium HIMB114 (assembly GCA_000163555.2). Lineage (GTDB taxonomy): Bacteria > Pseudomonadota > Alphaproteobacteria > Pelagibacterales > Pelagibacteraceae > HIMB114. The sequence continues at coordinate 127,693 of ADAC02000001.1, read as the reverse complement.
AAAATTAAAAATTTAACATTTTTAATTTTTACAGATTTATTAGCCATCGTTACTCCAATTGGTCTTTTTTTAGGAAGAATAGCAAATTTTATAAATTCAGAGCTAATTGGTTCACCCAGTAATTTACCTTGGTCTGTAATTTTTATAAAAATAGATCAAATACCTCGACACCCATCACAACTTTACGAAGCTATTCTTGAGGGGTTAGTATTATTTTTAATTTTAAATCTAATCTATAAAATTAGAAAAACTAGAGGTTTTGTATCCGCCTCTTTCTTAATTTTTTACAGTTGTTTTAGGATTTTTGCTGAACAATTTAGATTACCAGATGAACATCTGGGCTATATATTTGGATTATTTAGTATGGGAACAATTTTAAGTTTATTTATGTTATCATTAGGTTTGATACTTGTAGTTAATGTTAAAAATAATAAATAATATAAAGAAAAAAAAAATACCATTAGATGATTACATAAATACTTGTCTATACAAATATAAATCTAGTTACTACGAAAAGAAAAAAATATTTGGACCCAGAGGCGACTTTATTACATCGCCATATATTTCAAGTATATTTGGAGAAATTATAGCAGTTTATATAACTAATTATTTTTTAGAAAAAAAATTATATAGTTTTTCAATTCTTGAAATTGGTGCTGGAGAAGGTGTAATGGCAAGAGATATTATTAATACTATTAATACTATTAATAAATTTAAAAATATCAACTTCTCATATTTTATATTAGAAAAAAGTGAAAATTTAAAAAAGAAACAAAAAAAAAATTTAAGTAAACTCAAAGTTAATTGGATAAAATCACTTGATGATTTAGAATGCAAAAACTTATTTATAGTATCAAATGAACTTTTAGATGCATTTCCAATCAAGCATTTAAAAAAAATTAAAAATGATTGGTATGAAAAATATGTATACTATGACAATAAAAAAAATAAGATTATTTCAGAATATGCTAAACTCAAAAACAAAAATCAAAAAATTTTCAAACTAGTAAGTAAGAATAATGATTTTATTGAATTTTCACCATTAGTAATTGAATTTTTAAATCAAATTATAAAAGTCTTAAAAAAAAATAAAAATAATTGTTTTTTAACTTTTGACTACGGTTACCAAGGTAATAATTTTAAAAATACACTACAAGGACTAAAAAATCATAAAAAAGTAAGTATTTTTGAAGATCCTGGAAATGTTGATATAACCTATCTAATCAACTTTAATTTAATAAAAAAAATTTTTAACAACAAATCCAATTTTAATAACATAATTATGTCTCAATCAGAGTTTTTAACTAGAGCTGGGATTATTGAAAGGTTGAGGCAAGCAACTAATATTTTAACTTCTGAAAAAGATAAATTAAAACTAGAGATGTCAGTAGATAGACTAATTCATCCTAAGAAAATGGGGAGTTTGTTTAAATGTTTAATTGTTACTAATGCAAATTAAGTCTCAAAAATTATCTAAAATTAAAAATATTTCTCATGGTTTTTTTTCAAAAAAGGGAGGTTACTCCAAGGGTATTTATGAGTCTTTGAACTGTGGTTTAGGATCAAAAGATAAAAAAATACATGTTATCAAAAATATTGAAGTTATTAAAAAAAAATTTAGTTGTAATAAAATAAATTTATTAAATCAAATCCATAGTAACAAAATAATACATTTGAAGAGAAAAAATAAAAATATAAGACTTGGATATGCCGATGGTATTTTTACTTCATTAAATAAAATTATTATTGGAGTATTAACTGCAGACTGTGTTCCGATACTTTTGTCATCAAGATGTGGAAAATTTATTTGTGCTGTACATGGGGGTTGGAAGGGTTTGCATAAAAATATCATAAAAAATGCTTTAAAATTATTCATAAAAAATAAAATAAAAAAAAATGATATCATTTGCGCTATCGGCCCTTGTATTGGATTTAAAAGCTATGAGGTAAAATCAGATTTTAAAAGCAAAATAATAAACAAGAATTGCAAATATCAAAAATTGTTTAAAATAAAAAAAGGTAAAATATTCTTTAATATTAAACAATACGCACTTACAAAAATAATTGAGCAAAAGATAAATAGAAAAAATATTCAAATAATTGAGAAGGATACATACTCAAGTCCTAAATTTTTTTTTAGTTTTAGGAGATCTGTGCATAAAAAAGAAGATGATTATGGAAGAAACATTTCAGTCATAGTAAAAGATTCGTAATCCATGAAAATAATATCTTGTACTAATAACGTTAGCCTATCAAAAGATATCGCAAAAAAATTAGGAAAAAAACTTGTTGATACAAAAATTACAAGATTCGCTGATGGTGAAGTCTATGTTGAAATTAATGAAAATATGAGAGGTCAGGATGTTTTTGTCATTCAAAGTACATCTACACCTGTCAATGATAGTATCATGGAATTATTAATTTGTGTTGATGCTTTGAGAAGAGCATCAGCAAAAAGTATTACTGCAGTCCTTCCTTATTTTGCTTATGCGAGACAAGATCGTAAAGTGACACCAAGATCGCCAATTAGTGCTAAGTTATTTGCTAATCTGTTAATTGGATCTGGTGTAAATCGTATTCTTACAATGGACTTGCATGCTAATCAAATCCAAGGATTTTTTGATATTCCAGTTGATAATTTATTTGCTGCCCCAACATTTGTAGGGCACATAAAAAAATATGTTAAATCAAAAAATATAGTTTGTGTTGCACCTGATGTGGGTGGGGTTGAAAGAGCAAGAGCAATAGGTAAAAGATTATCTGCAGATCTTGCCATAATTGACAAGAGAAGGTCAGGCCCTGGAAAATCAGAAGTCATGAATGTAATTGGAAATGTAAAAAATAAAACCTGTATAATTATTGATGATTTAGTAGATAGTGGCGGTACAATTGTAAATGCAGCTACTGCTTTAAAAAATAAAGGTGCAAAAGATGTATACGCATACGTTGTGCATGGAGTACTTACTGGAGAAGCAGTAAAAAAAATAAATAAATCAAAAATTAAAAAATTTGTAATTTCAAATTCAATTTTGAATGATAAAAAAATCGGGCGATCAGCAAAATTTCAAATTATCAATGTGGGCACTTTACTTGCTGAGGCAATTAAACGTATTTCTATATCAAAATCTGTATCAAAACTGTTTAAATAGGTCATTTTTTATAATAAATCTCACTTGTCTTTTTTATACTTTATTGTAAAAACCTGCCAATCATGAGTTCAGAAAACAACACTATAGAAGCTGTATTAAGGTCCACAAAAACTAAATCAGAGCTTAACAAACTTAGATCTGAAGGATTTGTACCAGGAATATTATATGGTGATATTGATAAGAATATTAATTTAAGCGTTAAGAAGAGCACATTAGACCATTTCTTAAAAACAACGAATTTCAAAAGTAAAGTATTTAAAATTAATTTAGATGGAAAAGAATACGAGGTATTGCCAAGAGATATAGAGTTTGAAAACATCTCTAATCAACCAATTCATGTTGATTTTCAAAAACTATCAACAAATACTAAAGTAGTTGTTTGGATTCCGGTAAAATTTTTAAATGAGGAGACTTGCCCAGGATTAAAAATGGGAGGGGTTTTAAACATAGTGAGACGTAAGGTAGAACTAGATTGTCCTGCAGATAAAATTCCGTCAGAGTTAAATGTAGATTTAGCAAAAAGAGAAATTGGCGAAAGTATTCATATATCAGCAATTAATTTACCTGAAGGAGTTGTTCCTACGATTAAAGATAGAGACTTTACTATAGCCACAGTGGCTGCACCAACAGTAGTCAAAGAACCAGAGCCTGCTGCAGAAGGAGCTGAAGCTTCAGCTGAGGGTGGCGAAGATGCAAAAACTGAAGAAGCTAAATCTGGAGATGCTGATAAAGCTAGTGAAGAAAAAAAAGATAGCACTGACAAGAAATAATGTTCTTGTTGGCTGGCCTTGGTAATCCAGATCAAAAATATCAAAACAATCGACACAACGTTGGATTTGCGTTCCTAGACTTTTTAGTGTCAGCGGAAAATTATAAAAAAAAATTTAAAGGCCTTCTTGCTGAAGAAGAAATAGATAACCAGAAAATACTTTTGTTAAAACCAATGACATATATGAATCTATCTGGAGGATCTTTGTTTGAAATTAAAAAATTCTATAAACTTGATAATGAAAATATTTTTGTAATTCATGATGATTTGGATCTCGAGATCGGTAAAATTAAAGTTAAAAATGGCGGTTCTAGTGGCGGTCATAATGGAATAGAATCTATCTCAGAATATATCGGTAATGATTTTAACCGAATTAGAGTTGGGATTGGACATCCGGGCGAAAAAAATTTAGTTGAAAATTATGTTTTAAATGATTTCAAAAAAGAAGAAGTTAAACTTATTGAAAATTCTTTTGCATCTATAAAAAAAAACTTACAATTAGTGCTTTTAAAAAAATTTGATGAATTTTCAAGTAAGGTAAATAATATTATATGAGCTTTAAATGCGGGATAGTTGGTCTGCCAAATGTTGGTAAATCAACAACTTTCAATGCTTTGACAAAATCTAAAAACGCTGAAGCAGCAAATTTTCCTTTTTGTACTATAGAGCCAAATGTTGGCGTAGTTGCAGTTCCAGACTCAAGGTTGGATAAAATATCTAAAATAGCAAAATCTGAAAAAGTAATTAATACATTAATTACCTTTGTTGATATTGCGGGACTAGTTGAGGGTGCATCTAAAGGAGAAGGTTTGGGAAATAAATTTTTATCACACATAAGAGAAGTGGATGCAATAGTACATTTATTAAGATGTTTTGACTCACATGATATTCAAAATGTAAATAAGACTGTTGATCCTAATCGTGATCTTGAAATTATTGAAACTGAGCTAATGTTAGCAGATTTAGAATCATTGGAAAAAAGATTAGACAAAAAGAAAAAAAATAAATCTGAAAATGAAGAATTAGATAGCTTACTATCAAGTGCTATGGAGTTACTGAAAAAAGGTGAATCAATAAATCATCTAAGAGAAAAATATGATGAGAAAATTATCAATATGTCTAACTTATTGACGTTAAAACCAAAAATTATTGTCTGTAATACAGATGAGGGAAGTGTGGCAAAAGGAAATAAATATACGGAGAAAGTTTTAGAGCAAAACAAAAATAATGAGGTAGTACTAATATCCGCTGAAATAGAACAGCAAATTAACGATCTAAGTGATACTGATGCAAAAGAATTTATGAAAGAAATTGGCTTAAGTGAAACTGGCTTAGATAGATTAATTAAATCTAGTTACAAATCACTAGACTTGTGTACTTACTTTACAGCAGGACCCCAAGAAACAAAAGCATGGACTGTAAAAAAAGATAGCAAAGCGCCAGATGCTGCGGCTGTAATACATACTGATTTTAAGAAAGGTTTTATTAAAGCTGAGGTTATTGCGTATGAAGAGTATATTAAGTTTAATGGTGAGTCAGGATGTAGAGATAATGGAAAATTAAGAATTGAAGGTAAAGATTATAAAGTTCAAGATGGTGATATTTTACACTTTAGATTCAACACGTGACCAAATCTTTTTCATTGAAAAGAATATAAGAACACTAAAAATCAATAAATAAAGAATGGTTTTAAAGCCAATTCTTTTTCTCTTTTCTAAATGAGGCTCAGCCGCCCAGGTTAGGAAAGCAGTTACATCTTGTGACATTTGCGAAACTGTTGCTTTCGTTCCGTCAGAATATTCTACGCTACCATCGCTCAGCGGCGCAGACATTCTAATTTTATTGCCCGCCATATATTTATTGTAGTAAACGCCCTCCTCTATTTTCATATTTGAAGGTGGATTTTCATAACCCATTAGAATTGAGTAAATATAATTAGCTCCACCAGATCTAGCTTTTACTAGCACTGACATATCTGGAGGATATGCACCACCATTAACAGCTCTTGCAGCTTTCTCATTTGGGTATGGACTGATAAATTTATCTTTTGGCAATCCAGCTCTCTCAAACATTTCCCCATCTTCATTTGGCCCATCTTTAACAGTAAACCCAGCTGCAATTGCCTTTACTTCTGCATCTGAGAATTCAGGTCCACCTGTTTCACCTAGATTTCTATAACTTAGATATTTCATTGAATGACAAGAAGCACAAACTTCTTTATAAACTTGATAACCTCTTTGCAGTTGAGCCCTATCAAACTTTCCAAAAAAACCATTAAAAGACCAGTCTACTTTCATAGGCTTTTCTGCTTCACCTGCTGCAAATGAATTAAATGAAATTAAAATAGATACAAATATTGAAAATAGTAACTTCATTTACTGAAGGTCTTTATCTATCTTTTTAGCAAAAGCAGGATTACCTGAGCCTGTAAATATTGGGTCAGCAATACTTGCGGGTATTGGTTTTGTTTTTTCGGTGAAACCTAAAATCGGTAAAATAATTAAAAAATGAGCAAAATAATAAACTGTTGCAACTCTACCAATTGCTACGTACATGCCCTCTGCTGGCATTGCACCGATGTAACCTAGCACTAAAACATCTATCACCAATATCCAAAAAAACTGTTTATAAATTGGTCTAAAAACTGCCGATCTTACTTTAGATGTATCTAACCATGGGAGTGCTGCTAATATTAAAATTGCACTAAACATTAAAATTACACCACCTAACTTATCTGGTACTGATCTTAAAATTGCATAAAATGGTAATAGGTACCATTCTGGCACAATGTGCGCTGGCGTTACTAATGGATCTGCTTGTATGTAATTATCTGAATGACCTAAAATATTTGGTGCATAAAAAACAAAGCCTGCAAAAACTATCATAAAAATTACAAGTGCAAATAAATCCTTAATTACAATGTATGGATGAAACGGGACTGTATCTGAACCATCTTTTTTTAAATCAATTCCAACTGGATTATTGTTACCCGGAACATGTAGTGCCCAAATATGAAGTATTACTAAACCTAAAATTAAAAATGGTATTAAATAGTGTAAACTAAAAAATCTAGTTAAGGTTGGGTTGTCAACTGAGAAACCGCCCCAAAGCCATTGGGTAATACTTTCACCGACTAGCGGTATTGCACTAAATAAGTTTGTAATAACCGTAGCACCCCAAAAACTCATCTGACCCCATGGCAAAACATAACCCATGAATGCAGCCGCCATCATTAAAAGATAAATTAAAATACCTAAAATCCAGATTACTTCTCTTGGTGATTTGTATGAACCATAAAATAAAGCTCTAAAAATGTGAATGTAAACTGCTAAGAAAAACATTGATGCACCATTTGCATGGATATATCTAATCAACCATCCATAATTTACATCTCTCATAATATGCTCTACACTAGAAAAAGCTAAATCAGCATGCGCAGTATAGTGCATAGCTAATACGATACCTGTTATAATTTGTGTAACTAAACAAAAAGTTAATATTCCACCAAATGTCCACCAATAATTTAAATTTTTAGGTGTTGGATACTGCATTAAGTGTCCGTTAAATAATGTTAATAATGGAAGTCTTTCATCAAACCATCTTCCAAAAGCTGATGTAGGTTTATAATTTGTATCACTCATAGTTGTTTTTAACCTATTACTAATTTTGTATCTGAGACAAACTCATAGTTTGGGACTTCCATGTTTACTGGTGCTGGACCCTTTCTAATTCTTCCAGAGATATCATAATGAGATCCGTGACAAGGACAAAACCATCCACCATATTCTCCTTGTTGCTTTAAAGGAACACAGCCTAAGTGAGTGCAAACTCCGACCATCACTAACCATTCATCTTTTCCTTTTTTAACTCTATCTTCATCCTTTTGAGGATCTTTGAGTTCTTTGAGACTTACCTGTCTAGCTTTCATTACCTCTTCATCTGTTCTTCTTCTAATAAAAATTGGCTTACCTCTCCACATTACTGTAACTTCGTTACCTTTATTAATCTTGCTGATATCAACCTCAACTTTAGCTAATGCTTTGACTGAAGCATCAGGATTCATTTGAGTAACTAATGGAAGAGCTACACATCCAGCGCCTACTGCTCCAACTGTTGTTGTGGCAATATGAATAAATTCTCTTCTAGTAGGTTTATCTTTATTATTATTTTCTTCTGACATTTTTTTTAAATTTTGTGATGGAAGATATATATTATTAATTTAATGTATTTTTCTAATACAACAATGACGCAGATTGGATAAAATATGCTCAATATTGCTTTATATCAGCCAGATATTCCTCAAAATACTGCAGCTATAATAAGGACTTGCGCATGTCTTGGGCTCAAACTAGAAATTATCAAGCCAGCAGGTTTTGTTCTTAATGAAAAAAAACTGGACCGTATCTATATGGATTACTTAAAAGATTGTGAAATTTTTTATCATGAAAGTTTTGATACCTTTGTGAAGAGCAAAAAACAGAAAAGAATAATATTATTTACGACTAAAACTACAAATAACTACACTAAATTCATTTTTAAAAAAAATGATACCTTGCTTTTTGGAAGCGAAAGCAAAGGTGTAAGTGAAGAAGTTCATGGGACTATTAAAAATAAACTGAATATTCCAATTAAGAATAATACGCGTTCGCTCAATTTAGCCACCAGTGTAGCAATAGCTTCATCCGAAGCTTTAAGGCAATTTGGGTAAATTTAATTAAGTTATGTCTTTTTTGAACTAAAACAAAATGTTAATATAAATTATGGATAAGCAACCAATAACACTGTCAGGTTTACAGAAAATAAGAGTAGAACTTGATGATAGAAAAAATAATACAAGACCCAAAATTGTACAAGCGATTGCTGAAGCTAGGTCTCATGGAGACTTAAAAGAAAATGCTGAATATCATGCAGCAAAAGAAGAGCAAGGTTTGAATGAAAGAAGAATTAAAGAGCTTGAAACAACTATCGCTACAGCAAATGTCATCGATGTTACTAAATTAAAAAAAGACGATAAGGTGATTTTTGGTGCAACCATCACTGTTAAGGATTTAGAAACTGATAAAGAAAGTAAGTATAAAATAGTTGGCAAAGATGAAGCCGATGTGAAGAACGGTCTTTTATTTTATCAATCGCCCATGGGAAGAGGATTTATTGGAAAAATTAAAGGAGAATTTGCTGAGATAAAAACTCCCTCTGGTGAAAAAAATTTTGAAATAACAAATGTTCAGTATATTTAATTATTTAAATAATTGAATGGCGTCATCTATATCCTTATCTCTGATTTCATAATTATTTGCTACCCACCTTTGCTTTAAAAAATTAATTGCATTCCCTAAATTTGCATCTTCTTTAAAACCTTTTTTGATAAGTATATTTGCATCAAATTTAAATTCTGGAGGTTTTGTTTCCTTTATAACTTTAAGATTACTCTCATATAAATCATAGTGATATTTTTCATTAACCAAATATTGAAAATGAATAAAATCAATAACTGATGCAACTCCATATTTTAAAACAGCTTTTTTTAAATTTTCAATTTTTTCAATAGTATCTGTTGTTTTAAAAGTAAATTGCAATTGAAGATTATTTAAACGACTTTTAATTTCATTTGATAAATTGAAATCTTTTACAAATCTTTCAAAATTTCTTGTTTGGTCAATTAACAATAGCGATATTAAAACTACCCAATCAACTTCTTTTTTTAAAATTCTTTTTTTTCTTTTAAATTCTAGACGCGTTAAATATTTTATTCCTTTATAAACTGATAAAAAAAGATCTTTAGAAAAATTATTTGAAAACAATTTATAACCAAGTCCACTTATTAAGATTTTACTCATTTCGTCAATTAATCTCTCTTTGGACAAATTCTCTATATTATCTTGATTTTGGCTAATATATTTTAAGATATATTCTTCATGATCATGTTTTGAAAATTGGATATGAAATCTAAAATATCTTAAAGCTCTTAAATAATCTTCTTTAATTCTTTTGGCTGGATCTCCAATAAATTTTATATGTCCATTTTTTATATCATCAACACCTTTAAATGGATCATAAACCCTGCCATCTAGATCGCAATAAATAGAATTAATTGTTAAGTCGCGTCTAAGCGCATCTTGCCTCCAATCTTTGGTGAACATTACGCTTGCGTGCCTGCCATCTTCATTAAAATCTTTTCTTAAAGTATTAACTTCAAAAAATTTATTATTGATAAATACTTTTATAGAACCATATTTTTCAAATGTGTCATCGTAAGTAATATTAGATTTATTAAGTTTATTTTTTACTTGCTCTGGCTCTAATGAAGTTGCAAAATCAATATCAGAAAGTTCTTTACCAAAAAGCAAATCTCTTACACATCCGCCAACAAATAAACACACAACATCTTCTTCATCTGAATTAATTATATTAAAGACCTTTTTCGCTTCCTCATATTCATTCAATTTTATAAGATTAGAAATCATTTTTGTTGGCTGGGGCACTAGGATTCGAACCTAGGAATGGCGGTACCAAAAACCGCTGCCTTACCGCTTGGCTATGCCCCAATTAATTTAACAATTAAATTGTTTTAGCTATCGTAGTCCAAAAAGCTTTTTTCTGCTTTTTAATCATTTTTTGAATATTTAAAAGTGATTTTTTAGTATCGCAAATAACAAAAAAAGCTGAACCGCTTCCAGTCATTGAATAATATGAGATGCAATCAAGTTTATCTAGCATTTTACTTAAATCTATAATTTTTTTTGAAATTCTAGATGCTGGAGTAAATAGATCATTTTTATAAAGTTTGCATAAATTTATTAATGAGAGTTTTTTCGCCAAATTAATTTTTTTATTAATACTAATTTTTGAAAATTTATTTAATTTATTAAAAACTTCTTCTGTTGAGATGGATTGATTTGGAAAAATTATAAGTAATTTTAAGTTTAATTTATTATGAAATTTTACATATCTTTCCCCAGAAGATTTTATTAATTTGACTTTATTATCAATAAATAAAGGGCAGTCTTTTCCAATTTTTGCTAATAACTTAAGACTCTCTTTGTATGGGATCTTTAGTTTATATTTTTTTTTTAAATATTTAAAAACAGTTACTGCATTTGAGGATGCTCCTCCAAGTCCAGAGCCATTTGGTATATTTTTTTTTACCCGAACAATAAAATTCTTATCTTTTAAATTTAAAAATTTTTTTTTCATTAAATAAATTAAATCAGAAATAGTGTTTTTTTCTGATTTAATTTTGAAAGGTCCTGTAAATAAAAATTTACTTTTTTTGGCTGATGTTTCTTTAATTGTTATTTCATCGAATAAGTTTATTTGAGAAATTAAACTATAAAGGTTATGATAATTTTTAGATTTTCCAACAACTTTTAAAAATAAATTTACCTTTGCAAATGATTTAATTTTGTTCACTAATTCTTAACCCATTTACTATTTTATCTTTTATTCTTTTTTTTCTTTCAGGATCAATATTTTCTAAATTTAATGCATTCTTCCAAACGTAACGTGCCTGTAAAAATTTATTCTGTACCCACAAAACATCTCCATAATGATCATATACCTCACTTTCTGAGGGTGTTTTTTCATAAGCAATTTTTAATAATTTTTCAGCTTTATCAAAATCTTTTTTTAGAAAATAAGCCCAACCCAAGGAGTCTATAATGTAACCCAATTCCCACTTGCTTAATTTAACTGCATCTTCCAACATCTCAGTTGCTTCATCGATATTTTTTTCTCTATCAAGCCAACTATATGCTAGATAATTTATTACTGTATACTGCTTCGGAGATAGAGATATAGATTTTTTTAAATTTTTTTCCGACAAATCCCACATATCCAACCTCTCGTGACAAATCCCTTTAAAATAATAAAAAGTCCAATCAAGATCTAAATTAAGTTTTTCAATTTTTTCATAGTAATCTAACGCTAAGTGATAGTCTTTTTTAATTCTATAAAAATTTGCTAAATCAAAATACTTATCTTCTAAAAACAAATCATCAGTAGTTATTGATTTTTCTAAAAATTTTAAGTTTTTGTTTTCTTCATTAATTGCAATTTGATAATCAATATACCATCTATACTCTGATCCAATATTTTTTAATTTACTAACCAATAAATAATCAATGTTTTTAGCCTTATTATCTGACAAGTGGTTTTCAAAAGAAGCAAGATGATTTGATAAAAATCTACCATTAAACTCTAGTGACAATGATAGTAGTAAGTTTGATAATTCATCATCTCTTTGCTTAAAGAGATTTGAAAATAAATAAAAAATTTCTGAAATATTATCATCAAATTTTTTTGAGTCATGAAAAGATAAAATCAGATTATTATTTCTTTTAAAGTCGATGATTGATTGCTTTAAAAGTAAATTTCTATTATTTTTGGTTAATGCAGTTTCTAAAATACCTATAGCTTTTTTATGATTACCAATTTTTTTTTCATTCCAAGCGGAAAAAATTTGATAGCGTACCAGCCCATTAGATTTTAGAACTTTGCTATTATAATCATTGTAAAGCTTCAGATTTTCTAAGTAGTAAGAAGATAGAAATTTATTTATTAAACCTACGCTTAAATATCTAGATTTATATTCTTTAATTTCATTTAACCTGTTTTTTTTCTTATCTTGAATTTTTATCCAAAAAATTAGAGAATTTTGAAATTCTCTAAAAAGCGGGTCATTACTTTTGATTTTTTTTATTTCTGACAGCGCAACTTCATATTTTTTTTGCTTCAAAAAATTAACTGATTTAATAAAGTCAAATAAGAAAATATCAGAGTACACTCTTTCGGTTTCAGATACTATCTTCGCAGCTTCAGCTAATTTGCCGTTAATTACTAAAGAACTTATATGTTTAATGTCATATTCAATATGTCGTCCTGTCAGCTCATTTATTTTGTCTAAGTTTTTCGCTGCTAAGTTGTGCTTATTTTCATCGTATAAAATTGAACCATACAAATAATTTTTAATATAATTATCTGAGTGAATAATTGTTTTATTTTTAAAAATAAAAGCTGTTGCCTCAATAGTGGATAATGCAAATAAAATACTACAAATTATTAAAAATTTTTTTAAGTTCATGAATATAATGCAAAACAAAAATATCTTTGACTTCTATCAATCATCAGGTGTTTATGACAGAGTTATTTTTAATAAAAAAATCAGCAATAGTTGTCTAACTTTAAACGACTTGAAGAAAAAAATTAATAATTTAAAAGACTTCTATAATAAAAAACAAGATCAAATTGTCTTTTCTGATGGAAATTCTAAATCTAAAATAATGATTATTGGTGATGCGCCTGGAGTTTCTGATGAAATTAATGGAAAACCATTTTCTGGAGAATCTGGCGAGCTTTTAGATAAAATGCTAATGGCGATTAATCTTGATAGAAACAAAGTATATCTTACAAATATTATAAATTTTAGATTACAAGATAATAAGAAATTAGGTCCTGTCGAAATTAAAAACTACAGGTCCATAATATTTGATCATATCAAAATAATAAATCCAAAAATTATTTTTATCTTAGGATCTGTGACATTTAACTTTTTTTTTAAAAATACTCAGTCACTCACTAAATCAAGGGGTCATTGGAATAAAATTAAAATAAGTAATAATGAATATGACTGCTTGCCGAGCTATCATCCAGCTTTTTTGCTTAGACAACCCTCGCAGAAAAAAGCATCATGGGAAGATTTAAAAAATTTAAAACAAAAAATTATCGAACAAAATTTGTGCTAAGTATCTTAGAAGAAAAAAAAATATCTCATTTTGTTGTTGGGGTTGATGAAGTAGGCAGAGGCCCACTTGCAGGACCTGTAGTTTCTGCAGCAGTAATTTTGCCTTTGGATTTCGATTATAAATGCCTTGATGATTCTAAAAAACTATCAAAGGTTAAAAGGGAGAAAGCTTTTGAAATATTAAAAAAAAAAAGTAAATTTAAATTAGGTATAGCTGAAGTAGATGAAATTGATAAAATTAATATTCTTCAGGCTTCGCTAATTTCAATGAAACGAGCAGTTGACCAATTTGATTTGCCAAAAGATCACAAAATACTAGTGGATGGCCCTTGGTCATTCGATAAAACAAACCAAAACATAATTACAAAAATCAAGGGTGATGCCAAGTACCCATCGATTGCTGCGGCTTCTATAATTGCAAAAGTGTATAGAGATCAAATAATGTCAAAACTCTCAAAGAATTTTGTTCAATATTCGTGGGATACAAATTCAGGTTATGGTACTCAAAAACATTTAAAGGCTATTAAAGAACACGGTATTACAGTTCACCATCGAAAATCATTTGCTCCAATACACAAAATATTGAGTCTATAAAAAACTTTAACACTATTTGATAATTGAAGGTCATTGACAAAAAGAAGTATATTTAGTCTATTCTACCTCCGGTTGAAATATGACTTTTGCAGAATTATATAATCTAGATTGCTTAGGTAAGCTTAAAGAAATCGAGTCTGAAAGTGTAGATTTAATTTTTGCTGATCCTCCATATAATCTTCAGTTAAAAAATAAACTTTTCAGACCTGATGCTTCTAAAGTATCTGCAGTAAATGACTACTGGGATAAATTTGATTCTTTTAAAACATATGATGATTTTACAAATAGTTGGTTGAAAGAATGCAAAAGAATTTTAAAAAAAAATGGATCTATTTGGGTCATAGGTAGTTATCATAATATTTTTAGAGTTGGAAAATTAATACAAGATAATAGCTATTGGATTTTAAATGATGTCATTTGGAACAAAAGAAATCCGATGCCTAATTTTAAAGGTACAAGACTCACAAATGCCCATGAAACACTAATATGGGCAGCAAAATCAGAAAAATCAAAATATACTTTCAACTATCATTCAATGAAAACTTTTAATGAAGATAAACAACTAAGGTCTGATTGGGATATTCCAATATGCAATGGGTCAGAGAGAATAACATCTAAAAATAAAAAGATTCATTCAACCCAGAAGCCAGAAGCCCTACTCTATAGAGTATTACTTTGCGCAAGTAACAAAAATGACATTGTTTTAGATCCTTTCATGGGAACTGGAACAACTGGAGCAGTAGCAAAAAAATTAGGAAGAAATTTTATAGGTATAGAAAAAGATAAAAAATATTTTAAGGCAGCTGAACAAAGAATTAAAAGAATTAAAGAGATTGATGAAAATTTCAATATTCCTATGACGAATAAAAAGAAAGAAAAAAGAATTCCTTTTGGATACTTAGTGGAGACAGGTATCGTAGAACCTGGTTTAAACTTATTTGATTTAAAAAAGAGATACAAAGCAAAAGTAATGTCGGATGGCTCAATATATTGCAACAAAATTCAAGGATCTATTCATAAAGTTGGTGCTGAAATTCAAGGAATGCCATCTTGCAATGGATGGTCATACTGGCATTTTAATATTGAAGGTAAGCTTGAGCCGATTGACTATTTAAGGAAAAAAATTAGAAGTTCTTTATAGATTTCTTTCAATTTTATAATCAAATATAGACGAGTTAAATTTTTTCGTCAAAAATTTATATTTACAAATTATTCTAATAATAAAATTTCTTATTAGTCTATTAATCAATAAACTTTGATGAAAAATAAATAAATTATTTTCAGATTTTTTTTTAATTTTTTTTACTCTATCTATCCTTAATTTAGAAAATCGTTTTATTGATAAATTCTTGCTCGAAATAATTTTATACAAAGCAAACGAATCTTCTATAGCCTGTGCAGCTCCTTGTGCTCTAGAAGGAATAAATCCATGAGCAGAATCGCCAATAAAAAAGGTATTATCATTTCCATAAAATATTTTATTTAAAGAGTAAATTGGCCACGATTTTATATTTTCGCAAATACAAACTTTTTTAAATCTTTCTGGCAGCAGATCCTGAAATATTTCACTAAAGTTTTTAGTCACATTGTTATAATTATCTTTATGAGGATTTTTTTTTGTTTTCAAAACTAGAGTGAACGAATTATTTTTCATTTGATCTATTGGATAAGTTACTAAATGAAAATTTTTACCCATTAAAAGATTGATATATTCTTCCTGCACAGAATTAGAAAAAAAACCTCTATACGCGCAGAAACCAGAGTATAATGGTCTTACATATGCAGGCCTTAATTTTGAAAATATACCGTCAGCAACAACAATAATATCAAATTCGAAATCAGATTTATCTTTTAAAATCACTCTATTACGAATGATTTCATATACACTTTTATTAATTATGTTTTTTTCTAAAGAATAGTTTTTAATTAAAAGGTCAATTAAATCTGATCTATTCATAGTTAGATATTGATTTGAATTTAAATAATTAAATTTCATTGAGGCAATTTTTTCTTTTTCAAAAATATCAAAAAAATTAATTCCTTTTACTGAATAAAATTTGGTTTGATCGAGTCTATCAAAATCCAAACTATTTAAAATTCGCAAGGCATTTGGTGAGATTTGAATTCCATTTATGTTTTTATTATTGATTAAATCTTTTTCAAAAATTGTAATTTGATAGTTATCATTTTTCTTTAACAATGATGCTAATACTAACCCTGAAATTCCTGCTCCAACTATAGCTACTTTTTTCATTTTATAAATTTAACCTTTTTTAATATTTTTTTTAAAAAGCCGGAAATAAATTTACTTTTTAGCTCTGTTGCATTCATAAAATAATATGGTCGATTAACTTTTATCATTTTCTTTGTTTCAAGACATAATATTTCTGCCTTAAAATTTGATATGGATATATTTAATATGCCAAGATTTTGATAATTTTTATTTTTCTTCAGAATTTTTTTATAATTACGACCCTCTTGTGATATCTCGAGAACCAAAGGCACATTCAAAAAGTCTTTTAATGGACCAAGATTTTTTTCATATCTCAACAATATTTTTTTATTTTTACGATAAATAATAGCTATAAATTTTTTTATTTTTTTTTCTGCTTTTACTTTCTCATCTATATTAAATTTTTTATTTGATGAATATTTGCAATTTTTATTTAAAAAACAATCATTACATAGCGGTAATTTTGGTTTGCAAATTAATGCACCAACTTCCATTAAACCTTGCATTAAAAAACTGGCTTTTTTTTCAACTTTTAGTCTCTCAACATAATTTAATATTTTTTTTTTACCGGAAATATTAAAAATTCTAGTAACAACTCTTTCTACATTCCCATCTATTCCTATTTCATTTTTGTCAAACGCAATTGATAATATTGCTTTTGCGGTATAATCTCCGATACCAGGTAAAGCTATCAAATCTTCATATTGGCTTGGAAGTTTATAATTATATTTTTTTTTAATAATCTTTGATGTTTCTAATAAAAATTTTGCTCGTCTATAATAACCTAAACCTTGCCACAATTTATTTACTTTTGCCTGACTTGTTTTTGAAAGTTTTTCCAAAGAATTAATTTTCTTGTAGAAGTTGTTAAAAAAAGGCAATGCTGTTTTTACCTGTGTCTGCTGAAGCATAAATTCACTAAGTAAAACTTTATAATGCCTATCTTTTTGATTTTTATATTTTCTCCAAGGTAAATCTCTTTGATATTTTTGATACCAAGCTAAAATTTTTTTTGATATTGATGAGTACATAACAAAATGAAAAAAAATAGATCTTTTAGTACTTTAAAACCTATTCACACTTTATTACCAGAAAATTTGAAGAAATTAATTAAAAACAACCCCACAAGTAATTATGAAAATCTTAAAAAATCTTGGAAAAAAATAGTTGGTGAAAATCTATCCAAAAAGTGTGAATTAGTTAAAGTTCAAAAATATAATAGTGAAAATTCTATTTTTTTAAAAGTAGACAGAAACTATCTTATCGATGTTGATTACTCTAGAGACGAGATTATAGAAAAGGTTAACTCTTTTTTAGGGTTTAAGTTTGCAAGTAAAATTTTGATAAACATTAAAGAAAACAAGAGTCCACAAGGTGTCAAAAAAGGTTTAAAATTAAACAAAAAAATGGAAAATTTGATAGATTCATTAAATGATGAAGAGTTAAAAAATAAACTTAGAAATTTTAATAATGATTAAAAATAAAATATTAATATGTGTCTTTGTTGCATTTTTTGCGATGCCGGCAAGTGCTAAGGATAACTTTCCGTATTATGGTAAATTAGATCCAGAGCCTAAAATAGTTATAAAAGTTTTTTCATCTCTTACCTGCCCTCACTGTGCAGATTTCCATTTGAATGTTATGCCAAAATTATTAGAAAAATATGTATTAAGTGAAAAAGTATTAATTAAGCTAATGGACTTTCCTTTAGATTTATCTGGTCTAAAAGCTGCTCAAATTCAAAAATGTCTGCCTTTAGAGACACAAAAATCCTATTTAGATGAAATTTATAAAACGCAACCACAATGGACAACTGCAAAAACTTTAAAAGAGTTAGAGGCAAACATTGAAAAAATAACTAGTAAACTTGGGCTTCAAGGGAAAGATTTTCGAAACTGTTTAAAAAATAAAAAGAATGAAGATGCTGTTTTACAAAGTCGAATAAAAGCACAATCAAAATATGAAATAGACGCTACACCAACTTTAATTATAAATGAAAAAAAATTTAAAGGTTCCACAAAAGAACTTGAAAAATATATAGATAAGCTACTTTAATAAATGAAATTTAAAGAAATAGAAGTCTCTGGATTTAAATCTTTTGCTGATAAAACCAATTTCTATTTTGAAAAAGGTCTCACTGGAATAGTTGGCCCAAATGGTTGTGGTAAGTCAAATGTTGTTGAAGCTCTTAGATGGGCAATGGGTGAAACTTCTGCTAAAAGTTTGAGAGGATCTGGAATGGAAGATGTTATTTTTAATGGGACATCTAACAGACCATCAAAAAATATTTGTGAAGTTTCTATAAAACTTGAAAATAACGATGATGTTGCGCAATTTAAAGGCATTCCAGAAATAGAAATAAAAAGAAAGTTAGAAAAAGACAAAGGCTCAAAATATTATATTAACGGTAAAGAGGTTAGAGCCAAAGATGTTCAAATTGTTTTTGCCGACCTATCTACTGGACCACATTCTCCATCAATGGTTAGTCAGGGACGTGTCGGAGCTTTAATAACTGCAAAGCCGACTGATCGAAGAGCAATATTAGAAGAAGCGGCAGGCATTGCGGGATTACACGCCAGAAGACATGAAGCAGAGCTAAGATTAAATGCAGCTGAGAATAATTTAAAAAAGGCTGACGATTTAATGAAGCAAACAGAAAACCAACTTAAGAATTTAGTCAAGCAAGCCGAAGAGGCATCAAAATATAAAGAAATTTCAGATGAAATTAGAAGATATGAAGCAGCTATTATATTTTTAAATTCTATCCAAGTTGAAAAAGAAATTGAAGAAAACAAAGATAAGCTAAATGAATTTGAAGACGAAATAAGCGCTGTAAACATTGAAAAAAACTTTAATGAGAATGAAATTGAAAAACTTAAAGCTGAAATACAACCAATAAATATTAAATCAAATGAATTAAACTCAAATTTGCAAAAATTAAAAATTGAATTTGACCAAATTAATAAAGATGAGGAAAGAGTCAAAATTGAAATTGAAAAAATAAAAAAAGATATAAAATTAACTTATTCAGATATTAACAGAGAAAAAGAAATCATAGCAAATTCAACCAATAATGAAGAGAGGCTTATTAAAGAGAGAAATGATATTGCTGAAGTTGAAAAAAATTATTATGAAATTGAGAAAGCGGCAACAGACGATTACAAGAATTCTTTAAATCAACTAAACAAAGCAAAAGAAGCTCTTAAAAGTTTTTTTAATAAACTAATTGATATTGTTAAAAATAAAGAGGAAATCAATGAAGATACTATTCAACAAGAATTTAACAAAGAATTTGAAAATATTGAAAATCAACAGGAAAAATATGCATCAAGATTTGGTAAATATGATTTAGTAAAGCAAGAAGCAATCAAAAGAAAAGAAAGGCTTAATAATATTGATAAAGAAATTCAAAACTGGAGAGATTTAAAAGAAAATTCAACAAATAAGCTAAGTCAGCTCAAAGAAAAAGTTAACTCTTTAGAAAATGGATTAGAAAAAGAAGAGGATAAGCCAAGACAAATTGCAGAAAAAAGAGGTTCGTATCAACAGAATATTAAAAATATAGAAGAGGATATTGAGGGTATCAAGTCAAATCTCATCATTAAAGAAAATAAAATTAATGAATTAAATTTAGCTTTAAAAAAAATTAACGAAAGTACACTACAAAAAACTGAGTTTAGAGTGCGATCACAAACAATTATTGAAGGTTTGAGATCTAAACTCAAAGAATTGCAGCAAAAAAGTTTAATTGATTTTAATATAGATTTAAATGGTATTGCTGATTTTTCAAAAATTGAAAATCTAAATCAATTATCAATAGAAGATGCCCAAAATCATTTGGACCTTCTAAAAAAGAGCAGAGAGTCAATGGGTGCAGTAAATTTGAGAGCAGACAACGAAACTAAAGAACTGCAGGATAAAATAGATAAAATGATGAATGACAGAAAAGATTTAGTTCATGGGCTTCAAAAACTTAAGTCAAGTATCAATGATTTAAACCAAAAAGGACGTGAAAGATTGTTAGATGCTTTTGAGAAAGTTAATAGAAAATTTAATGATGTATATACGAAGTTATTTGCAGGTGGAAATGCAAGATTAGAATTAATAGAGTCCGATGATCCTCTAGAAGCAGGTCTTGAACTTTTAGTCAGTCCACCAGGTAAAAAACTTCAATCGATCACACTATTATCTGGTGGTGAGCAAGCCTTAACAGCGCTTGCATTAATTTTTGCCGTATTTTTGATTAATCCTGCTCCAATATGTGTCTTGGATGAAGTCGATGCACCTCTAGATGACGCTAACGTCACTAGGTTCAATGGATTGGTAGAAGAACTTACAAGACTTACAGATACAAAATTTGTAATCATAACACACCATGCGCTTACCATGTCAAAAATGAATAGATTATACGGAGTTACTATGGCCGAAAGAGGTGTAAGTCAGTTAGTTGCTGTTAATTTAGATAAGGCTGAAGAATTAGTAGCATAAATTAATTAATGGAACTCAAAGAATTAAAAGACAAAGTTAAAGAAATTCAATCAGAGTTAAAAGAAAAAGAAATCAAAGAAAAAAATGCTAGTCCTCTTGGGATTGCAATGAAAATGGGTACGGAGTTTGTTGCTGCTGTTTTTGTCGCAAGCTTCATAGGATTTTATGTTGATAAATGGCTTGAAACTACGCCAGTTTTTATAATAATTTTTTTTATTATCGGATCAGTTGCAGGCATATTTAATGTTGTGCGATCTTCTAAAATGATTAATAAAGACTAAATTTTATGGCAAATCCAATGAATCAGTTCGAGGTCAAAACCATTGGCCCAAAGATAGAAATAGGAAACTTTGATATCTCATTCAGTAATGCAAGTTTATTTATGGTAATAACAGTAGCTACAATTTCTTTATTATTTATATTTGCGACACAAAAAAAATCATTAGTACCATCTAGGCTACAGTTGCTAGCTGAAATGGCCTACGAATTTGTAGCAAAAATGATTTCTGAAACTGCAGGCAGTAAGGCGAGACCTTATTTTCCATTTATTTTAACTTTATTTCTTTTTGTATTATTTTGTAACATGATTGGAATGATCCCCTACTCGTTCACGGTTACAAGTCACATTATTGTAACTTTTGCACTAGCAATTTTTATTTTTATAGGTGTTACAATTATAGGTTTTGTTAAACATGGCTTTGGATATTTAAAATTATTTGTACCTTCGGGAGTACCGGTAGTATTGCTTCCAATTATAGTTGTAATTGAAGTGATATCTTACCTAAGTAGACCTGTAAGTTTATCAGTAAGACTTTTTGCAAACATGATGGCTGGTCATACTATGATGAAGGTATTTGGTGGTTTTGTGATTAGTTTAGGTTTAGTAGGTGGTTGGTTGCCATTAGGTTTTTCTGTTGCATTAACTGGCTTGGAGATACTTGTTGCTTTTCTTCAAGCGTATGTTTTTGCAATTTTAACATGCATCTATTTAAATGATGCGCTTAATTTACATCATTAACAAAGGAGGAAAAAATGGAAGTAGCAGCAGCAAAATTAATTGGAGCAGGACTTGCAGCGATAGCATTAGCTGGAGCAGGTGTGGGTATTGGTACTATTTTTGGTAATTACCTTTCTGCAGCAATTAGAAATCCATCAGCGGCTCAAAAACAATTTCCAAATTTATTACTTGGTTTCGCATTAGCAGAAGCTACAGGATTATTTGGATTGGTTGTTGCATTAATTATCTTATTTGCATTTTAAATAATTTTTAATGTTAAGGGTTTTAATATTTTCAATTTTTGCCTCTTCAGCAGCTTTTGCTGCTGAAAGTGGTGGAATGCCTCAACTTGATCCAAATAGTTGGGTGCCTCAAATTTTTTGGTTAATTATAACATTTGGAGGCCTGTATATTGTTATATCTAAAATAGTTTTTCCAAGACTTTCTGAAAGTATTGAACAAAGAAATGATTACGTAAGTGATCTGGTAGATGAAGCAAAAACTCTAGCTGAGAAAACTGAAAAATTAAATAATGAATATAAAGAATTAATTTCTAATTCAAAAAAAGAAGCTCAAGAAACTATCACTAACGGAAGAAAAAAATTAAATGCTGAGTTTGATAAAAAAAAGAACGAATTAGATAAAAACATTTCAGAACTTACTGAGAAAGCTGAAAAAGAAATACAAAGTTTTAAATCTAATTCAATTAAAGATGTGCAAACGATTGCAAGTCAAGTATCTGGGGAATTACTTAAAGAGCTTTCACTTAATGATGAAATTGATCAAAACATTATTATTAAAAAGATTGAAGATATCAGCAAAAAGAAAATGGGAGAATTAAATTAAATGTTTGATGCAAGCTTTTGGGTAGCTATCGCATTTTTTCTTTTTGTGCTTCTTTTAGTCTTTAAAAAAGTTCCACAAATTGTGTTGGGACAAATTGATAATAAAATAAATGAATTAAAAAATAAAATTAATGAAGCAGAGGAGTTGAAATCAAATAGTGAAAAACTTCTAAGTGAGGCAAAAAGTAAATTAGAAAAATCTGATGAAGAAAATTCAAATATTTTGGCTAAAGCTCAAAAAATAAGTGACGATGAAATTTCAACTTCGTTAGAAAAAATGAAGATTTCTTTAGAAAATAAAGAAAAAGCAGCTCAAAATAAAATTGAACAAGCTAAAAATGATGCAATTAATCAAGTAAAAAAAGTGGCAACAAAGGTTGCTCTTGAAACTGTCGAAAAGGTTTTAACTGAAAATCTAGATAGTAAAAAACAAGAAGAAATTAATCTTTCTAAAGTTAAGCAATCTATAGAAAAATTGAAAAATATTAATTAATAATATTTTTAAGAATTATGTGAACCATCACAATAAGGTGGGTTGTTTGTTAATTTACATGTACAAAGATAATACTCTTTAGTCTCTTCAACTCTAAAACTTTGAGATTTTTTTTCTGACTTACCTTTGTGCGATCCATCACACATTGGTTGTTTGTCTGATAGCCCACAGGTGCACCAAAAATATACACGATCTTTATCAAGATTTACTTGAATCGGTTGTTTAACTTTTTTATCCATAAGTCTATACATACCTATGCTAAAATTTAAAAATGTAAAATAAAAAATGGCTGTATTTACAAAATTAAAATTAATCGACATAAAAAAAATTATTCATAATTATGATATCGGTAAATTAGAAAAATTTCATGGCATCAAAGAAGGAATAGAAAACACTAATTACTTTATCAAAACATCAAAACAAAAATTAATACTTACGATTTTCGAAAGACGTGTTCGCAAACAAGATGTACCATTCTTTGTTAATTTAATGGATGTACTAAACAAAAAAAAAATTAAATGCCCAAAACCTATTAGAAATAAAAATAATAGAACAATCTTTCAAATTAATAATAAGCCAGCAATTATTGTGTCTTTTCTAGATGGAAAGTCAAAAAGAAAGCTTTCATACAAAAACTGTTTAAATGTAGGAAAACAAATTGCAAAATTTCATCAAATTTCGTCACGGATGAAACTTAAAAGAAAAAATACTCTTGGTTATAATGAATGGGTAAAAATATTTAACAAAACTGAAAAAAATTACCCTAATTATTCAAAAAAATTAAAAAAGTATCTAAAAATATATAAACAAAATAAACCGAGAAAACTTTCTAGCGGGATAATACATGCAGATCTATTTCCGGATAACATTTTTTTCAAAAATGATAAATTTTCTGGTTTTATAGATTTTTATTTTTCATGTAACAGTCCTTATTTGTATGAACTTGCGGTATGTATTAATGCATTCTGTTTTAATCAAAATAATATTAATAAATTAAAAATAAAAAAACTTTTACAAGGATACCTGTCTATCAAAAAAATAAGTAATAAAGAATTAAGATCACTTAATATACTATGTCTTGGTGCAGCTATTCGATTTTTTGTAACAAGATTATATGATTTAAAAAATACACCCAAAAATGCAGAGGTTAAGAAAAAAGATCCACGCGAATATTTAATTAAAATGGATTATTTTTACAAGAATTTACATAAAAATTTATATGATTAAAATTTATACTGATGGAGCATGTTCTGGAAATCCTGGCCGTGGAGGTTGGGCCGCTATAATCTTAGATGGTGAAAAAATTGAGAAAATTTCTGGCTCGAAAGATAATACTACAAATAACAGAATGGAACTAACTGCTGTGATATCTGCTCTCAAATACGTTAAAGGTAAAGATTTAGAAATTTATACAGATTCAAAATATACTAAAGATGGCATTGAGAAATGGATCTCGAATTGGAAAAAAAACGGCTGGAAAACAGCAAACAAACAAGATGTAAAAAATAAAGATCTTTGGGATGAATTAGATCAATTAAATTCTGAAAAAAATGTACAGTGGAATTGGGTAAAGGGACATGCCAATAATCAATATAATAATATGGCAGATGAGTTAGCTAGATCTGAAGTTGAGAATTAAATTTTTTTTAAAATATATTCTTTAACAGTATTTATATTATTATCTAGAATATCAAATTTTTCTATTTTGTTATCGATCCCATTGAATTCATTAGGTAAATTAGGAAATTCATTAATAGCTTTATTAATTGCAAGCGGAAATTTTGATGGGTGTGCGGTCTCAAAACAAAAACACTCATCATCTTTGTAATTTTCTTGATTTAGTGGTTTGACAGCAGTCGCAGTATGAGGATCAATAATATATTTATGTTTGTTATAAATATCTCTTATAATCTCAAGAGTTTCATCTTCGCTGCAACTACTTGCTGAAAAATCCTTTTGTAAATTTTTTAACTGAGTTTGTGAAAGATTAAAAAATCCTTTAGTTTTTAAATCATTCATTAAATTACTTAGTTCATCAGAATTTTGTTTACATAAATAAAATAAAATTCTCTCAAAATTACTAGCAACTTGAATATCCATACTAGGAGATATAGATCCAACAACTTCTAAAGGCTTATATTCACCGCTTTTAATACAGCGTTCTAAAATATTATTCTGATTTGTTGCAACGATTAGATTTTTTATGTTTAAGCCCATCTGTTTTGCTACATATCCTGCGTAAACATCTCCAAAATTTCCTGTGGGAACTGAAACTACAATAGAGTCTTTTTTGTTACATTTGTAAAAAATATAAAAATAATAAACTATTTGCGCAATAATACGTGCCCAATTTATAGAGTTTACACCAGACATATTAATATGATTTGAAAATTCTTTATCGACAAACATGTCCTTAACGATTTTTTGACAATCATCAAAACTACCTTTGATTGCTATATTAAAAACATTGTTTGCATCATAGGTAGTCATGAGTTTTCTTTGGACCTCAGAAATTCTATTATCCGGATGTAAAACAAAAATATTAATATTTTTTTTATTTTGAATTGCATCAATAGCTGCTGCTCCAGTGTCTCCAGATGTTGCAGTAACAAGATTAATTTTTTGATTTGTCTCCTTTAAAAGAAACTCATACATTTGTCCTAGAACTTGCATGGCAATATCTTTAAATGCCAATGTTGGTCCGTGATGAAGCTGGACAAAAGAGATGTGATCAAGCTTTTTGATGTCTACAATATTATCATTTCGGAAAGTTGCGTATGCTTTATCAATTATAGATCTTAATTCATCTTGAGAAAATGTATCACCTACAAATAAGCTAAATATTTCATAGCTCATTTCTTGAAAATTATAATTGCTAAACTTTTTTAAATCTGAAGATGAGATTACTGGAATATTTTTTGGTAAAAATAAACCTCCATCTTGCGAAAGACCTTTGAAGAATATTTCTTTAAATGTTAAATCTAAGTTTTTGTCTCTTGTGCTAAAATATTTCATATTTTTTTTCTGTAAACTAAGAATGCTATAATTATCACAAAACATAAACTGTACCATGTTAAAGCATATTGCAAATGATTATTTGGTAATTTAATTTTCTCTGTTTTTTTTAGATTATACCCCTTTAAAAGATTTGAATTATTTTCTGCAATTAGAGGAAATAGTTTTTTTTTATAATTTAACTCAAGTAATGACATATCCAAAAAGAAAATAAGGTCAGTAGAATTATCAGGAGTAAATGCATTTTTTCTTTTTGGTTTTAATAAAATAGCATCAAAAACTTTGACGTCTTCGAAGTCCTTTTTAGCTAATTTAAATTTTTTTGGTGACCAACCTGCCTTGGATAATACAATTGTGCCTACAGTTTCAATCGGTAAATATACATCATACCCATAACTACCTTTTGATCCCAGCGAGTAAACAAATATGGGTTCATGAAGAATCTTTCCTGTAATTTGAACTTTAGAGTATAATTCTGAATTAGAACTAAAATTTTTAGATGGCTTTAAGTATGACTTTGATATTTCTGATATTAGTTCATTTTTCCATTGAAGCCTATAAACTTGCCAAGACCCAAGTGAAAAGAGTATGAGAATTATAAAATAAGTAAATAAATTAAAAAATTTGGACTTCAGAAAATTTTAACTGCCCCAAATGTAGACTGCAGCAAATAAAAATAGCCATACAACATCAACAAAATGCCAATACCATGCAGCTGCTTCAAATCCAAAGTGATGATCTGGTTTATAATGTCCAGCGTTTACTCTGAATAAACATACTAATAAAAATAATGTTCCAACTAACACATGAAATCCATGGAAGCCTGTCGCCATATAAAATGTAGCTCCGTAAATTCCTGATGATAGATTAAATGGTGCAACCACATATTCATACGCTTGGAACATTGTAAATATTGCACCTAGTATAACTGTTAAAATTAAACCTTGTTTTAAACTCTTTCTGTCGTTTTCTAATAGAGCGTGATGAGCCCAAGTTACAGTGGTTCCAGATAATAATAAAATTAATGTGTTAATTAAAGGGATATGCCATGGGTCCAATGTTTCAATTCCTTTTGGCGGCCATACTGACCCGCCAACTGCATCAGGGTAAAGACTTGCATCAAAATATGCCCAGAACCATGCTACAAAAAACATGACTTCAGAAACAATAAAAAGTATCATTCCATATCTCATGCCAATTTGAACAACTGGAGTGTGATCTCCATTATGCTCGGCCTCATTAATGACATCTCTAAACCACATGAACATACCGTATAGCGTTACTGCTGCCCCTACATAAACCAACCATAAATTTTTAGAGGTAAAATAATAAACTGCACCAACTGCTAAAATTAAAGCTGCGAATGAACAGAAAATTGGCCAAGGACTTGGGTCAACTAAATGATAATCATGTTTTTTTTCAGCTGCCATAATAATTCTCAATCTTTTACTTTAAATAGACTGTAAGATAAAGTTATCTCACTGGTCCCTTTCGTCGCTGGGTCTTCCACAATTTTTGGGTCTATATAATATGCAACTGTAAATTCTTTAATTTCATTGGGCTTTATTGTTTGTTTTTCAAAACAAAAACACTGCAATTTTTGAAAATACTTACCAACAATTGGGGGACTGGTATTAAAAGTTGATATCACCTTTTCTGGTTCAGATTGCTGATTCTCAACTAAAAATTTAATAGTATTAACTTCTCCTATTTTAACTTCACTCAAATTTTTAGCGGGTTTAAAATTAAAAGATAAATCAGGGCTGGTATTCGCATCAAATCTTATTTTAATTTTCTTATCCAAAACGACCTTCGACTCTTTATTTGTCTTTTGAGTAGTTCCACCAAAACCTGTAACTCTACAAAATAGATCATAAAGCGGAACTGAAGCGAAAGATAAACCTATCATCCCTATAACTAATACTACTAAGTATTTAGGATTGATTTTAAAGGTTTTAGACACTTATTTTAGTGAAACGCCAATTTGATAAATTGTAATAAAAAATAAGAAAATCATAATAACAACTAATATTCCAAGAGTGATATAATTTTTTTTCTTAGTTTTTTTATCCATTTAGATGCCTAGGTAATTATCAATTAAGATTGTTGAAAATATAAAGAATAAGTAAAAAATTGAAAAAACAAAAATTTTTGTAGCTATCTTGTCATAAATTTTTTTATCTACTTCTTTAAAAAGTTTGTATGATAAATAAATATAATAAAACCCAAAACCTATTGCGGTAAGCAAGTTTATTATTCCTGCAAAACCTAAAAAGTATGGCAAAATTGTAAATGGAAATAAAAGAACTGAATAAATTAGAATATTTTTTTTTGTGTAATTTTCTCCAGCTACAACTGGTAGCATTGGAATACCTGCATTTTTGTAATCTTCATTTTTATATAGACTTAACGCCCAAAAATGAGATGGGGTCCATAAAAAAATAATTAAAAATAAAATAACTGGTTCAATTGAAATACTATTCGTTGCGATAGTCCATCCAACAACCGGTGGGAAAGCACCAGCTGCTCCACCTATGACAATATTTTGAGGAGTTTTTCTTTTAAGCCAAACTGTATAAACAAAAAAATAAAAACCGATTGTAATAGTTAATACTAAAGCAGATAAAAAATTAGAAAAAGAATAAAGTCCAATTATTGATAGAATTGACATTGATAAGCCAAACCACAAAGCATGGTCTTGCTTTAACTTGCCTAATGGTAAAGGTCTAAGGCAAGTTCTGCTCATTAACTTATCAGTATCAGACTCATACCACATATTTAATGCTCCAGCCGCACCAGCACCAATTGCTACAAAGAAAAGTGAGATAACGGAATTTAAAAAATCTACTTTTGCAGGAGCAATAACTAGACCGACTAAAGCTGTAAAAATTACGAGCGACATCACTCTTGGTTTCATTAGCTCATAAAAGGAAATAAAAATCTGCGAGAAGCTTACTGTAGAATTGTTTAATTCAGTTGTTCTCGCAGACACTTCAAATTATTTAATCTTAGGTAATTCATTAAATTGATGGAAAGGCGGTGGAGAAGATAAGGTCCACTCTAATGTTGTTGCACCTTCGCCCCAATAATTTGCCTCTACAGCTTTCTTTCTCATAAACGCATGAGTAACTGCAGCAAAAAATACGACTAAACTTACTACTGAAAGCATAGATCCAAGTGATGAAATATAATTCCATCCCGCATAAGCATCAGGATAATCTGCATATCTTCTTGGCATTCCTGCTAAACCTAAAAAGTGTTGTGGGAAAAATACCAAATTAACTGAGATGAAAGTTAACCAGAAATGTAGTTTTCCTAAAAATGGTGAAATTTCGTAACCTGACATTTTACCGAACCAATAATAAAAACCTGCAAAAATTGAGAATACCGCACCTAACGAAAGCACATAATGGAAATGTGCAACAACATAATAAGTATCATGTAGTGCAGTATCCACACCTGCATTAGCTAGAACTACTCCAGTAACTCCACCAACTGTAAATAAAAAGATAAATCCTAAAGCCCAAAGCATCGGAGTATCGAATCTAATTGAACCTCCCCACATTGTAGCTATCCATGAAAATACTTTAATTCCTGTAGGAACTGCAATGACCATGGTTGCAAAAGTGAAATAAGCTCGAGTGTCTGCACCCATGCCCACAGTGTACATGTGGTGAGCCCAAACGATAAAACCTACAAAACCAATTGAGACCATCGCATAAGCCATTCCTAAATATCCAAAAACAGGTTTTTTTGAAAAAGTAGACACAATGTGACTGATCATTCCAAAGCCTGGTAGAATTAAAATGTAAACTTCTGGATGACCAAAAAACCAAAATAAATGTTGGAATAAAATTGGATCTCCACCGCCTTCAGGATTAAAGAAAGCGGTCCCAAAATTTCTGTCAGTTAATAACATTGTAATACCGCCAGCTAATACTGGGACAGCAAGTAATAATAAGAATGCCGTAATTAGCATTGACCATACGAACAATGGCATTTTATGTAAAGTCATTCCAGGAGCTCTCATGTTAAATATTGTAGTAATGAAGTTAATTGCTCCTAAAATTGAAGAAGCACCAGCTACGTGTAAACTTAATATCGCTAAATCCATCGCTGGACCTGGTTGAGCCGTTGTAGAAAGCGGAGGGTAAATTGTCCAACCCCCTCCAACACCAGTTTGACCTGGAGGGCCTTCAACAAAAAGTGAAGCTATTAAAAGAATAAGAGCTGTAGGTAATAACCAGAAAGAAATATTATTCATTCTAGGAAAAGCCATATCCGGCGCACCAATTTGAATTGGTACAAACCAATTTCCAAATCCACCAATCATTGCAGGCATTACCATGAAGAAAATCATTAATAAGCCATGGCCAGTAACCAAAACATTATATAAGTGATAATTACCACCTAAAATTCCGTCACCTGGATACATTAACTCAGCACGAATAATTACTGAAAATGCAAAACCAATAACTCCAGCGATTAATGCGAACCATAAATAAAGTGTTCCGATATCTTTATGATTTGTTGATAGTAACCATCTTCTCCAACCTGTAGGGTTATGATCATGCGCATGATCTGCAGATGCAGTATATGTTGACATTACATTTTCTCCTTAATTTTATTCTTTTTTACAATTCTAGAATTATTATCATCTTCCATTGCATATTTCTTTTTTGCTTCAACTAGCCATGAGGCGTATTTATCTTCTGAAACAACATGAAGTTCTATTGGCATAAATGCATGTTTGATGCCGCAAAGCTCTGAACACTGGCCATAATAAACACCTTCTTTCTCAGCCTTAAACCAAGTCTCATTTATTCTTCCCTTAATTGCATCACGTTTAACTCCAAAGGCTGGCATAGCCCACGCGTGATTTACATCAGCAGATGTAATTAAAACTTTTACAACTTTATTTACTGGAACTACAATTTTTGTATCTGTTGCCAATAGTCTTGGCTGACCTGGTTTTAAATCCTTATCTTCAATCATCACAGATTCAAAAGCAATTTTTTCATCTGGATATTCGTAACCCCAATACCATTGATATCCTATAGCTTTTAAAGTTACATCAGCTTTTGGAATGGTTTCTTCTTTATAAAGTAATTTAAAAGATGGTACTGCAATGACGACTAATATAAGGCATGGTATAACAGTCCATAAAACTTCTAACATAACATTGTGGGTTGATTTAGATGGAGTTGGGTTTTTAGACTCTCTAAATTTTACCATTAGATATAACATTAAGAATAAAACAAATACGCTTATTCCAATAATCACTGGTAATAAGATGTAGTTGTGCATCCAAGTAATGTCTTGCATTATGGATGTTACCGCAGGCTGAAAACCTAATTGCCAATCTTTGGGTTGCGCTGCCTGCGCAGAAAAGGATATAAAAATAAAAAATAAAGTGTACAGTTTTTTCATGATTTTGATTTTGCTTTTATAGCAAAAACATCTAAATTGTACTTTGCGACACTTTGACAAAACACTAATATATGAACGACTTTTTTAACAATTCTGACATTTCTCAACAGCAAGCTGAACAAGTTGTATCGGAAACTTTAAACAACTGTGACGATGGTGAACTGTTCTTAGAAAATTCTAAAAGTGAGTCTCTCGTACTGGATGATGGTAAGATTAAAAATACAAGTTTTGACTCAAGTTTAGGTTTTGGTTTTAGAGCAGTCCAGGACGATAAAACTGCATTTTGTCACTCTAATATTATATCAAAAAAATCTCTAAATGATGCTTCTCAAAATTTGGTTTCAAACATGAACAATGGTTCGAAAAAAGTTCAAAAACAAAGTAATCCGAAAAGAACAAATGTAAAATTATATGAAGACAAAAATCCAATTGAAAATAAACCTTTTAAGGAAAAAGTGGAGCTTTTAAAAAAAATAGATGATTATGTAAGACAAAAAAATTCAAATATTAAACAAGTGACAGCATCTTTTTTTGGCGAACACCAATCAGTAGAAATTATAAAATCTGACAACCAAGTTTACAAAGATCAAAGACCATTAGTCAGATTTAATGTTTCTGTGATGATGGAAAGAAATGGAAAAAAGGAAACAGGATCTTATGGTACCGGTGGCAGAATGGATTATGAAAATTATCTTGGCAGCGATAACTGGAAGACTATTTGCGATGAAGCAATTAGACAAGCTGAGGTCAATTTAGATAGTAGACCAGCTCCCGCAGGTGAAATGAAAGTTGTTTTAGGTCCAGGCTGGCCTGGGATCATCTTGCATGAAGCTATCGGGCACGGACTTGAAGGAGATTTTAATAGAAAAAAAACATCTGCATTTCATAATTTGGTTGGACAAAAAATTGCGCATGAAAATGTAACTGTTGTTGATGATGGAACAATTGCAAGTCGAAGAGGATCATTAACAATTGATGACGAGGGTACTCCAACATCGAGAAATGTTTTAATTGAAAATGGTATATTAAAAAATTTCATGCAAGATCGAATGAATGCAAAACTAATGAAAGTTGAACCTACTGGAAATGGTAGAAGAGAAAGCTTTGAATATGCACCAATGCCTAGAATGACCAATACATTCATGATTAATGGAAATCATACTCAAGAAGAAATGATTAAAAGTGTAGGTAAAGGTATTTACGCGGTTTCGTTTGGTGGGGGTCAGGTAGATATAACAAACGGTAAGTTTGTATTTTCATGCACTGAAGCTTATGAAATTAATGATGGAAAGATTGGAGCTCCATTAAAAGGTGTTACTTTAATTGGTAATGGTCCAGATATTTTAACTAAAGTTTCAATGGTTGGAAATGATATGAAACTTGATCCTGGTATTGGAACTTGTGGTAAAGCTGGTCAATGGGTGCCCGTTGGAGTTGGACAGCCATCGATCTTGGTTGATCAAATTACTGTTGGCGGAACAAGTATTTAGTTTAGTTAAAAAAGTTATTAAATAAAACTAAAGAAGCAATAGCAGCAGTTTCACTTCTTAAAATTCTTTTTCCTAAAGAAAAACTTATAAAATTATTGTTTGATCTTAAAGTCTTTAATTCCTTTGATGAAAAGTCACCCTCCGGTCCAATTAAAATTGAATTATTTTCTTTTAAATTAATTTTTAATTTCGAAAGATTAATATCTGACTGTATATCAGCAAAAAACACTTTGTACTTTTGTTGATTTAGAAATTGATCAAAACTTATTGGATCAAATATATGTGGGATGTTAAGCTGATTAGATTGCTCTACCGATTCTTTAATAATCTTTCTAATTCTATTTAAATTTAACTTGCGATTTTCTGTATGATCAGAGATCACAGGTATAAAACTTTTAACTCCTATTTCAGTACATTTTTGTATTAAAGTATCAAGTTTATGTGATTTTGGAGGACAGAAAATTAAATTGATATTATTTTGAATTTTTTCATACTCTGCTTTTTGAATAACTTCTAAAATTAATTTTTTTTTATTTTTTTCAATGATACGGCATAAATATTCACCATTATTTTCATTAAAAAGAAAAATATCAGAGCCAACTTCACATCTCATTACATTTGAAAGATAATGATAGTCATCACCGATAATATTAATTGTTTTTTTTTCTTCTAGAGATTCAATGAAAAATAATCTAATTTTAGTCATTAAATCAATTTATATCTCATTATGAAAATTGAAAATATTAAAGTTTGTGCTTTTGATGCTTATGGAACATGCTTTGACATTAATTCTGCAGCTCAAAAATTATCTGATGAGATTGGACAAAATTGGCTTTCTTTTTCTTCAACTTGGAGAACCGTGCAACTTGAATATACATGGCTAAGATCCTTAATGAAAAAATACGTTGATTTTTGGAAAATCACAGAAGACTCTTTAGACTTTGCAATGGAGATGCACAAAATTGATATTAAATTTAAAAATCAATTATTAGATCTATATAAAAAATTAAATGCTTATCCTGAGTTATCGAATTGTTTAGAATATTTAAGAGACAAAAAAATTAAAACCTGCATTTTATCCAATGGCTCCCCTGCTCTACTTGATGAGTTAGTAGATCACGCTAAGATGAAAAATTTGTTTGATGATATTTTATCAGTTGATGAAATTAAAGTTTATAAGCCAGATCCTAAAGTTTATGAAATGGTAACAAAAAAATATAAGTGTATGCCAAATGAAGTTTGCTTTATGAGCTCAAATACCTGGGATGTTGTAGGCGGAGGAGTATACGGTTTTCAAACATGTTGGGTTGATCGATTTGGAAAAGAATTTGATAGACTTGATTATCAACCCAATAAAATTATTAAGGATCTATCTGGACTCTCCAAACTTTTTTAAAAAAAAAATGAAAAATTATTTACTTTTGATGCGACTTGATAAGCCAATTGGATTTATGCTTTTATTTTGGCCATGTTCCTGGGGGTTTGCAATTGCCTTGAGCAAAAGACCCATAGATAATGAATG
This sequence comes from alpha proteobacterium HIMB114, assembly GCA_000163555.2. Lineage (GTDB taxonomy): Bacteria > Pseudomonadota > Alphaproteobacteria > Pelagibacterales > Pelagibacteraceae > HIMB114. The sequence continues at coordinate 92,929 of ADAC02000001.1, read as the reverse complement.
GTTTTTATACTTATTATTATTTTTTATTGGTGCAGTTTTAATGAGAAGTGCCGGTTGTGTTTATAATGATATTGTTGATAGAAAAATTGATCAAAAAGTGGAGAGAACAAAATCAAGACCGATTGCTTCTAAAAAAATATCTTTAAAGAATGCCTGGATTTTAATTATTGCTCTATGTTCTTTTTCATTAGCTATACTTTTGCAATTTAATTTAAATGCAATCTTATTTGGTTTAGCATCGGGCTTACTAATTATATGTTATCCATTTATGAAACGGATAACCTACTGGCCTCAACTTTTTTTAGGCATTGTTTTTAACTGGGGTGTAATTTTAAGTTACTTGGTCTTTTTTGGAAAAATTAATTTTGAAATCATTCTTTTTTATATATCAGCAATATTATGGACCTTGGGATACGACACTATTTATGGGATGCAAGATTTAGAAGATGATTTAAAAATTGGGGTTAAGTCAACGGCAATAAAATTTAAAAAAAATATTAAGCTTTTTTTAAGTTTAGTCTATTCATTTAGTTTTGTAATATTAATTATTGCTAACTTCCTGATCGTGGGTTTAATTAAGATCGAATTCATTTTTTACCTGATACCAATGTCTCTTTTGATATATCAAATCAGGTTAGTTAAAACTAATAATAACAGTAAAAATTTAAGTCTTTTTAAGCTAAATAATTATTATGGGTTGTCTATTTTTATAATTCAAATACTTGTCTTGAAGAATGCTTAAATCCAAAGATAATCTCGCAGATCTAGCACAAAAATGTATTAGTAAATCTAAAGAATTAGGTGCTACTGATGTTGAAGTTGGTTTAAGTAATAATATTTCAGAAAGTATAAATTTTAGAAATAAAAAACTCGAACAATCTGATCGTTCAGAAGTCCTATCTCTGGGACTAACGACTTATATTGGTAAGAAAAAATCTAATGTTTCAACTTCTAATTTTAATGAAGAAAATCTTAATCAACTCATAGAGAGATGCATTGAATGTACTAAAATTTCTCCAGAAGATGAGTACGCAGGTTTGCCAGATAAAAATGAATTGGAAAATAAAGTTCAAGATTTAAATCTTTATGATGAAAAAAATCTATCAAATGATTTTAAAAAAAACTATTTGAAAGAAATGGAAAATGAAATGTTTTCATTTCCAGAAATAAAAAACTCAAATGGATCTTCATTTTCCGAAAATAAATCTAATTTTATTTTTGCAAATAGCATCGGATTTTGTGAAGGGTATTATGCCTCATCTTACTCAGTATTTTGTGAAGCACTTGCAGAAAAAAATGGTCAAATGGAAAGAGATTATGAAATGTCAGTTAATCGCTTTTCTGACAATTTAAGCACAGCCAAGGAGGTAGGAAAATTAGCTGCTGAAAAAGCTTGTAAAAGACTTGGCGCAAAAAAAATTGTCTCTGGAAAATTGCCAATTATTTTTGAAAAAAGGGTTGCAAAATCATTACTATCAACTTTCGCATCAGCAGTCACAGGATCTTCTTTTGCCAGAGGTATATCATTTTTAAAAAAATCTTTAGGAAAAGAAATTTTTTCAAAAGAAATAAATATAATTGATGATCCATTAATCAAAAGAGGTCTTGGATCGCAATCTTTTGACTCGGAGGGTGTTAAAAATCAAAAAATTGATTTGGTAAAAAATGGAAAGTTTACAAATCTATTACTCGATACCTATAATTCTAAAATTTTAAAATTGAAGAATAATGGACGATGCGGAGGTTTAACAAATCTTTATATTAAAAATGGAAATACTGACTTAAAAAAAATAATTTCCGAGCAAAAAAAGGCCTTTTTTGTATTAGAGCTTATAGGAAGAGCTGGCGATATTACTAACGGAAATTATAGTGTTGGAGCCTCTGGTCTAATGATTGAAAATGGAGAAATAGCATATCCCGTTAACGAAGTTACGATTGCAAGTAATTTGACTGATATATTCAAAATGCTTACACCTCTTAATGATCTTGATTTTACAACCTCGGTAAATTCACCGTCACTATTTATTGAACAAATGACAGTTGCAGGAAAGTAGTAAAGTAAATGAATAAATTTCAACTATCTAAGCGAATTTATAGAACTCAAATAAAAAAATATATTCCAGATTTATTAATCATATTTGTTTTTATGATTTTAAATGGAGCTGCAACTGCTGGTGTTGCCTGGTTATTGGACCCTGCTATAAAAAAAATTTTTATAGAAAAAGATAAATTAATGCTTTATGTTATACCAATCGCAATAATTATTACTTTTTTAATAAAATCCATCTCTCTTTATTTTACACGTATACAATCAATTAGTATCTCATTTAAAATTAAGGAAAGTATTCAAAAATCTTTGGCAGAAAAAATTTTACACTCTGATCTTTCTTACATTAATGATAATCATTCAGGTAAGTTCATTTCAAATTTTACAGAAGATACAGGTAAACTACAAAATATTACCCAAACAGTAGCTTTAAACTCAACAAAAGAAATAATAGCGCTGTTTTTTTTAATAGGCCTCATGATTAGCAAAGACGTATATTTAAGTGTTTTGGCATTAACACTAATTCCATTTGCAGCATTAATTTCAAAAAAACTAGGAAAAAGAATGGGCAAAGCAGTTTACGGAGCTTTAGAAGCAAATGAAGAATTTGTAAAATATTTATCTGAAATTTTAAAATCGGTAAAACTTGTTAAAATTTTCCAAAGAGAGGGAAAGGAAATGTCCAAACTTTCTAGTATTATTTCTAATTGGATCGCAAAAAGCTCAAAAGTAGAAAAGACAAGACTTGGTAGTGCTCCAGTTATGGAAACCTTAACTGGATTTGCCGTTGCATCTGTTGTATTTGCTGGTGGATTTAGAAGTATGTCAGGTGAGTTAGAAGTTGGTGCATTTTTTTCTTTTTTGACTGCTTTAATGTTAGCTTATCAACCTGTTAGAGCATTATCAGGAATTAATATTGCAATAAATGAAGGTTTTTCTGCAGCTTCCAGAATTTATAAAATTTTAGATGAACAGGTATTAATTAAAAATAAAGATGGATCAAAACCAATTGTAATCAAAGATAGTAATATTAAATTTAATAATGTCTGCATGAGATACAAAAATGGTCCTTTGGTTTTAAAAAATATAGATATTATGATCAAAGGAAAATCTAAAGTCGCATTAGTAGGCCCTAGCGGAGGTGGTAAATCCACAATTTTAAATTTAATACCAAGATTTTATGATCCCACCGAAGGAGATATTTCTATAGATGGGCAAGATATTTCCTATATTAAAATTGACAGTTTGAGAAAAGAAATTGCCTTAGTCTCACAGGATATTTTTTTATTTGATGATACTATTAAAAACAATCTCAAATTCGGAAACTTTGAAGCTACAGATGAAGAACTTATAAATGCTTGTAAGAAGGCAAACTGTCATGACTTTATTATGGATCTCAAAGAGAGGTATGACACTAAAGTAGGTGAAAATGGTGTTAAACTTTCAGGAGGACAAAAACAAAGAATTTCAATTGCACGAGCAATATTAAAAAATTCTTCAATAATACTTTTAGATGAGGCAACATCTGCATTAGATACAGAGTCAGAAAAAATTGTACAAAAGGCAATGAATAATTTATCACAAAATAAAACAACAATTACAATTGCTCATCGATTATCTACGATAAAAAATGCTGATATTATTTATGTTATTGATAACGGCATAGTAGTTGAAAAAGGAAATCACCATGAATTAATAGATAAAAATGGCACATATAAGAGACTTTGTGAGCAGCAAGCCCTAAATTAATGTTATACCTCTACAACTTTTTTTTTTACTTACTAAGTCCATTTTTAAAAATATTTTTAGTAATTAGAACTTTAAAAAAAAAAGAGGATCCCAAAAGATATAAAGAGAAACTAGGACACGCAAGTATTAGTTTTAAATCAAATGTAATATGGTTTCATGTTGCCAGTTTAGGTGAAATAAAGTCAATTCACAAAATAATTAAACACTATCAAAAAAATAAAAAAATTAATTTATTAATAACTAGTGTTACTACTAGCTCTGCAAATTATTTTGAGCAATATCTAAAAAATGAAAATACCTTCCATCAGTACGCTCCTATTGATAGCCCTATCATTATTGATCGTTTCTTAAAATTTTGGAATCCAAAATTTTCAGTATTTGTAGAGTCTGAAATTTGGCCAAACATGATATTTAAGACATCAAAAAAATGTAAAATTATTTTACTTAATGCAAGAATTTCAAAAAACTCTTTTAAAAAATGGAAATTTTTAAAACCTAACTTTAAAAAAATTCTTAGTAAATTCGATTTTATTTTGCCACAGAGTTTAGAGGTGGTTGAAATGTTAAAATTTTTTAATTTTGAAAAATATAAATTTATTGGCAATATTAAATATACAAATATTGAGACTGATCCCCCAAACATAATACAAATAAATAATAGTTTCAAAATGTGGGCAGCTATGAGTATTCATAATAGTGAAATTGATCATATTATTAAAATTCATAAAAATATAAGCTCTACTGAAAAAAACTTTTTAACTTTTTTAATTCCTAGACATTTAAATGAGATTGAAAATATAGTTAATAAAATTCAGAAGCAAAATATAGCTTGTCAAAAAATTTCAACAAAAAATAAAATAGACAACTTTAGTGGAATAGTCGTGGTTGATAAATTTGGTATTGCAGATGATATTTTCAATAAAGTAAAAATTGTTTTTATGGGTGGATCTTTTATTAACCACGGAGGTCAAAATCCGATAGAGCCTGCAATGTTTGGTTGCAAAATACTGAGTGGGGGAAATATCTTTAACTTTACTGAAATATATGAAGAACTAGTTAATAAAAAAATCGCAAAAATTGTAAATGATCAATCTGAACTTGAGGAAGAATTATTGATATATTTAAATAATAAAACTATTTTAGATAATGCTGGCTCAGATTATATAGAATCTAGTGAAAAAATTTATAAAAAAACAATAGAATTTCTAGACAATTATATTCATTAAATGTTTGGAATTAAAATACCCTTTTTTTGGAAAAGTAAAATTCACCCTTTTACTTTATTGTTATTACCTTTTTCCTTGATTTATTTTTTATTAATTAAATTCAACAAATTTACTTCTATTTTTAATTCTAAATTAAAAATAAAAATAATTTGTGTTGGAAACCTGTACCTCGGTGGTACAGGGAAAACTCCTTTGGTAAAAAAAATATATGATGAACTGAAAAAAAAAGAGAGATGCTGTATTTTAAAAAAGTTAAGAGAAAAGCATTATGATGAAATTAAACTTTTAAACATTGGAGAAGATTTATTTACCCCAAAAAAAAGGATTGATGGTCTAAAAGATGCTGAATTAAAAGGTTATAAGACAGTCGTAATTGATGATGGTATGCAAGATTACTCATTTAAAAAAGATATTTCTATTCTTTGTATTAAATCCAAAACTGGTTTTGGAAATGAACTTGTACTACCTTCAGGTCCGTTAAGAGAACCATTAAAAGAAATAGAGCAATATAAAATTGCAGTAATAAATGGGATAAAGAATGAAAAAATAAATGATACTCTCAAAAAATATAATCCAGATATCAAAATATTTTATTCGCACTATGAAATTAAAAACATCGAAGAATTTTATAATAAAAAATTTTTAGCATTTAGTGGAATTGGTGATAATGATAGTTTTTTTGAAATTTTAAAAAAAAATAATATCGAAATTTTAGATACTGTAGAATTTAAAGATCATCACAAATTTACAGAAAAAGAAATATTAAAACTTTTTGATATAGCAAAAAATAAAAATTTAAAATTAATTACAACAGATAAAAACTATAATAATATTCCTGAAAAATATAAAAAAATAATTTACAGTACATCAATTAAATTGATTATTGATAGTTATAACGATTTTTTAAATGAAATTAATTAAATATTTTGTTGAATTTCTATTTGTAGTATTTTTCTTCTTTATATTTAAAATATTGAGATTGAAATTATCCTCTAATCTCAGTTGTTTAATATTTCAAAAAATTGGCCCTTTAATTAGAAATAATAATAAAATTTATAAGAATATAAATTTGGTCTTTCCAAATAATGATCAAAATGAAAATAAAAAAATTATTAAAAATATGTGGTGTAATTATGGAAGAACTTTTGCCGAGTATATGTTTCTTGATTTTTTTAGAAAAAATAAATATTTAAATATCAAAGTAGAAAATTTATCAAAATTTGATGAATTAAAAAAATTAAATAAACCTTTGCTTTTTTTCTCTGGTCACTTCGCTAATTTTGAATTATTGGCCATGACAATAGAAAGAAATAACTTTGATATTTGTGCTCTATACCGACCTTTAAATAATGTTTTTCTAAATCCTGTTATGAAATATTTAAGAACTAAATATTTATGCAAAGATCAAATTCCAAAATCTATCCCAGGTAAAAGTAAAGATGGTACTAGACAACTTTTAAATAGAATCAAAAATAAAAAACATATTGCCTTAATGGTTGATCAAAAAGTAAATGAAGGAATAAAAGTTGATTTATTTAAAAAAAAAGCGCTAACAATAAATATTCCAGCACAATTGGCCCTTAAGCATGGATATTCGCTTGTTCCAATAGAAATTAAACGAGTATCAAATGCAAATTTTGTTATTCAAATAAAAGAAAATATAAAAATTAACTCCGAAGATGATCAATTTAGTATTACAGAAAAAATTAACAGAGAATTGGAAAAAATGATCTTAAATAATCCTAAGCAATGGATTTGGACACATGATAGGTGGAGGATTTAATTTTTCTTAATAACAAGATCTGGGTCAACAGGAATATTTCTACAATATAATCTAAAATCTAGATGTGGACCTGTAGATCTTCCAGTTGAGCCTACAGTTGCAATCAACTCTCCTTTCTTTACAAAATCCCCTTTCTTTACAAAAATCTTTTCAAGGTGAGAATAAATCGAAATTAATCCATGTCCGTGTTCAATGATAATTGTTCCTCCTGTAAAAAATAGATTATTTGCTGCTAAAAGGACATTTCCAGAATTTGAATTTTTTATTTTTGTACCCTTTGGGGCTGCAATATCGATACCATAATGCGGTCTTCTAGGTTTGCCATTTAAAATTCTCTGACTGCCAAAAACTCCTGTTGTTATACCATCAACCGGTCTTATGAAATCTTTAAAAAAAAAACTCAGATCAGAGTTTACGTTTTTTGCTTTTGCAATTAATTTTCCCTCCTTGCGAATTCTTTTCATATCTTCATCATTGGGTGAAACTTTTCTTTTGGACAAACCATCAATTTTTTGCACTTTAAATTTTCTACTTTTGACTACTTTTATAACCTCTCTAGCTTTATTATCTTTATTTATAGAAATAATTATATTTTTTTTTCGGTCTCTTGAAATCCCAAAAATAAAGTATCCTTCTTTACTTACTTTCAGTTTTTTTTGATCTACATATATCTCGTTTGACGGATTTGTTTTCCCAATGATTAGACTACCTTGTTCAAAGTTACCTTTTAATTCTAAAGCAGAAACTTGATTTGTAATAAAAATTAAAACAAAAAGAAATCTAATCATTTTGGTATTTCTGCGATACTTCTATTGGTGAAAAATAAGGTTCTTGAAGATCAACATTCCAATATTTTAAATCTTTAAGCAAAATTTTTTTTCCGGATACAGCACAAATAACAAAATCGCCTTCGGACTCCACTTCAAAAGATCCATGAAAATATTTTATTTTAGCTTCTTTCATTTTTTATTTTAATTTCAGCAAAAAGATCATCATCAAAAAATTTAATATTAATATTTTTATTTTTTTTCAATATTTTTGAATTTTTTATTATTCTCATATTTTTATCTCTTATAAGCACAAAACCTCTTTTTAATATATCATCAATATTTAACGTTGAAACTAATGAACCTAGTCGTCTGAGCTCAATATACTTCATCTTAATAAGTGACTTAGAATTAAAATTTATACTTTTCATCACAAGGGAAAGATTTTTTTTATTATCATGAATAATTTTTCTAAGCACTTTAGAATTAAAAATTGAGTTCATGTTTTTTAAAATTCTGAGATTGTTATTAATAAAGTTTGAAATAGTTTGAGTTAAACTCTTTTCTAAAAAACTTTTTTTTTCTAAAATATTTTTTAGTTCTGGAACAGCATATTCAGCAGCAGCTGTAGGTGTAGCTGCTCTTAAGTCAGCAACAAAATCTAATAATGTGAAATCAGTCTCATGGCCAATTGCTGAAATTATTGGGGTTTTTAATTTATACACTTCACGAACTAAATTTTCATCGTTAAAAGGCATAAGATCCTCAATACCTCCTCCACCTCTTGCAATTATTAAAGTATCAACTTTATTATTTTCAAAAAACTTTAATCCCGCAATCACTTCGTTCACCGCATTTGTTCCTTGAACACTGACTGGATACAACTTTATATTTGTAGGAAATCTTGCTTCAATCCTATCAATAATATCCATAATAACCGCTCCCGTCGGGGATGTGATTACGCCTATATTTTTTGGAAATACTGGAATTGATTTTTTATTTTGATCATCAAATAAACCTTCTTCTTCTAATTTTTTTTTTCTTTGTTCTATTAATTTTAAAAGTGCTCCTTCACCTTTAATTTCAATCTGATTTACTTGTAGCTGATAAATTGAAATACTACTTTTTGCATAGGTACTAATTTTACCCTCTGCAATGACTTCAATTCCATCTTCAGGCTGTATTTGTAGGTATGGAACTTTAGATGCCCAGCAAACTGAATTTAGTACAAAATTTTCATCTTTAATTGTAAAATACAAATGTCCTTTAAAATTTTTCACACTTGAAATTTCACCTCTTACTCTGATGAGACTAAAATTTTCTTCAAGAATATTTTTTGCTAGATTTGAAAACTCAGTGACAGAAAATTCTGGAATATTATTCATTATCTTATAATAAAAGCTATATATGAACGTCTGCGTAATTGGAAGTGGTGGTAGAGAGCACGCTTTATGTTTTAAATTAAAACAATCTTTAAAACTGAAAAATCTATACTGTATGCCTGGAAACGCAGGTACTGAAGAAATAAGCATAAACTTAAATATTGACATTTCAAACTTTGAAAAGGTTTATGAAAAAATTAAAGAGCATCAAATTGACTTGGTTATAGTCGGGCCTGAAATCCCCTTGGTACACGGGATTGTTGATTTCCTAGAAAATAAAAAAATTCGAGTTTTTGGGCCAAATAAAAAAGCTGCTCAACTAGAAGGTTCAAAAATTTTTATGAAAGATATGTGTAAAAAATTTAGTATTCCTTCTGCTAAATTTTGTGAAGTGAGATCAATTCAAGAGGCGGAAGAAACATTGAAAAACTTTCAAGAGCCAATTGTTGTTAAGTCTGATGGTTTGGCTGCTGGAAAGGGGGTTACTATTTGTGAAAATAAAGAAAAAGCTTTAGAAGATATTAAGGGTATTTTAAGTGGTAAATTTTCAACTTCAAGCAGAGTTATTATTGAAGAATTTTTAAAAGGTGAGGAAGCAAGCTATTTTGTGATTACGGATGGAAAAAATTTTAAACAAATTGGAACAGCTCAAGATCATAAAAGAATTGGAGAAAATGATACAGGACTAAATACTGGTGGTATGGGTGCCTATTCTCCCTCATTGATTATAGACAAACCTGTAGAAGAAAAAATTATAAATAAAATTATTCAACCTACAATTCAAGGAATGGCAAAACTTGGCTGTAAATACAAGGGTATATTATATGCTGGTTTAATGATTGATAATGGAGAACCAAAACTGATTGAATACAATATAAGATTTGGGGATCCTGAATGTCAAGTACTAATGCTAAGGCTTGAAGACGATTTAATTGATTTAATTCAAAACTGTATAGATGAAAAATTTAATAATGATGAATTAAAATGGTCCAAAAATCCTTGTGTTACCATTGTAGCTGCCAGCAAAGGATATCCAGAAAAATTTGAAAAACTTAAAGAAATAAAAAATTTACCCAAGAATGAAAAAAAATATGAACAAATTTTTCATGCAGGTACTATAAAAAAGGGTGAAAAAATTTTTTCTAACGGCGGTAGAGTTCTTAATTCAACCGTATCAATGAAAGATTTGAGAACCGCTAGAGATAGAGCGCTGGATCTACTTGACAAAATTGAATGGGAAAACAAATATTATAGACGTGACATCTGCTGGAGAGCTATTAAATAATCATCTTCTTTTTTTAAAAAATTTTTTTAACAATTTTGAGAACTTTTCTTCTTGAAATCCATAATAGATATCAATTCTGTGATTTAAATTTTTTTTAAGACCTAATTTATAATTATTAATTAATGCTCCATTCTTTTTGTCATCTGTTGCAAAATACACTCTACGTATTTTGCTTTGAAATATAACAGAAGAACACATTAAACATGGCTCTAACGAACAGTATAAATCCATACCGTCAAGCCTATTTTTATTGAGCTTGTTACAAGCTTTTATTATTGAGATAATCTCGGCATGAGAGCACGGATTATAATCTTGGATATTTTGATTATGAGATTTCGATACAATTCTGTTATTTTTTGGATCAAAAATTAAAGCAGAAATTGGGACTTCTTTTTTTTTCTGAGCTTTAATTGACTGTTGATATAAAATATCAAATATATAATTCAAATCATTGTTTATATTTATTTTATGAATCACGCAAAAATTAGAATAGCTAAACTTTTAGCAAGTTACAATTATGGATCACGTAGAGAAATAGAAAATTTAATATCTAATCAAAAAATAAAGCTAAACAACAAAATTATTTTAACACCAGCAACATTTGTAAATGAAGAAGATAAAATAACTATTAATGGAAAGAAAGTACTTTTTAAAAAAAAGATTTCTATTTTAAAACTTTATAAACCAAAAAATGTTATTTGCTCAAAAAATAAGCAAGATAAAAGGGAGATAATTTATGAGATATTAGACTCTAAATATAAAAATTTTATTTTTGCTGGAAGACTAGATTTTAAAAGTGAAGGATTAATAATACTTACTAATGACAGTTCTTTAACTAGAAATTTAGAGTTGCCTAAAAATAAATTTGAGAGAAAATACGAAGTTAGAATTTTTGGAGATTTTAATGTTGAGAAATTAAAAATAAAATCAAGAGGTACTAAAATTAATGGAATTCAATACAAGCCATTTGATTTTAAAATAAAATCAAAAATTAAAAAAAACACCTTAATTGAAATGAATTTAAAAGAAGGGAAAAAAAACGAAATTAGAAATATTTTTAAGGAACTTAATTTACAAGTAAACAAATTAAAAAGAGTTTCTTATGGACCTTTTAAGTTGGACAATATGCTACCTGGTGATCTTAAAAAACCCTCCAAAATAGAATTAGAAAAATATGAGAATTATATCCGGAAACAAAAAAGGTAAAAAAATTTTATTACCAAATCCTGAAATAACTAGACCTTTAAAAGACAACGTTAAAGAAAATATATTTAACGTTTTAAAACACTCAAGAAATTTTCAAATCAATTTTCAAGGCATAAAAGTACTAGATTTTTTTTCTGGATCAGGATCTTTTGGTCTTGAATGTATTTCAAGAGGGGCATCTAATGTGAAATTTTTTGAGATAGATTCTAAAACTTCAAATATTCTTTTTAGAAACCTTTCAAATAATTTTGAAAAAAATAAGTATGAAATAATAAAAAAAGATTTTTTCAATATAGATAAAAAACATCTAATTGAAACTTATCGTCCAGATATAGTATTTTTAGACCCTCCATATAAAATTAAGAGGTTTTCAGAAATATTAAATTTTATAAATTCTTTATATAATTTAAATAATTTAACAGTTATTCTACACGTTGAAAAAACAAAAATAATAAATTTTGAAAATTTTAAGTATAATGAAGAAAGAATTTATGGATTATCTAAAATTTTTTTCTTAAAAACTATTTTCTAAATATTTTTTCTTTTATTAATTGAACTGCTGGCTGTCCGTAAGGATTAAGACCTAGGACTTTTCCCAGTATTATTGTTTCCAGTAAAAAGTAAGAGAATAATTCAATTAAATTAAGTGGATCATTGTGATTAGATATATTTATTACCCTATGTGGAATTTTTTTTTGACGAAAAGTTTCTATCACTGATGTAAATTGCTTATTTAACAAATCAGATGGTGAGTATGACTCAATATTATAAAAATTTTGGTTAGAAAATTTCTCATAAAAAATTTCATCTGGTGGTGAGAAAATATTAAAAAACTTATCTTTTGGACCATCTAAAAAGAGCTGCATCATGCTGTGATGATCCTTTGGGCAAATTGATGTGGTAGGCGTCATTCCAAAGCCATTTTTACCAAGACTTTCTGCGTGTAATTGGTGAAACCAATAAGAGAAATGCTTTAATCGATAGTTATAAATTAAATTACAATAAATATTTAATTTCATTTTATCTAAACAAGTTAAAAGAATTGCAACATTTTTTGCTGGACTTATTTCATTCTTTGTATCTTTTAATAAATTAATAAATTTTTCTGATCCATCTTCTACATTGATATTTTTTTCTAGAAAAGGAAGCATTCCAGTTTCAGAAAGAATTGAAAATCGACCACCAATATTTGGATTATGACTGAGAAATTTAATATTTTTTTTTTTAGAAAAGTTTTTCAAAATACTATCTTTGTTTTCTGTAATAATGATCATTGAGTCGAAAATATTAAACTTTTCATATCTTTCGCTCTCAAATATTAAAAGATTTAATAAAGCTAAAGTCTCAAAAGTATCACCTGATTTTGAAATTATAAAAAAAATATAATTCGTTAAGTTATTTTTTTGAAAAAAATTTTTTATATATTTGTAATCAAGATTATCAAAATAAATAGTCTCATCATTCAAAAAAAAAGATAAAGCTTTAGCCCCAGATGAAGATCCACCAAGGCCAATAACAACTTTTTTTTTATTTTTGTAATCGATTTTTTTTTTTAATTTTCTTATTTTTTTTTGATAATTTCCCGTAAATGATGACAAAACCTCGTTTTTTCCATCATTAAATTCTCTAAAAAGTTTTTCTGCCTCTAGCGAGGACGATTTTAAATTTTTTTGAAACTTAGAATTATTTTTAAAATTAAAACAATTTTCATCAAAAAAAAAACTATTATCAAATTTAATCATTTTAATTATTTAGCTCTTTTAAAATTTCCTGCTCTAAATTAGATGAGTTAGGACTTTTATCTATTTTTTTCTCTTCAGTTAGATTTTTATTTTTTTTTAAGTTCTCATCTATTATTTCTTTTACACTTTTATTCTTTTTTTTCTTCAGTACTTTTGATTTACTATTAGGGGGCAGCAATTCATAATTAGGTGGCATTTGTATAGGTTCATTTTTTCTAATTAAAAATTCATCAGGTGCATCTTTTTGCATACCAAGACCTTTTTTAATGCTTTCACAACTATAATTAAAAAAAAATATGAATATAATTAAAGAGCATTTAATTATTTTCTTTTTTGTCATCATTAATTATTTCTTCATTTTTATTTTTTAAACTAATTACATCAGAAAATAATATTAAAAATATTCCAACACTAATGCAAATATCAGATACATTAAAAGTAAACCAGTGAAAACTATTATAATGGATATCTATAAAATCTGGGACTGCATTATAATAAAAACGATCAGTGAGATTGCCCATTGCTCCACCTGCTATTGCAGAAAAACCTATTAACTCTATAATTTTTTCACTTTTATAAATCAGATAAAGAATGAAAATTATAATTAAAAAAATTATGAAAGTTATTAATTGATATACTAATGTCTCACTTTGTAACAAACCAAATGCAATACCTTTATTCCATAATAAGGTTATATTAATATATTTATTTATATAAAGATCATTTACATTATTTTTAATGAACAGATTTACTACATAAATCTTTGAAATTCTATCAATGAAAAAACAAATTAATAAAATTGACAGACTTAAAAAAAACTTTTGGTTAAATTGGACAATTTTTCCGCTCACAGGTACCTTCAATAATCTTCCAGCAATAGTTACATTTATTTCCTGCTGCTTTTTCAATCAATACTTTGACATCTTTAATAGTTTCAAGACTTCTCATTTTACTTTCGTTTAAATCTTTATTTAAATTTACTTGAGAGCAAACTAAGAAATCATTTAGATTAATATTATCAAATACTTTATCATATTTATTTGGTGATAAAATACTTACTTTAGTTTCTAATCCAGATTTTATTACTTTATTATTTCTCATTTCCTCAAAAATTTGATTAACCCCTATCTTTAAATTTCTTAATATTTTCCAATTTTCCTCGTTGAATTTAATTTTACTTCTAAAATCAATTTTTTTAAAATCTATTAAAAATATACTTTCTTCAAACTTTCCATTTCTGCTATTTTGATTTGATCTCAGAATTTGAAATACTTCCTCGATAGTAAAAGACAAGATTGGATTCAGCCATTTCATTAAAAAAAGTAAAGCAATTTTAAGAATATTAATGCAATTTAATCTTTTGATGTATGTAAGGTCATCACAATACAAAGTATCTTTTCTAATATCAAAATATAAAGAAGATAATTCTATAGTACAAAAGTTTAACAGCTCAACATAAATTTTATGAAAATCATTTTGTTTTGAATATATATAAAACTTTTCATCTAACTCGGAAATTTTATTAAGAATAAATGAGTCGATAATATCTAAATTTACAACTTTTATATTTTCAACCTCTTCAAACGAAAAATCATCAAATATATTTCCTAATAAAAATCTTAATGTATTTCTTATTTTTCTATAAGACTCAGAATGTTGGGAAATAATTGATTGATCAATTCTTAAATCTTCAGAATAATCAGAAGCTACAACCCATAATCTCAATATATCAACGCCATTTTTTTTTATTATTTCCTCAGGGGCAACAACATTGCCCAACGATTTAGACATTTTTTGCCCTTTGCCATCGACAACAAATCCATGTGTCAAAATACTTTTATATGGAGCATTTCCTCTTGTTCCAACTGAATGCAACAAAGAAGAATGAAACCATCCTCTATGTTGATCAGAACCTTCTAGGTACATATCAGCTGGCCATTTCAAATCTTGTCTATTCTCTAATACGTAAGTATGGGTAGATCCAGAGTCAAACCATACCTCTACAATATCTTCAACTTTTGCAAAATCATTTACATTATACTTTTTACCTAAAAAATCTGATTTATCTCTTTTATACCATGCATCGCTGCCTTCAGCTTTAAAGATTTCATAAATACGTTGATTAACATTTTCATCAACAATTGGTTCATGCGTTTTTTTGTTAATAAAAATTGGCAGAGGGAC
This sequence comes from alpha proteobacterium HIMB114, assembly GCA_000163555.2. GTDB lineage: Bacteria > Pseudomonadota > Alphaproteobacteria > Pelagibacterales > Pelagibacteraceae > HIMB114. The sequence goes on along the minus strand of ADAC02000001.1, from coordinate 77,558 downwards.
ACCCCAAAACCGTTGTCTAGAAATACACCAGTCAGGTCTGGTCTCGATCATTCCGTGAATTCTATTTTTTCCAATTGGAGGATAAAAATCTGTAGCCTCAATACTTTCTAAAGCTTTTTTTCTTAATTGATTTTTATCCATTGAGATAAACCATTGCGGTGTTGCCCTATGCACAAGCGGCGCTTTGGATCTCCAGGAATGCGGGTAACTATGCTTATACTCTGCGGTATATACTAATTTATGTAATTTTTCTAATTCATCAATTATGACTTTATCTGCCTTAAAAATATGAAGTCCTTCAAAATTTTTAATTATTTTTGTATAATAGCCATTATCATCGATTGTATTCTCAGCTTTAATTCCATTTTTTAATCCTAGAGCAAAATCATCAGGTCCGTGACTAGGAGCAACATGCACAATTCCGGTACCTTGATCAATAGTAACAAAATCAGCTTCTAATAAAGGGACATCGAACTTATAGCCCAGGTCATGAAATGGATGATTAGCATTAAAGCCTTTTAATTCACTTCCATTAAAGGTTTCAACCAACTTAGGTTTCTTTTTGATCGCAGTTACAAAATTTTCAAATAAGTCTTTGGCAATGATAAACTTGTCTTTATTTTCATTTTCATAAATCCCATACTCTAAATTAGAATTATAGGCTAATGCCCTATTGCAAGGTATCGTCCAAGGCGTAGTTGTCCAAATAATTACATTTAAATTATCATGCCCTCTAAATTGGTTTTTTAATTGAAACTTAACATAAATTTGATTTGAAATATGGTCTTGATATTCTACCTCAGCATCAGCCAATGCAGTTGCTTCAACCACTGACCATAGGACAGGTTTATAGCCTTTGTATAAACCGCCATTCTTTAAAAATCTCAAAATCTCAATTGCTATTTGCGCCTCTGCATCATTTGACATTGTCGCGTAATAATTTTCCCAATCTCCAAAAACGCCAAGTCTTTTGAATTGATTTTTTTGAATCTCAATCCACTCTTTTGCAAATTCTCTACACTGATTTCTAAAATCTAAAATTGATGTATTTTTTTTATTAATTCCTTTTTTTTTATTTTGTTCTTCTATCTTCCATTCGATTGGTAGCCCATGACAATCCCATCCTGGTATATATGGACAATCTTTGCCGTCAATAGATTTAAATTTGATAACTATATCTTTTAGTATTTTATTTAATGCAGTTCCTATATGAATATTGCCATTAGCATAAGGAGGCCCATCGTGTAGAATAAACTGTTCTCTACCTGATCTTTTTGATCTAATTTTTTTGTACAAATCAATATCATTCCAAAATTTTATAGTCTCAGGCTCTTTTTGAGGAAGGTTTCCCCTCATTGGAAAATTTGTTTTTGGAAGATTAACAGAACTTTCAGACATTATTTAAAATCTTTTTTGCAATTGTAATATCTTTTTTTATTTGATCTGTAAGATTTTTTTTTGTTTTAAATTTTTTTTCTTTTCTAATAAACTTAAAAAACTCAATTTTTACCTTTTTTTTATACAGATTTTTGACTGGACTAAACAAATGAGTTTCCAAAACCTCTCTTTTCTTTAATTTAAGAGTTGGAGCTATTCCGAAATTGCTTATTCCATTATATAATCTATTTTTAAAATAAAGCCTTGTTGCATAGACTCCACGATAGGGTTGAATACAATTATTTATAAAAAGATTCGCTGTTTTATATCCCAATTTACGTCCGATTTTATTTCCGCTATTTACATTTCCAATAACAGACCAATTTCTGCCTAGTAATCTATTTGCTTTAGATATTTTTCCAGCTTGAATCAATTTTCTAATTTGTGATGAGGAAATTTTTACTCCAGAGATTTTTTTCTGATTTGCAATTTTTGTATTAAAATAATTTTTTAACAAACTTGGTGAACCTGTTCTATTTTTTCCAAATTTAAATTCTTTACCAACAATAATTTTTGAAGGAGATATTTTGCTTTTTAAAATTTTTTTAATAAATGTATCAGCACTTTTATTTCTTAAACTATTATTGAACTTCAAAATAATCAAAAAATCTAATTTATTTTTTGATAAAAGTTTCTCTTTTTCTGTATTGGACATAATTTTAAAATATTTATCTTTTAAAAAAAATTCTTTTGGATTTGGATCAAATGTTAGTAAGCCAAATTTTAAATTATTTTTTTTACTTAATTTTTTAGCTTCATTTAAAATTGAAATATGGCCTTTGTGCAGGCCATCAAAATTCCCAATTACTAAAATAGAGTTTTTTGTATATTGTAAATTAAATTTATTCCTTAATATTTTCATTTTACCATTTTAATTCTTGTTGAAATTTATTTATTCTTAAACTTTCATTTTCATTTGACTTCAATAATTTATCAAAATTTAAATTATTATTTCTAAAAAAATCTTTATAGATTCCATTTAATATTAATAAAGAGTCAATTTCGTAATTTTGCGCTCCACAAATATCTGTTTTTAAATTATCACCGATAGCTAATATTTTATTTTTTTCTAAAATTGAACTAACTTGTTGGTTAATTTGATCTTCAGCATAATTGTAGATATCAACAAAAGGTTTTCCAAAATATTTTACTTTACCACCAAGTTTTTTAAAATATTTAGCTAAAGCGCCAGCACAAAATTCAATTTTATCACCTCTTGAGACAACCTCATCAGGATTTGCGCATATAAAAACTTTTTCTTTATTAATTAATTCAATGAACAAGCTTTGATAATTTGAAATATCTTGACCAATTTTATCAATTAAACCTGTGCAAACTACTTCATCTGCATCGTGAACATTTTTTGTAATATTTTTAATACCATAAAATAGATCATCATCTTTGCTAGGTCCGAGATGATAGAATTTTTTATTACTATTTTCTAAAATATAATTTCTGGTAACATCACCTGAGGTAACCAATAAATCAATTAGACCTAATTCAAAGTTCAACTTTAATAAAAATTTTTTTACAGTTTTGTTTGTTCTTGGAGCATTTGAAATTAAAACTACTTTTTTATTTTCATTTTTTAATTTTTTTAAAACATCAATTGCATTGTCAAATAGTTTAATACCATTGTGTATCACGCCCCATAAGTCTACTAGATATATATTATATTGATCTGAAATATTTCTAAAATTAACTATCTCTTCTGGCGACTGCTGTTTCATATTTTATTCAGTTTTCTTAAGAGTGATTTTTAAATTTTCTATTAATTGATCAATTTGATTTTTTTCAATTATTAATGGCGGTGATAAAGCTATAATATCACCAGTTACTCTTAGTAATGTTTTTTGATTCTCAAAAGCTTCACACAAAACATTGTAAGCTCTTCTTGTAGGCTTTCCATCCATAGGCTCAAGTTCTACAGCACCAATTAGTCCAAGATTTCTAATATCAATTATATTTCTTACCCCTTTTAAAGAATGAACCGCTTCTTCCCAATATCTAGATAATTCATTTGCTCTTTCAAAGAGTTTTTCATCTTCATAAAGTTTTAAAGCTGCTAAAGATGCTGCGCAGGCTAGTGGATGAGCTGAATAAGTATATCCATGAAATAGATCTATTGTCTTTTCTTCTTTACTCATGAATGCTTCAAAAATTTTATCTTGCACCAAGACTGCGCCCATTGGTACCGTCCCACTATTTATGCCTTTTGCCAAACATATTAGGTCAGGTGTAATATTAAAATATTGACTTGCGAAAGCCGTGCCCAGCCTTCCAAAGCCGGTAATCACTTCATCAAAAATTAAAAGAATGTCATTTGCATCACATATTTTTTTTAATTTATCTAAATAATTTTTAGGTGGAATTAATACACCAGTTGAACCAGCGACTGGTTCTACAATGACAGCTGCTATATTATCTGAGCCGTGGTCTTGGATCATTTTTTCTAACTCATTTGTAAGCTCTTCACCCCAGCTTGGTTGACCTTTAGAGAAAGCATTTTTTTCTAAATTATGTGTATCTTTTAAATGATAAACTTCTGGTAGAAATTTATTAAACTGACTTCTATTTTTTTCTATACCACCAACTGAAACTCCACCAAAGTTAGTTCCGTGATACCCTCTGTTTCTACCAATAAGTATTCTTTTTTTTTCTTTGCCCTTTTCTCTCCAATAAGAGAGAGCAATTTTTAAAGCACTTTCAACTGCCTCTGATCCAGAGTTTCCAAAAAAAACATGATTGAAACCCTCTGGAGCCATTTGAGATAATTTAGAACTCAATTCAAATGATTTTGGGTGCCCCATGTTGAAAGCAGGTGCAAAATCTAGTTCGCTCGCTTGGTTTTTAATTGCCTCAACTATTGGCTGTCGATTATGACCGGCATTACAACACCATAACCCAGCTACACCATCCAAAATTTTTTCTCCGGAAGGTGTGTAATAATACATGCCTTTTGCTTTTGAAATTAATCGAGGTTTTTTTTTAAAGTGTTTATTTGCAGAAAAAGGCATCCATAAAGATTCTAAATCATTAGGAAAATTTGCAGACTCGCTAGATTTGAAGGCTTTTTTTATTGAACTAAATACCGACATTGTTAAGCATATACTGCAGAATAGAGGGAAAAACTACATATTCTGGGTTTAATAACCCCTTGAAAATTTGGAATTCATAATCATATCACTGCCATAACGTTAAAGGAGAAAACTATGAAATTCAGACCGTTACACGATAGAGTGTTAGTTGAATCATTAGAAAGTGAAGAGAAAACTGCTGGTGGAATTATTATTCCTGATACTGCAAAAGAAAAACCACAAGAAGGTAAAGTAGTTGCGGTAGGACCAGGAGCTAAATCAGAAGATGGAAAAATTACACCAATGGATGTCAAAGTAGGTGACCAAATTCTTTTTGGAAAGTGGTCAGGCACTGAAGTAAAGATTGATGGAAAAGAATATTCTATCATGAAAGAAAGTGACATCATGGGAGTAATTGCAAAGAAATAATTTAGGAGGAAATTAAAATGGCAGGAAAAATTGTAAAATTTGATACAGAGGCTAGAAATGCAATGCTTAAAGGTGTTGATATTCTTGCTAATGCCGTAAAAGTTACTTTAGGTCCAAAAGGAAGAAATGTTGTGATTGATAAATCTTTTGGAGCTCCAAGAATTACAAAAGACGGTGTAACTGTAGCAAAAGAAGTTGAGTTAGAAGATAAGTTTGAGAACATGGGCGCACAAATGGTAAAAGAAGTTGCTAGTAAAACAAATGACGAAGCTGGTGATGGAACTACAACTTCAACTGTGTTAGCTCAATCAATTGCTAAAGAAGGTTGCAAGTATGTATCTGCAGGAATGAATCCAATGGATTTAAAAAGAGGTATTGATACTGCAATTGAGAAAGTGATTGAAGAAATTAAAAGTAGTTCAAAGAAAGTAAAGACTAGTGAAGAAATCGCACAAGTTGGAACGATTTCCGCAAATGGTGAAAAAGAAATTGGAGATATGATTTCTAAAGCTATGCAAAAAGTTGGTAACGAAGGTGTAATTACAGTCGAAGAAGCAAAAGGTCTTCAAACTGAATTAGATGTTGTTGAAGGTATGCAGTTCGACAGAGGTTTCTTGTCACCATACTTTATTACTAACTCAGACAAGATGGTTGCTGAACTAGATAATCCACTAATTTTATTATGTGAGAAAAAACTATCTAACTTGCAATCAATTGTTCCTCTTTTAGAATCTGTTGTTCAATCTTCTAGATCACTATTAATTATTGCGGAAGAAGTTGAAGGTGAAGCTTTAGCGACTTTAGTTGTAAACAAATTGAGAGGTGGTTTAAAAGTTGTTGCAGTTAAAGCTCCAGGTTTTGGAGATAGAAGAAAAGCGATGTTAGAAGATATTGCAATCTTAACTGGTGGAACTTTAATATCTGAAGATCTTGGTATCAAGTTAGAGAACGTAAAAATCAATGATCTTGGATCTTGTAAAAAAATTAAAGTTGATAAAGATAATACTACAATTGTTGATGGTGCTGGAAAAAAAGGTGACATTGAAGCAAGATGTGGTTCAATCAGAAAACAAATAGAAGAGTCAACATCTGACTATGATAAAGAAAAACTTCAAGAAAGACTTGCTAAACTAGCTGGCGGTGTTGCTGTTATCAAAGTTGGTGGAGCAACTGAAGTTGAAGTTAAGGAAAGAAAAGACAGAGTTGATGATGCGCTTAATGCTACTAGAGCAGCTGTTGAAGAAGGAGTTGTAACTGGTGGTGGATGTGCTCTTCTTTATGCTTCTGAAACTTTAGATAATTTAAAAGTAAAAGGCGACGATCAAAAAGCTGGGGTAGAAATTGTAAAAAAAGCTTTACAAGCTCCAATCAGACAAATCATCTCTAATGCTGGTGTAGATGCATCCGTAGTTGTTGGAAAACTTTTAGAAGGTAAAAAAGGATCTAACGGATATGATGCTCAATCAGAAGAGTATTGTGATATGTTCCAAAAAGGAATTATCGATCCCACGAAAGTAGTAAGGACTGCTCTTCAAGATGCTGCATCTATTGCAAGTTTATTAATTACAACTGAAGCAATGATCGCAGACAAACCAGATGACAAAGATTCTGGACCTGCAATGCCTCCTATGGGTGGTGGCATGCCAGGTATGGGTGGAATGGGCATGTAACACTCATTTCGTACTCACGAAATTCAAAAAGGCGGGTATTTGCCCGCCTTTTTTTTGTTCGAATTTTAAAATTTTTTAATTTTAAAGTTTGAGAAGAAAAAATCAGTATCAGTACTTTTAAATAAATTAAATTTATTTTTTTTTAAATATTGAAATACTTTTTTTTTGTTTTTCTTAAAGACCTCAATTTGCAATATAACTTTATTTTCAGATAAAATTTTATTTGCACCTTTTAAGAAAGGATACTCATGACCTTCTATATCAACTTTAAAATAAAGTACTTTATTTTTTATCTTTATAGTCTCATCTAACCTTTTGATTTTTGATACATGTATATTCTGTGTTTTTTTTCCATGAATACTATAATTTGGTGTATACTCTTCTAAACCATATAATTTAACTTTACCTTTTTTTTCACCTAATGCATGATTAAAAACTTTTATATTTTTTATATTATTTTTTTTTATCATTTTTAAAAATCTAATAATATTTTTTTTTATTGGATCAAAAGATAAAATTTTTAATTTAGGTATACTGGACAATCTCAATGAATAAATACCCCAACAACAACCTATATCTAAAAAATAATTAACCTTATTTAATATAATCAAATTTTTTGCAGATAAAAAAAGTTCATCTTCATAATTTTCCCTTAAATAAAAATTCCTATCAATTAAATGCCTTGTATCTAAATAATATAAAATCTTATTAATTTTTTTTTCCCTTAAATAATTTCCTGTAAAAAAAATATATTTTTTATAAACGGAAGGTATTATTCTTTTTAGAATAGGAAATTTAATTAAATTCTTAACTATCATTTTTTTTTTAAATTTATTTAAATAAACTTAAACTCTTTATATTAAAACTTTTTGAAACAAGTAAACAAGCAGAGCTTTTTAAAATTTTTCCATCAGAAATTATTCTTAGGTTGTTTTCTTTTAATGTAGATCCTGTTGATGTAATATCAGATACTAATTCTGCAGAACCAGTGAAAGGATAAGACTCTGTTGCACCTAAACTCCCAACTAATTTAAACTCTGTCACTCCTCTAGATAAAAGAAAATCCTCTGTCAATTTTGGATATTTTGTAGCAACTCTCATTCTTCGATTATATTTTTCTTTAAACTCAAAACTAACTTCCTCTAAATCTGCAATATTTTGAACATCTAACCAATCATTTGGTACAGCCACAACCAAGTCAGCAAAGCCGAAATTTAATTTTTTTAAAATTTTAACATTATTTTGGTACTCATCAGGAAGTTCCATTAAAAGATCTAAACCTGATATGCCAACATCAAGCGTTTTATCATTTATTCTCTCAATAATTTCTCTAGCATGTAAAAAAATTCCATCAAAATTTGAATTTTCCTCGAAACTAAAAAAATAATTCCTAGAGTTAGTATTTTGAATATTTAAGCCTTTAGAGGAAAAAAGTTTTATACTTTCATCTTTTAATCTTCCTTTGCTGGGCAGTCCTATTTTTATTTTATTCATATTAGTTGATTTAAATTTATTGCAGCTCCAAAAGCTGGTGACTGCTTTCCTCCTAATGTTTTGATCAAATTATTGTACTCTCCTCCTCTAGCCAGCTCTATGCTTTGCTTACAAATTGAGAATGCTAAACCTGTGTAATACTGAGTCTCTCTTCCAAACTTAGCATCAAAAATGACATCTTGCTTGGTTCCTAATTTTTTATTTAAGTTATTCAATTTTAACAAAACATGATTTAAATTTTTTATTTTTAAATCATTTTTTTCAACAAATTTTTTAATAATATCTGCTGATTTTTTTAAAGGAACTTTTAGTTTTAAAAAATCTTTAATAATTTTAACACTTCGACTTCCGTTAAAATTATCTCTTGGATCTTTAATTTTCTTTTCAAATCTTTCAATAATCTCAGCAACTTTTCTGCCACCAATTATTTTATCTGCATCCAATTTTTTTAAAACGCCCAGTCTATTATAATCAATTTTAATCTTTTCATTATCGAGATCATAATTAGTATCCAAACGATTTAAGAGTTCCTCAAAATATTCTTTTCTAGAATAGTGTCTGATTAGTCTGAGTTTCCATCTTTCAGGTAAATTTAATGAGTTAATTAAATTATCAAACAAACCTATATGATTCAGAATAATTTGTTTTTTTTTAAATTTATTAAATACTGACAAAACTGTCGATAGAATTAAATACTCAGGTGAAGATTTGGAATTAATAATTTCACAACCTATTTGATCAAAAACCTTGAGATCTCCTTTTTTATTTAACCTAAAAGCTGAACCAAAATAAGACAGTTTTTCAGTTCCTTTTTTTTTCCTTTGAATATACTGAATAGCTGTTGCAATTGTTAAATCTGGCCTTAAACTAATTTCCTTTCCTGACTTATCTTTAAAATTTAAAGCATATTTTTTAAAGGCTTCTCCAGACCTTTGAGCAAGAAGATCTGTATCTATTACAATATCTAAGTCTATAAAATTAAACCCTTTTTTTTTGAAAATATTTAATATTTTTTTTGAAATATTTTCTTTATTTTTTTTATTTACTAAAGCTTTTGTCATATCTATTTTTTTATCTCTTTTATTAAATCCGAAAATGCAAAAGTCTTTTGTGCGTCTTTTGATTTTTTCCAATCTTCTCTAGATTCTATATCCTCTGATATTTCGCTCCCTATTACTAAATTTTTGAGCGTGACCAATTCTTTAGAAACTTCGTCTTCTCCGCATATAATCACATATTTACACCCTCTTTTATCAGCATACTTCAATTGGGCTTTGAAATTTGAAGATCCTGAATAAATTTCAGAGTTAATATTATTTGATCTTAACGAATTTAAAATTTTAAAATAATAGTCCATAAATTTATTATCTAAAACACAAATTAAAACAGGGCACTTTTGATCAAAATTAAAAATATTTTTTTGACTTAGTGCATACAATAGACGATCTAAACCAATAGAAATTCCAACTGCTGGACAATCTTGATTTTTAAATCTCTTTACAAGATCGTCATATCTTCCACCACCTCCAATAGAACCAAATTCAATATCTAACCCCTTTTCATTTTTTACTTTAAAAGTAAGCTCCGCTTCAAAAATAGGTCCAGTATAATATTCAAGACCACGTACTACTGCTGGATCAATTTTATAATTATTAAATTTAAAAAACTTAAAATTTTTAATTATTTGTTTTAATTCGCTGATACCTTCTTGGAATAATTGGTTTTTGCAATCGATTCTCTCTAATTGATCTAATCCTTTAGAGTTTAAAAATTCTATAATTTTACTTATTTGTTTATCTTGTAGTTTTGCACCTTCGGTAAAGTCCCCTGATTTATCTTTCCTGCCTTTTCCCAACAGTAACTTTACACCATCAATACCAACTCGATCTAATTTATCAATTGCTCTAAGTGATGTAGATTGCTGTTCTTGATCTATTATTTCAAGATCTTCTAACAATCCTTTTGATAACTTTCGATTTGAGATTTTAATATTAAATTCGTTATTCGCTAGACCACATTTTTCTAATATTTCTGTCATCAAAACGCATAATTCACTATCAGCTAATAAGTTGTTTGTTCCAACATAATCAGCATCAAATTGCAAAAATTCCCTAAAACGTCCAGGACCTGGTTTTTCATTTCTCCATACTGTGCCTAATTGATATCTCTTAAATGGTCGTGAAAGATTATCAAAGTTCTTTGCAGTAAATCTCGCAAGCGGTGCTGTCAGGTCATATCTTAAAGATAACCATTTTTTTCCATCCTCAAATGAAAACACTCCTTCTGATGGTCTATCTTTATCTGGTAAAAATTTCCCTAAGCTTTCAGTGTATTCAAAACTAGGGGTTTCAAGAAATTCAAAACCATACATAGTCATAACTTCCTTAATTTGTTTAATTAAGAAATCTCTTATAACCAGTTCTTTTTCTTTTCTATCGATAAAGCCGCCAGGTAAATCTACTGGTGGCTTACTTATTTTTTTATTCATTTTTTTGGTACAGCTGGTTGGAGTTGCACCAACGACCTCCTGTTCCACAGACAGGCGCTCTAACTAACTGAGCTACAGCTGCATTTATTAAAGTTTATATTATTTTTTTTTTGTTAAATATATAATTAATTGCCAAGCTTTTGCTTAGCATGTGTAAGATGATAAATGTTTTTTAAAACAAGTTTCATGAAGCCGTTAATAGTTATTTTAAATAAATATTCAACTATTTTTGTATGAGGAGTTTTTCAATTCAAAATCTACCATAATTTTTACTAACTCTTTTATAGAGGTTTTAGGCCTCCATTTTAATTGATTTTTAGCTTTTTTATAAGAACCTTTTAGGAAATTCACCTCAGCAGGTCTATAAAATTTTTTATTTATCTTAATCAATGGTTTTCTTGTTAGCTTATCAATTGCCTTTTCATTAATTCCTTTGCCAACCCATTTATAGTTAAACTTTAAAGCTTTAAGTACTAAATCAGAAAAGAATTTTACTGAATGTGATTTGTTAGTTGCAATGACATAATCTTCTGGAATTTTTTTTTGTAACATAAGCCACATTGCTTGGACATAGTCTTTTGCATACCCCCAATCTCTTTTAGCATATAGATTTCCAAGTTCTAAATGACTTCTTTCTTTTTTTTTAACCTCAACTAAATGTTTCACGATCTTTTTGGTAACAAATTCATCTCCTCTTAAAGGAGATTCATGGTTAAATAATATTCCGCTGCAAAGGAATAAATTATAAGCTTCACGATAATTTTTGGTGATATGATGGCCAAATAATTTTGCTACAGCATAAGGACTTCTAGGATTAAATTTTGTATATTCATCTTGAAATTTTAATTTTGAATTGCCATACATCTCTGAAGAGGATGCTTGATAAAATTTTACTTTTGGTTGATAATTTTTAATACAATCAATAATTCTTAATACACCTATACCTGTAATTTCTGATGTAGAAAGTGGTGTTTTGAAAGAGGCTGCAACAAAAGATTGAGCTGCTAGATTATAAAATTCATCAATTTTGTATTTTCTAAATAATGCAACAATACTATTCAGATCACCAAGATCAAAATCTTCGTAAATTAATTTGTCATCAATTTTTAAAAATTTATGTCTCCACTTATTATCTCTCGATGACCGTCTATCAGCAGCAATTACTTTATAACTTTTTTTTATTAATAACTCACACAGATATGAACCATCCTGACCAGATGAGCCTGTTACAATTGCAATTTTTTTTTTCATTTAAATAGTTTTGATTTTAGTGGTGGTCTCGGCTGGAATTGAACCAGCGACACAAGCCTTTTCAGTCCGCTGCCAGACCCCATGAGCGTTGTATTATAATAGTTTTAAGAGATCAAATGTTTATTTTTTGAAGCTGAGCGCTGTCAGATTGCAGTCGCTTAAAATTTTTGTGCAGAAGTTCTTTTTTTACATTCTCCAATGTACTCTACCCTCAAAATTTTATCTTTATAAAACTTATCTTTGGGATCATATAACTCTTTATTCATTATTATTTCACCAGTTCTTCTATCCAATTTAATTTTTTTTAACAGCGTAGATTTATAGGATTTGTTTTTTTTTAATCTCCGAATAGATATAATTATATTTTCATTAAAAGTTTCTATTTTGCCAACGGTTGAATATCTCTCATTATATAGTTTTTTATCTGTCTCATCTATATGAAAAAATTGTGGGCTAGACCTTGTAAGTTTATTTAATTGTGTACCTTTGTATAAAAAACGATAATTTTTATTATAATTTTCTCTTTTATTTAAAGATTTATAATGTGAAAATGTGCACTCAATTTGTTTTAAAGCAACAACTTTTTTAGAGATATCTTTGTTTTTAATTGATATGCTAAAAAAACCAGTACCTGCTGTCTTGTCATCGTTTTTGCCAGATAGTCCACCTAAACAATAAACATTAATTCTCTTATTTTCGAAATCATATGAGGATTGAAAAATTGGCATTTTTACAAAATACATATCAGCTATGTAGTTTTGTGTATTTTCTGGCTTTATATACTTATTTGGTATCAGGTTTTTATGATCTGAACATTTAACATTTTTTTTAAAATTTAAACTTATACTTGTGGAATTATCTGAGTTTTGAAAAAAAATTAGCTCTGCATCCTTACCTTTATAGGTAACATTAATTTTTTTCCAATCTCTAGTATTTTTATAGCTTTTACCTTTAGATCCATCCCAAGATGTTACATCTTTATTACCAATAACTTTTTTATAATCTTTAAATTTATATTTATTAGGGTTAAATTTAACTAATTTTTCAAAATTTATTTCTTGATTTGGTTTGAAACTTTGTGTTTCAAGCTGGTCACATGCGTTCAGTAAAAAAACGATTATTACTAAAAAGAAATAATTAACTATCTTCATAAATATATTTTAATGCTGTCAGATTGCAGTCTGCAAGAAAAAAATTTTGAATATAAGTTAAAAAAGTCTTGATTTTAGTGGTGGTCTCGGCTGGAATTGAACCAGCGACACAAGCCTTTTCAGGGCTCTGCTCTACCAACTGAGCTACGAGACCAACAGAGAAGCTTTTTTCATATAATTATTAAATAATCAATTAAAATTCTTTATACTTTTTAGTAAATTGACTGTTTCGTGCAATGGTAAACCAACGACATTTGAATATGATCCGTTTATTTTAATAATAAATCTCTCTGCGTACCCCTGGATAGCATATGATCCTGCTTTATCAGTCCATTCATTTGTTTTTATATATTGATCAATTTCATCATTATGAAGTTTTTTGAATTTTATTTTAGTATCAATAATTTTAATTTTCTTATTATTTTTATACAAAACGCAAACGCCAGTGCTTACGTTATGATTTCTTCCTGATAAATATTTCAATGTTTTAATTGCGTCTTCTACACCGGATGGCTTGCCAAAAATTTTTTGATTTGTTGTAACTATTGTATCCGCTGAAAGTATTATGTCTTGTTTATATTTTTTCTGAACACTCAAAGCTTTTTCAAAGCAAATTCTTTTCAAGTAAAACTTAGATTTTTCTTTTTTTTTTATAGTCTCGTCAATATTTGCAGGCTCAACAATATCAGGAAAAATATCAGTACTTTTGAGCAATTCTAATCGCCTTGGAGACGCGCTTGCTAATATTAATTTAGACATTTAGACTGTTATTTAAGTCTAAAAGTTATTCTGCCTTTGGTTAAATCGTAAGGAGTTACTTCAACCAAAACTGTATCGCCTGCTAATACTCTTATTCTATTCTTTCTGAGTTTTCCTGAAGTATGGGCTAAAATCTCATGATCATTTTCCAGTTTTACCCGAAATGTAGCGTTCGGTAACAATTCTGTTACCTTGCCTTTAAATTCGATCATTTCTTCTTTTGCCATTAATTTTTTATCCTTTTGCTTACTGACAGCGCGTGTGCATGTAATCCTTCATAGTTTGCGAGATTTATAGCCATTTGTCCAATCTTTTCAATACCTCTTTTAGTGCACTTAATTAAAGATGTTCTTTTTAAAAAATCATTAACTGATAAGCCCGAGGCAAATCTTGCAGAACCAGATGTTGGCAATACATGATTTGGTCCAGCTAAATAATCTCCAATAGCTTCAGGACTAAATTCACCTAAGAATATAGAACCTGCATTTTTAATTTGTTTTTCTAATTTTTCAGAACCTTTAATTTTTATTTCAAGGTGCTCAGGTGCAATAATATTTGCATAATCGACTAATTCTTTTTTATTTTTACATACAACTATACAGCCATAATTTTTTATACTTTTGGATGCAATTTTTTTTCTAGGTAAAGTTTTTAATATTTTTTTAACTTCTAAAGAAACCTGTTTTGCAAATTTTTCACTTGTGGTTAATAAAATTGATTGAGATAAAACATCATGTTCTGCTTGCGATAATAAATCAACAGCCGTCCAGTCTGCTCTATTTCGATCATCCGCGATTACAGTTATTTCTGATGGTCCAGCGACCATATCAATACCAACAGTTCCAAAAACTTCTTTTTTTGCTGTAGCTACAAATATATTTCCAGGACCAACAATCTTATCAACCTTAGGAACATTTTTTGTACCGTATGTTAAAGCGGCAACTGCCTGTGCACCACCTATCCTAAAAATTGATTTTATTTTACATTTTTTTGCTGCGTATAATACGCCAGCATTTATTTCGTCTTTAGGAGTTGGCATTACACAATATATATTTTTAACACCGGCAACCATTGCTGGAATTGAATTCATTAATAAAGTGCTCGGATAGCTTGCTGTCCCGCCAGGTACATAAACTCCAACTTTGTCTAAAGGTAAGATTTTGTAACCTAATTGATTGCCTAACTTATCTTTGAATTTAAAACCTTTGTGCACTTGTTTTTTATGAAATTTTGTAATTCTGTTAAAAGCCAAATCAATAGACTTCTTAATATTTATATCTAATTTTTTGATCTTTTTGCTAATTAACTTGTCATCTAGTTTAATTTTTGATGGACCAAAATTTACCTTGTCAAACCTTTTAGTATATTTAATTAAAGCTAAATCGCCATTTTTTTTGATATCGCTGATAATTTTTTTTACTATTTTTTGACTATTATTTGACTGAATTCTTTTAGAACTAAGAACTAAATCAAAATTTTTTTTAAATAGTTTGTTTTTTGTATTTAATATTTTCATTAAATTTTATGAACAGGCTTAATTTTTGTTTTCCAACTATCAGAAAAATCTTCTAACGTTGCATTAATTGCCTCTACATTTACTGATATAGTCATATTGCCTGAAAATAAAAGATTAATATTAATATTTTCTTGATCACCCTGCTCAACATTAATTGTTAGAAATTCTAGTGCTTTTTCTTCTTGGGGATTAAGATTTTTTGATTTCACTGATCTTACATCATCTATTTTTAATGCTGATCGAATTCTTTTGTTATCTCTAAAAATACCTTTTTCAGCATCTTCCCACATAAATCTATTAAATATACAAATAAACGCTTTATTTTTTTCTAAAAATTTTATTTCTTTAGGAGTTGTAATACTATCTTGTAAATAGGCAGCAAATACCTTTAGATCGTTTTTGTCATCAGCTTTTAGCTTTAGAAAACCTTGATTATCAAACATTTAAAAATTTAATTTTAGCTCCACATTTTTTTAATTTTTTTACTAAATCTTCATAGCCTCTTTCAAGATGATAAACTCTGTTTATTACAGTTTTTCCTCTTGCTACCAAACCGGCTAACACTAAACATACAGAAGCTCTTAAATCTGTTGCCATAACTTCAGCTCCAGAAAGCTTATCTATACCTGTAATCCTTGCTATATTATTGTTTATCTGAATATTAGCTCCCATCCTTTGCAACTCCAAAACATGCAAAAATCTATTTTCAAAAATATCCTCTTTAATTTCTGAAATGCCTTTCGTTAAAATGAGTAGGCTCATTAGTTGTGCTTGCATATCCGTTGGAAAACCAGGGTATGGAACTGTTTTTATTTTAATAGGTTTTAATTTTGAAGGTAAAACTTTTAAACTCGTATTTGAAATAAATTTAAATTTAAAGCCAATTTTTTTTAAAACAATTATAATATTTTTTAAATGATCGATTAAAATGTTATTTAAAGTTAAAGAACTTTGTGTAATACCAGAGGCTATCATATAAGTTCCGGCCTCTATTCTGTCAGGCATAATACTGTATTTTGTACTATTTAAAGTCTTAACCCCTTTAATTAATAAAGATCTTTTTGTTGTAAATTTGATATTGGCACCTGATTTATTTAAAAAATTAATCAGATCAATTATCTCTGGTTCGATTGCAATATTTTTTAATTTAACTTCTTTATTTGATAAACAACAATTTAAAATAGCAGTCTCAGTCGCTCCTACAGATATTTTCTTAAATTTATATAAAATTTTTTTTTTAATAGATTGCTTATTAGACATAACATACCCTTTTGAAATTTTATTTTGATATCCACATTTAGATAAAAAATCTAAATGTATAT
Source organism: alpha proteobacterium HIMB114 (assembly GCA_000163555.2). Lineage (GTDB taxonomy): Bacteria > Pseudomonadota > Alphaproteobacteria > Pelagibacterales > Pelagibacteraceae > HIMB114. Next base: position 60,964 of record ADAC02000001.1, on the reverse strand, counting down.
CAACCGGTCTTGCTCCAATTGCGCAACCACCTGGTAACGAAACTTTTGCTTTGTCATATTTAGCTAATAATGGTCCAATAACCAAAATGCCTGCTCGCATTGTTTTAACTAGCTCATATTTGGCTACATAATTTTTTTTATTTTTTGAAGTTATTTCTAATATATTTCTTTTAACTTTAACTTTTTTGCCCAATGTTTCCAAAAGATTAATCATAGTCAATATATCTTTAACCATTGGAACATTGCTTAAAATTATTTTTTCATCTATTAATAATGTTGCTGCTAGTATTGGTAGGCTTGCATTTTTAGATCCTGAAATATTAATTGACCCATGAAGCTTTGCTCCACCGTTAATAACAATTTTTTTCATTGATAATTAGATTTTTGGAAGTGTTACACCGGTTTGTTTCATATACTTTCCTTTTCTATCTGCATACGATGTTTCTGGAGACTCATTTCCTTTTAAGAAGATAAACTGACATGCCCCCTCATTAGCATAAATTTTTGCTGGTAATGGAGTTGTATTTGAAAATTCTAAAGTCACATGACCTTCCCACTCAGGCTCTAATGGTGTGACATTTACTATAATTCCACACCTAGCATAAGTACTTTTTCCCAAACATATAACCAAAGTGTCTCTTGGTATTTTAAAATACTCAACTGTAGAGGCAAGAGCAAAGGAATTTGGAGGAATAATACATACATCCTCTGTTTTTGTAATTAAATTATTATCTGAAAAATTTTTTGGATCTACAATTGATGAATTAACGTTAGTAAATATTTTAAATTCGCTTGAGACTCTTGCATCATATCCAAATGAAGAAAGGCCATACGATATATTATTAGATCTTTCTTGTTTTTCAATAAATGGACTTATCATTCCATGTTCCAAAGACATTTTTTTAATCCATTTATCTGAGAGAACGCTCATTATTTATTTTCTAATTTTTTTTTAAATTCTTTTCGTCTTTTTAAATTTTGCTTCAAAGCGTCGGCAAGCTTTTGTTTTTTATCATCCTTTTTGGATAATAATTGCATAGCTATTTATCTGGGTTGGTTAAATCATCTAAAGTGATAGGTTTATTAATATCGTGCATTTTAACCTCTTCACTTTTCTCTTCAATATCTGACGTGGAGGCCCTTTTAGCTTTCTTTAGAGCTAAACGTTCTTTTCTTTTAGCTTCCTTAAGCATAGCTCTTTCTCCTCTTTTGGATTTATAATCATAATGTATACCCATGACCGAGCCTCCTACGTTAAATTTTTAACCTATTCTTTTTTTAGGTTAACTGCTGAAGGGCCTTTTTTTCCTTCTTCGATTTCAAAAGTCAAAGAATCACCTTCGTCTAGATAACCTACTCCTGAATCTTTTACTGCAGACATATGAACAAAGACGTCTTTTTCTTTGTCTTCTCGTTCAATAAAACCATAACCTTTGGTTCCATTAAACCATTTTACTTTACCTTTTATACTCATACTTACTTTCTTATTAAATTACAGCATCAACTTTGATGCTGGGCACTTTAAATAGATATCCGAAGATTTTGTCAAGAAATTGGATAGCTAGATTAAGTGACTTTTATGAGGTTTCTGCAGAAATACAGTTTTGTTTTGTAATTTTTTTTCCAAAATCTGGATTAGTATTTTTGTTAACAATCCAAATATAAGATTTTTCGTAAGTTCCATCCTTTGCAACTTGAGTACATTTTTTACCAAATTTAACCGAGTGTTGGGCACAATTAGCTACAAAAACGAAAGCCAGAAGTACCAATATGTTAGACATTTTTTTTATCATGAGAAATAAATACAAATTAAAAAAGTTAAATTTTTGATTAAAAAAAGACTTTTATTAGACAATGGAAAATATATTAATAATTAAAATGCCCACATAGCTCAGTTGGTAGAGCACGTCCATGGTAAGGACGGGGTCATCAGTTCAATTCTGGTTGTGGGCACCACTTATTTTTTATTTGATATTTCCTTATACAAAGAACAATGATCTTCGTTCTCAAAGCCTGAGTCACATAAATTTTGGAACATATTTTTAATAAGATGTGAAATTGGAAGTTTTATGCCTTTTTGTGAAGCGCATTCAAGAATATTATTCATATCTTTTAAATGTGTAATATTTTTTCCTCTAGCAACAAAATCTTTATCGATCATTCTTTGACCATGATTTTGTAAAATTTTTCCATCAGCAAATCCTCCGGACACTGCTTTTATAAATTTGTTTGGATCTGCTCCATTTTTTTCACATAAAATTATAGCTTCTGCTACCGCTCCAATTGTAACTCCTACAATAATTTGGTTACATAATTTAGAAACTTGACCACTGCCATTTGGACCTACTAATGTTGGGTTGCCCATGGCTTCTAATACATTTTTCACTTTTAAGAATGCATCCTCATCACCTCCAGCCATAATAGCTAGAGAGCCAGATTTTGCTCCTTCTGGACCTCCAGAAACCGGGGCATCTATAAAGCTTGAGTCTTTTTCTTTCAGTATCTTATAACATTCGTTTGCTGTAGAAACTTTTGTAGAACTCATATCTATAAATACAGTTCCAGATTCAATAAATTTTTTTATTTGATTAATAGTTTTCATTACTTCTTTATCTCCAGGCAACATAGATATAATAACATCGGTTTCCTTTGATAAACTTTCTAAAGTATTGCAAAGTGTAATTTTATATTTTTCAAGACCCTTCATTTTTTCAAAAGTTCTATTGAAAGATTTTAGCTCAAACTTTTTGGCTATATTTATAGCCATTGGAAAGCCCATCAGACCTGTACCTATAATTCCAACTTTCATAAACTAACCTTTTAAGCCGAGATGGGTGTACTTTATATTTAGATAATCCTTAATTGCCATCGAACCACCTTCTCTTCCGTATCCACTTTGTTTAATTCCTCCAAATGGAGTTTCTGCGGTTGGTATCACAGGTGTATTAATCGCAACCATTCCTGTTTCTAAAGCCTCAGATGTTTCATGGGCAACGTTCATAGAGGAAGTGCAAACATAAGCTGCCAATCCATTTGGGTGATTATTGGCTCTTTTAATTACATCGTCAAATAATTTAAAAGACATTATTGGAGATAAAGGTCCAAAAGGTTCTGTTTGAGTTATTGTAAAATTATCTCCAACATTGTCAAAAACGGTTGGTTCATAAAAATATCCCTTATTAAACTTTGCAGATCTCTTTCCACCACATAAAATTTTTGCTCCCTCTTTTTCTGTTAATCTAACAAGCTCTTCTATTTCGTTTATTCTTTTTTCTGTTGTGATTGGACCAAGATCAGTATCTTTATTTATACCAGGACCAATTTTCAATTTTTGTGTTTTCTCTACATAACCTTTTGTAAAGTCATCTTTCTTACTTTCGTGAATATAAAATCTTGATGGTGAAATACAGACTTGTCCTGTGTTTCTATACTTTGCTAAAATTGCCATGTTTACAGCTTTTTCTATATCTGCATCAGCGTGAACTATAAAAGGTGAATGTCCACTCAACTCCATTGTTACTCTTTGAACTTTGTCTGCAGCTTGCTTTAAAATTAATTTACCTACTCTAGTTGATCCAGTAATTGATATTTTTTTGATTATATCTGAGTTTATAAGTTGTTGAGCTATACCGGCTGGATCTCCGGAAAGCATATTAACAGTGCCATCAGGTAGTCCAACTTCTTTAATAATATCAATTAATACCATTACGGACCCCGGAGTTATAACATCAGGTTTACAAACAATTGAACAGCCAGCACCTAAAGCAGTTGATATTTTTCTAGAAGCCAGAATACATGGAAAATTCCATGGGACTAAACCTGCAACGACCCCCACGGGTTCATAATTAATTATAACCCTTGTATCTTTAAATCTACTTTCTACAGTTTGACCATAAATCCTTTTAGTCTCTTCTGCATTCCACTCAAAAATATCTGCTGAAGCTATCGCTTCTGCTTGGGCCTGCAAAAATGGTTTTCCAACTTCAAGTGAAATCCACTTAGCTATCTCATCTTTTCTTTTTCTAATTAAATCTGCAATTTTTCTTATTTTGTTTGACCTTTCCCATGCTTGCGTATTTTTCCAATTAATAAAACCTTTAGCTGCAGATTGAATCGCCTGTTGTACTTGTTCCGCTGAAGCTTTTGATGCTGAACCAAGTATCTCTTCGGTTGATGGATTGATAACTTGATAAGAATCTTTTGATTTATGCCATTTATTATCTATGAATTGACCAAAATTTTCGTACATTTTTTTAATTATTTATATATGTAGCGGTTCATATATATTAAGAAAATAAAAATTTAAATTAATATTAATTAATAGGAATAACAATTGTCTTCAGAATTAAAAGTACCAGATATTGGTGATTTCAAAGATGTAGAGATCATTGAAATTCTTGTTAAAGAAGGACAAAAAGTTTCTAAAAACGATCCTCTTATTACTCTTGAAAGCGATAAATCAAGTGTTGAGGTTCCATCATCATTAGATGGAACAATTCAAAAATTGAATGTAAAAATTGGAGATAAAGTTTCACAGGGAAGTGTCATTGGTTTAATTGATAATGGATCAAATGAAGTTGACGAAAATGATAATTCAGAAAAAAAAACAAATGTATTAGATGATAATTCACAAAATTTTATCACAGTTCCAGACATTGGTGATTTTAAAAATGTCGAGATAATTGAAGTATTAGTTAAAGAAGGTGATGAAATCAATAAGGGTGATCCAATCATTACTCTTGAAAGTGACAAATCTAGTATGGAGGTCCCTAGTAATGTTTCAGGAAAAATTATTAATTTTAAAGTTAAAATTGGGGATAAAGTTTCTCAAGGAGATATCTTGGCAGAGTTGTCAGGCTCTAGTCAAACGGGACAAGTAGAAATAAAAAAAGAAATACCTCAAAAAACGCAAGGCAATGGTCAAGTACAGTCTAGCATACAAACTCAATCAGAAACTAAAAGAATTGAAATAAAACATGAGGGTGTATTTGGATCTAACCCAGATATTGGAGATATTGATCCAGAAGAAACAGATGAATGGATTGAGTCTTTAAACTCAGTTGTTAAAAGAGATGGCTCAAGAAGAGCACACTTTCTTTTAACAAAATTAATTAATCAAGCTTATGTATCAGGATCTAATCTTCCGTTTACTCAAAATACTCCTTACATAAATACTATTCCTCCTCAACTAGAAAAAAAATCAGCTGGAGATCAAAATATAGAAAAGAGTATTAGATCATTAATCAGGTGGAATGCTGCAACAATGGTTGTGAGAGCAAATAAAATATCACCTGAGCTTGGCGGGCATATTGCAACATTTGCATCTGCTGCAACCCTTTACGATGTAGGTTGTAATCACTTCTGGAGAGGTAAGACTAATGATTTTTTAGGAGACATGATTTACTTTCAAGGTCACGCAGCACCTGGAATGTATGCAAGATCATATCTTGAAGGACGAATATCAGAACAGCAATTAATAAACTTTAGACAAGAAGCAAATATTAAACGAGGGGAAGGTTTATCTTCATACCCTCACCCATGGCTAATGCCAGATTACTGGCAGTTTCCAACTGTATCAATGGGGCTTGGTCCTATCACTTCAATTTATAATGCAAGGTTTATGAAGTATATGGAGAATAGAAATTTAATTCCCAAACAAGGCAGAAAAATTTGGACCTTCATGGGAGATGGAGAGTGTGACGAACCAGAGTCCCTTGGTGCAATAGGTTTGGCTGCTAGAGAAAATCTAGATAATTTAATATTTGTCATTAATTGCAATTTACAAAGATTGGACGGACCAGTTAGAGGAAATGGAAAAATAATCCAAGAACTGGAAGGTACTTTTAGAGGTGCTGGATGGAATGTTCTTAAAGTTATTTGGGGTTCATATTGGGACCCTCTCTTGCAAGCTGATAAAACAGGTTTGTTAATGAAAAGAATGGATGAATGTGTTGATGGTGAATACCAAGCTTTTAAAGCCAAAGGTGGAAAATATGTTAGAGAAAAATTCTTTGGCAAGTACCCAGAGCTAAAGCAACTAGTTTCGAATCTTACTGACGAAGATATTTGGAGATTAAATCGAGGCGGTCATGATCCTCATAAAGTTTATGCGGCCTATGATGCTGCCATAAAGCACAAAGGACAACCGACAGTAATTTTAACAAAAACAATTAAAGGTTATGGAATGGGTAAATCTGGCGAAAGTATTAATACAACTCACCAGCAAAAAAAACTCGGTCTTGATGATATGTATTATTTTAGAGACCGTTTTGATATTCCGTTAACAGATAAGCAAGTAGAAAATCTTGAATTTTACAGACCTGACGAAAAATCTGATGAAATACAATATTTAAAAGAGAGAAGAGCGGCTCTTGGAGGCTTCATACCTTCAAGATCTTCAAATTCTAAACAGATTAAAATTACAGATCCTAGTATTTTTGAATCTTCAATGAAAAGTTCTGGAGAAAGGGAACTTTCAACAACGATGGCATTAGTAGCTATTTTAGGTAAAATATTTAGAGATAAAGAAGTCGCGCCAAAACTTGTCCCTATAATTCCTGATGAAGCTAGAACTTTTGGTATGGAAGGTTTTTTTCAAAAAGTTGGGATATATGCTCATGAAGGACAAAAATATGAGCCTGTAGATTCTGAACAATTAAGTTCATATAGAGAAGATCAAAGCGGTCAAGTTCTAGAAGAAGGTATAACTGAAGCCGGTGCAATGTCATCCTTTATTGCTGCAGGAACGTCATACACAAACCACGATGTTGAGATGATTCCATTCTATATTTTTTATTCCATGTTTGGTTTTCAACGAGTTATGGATCTTGCTTGGGCAGCTGGTGATTCACAAGCTAGAGGCTTTTTAATTGGAGCTACTTCTGGAAGAACAACTCTAGCTGGAGAAGGCTTGCAACACCAAGATGGTCAAGGATTAATTATGGCTTCAATGATACCAAATTGTATTTCATACGACCCAACCTATGCATATGAAATGGCGACCATTGTTGAAGATGGAATTAAAAGAATGCACGAACATAAAGAAAATATTTTTTATTATGTTACTGCCCTTAATGAAAATTATAAACATCCAGAAATACCAAGTCATGTAAAAAAAGAAGATATTCTTAAAGGAATGTATTTGTTTAAAGAATTTAGAAATAAAGGCAAAGCTACTGTTCAGCTTTTTGGTTCTGGTTCAATATTAAATGAAACAGTTAAAGCAGCTCAAATATTAAATGATGAATTTGGAATTGATAGTGATGTTTGGAGTATAACTTCATACTCAGAAATACAAAGAGAGGGTGCTGAAACTTTAAGGTGGAACCAACTTCATCCAGATAAAGAACCAAGAAAAACCTATATCGAAAAATGTTTAGAAGGTAGGTCAGGTCCAATAATTGCAGCAAGTGACTACATTAGATCACATATTGATCAAATTAGACCATATATAAAAACTAATTTTTTAACACTTGGAACTGATGGTTATGGACGTAGTGATACTAGAAAAGAATTAAGAAAGTTTTTTGAAGTTAATAAAGAGTCAATTGTGGTGAATACTCTAAGTACTTTATCTAAAGAACAAAAGATTGCATCTAAAGTTGTTAAGGATGCTATTAAAAAATATAATATTGATCCTGATAAACCTTATCCAGTAAAATTATAAATGAGTGAAATAGTTAAAGTTCCAAACATTGGTGATTTTAAAAATGTCGAGATAATTGAAGTATTAGTTAAAGAAGGTGATAAAATTAACAAAGGTGATCCGATCATTACTCTTGAAAGTGACAAATCTAGTGTTGAGGTGCCATCATCATTTTCAGGTAAAATATCAAATATAAATATAAAAATTGGAGATAAAGTATCAGAAGGTGATCAAATTTTAGAAATTATTACGGATGAAAAATCACCTTCTCAGCAAAAACAAAAGGAACCAAAGAAAAATGAAGAAGTAGTTAAAAAAGAAGAATTAAAACAAACAAATACCACTAACCAACTTAAATTATCTGACTCAACAGGTGCAAGCCCAAATACTCTTAAATTTGCTAGAGAGCTTGGAATTAATATCAGTGAACTGCAAGGTTCTGGTAGAGGCGGTAGAGTTAAAAAAGATGATCTAAAAAATTTTGTAAAAAATAGAAATATTGCTCCACAGTCTAATGATACTAAAATTAGTGATAAAATAGATTTGCCCTATGAACACTCTGAATTTGGACCAGTTGATATTCAAAAAATCCCAAGAATTAAAAGATTATCAGGTCCTCATTTAGTTAAAGCATGGAATAGTATTCCTCATGTAACGCAACATGATGAAATAGATGTAACTGAAATGGAAAACTTTAGAAAAGGATTAGTTGATCTTAATACTAGAGAAAAAATTCCTGTAACGCCATTAGCGTTCATCATGAAAGCATTGGTAAATGCAATGAAAAAATATCCAAACTTTAATTCATCTCTAGATCCAGAAAATGAAGAAGTGGTTTATAAAAAATACTTTCATATTGGAATTGCGGTAGATACTCCACATGGATTAATGGTGCCAAAAATTAGAAACGTCGATCAAAAAGATATTCTAACTCTTGGAAAAGAACTGAGAAAAATTAGTAAGCAATGTAAGGAATTAAAAATTGATAAAAAAGAATTTTTTGGTGGTTCAATGACAATATCAAGCTTGGGCGGAATTGGTGGAAGTTTTTTCACACCAATCGTTAATTTGCCAGAAGTGTGTATCTTAGGAATTGGAAAAACTGAGACAAAGCAAGTTCATTTAAATGGAAAATTTCAAGCTAGAAAAATGATGCCAATCTCTCTTTCTTACGACCATAGAATGATAGATGGTGCAGAAGCTGCTAGATTTTGTCAGGATTTAAAAATTAGTCTTGGAAGAAATTTTGCATTTAAATTAGCTAGTTAATGATTATTCAAGGAGAATGCGCTCCACAATTTATTGAATTAAAAGAAATATTTAAAAAATATTTTGAGGAAAATAAAGAAAGTGGAGCAAACTTCTCAATTGTAAAAAATGGAAAAGTTTTAGTAAATATTTATGGTGGGAAAAAAAATCATTTACAAAATTGGGATGAAGATACAATAGTAAATACTTTTTCTCTCAGTAAAGGTATATATGCCGGCTGCATAGCAAAACTTATTCAGGAAAAAATTATAGATATAGAAAAAAAAGTATCATTTTATTGGCCTGAATTTAAGAAAAATAAAGAAAATATAAAAGTCAAACATATTTTATCTCACCAGGCTGGATTATATCGATTTAAAGTGAAGATTAATAACGAGGACCTTCTAAATTTTGATAAAATTATAAAAATATTAGAAAATCAAGACCCGGATCACCCACCAGGTGTTAAAACTTTCTACCATGCTAAAACCCATGGTTTCTTAGTTGAAAATTTAATTAGAAAAACAATGCAATTAAATTTAAAAGATTACTTTAGTAAAAATTTTTCAAAGAAATTTAATCTTAATTTTAAGTTTGGACTTGAAAATATAGATTTTAAAAATGTTGCTAACTTAGAGGAAATAAATGTAACAGATTTAAAAAGAGTAGATCAAGAATATAATGCCTTTAATAATCCTGTTCATCAGATCGATTTTTATAATTCTAGAATTTGGAGAGAGACAGGTGTTCCATCGATGGGCGGTCATGGATCGGCTTTATCAATAGCAAAATTTTATGATATCCTAGCAAATGATATAAAATACGATAACAACAAAATTATTTCGAAAAACAATTTTTTAAATATTCTAAAAATTTCAAACATTAAAAATGATGGTAGTTTAGGCCTTCCAATCAAATGGACTTATTCTGGTTATATTATGAGAGGTGGCTGGTTATTTGGAAAAAATAATGAGTCATTTGGTCATAATGGCTGGGGAGGGTCTGTGGGTTTTGCAGATCCAGTTGAAGGCATAGGGATATCCTATGTAACAAAAAAAATTAATTCATCAATGTCTGCTGATAAAAGGGTAGTTAATTTAATAAAGAAGTTTTATGAAATTTTAGATAACAACTAATCAAATTTTAGTCCATTTGGCTAATAAAATTATCATATGATATAGTTCGCATAATAGTTTTATAATTATAATATAAATATTTAAATTTTAGTTTCTTGAAATTATTTTTTTTCATAAAGAGTAGATCAGAATTTTTTTTCTTAGTAATAACTCCCAAGCCCTGATCCGCCAAAATAGTATAAGTCTCAACATGTTCCCACGTCCTGACCTCGACTATTGCTTTCCAAACATCTCCGTTCCAAGTATATCTTGATCTTGGAACATATTGATGCGTTATCTTTGATGGTAGGCAATCGTGAAGAATTATTACGCCATTTTCGCTTAAAGAATCAATTGAATTTTTGATATCTTTAATAACTTGCTCATAGGTATGCAGCCCGTCAATGAATATACAATCAAACTTCTTGTTATTTTGAAAAAAAAATTCATCACTCGTTCCTCTAAAGTTACCTCCACTCATTGGATCGACGCCGATCTTCTCAATATTTATCAACGAAAATACCTCGTCTTGATGACAGCCTATCTCTAAATAAGATTTATAGTTTTTTTTTTTTATTAAAAAATTAATTAAATCTAATCGAGTTTTAGAATTATCGAAGTTATATTCTATTTTCTTAAAAAATTTTTCACTAAAAATAAAATGGTATATTTTATATAACAGAAATTCAAAATTTCGCTTTTGTTCTAATAAATTTTTATATTTCATTAAAATAATTTTTATTCTGCTTTTTATACTGTATCAACAAAAATGGCGGAGAGAGCGGGATTCGAACCCGCGAAAGAGTTGCCCCTTTACACGCTTTCCAAGCGTGCGCCTTAAACCACTCGGCCATCTCTCCTTTAAGCTAAAATAAGTGTGGTCTGTAAAATGATTTTTTTTCCAATATAGATGATACCAAGCCCCAAAATCTATAAAAATAAAATTTATTTTTTTTGCGCAATGGTATTATGAGTAGATTTAATAAAATCTTAGCAAAAATAAAAGTATATTTGAAAAAACAAAAAAAATAACCTTTATGCTTTTTATCAAAATAATATTGAGACCATAACCAATGCCAATTTCTATTTTTCTCAAATTCTTCTCCTATCGAGGAAGATGAGGCACCGATATGTTTAATCTTAAAATTTTGCAAAACATATACTTTAAAATTATCTTCTCTAATTCTTTTACATAGATCAATTTCTTCTAAATACATAAAAAATGAGTCGTCGAAATATTTTACTTTTTTTATTGCTTTCATATTTGTTAACATAAAATAACCTTTGACGAACTCACAATTGTAAAAAATATTATCTTGTATTTTTTCTTCAGAAATTATTTTTGCACTATTATTACAACCAATAATACCAAATTTTCCTCTTAAAATATTAATCTGAAAAATTAATTTTTGAATATTTTTCTTTTCAAGGAAAGTATCGGGATTAATAATTAACGCATATTTTGTTTTAACTTTCTTTAGTAGAAAATTGTTGCCAGCTGCATAGCCTAAATTTTTTTTTGAAATATAAAAAAAAATATTTTTTTTTTTTTCAAGTTTTCTCTTTAATTTTTCATCATTTGAATTATCAAGTATTAATATTTTTTTAAACTGGCTTAAATTAGATAGGCACTTTGATATGACTTTGCCGCTTTTGAAAGTAACTATTACTACCGTGATATCATCAATTTTAATCATTAAGTATAGCACATATACACCAAATGATTTAAAGATGATTTAAAAAAATAATGAAAAAGAAAAATATTTTAGTTACTGGTGGGCTTGGATTTATTGGCAGTAACCTTGTTATTGAATTAATTAAACAGAACTATTTTGTAATAATAGTAGATAAAAAGACTTATTCGTCAAATATGATGAATATAAATCATCTTAATAAAAAAAATTATAAACTCATTATCTCAGATATAAATAATGGAAAAAAAATTTCAAAAATATTAAATCAATTTAAACCAGTGGCAATATTTAATCTGGCTGCTGAGACCCATGTTGATAGGTCCATCGATGACCCTAGTAGTTTTATACAATCAAATATTAACGGTGTATTTCAATTGCTCGAGCAATTTAAAAAATTTAATAAAAAAAGTAAAAAGTCAAAGTTTCTGCATATATCTACTGATGAAGTTTACGGTGATATTCCAAAAAAAAAATATTCTGTTGAAACAGACTCGTACAAACCCAGTTCACCTTATGCCGCAAGTAAAGCGGCATCTGACCACTTGATAAAATCTTATATTAGAACCTATAAACTGCCAATTATAATCACGAATTGTAGTAACAACTATGGACCGAGGCAATTTCCAGAAAAACTAATTCCAAAATTAATAATAAATATTATTAATAATAAAAACTTACCTATATACGGCAAAGGAAACAATGAAAGAGAATGGATACATGTCAATGATCATTGTAATGCCCTAATATTTATTTTTAAAAAAGGTAAGATAGGTGAAAGTTATAATATTGGGTCGGATGAAATTTTATCAAATAAAATTTTAGCGAAAAAAATCTTGTACTTATGTAAGAAAAAATTTGGTAAAAAAAATAATTCCAAAATTATTTACGTAAAAGACAGGCCAGGACATGATGTAAGATATGCTTTGAATAGTAATAAATTAAAAAAATTAGGATGGAAAAAAAAATATACTCTAATAGATGGTCTTAATTCTACGATTGAGTGGTATTTAAATAACTTTAAATGGGTTAAAAAATTAGATAAAAAAAATTATACAAAAAGACTTGGGGTCAAAAATTGATAAATAAAGGAATTATTCTTGCAGGTGGAAAAGGGACTCGCTTAAGTCCAATAACCAAAAGTACTAATAAACAACTTTTACCTATTTATGATAAGCCTCTATTTTTCTATCCTCTATCGATTTTGATGTTGGCCGATATACGAAATATTCTTTTAATAATAAATAAAGGTCAAAAAAAAAACTTTATAAATGTTGTAGGCGATGGTCGACATTTAGGGTTAAAAATAAGTTATGAGGAACAATTAAAACCATCTGGAATACCTGAGGCCTTTAAAATTGGTAAAAAATTTATTGGTAATAGCAATGTTTCATTAATACTTGGAGATAATTTTTTTTATGGTCAAAGCTTAACTGAGTTGCTTCAAACCACAAAAGTTTTCAAAAAAGGCTGCACAGTATTTTTAAAAGGAGTATCAAAACCTGAAAATTATGGTGTTGCAAAGATTAAAGATAAAAAAATTGTTGAAATTATAGAAAAACCTAAAAAATTTATTTCAGATAAAGCCATCACTGGCTTATATTTTTTTGATAATCATGTAGTCCAAATTGCCCATAAACTTAAGCCATCAAAAAGAAAAGAAACTGAAATTGTTGATGTAATAAAAAATTATAAGAAAAGAAACTGCCTTAACTTTATAGAACTTGGGCGTGGGGCAATTTGGTCAGACGCAGGAAAAATTGATGATTTTACAAATATTAGTAATTTTGTTACTTCAGTAGAAAAAGTTCAAGGTATAAAAATCGCATGTCTTGATGAAATTGCCTATCAAAAAAAATGGATTACAAAAAAACAAATTCTAAAAAATATTAAATTTTATGGTGAGTGTCCTTACTCAAATTATTTAAGAAAAATTATTAACAATGAAAATTCAAAAAACTAAATTTAAAGGTTTGGTGTTAATTAAATCAAATCAACACCATGATTACAGAGGGCATTTTAGAGAGATACATGATAACAGGGTATTAAAAAAAAAATTTGTTTTCGACTGCATGTCTTTTTCAAAAAGAAATGTAATCAGAGGCCTTCATTTTCAAAAAAAAAAATCACAAGGAAAGCTCATTTCAGTTTTGAAAGGTGAAATATTTGATGTAGCTGTAGATCTAAGAAAAAACTCTAAAACTTATAAAAAATATTTTGCAATTAAAATATCTGAAAAATCAAATTTTTCTATTTTCATACCTGAAAATTTTGCACATGGATTTTTCTGTTTATCTAAGAATTGTATAGTTCATTACAAATGTACAAATTATAGAAATAAAAAAACAGAGACTACATTAGCATGGAATGACCCAAGTATTGGTATAAAATGGCCAAAAAAAAAAAAAATTTTATCACCTAAGGATAAAAATGGAAGAAGCTTCGAAGAATTATTCAAATAAAAAATTTAATAATAAAAAAAAATCAAGCATATTAATTTTAGGATCTTCTGGATTTTTAGGAAATAACTTTTTAATTACTGCACTCGAAAATGGCTACGAAGTTGTAGACATTTTAAGATACGATCATAAAAAAAATAAAAAAATATTGAAAATTAAAAAAAAGTACAAAAATTATAAGTCTTTTTTTTATAAAGAATTTAAAGAACTAAAAAAAATTAAAAATAAAAAATTCAATTTTTTTATTAATTTTGCAACTTTTTATAGCGAGGAAAATAGTGATAAAAACTTAATTAAATTTATGAATTCTAATATTATATTTCCTACTATTATTTTAAATAATCTGAACTTTAAAATTAAAAAAATTATAAACCTAGGAAGTATGCAGGAGTTTTTTAATAGTAATTCATATAAACCTAAAAATCTTTACGCGGCTTCAAAAAAAGCATACGAACAATTTTTAGAGTTTTATAAGGTTAAACATAAAGAAGTTCAATTTTATAATATAAAACTATATGAAACCTTTTCTAAATCTGACAAAAGAAAAAAAATTTTTCCAACACTATTAAATTGTTTTTTTAAAAAAAATAAATTTTATCTTAAGAATAAGAATTTGGAATTAAACGTAGTGCACGCCGATAATGTAAGCGAGTTTTTACTAAAAATTCTTAAAAATAAGAGTAATGCAAATAAAAATATTGTTTTAAAAAACTATAAAAATACCAATATTTTAAAACTTTTAAAAAATCTAAACCGAAAATTAACTTGCAAAATTAAATACGAGATTAATAATGAAATTTACAGTAATCAAATATTTAATAAATATGAAAACTTAAAAATTATAAAAGTTAAATTTAATATTGAAAAAGATATACTTAATATACTCAAAAGTAATAAATGAATTTTAAACAATAAATTCTTTAAATTCTTTTATTTTATTTAAAATATATCTTGGATAAGTATTGTCTATATCTACTTTTTTTAATTTCTGTCCCCTATTAAATAAATCGATGCCCTTATGAATCTTTTCCTCAATAACTTTTTCATCACTATATTCCTCTCCGCTAAATTCATCATGAGCAAATGTTTTGAGTTTTTTTGATATCATTTTAGGTGAAAAAAGGTTGTTAAAATGCCATCCTCCATCTTTCACTATCTCAATGCTTCGCTCTACAGAAAATTTCCACCATTTATTTATATTTTTTTCCAAAATTTTTTGTCTAAAAAAATCAAATGACAACAAATATTTTTTTTTTGTTAACCTTGTACCTGACCAGGGCGTTTCATGTGGGTTTAATAAGTTTAATTTATAATTAAAGCATTTTTGATGAAAAATTGCATATTTTTTTTTTAAAATAAAATTCTTCAATACATCTGGGTTTGGTATTTCGTCAGGATCTGAAAACATTATATAATCATCTTCCTCGCAATCTTTAATTCCATTAAATATAAATTCTCTTTGATATGCTTGCCTCTGCCATAAATTTAAACCTTCAGGAAAAGGATGATCTAAAATAACATGCCTTACTTTTTTTTTTAAGTCTGAGTTTAATAATTGAAAATTTATTTCTTTTTTATTTCCTCTATGATCATATTTACTTTCACAAACTACGAAAAAATCTACAACATCCTTTAATATTTCAAATCTAATATTAGTAATAAAATTTTCTTGAAAAAATGTAATACAATCGAATTTTTTCATTTTTATACTAATTTGAATTTTTCCATATATTTATTAATTTCATATATTCAAAACTAGACTCAATATCTGTGCCAATAGTTGAAGGTTTTTTAAGACCTTCATTAAAATCTTTTTCAATACAATCTATTTTAAGTTGCCATAAACTTTTTTTTTCATGATATTTAAATATTTTTTTTACTCCATTAATTTCTAAAAGAATTTCATAATTTGTTAAAGGTATCCAAGGATTTTCTATAAAAATATTTCCATATTCTCCTGTAATTCTCAAAAAACTTTTTAAATTTCTAGTTAATGATACCTCTGTTTTTAATTTAGCTCGCTTTTCAAAATCAATTTCTAATCTTGAGTCTTCATCAACTCCACGATATCCGATTTTTATATTTTTCTTAATATTTTTAATTTTATTAAATTTTTCACAAAAAATTTTATAAGCTGATAGAGGATAATGTCCAAAATTCAAAATAGATCCACCACCTAACATTTTTGAAAATAACTTTTTATTATTTTTTTTTAAAAAAAATAAAAATTTTTTTTTTTTAAAATTAAAACCAAAATTTGACTCTATTTCGACAATATTTCCAATATTTTCATTTTTTATTATTTCAAAAATATTCATTATTATCGGATGACTTAAGTATAATATTGACTCTCTAAAGTATAAATTTTTTTTTTTATTCAATTGATCTCTAATATCAACTAATTGTGAAAATTCTATACACGCGGGTTTTTCTATTAAAATATTTTGATTTGACTGAATAATTTTTTTAATAAATTTATAATGCAAAGAATTTATTAACGATAAATATATAATATCTAAATTATTTTTTTTAATTAGATTTTCATATGAATTGAAAATATTAATGTCTGGGTATTTTTTTGATAAAAAATCATATTGTGATTTTGATGCAATACATTCAATAATTGAATTTTTTCTTACCGATAGATCTATAAATAATTTCTTTGCTGCTTCTCCATAACCAATCAATCCCCATTTTAGAATTTTCATAATAATAAAAAATAAAAAAATATAATATATGTAATACTATTCAAAAAACTTTATGTATAAATTATACAGTTTTAAATTAAAAAATAATGAATAATATTATAATTTATCAACTGCGCCCTGGTATAGGCGATATGTGCGTATTTTTATCATCTATTTACGAAATATCAAAAAAGAACCCTAATTCAAAAATAACTCTAATTACAAAAAAAAATACAAAAGCAAAAAATTTTTTATCTGATGAAAAATATATTAATAAAATTCTTTATATTGAAGAAATTAAAAAAAAACTGCCTTCCTTTATTTCATTAATTTTTTTTTTGAAAAAAGAAAAATATGATAAAGCATATATTTTTCATTATGGTTTTAAATATTTTTTAATTTCAAAAATACTATCTATAAAAGAAGTATACTTCTACGGTTTTTTAAAAAAAAATGAAAGTATATCCATGAGAATGATTAAAAGTACGTGCGACTGGTTGAACATTGAAAATTATAACACAACTAGTGTTCTGAATTATAACGGCAAAATAATTGAAGGAGATAAAATTTTAATTGGAATTGGTTCCTCTGGACTAAGTAGAAAATGGTCAACTGATAATTTTATAAATTTAATTAAAAAAATAAATATTCATAAAAGATATAAAATAATTATATTAGGTGGGCCGAATGAAAAATCTCAAGCTGAAGATATCATAAATAATTTTTCTTCAATAAAAATTACTTCCTTATGTAATTCAAGTGTTTATGAAACATTCAGTTATATTAAAAATTCGAAAATTTATGTGGGTACAGATTCAGGTTTTATGCATTTAAGTTCTGCACTCAATGTGAAGACATTTGGTTTATTTGGCGATACACCAACTAATTATGTAGAATACTCAGATAATATTACCCCTATTATTCCAGAGGGATACCAGTTTATTTCTCATAACTCAAATGCCATGAAAGATTTTACTCCTGAATATGTTTATTCAAAAATTTTGAAATATTTAAACTAACTATCTTTACCGATTTTCAATACACCAATGAATGCTTCTTGGGGAATTTCTACTTTTCCAAATTGCTTCATTCTCGATTTACCTTTTTTTTGTTTATCGAGTAATTTTCTCTTTCTATCTAAGGCTCCACCTCCATGAATTTTTGTCAAAACATCTTTCTTAAAACCCTTTATTGTTTCTCTTGCAATTATTTTTCCCCCAATTGCAGCTTGCACTGGAATTTGAAATTGATGTCTTGGTATTAAGTCCTTCAGCTTTTCACAAATTAATCTTCCTTGTTTTTGAGCAAAATCTTTATGAATAATAACTGAAAGTGCATCCACAGGCTCATCATTTACTAAAATTGATAACTTTATTAAATCACCCTCTTTATACTCACTTATTTCATAATCAAAACTTGCGTAACCACTTGTAATCGACTTCAGACGATCGTAAAAATCGAATACAACCTCATTTAAAGGCATGTCATACTTTAAAACTACTCTATTACCAGAATAACTCATATCTTTTTGAAGACCTCTTTTTTCCTCGCAGATTTTTATTATTGACCCCAGATATTCATCAGGTGTTATAATAGTTGCAATTATCCAGGGCTCTTTTATATTTTTTACTAATGAAGCCTCAGGCATATTAGTAGGATTTTGCAAATCAGTAATTTTATTATCAGTAGTTTCAAGTTTATAGACAACGCCTGGAGTTGTTGTGATTAAGCTTATATTGTACTCCCTTTCTAACCTTTGAACTACTATTTCTAGGTGCAGTAAGCCTAAAAATCCACATCTAAAACCTAGACCAAGAGCTGAAGAGTTTTCAGGTTCATATTCAATACTAGAGTCATTTAGTTTTAATTTTGCTAAACTATCCTTTAATAATCCGTAATCACTACTATCAATTGGAAACAAACCACAAAATACTACTGGCTTACTTGGCTTAAATCCTGACAGAGCATGACTAGTAGGATTTTTTAATGTTGTTATGGTGTCTCCAACTTTTGTATCTGATAAATCTTTTATACCAGTAACAATAAAACCTATCTCACCTGGACCAATTTCCTCAATATCAATTGCCTTTGGAGTAAAGATTCCGACTCTTTCTACATCATGTCTTGAATTATTTGACATCATAATAATTTGATCTTTCTTTCTAATTTTTCCATCTATTACTCTTACTAAAATCACTACCCCCAAATAACTGTCATACCAACTATCAACTAATAAAGCTTTTAGACTATCATTTTCATTTCCTTTGGGTGATGGAAGATTTTCAACAATAGAATTTAATATATCATGTATCCCTTCACCAGTTTTTCCAGATGCTAAAATTGCATTTGAAGTATCTACCCCAATCACGTCCTCTATTTGAGATTTCACTCTTTCTGGTTCTGAAGCGGGTAAATCTGATTTATTTAAAACTGTAATAATTTCATGATTATTATCTAATGCTTGGTAAACATTTGCTAAAGTTTGAGCCTCAACACCCTGGGTGCTATCAACAACTAGTAGTGAGCCTTCGCAGGCTGCTAAAGATCTATTCACCTCGTAACTAAAGTCAACATGTCCAGGAGTATCTATGATATTTAAAATATACTCTTTTCCATCTTTGTGTTTATATTTTAATCTTACAGTCTGAGCTTTAATTGTAATACCACGCTCTCTTTCAATCTCCATTGAGTCTAGAACCTGATCTTTCATTTCTCTGTCGGTTAAGCCACCACAAGTTTGTATTAATCGATCTGCAAGTGTAGATTTCCCATGATCAATATGAGCTACGATTGAAAAATTTCTAATTAGACTGATATCTGTCATTGAGATCTTAATGAACCACCTAAGCTTTTAGCAGCTGAAATAATTTTATCTGATAACTCATCAATTTGTTTATCATTTAGCGTTTTATCAGTTGGCTCAAATAGAACTTTAATAGCTATAGATTTTTTATCTAAATCAATTTTTTCTCCTTCATAGAGATCAAATACGTTAACAGATTTAATTAACTGATCTGTCTTTTTAATTAAGGATAGTAAATCTCCAGCTCTAACTTTTTTATCTAAAATAAATGCAAAATCTCTTTCAACAATTTGAAAGTCGTATTTTTTAAGTTGCTTTTTTGAAACCCTTGATGGTCTCTTTGGCTCAATGAAATTATCAAGATAAACCTCAAGACCTATAATATTTGTTTTTTGAATATCCATTTTTTGTAAAATTAAAGGATGAATCGTTCCAAAACTTGCAACTTTTGGACCTTTTTTATTACCTATAAAAACATCGGCAGACTGGCCTGGGTGATAATAATTTTTTTCACTTTTTTCTACAACTAGATTATCTAGTGACAAACCTAAATCACTTAAAATATAATATAAATGTTCTTTTGCATCAATTGCGTTAAATTCCTCATCATTGTTAACCCAAGTCGAACTAGTTTTTTTTCCAACTAAAATTCCAGATGCAATTGTTTCTTGAGTTAAATCTTCTTTAAAAACTGGACCAACTTCAAACATTTGTAAATTTGAATTCGATCTATCTAAGTTTAATTTTGCCTGTAATATTAAATTTACAAAATTTGAACTCCTTAATACATCTAAATCTGATGAAATTGGATTTGTGATTTTTATTGTTTGATCAGAATAATATTGATTAAATTTACTGCTAGTAAAAGACCAGCTTATGGTTTCAAAAAATCCTCTACTTGCAAATGATCTTTGAACTAGATGAAATAATTTTTGGTGATAATTTAATACTGACTTTTTCTCATTTAATTTTGGAGGTATAGATTGAATTTTATCTAATCCTTTTATTCTTAAAATTTCCTCAATTATATCTGCCTCTTGGCTCACATCAGGTCTCCAACTAGGAATCTCAATAACTAAAATATTTTTTTTTGCCTTAATTTTAAAACCCAGTGTTTCTAAAATTTTTTGACAGTCTTTCACTTTAACAGAAAAACCAATTAATTTTTCAAAATTATTAATATCAAATTTAATTTTTTTATTTTTATTTTTTGTGTCGCCAGAAATATTTATTTTTGAAATTTTTCCTCCACAAATATTCTGAATTAATTTTGCTGCTAATTTTAAGCCAGCTTCAATTGAATTTGGATCAACTCCTCTCTCGAATCTAAATTTTGCGTCAGTTATAATTCCTAATTGTTTAGATACTCTTGCAATTTTTATTGGGTCAAATGCTGCAGCTTCTAATACTATATTTTTTGTATTTAAATTAATAGCACTTGACTGACCTCCAATAATACCCCCCAAACCTAAAATTTTGTTTTTATCAGTTATTAAACATGCGCCACTTGGAATTTTGTATTTTTTTTCATCTAAAGCATCAAAACTTTCACCATTTTTTGCTTCTCTAACAATTATATTTCCATCAAGTTTATCTGCATCATATGCATGCATTGGACGATTAAGATCAAACATTACATAATTTGTTACATCAACAATTGCTGAAATTGGTTTTAAACCAAATGACTCTAAATCTTTTTTTAACCATTCAGGACTCTCACAATTGTTAACATCTTCGATAAATAGAGAGCCAAATCCATTGCATCCAGAGTTTTTTTTAATTTCAACTTTAACTCTTTCTTTTGATTTTTCTTTTAATTTAATTTTTTTTTCTTCAATTATTTTTCCAAGGCCATAAGCGCTTAAATCTCTGGCAATTCCTCTAACACCTAAGCAATCTGAACGGTTAGGTGTAATTGAAATATCTATAATTTCTTCAGTATTTTTGAAAAATTTTTCACCAACTTTTTTATTTTGAATCTCTGTAATTCCATCACTCTCATTTGATATTCCTAATTCGCTTTCAGAACAAAGCATACCTTTTGACTCAATTCCTCTAATTTTTGCAATGACTAGTTTCATTCCATTTTTTGGAATGACTGCACCGGGAGGTGCGTAGACTGTTAATAATCCCTCTCTAGCATTAGCTGCTCCACAAACTACTTTTTCAATTTTTTTTCCCGTATCTACATCGCAAATTTTTAGCTTGTCAGCATTGGGATGTTTGTCAGCTTTTAAAATTTTTGCGATTTTAAAAAGTTCTAAATTTTTATTTTCCTCTATAACCTCTTCTACTTCTAGGCCGATATTAGTTAATGCACCTACAATCTGATCTGTTGAAGCTTTAGTGTTTAAATGTTTCTTTAACCAAGAAAGAGTTAATTTCATTTACTTAACCCTCTATAATTTGTAGGAACATCGTTTGCATCAAAACCATAATGGTTAGACCATCTTAAATCACCTTCAAAAAATGATCTCAAATCCGTAATTCCATATTTCAACATTGCGAGACGGTCAATGCCTACTCCAAAAGCATAACCTTGAAATTTTTTTGGGTCGATTTTAACATTTTTTAAAACATTTGGATGAACCATCCCGCAGCCTAAAACTTCTAGCCACCTTTCTCCTTTTCCTACAACAATTTTATTATTTTCAATTTTATAACTGATGTCTACCTCTACGCTTGGTTCAGTGAATGGGAAATGGCTGGGCCTGAATCTCATCTCAAGGTTTTCATCTTCAAAAAACTTTTTTAAAAAAAAATCTAAACAACCTTTTAGATGTCCCATATTAATATCTTTATCGATATGTAAGCCTTCTAACTGATGAAACATAGGTGTGTGTGTCATATCACTATCGCATCTATATGTTCTTCCTGGCGCAATAATTTTTATTGGTGGTTTATTATTTAACATTGTTCGAATCTGAACTGGCGAAGTATGAGTTCGTAATAAAGTTTTTTTATTCTCATCTAAATAAAAAGTATCATGCATATCTCTAGCAGGATGATGTTCAGGAGTATTAAGTGCAGTAAAATTATTAAATTCATTTTCAATATCAGGACCTTCTGCCACAGAAAATCCTATTTCAGCAAATATACATGTCAACTCATCAATTACTTGTGACACAGGATGTATTTTTCCTTTTTTAATTTCTTTTGTCGGAAGCGTGATATCTATTTCTTCTGAGTTTAGTTTTTCTTCTATTTCTTTAAGCTCAATTTTAGATTGATGTGAATTAATTTGATCTAGTAAATTTGATTTTATTATATTTAATTCTGATGCAAAATTTTTTCTTTCATCGGCATCAATCTTGCCCATGCTTTTGAATGCTTCTGTAATAATACCTTTTTTTCCCAGATAAAGAGTTTTTAAGGACTCTAAAGTATCTCGGTCCTTAACTTGTTGAATTTTTAAATTTATCTCTGAAGATAAGTTTTTAAGATCTAACATTTAAATATTTAATTTAAATGCGATTGTACCTTTTTTACAATAGATTTAAAAGTCTCTGGATTATTGTAAGCGATATCTGCTAATACTTTTCTATCAATATTAATTTTTGATTTTGTTAAACCATTTATGAATTTAGAATAAGTTAGACCTTCAGCTCTTACACCGGCATTAATTCTTTGTATCCATAGTGACCTAAAATTTCTTTTATTTCTTCTTCTGTCTCTATAGGCATATTGCATAGCCTTTTCAACTGCCTGCTTAGCTACTCTAATTGTATTTTTTCTTCTACCCCAATAACCTTTTGCAGCTTTTAAAACTTTTTTATGTTTTGCTTTACTTGTTTTCCCTCTTTTAACTCTTGCCATATTATCCTCTTAAACTGTTAGGCATATAAGATTTAATAATCTTTGCGTCCTGTTTTGATAAAACTGTAGTACCTCTTAATTTTCTGATTTGTGAATTTGTCCTTTTGATCATTCCATGTCTTTTTCCAGCTTGGGCAGATTTAACTTTGCCCTTGGCTGTAATTTTAAATCTTTTTTTTGCTGAACTCTTAGTCTTTAATTTGGCCATGTCGAACGTGGTTATACTAAAAAAAGGTGTAATGACAATAACAATAATAGCTTAATTTGGCTGGATAATCATGGTCATTTGCCTTCCTTCCATCTTAGCCTTTTGCTCAACTTTTGAGATATCCTTTGTATCCTCAATAATTTTATCAACTAAATCATATGCAGCCTTCATGTAATCCATTTCACGACCCTTAAAGCGAATTGTAAACTTAACTTTATCTCCTTTGGAAATAAATTTCTTCGCGTTTTTCATTTTGAAATCATAATCGTGTTTGTCTGTGCTTGGTCTTAATTTTAACTCCTTTAATGTGATAACTTTTTGCTTTTTCTTTGCTTGACTGGCTTTTTTTTGAATTTCATATTTGTATTTTCCATAATCAATAATCTTACATACTGGAGGCTTTGCATTTGGAGCAACTTCAATTAAATCTAAGCCAACTTCCTTGGCGCGGTCTAAAGCCTCTCCAATCGGAACGACACCTATGTTATCACCATCGTCTGTGATGAGTTGCACTTCAGATGCTCGGATCTTGTTATTAACTCTAGGACCCTTCATTATTAATTAAAATAAGTAATTTGATGCATTAAATAGATGGAGTATTAGACTCTAGTGACAAATTAGTTACAGCTTCTTCTAGGCTAACTGTTTGTTGGTTTGTTTGTCCTAGTCTTCTTATAGTGATTGTATTATTTTGAACTTCTTTAGCGCCGCAGATCATTAAAACTGGAATTTTCGATACTGAATGTTCTCGAATTTTATAATTAATTTTTTCATTTCTATCATCAATAATAGACCTTAATCCTTTTTTTTCAAGTAACAACTTAACTTTACTTGCATAATCGTTTTGCTTGTTACTTATTGGTAATACCGCAACTTGTTCTGGTGACAACCAAAAAGGAAATTTTCCTGTATGATGCTCTATCAATATTCCAATAAATCTCTCAAGAGATCCAAACATTGCCCTATGTAGCATAACTGGTATTTTTTTTGATCCATCATTTGCAACATACGAAGCACCTAATCTTCCTGGAAGATTAAAATCAACTTGTAAAGTTCCACACTGCCAGTCACGTCCAATTGCATCAATTAATACAAACTCGATTTTCGGACCATAAAAAGCACCTTCCCCTTTGTTGATTTCGTATTTTAATCCACTGGTCTTAATTGCATCTAGTAATGCTTTTTCACTTTTATTCCAAATTTTATCATCGCCAACTCTTTTCTCAGGTCGATCTGAAAATTTAAGTTTCACATTTTTAAAACCGAATGATTTGTAAATATCTAAAATTAAATTTGTTACTTTTAAAGACTCCTCAGTAATTTGTTCCTCAGTACAAAATATATGAGCATCATCTTGGGTGAATGCTCTAACCCTCATTAATCCGTGTAATGCACCTGAAGGTTCATAACGATGAACTTTTCCAAACTCAGATATTTTAAGAGGTAAATCTTTATAGCTTTTTAATCCTTGGTTAAAAACTTGAATATGACCTGGGCAATTCATTGGTTTTATTGCAAAGGTTTTCTCATCTGCATCTGTAGTATACATATGTTCTTGAAACTTTTCCCAGTGGCCTGATTTTTCCCATAATGTTTTATCCAACATTTCTGGGGTATTAACTTCTAAATAACCTGCATCAGTTTGCTTATCTCTCATGAATTTTACGAGTGACTGAAATAGGCTCCACCCTTTTTGGTGCCAAAAAACTGCACCCGGACTTTCTTCTTGAAAATGAAACAAATCTAATGCTTTCCCTAATTTTCTATGATCTCTTTTTTCAGCCTCTTCAATACGATGCAAGTATTCATCAAGGTCTTTTTTCGTCTTCCAACATGTTCCATAGATTCTTTGAAGCATCTTATTATTGGAGTCTCCCCGCCAATATGCTCCTGCAACTTTCATTAACTTAAAAGCTTTCCCTATCCTTCCAAGACTTGGTAAGTGTGGACCTCTACATAAATCATGCCAATCACCATGGAAATAAATTGATAATTCCTCCCCTTTAGGAATGCTCTCAATGATTTCAGCTTTATAGTTTTCTCCAATTTTTTTAAAATGTTGAATTGCTTTATCTCTGTCCCAAACTTCCCTTGTCGTTTTAGGGTCTTTATCTATGATCTCATTCATTTTTTTTTCAATTTTTTCCAAGTCACTGTCGCTAAAAGGTTCATCTCTTGCAAAATCATAATAAAAACCGTTTTCAATTACTGGACCAATTGTAACTTGTGTACCTGGAAAAAGTTCCTGAACAGCCATTGCCATACAATGTGCAGAGTCATGACGTATTAACTCTAAAGCATAATCATCATCCATTGTAATAATTTTGACTTTTGAATCTTTGCTTATTTCAACTCCTAAATCTTTAAATTCACCATCAACTTCAACGACTAATGCCTTTTTTAATAATGATGGAGCAATATCTTTTGCGATCTGAGCACCCGTTACTGCTGCAGTATATTCTTTGATATTTCCATCTGGAAGAGTAATTGAAACCATATTGCTTATGACTAATAAACTAATGATTTATATATTTCTAGTGTTCTTGATACCATAAGGCCTCTTGTATAGTTTTCTTTAACATTTTTTCTACCCTGTCTCCCAATTAAATCGAGAACATTCTGCTCAGTTTTCATAATCATTTTAATTTTTTCTGCCAAATCTTCAGAATCATTGTTCTTAAATAACCAGCCAGTTTTATTATTAATAACCGTTTCGAGCGATCCACCAATGTCACTAGCTAATACAGGTTTTTCCATAGACTGACCCTCAACACTCACTCTTCCAAAGGCCTCAGGTTCTATTGAGCTTGATAAAACTAAATTAGAAATAGAGTATGCAACTGGCATTTTATTTAAACCATGTGCAATTTTTAATTTATTTTCTAAATTATATTTTTTTACTAACTGCATTAATTCTTCTTTATATTGAATTCTTCCTTGATGCCCTCCAATGATTAATGAATATACGTCTTCTAACAAATTTTGATTATTTAAAATATTTAATGCTTCAATAAATAATTTTTGACCTTTCCAATATGTTAATCTACCAGGCAGTAAAATTATAAATTTTTCTCCACTAATTTTCATTAGATCTTTTAATTTTTTAATTTCTTCTTCAGTAACATTTTTTTTTGAAAAATATTTTTCATCTATCCCTCTTTTGACTACAGAAGATTTTGCCTTAACTTGATAATTTGTATGAATGTGGTTTAAAATAAATTCTGATCCTGCGATGACATGATCTGATTTTACCATAATTGAATTATAAAATTTTTTTAGTTTTGATTTAAAGTTATATGTTCCATGAAAAGTAGTAACAAATTTAACATTAGCTAATTTTGTGGCCAAAAATGCAGACCATGCTGGTGCTCGACTTCTTGCATGAACAATATTTATTTTGTGAATTTTGATTTTGAAAAAAATATAAAAAATATTAAAAAAAATAAAAAAAATGTTTTTATTTACTGGCCATTTAAATATTTTAATTTTGTCACGATCAATAAGATCTAATAATTTACCACCACTTGTTAAAATTGCTGAAAAACCCCCTTGTTTTGAAATATGATCTGCTACATGTAAGCAACCCGTTTCAGCACCACCAATATCCATATTTGGTATGATTTGAAGTAACCTTATATTTGCACTCATTTAAAAGATTTTATAACTATATCTTGATTAAAATGAAAAACAAAAAAAATTATTTTTTAACCTCAAATAAACAATCTATTCATTTCACCTTTTTAAAAGCCAAAAGTAAAATTGGGGTATTATTTCTTCATGGTCTGATGTCGGATATTTCTGGAAAGAAAGTAAAATTCATAAAATCATTATGCAAAAAAAATGAATTAAACTTTTTAGCATTTGATTTTTCTGGTCATGGTAAATCTTCTGGTATTTTTGAAAAGCAAGGAATTCATGATTGGATCTTGGAGGCCAAGGAAATTACAAACTCAAAACTTAAAAATAAAAAAATAATCATTATTGGTTCATCATGTGGAGGATGGGTTGGTGCTAAACTTATATGGAAACTCAAAAATATAATTGGTTTTATAGGAATTTCAGCTGCTCCTGATTTTACAAAATACTTAATGTGGAATACTTTTTCAAAAAAAGCAAAGCAGATCATCAGTTCTGGAAAAATTTATAAGTTGAAAAGTGATTATGATAGTTATTATCCAATAGGAAAGTCTTTAATCGAAGGTGGTAGAAAAAATTTAATTTTGCATTTAAAAAAAAATTGTAATTTTCCGTTAAGGTTTTTTCATGGATTAGAGGATAGTGTAGTTCCAATAGAATATTCTTACAAATTATCAAAAACTTTATATTCAAAAAATAGTTTAATCCTTTTGCAAGAAAAAGGTGGCCACAGCCTTTCGTCATCACATGATCTTAAAAGAATAGGAAAAGAGTTGGTTGAAATTGCTAAAGCTAAAGTTAGCTAGCTTTTTGTTTTAAAGATTTATTACTAATTGGATTGTCTAATTTATCTAACATTTCTAAAGGACAAACTTGAACAAAATGATTAACATTTACGTCCCATTCATAAAGAATTTTTTGTGAATATTTTGACTTAGTAAATTTTGCATGTTGTTCAACTAAATTTTTTAAATAACTTTTCCAATAATCAGTCTCTACTTTATTGTATGTTACACTGTTTGGATTTATTAAATTTTCTAATTTAGAATCTGGATCAAAAACAAAAGCCATTCCTCCTGTCATACCTGCTGCAAAATTATCTCCAACATCTCCTAAAAATACTGTTGTGCCACCCGTCATATACTCACAACCGTTGGTGCCACAACCTTCAACTACTGCAGTTGCACCTGAATTTCTTACAGCAAACCTTTCACCAGCTTGTCCTGATGCAAATAACTTACCACTTGTTGCGCCATATAAAACAGTATTGCCTATAATTGTATTTTTCTCTGTTTCAATTTCTGTAACCCTAGCTGGTCTAACGATAATTGTTCCACCAGAAAGACCTTTTCCAACATAGTCATTACAGTCACCAATAACTTCAAGATTTATACCTTTGACTATAAAGGCTCCTAGTGATTGTCCAGCTGAACCCCTAAGTTTAATATTAATTTGATTCTCGTTAAACGATTTGTCTTTAAAGTCTGTAACTAAGGTTGAAGATAGTCTTGCTCCTACAGTTCGATCTGTATTTTTTATATTATAACTTAACTCAACATTCTGACCACTTTGAATCAATGGCAATACATCACTAATAATTTTTTCATCAAGTGTATTTGGAACTTCATTTCTAATTTTGTCTTTACAGTACCTTGGGTTGTCACCTGGGTCAGCTTGAACTAAAAGAGGATTAAAATCTAAATCATCTAAATTAGATGACCCTTTAGAAATTTGAGTTAATAAGTCTGTTCTACCTATAACTTCATTTAAAGATTTAAATCCTAGCTCAGCTAAAATTTCTCTTACCTCTTCAGCAACAAATGTAAATAAATTGACTACTTTTTCCGGTGTACCTACAAACTTTTCTCTTAAATCCTCCCTTTGAGTACATATTCCAACTGGGCATGTATCTGAATGGCATTGTCTAACCATAATACATCCCATAGCTATCAAACTAGTTGTTGCTATACCAAACTCATCAGCGCCCATCATTGCCGCCATAACAACATCTCTTCCAGTTTTAATACTTCCATCTGTTCTTAATACAACTTTATGTCTCAGGTTATTCATTGTTAAAATTTGATTTGTTTCTGTTAAACCCATTTCCCATGGCAAGCCTACGTACTTTACACTGGTTTGTGGTGTTGCACCTGATCCACCGTTGTGGCCGCTAATTAAAATTATATCTGCTTTAGCTTTTGCTACTCCAGCTGCTACTGTTCCTACACCAGTTGAAGCAACTAACTTTACTCCAACTCTAGCTTTTGGATTAATTTGTTTAAGGTCATAAATTAATTGAGCTAGATCTTCGATAGAATAAATATCATGATGAGGAGGTGGAGAAACCAAAGTCACCCCGGGAGTTGAATGTCTTAATTTTGAAATATATTTTGAAACTTTAAAACCTGGCAATTGCCCACCTTCACCAGGCTTTGCACCTTGTGCCACTTTAATTTCAATTTCATTACAATGATTTAAATATTTTGCTGTAACACCAAATCTTCCTGATGCAACTTGCTTTACTCTTGAGTTGGCATTATCTCCATTAGCTCTAGGCACAAATCGTTCTTCATCCTCACCACCTTCTCCACTACAAGAAGCACCACCTATTCTATTCATTGCAATAGCTAAAGTCTCATGAGCTTCTTTTGATAAGGCACCCATTGACATACTTCCTGTTCCAAATCTTTTTCTAATTTCTGTAACAGACTCAACTTCTTCCAAGGATATTGGTTTCTTCTTTGATTTAAAGCCTAACAAGTCTCTCAAATGTATTGGTGGCATATCATGAATTAATTTTGAGTATTTCTTGTAAGTATCAAAAGAGTCATTTGTAACCGCACTTTGAAGCAAATGCATTGTCTTGGCTTGGTAGCCATGTGTTTCACCACCATGACGATACTTATAAATACCGCCAATTGGCAAAGAAATTATATTTTCCCTAAATGCTTTTTTGTGATGTTTTTTGATCATGTTTTCAATACCTAAAATTCCAATACCTGAAATTCTAGACTCAAGACCTGGAAAATATTCAGAAACTAATGAACGGCTTAATCCTAATGATTGAAAATTAAGTCCTCCACGATATGAACTAATAACTGAAATTCCCATCTTAGACATAATCTTTAATAAACCGTCATTAATAGCCTTTACATATCTTTGAACGCATTCATCAAAGCTTAATTTTCCAAATAAGCCTTTTTCAAATCTTTGATAAATTGAGTCTATCGTTAAATAAGGATTAACAGTAGTAGCGCCCGCACCAATTAAAACTGCAAAATAATGTGTATCCAAACATTCAGATGATTTTACATGAATAGAAACAAACTTTCTGATTCCTGAATTTGTTAAATGAGATTGTACTGCTCCTTGAGCTAAAATTACTGGTATAGAAAGTCTATTTTTAGATACATTTTCATCACTTATAACTAGATGTTTTGCCCCGCCTCTTACAAACTCCTCTGCTTCAGATCTAATTCTATCTAATTGATTTTTTAAATTATTTTTTTCATTGATTTCATATGTTAAATCAATAGTTTTTATTTCCTTTTCAAATGTATCGTTTAATTTTTTAAACTGAGTATTTGTCAAAACTGGACTCTCGAGTAAATAGCTTTTTTGTTTTGTTAATTTGTCATCTAGAATATTCTCTAAATTACCAAGTCTTGTATTAAGTGACATGACTCTATTTTCTCTTAGAGAGTCTATTGGAGGATTAGTAACTTGACTAAAGTTTTGTCTAAAAAAATGAGATAATGGTCTATACTTGCTTGATAAAACTGCAATAGGTGTATCGTCCCCCATGGACCCAACTGCTTCTTTTGAGTCTTCGATCATTGGATGAAGAATAATTTCTAAATCCTCTATACTTAATCCTGAAAGAAATTGTCTTTGTCTGAGCTCTTGACCTTCGTAAATATTTTTTTCTTTTAAATTTTTAAAACTTTTTGTTAATTCAATATGATTAGAGGCAAACTCTTTATAAACAGGATTTGATGCTAAATGATCTTTAGTTTTTTTATCATTAAAATATTTTCCTTTATCTAAATCCAAAGAAATCATTTGGCCTGGACCAACTCTTCCTCTGTATTGAATATTGTCTTCAGCAACATGAACCATTCCAGTTTCTGAACCAGCAAACAACATTTTATCTTTAGTGATTGTATAACGAAGAGGTCTTAAACCATTTCTATCAGAAGCGGCAACAATCCAACGGCCATCAAAAGCTGCAACTGCTGCAGGGCCATCCCATGGTTCAATAACCGAATTCAAATAATTATACATATCTCGGTGTAATTTAGATATTATTTTACTTTTTTTAGACCAGGCCTCAGGGATCAACATCATTTTAGCAATTGGAAGGTCTCTACCTCCTCTTACTAACAATTCAAACGCTGCATCTAGCGAGGCGGTGTCAGAATTATTAGCTTTAATAATTGGTTTAATGTCATCAATATTTTCAAAAAGATTACTGTCCATTCCAGCTTCATGTGTTTTCATCCAATTAACGTTTCCCTTCAAAGTATTAATCTCTCCATTATGAGCAATAACTCTAAATGGTTGAGCAAGTTCCCATGAAGGGAAGGTATTTGTTGAAAATCTTTGATGAAAAATTGCAAAACGAGAAACAAATCTTTGGTCTAATAAATCTGGATAAAAATCTGCAATATTTTCAGCCAAAAACATTCCTTTGTAAATGACTGATTTTGAGCTTAATGAACAAATATAAAAATCATTCAACTGTTCTTTTGCAGCAATGTTTTCAATTTTTTTTCTAATTACAAAAAGCTTTCTTTCTAAATCTTGAAAATCAAATTTTTTTTCACATGCAAAAATAATCTGTTCAATTTCAGGTCTTGTATCATTAGCCTTTTGACCTAAAACTTTTGGATTTACGGGAACCTGTCTCCATCCAAAAATATAAAAATCATTGTTTAAAAGCTCTTGCTCAATAAGCGTTCTACATCTTTCTTGAGCTGAATAGTTGGTTCTAGGTAAAAAAACCATACCAAGGCAAATTTCTTGATCATCGCTAACATCATGACCTGTAACATTGATTTTTTCTATAAAAAAATCTCTACTAAATTCAATATGAATTCCAGCACCATCTCCAGTTTTGCCGTCAGCGTCAACCGCACCTCTATGCCAAACTGCTTTTAATGCCTCAATACCATTGTCAACAACTTCACGCTTAGGCTTTCCTGTCATGGAAGCAACAAAGCCAACACCGCAAGCGTCATGATCTTCTATTTTTATATTTGACGTTTCTAATCTTTTTTTGTTTGAAAGGTAATTTTCAATAGTCATTATGCTGCTTTACTTTTCTCTAAAACTTTTTTTAAATATTTACTTATTCCTGCTGCTGCATCTCTTCCGTCTCTAATTGCCCAAACTACTAAAGACGCACCACGTACAATATCACCTGCAGCAAAAACTCCTCTAATATTTGTTTTTAAAGTTTTTAAATCTGTTTTAATTGTACCCCATTTAGTAACTTCTAAATCGGGTTCACCAAACAATTTTGGTATTTCCTCAGGTTCAAAACCAAGAGCTTCGATAACTAAATCTGCATCAAGTGACTCTTCCGCTCCATCTATAATTTTTGGCGATTGTCTACCAGATGAGTCTGGTTCACCAAGTCTCATCTTGTTTATTGTAACTTTTTCTACATAATTTTTTCCTTCAAATAATTTTGGACTCGATAACCAAATAAAGTTAACTCCCTCTTCTTCAGCATTAGCAACCTCTCTGGCTGACCCTGGCATATTAGCTTTATCTCTTCTATACAAACACGAAACGGATTTTGCTTTTTGTCTAACTGCGGTTCTAACACAATCCATTGCTGTATCACCTCCGCCTACAACAATAACATTTTTTCCTTCAGCATTAAGTGTGCCATTATCAAAATCTTTTACTTCATCGCCCAGACCTTTTTTATTTGATGCTGTTAAAAACTCCATTGCAGGGAAAATATTTTTTAGATTTGATCCAGGAGTTTCGATTTGTCTTGCTTTATAAACTCCAGTTGCAATCAAGATGGCATCATGTTTTTGTTTTAATTCTTTTAACGTAGAGTCTTTACCAACTTCAAAATTATTAATAATTTTTATATTGCTATCTTTTAAAAGTTTTGTTCTTCTTAAAACTACTGATTTATCTAATTTAAAATTTGGAATACCATAAATAAGCAACCCACCAGCTCGGTCATATCGATCATAAATCGTAACTTGATAACCTTCTTTTCTTAACTCCATGGCAGCAGCAATACCCGCTGGTCCTGCTCCAATTATTCCGACAGATTGCCTTATTTCATTTAATGGCTTTATTGGTTGAACCCAACCATTTTCCCAAGCTGTATTAGTTATAAATTTTTCTACAGCACCAATTGTTACCGTGCCATGTCCTGACTGTTCAATAACACAGTTACCTTCGCATAGACGGTCTTGTGGGCATATACTGCCGCAAACTTCTGGCATTGAATTAGTAGCTGAAGAAATTTCGTAAGCATCTTTTAATCTTCCCTCTGCGGTCAATTTTAACCAATCTGGAATATTGTTTTGCAAAGGACAGTGAACTTGGCAAAAAGGTGTGCCGCATTGAGAACATCTGCTAGCCTGTTCCTTTGCTTTATTATCTATAAACTCTTTGTATATCTCTAAAAAATTTTCTTTTCTTTTGCCTGACACTATTTTTTCAGGTGTTTCTTTTTTTAGATCTACAAATTTTAACATTTTTGACATGAGGCGTGGTTAATATATCATTAAAATAACTATGTCATTGTGTTTTAGTAAATATTTATTTACTAAATAATCCATGAAATATAACAATAATGATGAAAATTTTAAGAAAAATGGTCCATTTTAACAAAAATTTAATATTATTATAGAATCATAGAAAATTAAGATGACTTTGTTAGTTCTAAATATATAGCTTTAAATGCTAAATGATAATAATTGGAAATAACAGTGAGTTTTTCAATTTATTTTCCTTTAATAGCTTTGGCAATAATTCAGGGAATAACCGAATGGTTACCTATTTCCTCTAGTGGAATTTTAGTTTTTTTAGAACAACTTATAAATCTAGAAGATAAAAATATTAATCTTTTATTTAATATATCGGTTCATGCAGGCTCTTTGATAGCAATAATATTTTATTTTAAAAAAGAAATTTTCAATATTTTAAAGAATTTAAAGCTTTTACAAAATATAATAATTGCAACTATTCCGGTTGTTATATTTGGTTTAATAGTTAAAGTTTTAAATTTAAATATTTTCCTTCAAGATATTAAAGTCGTAGCATTTGCTACAGTTTTTTTTTCAATGATTTTATACCTTGCAGATAAAACTAAAGTTTCGCAATACTATGAACAAAATATACCAAATAAAAATGCGCTATATATTGGTTTAGCGCAAGTGCTTGCATTAATACCTGGCACAAGTAGATCAGGCATAACAATAACATGTGCAAGATACTTGGGGTACTCTAGGACTCATGCAGCAAAGTTTTCATTTATAATATCTATACCTGTATTATTGGCGGCTACAACTTTAGGAGCAGCAGAAGTAATAATAAATTTTGACTCACAAGTTATAAGTGTTTTATTGATTGGGTTTTGTTTTTCACTAATTGCATCGCTTTTAAGTATTAAAATCTTCTTATCTTTTGTTGAAAACAATAACTTAACTCTATTTGTGGTTCTAAGACTTATTTTAGGAGCTGGACTTTTATTATATTCTTTCTCTTAAGAAGAAAATTGTCCCTCTGGTCTAAATCGATATAAATAATTTGGAATAATTTTCCTTATACCTTCAAGTTCGACTATAAGATCTTTTAAAATTTTATTATTATTAGTTGCTATATTATCTCCAGATTCTAAAGTTTTTATTTGATCCAGTGTTAACATGGGTTTTGGCGCTAACTGAAAAATTCTACCTTGCATTCTTCCTGCCCAGGAAGGAATTGGAACAATTATATTTTTTGCTCTAATTTCATTTGATATTATTTTAACAAGCTCTTCCAAAGTAAATATTTCATCTCCAACAAATTCAAAAGTCTCTTTTTTAATTTCTTCATCAATAATTTTTTCAATACCTTTTGCAATATCCCCAACATAAACTGGTTGAAATTTTACATTTGAATTTGCTAAAGGGATGATTGGAAACAGTTTTGCCAATTTGGCAAACATATTTGTAAAATCATTCTCTCCACCTCCGTAAACTACTGAGGGTTTGATTATGGTATAGTTTTCTAAATTTTCTTTAATTAACTCCTCTGCTTTAAATTTACTTTCTAGATATTTTGACTCTGTACCACCCTTTACTCCAAGACTCGAAAAATGAATAAAATGTTTTATGGAGTTTTGTTTTTTTATTGACTCAACTAGATTAGATACAAAATCAGTGTGTATTTTTTTGAAAGTATTTTGACCCTTTTCATACAAAATACCAACTAAGTTAATACAAATATTAGATTCTTTAATGAATGCTTCGACCTGGTCTTTAGAATTTATATTAATTTTGTGCAGTGATATTTGACCCGGATCTCCACATGAAGATTTTAATTGAATAACATCCTCATCATAGGGATTACGAGTTGCAATTTTAATTTCATAGCCTTTATTTGCCAAAATTTTAACAATAGAACTACCAATGAAGCCGGCGCCACCAAAAAAACTAATTTTTTTTATAGGTTTCATGTATACAATTAATAATTGAATTATGAAAAATTATAAATTTTATTTATCTGATATAGACGGTGATACAAGCTTAAAAAATGCCTCAAGCATTGCCATAGATGGGGAATTTTCTGGACTAAATCCACTAACTGACAAACTACATCTGCTTCAACTTTGTGATGGATCTGATTTTGTGCATCTTGTTAAGTTTGAAGGTAAATATAATGCCCCAAACTTAAAAGAAATTTTAGAGAATAATAAAATAAAAAAAATATTTCATTTTGGTCGAGCAGATTTGGCTTTTCTAAAGCAGCATCTCGATATTCACGTTACTAATATATTTGATACAAAGATTGGATCTAAAATTTCTCGTAAGTTTTCTCCGCATCATGGTTTAAAGGATTTATGTCGTGACCTAATTAATATTAATTTATCAAAAGAGTACCAAACTTCTGATTGGGGTAAGAAAATAGAAGAATATAGTGAAGATCAAATTTTATATGCATGTAAAGATGTTTTGTATCTTCATAAAATAAAAAATGAATTAGAAAAAATCTTAAAAAGAGAGAATAAATTAGAATTAGCAGAGCAATGCTTTAAATTTTTAGAGACAAGAACAGCTTTAGATCTTGTTGGTTTAACAGGAGATATATTTGAGCATTAATATGAAAACGGAAAAACAAATTTTAAGTTTTGGCAAAAAATTAATCAAAGAAGAAATTAATGCTCTTATTAAGCTTCATAAAAATCTAAATATTAATTTTTCAAAAGCAGTAAATTTAATTAATAATACCAAGGGGAATATTGTGTTTTCAGGTGTTGGAAAATCAAAACTAATACTAGAAAAAACTTGTGGTACATTTAGTAGTTTGGGAGTCCCTAGCTATGTACTCGACGCAAGTCAAGCGACACATGGGTCTCTTGGTAATTTAAAAAATAATGATACCTTAATCATCGCATCTAATAGTGGAAATACTAATGAACTAATTGCGATTTTTAAATTTGCAAAAAAATATAGGATTAAGATTATAGGAATTTCCTCAAATTCTAAATCTCAATTATTTAAAAACTCAGATATTAACATTGTATATCCCAAAGTAAAAGAAATTGGTGATAGTAATTTTAAACTTGTCCCAACTTCTTCAACTACTACTCTTAGTGCAATTGGAGATGCCTTAGCAATTTCTGTTGCAAAGTTAAGAGGTTTTACAATTAGAGATTTCTCACAAGCGCATCCAGGGGGACAAATCGGTAAAGCATTAACATCAATTAAAGATCTTTTGATTACTCATAAGAACATTCCCTTTGTTAATAATGAGGCCTCATTTTCAAAAATATTGTCTGTAATTGCATCTAAAAGATTAGGATGCGCTTTGGTAAAAGACAAAAAAAGAAAAAAAATATCTATTGTAACAGATGGAGACTGTTCTAGAGCTGCAGCCAAATATAAAAATTTAAGCTTAATAAAAGCTAAAGATATAATGACAAAAAATCCAAGTTATACTGACGAAAAAACTTTAGTACCAGATGCATTAACGATTATGAATAAAAAAAGAATTACAGTTCTTTTAATTAAATCAAAAGGAAAATTCAAAGGTCTGGTGAGTATCCATTCTATCTTAGAGTTTTTAAATAAATGATATCAATTAAAAAAAAATCAAATATTTTTTTAATTTTTTTTATTTTTTTATCTATTTTTTTTTATGGTTATTTTATTAATCAAAACAAAGGATCAATTAAATTAAATAATGAAGAAAAAAATAGAGATTTAAGTTTATCAAGCATTGAAAGTGGTATTTCTAAATTCAAAAATGTTGAATATAAAGTAAATATAAATGGTAAAGATTACATCACAAAAGCTTTAGAGGCGATTATAATTAAAGATAAATCAGATTTAATACAACTTAATAAAGTACATAGTTTTACTAAATTAAAAGATTATACTTTATTAAATATTTATTCTGATAAGGCGGATTATTTTGAGACTGACAAAAATATAAGGTATTTTAATAACGTTACTATTATAAATAAAGATAAAACTATCACGGCTAATATGGCAAGTTTTTTTCCTAAAAAAAATCTCATACGTATAGAAGGAAATATAAAAATGAATGATCAGCAAAATACTATTTATGGTGATGTAGCTGAATTAAATACGAATACTAATAATTTAAAAATATTCATGCTTCAAGAAAATAGCAAAGTTTATGGACGATCAAAAAAAAAATAAAAAAAAAATAGTTATAAAAGCTAATACCAATGTACCGCCTAAGCTTTTACTAAAAAAAGATTTCATAATAAAAAAAAATTATAACACAGAAGCTAGCCTTAAATTAAAACAAAAAGAAACATTAATCTTAACTGAAGAAATCAAAGTTAACAAAAAAATACATCAGAATAAAACTAATTTAAACAATAAGTTGGATCAAAAAATCAAAATTGCATCATCTAATATAATTAAGCTGGATTCGAATAATCAAAGCTCTAAAAATAAAATTTTAACTCTTTCAAACATTTCAAAATCTTTAGGTGGCAAACCAATACTTAAAAATATATCCTTTTCGCTTGAGCAAGGTCAAATTTTGGGCTTACTTGGACCAAACGGAGCTGGAAAATCTACATTATTTAACTTGATAGTTGGAAAAATTTATCCTGATACTGGAAAGATTAATCTTAATGGTGAAAAAATACATCAAATACCAATTCATAAACGAGCTCAAAAAGGTATTAGCTTATTAGAACAGCACAAAGGTTTATTTGGTAATATGACTGCTTATGAAAATTTGTATGCTATTTTAGAGCTTCACATAGAAGATAAAAACAAAATAGAAAATAAAATTTTTCAGCTTTTATCTTATTTTGATCTTCAATATTTAACTAATGTCAAAGCCAATAATATGTCAGGAGGTGAATACAAAAAAATTAGTACTCTTCAGAGGGTATGTAATAAAGATATAAAAATCTTATTATTAGACGAACCAATGGCTGCGCTCGACCCATTAAGTATTTCTTCAATAAAAAAATTTATTTTAGAGTTAAGAAAAATAGGATTATCTGTAATTATTACAGATCATAATTTTTTTGCTATCCAAGATATATTAGATAATTGTCTAATTATTCGTGATGGACATGTTATGATTGAGGGTCCGCCAAAAAAAATTATGAAAGATGAAAAAGTTATTAAATACTATCTTGGAACTGGTTTCAAAATTTAATTTTTTGCCTCTTCTTCTTCAATAGCCGCATCATCTAATGAAATTACATCTCCATCCTCATCTTCTGAAGAACTATCAGTATTTTCTATATCAGCAAATTCGTCTTTAACATTTGATTTATTTTGTTGCTGATTAAACTGTGGACTTTGTCCATAAAGCAACTCATCATCAATAACTATTTCTTTTTCCCCACAGGGACAAGTCAATGGAGATTTCTTATTTAAATCATAAAATTTTTTTTCACAATGAGGGCAAACTCTTTTTTGTCCAAATTTTTTATCAACCATAAAATATCTTTTTAATTGTTATTTTAGTGGGTATATATTGATCTAATAATCTAATGGCAATTAAAAAATCAAATCAATTAATACCTGAAAATAATATTAGTATTAAAGGATTAGTTGAGCTTTCAAGCGATAAATCACTAAGCATTAGAGGTGTAATTTTTGCAAGTATTGCCTATGGGATCAGTAAAATTAAAATTAAGAGTCCTGGTGAAGATGCTGAGACTGCAATTAAAGCAATTAAAGCTCTTGGAATTAAAGTAATAAGAAATAAAGATTTATATACAGTTTATGGTTTGGGGATTGGTTATTATAGCAAAAGAACACTTAAAATTTCATTTAATAATAGTGGAACTACATTAAGATTATTAACGCCTTTAATAGCAGGCTCAAAGGTTAACGCAAAAATTACAGGTGATAAAAGTTTAAGTAAAAGACCCTACCGATTAGAATTTTTAAAACAGTTTTTAATGAACCTAAAACCTACAAATAGTCAATATTTGCCAATAAAAATTAAAGGTCATGAAAACTGTATTCAATCAAACGTAAAAATTGAAAAATCCTCAGCTCAAATGGTTAGTGCTGCTACTATTGCTGGAATGATAAGTTACGGCGAAACCATAATAGAGGCTCCTAATAATGTGAGAGATCATACT
Organism: alpha proteobacterium HIMB114; assembly: GCA_000163555.2. Lineage (GTDB taxonomy): Bacteria > Pseudomonadota > Alphaproteobacteria > Pelagibacterales > Pelagibacteraceae > HIMB114. Next base: position 20,827 of record ADAC02000001.1, on the reverse strand, counting down.
ACAAGAGTTTTAAAGTACCTTGACTACCCAATTAAAGTTCAAAATAAAAAAAGTAAACAGATCATTAAAGTTCAAGGAAGACGTTTTTTAAAACCTCTTCAAAACTATAATATTCCGTCTGACCCATCATCAAGTGCTTTTTTAATTGCTATCGCAATTTTAACTAAAGGCTCTGAAATTAAAATTAAAAATGTTTGTCTCAATCCATATCGAATAGGATTTATAAAGATCTTAAAAAAAATGGGCGCAAAAATAATATTTTCAAATAAAAAAAGCTATTTTGGTGAACCAGTTGGCGACATAACAGCCTCATATTCTCCAAAACTTAAAGGCATCACAATTAAACCAAATGAAGTTGCAAGTATTATTGATGAAATTCCAATTTTATTGATAGTTACATTATTTTGTAAGCCAAAGAGTATTTTTAATAATCTTACAGAACTAAAGTTTAAAGAGTCGGATCGACTCCGTGTTATGTATGAAAACTTAATATTATGTGGTGCTAATGTTATTAGAGTAAAAGACAACTTAATAATTAATGGTATCAATAACAGATTCTACTCTAGTGAAGTTCCAATTATCAAAAATTATTCTAAAGACCACCGAATATGCATGGCTTTCTTCTGTTTAGCTGCAGTCTCAAGAAAAAAAATACAGATTAATGACTTTGACTCGGTAAGTGTAAGTTTTCCAAATTTTTTAAAAACTATTAATGATTTAAAATATAATAAAAGTAAGAAAATTCTTGTCGCCGCAGATGGACCAGTAGCTTGTGGAAAAACATCAATATTAAAAAAATTAGTTAAAAAATTTGGATCAAAAAGAGCAACATCTTTAGATAGTGGTTTGTTATATCGCTACTTAACTTTAGTTCATTTACAAAGTAAGAAAAAAAAAATTGATGCTAGTTATTTAGTCAAACATTTAAAAAAAATTAGTATTTCAAAATTACAAAATCCTAAACTTCACTCTATTGCTGTATCAAACAAAGTATCTGAAATAGCTAAAATTAAAATTATCCGCCAACAACTGTTACCAGTTCAAAGAGATCTTATTTTTAATTGCCCTCAACAAATTGTGTTTGTTGGTGGTAGAGACATAACATCAACTGTGATACCAAATAATTTTTCTGATATTAAACTTTATATCGATTGTGATGTTAAAGTTAGAGCAAAACGAAGATATTTAGAGTTAAAAAATAACAAACAAGAGAAAAATTTCAATTATCAAGAGATCTTAAAAGCTCTAAAAACTAGAGATTTAGCAGATTCTACAAGGGCTATTAGCCCACTTAAAAAAACAAAAGATAGTATCTTGATTGACAATTCTTTTAATGATATCAGCCGCCCAATTAATAAAATATCTTTATTAATAGAAAGAGAGATAAAAAAATATTAGTGGGAACAGACAGTAACTTAAAAGTATATAATCAAGATAATAAATCAGAATTCGCAAAATTAATTACAGAAAATTTAGAAAACATCATTTTAAAAGACAATTCTATTGTGACAGGATCAGTGGAAAAAGTTGATGATAAATATGTTCACGTTTTTATTAAAGGGGCTAAATCTAGTGGTTTAGTTGACATTAATGAAATTCCACACGCTGAACTAGATGGCTTAGAAGAGGGTAAAGAGATAGAAGTTTTTCTTGAGAGAACAGAAGATAGAAACGGTAATATTGTTTTAAGTATCGAAAAAGCAAGAAGAGCAAAGTCTTGGAAAAAAATTGAAGAAGCTTTTGAGAAACAAGAGAAAGTAAGCGGTATTATAAAAAATACAGTTAAAGGTGGAGTAGTTGTAGAAATCTTTGGAGTATTTGCATTTTGTCCAAATTCTCAGGTTGCTGATAGACCAATTAAAAATATGAATGAGTACATGAATAAGCCTATGGAATTTCAAATTATCAAAATTGATAATGTAAGAATGAATGTAATTGCAAGCAGAAGACAAGTCATCGAACAAGAGAAAAATAAGAATAAAGAAAAGGTCATTAAGAATTACAAAGTTGGGGACGTTGTAGAAGGCACTATTAAGGCAGTTCAGTCTTATGGATGTTTTGTGAGTATTGAAAGCTTAGATTGTTTGCTCCACTCTTCAGAAGTTTCTCATCTTAAAATTTCTAACCTGAACGATATGTTTACAGTTGGAGAGAAAATTAAAGTTAAAGTTTTGGAAATTGATAATGAAAATATGAGAATGAGTTTATCTGTAAAAGCTATGCTTCCAGATCCGTTTGAAACGATTAAAGATAAATTTTCTATTGGTAATGAATATGAAGTTAAAATTGTAAAATTAACTGATTTTGGTGCATTTGCAGAAATGCAAGAGGGTATTGTTGGTTTAATTCATACTAGTGAAATTAAACATATGCAAAAAAATGTTAATCCTAAATCTGCATTCAAAATTGGTGATACTGTTAAAGTGAAATTAAAAGAAGTTGATACTGAAAAGAGAAAAATTGCTTTAAGTTACAAAGATTGTTTACCTAATCCAGTAGATGAATTTATTAAAAAATATCCTATTGGAACTACTGTTAAAACAAAAGTAGTAACAAAAAAAGATTTTGGTATTTTCTGTAATACAGGTGACAATGATATTGATATCTTTGTTCATTATAAACAATTAGATTATGCCGAGAGTTCCAAGGCTTTAGATAACTTTAATAAAGGTGATGAAGTAGAATTAAAAATAATTGATATTAAAGATGATAAAGTGAATGGCTCAATTCGAGCTCTTAAAAAAGATCCTTTCTCATTTTTTGACGACAAAAAAATTGGTGATATTGTTTCAACAAGAGTTGTAGAAGTTCAAGATAATGGTTTAAAAGTTGATGTTGGACCTGAAAGATATCAGACAATTATTAGAAAATCTGAGCTTGCATTAGAAAAATCAGATCAAAGACCAAATCGTTTTTCATCAGGTGACTCAATTGATGCAGCAATCCTAGAGTTAGATGCTGAAAAAAGAAGAGTAAAATTATCTGTAAAAAAACTAGAGCAACAACAAGCCGATGAGGCAATTGAAAAGTACGGTTCTACAAGTTCTGGTCAATCATTAGCTGGAATTTTAGGCGAAGCTTTAGAGAAAAAAGATCAGAAAAAAGATTAACTCTTCCTTTTTTTACAATCTAAATCTATAATAATTTCAATACTTTATTGGAATGTCTAAAAAAACGTTTGTAAAATCAGATATTGTAAAAGATCTTCAAGGACATTTTCAAAAAATCCCAAATAATAACGTTGAACACATTATTGAATCTATTTTTAAATATTTAAGTAATGCTCTTTCAGAGGGAAGAAATATAGAAATAAGAGGACTTGGTACATTCAAAGTCAAAAAAATGCCAGCGCGAAATGCAAGAAATCCAAAGACTGGTGAAACGATACAAATTGAAGAAAAAAATAAAGTAAAATGGAAAAGTTCTAAATTATTAAATTATAGAATTAATAAGGACAAAAAAATTGAAGAATAAAAAAATAATTTTTATTGCCCTTGATTGCTCAGTATCAAAAGCTAAAGCAATTCTTAAATCAGTTCCAAAAATTAGATCGAAAAAATATGAGATTGGTATTAAAGCAGGTTATCAAATTCTTTATTCTGATAAGGGAAGAAATTTTATTAAATCATTAAAAGGATACAAAAAATTCATAGATTTAAAACTTAATGATGTTCCCAATACCGTTAAAAATGGAGTAATATCTTTAAGAGATTTAAAAGCTGATTACATCACTATTCATACAAGTGCAGGTTATGATGCTATAAAATTAGCAAAAAAATATTCTGGCAAAACAAAACTTCTAGCAGTGTCAGTGCTTACTAGTATGAATAAAAAAAACCTATCTGAAATTGGTCATACTAAAAAATTAGATAAACTTGTTATTCAACTTAGTAAACTTGCAAAAAAAGCAGGTGCCTATGCTATGATTTGTAGTCCGCATGAAGCAAAACAAATAAAAAAACTTTCTAATTTGCCATCGATAACTCCTGGAATAAGACTTCCTGGCGATCAATCTGGTGATCAAAAACGAATTGCTACCCCAAAATTTGCTTTTGATAATGGTGCTATCGGTATTGTAATGGGTCGGTCTTTAATTGCAGGTAATATTAAAAATAATTTTAAAAGACTTTTTCAACATTTAGAATCATGAAACTAACTGTAAAGGTCTGTGGTCAAATAGATCGAGAAATCATAAAACTATGTATTGAACAAGGAGCAGGCTTATTGGGATTTATTATCAACTATCCTAAAAGCCCAAGGTCAATTTCAATTGAACAACTAAAATCATTAACAAAAAATATTCCGGACAATATTAAAAAAGTAGCTGTAATGGTAAATCCATTTATAAAACAAGTAAAAGAAATTTCAAACTACTGTAATGTTATTCAGTTACATGGAGATGAAACTGAAGAATTTATTCAACAAATAAAAAAAGAAACAGATCTTGAGGTAATCAAAGTAATCAAAGTAAACAATAAAGAAGACCTTCAAACACATAAACAATTTATATCTGCTGATTTTTTTCTCTATGATACGCCAAGCATGGGTCAAAGTGGCGAAGCGTTTGATTTTGAAATGCTCAAAGATTTAGAAAATAGAAATTTTTTTATAGCAGGAAAAATAGATATAAATAATATTGAAACAGCTCTGCTCTATACTGATAAGATTGATGTAAATTCTGGTCTAGAAACAAAAAAGGGTATAAAAGACCCAGAAAAAATTAAACAATTTTTCAATAAATTAAAAAAAAATGAAAATTAGAAAAGGTATTCCAGTCATAGACCAACATGACAAAAATTATATGTATGGTGGAAAATTTGGTGGAAACTTTATTCCAGAGACGCTCAAAAAGCCTGTAGAAGATTTAACAATACTATTTGAAAAACTTAGAAAAAATAAAGAATTTTTAAAGCAAAGAGACTATTATTTTAAAAATTATGTTGGAGCTCCTACTCCTTTTATAAAACTTAATAATCTAACTAATCATTTAGGAGGTGCTCAAATTTGGGCAAAAGTTGTAGCAGAAGCAAATGGTGGGGCTCATAAAATTTACAATGCTACAGTACATGCATTAATTTGCAAAAAAGCAGGTAAAAAATATATCGTTGGCGATACAGGCGCTGGTTATGCTGGAAAAATGTTATCTATGGCGGCTAAAAAATTTGGCCTTAGATGTAAAATATTTATGGGTGCTAAAGATATTGAGCGTCAAAAACCAAACTGTGATGCGATGAAAAAAAATGGTGCAGAAATTGTTCCAGTTCACACAGGAAGTAAAACATTAGTAGACGCTGTAAGTGAATGTATGAGATATTGGGTGTCCAATTGTGATACTACTCATATGTGCGTTGGATCGACTGTTGGTCCAAATATTTTTATTAAAATTTGTGCATGGAGCACTGCGCAAATTTCAAGAGAGCTTATTGTTCAAGTAAAACAAGAGTTTGGAAAAATTCCTAAAAAAATGAAGCTTATCAATTGTGTTGGTGGAGGAAGTTCTGCTTTAGGTTTTTGGAATTCATTTATGGATTATAACAAAAATCAAGTTGAAATGATTGGAGTTGAAGCAGGTGGTCCCAAGAATAGTAAACTTCATGCAGCACCCCTGAGTACGAATGCAAAAGTTGGAATACTTCATGGTGCAGCTCAATATGTGATTCAAGATAAAGAGGGTCAAATTAGTAATACTGCAAGTATAAGCGCTGGCTTAGATTACCCCGGTATTTCGCCAGTTCATTGTTTTTTAAAAGATACAAAAAGAGCAAGATACACAAGTGCTACTGATGAAGAAGCATTGCACGCTCATCAACTCGTGACTAAATTTGAAAATATTTCTCCTTCTCTCGAGCCTTCGCATGCATTCGCAGAAGCAATTAAAATTGCACCGAAGTTAAGTAAAGATACTGTGATCATTGTTAATAGTTGTGGTGATGCCAAAAAGGATAGAGATATTTTAAAGAAAAGATTAGGAAAAAAAATCTAATATGAGTCTTATTAAAAAAGCATTTCAAATTTGCAAAAAAGAAAAGCGCCCTGCTCTTTTAACTTTTACTGTTGCGGGTGATAATACTCATAAAAATTCATTGGAAATTTTAAAATCTATCTCGCCATATGTAGATATTTGTGAAATGGGTATGCCTCATAATACTCCAGTTGCAGATGGTGGTCAGATACAAAACTGCTCGCACCGTGCTTTAAAAAATGGAATTAAAATTAAAGATATTTTTAAAATTACAAATCAGTATAAAAAATTCAAATTTGCAAAACCGATCATTTTGATGGGTTACTTTAATACAATCAAACAATTTGGCGAACAAAACTTTATTAATCAGTGTAAAAAAAATAAAGTTGATGGCTTGATCGTTGTGGATCTTCCTTGGCCAGAAAATAAAAATTTTGCTGCAAAGTGCAAAAAAAAATCAATTAATTTTATTCAGCTAGTTGCACCAACAACTTCAAATGAGAGATTAAAAAAAATCGTTAGAGACTCTCATGACATGGTCTACTACATCAGTATGTTGTCTACTACAGGGGGAAAGTTGAAAGTTGCTCCTAAGAAAATTATTCAAAATTATCAAAAAATCAAAAAGCTTAATAAAAACAAAAATGTTGTCATAGGTTTTGGTATCACAGAAAAAACCATCGCATCTCTTAAAAAAGCAGATGGACTTGTTGTTGGAAGTGCACTTTGTAAATCAATTACAGATTCGGTTAATCGTAGAAAAAAACCAGCAATTGCTGCCAAAAAAATGGTAATGAAATTAAAGTCTAAAATAGCATAAGAAAATCAACATTTTTACAACAATCACATTGTAGCCAAAGTTTTAAAGTTTATGCTAAAACAACTTAAATTATGACTAACTGGTTAGATAAAATTTTATCAAAAGCAAAAGCTGCTGGTGCAAAATTATCAGATTCATTTAAGAAAAAAACAATCGAAAACGCCGATCTATGGAGTTCTTGTCCTGAATGTAAAAAAATGTTTTTAGGAAAAGAGCTTAAAAAAAATATGCACGTTTGTACCCAGTGCGATTATCATTTTAGAATAAGCGCAGATGAGAGATTTAAAATATTTTTTGATAATGCTTCTTATGAAATGATAGATACAAAAAGACTAGCAGAAGATCCTAATAAATTTAAAACTGAACTTAAAGCCTATAAAGACCAACTTAAATCTGCTAAAAAGAAAACTAAACAAATTGCATCTCTTGTGTCAGCTCACGGAAAAGTAAATGGATTAGATATGATTTGTTCATCATTTGATTTCAATTTTAATGGTGGAACATTAAGCATGCAGTCTGGTCAAAACTTTTACCAAGCTTGTGAATATGCAGTGAAAAACAAAGTATCAGCACTCACAGTATTTATCACAACAGGAGGAGCGGCTCTTCAAGAAAACTTATTTGCACTTTATCAAATGCCAAAAACAATTCTTGGGGTTCAAATGTTAAAAGAAAATAAAATTCCTTATTTTGTTGTAGCTAATGTGAATATCGGTGGTGTAAGTGCAAGTTTTGGTTCCCTAGGTGATTTTCATATTATGGAGCCAGGTAAAAAGACAATCTGGGGATTTGCTGGAAAACGTGTTGTTCAAGGAACAATTTCTGAACCTTTACCAGAAGACTTTCAATCTGCATCACATGTGATTACAACTGGGGCAATTGATATGATTACGCATAGAAAAGATCAAAAAAATGTTATTTCAAATTTAGTTTCTATTCTTCTTAAAAAAGAACATGTACAGCAATCTACTCTCTCTGGTTCGGAAGAAGCACAAGCTGTAAATCAGTAGTGCAGTGTCTCACTCCAAAAAATTACAATTTATTTTAAACAAACTTTATGAGCTTAATCCTGATAAGATTGAACTTAAGCTTGATCGTGTTTTAAGGCTTGCAAATGATGTTGGTAACCCTCACAAAAAACTAAAGAATGTAATTACTGTAACTGGAACCAATGGCAAAGGTGGAACGGCTTTTTATTTAAAAGAAATTTTACAAGCTCATGGTTATAGTGTTGCGTTATTCCAATCACCTTTTCTTTATAATTTTTTAACAAGATTTTTGATTAATGGTGAACCACTAGATGAAGAAAAATTTATTAACTACGTCATAGAAGTTGATAAAGCAAATAACAATCAAGATATTACTTTTTTTGAATATATAACTTGTATTGCATTTAAAGCATTTGAAGAAGCAAACTGCGATTTTAATATTATGGAGACAGGTCTTGGTGGAAAATATGATAGTACTAATGTTGATTACCAAGATCTGAAAGCACAAGTGCTAACTCCTATTAGTATGGATCATAAAGATTTTTTAGGAGATACGCTTAAAGAAATCACGCATAATAAATGCGGAATAATTAAAGATAATTCTAATGTTATTATTGCAAAACAAAGTAGCGAAGTTCTAGGTTACGTTGATGAAGAATTAAAAAGAAAAAAAATAAAAAAATATATTTTTTCTGAAGATTTCAATGTCAGTGTAGAAAATAACAGAATGATCTATCAAGATGATGATGGTTTAATTGACCTTGATATGCCAAATATGAAAGGTTCTTTTCAAATCCAAAATGCAGCTGTTGCACTAAAAGCTTTAAAATCCATTGGTTTAAAACTTGATAATAAAAAAATTTCAGAAGGTATAAAAAACACCAAAGTTGAAGGAAGAATTCAACATATCACTAAGGGCAAACTACTTTCATATATTCATGAAGAAACAAATACTTTAATCGTTGATGGTGGTCATAATGAACAAGCTGGAAAATCATTAGCAGAATACTTAGAAAAAATTAAAGGCAAACGCTCAATCTACCTTGTCTTTTCAATGCTCACTTCCAAAGATTTAAAAGCTTATCTCTCAAGCTTTAGTTCACTAGTAACAGAGATTAAATGTTTTAAACTTAGAGAAAATTTTTATGAAACTAAAGATATTATCGCTCAAGCAAAAGAGCTGGGTATTCATGCAAATCCAAATAATTCAGCCACTGAAGCAATTGCTCAACTTGCTATACAAGATCCTAATGCCATCATTGTTGTTTGTGGTTCACTTTACTCTGCAGGTAAGGTATTAGAGCAAAATATATGAAAAAGTTTTTAGTTTTATTTTTAATACTTTGTACAAGTTCAAACGCTAATGAAGAACAAAAGTTTTTTGACTTGTTAAAAGGAAATGACAAAATCTTATGGTTAAGACATTTTTCAGCTCCGGGTGGTGGAGATCCTGATAACTTTGATGTTAGAGTTCGTGGCACTCAAAGAAATTTAGGTAAATTTGGAATTAAACAGGGAAAAGCTTACTCAAAGCTTTTTAAAAAAAATAAAGTTAACATTAAACATGCATTAAGTTCACAGTGGTTTAGAGCAATGGAAACCTGTCAATTCTTCGGAGAGTTTAAAACTTTCTCAGCGTTAAACTCAACATTTAGCTCACAATTTTCTCATAACACAGCAAAACAAAGAAGGCAGTTAAGAAAATACATTAAGAATTGGAATGGTGATGGAAACTTATTACTTTGCGCTCATTATGTAATCGTTGGAGAGCATTTAGATTATGGAGCTGGTGAAGGTGAAATGGTTTTGACCGATAAGAATTTAAAAATTTTAGCGAAATACAGACTGAAAATTAAAAACTAGGAACTTTAAAAAAAATTCCTAGTTTAAAAATTATCCAACTTTAGAATTAATCCAAGTTTTAATATCTTCTTTTGAAGCGGCTCCAACTTTAGAGTCTACAACTTCTCCACCTTTAAAAAGTAGCATTGTAGGAACTCCTCTTACACCAAATTTGGTTGGTGCATTTGGAGAGTTATCAATATCATGATCACCGATTACAATTTGATCAGACATTTCATCTGCTAATTCGTTTAATGGTCCAGCAATCATTTTGCAAGGTCCACACCATTCTGCTCCGAATTTCACAAGCACTGGCTTATCTTTATTGCCAATCGTTTCTTCGAAATTTTCATCTGTTACTTTTAATGCAGGCATCAAGAATCTCCTTTATGTTATAATGAAAATGTAAGCATTAACCCCAAAGTGTCAACTAAGCTTCCTGATATTTTTTCTCTATTTCTTCAAGGAAGTTGTTGATATCATTTGTAATCGAAAGTCTCTCTTCATCCCCATCTTCTTCATATTTAGCACGAAGAGAATCAAGTTCGTTATAAGCTTTTGGAATGGTATTCCATTTTTCATCGTTGGTGCTTAAAATCCTTTTTGCAATCCCACGATGAATTTCATTGTATAAATCTTTTGGCATGATATCTGGTGCTTCTTCATACATCAGTCTTTTTGCAAAATAATTATACCTTTCATCCTTCATCTTATCCGCAATCACTAACCTATCTTTCCATTCTGCCTTTTGAAATTCTTTTAAAGCCATCTTTGTTTTATCATCTGGAAAACCACCAGAATAAATTGACTCTTCAGCTTGAACATCAAGTTGACTATCTAAATCTTGTTTTTCCTGAGCTTCTTCTTGAAGAATGGCTGAAACTTTTTTTCCAAATTCTTCATTTTGTTTAATCTTTTCAGCTCTTTCATTTAACTTACTTATTCCAATTTGCTTATAGGTATCAAAGTTAGTTGCGTAATTCGGGTTCATAATAATTGGATGTTTATTATCTTTTACACTTCTCAAAAGTTTAGGGCTTTTCTTCATTGCATCTTTAAGGGTAGACATATCCATTTTAAAATAATCTTCAGGATCATTTTTTAAATCAAAGCACTGGGGCCAATTATAAACAGGATGATTACAAACAAATGAAACAACAAAGGGTCTTGCTTTTCCGTAAAAATATTCGTTTACACAAAACAATTTTTCTTTTTGAACAATGTTTCCAACATCTTGTTTGCTCATTGTCATTAAACTTGCTTTCCAAACACTAGGAGCTTTATCTGCAATAATTTTTGCCATCCCCATGGTTGCTAAAACATCCCCCATGGCATCGTGTGCATTATCATGTGAAATTCCATTCATCGATGCGATCTGATCAAGTTTAAATACGGCATTTCCTTTTTCTGAAATTGGTGTCTTTAAACATTCTGGATAATAAAGATGAGCAGATCTGACTAATCCTAAAATATCTCCCCTCTTATTTCCATTTGTATTAGTTAAATACACATCGGTTAAAGATTTAAAAAAAGTTTTTCTTAAAAACTCTTCATCAAAACTTAGACTGTTATATCCAATAAACATTGCTGGAGACCATTTCTCAAAAGTCTCTTTCATCATCTGCACCATTCCAAAATGAGACAGGTTTGTTTTTTTAAGCATGTCAGGTGTTGTCTTGTTCACTAACAGTGCACCAGGTTCAGGAACAGTCCCAGGTTTGAGTGAACACCTTGCTTCAAAACGATCTAAGATATCAAAGGTATCATTAACAAGAATAGCTCCAACTTGAATAATCTGATCCCAAGTTGAAGACCTTCCCGTAGTTTCAAAATCATAAAATACGTAATTCATTATTTTTCTATCTCCTCAACTTTAATACCTTCTAAATCTTGAATCTTTTCAGCTCTGCTTTGGATTTTATCAGTTGAAACTTTTACATTTCTAAATTGCTCAGCGACTAAATTAAAACGCTTTTCAATATCAGCTGTTCTTTCAGACAATCTTCCAATATCTTTTCCAATTAATCCTATTTCTTTAATAATCATTTGAGCTTTTTTATTCATTTCACTATCTTTTAAAAAAACACGAAGAGTATTCAATAAACCCCACAAATAAGAAGGAGATACAATTAAAACATTTTTTTCACGTGCTTTTCCCATCAAATCATTTTCACTATCTTGTATGGACCTATAAACGCTTTCAGACCTTACAAACATAATGGCATGTGGTGCAGTTTCACCTGGAATAATATAATCACCTGATATTTTCTTAACATTTTTCATCACATCTTCTTCAAAGAGTTTTTTATATTTCTTAATCTCTTCTTCAGATTCAGATGATTTAAAAACTTTAAAATTATCTAGTACAAATTTACTATCAATTCCAATTCTAGAATTTGCGTCACCAAAATCAATTAAACAATCTACTCGTTTTCCATTACTCAATGTTTCTTGAAACTTTAAATAATTTGTAGGTAAACGATCACGTAACAATTTCTCTAATTCTACTTCAGAAAATGCACCTCTTTCTTGTTTGTCATCAAGCATATTCTGAAAGTTTTTAAATGTCGTATCAATAGATGATTGCATGCTACCCATTTGTTTTGCAGCTTCTTCTAAAACGGTAAACCTTCGTGATAAATCACTAAGCTGGGTACTTAGAACAGAACTATCTCCCCCATCCTTTTTCTTTAAAAAAGAAAACAAGATAAAGCCCACAACCAAACCACAGGTAATATAAACAATTATTTCCATCATAATTTAATCAGCACATGTAAGGAAATATAATAAAGAACTCTAACAATTAGCTTCCCAATACAATGTTAACTAATGACCTAAACTTACTATGATTCTTGAAAGTAGTAACTTTTAATTTATTTTTTTTCAAGTAATCCATAAGCAACTCCACCAATGACAACTAAACTTGCTAGGACGAGATGAAGAGTTAGTGTTTCGTTTAGAAGGATTATGCCACCAAATATTGCAAGGGGTGGAACACTTAGTTGAGCAAGGCCAGCTCGTGAAGCACCTAGATGGGGAAGGATGGTGTACCATAAAGAATAACCACATCCGCTCGTAATCGCACCTGATATGATTGCTAAAGTTAAACCTGTTGAATCTGTTAGTGTTGGGCTGGGCTGAGGAAACAAGAATAATGCAGTGGCACAAATAATAAGCGCTACACAAAAATTCATAGCCGTTTCTGGAATAGGATCTTTTGCTTGTCGTCCAAGTAAGGAATAACCACCCCAACCAATTCCAGCAATAATCATCGAAAGAACCGCATTAAAAGGTAATGTAATTTTACCCTCTGGTAACAACAACCAAATTAATCCACTAAGTGCAATCACAGATCCTAGAATTCTTCTCATCGTTAAAACTTCACGAAGTAATATGGATGCTCCAAACATGGTGAGTTGAACAGAACCAAATAACAATAACGTTCCAAGTCCTGCATCAAGCTCAAGGTAAGCAAATGAAAATCCGAGCATATAGGTTGCAAGACAAATTCCACCACACACTCTAAGTTTTGGAGAAGAAAACAGGATGTTAACCACCTCTCCTTTTCTTAAAATCAAACTAATCAAAATTAAAACAACAGCCCCAGCACTCACTCTCCAAATGGCAAAATCACCCACACTAATATGACCACCCGCAACGGCCATTCGGTTAAGAACAGAATTTGATGCAAAAGCAATTAAAGTTAAAACCGCTGCAATGGAAAGACGAAGCATTTAAGTGAGATTACCAAATAACAAGTTAAACTCTAGATTTCTTTAATGCGAGATTGTTGGCTTTTGTTTTTCCCACATTTCAAAGTATTTACCTTTTTGTGATAACAAACTTTCATGTGTTCCTTGTTCTATAATTTCACCCTGATTTAATACAATAATTTGATCTGCGTTTGCTGCAGTTGATAAACGATGTGCAATTATAAGCGTTGTTTTATTTCTTGAGATATTTTCTAAGTTTTTTTGTATTTCTTTTTCCGTACTTGTATCAAGTGCAGAAGTTGCTTCATCAAAGAAAAATATCTTCGGATTTTTTAATATGGTTCTAGCTATTGCAACTCGTTGTTTTTCACCTCCAGATAATTTTAATCCCCTCTCACCAACAATGGTTTGATAACCATCTGGTAGACTCGAAATAAAATCATGGATGTCTGCATTTTTTGCAGCACTTATGACTTCTTCTTCGCTTGCCGAAGGGTTACCATATGAAATGTTATAATGAATGGTATCATTAAACAAAACCGTATCTTGTGGCACTACACCTATAATTTCTCTTAAAGATTGTTGTGAAATCGTATTGATATTCATTCCATTTATAAAAATACTACCAGACTTGGGTTCATAAAATTTAAATAACAATCGACTAATCGTTGATTTTCCAGCACCTGTAGGTCCAACAATTGCAACTTTTTTTCCATCAGGAACTGTAAATGATATGTTTTTTATAATGGTTCTTCTTACATCATAATCAAAGCTCACTTGGTCAAATTTAATCTCAGCAGTATTCCCTTCAGGAATTTTTTCGTTCACTTCTTGAATTGAGGGTTTAACTTCAAGCAAACTAAACATGTTTTCCATGTCTGTTAAGGACTGTCTGATTTCTCTATAGACTGAACCTAAAAAATTGAGTGGTTGATATAATTGTAACATATAGGCATTAATCACCACAAAACCTCCAACATCAATATCTCCATTTTTAATCCCATATGCAGACATGACCAACATAACAGTAATTCCGGTCATGATAATGATTGTTTGTGAGATATTTAATAATGAAAGAGCATGTCGGGTTTTGTTGGCAGCACTTTCATAATTTTCTAACGATTCATCTAATCTTTTAAATTCAAATGACTCATTGTTAAAATATTTAACTGTTTCATAGTTTAATAAACTATCTATTATTTTGGTGCTAATATCATTATCAGCTTGGTTCATTCTTTTTCTAAATACATTTCTCCATTCTGTAATCGTAAAGGTTAAATAAGAATAAAGGCTAATGGTGGTTAGCGTAATCACGGCATACCAGGGCCCGTAGAGAAAAAATAAAATTCCTGAAACTAAGAAAATTTCAAAAAAAGTTGGTACTACATTAAACAAAACATATCTTAAGAGAAAGTCGATACCTTTTGTTCCTCGATCAATAAATTTTGCAAGTGCTCCTGTTTGACGGTTTAAATGAAATTGTAATGATAAATTATGAAGATGTTTAAACATCGTCAAAGAAACTTGTCGTATAGAATGCTGTGAAACCTTAGAAAACAATCCATCACGAACTTGCACAAACGCAAAAGAGATAATTTGTGTAGCACCATATCCAATAATCAGAGCAACCGGCACTAACATAAATAAATTAATGCCTGAGCTTAATTCAGTGAGTGAATTTACGGATGCACCTAATACTAAAGGCGTACTGACACTTGCAACCTTTGCTAAAATTAGGGCAATAATTGCAAAGCTTACTCTTAGTTTTAAATCTTTTCTTTTATCCGGCCATAGATAAGGAATGAGAAGTTTAAACGTTTTAAAGTATTTTGTATTTTGCACGCTTTACATATAACTGATTAATTATAATAGAAACATTGAAATTATGAAATTTGTAGAAATTGTTGCTTTATTAGTTTTTCTTTTTCCTCTGGCTTTTAGTCCAGGACCAGGAAATATGTTCTTTGCTGCAAGTGGTGCTAAGTTTGGTTTCAAAAAAACCTTATCAGCAAATTTTGGATATCATTTAGCTACTATTATAGTCACTTTATTAATAGGTCTTGGCTTTGGATTTTTTTTTTCATTTATTGAGGATTACTATGAGTACATAAAAATTATTGGTTCAATATATGTGATTTTTCTTTCATATAAATTTCTCAAAGCAGGAGCATATAAATCAACAACAAGAGATATAGGCACAACTTTTACTGATGGCGTAATTCTTTTAATATTTAATCCCAAAGCCTATGTAATTATTTCTTTGATGTTTACAATTTTTTTAAACAATAATCAGAGTTTATTAAAAATAATTTTAATAAGCATAATATTTACTCTTAATAACTGTCTTTCATTTACTCTCTGGACAATATTCGGTGACCTTTTAGGAACAAAATTTAGAAATGAAGCATATGCAAAAAAACTAAATTATGTATTCGCTACTTCATTATTTCTTGTAGGTTTATGGATGTTATTTATTAAGATAAATTAGTCATTCATTATAAAATTAGAAATTATTTAAAAAATAAACTCTAGATCTTGTTTACTAAATATAAACTTGCAGCAACAGCTGGTCCTATTCCAAATGCAAATATGAGTGTTCCGATTCCAACGGTTCCTCCAAGATACCAACCGATTAAAACCACGCTAATTTCAATTGAAGCTCTGACAAATGCTATGGGTAAATTCGTAACTCTAGTAAGCCCTGTCATTAAAC
The DNA here is from genome assembly GCA_000163555.2 of alpha proteobacterium HIMB114. GTDB lineage: Bacteria > Pseudomonadota > Alphaproteobacteria > Pelagibacterales > Pelagibacteraceae > HIMB114. The sequence continues at coordinate 4,788 of ADAC02000001.1, read as the reverse complement.
CATCTCGAGGACCAGGGCCTAAATTAGCTATTAAATAAATTCCACTTCCAAGGCCAACTAATAAAACAGAAACAATTGCTAATATATATTTTGAAACAATCGATGTTGGTGAATCAAAATAAATTAACGTTAAATCAATAACCCCTGCAATAATGATAATATTCATTATCGTTCCAATGCCAGGCTTTTGTTTTAAAAAAATCCAAAGTGATAATACACCGACACTAACAAGAAACGTTGAGGTCCCAATCGTTATACCAGTAATTTTGGTAATGCCTTCTGCTAATACCGACCAAGGTGAATTTCCAGTGGTTGAGACTAATAACAATCCTTCGCCTAATCCAAAGATCGCTAAGCCAATACAAAGTAAAAGAAAAGTAGAAACCTTTGGTTTAAAATTAAGTGGTTTTTCTGAACTCCAGCTTTTTTGTGGGATGTTTTTGATTTTAAAAATTTCAAACATTAAAAAACTTTACTCTGGGTTTGTAACAAGCTCATCAATATACTTTAGCACATCATCATAAAGAGTATCAGGAATATCTTTATAACTTAGTTTAAATTTATTTTTCACACATATGGCAACATGCGCATATGGGTTTCTGCCTTTTGGATGATTGGGATGATCTGGAAGTTTTCCTTGTAATTCATCACCTGCTTTTTGAATACGCTTCCATAGCTTTGATGCATTTTCTTTATTCATACAACTTAAAAGTTAGCTTTTATCATATTAATTTAATATGCAGTTGTTAAACTTACATTATGAAAAATTTTAAAGCATTAGTTTTTGTATCTATTTTTTCTCTTACCGTTGGATTGATTGGGTTATTAAATCATAATGACAATCTTATTAAACCCAGCAGCAATTTAACTGCTTATCAAGTTCTAACTATTCAACTGCAATCACTTAAAAATAATAAGAAATTAAAGAATAACTTAGGTATCGTTCAAACTTATGAATTTGCACATCCAGAAAATAAAAAAGTAACTGGTCCTATTCAAAATTTTACAAAAATGATGAAATCAGATGTGTATTCTATTTTACTAAATCACAACAAAACAAAAGTTGGAATTATTCATCAAGATAAATTCCATGAAGTTTATTTAATTCAAGTAAATAAAAACAATCAAACACGAACATTTGTATGGACGCTTATTACTTATATCGACGAGAACAAAAAACCTTTTTGGTATACGGTAAACGTTATTCCATATGATAAAAAGATATAATGTTTCAAAAAGAGGATATCATTACTTCACATTTAAAGAAAAAAGCTCAATCTAAGCTGACACTAGCGATTAGTGCATTTGCTGTCATTATAACTTCAACTGGATATTTGTTTAATTCGAAAGAAGTAATCTTTTTATTTTATATCTTTAATTTTATATTTTTTTATAATCTCATTATTTATTATTTATTAAAAAAAAACGATATTAACTAAATTATGATTATCAGAACTCTTATTGGTCTTAAAATTTTAAAAATGGCGTTCATTGGTGGAATAGCCACTGCTTATGCTATTCAAAAATGTTGTAATAAAAAAAATAAAGATAAGACTGTTACACAAACAAAATCATAAAAAAACAAAATAAATTATATATTTTTTAGTCGGTAAAATTATATTAGTTTACTGCAAATCTAATATGGAGGCTAAAAATGAACGGTTTATTTAAAGTATTCATGTATGCGCTTGGTAGTTTTTCAGATAAAAAAACTAAGCCATATGACAAACAAGTACTGATGGTGAGATCTTTTTGGGTGTTATTACATATCATTACTTGTTTAATGATTATTATTGGTAACGGCAGAGTAATGGGTTGGTGGTAACCAATTATCCCAAATGATGATTGATTAATCCAACAAGGTAAATACTTGCTAACCCAGCATTTAGAAAAACTAATGATTTTTCATTCCATAACCAACTCACGATAGCAAGTGATGTGTTACCAATTAAAAATATATAATTATAAAGCGGATAATAACCAAAAGCTGCTGTGATCGCACCAGCCATAATTGTAATCGTTGACGCCCAGGCCCAAAGTTGAAAAGGTTTTGGTTTTAATTTTTCCATGACACTTAAGATTTAACTGTATTATAATATAACAAAAATAAAACGAATTTATGAAGACAGTCTTAATTGTAGGAAGTGCACCTGATGCTGCTCGTGTTCAATCAATTGATTGTTCGACCATAACTTATAAAGTTGCAATTAATAATGCATGGAGGTTAAGAAAAGATTGGGACTATGTCATTTACCCAGAAGATTTTCCAAAAGAAAAACAACCCATCTCATTTGATAAAGATAAATTAATCAGTGCTAAGCAATATGTGCCAGAACAAAATTCATTTGGTGGATTTATTTACGCAGGTGGAACGATGGCATTTACCGCAGGCTATTGGGCGCTTGGTACATTAAAGCCTGATGTGATTGCTTATATTGGTTGTGATATGGTTTATCCAAAAAATTCACTAAGTCATTTTTATGGAACAGGGCAAGCCGATCCTTTAAGAGATGACATTACCCTTCAATCATTAGAAGCAAAATCTGCAAGGCTTCTAGCCTTTGCAAAATCTCAAAGTTGCACGATGATTAACTTAACAGAACAAAATCAATCAAGATTACTATTTCCAAAAATTAAAATATCAGATTTCCTAAATCCAGATCAATTATCAAAAACTTTAAAAAACAAAGAACCTCAACTTAATTCTAAAGTGATGGATCAAGCTTTAGAAAAAGAAAAAGCTTTATCTTACATGGCACCATGTGGAAGGTATTGGAAATTCATCAAAGAATGTGATCCACTCCAGCTTAAGAAACTTGATTCTCTTTGGTTGGAAACTGTATTGTGATGTTAAACAAAAAATATTCTATAGAAACGATTTTTGATATTACCGAAAAGCTTTATTTTGAAATAAGAAAAAATGAGGAATTTTATAATAAGTTCTTCAAAAGATATGATATTTCAAAATTGATTGAAGTTCAAAAAGAAACCATTGCTCATTTATTGGGTTATAAATCTAATGTTACAGAAATTGATCTTGTAGAAAAACATAAGCATCTCAATATTAAAGAAGAAGACTGGAATACATTTGTGAAAATAGTGATTAAAGTTTTAAATGATTTTAAATTAGAACAAAAAGAAATTGACTTTGTCTTAGGCAAATTTTCGCACTTTAAAGATCAGATAATAACCGCTTAATAATTTCTAATTTTATATTTATTATTAATAATCGTCAGATTTATCTCGTGTTGTTCTTATGGTCATGACTGATGCAATACCAATTATAAGAAACACAGCAGTTAATATCGTGATGGTGTACTTTTTGTCAAAAAAATCTAGGAATAAACCTGCAAAAGTAACAAGGATTAATAATCCAGATGCAACGATTTGATAACGCACAACATTTTTATGTTTTTGAGAAACCTGCAAATTATAGTTCATTTCTGCATTTAAAAAATCTCGAATTGAAAAAAAATCTGTTAAAGTTCCGTTTTCATCAGTCACTGGCATGTGTCTGATATTTTTACTTTTCATTACTCCAATAGTTTTTTCTAAATCATCATCTAAATGAGCACTGACAATATCAGTTGTCATAATATCTTTTGCTGAAGTTAAGTCAGGATCACGAGCTTCGACAACCATTTTTGTTACAATGTCTCTTTCTGAAACAATTCCAATTAACTTATTCTCATTATCAACTATGGGTACAGCTCCAATCTTCTTATTTTTAATTTCAAGAGCAATTTCACTAACCGGTGTATCAGTATGATAAGAAAAATTTTCTTTTATATCTTTAAGTCCTCGAAGTAATTTAAGCTTCATTTATTTAGCATCCTCCTAATGATGTCCAATTATGTTTGTCTTCGTATCTTTCAATTTCACTTTGATAAGGTGTAGCAAACACCCATCTAATTATCATAAAAAATAATAAACCTAATAAGTACCAGGTCATACCTCTAGCTTACACTTTAATGGAAAGAAAAAAAATATTATTCTTTGGTGCGAAATCTAGACTTTTGAACAAACCAAACAGTAATAATTGGAATAATTAAAGTTAATAGGGTTACAACAATTAATAACATTCCAAGTTCAGAATAATCTGCAGCTGTTTTAATTTGAATTTGATCAATAATTCTATCTTTAACTTCTCTCGTAATAATAAATATTTCATTTAAATATTTTGTTCCTAACGCATTTGCAGATAAAGCAAGATTAGTAAATGATGCAAAGACTGCAAAGAAAGTTGCTTTTAAATGAGCCGGTGCATTTTTAGCAATCCAAGCTAACATCGGAATCATTGCAACTTGTCCTAGAGGACTTTCAAGTGCGGTATTAACAATTGCAATAAATCTAGCATCAACAATATTACTTGTAACTGATGCTGTCCACTCATGAAGCCCGTAATACATTCCAACACTTGGTAAAAACAAAACAGATCCAGCAATGGATAAAATGACAACGATTCTAGCGATAGAACTATTTGCCATAAAAGATCTAAATACTAAAATTCCAGTAAGGGTCAGAATAGATGCAATTAAAGATAACTTTGAAAAGAACTGTTCATCAAATTTTAAAACATCAATTTCAAACCAAGAAAGTCCAGGTCCTGGTCCTGGCATCGCACGAAAGACAAATACAATAATAGCTGTTCCGACAATGGTAAAACGAAGATCGTTTGGAAGCTCTTTAATCAGTTTCATCATAAGGAATAAAACAATTCCCATGGATCCTAGAAAAACAATTTCTTGTGCGAAAGGAACTCTAAATGATCCAATGCTAATGGTAAAA